>JBLWXP010000032.1:0-5181 GCA_048267405.1 Balneola sp. | reverse complement strand
TACAAGCTCCAAAATACCGTGGGGATTTATTTTTTGAAAGATATTTCGCAGGGCATAGACGGTTGCCTGCTGTAGGTTAACCAAAATCTGTGCTTCTGGGTTGTCCTTTCGTAGGGTTTCAAGTAACGTAAAAGGGGATTGGCTGCCTATAATAGGAAACGGGAAATCAATATTCATCCAGATAAGATCAAAGGTAGTGTCATCCATTAATGCCGTTAAAGAACCGCCATACGCCTCCCTGTTATTTATTTCTATCCCACTAAGGTTAATTTGGGAATTGTTTTCTGATAGCATTGTTATACCATGATGGAACCCCTCCTGTAGTAGGGGGAGATGCTCGATAAATAGATATTTCAGGTTTTGGGTTTCCAAAATGATATAGTATAAATTTTTCTTGTAGTGTAGCTTATAACAATCCTTCTTCCTTTGCCCGGTTAAGTAGTTGCACATCGGTACTGCCTGCTTCCAGTTTTAAGATTTCCTTTAACCTTCTCTTTCTTCTTTCTACCGAAGTTATGGAAAGGTGGAGCACTGCAGGTAGCTCTTTGGTCTGTTTGCCTTCCGATAGGTGGTAGAGCAAGAGTAAATCATAATGATCTAATAATGGCGGCGTTTTCTCTTTATGCGTTAAATATTTTCGTACGGTCTTTGTGTAATGGGGTATGCCCTCCAGTACATCATTGACCGCAATTTTAAGACTGTCGGGATTTAGCTCGCCTTTAATGAGAAGTCCATCTGGTTTTACCGTACTCAGGGCCTGTTGGATTAGGGGGAAGCTATCATAGCTTGTAATAATGATAATTTTTACCTCGGGAAATCCCATTCGTATATCACCTCCTAAATGTAGACCGGAATACTTTATGTTATTGGGCAGGCCAAGATCCAAAAAGATAAGGTGGAGTTGTTTCCCTTTGAGCATATTTAAGAATAAATAAGCCTCTTCGGTGGAATGTGCATGATCTATCGAAAAACGGTAACGTTCCGATGCACGTTCCATATCTTTTAGTACATCCACATAACTTTTTAGGATCATGGGGTGGTCATCAATCATCAAAATGTTTATTCCCTTTGTTTTCATTCTATGTTTAATTTAAATGGAATTTGCAGTTTTATTGTTGTGCCGCTACCTGGGCTGCTGATTACCTCAATCTTGCCTTGGAGTTTTTCTGTCCTGTTTTCCAAACTTTTCATCCCCAGGCCTTTTCTTATTTTGGAAAGATTCATCCCCTTGCCATTATCGCGTATGGACAATTCAAGATTTCCCAATTCCCTGTTCATAATTACATTAACCATTTTGGCCTGGGCATGCTTTGCAATATTCTGTAGCACTTCCTCAAAGATGCGTTGCAAATTTATTTTTGTCAACGGACTTAACTGCTCCCAATCGCCGGGGTTTGTACATTCGAAATAGGTGTCAAAGCCGCCAATGGCCTTTTTTTCCTTAAGGATATTCTCAAGTATTTCCAGGTATTTTTCTTCCCAAAAAAACACTACCTTTTTAAGATCATAGGAAAGGTTTCGGATATCGAATTCCAGTTCCTCCAGCAATTCCAGAAAATGCCTATGTAGGGAGATCATTTGTGCTTCCCCGGTCAAGGAAACCGATAACCAGCGAAATCGAAGTGTAAATAGGCGCGAAACGATATTGTCATGTAGTTCTTGCGATATGCGTAGCCGTTCTTCCGATTTCCCTTTTTCCAGATTGGTCTTTTGCTTCAGTTTCATTAGGAACAGATCCTCATTGTATTGCTGCTGCTCCCTTTCAAATAGCAATGCTTTATTTCTTGAACGTTGCCTCGCATTCCAATAAATAAGTAGGACAAATATTATGATGGTGATCGCGGCTATGCTTATCCATAACCTTTGCCGGAACAGCTTTTCATTTTCCGCTATATATTTGTCGGTTTCAAACTGGATTGCAGTAAATTTATTTCTCAAGTTGCGGTCTCTGGCATTCAAGCTTTTATTTAAATGTAAATATTGCTCTAAATAGGAAACGGCATTGTTTTTATCCAAACCGCCCAACATTTCCAGTGCATGCAGCACTTCAGGGGTAAAATGATTTTCCTTTGCCAGTTTAAGTCCAAGTTTGGCCTGCACTATAGCCGTCAAGGTATCCCCTTGTTTTCCATAGTAATAGGCAAAGCGCAACCTGCTGGTAACCATACCCGAGTTGTCTCCAATACTATCACGAAGTGCCAAGGCATAGCGCATCGGATCCAAAACATTTTGGTAATTCCTTAAGGAAACTTGGCAAAAGGCGAGATTGTCCAATAATTTGGCATAAAGAGCGGGTTTTGTTTTTAATAAGTCCTTGTGGGCAAGCGCTTTCTTAAAATAGGGGATGGCCTCCGTAAATAATTCCATCTTATACAGTCGCACCCCCATATTGTTCCAATGCTCCAACTGGTAGTATTCCTTATTTTGTAAATTGGGAATAAATGTGGAAGCCTTTTTGTAATATACCAGAGACTTATCAAACTCCTCCATATCATCGGCATGGTTGCCCAATTTGTTATAGCATCTGTACAATTGTAGCTGTTTGTTATATCGCTCAAAGATTTTGATACTGCGGAACAGTAGAATTTCCGCTCCTGTATAATCATACGTCTGCCCGGCGATATAGCCCATATTGTAGAGCATTTTAGCCGCATAGTATTCATTATTGGCTGCAACAAAATATTTGTATGCCGTATTATAATGTACATAGCTACTGTCGTATTTCTTTCGCCTTTCATAAAAGGATCCATAATTCCAGTGGGCATCGCCAAGATGTTCAGGATTATTTAAGGTTTTTGCGAGGGTAAGGGCTTCTTTGGCAAATTCATGGAAAAGGACGGAGTCGTTTAAATGGGAGGATACAACCACTATTTTGCTGAGCCTGGAATAGGTTATACTGTCGGTTGCCGGAAACTTTTGGGTAGTATGGGCAATCCTTAAGAACCTTTTTCTATTATCTAATGAGAAGGTGTCTTGCAGGGCTTGTTGAAGGTACTTGTCAAAATCAGTTTCTACTTGAAGATTTTGGGTAAGGCAGGGTAACGGAACTATATAAAGGAATAATATAACCGCATACGTAAACTCCCGCCCACGTGATGGATAGTAGGTGCTCATAATATTTGGATACGGGGAGTAAACAAATGTAAGAAAAGCCTCTCTATTTTGAAAGGCTTTTCTATTTATTAGGATGTTATATGTTTCAATCCTTTTCATTGTCGAGTTCCGAACTGTGTTCGCCACCGGTACCATAACTGGGTGGGGCTTTATATTCGCTGCTTTCCTGAATATCAGGGGTTGGTGTACAAGAGGCGAAGAAGCCTATTAAGACGAAGCTGAGGTATATAAATAGTGTTTTCATTGTACGTGTTTTTTTGTTAAACAATTGAATGATACCCTCTGAGTGAAGAGGTATTTCATTGTGCACAATGAACTGGCATTTGGAACCAGAAGGAGAGCAACTTCCTTAAGGCTAATGTATTACCCATAATGAAAACTATCCAAAAAAAAAGGGCACTATTCTACGAATGATACTAAACTAACTACGAAAGGGGGGGGTACAGACTACGAAGGAATTGAAAGGCCTGTTAGAATCCTCTTGATTTCGACAATATTGGGGCTATATTTTTTAGAAAAACGAAGTGGTTCGATGTAATGTCGTAAATATAATAACTGCCTGCCGCTATGGATTCTATAAACGTACAGTGCATTAACTACGTAGCTTCTGTGAATTCTTTGAAAATTAATTGGTAGTAACTGATGGGTGCCTTTAAGGTTTTTAAAATTATTGATACTGGAACCATCCTTTAGTACAAACTGGGTTACATATCTATCTGCCCTGAGCAATACAACATCTTTTAGGTTAATATATTGGAAAGCGAAATAGGATTCAACACAAAAGAGAAGGTTTTTGGTAAAGTTGCGGCTGTATTTTAGTAGTAAGTTTACTATAGAATCTGTATCAAAAGGAGCGAGGACCACATCAGCGAATTTGTTTTTGAATGCGTTGAATCCAACAAGTGGCGAATTGGTTATTCCGATATAATGAGGCAGCATTCCCAAACTGCAGTTTAATTTTGCAATAATTTCATATACATCAAAATCTGCATAATCAAGGTCAACGAACACTAAATGAGGAGGGTATTTAAAATCTTCTACTAAGCTTGCGTTTTCTGCTGTTATTGTACCTGCACAGTTAAAGCTTCCTTTTTCTTCAAATATAGAAAGAGCCTCCTTAGTTGCTACGTTGGGTTTTCCTATAATGAGATAATACCGCATAAAAAGATTTTACAAGTGCATATTACCCCAATTATTTTTTTAAAGTTGAAGGTTGAACCTTCAAAAATGAAGGTTCAACCTTCATTTTTTTTAAACTCCTTTGAATAAATTAGTCTAACTAACCAACACTTGCCCCAATATGAAATTTTATAAAGAAGAGCTTTCACGATTGGAAAGCGAGTTGGAACAATTGGAGCTTGATAGCCCGATGATGTATAATAGAGCTGAGAAGGGTATTGCATTATGTAGAAATACGTTGCTTATAACACGGGAACGTGTTATAAAAAAGGGTTTTAAAAATCCCGAAGAGGAATGCCTGTTTTTTAAATCAATTAAGCCTAAAATAGTTGGATATCTCATACATTTTATGAATTTGGTCAATATTGAAAGACACCAGCCCCTGGTTTCAGGCAAGGAAAGGCACAAATTTTATATCAAGCAAATTTCTGTATTCAGAAGTTATTTTTTAGAACATCGCGAAATATATGAATATTACATTCGCAACCTTTCCTATCTAGACCTGGAATATTTTACCCGAAATCCGGATGCTGAAGAATTGTATTGTGACTCCCTAGTTTCAATTATTGACACTAAATTTTCTACTCCGAAGGACATGGTTTTCGCCAAAATACTAGGACATACGCATACTATCAATTACCTAAAAAATAAATTATCACGGAAAAAAAGAAAGCATTTTGGTGAAAATAAAAATATTCAACCATTGAAATGGACCGGTGCAAAAGTAGATTTGGTGGAACTAATCTATGCGCTTCATACCAGCACCTTGATTAATAATGGAAATGCTGGAATTAAGGAAATTGCCAAAGGTTTTGAGGATCTATTCTCAATACAGCTCGGCGATTATTATAGAATATTTCTGGAAATTAGGATGCGGAAAAACAATCA
>JBLWXP010000031.1:0-6569 GCA_048267405.1 Balneola sp. | reverse complement strand
GTAACGAAGCTTGTATCTAAAAACTGGATCGCAACAAGTAAAGATCCTCATGATGCCAGAAACAAGCTAGTTAGGTTAACGGTGAAAGGCCGGAATAAACTGAAGAAACAGCTGAAACCTGAAACAAGGGTTTATCAGGGTAGCTACCAGCCTACCGATATTCCGTATACAACAAAGCGCCGCTATCTCACGGGACTTGCCGCATTAAATCTGCCGTCCAACGAAGGAACGGGAGATTGGCACTTCATTGAAACGTTTAAAGGTTCGCATGGAAGAAACCCTGGGCCGTTTTTTGTGGCGGGTGACAACTATGCAGATACATACTCAGTCTTTGGGTCTGAAGGAATTGAGGATCAAACAAAAAGCCTTGAAGAAGCAGGTGTCATTTCAAATACAAAACTCTTTGCGGCCAACCATTATCGAGCAATGGCTGACATGATTTTTCAGCGGCTTCATGATGGGAACGGTATCGATTCATATGTTGTCGATGACTGGTTTCCAGAGAAAAAAAATAAAAGAAAACTTGCCTCTATGTTGGATAAGCTAGAACCGGTTCTAAGGACAGACCAAATGAGAGATTTAAGGGCATGGAGAAGCAAAAATGACCTTACCGCAGCTTGAGGTGATCGATGAATTTTCACCTCTGCAGAAACAGCATGTGGAAGTCATGGCTCGTATTGCACAAAAGTTTTCTGATTCCCCTATGATATTGAAAGGGGGAACGGCACTGATGCTATGTCATGGATTGGATCGATACAGTGAAGACTTGGACTTTGATTCAACAGTTCAAATCAAACCAGAAAGTCGTATGAGGGATGCATTTAAAGGTGTTCCCATTAACCTCGATGCGATCAAACAAACAAAAGATACTCAAACGACAAAACGATGGATGCTTGAATATACCGGACCTGAAGGTAAGGGACGAGTAAAGTTCGAAGTGTCATACCGAGCATTACAGATAGATGAACAAGCTTATACGACCATCAATGATATTAAGGTTTATCACGCTCAAGAGCTCATTTCTCAGAAGCTGAATGCTGCGCAAAATCGATCAAAGATAAGGGATTTATTTGATCTTGGGTATTTAGCACGTGAGTTCACTGAGCTTTTTACACCAGATCAAGTTAGCACGTTGAATGATATGGTAATTAATCCTGATAGTTTGCAGTCTAGGTACGCAGCCGACCACATTGAAGACTCAATTCTCAAAGATATAGATCTGGAAGACTTGGTACTTGAGCTTGGTCAGAGTGCAGAGGAATTGAATAGTATAACTACAACTAATTGATCTTAATTTAAAGCTTACTTTTTCTTGGCCCTGAGAGCATTATTGGTAGCTTATGGATGGGGTCAATGGTGAAATGCTCACATGCTGTTTATCTCCTTAACCGGTTGTTTAATCACGATAGCCTGGCTGCCATTCCAGTATGCAAACCAATCTGACTTCTGACCAATTATTATTAAAATAGCCTTTTGACCTTTTAGGTTTCTCCTCCATTCACTTATATCAGAGGTAGAAAGAGTTGGGTGGGGGTCAGGGTGTATTGTATGCCACTCACCTAGATATGTTTGAAGCTGATTGGAATATTTACCTTTGCCAGGTGTTCAATTGACCAGCAGACCGTTTAGTTGTTACTTGTTTGAGTACTCATTTGTGGCCAGCTCTATGAGCAGATAGGCACTTTGAGGTAGTTTTAGCAAAACTAGTTAGAACAAAATTTTAACTTAAAAAGGTCTGAACTGTTTATAACAAACCTCAACCAATCAGCAATTCCTACCTAGAAAACAAAATTCCAGTCATCCATGGAGGCGACTATCGAGCGTACCTCCGGAACGTCGATAAGTTCATACCTGTAATAGATTTTCTGAACAAACTGTTCTGGTTTTTCCCAATCATCATCTACAGGATAGATTCCCTTTTCACTGAACAACTCCATCAAAACAGCGGATGAGACTTCACATACTCTAGACAACTTTGATAGTAGTACGTAGCGGTTCTTGAAAGTATCCACTTCCTTATGAGTAATAGATAACTCCTCATCCCTTTTACTAAACCTAATGCGTTGGATTAATCCCTTTTCAACAAGCTGGGGGACAAGCATTGAAGATACTTGAAAGTATCTTCGCAAAGAGTTAATGCTGAAATAGTTAAGATTTTTCTTCTTCTGCTTTAGTAAATACCAATCCTTCAAATCTTCTATATCAATGCAGACTCCCCTAAACCCGACATACTTAGGATCAACAAAGGCTTTAAGCTCACGTGTTTTGATTGCTGTAACAATAGTAATAAAGGGATTCTTTATAGTATTTCCTACTTTCCGAATAGCCTCAGGAAGATAAATATATTGGACCTCTATAGGTGGCAAGGTAGTAAAAACAGAATTCTTCAGTGCATATATATCCTCTAGGTGTATAACCCATTCCTTTTTAACTGTCTCATCAGGAGAAATCCCTTCAATGAAACCACTTTCGATAAGAGCATAAAATTGACTTTTAGTTATACCGAGAAGCGATATAGCTACTTTTGCATTTACAAACGTTTTCTCTTGATTGATAAATTCAACAACATCATCTCGGTGTATAACTGTATTTTCCCTTGATTTTACACGTCTAATTCGAGATCTAATCGAGCCGCTAGTAATTCCTTCTCGAAGCATAGCTTTTGAAATATTGTATTCTGAAGAAGCAGGCTGTAGCGCTATCCACTTATGATTTTCGATCGCCTCTTTACTGAATAGTGTGTTCTTCTTATTTATCGCATAGGTCCAGTGATCCTTGAGATAATTCTGAATGGAAGTAATGATCAATTCTTGACTTGGATGTGTACATATAGAAAAAATTCGTTGGTAAAACCTTTTGAAATAAATATCTCCGCGGCTTTGATCACTAAAAACCTCTGAATGAAGACAGCTTAGATACCGTTGAAAATCCTCCTCTGTAGCAAACCAAGCATCAGCACAAGCTGTCGAGTAATATTTAGCTTCAGGGAAGGTATTTAACCCTGTAAAGTAGCCAGTTTTTAAATTCTTCATATTTTCAGAAGGCTGCCAACGAATAAAATTTATTATCAGTTTAAGCCTATACTCTCGATCAAAAAGAGGCCCGTTGAAGGCATGACTAAACCCAAAATCGGGCTCTGCAATACACGATTTACCATCCAGGAAGTTCTGCATTCTCAACACTGTTGTTGGGACATAATTTGTATCCTCAACATCTATCAAAGACTCGCCACAGCAACATGAGGTTATAGAGGACATAGATTTGAAGTTAAGCTTTGAACCACATGATCGACACTCATCAATGAGCCACATCCTATGCTTAACACAAACAACTGTAGTACTTAGCTGCCAGCTAGCACGATGATAAGGCCTCTCTTTCAAACACTCTTTGCAGTAACGAAACGATTCAAAACGAAATAGTTTCTGATCTACGTTGTATATCGCAGATATCAGTTCTTTGAATGTATAAAAGCCAGTCCATTTCGCATCAATCAAAGCTTCAAGTAACTTTTGAGGGGAAAAACTAAAAGGCTCGCCATCAGCACTAAATAGCCATTGAACTCGTTTATAACCATTAGCCTCAACAACCCGAATTAAATACCCAATAGGAGACTCATCTTCAAAAGCTTTCGGATAGACTAATGGAATAATTAAGGTCGCCATTATACTTCCTCCGGACTCATCAAACGATGGAAGGGCATACCTGGCTTGATAAGCCTCTTAAAAACAAAATCTTCATTAAATGGATTATTAGTTCCAATCCCAGCAGACCATATTGATTCCGTAAATGCAGCCTCGAAATCCTCCTCACTTATGTAACTTCTGCCGAAACTAGATGCACTTCGAAATGCAGCCATAAGCAGTGTCTGCATGTAACCAATAACCCCATTCGTTGCATAATGTATTCTCCTTACCAAATTATCAGACAGGTTTGTTTCCTCTTGCATGTCCACAACCTTCAACATGGCACGTAGTACACGAACAAAATCCCAATAACTATTCATCTTAGCTAGAGAAAAGGGCTCTAAATTAATTCTACGACTAAAACGCCTTCTGAGCTGCTCATTCAAACGAAGAATGTGCTCACTTCTTTGTAATCCCATAAGCACGACTGATGCGTTTGATCGGTCAATAATGGTTTTCAACCAGTCCGCAGCCTGACTAGGTGTAGACCTGCTTCCCTGATCAACAAAATGTTGTAGTTCATCAAAAATAATAAGTTGTACTTTACAGGTCTTTACTAATGTCAAAATCCTGTTTGTTTTTTCTATAGCAGTACCTCTGTTAAAAAGAGGGTCTCCTAATTCAAGCAATACGGCTTCTGATACATTCTTCACGGTAGGTAAAGAGGGTATATCGACCACAAGAACTGGTACAATTTTTCGGTCCCTAGTCTGATAAGGAAGATGCTGATTGAGAAATTTCTCTTTCAATGTTGTTTTTCCTGTACCGGACATACCTAGACACAAAAAATTTACCGGCAACCCTGCATTTTTTAGTTCATAACATTCATTTATTTGTTTGTACGCGCATTCAAATTGAGGGTGATGAACTATCAGCCCATTTAGCTTAGATAATGATGCAATCTGGTTCTTATTCATATTTTATCTCCACATCAAAATCCTCTAAACCAGGAGGAACCAACAATTCAGAGCGATCCAAATCCTTAGGGTTATCTAAAATTACTTCTATAGGGTTTTGCTTAAGTTGTGCTGCTTGAGTTTTAGCTCGAATACTCTTGCTGTTAGAAAGCTCATTTACATGATCAGTAAATTCTTTTTTTGCCTGAAGAAGACTAGGAGTAATGGCAGCCACTTTTTTTTCATTGCGAACAGATAGTACAGATCTATGCTGTCTCAATGAGATGCCTTCAGCATATTCAGGTTTAGTACAAGGTACGCTGAAATAACGTTGATTTGCTTTATCTAAAACCCATATTTTACCTACGTTTTCAGGGTCAATTCGCACATGTACAGTTGCGTTAGCTTTAAGTTGTTGTCGAAACAACCTTAGTTCATCAGAGCTATAATTAAGTTTAAATAGACGAATGCCTTCATGAGATAACTTCCTGACATATTCTTTTGTCAGAATAAGATCAAGCCGCTCTCGGCTCTGTGGCAGAATCAATTCGATATCTTTTAGTCCGTTCTTCCAAACATTAGCCGGTGTATCATCCAGCCCTGCATGCGGACTATGAATGTAAATGTCTATTACCCACTTATGAATCAGTTCACGAAGCTTATCTAAAGTGACAGACGCAAGCTTTGTTGATTCGTACTCCCCGCGTTCAGATATACTTCCATAAGAAGTCCCTTTTAATTTATGGCATACAGCTCTATTCAAAGTACCCAGAAAACGTTCAACTGACCCTTTATAATGTGGTTGTTTTGACGGGCAAAAGAAAAGCTCTGTATTAAGCTCATTACACATCCGTCTTAACTGATGATCATGAAATTCTGAACCATTATCACAGGCAAGAGTTGTAAAGCACCCATAAGCAGGCCAGCTATTCCTTATTGAAGGGAACTCTTTACTAACATAATCCTTAGATAAAATTGCATGTCGAATAGCACGCATTACTGATACTGAAGAGGGGGGTTCAAAGCCTATATAAAATCCTAAAGGCATCTTAGAAAAGTGATCTAAAATTAAAGTGAAATTTGGGCGACCAATTACTTTCTTGGTATTTTCATCAACTACGAAAATATTTAACGGTGTATGATCAATTTCCACTCGCTCAAGTATGCGAGAAGTCACATATCCCGCTCCATGCATCCTATAGAACTTATTAGCCACTGTTTTCCCTTTTTGAGCAGCCATTAACTCAAATGGATCTAACAACTTATCTAATAAACGATAAAAAGTCGCTTTAGACGGCTTTTGATATCTAACCCCCTTAATAGCGGATTCATTAATATTCGCCAAAATGTAATCGTATACATCACTTTTTGTATGCGGCGTAGCCTTTAAAAGCAGAGACTCAGAAGCATCAAGAATCATTGGCCCAAGCTCCAGAACATAAAAAGAACGACGACCTAGTTTTTGCTTAGGAGCTAGCGAAGAAATATCTTTACCTGATTCAAACCAGGCCCTCCACCAACGATAAATAGTGATAGGACTAGGAGGTGAACAGTCACCCAAGGTTGCAGAAATGTCGTCTATCCATACCTCTACTGCCTTTAGGCTTGGTCTTTCACCTCCTCTAGCAATAATTTGTTGTATATATTCAAACTTTGAAAAGGCTATCTCTTGGTCCTTTTCAGAAAGGCAAGAAACATCCTTTGGCAGACCCTCATCAATCCCTAGGTTACCGATAAAAGACAAAGTGCCATTGGAAAGAGCTTCAGATAGTTCAGCCTCCGTATACAGGACAATTGCTAAGTCTGGCTTCCTCTCCAAAACAGCATCTTTATTTTCAAGTGTTCTAATAATTTCATAAGTCGACGAGTTCAAAGTCAGGTGCTGACCTGTACGAAAAGATGCAAGTTTCATGGTTAGTATCTCCTACAAAGATAATTAACGAATCAGGCTCTATAGGCCTATTCATATCTGTTTCACATACATTATTTG
>JBLWXP010000030.1:0-6715 GCA_048267405.1 Balneola sp. | reverse complement strand
CACCGGTGTACCATGGAGAGTCATACTCAGGGCAGCCACCCTCTCATGACGTTTATCACTCATCTGAAAGTTCCTGCATTAATGCATTTACCCCTGTTGCTGATGATAAAGCCTTCGATGGATCCTCTTCATACTGAAGCTGCTGAAGCATAAATTGCTTGTAAGTTTCCAACTGCGCTTCAGAAGCATTAAGAATCATATCCACCAACAACATACGTTCACGCGGCACCAGCGCCATTTCAAGCGCGAGTGCATCAGTCACACGAAATAACGTAGACAGCCGAACATCCGCTCCATTTTCTAATCGGTTATATTGCTGAGTCTTCATCCCCGTAAGCGCCTGCATCGCATTTTGCGGACCGACTTTAGCTTTACGGTGTTTAGCAACCTCTTGACCAACCTGTTCTGGAAAACGCATATAAAATCAACTTATCTATTTACTTTGCTTAAATATAAACTAATGGATTTGTTTTACAATAAATTAAACTAATAAGTTGATTTTATGCAAGATGGAAAAACGACCGGCAGCATCGATATAGTCCAGATAGCAAAAAGCCCCGCATTCGCGAGGCTTCTTTGTATTTGGTAGGACTAGTCAGATTATTCCCCTTCGGGCTATCGTCGCAAGCTCCGATGTGGTCTCGCTGCGCTCGGCTCAAACTGCTGACATCCACCATGTAAAAATGCAGAATAAAACCCCACAAATAAATATATTTTCTTTTAAGTTCAATAAGTTAAATTTTTATATCATTTATTGCATGCGGTCATGTAGGGTTAAATAGGGCCTATAACAGCACACAAAAAGTGTGGAAATTTTTAAAGTGTATTTTCGTTTGATAATAGCCAAATATTATCCTTTTCTCAGGATATAGATTCATCTCACAATTTCATAGTCAAAATCCCTTAACTATATGACATACAAAATGAAAGTCGAAGTAGCCTTATGCGGTAGGAATCCAGCACTTAAAGCTCTGGTAAGTCTGGACAAGCTGAACCAAAATAAATCAGGCATAACCCAATTATTACTATTGCTTCACACATAAAGATTTGCTCTAATATGCGCCTCTCGGGATTTCAAATTCCTTCTCGATAGGACTATAGCTCAGTTGGTTAGAGCGCATCCTTGACATGGATGAGGTCAGCAGTTCGAATCTGCTTAGTCCTACCACTATCCTTTTTGACCTCTTTCTTGATAATAAATCATCCTGTACAACGTAATCTTCTTTCAAAACAATTGTCTTACTCGACATCTAAAAGCATAATCGGATTCCTATTATAAATATCTCTAAACAAACTAATAAACCCTGAGGGGTAAAACATTGAGCCTCGCACAATTCTACACTGACGATACCGTGAGCGATTTTTTAATCTCTCAACTTGATACGGAATCCGTAGCAAATGTGCTTGATATTGGCTGCGGCGAATCTAGCTTGTTGCTAGCTGCTGGAAGACGCTGGAACGAAGCTGAGTTGATTGGTTTTGATATTGACCCAAGAAATATTGATAACTCAAACCAAGGCCTACAACTTCATTCAGGAGATGCCCTTGACCCTGAGCTATCTCACAAAATAGTCGAAAAGTATGGGAAAATAGATATTGCGGTATCCAATCCTCCTTACATTTTCACCAATTACGACTCTAATGCTCAGGAAATTTTACGATCAGTAGGCCTCGATCAAGTCATTAGTAAACAAATCCGTTTAATACCTGCTGAGTTAATTTTCCTTGCACAGAATTTACTTGTTACTAAGAAAGAAGCCGAACTTGGGTTCATCCTCCCTGCCAGCCTAATATGCGGAGAGAGATGGGAAGGTTTTAGAGAATACATAACTTCAGAATTAACTATACAATCTTGTATACAACTTCCAGATAATGCATTCAAAAAAACTGAAGCCACAACATTTGCTTTATGCCTTAAGAACTCTAAATCGTCGAACAAGAAAATTTTATTGCAGCATATCGATCAAGAAAAAAAGTTAGAGATTGAAACGACGGCTGCCTGTGCAAGGATGGATTACGACTTCCATACTCCAGTAGGTCACAATTCTTCTTTAGCCAAACTTAGCAAATTTCCAATAGAAGCCATTTTTAGAGGAAACTTGACCCATAACGAGCTCCGATCATCAAGCTTACCATACTTACATACAAGCCATATTAACGAACAAGCTGAAAAAGTTTACACCGATACGGTGACAGTTCCTTCCCGAATAAAGTGTGCTTCCGCAGGAGACATTCTAATAGCCAGAGTTGGTTCTAGATGTCATGGCAGAATTGCGTATATAGAATCAGGGCACCTACCCATATCAGATTGTTTATTCGTAATTCGCTCCAAACACAATAGAGAAATATGGGAGCTAATTACAAAATACGACCTCACAAATGAATTAAGAAAACGATCTCTAGGGGTTGGTGCAAAGTATATTACTCGTCAGATCTTACATGGATTTTTCAATGCCGATAAACTTTCAAGTGCCGCCCGGCGGTGAAGCCTTTACTGGTAGTGTAATCGACAAAACTCGTTTGCTTATTTCCCAAGGAATATGGGAAGGAATTGAAGAGTTAAAGTTTGATCGATGGCTACGTAATTTCAATACACCTGAAGAACAATACTTTGCAGCATGTTTGCTGAATGCATTTACCTTTCGTTCAAGGAAGATGTGCCACTCAATGATGCGTAATATTCTGATGGATGTAACCCCTAATCATTGCCGTAAACTGGAAATCAATAACTTTGAGTCAATACAAGAGTGGTCCGACAGTTTAAATACTGGTAATCAGTTAGTTAGGTTTGTGCCAGTGAACATCTCAGATGGGCGTGTAAAAAGCTCTGCGGTTGTCGTTAGGGAGTTTATTGAAGCAAACGACATCCAAGGTAGATTCATTCAGCAACCCGAACATATAGCTAGAGCCATTGAAAATGGAACTAAACTTATAGTTTTTCTAGACGATATAGCAGGCTCGGGAGCCCAGTTTCTTAAATTTTTCCAACAACAATCTATTATCAACCTAAAGGACGCAGCATCTTTCATTTATATCCCTTTAGCTGGGCATACTGATGCTATTAAAAGAATCGAGAGTACCCATCCTTTCATTTCAGTTAAACCTATTGACCTTATTACTGAAAAAGATAATTTTTTTCATCCATGCAAAGATGGTTTTTTTAGAGGCGATCAAACTAATACAGTTCAAGATGCCAAAGATTTTTATGATTCGATTTTCATGCCCAATGACAAAGCCTTGAAATACAGGTACGGAATGAATAACCAAAGCCTGACATATAGCTTCTTTTTTTCAACGCCAAACAATAACCTTAAAGCCATGTATCATGAAGAAGAAGGCAAATGGAAAAGACTAGTATTTAGAGGCAGATCATGAAAAATATACTTTTAAACACCTTCTCAAAAAATCGTGCCGAAGAATACCCATCAGATTTATGGCAAAACTTCGTTATACCTCCTAGATATGAAGAATACTCCTGTTTGTTTAACTACAGCAAAGCAGTAATGATCGAAGGGGGACGAGGCTCTGGCAAGACAATGTTCATCAAATACCATTGTCATCAAACAAGGTTAAGCAAAAAAAGAAGTAAGATCTCATCAGAAGAGCTAAAGCATATTGGGCTGTATTTTAGGCCTGATACAGACTTTTGTTCGATGATAAACAGCTTCAATTTCGATACAGACTGGAAAAAAACCTTCACACATTATTTGCTTCTCAACCTTCTAAATGAGTTTGCTTCAGCGATCACCAGTATCTCCAATACTTTTTTTGAAGACATAAGCTACGATATTGATCTTCTAGAATTAAAAACCCCAAGATCACTTCAAAATGCCATCCCAAATTTTCCAACTACCTATGGGGGCCTGTTAGATTTTCAAAAAGAACTCAGCACAAGCTTTAACCTCTGGGTTTCTGATGTTGATTCATTCGATAAACCAATGTTTTTGGAGCCCAAAACAGTTTTACTATCCTTAATTGATGGAATAACTAGCGCCTCTACAGAATTAGAAAATCTATGCTTCTACATTTACTTTGATGAATTTGAAAATCTTAGTTCAGAACAGCAAACAGTTATAAATAGCTGGATGAAGCATGGAACTTCTCCTCTTATTTTCAATGCTGCTTACAAACGAGGAGCGAAGGTAAATAGAAAGACCAGTAGTAAAGAAAGCTTAGTTCAAAGAAATGACTACAGAGTTGTAGATGTTGAAAGTTTTGAAGCCTCAGAATTCAGGTTTTTTGCAGCCGAGGTGCTTTGCTTAAAATTGATGGAATATATTAAATTCGAAGGATATGAAAAACTAAGAAACTATTTTTGCAATGAGCAACACATTGATGACAGAAAAACTGAAGAATACAAAAATCACATCATCAAAATAGCCCGTGACTTCCTCCCCGGAAAGCCACACTCTGAAATTGCAAAAGATGTAATATCCGAAGGTTCCTTAAAGAGAAGAATAGAGAATTTTTTAATCCCCCAAAATGTTACTAAATCGTACACACGTGCATCTTATATTGATCCAGACTATCCCGAAGAATCTATAGTTAATGGAATCATCCTTAATAGGAAGAAATACACTCCTGACTCTGTGCTTACGATGTTTACAGAAGCTAAAGAAGGAAACAAAGAAGCTTATAAAAATCTAATTGATCAAAACCTTGTAGGCGGAATTCTATGGGTTTACCTTAGTGCAAGTTGGAAAAAGAACCCTTTATATACAGGATTTGACAGGTTCTGCACTCTTTCTCGTGGGAATATGCGCCATTTTTTGGAACTATGTCATCAAACCCTATCAGTAGCTGCAAGAAATGGTATACAAATTAGCATTGAGCACATCACCCCTATAGACACTGATATTCAAGCCGAAGCAGCCGTTACTAGTAGTAGACTAGACCTTATTAAAATTGACGAGCTTGGTCAGCACGGGGAAAAACTACGATTTATAGCAAATCGTTTAGGACTATTTTTCCAAGTACTCCAAAAAAGAAAAAGCCAAAGCGAAACAGAGGTAAATCATTTCTCTATTAAGTTATCCGATAGGGATACTCTTGATGAAACTACGAAAACCTTGTTAGACGAAGCTGTAATTTGGTCAGTTTTAATAGAGGTTGAAGGTGATACTAAACGCAAAACAGTAAGTGATGCGTCATCCAAGGAATATATGCTTCACCCAATCTACAGCCCTCACTTTGGAATTAGCTACAGAAGAAAGAAAAAATTTGTTTTCTCTAAAGAAGAGATATCTTCTATTTTTGCAGGAAGCGAAGAAGATTACTTCAAACTTAGAAATAAATATGCGAAAAAATGGGAAGTTGATATCGATGATGATTCTCTATCAAAGAATACTGACGGCTCATCAAGTGAAGGATCGCAAAGAGGGTTTTGGGATTGTTAAGTATAACGGATTCTAGCGTAGTAGATGTTAATCATTTCCAAGGTATCGGTAGCACACTTGTATTCTGCGGTGCTCCCATTGATGATCGTGGAGAGAAACTGCTCGAAGAAATCGGGAAGCATACCCAAAACATAGTTACAGTAAATTTTGATATAGATACCTATGCTATTCAATTAAACGGCCAGCCGTTTCCTGTTATGCGTCCTAATCAGGGCTTTAATAAAGTACTTGCTGCGTTTGAGTTTGATTCGATTCTCATTGAATCAACAACCATTGGTTTTATCGAGCTTCTAGTAGTTCTTAAATGGTTTGACACTATCGAAATTGATGCAATCAACATATGTTATGCCGAGCCCGAAAGCTATAAACGCCGAACCAATTACATGAATGATTTGGGCAAGCACGAATTCGATTTATCTTCACATTCTGGAGGCTTCAAAGCAATTCCGGGGTTTGCGCAAGCAATATCATCAGAAGAAAAAGCACCTCTCATCACGATATTGGGGTTTGAGAGATCGAGACTAGGACATCTCATGCAAGAGGATGAAGGAGCATATATTAGCTCTATATTACCAATATTTGGGACACCAGGTTACAAGGTTGGCTGGGACAAGCATAGCTTCATTCAAAACATAGACACCCTAAAAGATGTTTGCTCTGAACCACAATTTGTTTCAGCCCACTCCCCGTTAGATATTTACAACATGCTAGTTTACATTAAAGAAAGCATAGCATCGGATAAAATATTACTTGCTCCCTTTGGTACAAAGCCTCTTAGCCTTGGAGCAGCAATCTTTCTTATTAATTTTAGAAGTGACGTCGTCTTAAAGTATGATCATCCAACAAGGAAAAAGGGGCGTTCTGAGGGTGTAGCTGATATTCACATTTTTAATGTGTCTAGCGCATAACGACTTAACATATATATTTTTCGGACAGGTTTTTCTCTGCTCTACAAATCATCCGAAAATACAGGCGATAGCCTAACACAAGAAACCTATACAAATAATTATAGATACGAGCAACCGGCTCCCACGAAACCACTTTGAACTTAATCAAGTCTATTATATCTGCAAAATTTCGCTACCATAGCGAAGGTCTGAGGCAATATTTATGTTTGAAAGAGGGTTAGAGCACTACGATTTTCTCACAAATTGACAATTGCAGTAGCGCTCTAACCAACTGAGCTATAGTCCTAAATAGATGGCACACGGTATACAACGCTGTTTAACCAGTTCAATATATTTTTGATATTTTTTCTAAAAATAATCATTAACACCACTCTAACCAGAGATATCTACCATTAGATGTCATTCCTCACT
>JBLWXP010000029.1:0-6792 GCA_048267405.1 Balneola sp. | reverse complement strand
CGTGAGGAGATGCTCTCAAATAGGTCAACCAAATGTTTTGAAAACTCTTCAACGTCAAACTCATCAATCAAATAACCGTTAAACCCATTCCGAATAATCTCTGATGGTCCTGTCTCGCAATCGAATGACACGACAGGCAAGCCGTGACTTTGAGCTTCCAAAATAACCATTGGAAATCCCTCATTGCGAGAAGTAAGAATAAATAAACTCGCATTTTGATATAGACTTGTCACATCATTTAATCTTCCATGGATGGATACTCGGTCGTTAATCGAAAGAGATTTGACAGCTTCTGAAAAAGTGGTAAATTCAGGTCCATCTCCTACGATATCAAAGTGGATATCACTATTACTCAATACAGATTTTTTAATAATTTCTATTAAATAGTCGCTTCCCTTGACTTTTGATAGCATTCCCACAAACAACACTCTATGACTGGTCTCAGAATACTCAACTTTACGCACACCTTCTATAAAGTTAGGAATAACAACAACATTATCATTAATTTTTTCATAATAGTGTTTATCACGTTGAGTCAACAATACTATCTTTTTAAACTTGGAATAAGTAAGCTTTCTAGTCCATTGGATTATTTTGTTATTATTTTTATATGCTGTATGTTCGGTCGCAATAACTCTAGGTGCTTTAGAATACATCATAATATTCATTAAAGTGCCTATGCCGATAAAGGTATCATTTCTCTCACGAGAAAACTTATAGAAAGAATAAAAACACTTCAAATACCAGAATACTTTATTAACCTTATTCAAACAGTGTAACTTCTCCAAGCCAAGGGTATCTACTTTTATATTTCCAATCTTTTCTGAGTGATTAACCGCAGACAAAATAAGGACTTCATGTCCATTTTCCATCAATGCATTTGCCAAATTTATTGCTACAGTTCGTAAACCACCAGTTTTACCCAAGTCATTTATCAGTATGCATATATTCATACTTGTCACCTAAAAAGTATAACAACGCCAGGAATCAATTAATAATCCGAAATTTAATCACAGTTGATTTAATTTTGCTAACTATATGAGAAGATATTTGTTCAGACAGACCAACAAAAACTAAAATTTTATATAGCCTATACAAAAAAGACTGTTGAATCTTAATAACTCTATTCCCACGAAAAGTTCCATTGGCCATTTCGTCTCTCAACAGTTTAATGTCCATAGGTGAGTAGTGAAGCCCTCTAATAACTCTAGACTTTATTTCTTTATATTTTTCCGTTTCAATTTTTGATGTAATTTGATTGTCAGTAAGACGATAATTAACCAAAGGAAAATGTAAATTAGCCACCTTTCCTAATGCTAACATTTCTTTCCAAAGGTAATGATCTTCAAATAATCCTGACAAATTTTCGTCATATTTAGTTGTCTTTAAAAATATTTCTTTCTTAAAGATCACTGTAGGATGATTAAATGGGTTAGACACATCTATAACCTTAGCGATTTCTTTATGATTTACTAGGCTAAAACCTCTCGCCAAGTACTGGCCATTTTTATCAATATAATTAATCGAACAGCCAAGCAAAACAACATCTTTATTTTTCTTCATAAAACTAGCTTGCTGCATAATTCTATCTGGATGTGATATGTCATCGCTATCCATTCTGACAATCATACTACCATTAGCAATTGATATAGCATTATTGAGAGCTTTACTGACACCTAAATTTTCCTGGGTTAGTATTAATATCCTCTTATCTTTAAATCCTTTAATAATATTTAGCGTACCGTCAGTAGACCCATCATCTACTACTATTATCTCTAAATTTTTGTAACTTTGAGAACATATTGATTCGATAGCTTCATATATAGTAGATTCTGCATTGTAAGCAGGTATGACAACTGTAATTAATTCATTCATAAAATACCAGATAACTTTTCAAGTCTTTTGGACACATCTTCTATTAGGTGAAGCGTCAATACATATTGTTATATTTATGATTTTTTCGGTTTGGCTTATCCGATTTAGCCCTGTTCGTCACGGAAAAATCATAAACATTTCCGTCAATAAAGGCTTCTCAATATCTTAAAAAGATACTCACTATCCACCGCACACTCGCTCTTTTATGTTTAATACTTGCTTTCAAAGTCGTTTCGCTCGTCAGCATATTTAAGCAAGTTTGTGTGATCCTTGCGAAGTTCTCTGCACTTTCTTCTGCTCGCTTTTGGCAAGCATCTTCACCAAATGTGGTATCGAGTATCCAGTGCATCGACTCTGCTAACCAGTGTGAACGCGTGGCATTTAACAATTTTTTAGCAATTAGACTTTTCGAGCTAATGTAATAGCTAACCGAAAATTCCGACTCTTTCGCTACCGCTTCTTCTTATCTTATTGAAACGACGATATCCATAGTTTTTCGCTCTGGCCAATCGTCAATGCCAGCCTTGTTTCTTGTCTACCTCTCGATTTTTCTTGTGTACTGTAAGAATCACCATCGTGTTTTTGCAGCATACTCATATCGAAATAGTTATAGACGGCTTGTTCCAATCGACCTTGATTTCCTTTTACAGCAAGCAATTAATCGGCGTTCTTACTCAGCACTTTTTGAGTAATGCTCTTCTTGTAACCCATCTAATCAATAGTGACTAAACAACCAGATATTTCTAGTAATTCCAGAACTCAGGAATAGCCGTGCTCTCGTTAGACTTCTCTTATGTTGACCGAGCCTCAGACCATTTGCTGTCGCAAAAACGTTCACCTTATGGATAGCATTTAACCCTTGAGAATCATCATACGAGCCTCAACGGTTTTACCATCAATAGCAATAACTTTACCTTTAGTAAGCTCACAGCAGCCCTTGATCCATTCAATAAAGCATTTTGCAATCGAATTGTATTAATCATTCCCATCGCTCTAACTACCGTCGATGCTGAAGGTACACCATAGCTAAAACCACCTAATCGCTTTCCAATAACCTTGACCAAAAGCACTGCACAAAATGTTAACAAAATGATGTCAGTTAACTTGTGCTCAATTTTACCTTATTGTCGGTAATCTGGGATAACACCCAAATGCATAACTGAGTGCTGGTTACTCATTGTTTGGCCTCCAATTTATCTATGTAGGTATTTAAAAAAACTGAAAATGATCTACAAATTTATCATCCGATTAATGACTACTCTGCGACATGGCTATCTAATTACATTCGAAAGTTGAAAACTCACTACACCCCTTTTAATTCCGGCCAGTTTCATAAATTTTCTCTGACGAAAATGATCGTCAATTTGGTCCTCTGAAAAGAACTAACTTTTTGAATATTTTCAATTCACCTCTAAATATTAGCTTTTACTAAAAAATATTTAGCCCTATAAAAATAGGTTTATTCATGCGATTTCCCTTCCTGAACAGCGCCTAGTCAATTATAAATTATACTTTCCTATATATTTTTCGTTCAAGTTTTTCTTGCAGCTTTGAAAGTCTTTGTCAATGGCCTCCTTCATATAAGAATAACCTGTTATCTTTCCTGAGAACAATTTAATCAAAATCCTATTAATAATAATAGACCTAATTTTAGATCTCCACCTATTCTTAATTTTAAACTCTTGAAATGTAAGTAAAGAATTAATAACCAGCGCCCAATAAATACCAGAATTATTTAAAGACTCATTAAATCTTAAATTCAATCTATGTTCATTCTTTAAAAAAGAATCACTCATTGAAATTACATTATAAAAATCGTCAACAACATCTTTGTTTTTTAACTTATATTTACTAAAATCTCTGACTACAATATTACTTACTCCAAAAACCTCACTCCACATTTCTAGCATCAAATAATGATTGAAAAATAAATTACCTGAATTACATTGAAGTAAATACTCTTCAATCGACATTATTCGCCCTGCCTTTATCTCTGTGGAATAGCTAGACAAAAAATATGAATACATATCTCTAATATAACAAACGATTTTAACCTCATAAAAATATTCAGATAAAAAATCCGACAACTCTTTTATTTCACTTATAGTATCAAGTCTGGATTGGAAATGTTCGCTACTAATAATTACAGCATTAACATCATCGGGAATATTCTCATATTCCTTTTTAAATGAGTTAATAACGTTTTCTTTAAATTTAGTTCTTGAAAATGTATCATCAATCTCTGATTTAATAAAAAAGTCATCTTTCTTGTCAATGCTCATAAAAGCCGCAGGTAACAATCTATTATTTTTATCTCCAATACTTTGCATGAAATAAACTTTTTCACATTCCATTAATAATTCTTTGTTGTGAAATAAAGATTCCTGTATACTTGTTGTACCAGTTTTTTCTGTTCCTATATGTAGTATTAATTTTCTTTTTATCATGACAATCTAATTATTACACTAAGCTTAATAAAATAAAAACCATAACATTCTTCTTATTTGATCCAACACTTAAGTTTAGATACAGAATGAACATCCCAAGCCATAAGTATATTCCATATAATTATACTAAAACTCACAGCAGTAGCAGCACCGATGGATTGATATAAGGGGATCAATGTTACTAATAAAACAAAAGTGATTATAAGTGTAATTAGTAAGCTTTTTAATGCTCTTCTCTCCTGACCGATCATCTGAAGAACTAGGCCAACAGAGCCCATTAGAACATTTACTATTTGTCCAACACATAAAATCGTTAATATTTTTGATGCTGGTAAATATTCTGGGCCAAACAACAACACTACGATCCAATCACCAAAAAATATAAGAAATAGAGCAAATGGAACAGATGTCAACGCACTTAATCTAACGCTTCTTGTGAGTAATTCCTGTACACCTATCATATCACCTTGCTTATATAAACGAGCGATATTAGGCCCCGTAATACTATTAATAGCAACGAGGCCTAGTGACAATAATGTTACACCTTGCATTGCCACCTTAAAATATCCAACAGCTTCTTCAGAGCCTAAAAAACCAAGCATCACAACGGCTAGTTCATTGTTTAGCGTGCTAATAACCGCCAAAAAAGTAAAGGGTAAAAGTGCTGAATGCCAATATTTAAATTTATATACCCTTGAAAAATTTTTTAATTCACTAGGTGATTTTCTTAAAACTAAGTAGCCACTAGCTAATGCAGCTCCAAGGCTAGCTCCTATTTGAATAACTAAAACACTAGTAGCTTCCAGTGCATGATTTGTTAATAGGAGTCCACTTAACGGAATTAAGACCAAAACAGAATTAATCATGCCTTGTGGTAACTGAGCTAGCACAGGAAAACGTAAACCATTAAGTACTGCATTTTGTTTCGCCAATAAGCCTCGAACAGGAATAATAGCTAAACCAAACCAGAGATACTGTCCGATACGTAGTTCAATCCATTCAAAGTAAATGGCTACACTTAGAGCGCACATAACGGCAGCAGATAGCGTTATGACATATATCGATGACCAACGTAACAAGCCCTTTAATTCACCCCAGCGCTTCTCTAGTTGTGAATTGGCCACTTCACGAATCATCAGTTGTGGCATTCCCGCAATAGTTGGAATCGCTGCCATTGCAACAATCGACATAATTAGCCCGTAACGGCCAAACTCTTCTGGGCCAAGTACTCGCGCTAAAATAATTCCAGTAATAACTGACAAGCCTTTGCTCATCAGTTGAATACCAGCAGTCCCCATGAATTTCTTTATCAAACTACGGGTATTCAAGTTATCTTGTTCTGACATTAGATCGTTTCGCAATTCCACTCAGGGTAATGTTTACGAACATAAGCATTCAGTTCTTTCTCCGCTAGAGAATAAACTCGACTAGTTTCTTTTGAGTCTTCTGAGATTTTATTAACCATACCCGCACCCACAGTGACATTTGTATGACGGTCGATAACAATAAAAGCACCTGTTTGAGGAAGGGTCTTGTAGGTATCAACGGCAATTTTATCTGTCAATAAAATGCAAGATAAGGCAATCTCGTTTAGATCAAGTGTTTCACTATTTTCAGCGTGCTGCTGTAGTGTATTCACATCAATCTTATGCTCAATATCAGTGACTTTACCTGTACATGATTTAGTTGCGAACTTGAAAATGTACTCTTTATGGGTGCGCATCGGGTTCTCACCCATCCATACTACATGAGCTACAACTTTATTAGTGACAACTGGCTCGTGGCCAATATGAACCAGCATATCTCCACGAGATACATCAATTTCGTCTTCAAGAGTAATGGTAATGGCTTGGCCAGGATAAGCGGTCTCTAACTCGCCGTCATGAGTGAAGATCGACTTAATGCGAGATGCTTTACCTGAAGGCAAAGCTGTCACTTCGTCACCGACTTGAACAATACCCGATGCAAGCGTGCCACAGAACCCTCTAAAGTCTAGGTTAGGACGATTTACATACTGAACAGGGAAACGCATGTGCTCAAGATCTTTGTCTTGGTCAACCTTCACAGTCTCAAGTAACTTCATTAAAGTCGCACCCGGATACCAATCCATGTTTTCACTTGGCGTTACTACGTTGTCGCCTTTAAGCGCTGAGATAGGTACGAAGCGGATATCGTCAATGTTGAAGTTCTTTGCCATATCACGGTAATCTGCTTTGATTTTTTGGTAAACCTCTTGGCTATACTCCATCAAATCCATCTTGTTTATAGCAACAATGATGTGCTTAATACCTAACAGGCTACAGATATAACTATGACGTTTAGTTTGTGTTTGAATACCATGGCGAGCATCAACCATTACAATCGCAAGATCACACGTAGAAGCACCTGTAACCATGTTACGAGTGTACTGTTCGTGCCCTGGAGTGTCCGCAATAATGAACTTACGCTTATCTGTAGAGAAATAACGGTA
>JBLWXP010000028.1:0-7944 GCA_048267405.1 Balneola sp. | reverse complement strand
GGAAAATGGGCGCTAATTGCCGATGCCGATGAGTTACTGATATTCCCTGGTTACCCGCAATGTTCACTGCAAAGCTATGTAGAGGAAGTAGAGTCAAAAGGATACGATTGCATTCGCACGGATATGATTGATATGTACCCATTCGGTGATTTGAATGATGCCGATTTTACTGTCGATAAACCATTTGAAGTAGCAAATTGGCACGATAAAAAACCCTTAGAGGACTGGCATATTGGCAGTGGTTTTTATTCTAATAATGTTAGCTCTGTAAGCAGCTTGCGACATCGAATTGATCAGAATGCTGAACCAAATGCATTTACATCACAAAAATATGCTTTAGTTAAATATAATCCTTGGATTCACGTATCTCAAGGCATTCACGATATTGCAAATGTTAATGTATTGACTGATAACGTATGGTTTGCTCACTTTAAGTATCATGCTGGTTTTAAAGCCAAGGTGAAAGAAGAGATCAAACGCAAGCAGCACTATGGTGGTGCTAAAGAGTACCAACGTTATGCAAGTATGTTAGCTGAGGCTAATGGAAGTTTTGGTTGCAGTGAAAATTCTGTTAAATTTTAATTTTACGAGTATGCTATGTCTGATAAAAAGCCTTTGATTATTTGGACCTTTCGCAGATCTGGTGGAACTAATTTAGGACAAGCCCTTTTTAAAGCAATGCCTTTCCCAACTGTCGAGCATGAGCCTTTTAATATAGATAGAATTTATGGGAATGTTACCCTGAACTGGAAAAATAATAAAAATTATAGTGAGCTTGAGGAAAGTATAGGTGATATTCTTAAAAGTAAGCCCTTGATAAAACATTGTCTTGAAATAATGCCGGATGAGCTGAATTTAGCTTTAATGAAAAAGAGCATTGAGTACGGTTATCGTCATTTGTTTCTGTATAGGGAGTATTCTACTGATAGGCTTTTGAGTTTGAATTATGCCCAAAAAACAGGCATATGGGGGAGGGAGCATAAGAATAAGAAAAAAATTAATGAAGAGGTTTATCAGTCTGATGTGAATGTAAGTAGTTTGATTTCACACGAGATTGAATCTAGAAGAAAGATGAGATTTGTGTATGACTATTTAAATAAAACAGGAGAAAAGCCTCTATCACTAACTTTCGAATCCTTGTATACAGGAGTTTATCATTATAGCCAGAGTCTGGCAGAGCAAGCATTTAAGATTTTGGGAGTTAAAGAAAGTACTCCAACTGCGGATGTGTTGAAAAAAATGCTTAGGGGAGGAGGTCAAGGTACAAAAGATAAGTACTTAGTGTTCCCCGGTTCCGATATCTTAGTAAAGCAATCACAAAGTTTGGGTAAGTTTAATCTCGTTAAGCTACCGGTTTCTAGTCTGACGTATAGCGATTATTCATATTCACTGGATTGTTTTGAAGTCTGGAGTGCTCTGCCTGGTGTCCGAGAAGATGAAGCTGTCTTTTCCGGTGTTTTCTTTGATTCGGATATAGAAAAGAATTTTCAGATTATTTTTAGAAGCGAAAATGGTTGTGATGTTGAGATTAAATTTGGTTTGCCTTCTTCAAGGGTTGAAGAAAAATTTAAAAATAAATCTTACTCATCTGTTGCCAGGTTTATATCCCCGGTTATTAAAAAGTCATCAGGGTGGCTAATTCTTTCTTACGAAGGGAGCGAAAAACAACTATGTTTTATTGATGACTGGGGATAATTACGGCTAGTGATTTTGAAATAATTTTGTTTTCTGGGTTTTTTTCTTATTAGCGGCTCTCTGTTAAGTATAATAAAAAAACTTCTACCACATATTCTAGTGTCTGCCGACATCAAGATAATTTTTGAGATTTTAAATATAAGTTATACTAAATAATAATCTATGCCTAACAAACTCTGTCTTGTAGGAAATATTTGTTTCAGATATTTTGTTGTGAGATAATTAAAGTTGTGGTTGGAGTAGGTGTCGAAAATGGCAAACTAACTCTTCCATCTCTTGAGACTGAAGGAATGTGTCAAAATGATTCTGAGTCTGGGGTTTTAGATTTAAAGCCGGATCAATCTTTGCCTAATGTAAAGCTTGATTTTTTTGAGTGAATAAGTTAAATAGAAAAGGATTGTGTTATGCAAAATGCTAGTAAAATTGGATTTATTGGCAATCCTAGTGGTCTTCCTCATGGCAGCAAAGATAATACGGGAAATATTGTTCATGGATATGCTGCCCGTTCTTTTTTTAAAGATTGGGTTAAGGTAGGGACAAATACTAGCGCTGATAATATTGCTAGGACTCGTGAAAGTATTACTCATTTGGGATTCGTTACAGCAACTATGCTACATGTAAACAGGACTCCTAAATATATTGCTTCACACGAAAATGTGGCTGATTTTATTGAAAAGCTTGATTTGCCAGTCACTACATTTGGGTTTGGATGTCAAGCAGAACTCGGGCAGAGTATTAAAGACGCTAAAGTCGATGATCGTTCAGTTCGACTTCTAAAGGCTATATCTGATCGCGCAGAATCAATCGCAGTAAGAGGTGAATTTACAGCGGAGCTTTGTAATAAATATGGCGTAAAGAATGTCGAAGTCATAGGTTGTCAATCTGCCTATTTTGGAGGACTTCAAAACCGAGATAGAAAAGATGCTTTCTTTAATAAATTTAATGCTAGCGAAGAAAAATCTGGTGTGTACCTGTCTCTTGGGCCTGATGAAAGCAAGTTGCTGGAAATCGCAATTAATAGTGGAAGTAATATTATTGGTCAAGGTGATCCAACTGAAGAGAGAATTTCTACTGGAGATCTAAGTCGTGAAGACTTTTTGAAAAATGGTAATGATCATTGGGAACCACCTTATTTACTTAGAATGTTCGAAAGTGGTAAGGTAAGCAAGAGTGATTATTTCGATTACATTAAAAAAAGTTTTTATAAGTTCTATACTGTAGAAGATTGGGTTAACCATTTTTCAGATGGATATGGGTTTTGTTATGGAACCCGTTTCCATGGTAATATGATTGCTTTTTGGGCCGGTGTTCCTTCGCTTTGGATAGCGCATGATATGAGAACTTTTGAACTGTGTGAGCATTTGAAACTCCCTTATATAATGCATGATAAACTACAGCAACTTTCTAGTGCTGATGAGTTGTATGAGCTGTGTGATTACTCTAGTTACTGGAACGCTTTTGATAATCGATTAAGTGATTTTGCTAGGTATTTGAAAATTAATAATGTTACTCAGTTTTTGAGTGAAAATTATCGTAGCAGTTTGATTGTTTGAGTGCGGTTTATATTCTTATTTCAAGGCCTGTTTATAATGCAGTCCTTAAAATCGAGACGTAAGGCGTTGCTCTCAGATTTATTATTTTAATTGAAATGAAAAACAGAATGCTTCAGTAGTCCGAAGCTGTTTCGATAAATAGTACTAAAGCTCTTAGTGAAGCTGGTGTTTAACCAAAGTATAGATTGATCTAGTGTTGCTCGTATAATACTCCACTTGGTTTTACAACCTATTAGTCTAGTAAAGTGCAAGCAAAACCGCGCTAAGCGCGGTTTTGCAGCGCCCAATAAGATTGATATAAGGTACTCATCTAAGTGTTAACTTCTTCGTTAGCTGCTTTGTCGTGTTGTATTTCTATTTTCTCTATAATTTTAATTATCTAGGAGATGTTCAGTATCAACTTTCTGCTTTTTTTTGTCAGTATGTACAGTATTTCTGACTTTGAGTTATGACAAGAAATCAAAAACTTGAGCTCCTAATGGCCGATTTTATAGGCTTTTAATGTGATTTTAAAAGCTATAGTCTTAGCCATGACATTCTGTTCCGTTTAATTATCCTGATTGGTGCGGATAATTCACATTGATATTGTGTTTTATGATTCTATAAAAGCCTGCTAGAGTCATGATCCATGGTTCAGAGGCAGCTTTTAAGGATGAGGCATTGCGTGGATATTTCAACTAGAAATAGAAAGTTGCTATTCCCTTCATGCTTCTTCAGTGTGGCTAATGAAAGTTGCTAGGCCAAATCCAATCAGATCAAAAAACTGATGGTATACCGCTGTATCTTAATCACTTAAGTCCTTACAAAAATTTCTTGTGAAGTGCTACATATTCTCTTCGAATCATTTCTGGCGGCCACTTAAACAAGTTTTTCGGCACTTAACTCTGCTGACTCGATGCAGGCTTGGACTTCGCGAGTCTGAATGATTCCATTAAAGATTATTTTAATTAGGGATATTTGTAGTCAAATTTATAAAAATTATTTTAAATTACAATGAGTAAGTGCTAATGTGTTTTCTGATGCCTGAAGTTCTTCTCATCGGTCACGTAGGCATTGCCTTAGAAACTATTTAGCTCATTAATTGGATCAATCCGTTCAAAGGATACAACTTGTTTGATCAGCCATTTTTGATGGCAGCACGTAACCAGCACCGTCACGCAGGGTATTCATAGCTATTTTTTGCATCCCAGAAAGCCAGGCGTTTACTAGGGCTATGGAAGGTTAGGTAATGATTAGTCAATTTTTTAAAAAATCTAAGCCAAATATTACTTTGCATATTGGTATGAATAAAACTGGTACCACCGCGCTGCAAGCTTATTTTCAACAAGCCAGTGATAAGCTAGCTAAGCACGGTATTTTGTATCCTAAGACAGGTCGTATTGGAGCGGCACATTACTCTTTAAGTGCTTCCCTCGGTTTTTATAATCCTGGAGTTCCTTCAGAGTGGATATGTTCGCCTGAAGCACTCTTAAAATCTTTAGAAAATGAAATCACTTCCGATACTCAACAAATTATTATCAGTTCTGAAGATTTTTTGCTTAACAAACCATTTGACCGTTTGAATAAATTTTTTAAAGGTTACCCGTTAAAGGTGGTTATTTACTTGCGCCGCCACGACCATTGGTGGCTTTCCGCCTATGCCCAAGCGGTTAAAATGAAGCACCTACCCCCTTGGAATAAGGGGCCCTATGGCTTTATTAATTTTCAACGTAAAAAAAATCCCCGTTATGGTGATTACCGTCACTTAATTGACCGGTGGGCAGAGGTAGTTGGAAAAGAAAATATAATTGTTCGTCCATACGAATCTGAGCAAAATCAACCTGATCTAGCTAGTGATTTTATTACTGCGATAGGCCAGCAGAATTTACTCTATAAACTACCGAGCATGGCGCAGCGAGATAATGTATCGTTACCAATTCGTTCGCTTCAATTAATGGACATTTTTCAACGAGTAAATGCCAGTGATGAGCTGCGATATGCTCTTTTAAAGCACGCTAAAAAAGCGTCTTTTGACGATATATCAAGACATCTTCAAGATATGATTAAGCCCGAGTTTCGTATACGGCTAATAGAAGAGCAGTTAGCTTCCTATCGTTATATAGCTCAGACGTACTTGGGGCGTGAAGATGGTCAGCTATTTTATGAACCACTTCCAGCCCTAGATCCCGAGTGGAGAAGTGTTCCATGGCCTTCCCATGAAGAGATCGCTCAGCACGTGGTTGACGTAACGGAGCAATTGAATGGCTAGCCATGCAGTACATGCAATCATACATGTTGGTATGCCAAAATGTGGTAGCAGTGCTTTACAAATAGCATTGTCTAACCATCTCCTTAGCGGTTCATACAGTTATACAGTAATCCGTGAAAATGCGGAGGTGCTCAATGGAGAGCTAGTCAAACGTTTGGCGAAAACTTCTGCAACTGGGTATGTGCCCTCTGTTTCTGCACGAAAAATCGCTGATTGGAAGTCTAGGCAGTGGCAGGAATGTAGAAACGCTATCGCTAAGATTGCCGATCTGGGAGATATTCCAGTTTTTTCCAATGAAGCTTGGGGTAATCAATTTTCTCAGTTTACTCAGTTGGATATACTAAGGCGCTTAGGTTTAAAAGCAGATGTTGTTATGTATGTTCGCCCTCAAGTACAGTGGTTAAACTCTGCCTGGTGGCAGTGGGGCGCTTGGACTGGACAATCTTTTGATTCATGGTTCAAAAGTAGTATACTGAAAGCCGATTGGTTTAATGTTTATCAAGAATGGTTAGCAGTTCCTGGTGTAGATAATGTTACGGTACGTCTGCTTCCTAATGATGTCGTTTCCGACTTTAATCAACTCTTAGAGCAGCCTGAGGCTTCTACTTCTCGCGCAAATGCAAGTTTGCCTGCTTATTTGTTACGTTTCTTTCAACAGCATGAAGAGCTTCGGAGTGGGGCGCACTCTTCGGAAATTGAGTTTGTAATGGCTCGTCATGTTGATTTTCCTAAAGCATCTACACCTTGGGTGTTTAGTGACCAGCATATTTCTTTTTGCTTAAGCTACTATGAATCGAGTAACCTTAAGCTTTTGAATGCTCTTAATGAAAAGCAGAAATTAGAAATGAGACAATGCTCTGCTTGGTGGGCAGCTGATTATTATAACGACTATTGTTTAGAGTCACCATATCAGACTCCGCTTTATATAAACGACGTAGAATTAATTGCTAAAAATGCTATGCATGCTCTAGTGTCATTAGATCGTTCTCATCGGAATTTGCAGCGGCGCTATGATTTGCTTCAGCAGCAATCAACTACTGCAGGTAGTCCTACAACCAAGTCGTTACTTAGGTCTTGGTTGCGTCGCTTTACTCGTACTAGCTAAGGGCAAGTATGAATATTATTTTTTCAAAATTAGATGTTAACCTTATTGAAGACGTATTAGGGAATTATGATCTCTCAAAATTGTTAAAAGATAAGGCATATAACTTATTGACAAGCATGTCGATTGACGGCGTACTGTCAATTCGTCAACGCCATGATATTGCCGATGTATTGCGTGATATGGCGACAACTTTGGAGTGGTTGGATCTTGTTCAGGCGCACAAGTTAATGAAGCGTGCTTTGTATTATCGTCCAGATGGGCCTTTTCTGAACAAAAAAATGCAACAATATTGTCGGTATTTAGAAGTAGCTAAAAGCGGCCTGTGTGAGGTAAATGGTGTTTCACTCTCTTTTCCGAAGCAGCCGCCTATCCCTTTACTTCGATCTTTAGCTGATGGCAGTTATGAAAATAAGGAGGCCGAGCTGGTAGCACATGCTATTGACCGGAATGACCGTGTTCTTGAGCTTGGTGCGGGGGTTGGGTTTATGGGGATAACGGTGATGCGTTGCTGCGAACCTGCTTATTACGTAGCTTATGAGGCTAATCCCGCACTGCTCTCTTATATTCATCATAATCAACAGTTAAATAATATTAGTTTTGACATACATAATGCTGTGCTTTTAGAGAAAGAAAGTACACAGCCATTTTATGTAACACCTGCGTTTTGGGGCAGTAGCTTACTACAGCCTAAAGAAGAAGAGTATCAGCAGGTGGAGGTTCCGGTACTTAATAAGCATCTTGTTATCGCAGATCTGCTTCCCACAGTACTTATTATTGATATTGAAGGTGGTGAATCTGCATTTTTTGAAGGATTGAATTTAAACAGTGTTATGAAGATTATTGTTGAGATTCATCCGCAGATACTAACGGATTCTGAGTTAACTGCTATTTACAAAACGCTTATTGACGCTGGTTTTTTATTAGATTTTAAAGTGTCGGGTAGGCAAGAGCTATTTTGGTACCGGAGTGACATTAAGGAGGCAGTATGAAGGTATTGGTAGTAGGTGGCGCAGGCTATATTGGATCTCATATGGTGAAGCAGTTAGCTCGCCAAGGTCATGATGTGGTGGTTTTAGATAATCTGTCCACCGGTTTTCGTTCTTTGGCCAGGTACGGAAAACTGGTAGTTGGCGATTTAGCTGATACAAATTTACTTGAGCAGCTATTCCACCAATATACTTTTGATGGCGTGATGCACTTTGCCGCTGCAAGCTTAGTGGGCGAGTCTGTTCAGCAACCAGGTAAGTATTACCGTAACAATGTATCCAACACGCTTAACCTATTAGAGGTGATGGTTAGGCATGGCACACGACACTTTATATTTTCTTCCACTGCGGCCACAT
>JBLWXP010000027.1:0-8399 GCA_048267405.1 Balneola sp. | reverse complement strand
CAGTGCCGTAGTTGTACCAATAGATGTTGCTTTGGTGATTGCGGGTTTCTATCTGCTTAAGAAGTTGAATGTTTCAGTGCTGTGGATGATTGTGTTTTTTATTGGGGCGGGTGTTGTCATATCGGCTATGTAAAGAAAGAAAGGCTTTGTTGCTTAAATCGATGGAACAAAATCAAGAAGCAACAATCTGATCGGCTACACCAATTTATTGCCTCAGACTCATGCCTAAACCTCGTTACAAAGCAACCAACTGGAAGCAGTACAATCAAGCCTTAATAAAACGTGACTCTTTGACCTTTTGGATTGATGAGGAAGCGATAGCCGAGTGGAAGCAAAACAAACAAGGCAAGCGTGGTAGACCTCGTCGATTCAGTAAATTAACCATTACTACTGCACAGATGGTAAAACGAGCCTTTCATATGCAACTGATAGCAAATTGAGTTTTTCTGAACTCAGTATTTAAACTGGCTAATATCGCGCTCATTCCACCAAGATAAGGAGCAGCGTTCTGGGAGCAAGGACATCCTCGCAACTTAACAGTAGGTTGTGAGAAGATCTACGGCTCCAACAAGAAGTGGAAAAAGCGGTACGGCTATCATAAGCGTTCGCTATCAGAGACAGCAATGTATCGGGTGAAACAGTTGCTAGGTGGAAAATTAAGCCTAATAAATTACAACGCTCAGGTTAGCAAGACTTACGCAATGATCATATCGCTGAACAAACTTACGGGGCTAGGTATGCCTTTTCTCCGAGTTAAGCAACACAGCCGCCATAACTCATATTTTTGAATCAGTGATGGATGAAATTCAAATGAACACCTATGATTACCAGTACTAATAAATCGCAAGTATCTGGGATAGCACCCGGAAAATTGATTTCACGTTATGAGCTAGGTTTAAATGTTCCAAAAGGAAAGAAAAGAAGTACAAAGGACATCAGTTACTGACAAAAATGCGAAGCGTTTTTTCAACTGGTCTAATGTTATTCGCTTGATCGTAGTTGGGTATATTATTGGCGCACTCTCATCGCAATACGGGGTATTTCCAATCCCTCAATTAAGTATGGTAAAAAGTGCCATTATTAATGGTCAGGCTTTTTGGGAACCAAGCATTTCCCATCTTCAGCCCTCTCGAGGACAAGGAAATGGAGTGGTTATTAATAATGCCCCGGACGATAATCAGTATGTATTAATGACAGGTTTTTTTGACAACGAAAATCAAATACGCCTTATTCACCGTGATGGAACAGTATTTAAGAAATGGTCGCTCGATTACTCTAAGCATTTTCCAGATTCTGATTCGCGCCCTTGTAGTCCGTTATCGAGTTTAGCTGTAGATACACATGGCGTTCATTTAACTCCAGAAGGAGAAGTGGTTTTTAACTATGAATATTGTGGAGCAATTAAACTGGATCAATGTGGCAACGTGGTATGGAAGATAAATCAACCGACACACCACTCTATTGTACCGGCTGAAAAAGGCGGATATTGGGTTCTGAATAGACTCTATTGGAATGCGAAGGAAGAACCAAACCGTTTACCACCCTACTCCAGTTCAGGGAAAGATGTGAGCCTTTCAGAAGACACCATCATGAGAGTGAGTGAAGATGGTAAAATACTTGAACAGATATCAATACCAGAATTGATGCGGGAAAATGGATTAGAAGCATTATTGACGTCTAATGGACTAAGTTTTAGGCCAGAAATATTGTTCGATAAGGAAATTGTGCATGCTAACAAGGTGGCAGAACTCTCATCAAGCCTAGCAGACACCTTCCCACTATTTGATGCAGGAGACTTGGCTGTCTCTCTGCGACAACTGAATCTCATTTTTGTCCTTGACCCCATTAATAAAAAAATAAAATGGCATCAGACCGGACCTTGGATAAGGCAGCATGACCCTGAATTTCGTAGTGATGGGAGAATCTCAATTTTTAACAATAATGTTTATCGCACCGCATATTCCCATGAACGAACAAATCTGAATCATAAATTTTCAACAAATATTATCGCAGTGGATCCCGTTAGTAGGAAAACAGAAGTGATTTATGGCGAAAAGAGCGGACAAGAGATGCTTTCTGTCATTCGTGGACAACACGAGCTGCTAAAAAACCACGGCATGTTGATTACCGAATTTGATGCAGGGAGAGTATTTGAACTGGATTCAGACAATAATATGATTTGGGAATATGTCAATCAATATGATTCCGATAACGTAGGTGAAATAACGAATGCTGTTGTTTATCCATCAGACTACTTTCAGGAATCCTTTCATAGTTGTAATGAGAAAACACCCGTTATTGATAATTCATAAATCGCATATTGAATAGGATAACTAGATTATTTGTTGATAATCTGGATTTGTAAACTTTATAGAAGTTATCACTGGCGTTTATCTTTATGGAGGATATATGAAAAACGCTCATGTATTTATGCTCGCTTTGGTTTTAGTACCAACACCCGTTTTTGCCTATATCGGACCAGGTGTCGGTTTGGGGGCCATCGCAACATTTATAGCTATCGCTATTGGGTTGCTCCTGCTTATAGTTGGCTTTGTCTGGTATCCATTAAAACGATTATTGAGACACTCGCGGTGTGCTAAAGTCGAAACAAAATCAGGCGAATCCAGTGAGGTTAGAAAGGAATGATCGCCGAATTATTCATTTCGTTTATCATTATAAGTGTATTTACTCTTGTCCTACATATGACCCACTTTTTGCAAGTGTCTAAAGACCTATTGCAGCATGTGTATCAGGGGGTGGGGGCGATGACAGATATACAAATGGATGACTATGAGAAGGAATTGAGAATTCGCCGCTCGGGTATAGACATATTCATCGGAGTAGGATCGCTTGTTTGGCGTTTTATCCTGTGTATCGTTTTCGCCTATATCCCCATTTATCTAAGTGATAAACTCAATTTGGCGAAAGAAAACGAAATTTTTTCGCTGATGTTAAGGTCTGATTATATCGTGGTGGTGAGTGTCGCTCTGATGTCGATAGTTTGGCTAGGTAGAAAGAAACTTAATGCCGTAGACGGGGCCGAGACACACGCAGCATCCTACTCGATGAGTGATCGGATCCTTCATATGATCGCTTTTGCCAACCCGAGTATTCAGAGATTTTCTGCGCGAGTAGATGATAGTATTTTTCGTTTCATCCATCCTAGTTTGGAACCTCAACCTCCTATTTTTATTACCTCATTGCCCAGGGGTGGAACAACGGCTTTGTTGAATGCTTTTAGTGAGTTACCTTGTATAGCCACCCATACCTACCGGGATATGCCTTTCATTACTTCACCTTATTTATGGAACAAAATAGCAGTTCCTTTTCGAAGAAAAGTAGCTCGCAGAATGAGAGCGCATGGAGACGGGCTAGAAATCGACTTAGATAGTCCAGAAGCATTCGAAGAGGTATATTGGAAACTTTTCTGGCATGAGAAATATAAAAAGAAAAAAATCATTCTGTGGACGCAGGAGGATGAACAGTACAAATTTACCAAAAGCCTACAGATGTGTTTTAAGAAAATTCCATATATTAGGGGACGTCCTACAGCACGTTACCTGTCAAAGAACAACGCCAATATTGCTCGACTCCAGATGATTCGTCATATCTTTCCTCAGGCACAAGTTGTCGTGCCGATTCGGGCACCAGCCCCACATGCAGCTTCACTTTTCCGTCAGCATCAAAACTTCTTGAAACAGCAAGAAGACGATGAATTTATTCAGCGTTACATGCTTGATATTGGCCACCTGGAGTTTGGTTTATTACATACACCAATTGAATTCAGGGGATTCGACAGAGGCGCATATAGTCCGGACTCTCCGGATTATTGGTTGGCTTACTGGATTGCCGCCTTCACTGAAGTACTTGCTAATATAGACTTTTGTCTCGTTGTTTTGCAAGACGATTTGAGAGCCAATAGTCATTCATGTATGAGTCATCTTCTTGACAAATTAGGTCTTGAAAATACTGGTCAAGATTTTAATACTTACTTTAGGAAAGACGTCGATGATACCGATAAATCGATATTCACTTCGGATTTGCTGGCAGTTGCTGAGTCTCTTTATAATAAAATTTCAAACAAGGCATTAGGGTAGGCCCGATATCAGACAATAAGTGCGACACTCGCCAATATCATGCAGCCATTGCCATTTCTTTCAATACAATCGCAGGCTGCTTGAAGTCTAAACATTTTCTTACTCTATAATTTATCCGCGATAGAGCGAATTCAATATCGCTGTCCGTTACTATTATTAGGCCGGGTCCTTTTTTCACATATCGCCTTAAAAGACCGTTAGCATTCTCATTGGCTCCGCGCTCCCAAAGCCATAAGGGTGGGCAAAGTACACATCAGTCTCCAACTCCTTTGCGATGGCATGAACAGTTTTAGCTATTTCAGAAACCGAAATTCCCCGTTCCAAAAGAGCATAAATCTGGAGCTTCCTGCCCTCGGTCAACTGCTGATAATTAATGGTAGTACTGCTTATTTCTTTGGCGAGAGAGCGTACCACTTTCAGCAGTTGGCTTCCTCATCTACACCTTCCCATGAATGTCGCACTTCCTATCTGAAATCGGGAGCAATTATTACTAAAGTAAGTGAACAATAGTTAACTTTCTCATAATATATGACATATATCTGCATAAACCAATTTGCTAATTTTGTTGACTATACTAGTATATTTTGTATATAAATCATTGAGGTAGACAAGAATTGAGCCCAGCATCTAACCATAGATTTGATACCAAGCCTTATGATCCGTTATTTTTGTCCATCGCTTTAGCTGTCGCGATATTTTTTATACAGTATTCTAGAGTTTCGGAGTGGGATTTAGGCGATAACGATAATTTTATGCGCCTTCATCAAGTCATGACATTCATAGAGTCCCCTTCATGGTACCTGCACCCTTTAAAAGATTTTAATCCGCAAGATGGGCAAATTATTCATTGGTCACGAATACCCGATCTACCAATACTGGCTTTGTACTATGTATCCCGGCTTTTTGTTGATCATACCAATGCATTACAGTTCTCGATTGCAGTAGTACCTCTTACCTATTTAATTTTTTTTATGGGCATACTATGCAAAATATCACAAAGCATATTTGGAGTTAAACATCATGCATTAACCGTACTCTATACTTTTTTCTCTATCGCTGCACTAAAGTTTTACCCAGGAAGTATAGACCACCACAACTTACAAATACTACTTTATAGTTGCTTTATATTACTAACATTTTCACCTAATTTTAACCGAAAAACATATGCGTACGGTAGTGCGTTAAGCATTAGTTCCTCGTTACTGATAGGATTAGAAGTTTTACCTTTTTTTATTATTACATTATCTTTATTAACTATTTACGCTTTATATAATGACCTACACAAACTAAAATTTATAAGAGATATATCGTTACTAACATTCGTATCTGGGGTGATCGGAGTAATGATATTCCAACCAGTATCAATTTGGTTTAATCCACAATATGACATACTAACCTTACCGCTTTTATGCTTCTTTTTATCTGCAGGAATCACTATATCCTTAACACTACTAAAGCCGAAGCTTACTATTTTGTTCATAACAACATTAGTTTGTATTGGACTCACCTGGTTAGTTTTTCCATACGTATTAAAGCCACCTTTTTCAGAATACCCTGAGCCTCTTGTGAAACACTGGCTCAGCCACGTTTCAGAAGCTCGTCCATTAACGACAGTCATCAAAAACTTCTCAGACTTATCTCAGGTCTGGGGATATTTTATTACCATTGTGCCTGCTTTACTTTCTATTCTACTACTATCAGATAGAAAGCAAAAAATTTACTATATATTATTTTTAATCAGCTTAATTCCTGCAATGTTTTGGCAAGTAAGAACGATTATATTCTCTTCAATGCTAGCAATTCCATTAAATTTAACGGTTGGGTTGTATTTATTTAAGATCATTAATATACCAGTTATTAGAATCTTACCTCCTTTTTTAATCGCGCCTGCACTATCAACTATTATAGTCATACACATAGAAACTTTACTAAAAGTTGAGGGAGAAAATAAAAACGTTGAAATCGTAAGCACGCACGATTTTATAAATAGTCTTGGGATAGAAGGAAAAAAAATATTTGCTCCTATGGACAGTGGAGCAGAAATCATCACATTAACAGACAACTATATTATCACTGCACCTTACCATAGAAATATTCGGGGAAATCTTTTATATGTAAACACATTACTATCTGATAACGAGCAACTTGCTTTTCAAAAATTAAAAAAAGAAGGAGTTGATCTTTTTTTATTTAACAAAAATGACAACCAAAACAAATATATAATAAATAACTCAAAACCTAAAAGCATCATAAGAGCAATAACTACAGGAAATCCACCCAAATGGTTGATACCACTTAGTGATGATGGTCATAATTTGATAATATATGAACTTAAAGGTCAAAAATAACGTGGATATTAAAAATTTAAATATTGCCATTTTGCTTCCTTGCTTAAATGAAGAAGGGGCTATTGGAAAAACCGTTACAGCCTTCAAAAAGGAATTACCTGAAGCTAAAATTTATGTTTACGATAACAACTCTACTGACAACACCATCGACGAAGCAAAAGCAGCAGGGGCCATTGTACGACAGGAATTAAGACCAGGGAAAGGGGAGGTTGTACGACGAATGTTTTCTGATATTAATGCAGATATATATGTGATGGCAGATGGTGATGAAACCTATGATACAAGTTGTGTTTCCACCTTAATTAATGCTTTAGTAAACGATCACTTGGACATGGTAATAGGAACTAGAAGCACTCCTACAAAAGCATACCCTAAAGGTCACATTTTAGGGAACAAAGCATTTTCCGCACTTATCAATAAATTTTTTGATGCAAAACTTACCGATGTATTTTCTGGATATCGAGTAATGAGTCGTAGGTTTGTTAAAACAATACCTATCATTAGTGATGGGTTTCAGATAGAAACTGAACTGACCATTCATGCGTTACATCATAAACTTCCTATACTAGAGATTCCAACAAATTATCAATCTAGGCCTGAAGGCACTAAAAGTAAATTACGGACTTATTCTGATGGGATGAAAATACTATCATTTATAATCTACCTTATTAGAGACATTAAACCATTATTATTTTTCTCTTTTCTTTCATTTATATTTATCTTTGTATCTATGATTTTAGGAATACCAGTAATAATAGATTTTATACATACTGGCTTAGTCGAACGATTTCCAACAGCGATTTTAGCAAGTAGCATAGGTATAATATCAATCATTAGCCTATTTACAGGGTTAATACTAGATAACGTAACCAAAGGGAGAATACACTTAGTATTATTAAATTACAAAATGTACCATCCTATTAATATAGAAAATAGTATAGGTAATATATATGAGAAAAAATAAAACCGATGATATTGACTGGATTAATTATATAAATAGTTTCAGCGATACATACGAAGAGCGAGTGTACAATAAATCAACAGGAAAAATAATGAATTGTGGGCATCATTCATGTGAGAGTAAGTTTACCGCTAACGAGCATTTTGAAAGGGTGTTGGAGGTGGGTGCTGGACTAGGCGAACATTTTAAATTTGTAAATCATACATTCAAAGAATATATCATTACTGATAGTGATCCTAAAAATATTTCTTTTGCAAAAAAAATATTAGGTTCTGGGGGTAAAAAAGGTAAAATATCCTATATTGTTGAAAATGCCACAGAGTTGAGTTTTGGAGATAATACCTTCGATCGTTTAATTGCCACACATATCCTAGAACACTTATATGAACCGCATCTAGTTATAAAAGAATGGAAACGAGTATTAAAACCTAATGGAACACTTTCTATTATAATACCAACAGATCCTGGTATAGCATGGAGGTTAGGTCGGTATTTGACAACAAGGAAAGATGCTCTCGAAAAAGGCTGGGAATATGACTATATAATGGCTAGAGAGCATGTTAACCCTTGTAATAATTTAATAGCTTTTTTAAATTACTACTTTCCAGAAAATGATTCATACTTTTGGCCATTTAAATTAATATCTAGTATTGACTGCAATCTATTTTATATATTCCATGCAGAAAAATAATATTATATATCATTAATTGGTGGTTATGTAAATTTAATAGGTAAATAAATATAGCATGCAATAGACACAAAAAATAAAATTAAATAATTATATATTGTTTGAGAATTTTTATATGGATAATAATTTATAAAAAATATAAATCTGGATCCTCTATGATAATAAACTTTAGCATTTATACATTAATAGGAGTACTTAATCCAATGTATTGATGTATTAAATACTCCTATTAATGAATAAAAGCTAAAGTTTAATATCATAGAGGATCCAGATTTATAAAAAATATAAATCTGGATCCTCTATAA
>JBLWXP010000026.1:0-8469 GCA_048267405.1 Balneola sp. | reverse complement strand
GACACTCAAAGTTCAACCAAGCAAATTGACAAACTTTGGCCGGTTAAACGGGTCACTGTATTACCTCGCTACGCCATTACCGAAGATCAAGCGGGTAAAAAATCAGGTTCTGCTGATTTGTATTATTTATTTGAGCTCGGCAAACCGCTCTCGCTGCAAACGCCAGTGACCAACGTGCCACATCGCCCAATGAAAAACTCGATGAAACTCACTACCTTAACTCGCCTAGAGAGCGTTACTAAGTTTACTGAGGTCGAAAAAGTCTACGAAGAGGCAATGGTGTGAAAAAGGGGTGTTATCAATTATGCAGAAGGTGAATTGGACGAAAATGCAGTTGTTCGGTTATACCGAACCACTGCCTTACCAACTTCTACTTTTAATTTAATTTAAGAAACAACTAAGGCTATTCATCGTTCAGAAGCGCAATAAAAATTTGATATTTTTCAAACTCGCCTTCCCGTTTAACCCATTGACTAATTTCATCAAGATCGTAATTATTTACCTGATCTTTAGCGACCCAAACAGCCTGCTCAAGCGCTTGCCGATCATTCCAGTAAAAGTAAGCACTTAATCGATTTTAATGCAGTCTTGCGGAGTGATCAGGGTAAACGTACCCATAGAGGTAGCGAGCGTTGACCACTCCCTTATCGGGTCATCGCCAACCGAAAGCGGACCTGCGGGAAATTCAATAACAAAAGGGGAATCAGGATGCTCGTAGTAACGACCTACTGGACTAAAGCCAATTTGAGCCATTACTTCTTTTAGCTTTTTACTGGGTGTATAGGAGCGGTCCACAAAATCTAAATCGTCAGATTGATAAAAATCATTTGAGTAAATTGAAACACAGGTTCCTCCCACTAAGGTCACATCAATACCTTGAGCTGCTAAATGAGAAGCAATTAAACCGGCTAACTCTCTAGCACTTATTTCTGGGTGAACTAATTTTTGATCAGTCATTTATGCTTCGCTTGAGAGGCTTCTCTGGTTTACGCGGACGGCGGCGATTATTCAGTAAAGCGGTGGAAATATCTTCTGGATAGAACTCGAGTACCCGCGTGATCAGCGCCTTAAGCTCCTTTACATAAACACATCGAGGGTTAAATGAATACACTCGAGACCGGCCAACCAAGCGACTATACAACACACCCGCGGTTTCAAGCTTCTCTGCTTGAACCTGTATAGGTGTTGCTGGCGCATTAAAAAAACCAGCTATTTCACTTGGATAACCATCACCACGCGCGGTTAAATAAACCAGGACTCGTTCTTTATTAACATTACCTAAAACATCTTCCAACATCGTTTTTATCTACCCTGCACCACCATTATGGCTCAAAAACAAACCTGTATTGGGCTAATATAAACTTACATCAAGCCCATATCAACCTATATCAGGCCAATACCAACTTACATTAGATTTATATAAATAAAGATAATCAAATAAATGGGGTCAAATAAATGGGGTCAAATAAATGGGGTCAAATAAATGGGGTCAGAGTAAAATTACTCAAGCAAGTAAAGGATAAGCGCTTTGAAGCTCGCTCTTCAGTTATCTATTTCCGCAACTTATCCCCTTAAAAGCGATCCAACGCATTGTAACTCACACCTCTCAATAAAAGAGTTTACTGCGATCATTGATAAAAAACACACCGAGTACAAGTGCACATGACATAAGGCTCATACAAACCTAATTCAAGTTTATATCTATCAATTAAAAACACAAAAAAGCCCCGAAAAACGGGGCCTTAGCTATTTACCATTGTTCACTGGATACCACTTAAACATCATTCTATATTCTGGATTTGAATAAAGCAAAATTAGTTAAACTATTGATTTTAATTAACTTTTGTATTTTTGTTCTAGCGTATGTCACCAATTCTGTCACCATTTGAGTTTGGCTAACTATTTTCATGTTAACTCACAAACTGCAAACCTTTTAGTCCTGGTCTTTTGCCTGAATTACTTTAAAATAATACTATCTATATGCAATTAAATTTTAAGAGTATTTTTGTAAATGTCGGACAAATCGAATCAACGTAAAAAAGGCACTTATATAGACCTTTTCTCAGGGTGTGGCGGATTTTCGCTAGGCCTTGGTAATGCAGGTTGGGAGGGTCTATTTGCTGTAGAAAAAGATTCAATGGCATTTTCTACTTTTAAGCATAATTTGATTGATGGGGCTCATGCTCATTTTAACTGGCCAACTTGGTTACCAAAACAAGAAACTACAATTCAAGATCTTCTTGAACATCATCTAGAACAACTATCGGCTTTGAAAGGTCAAGTTGATCTAATTGCAGGGGGACCTCCCTGTCAGGGATTTTCCTTAGCTGGTAGAAGAAATGCAAAAGATCCTCGTAACAAGTTGTCCGACGAATATATTAAGATGGTAGAGATAGTCTCACCTAAGTATTTGTTGCTAGAAAACGTTCGAGGGTTTAACGCGTCCTTCAAGCCAGCAGAAGGTAAGAAGGCTAGAAAACCGCATTCTATGATTGTAAAAGCCAAATTAGAAAAGCTTGGCTACAAAGTTTTTACAGACTTTTTGTGTAGTGCTGATTTTGGTGTTCCTCAGAAAAGAACTCGATTCATCATGATTGGAATAAAAAAAGAGTTGGTGGCGGAAAACTTTAAAAACCCATTCGAAATTTTAGCCAGCACAAAAAGAGATTTTTTGATTGATAAAAAGCTCCCATTAAGTCATGTAAAGGTTAGTGATGCTATCGGTGATCTTCTAGTAAGTGAAAATGGACTTGCTTATCATTCTGGGAATGAAGTTAGTGGCTTTAAAGAAATTAACTACACTCAGCCTAAGAAGCAATCAAAGTACCTTCGAGTTATAAGAAAGAATGCAGGTAAAAATAAACCCAATAGTCTTCGTCTAGCTCGCCATAAAGATACAACTATAGAGAAGTTCACTAGAATCCAGCAGATCTGCAAACCGGGTGTGAGTTTGAGTGACGCTATGCGTCTAGAGATAGGTACGAAGAAACAAGCTATAACAGTACTCAATCCTAATGAGCCTTCTAAGACACTAACTACGTTACCTGATGACTTACTGCACTATTCTGAGCCAAGAATACTCACTGTAAGAGAGATGGCTAGAATCCAATCATTTCCTGATGATTTTGATATTTTAGGTAAGTACACGACTGGTGGTGAAAGAAGGACTCAAGAATGCCCTCGTTATACCCAAATAGGGAATGCTGTTCCTCCACTTCTTTCTGAAGCCCTTGGATGTTTATTGTCAAACATTAGTAATAAGGTAATTTAATGAAAAAGCTACAGTTTGAAGTTAGTTCGGGATTAAAATCGATAATAGGGCAAGATCTTATTACGAATGATATTGTTGCTATTTTCGAGTTGGTTAAAAACTCTTATGATGCGGGTTCGAACAGAGTTGATATAATTTTTGAAACGAAGTTGGAGAAAATTATTGTTGATAATCAACATGTGGAAATTCCATATAAGGAAAGAATTTTCATTGTAGATGATGGTAAAGGGATGTCTTATCTCGATATCGTTAACAAATGGCTAAGAGTAGCTTACTCAGCAAAAAAGGATGGAACTGAAGATCATCTTAACAAAGCTTATGCTGGTAATAAGGGCGTTGGTAGATTTTCCTGTGACAGGCTAGGTGCTAATCTGAGAATCCAATCAAAATCAAAGTCATGTAAACATGTTTCAAATATATATGTTAATTGGGGTGATTTTGATAAAGACTTTAAACAAGATTTTTCTAGTATAGATATATTGTACGAAGAAAAAAGTAAGTTTGACACTCCTGATGATAAATTCCAAGATCTAACCTCAGGAGTTATCATAGAAATATCAGATCTAAGAGAAGCATACTCTTGGACAACAAAAAAATTAATAAACTTAAAAAGAAGCTTAATAAAGTTAGTAGATCCATTTGGTGATTCAGATAATGATTTTGAAATATATATAGATGATAAGTTCTCTTTAAAAGAAGATGATGCTGAATTAAAAAAAATCAGTAATAATGTTAACAATGAAGAAATTAGCTCAAATATAGTTAATGGAAAAGTCAGTAATAGCATAATTGAACTTTTAAAAGAGAAGACTACATGTTTATATGTGGAGCTTGATAATGGGTACTATTACTCGACTCTTACAGATCGAGGTGAGCTAGTATATAAAATAAAAGAACCAATAGAGAAACATAGTTTTTTATTGGATAGCTCTTTTAAGTGCGAGTTGTTTTTCCTTAACAGATCTGCAAAAAATACATTTACTAGAAGAATGGGAACACCGTCTGTTAATTATGGTTCTTTATTTTTATTTAGAAACGGCTTTAGAGTATTCCCTATTGGTGAGGAAGACAATGATTTCTGGGGACTCAATAGAAGAAAACAACAAGGACACTCTAGATATTTAGGAAGTCGCGATATTCTAGGTAAAGTTGATGTGTGGGGTGATGAGAGTAAGTTTAAAGAAGCATCGAGTCGGGATATGGGCCTAATAAAAACAGATGCATCTGAAGAACTTAAAAAAGTAATTTTAAATAAAGTTGTAAAGAAACTAGAAGCCTATGTTGTAAATATTCAATGGAAAGATGTTTTCGACAAAGATTATGATACATCAGAGCGAATGCATCGTGATGAGAATAAACTGAAAATCCTAGATTTGGTGTCAAAATTATCAGGGAGTAGTGAGATAGAGCTATTGAACTATAATACTGAGCTAGTCGCAATTTATGACGAAAAATCAAAACACTTTGAAACAACAATCGACAAAATTATAGATCTAGCTGATGACACAAATAATACCGAACTTTTAAAATTAGTTAAAGAAGCCACAACTCGGTTTGAAGTTGAACAAAAAAGAGCTTTAGAAGCAAAGAGACAAGCGGATAGGGAACAGGAGCTTCGCCGGGAAGCTGAACGCAAAGCTAAGTCTGAAGCTATTCGAAGATCTGAAGAGGAAATAAAAAGGCGACAAGCAGAAGAACAAGCTGAAAAGTTTAAGGTAGAATCACAACAAGAAAAATCTCGAAATTTATTCTTATCATCTATGGAAGTAGATAGAGATAAAGAAAAGTTGGAGAGCTTTATACATCAACTAATTATTTATTCTGCTGCGACTAAGGACCTTATTAATATTGCTATCAATAAGGTTAATCGAAGTAATGGTCCTTTAGATAAGAAAAAAATACTAGATACTTTTTCCGACATACTAAATAATAATGAAAAAATCATCACAACTTCGAGGTTTGCTGTTTTAGCTGACTTTATGCTTGATTCTGCGTGCATAGAGGAAAACTTAGCAAGTTATATATCTCAATATATGAGCGAAATAGTTACAGCATATAATCAAAAAATAAAAATAGAAACAAATATTCCCAATGACTTAGATTTTGTAATTCGATTTTCTCCAATAGAGGTTGGGTTGGTATTTGACAACCTAATCGCAAACTCTCAAAAAGCTCGTGCATCAAAAGTATCTGTAGATGCAGTTATTGACAAAAATAAACATTTAGTAATTACAATAACAGATAATGGAAGAGGTCTTGCTAAAGGAGTCGATCCTGCTCGAATCTTTGAAAAAGGCTATACATCAACAAATGGCTCTGGGTTAGGGTTGCATCATTCTAAATCTCAAGTGGAGAAAATAGGTGGTGAGATATTTGTAGATGAAGAGCAACCAAAGCGTGGTGCTCGATTTATTATAAGGATAAAGAAATGAAACTAACCTATGATGTTTTGTGGTTTGAAGATCAGTTTGATGCTATAGCGCCATCAGTTGAAAGGCTTGAAGGATTTATTCGAGATGAGGGTCTTATTCCTGTATTTGAAAAAAGGAATGGTATAACTGAAGACGAAATATACGAAATCGCTGATAAGTTAGATAAAAATAATCCTTATGATTTAGTTATTTTTGACTTTGATATGGGTGATGAATCCCTGAATGGTATAGATATAGCAAAAATATTAAGAACTAACATATATACTGATATGGTTTTTTACTCAGGAAAAAAACCAGATGAAATCAGTGAGCTTGTTTATCAAAACGGTATTCAAGGGGTATATATTGCACATAAATTAAACTTGATCGATGATGTTGAACCTTTAATTCAAGACCAAATTAAAAAAATATCTAGTTTGAATGGTGCTAGGGGGCTTTTAATGTCTGAATCAAGTCAAATAGATATGGACTTAAGAAATAAAGCTATTAGTTTTTTGAGTGACTTATCTGATGATGGCCTATCTAAAGTTGAGAGTGATATCAGAGATAGACTAATTGCTAAGTTGGTTGGTAGAGAGGGAGAAATAAAAAAACTTGATTTGGATAAAATAATATCAAATACCATGATTATGGATAATGATACATTAAGAAAAACGTGCAAAGATATTTTTTCTGGTTCAACCTTATTTAATGAAGGTGGAAAGTATCAAGTAACACAGCAAGAAAGAAATTTTTTAGCACACAATCCTCATGAAGTGCTTGAAAATGGAGACATATTAGTTAAAGGAATACGGAAAGAACGAAATTATAATCATGGAGAGTTTAGTCGCGTGAGAAAGGAACTCATTGAGCTTAAGAGTTTGTTAAATGAAATCGATGTGTAAAAAAACAGTTATTGTGGACTTAGATGGTACTTTAGCTTTGAACCATCACAGAAGTCACTTTATTGATAAGATAAACGGTAAAAAGCCAGACTGGGTTTCATACTTTGAGGCTTGCGATAAAGACTTACCTCATCTGCCGGTGATTCAAAGTGTGAATGCTCTCAAGAAACAAGGATATAGAGTACATATTTTCTCTGCCAGAGGCGACATAGTTAGAGATAAGACGGTTAATTGGCTTTCCGTACATGGCATTTTGTACGATGAGTTAACTATGAGGGAAATGGACACATACACAGCAGATGAAATATTGAAACGTTTTTGGTTACTAGAACTTTACCCAAACTACAAAGATGACATTCTTTGCGTGTTCGATGATCGAGACAAAGTAGTCAAAATGTGGAGAGAGTTAGGTTTGACTTGTTTTCAAGTAGCCGATGGAAATTTCTAGTTGAAACTTGATATCGATATTTTGAGGCTGTTATCACAAGTTGGAAGAAGTACGAAAGGTTTGTCGCTGAATTGTGCTCTGAAGATTATCAGTCTCCTAGTGTAACAGTAATGCCTAATGCCAAGATTAAGGGGTGTTTAAGTCAAACGACCCGGCAGGTAGATGTCTTAATTGACTCCCGTTTTGGCGACGATAGAAATCGAAGAATAATTGTAGATGCAAAGAAATATAATCGCCCTCTAAATGTCAAAGATGTGGAAAGTTTCCACGGAATGATGATCGATTGCTCATCAAAGACAGGAATTCTAGTTTGTCCTAATGGCTATAGTACTGCTGCAAAAAAGAGGGCGCAGGACTTTATCAACCTTAAGATCGTGTCTTTGGAAGAGCTGGAGAATATCGATCTTGAGTCATGGGATGATTGTCTCAGTAATAATTGTGACGAAAGAGCTGAAAGGGGGTTGGTTCTTTGGGATGCCCCTATGGGAATCGGCTTTACTGCTTCACCAGTCTCTATTTCCAGTATTGGTAAGTGTGATGTTTGTGGTGAGTTTCATATATGGTGTTGGGATTGTGGGAAGAAGTTTTCTTTAAGCAATGAAAGTGATGCTCAATGTAACTGCGAGCATCCCTGGTTTTGGCTTACGGCCATTGAAGAAGACGAGGTTAGCTCTAATGAAAACCAGCAATCTAAATCGGTCTACTTACTGCTAATTACCCCTATAAACGCTTTAATCGCAGACAGAAAGCCATTGAATTGATTTTACGTGTTGTACTTCCTCATCTAAATACTCAGTAGCTAAAGAAGCGTGATGATCTTGTTTCATTAACTTAGCTAACTCAGCTTGCCTTAACTCATCAGTTAGCTCCAAATCCTCATCATATGACCTTACACGCTCATTTACTTCAGCTTCATTGATATAGACGTGAGATTCATCTTTATGACGACTGAGAGCCACATAAGTTTCTCGCTGGGCCATTCTGCCTGAATAGAGAGTAAACGTATTTCCATCAACAGTAGTACCTTGTGAACTGAAAACTGTTAATGCGTAAGCGTGGCATAAATTGACACCAATCTCGTCACTGTATTCTGATGCTAAAAATGAAATTGTTCGTTCATCATCAAGTAATACAGACAACCGTACATCGTCATCTAATTGAGTTATCGAAGATATAGTTCCAAATGTACCGTTAGATACCTGAATAAATGGGGTCAGAGCAAAATTACTCAAGCAAGTAAAGGATAATCGCTTTGAAGCGCGCTCTTCAGTTATCTATTTCCGCAACTTATCCCCTTAAAAGCTATCCAACGCATTTTAACTCACACCTCTCAATAAAAGAGTTTACTGCGATCATTGATAAAAAACACACCGAGTACAAGTGCACATGACTTAAGGCTCATACAAACGTAATTCAGGTTTATATCTATCAATT
>JBLWXP010000025.1:0-8530 GCA_048267405.1 Balneola sp. | reverse complement strand
GCTCCTCATGCTCATCCTCTCCTTCATGCTCTTGGTGATCATCTTCACCTTCGTGCTCTTCATGATCACCCTCATGGTCTTTATGTTCTGCCATTTCGCTTACAGAGTTCGTTACAGTGTTTATTTTTTCTTCATGATTTTCGCCAGCAAATGCAACGTTAGTCATGGATGAGACCATCATGCTGCTGATAACAAGAGGTAATATTTGTAGTTTCATCTTAAAATCTCAGAATATATTGGGCTGGTTCATTGTTGCTCTAACCAATGTATAAGTTGATTGCTACTGCTTAGCCATTCGATCAGGCTTAGGTTGGATTCTGCACTTAGGTTTACATCTGTCGCTAATGATGTATTGAGGCGCCGCAGGTTTTGCAGGTAATCAGAGGTGTTTAATTCCCCAATTTGCCAGAGCCTTTCTAATTTCTGGCTTAAGTGAGAGATACCTTTCTGCTGAGCCTTTTGCAAAAGGCTCTGTAAGCTTTTTTGCTGCTCAACAACATTCCAATTCTGTCTAAGTAAATTTTCTACTTCGATTAAATGTTGTGTAACTGCATAGTCTGAGGCTTTAGCATTAGATTCCGCTGCGCGTATTTCTGATTGATAATTATTACGTACATTTAAGGGGAAGGTGATTGAAAGAGCGAGAACATCATCATTCCCATCTTGCCCCATACCTAAGCCTAGAGTGGGCTCTGATTTACTCTCAGCTACGGACTGTCTAATTTGTAACTGGGCTAATTGAGCTTGTAAAGTGGATATTTTTACAAGATAGCTCTGTGTGCTTAGTGTGGAAAAATCTGGAGTAGTGGGAAGGTCATGCACTAATTTTTCAGGAAGTTTGAGAGACAAATCGCCTATTAAGCTTTGTTGTTGTGCTCTGCTTAACTGTAGATCTTTCTGTGCATTATTCTTTGCATTTATTGCATCAGACAATGCTACCTTCACAAACTCAAGGTCAAGCTGGTTAGCATCACCGGCCTGAATCTTTTGCTGAGTTAATTTAATTAAACGCTGGCTTATAACTAGTTCTTGTTCAGCCAGCTGTAATAACTCCTCAGCACGTCGTGTTTGTATAAGGCTGGTTAAGGAGTGTTTAGCTAATTCAGTTTTTGTTTGTTTATTTTGTAATGCGCTAATTTGTTCTTGAATAGCGGCAATCTGACTCCGGCTACTCCGCTTATCATATAAGTCTATCTTTTGGCTAAGTGTGACCTGATAGGCTCTATCAGTTTTATCGTCATAACTTATCTCCAATTCTGGATTATATATGGGCTGCATCGCAGCATCTTTTGCAGCTTTCGCACTATCTAAATTTGCCTCTAACTGCTGCCATTGTGGTGACTGCCCTAGACTCAGCAGTAGGCTTTTAGCCCAGTTAATATCTTGGGTATCTGCCCACGATGCCGCCGAGTAAGAGACTAGTACCGCTAAACCTATTTTTAATGTATGAGATTTAATTTTCATGATGAAATATCAGTATTTTTAGATTGAGTGATTACTTATTTCAGCTGGATGGAAATTTACTGAAACAGTCCAGTTTTCAGGCAGGGTATCTTTGAATTGGTAGTGGAATTTTGAGGCAAAAAAGCGTCGCTTTGATAATTTCTGTGGTGAGTAAGTTAGTGGCATCGTTTTAATAAGTTCAGAATTCTCATTCCGCACTTCCAAATCTACGTGCCCTTGACGCAGAGAGCGGGAAAGTTTTTTCTTTCTTATCTTGCCTTTTACTAAGCTGCCAATTTCATTGTTTGATAGGGTAACGGATTGAAAATGCGTAAACTTATTTGAGGTTTTAAATTTTAGTTCAGCTACTTCGGAATTTACTACTTGCCCTGCTTGCGCAGATAGCGAGCCTGTAATAAACGATAGTAGGATGATTTTAGTGACCATTATAATTACCCATTAGATTGGTAGTCATTAACTGACTATTTTGAAACAGAGTAATTGATGAAAATGATTTCAAAATGAATGAGTTGATTGAATGTGAGTCTTTGTCATTCGTTTACAGGCTTTCGTAAAATATTCAAGCCTGAATGGTTGTTTGTAGTTTCTATTTAAAATCAATAAGTTATAGAATAGTCCACGTAATGTTCTTGGGGCGCTTTTTTAGACAAAAAAAGAAGCCTAAAAAGGCTTCTTTGTTGATCCTAAATATCTTGTGGTAAAGCTGTTCCTTTGAAGTTAAGGGCTACTTTAGATGATTAAAACCAGGCTCTCACCCCAATAACAAATTGAACGTCACTGGTATCCTCTCCTTCTTCACGGGCATAGTCTGCGGTATTGCCGAATTTTTTCTCCCAATGGATTCCTATATAGGGTGCAAATTCCCTTTTGACCTCATAACGAAGTCGAATACCTGCTTCTATGTTCGAGAGTCCAGAACCGACTTCTCGTGCTTCATCATTTTTTCCGTGAAAATTAATCTCAATTTCAGGGGAAAGAACCCATTGCTGAGTGAGCATCATTTCATATTCGGATTCTAATCTCAGCGCTGATTGACCGTCTTCACCTATGAAAAGGCTTGCATCGGTTTCAAAGTAGTAGGGGGCAACGCCTTGTACCGCGACAACAGCCCAGTCTTGCGTGGGTTTGGGATAGAAATCATGCCGTATACCAAATTGAACATCCCAATATGGGTCAATCGCCTTGCTATAGAGAAGTTGCAGTTCTGCTTTCTCAGTTTCCCCGGTTGTGCGTTCACCTTCTGTTTTGAATACGAACTTATCAAGATCATACCCAGCCCAGCCTTGAACTTCCCAAGCAAACGGTTTACCAGAACTTGCATCCCTTTTTTCTAGTTGATCTATGGTTACCATGGTCAGCAAAGGGTCGTCTTTTCCTCCTGCTTCAGCTTGAAAAGGAAGGGCCGACATGGCTAAAATCAACGTCTTTTTTAAAATATTATTCATCGTCTTCTCCCTTTTAGCTAACGTGAACTTCACGGAACATACCAAGCATGTGATAAATCAAGTGACAGTGATATGCCCACTTGCCCTTAGCATCAGCGGTGACTCGATAACTAATTTTTGCTCCCGGCTGTACTACGACCGTGTGTTTACGAGGGATATATTTATCATCCCCTGTTTCTAGATCACTCCACATGCCGTGTAGATGCATAGGGTGGTTCATCATGGTGTCATTAACAAAATTAATTCTGACTCGCTCCCCATATTTCATCTGTATTGGATCAGCATCACTGTATTTAACGCCGTTGATTGACCACATATAGCGGCTCATGTTGCCAGTGAGGTGGAGATCAATTTCACGAGTTGGATCGCGCGGGTCAGGCGTTGGATTGAGGTTTTTTAGGTCTGCATAAGTTAAAACACGCCTTCCATTGTTTCGTAATCCTACCCCAGGATCATCTAGTCGATATTGAGGATCGTCTGCGCGCATATCAACATGCGGGCCATATTCCGTGTCTGCATGCTTAATTCCAGGAGATTGCATAGCATTATTCATGCTACCTACGGCCCCCATAGAATGTTGAGAATGATCCATCTTTCCGGAGCTTTGCATATTATGTTGAGAATGATCCATCTTTCCGGAACTTTTCATATTATGCTGAGAGTGATCCATCTTCCCGGAGCTTTTCATATTATGTTGAGAATGATCCATCTTCGCAGAGCTTTGCATATTGTGTTGGGAATGATCCATTTGAGAGGTACCCCCCATATTATGCATGCTGTGGTCCATGCCCATACCCATATCGGTGTGAGTAAGTAGAGGCACAGGATCAAGCGCAGGTACTTCACCCGTTAAAGAATAATCAGGTGTGAGCGTTCCTCTAGCATATCCTGAACGATCAATAGCTTGAGCGAAAACTGTATAAGCCATGTCGTGTTCTGGCTCTACGATCACATCATAGGTTTCAGCAACACCAATTCTGAATTCATCAATTGATACTGGTTGAACATACTGACCATCAGCAGCGACAACTGTCATTTTTAGGCCAGGGATTCGAACGTCAAAAAAGGTCATTGCGGCACTGTTAATAAAGCGGAGTAATATTTTTTCGCCTTTTTTGAATAGCCCTTTCCAGCCTTCTGCAGGTGTGACGCCGTTTATTAGGAAACTATAGGTATAGCCGGTTACGTCAGAGATATCCGTTTGGCTCATACGCATAACATTCCACATCTCGCGTTCACGAAAAGTAGCTTCAGCCCCTTTTTCCTTAATGTCTTTCCAGGTGTCATTTAGTGTTCTTTCATTGAAGTTGTAGTAGTGACTCATTTTCTTCAACTTCGCGTATACATCATTTGGATCTTCGTCAGTCCAATCAGACAGCATAACGACATAATCACGATCATAGGTATAGGGTGGTGGTTCTTTAGGCTCGATTACTATGGCGCCATATAGCCCTGTTTGCTCTTGGAATCCAGAATGACTGTGGTACCAGTAGGTACCTGATTGAGTTACTTTAAATTGATAGTTATAGGTTTCACCCGGTTTAATTCCTGCAAAGGATAAGCCGGGTACTCCATCCATGTCAGTCGGCAAAATTAACCCATGCCAATGTATAGAACTATCTTCAGCCAAAGTATTGGTTACACGTAGTGATACCGTTTCCCCCTCTTTGAAGCGTAAGACAGGAGCTGGTAAAGAGCCATTTACGGTTGTTGCGTACCGAGGGGCTCCTGTGAAATTAACCGCTTGCTTCCCTATTGATAGGTCAAAATCGTTACCTCTCAATTCGGGTGTGCCCATTTGTGGAGCTGCGGCGAATAATGATTGGGACTTAAAACCGAACCCAGCTAATACCCCACCCATTGCCAATCCGGTAACGAAACGGCGTCTGCTTGGATTAATGCTTTTTGGAAATGACTGCTTTTTCATCTGAACCTCCTTACTGACTATTACCGACTTTTATTGTTGTAATCATTCCTGCCTCGTAGTGCCCTGGCAGTGTACATGCGGCCAAAAAATTTCCTACGGAAGTAAACTTCCATATTAGTGTTTTGGTTTCTCCTGATTTTAAAGATAGAGCATTGCTGTCAGAGTGCTTCATATTAGGCATTCCTTGCATTTCTTTGCGGTGCATTTCAATTTTGTCTCGCGTACCTAGTACAAATTCGTGATGTATCTGCCCTGTGTTTGTTACGGTGAAACTTACAATGTCTCCTTTTTTTAGGTCTAAGGTATCTATGCTGAATCTCATTTGATCATTAGCGGTCAAGTTCAATGCTTTAGTTACCTCGGTGCTTTTTCCTGGTATTCCTATGGAATCGTGTTGCCCCTTCATTTCATTGTGATGTTGTATTGAGTCAGCAATAGGGCTTGCTACTCCCGCAAAAGCAGAAGGGGAGATTAGTAACATTGTTAGTAGTGCTGCTGAGAAACTCTTTTTCATTTTGAACCTCACTTAAAAAAAGAACTGGTCGGCCGCTTAAAGCATTTGTGACAGTTGCGGGGGGTGAAACCCGACCAGTTCAGAACTCCAGTATTGGCTTACGCCGGTTTTTTTTGTTGATATGGGGTTAAGGGGGAGCCGAGGTGGTTTCTTGATCCGTTGGGAAAGGGTTAATTTATACTGATCGCCAATAATATTGTTTGGAGGTACGACCTTAAATTTCGGTTCAATATTTCGTGATGAAGATATTACGGTAATAGTAGAAGAGCAATGGTTGAAATTAGAACCGAATTTGCTGCTTTCTGGTGTATCAATGCACTCTGTTTTCACAGGTTGAATCACAAAGGTCGTGTTTGAGGTAGATGATGCAAAAGATAGATTGCTCCAAATAAATAGAGCTATTATCAAGGCATATCGTCGATTTTTTGAGATGTGGTTCTTCATCTTGTTACCATTGATTGCAGAGCTATTTTGGCGATTTGTTACAGCAGTGAGGTTTGTGGTTAAAGTTGTCTCTGATATTCTCATCTGAGTATTGGTACCAACTTCTTTTCCATTTACTTAGTAGGCTGGGCTTAACTTCAAATTGATTGTTAGTTATAGCTTGCTCAATACTTTTCCACTGTATTTTTGTCGCATCGTATGAGACCTCTAACCAATCTTCAGACATAAGTAACCCAATCACTCCATCGAGATTAGATAGCTCAGCTGTTAATCTTTCGCTATCCCCTTGTTGGGAGAAGTATATATTTCGCGTTTCTGTTGAATATTTAGTCATAGCTGCATTGCCCTTACAGTTTCAATCAGCTTAATCCTTCCAGTTAGAGTAAGGTCAAGGATATAAGCAAAAAAAGGTGAATCTTAATTAAAAGCTCTTGTCACAGTAGATATTGTGGGGCTATCATAAGAATATGAACATGAGACAGCTTTTTACCATTTTTGCACTTTTGATAACGTTGTTTGGGACAACGCAAATGAGTGTGGCTGCTGCTTTACCAATGGAACACATGTCCTCTGATATGCATTCTATGGTGGAGATGGATGGTGGTATGGAAAAAAGTGTAAATTGTGCTGACCAACCTGGGTGTGAGTTGCAAAGCTCTTGCGGTGGTCACTTGTGTTCCGTTATTTCTAGCGTTACTTCTATGAAAATAGCGTATATCCCCTTTAATATATCTATATTTAAAGCCTCTTTAACAACGATTTATCTCATTCAGAAAGACAGACCTCCTCAGCCTTTGATGAGCTAATCATCAGGGGCGTAATGCTTCCTGCTTAATAAAAAATACCCCTCCTTCGATGGTGTGGGTTGGTTCCACTTATGCAGGTAATTTCAAAATGAATATTTCACAAGCAGCTAAGTTCACTGGCTTAACCAGTAAAACAATCCGTTTTTATGAAGAGAAAGGGGTCATTCCGAAAGCTAGGCGGGCGGATAATGGCTATCGCTTTTACACAGAAGACCAGTTGGAAACTCTAGGGTTTATTAAGCGTGCTAGGGGATTAGGGTTCTCTCTGGATGAGTGTAAAAAACTTTTGGATCTACAGCATAATCCTGACCGTGCATCAGCGGAAGTTAAAGAAAAAGTACAAGAGAATTTAGCGCGTGTTCAGAGTCAGATTGAACACCTTGAAGATATTAAATCTTCACTGATGAAAATGTCCAAATCATGCCCAGGTAATAAGGGTCATGAGTGTCCCATTTTAGATGAACTATGCCATGGAGGTCATACAGAGGTTTTGCAGTAATGAATATGGTAATTACAAAGATGAAAAAGCTAGTGGTGTTTCTTTTAATGGTTTTATCTCTACCAGCATATTCAGGTGATCCATACTGGTTGGAAAATAGAGATGATTCTCAGTATGAAATCGATGTATATCGCAGCGCAAGCTGCGGTTGTTGTAAAACCTGGATAGCACACCTTAAGGAACATAATTTTGTTGTAAAAGATCATGTTCTTTCTGATGTGGCTCCTTTGAAAGAACAATTAGGTGTGCCTAAAAAGGGCGCTTCGTGCCATACAGCTAAGATCAATGGAAAAGTTATCGAGGGGCATGTACCAGCCCAGGACATCAAAAAAGTGTTAGCTAGAAAAGATATCAAGCTTCTTGCCGTACCCGGAATGGTTTCAGGAAGTCCCGGTATGGATATGGAGGAAGCCCCTAAGCATGCGTTTAAGGTTTACTCTATCGATACTAAAGGTCAGGTAGGAGTGTTTTCAGAATACTCTAACTATTAAATAAGGAGTCAGATTATGTGGCATGCAGGTGATATGTTTACATCAGGGTGGCATGGGTTTGGAATGTTTATTTGGCTGTTGATTATAGTTCTATTCATCCTTTTATTTGTGAAAGCTTTCGCCAAAAAGAGAGAGGCTTCTTCGACAGCTATGGATATTCTTGATGACCGCTATGCAAAAGGTGATATTTCAGAAGAAGAGTATTTAAAAAAGAAAGCGGAATTGGAAAAATGATGACCCGAATAGGCGTCGTTTTGATTCTTTCCCTTGGGTTAGTAGGGTGTTTTGAGACAGAGCCTAAAGTTGAGGGGCGTTGGTACACCCAATCCCAAGTTGATCTTGGGGAAGCAGTCTTTTTAAATAATTGTGCAACCTGTCATGGTGCAGGTGCTCAAGGGACAAGGGAATGGAAAAAGCTTTTACCAAATGGAAAATATCCACCTCCCCCCCTTAATGGCTCCGCCCATGCATGGCACCACCCATTAAAAGGTCTGAAAGCTACAGTTCAGGAGGGCGGTGCTAAATATGGCGGAACAATGCCAGGCTTTGGGGAGTTGCTCAGTGAGAGGGAGCAGGAGGCAGCAATAGTCTTTTTTCAGAGTAAATGGTCTTCTGAGATTTATCAGATGTGGTTAAAAAGAGGAGGGCTGCGATAAAATTGAGATAGAAGTTTGTTTAATTCAGGTACTAGTTATTGTTCATTAAAAGGTTTTACTAAGAGTGAAATGAACAATAATCCATTAATTTTCCGTCCATAAATATGGTATTAGTTATGATCTTGATTAACTTTTGTAGCGAAGCATAAAGCCTCAAAGAGGCTGCTTTGTGTCCAGACCGTGTGAAAAGTCTGATTGAGGATAAGCCTTCAACCATTAAGGGATTATCCATTCTGATCGCCATAATGAGCCATCTTTGGGGCTCACTTTCAGGTAAAGCCAGA
>JBLWXP010000024.1:0-9645 GCA_048267405.1 Balneola sp. | reverse complement strand
GCACGCGCTGAAGGTGAAGCTGAGTAATTCGTAAATACTCACATTTAGCGATAGAATACGAGGGAGCCGCACTGGCTCCTTTTTTATTTTTTAGGGTAGTGTAATGAACATAAAGCTTTATTATGTATGGTAGTTTCCACGAATCCCGTAAACCTAGCTATCCCTTGTTATTACTAGCTTTTTAAAATCGCCAATATATGAATGTTGGTGGTAAATGGTGAGTGTTGCTGAGCAACGCCGCCATTTTGTCGCCATTTTTAGGTGTTCTCTAGTAATGCTGAACCGACACATATTAGAAGTTGGATGCAACTAATAGTACACAGCCTTTGGAGTTTCTAGTCAATTGTTTGATATTTAGCTATTAAATTGAACGTAAAGTTTGTCCATAATTATCTTATGTAGTTTTTTGCCCTTTTCGGTGGTACCAAAGAGAATTACATTCTGTTCTTTAGCTTCATATGTGATTAAGCCAAGTCGTTTGAGTTTTTTGTAATTCTCCTGAGATTCAAAGTTATTCATCCCATCTTTATAGGTGGTTTTTTCGCTACCTTCTCCCCCAATTACCAAGAAAAGGTGTAATTGCCCATATGTTAAGTCAGATAAATTCTTATATTCAGTAAGTGCATCAGCCTCTAAAGCAGCCTCTCTTGTTTCAAGACTAAACGAACCAAACTTAAGGTGTTTTATTGACTCAATGAGTTTGTTGATATCACCAAAAAATATAATCAATAGAGTAATTACAAGAATCACGAAAGGCCATGACCCATTTTCTATAACAGCTATGGTTATTGAGTTCCAATCCATATTTTGTCCTTTAAAGTCAAATTATTATTAGTTTAATTCGTCTATTATTAAGCTAACTAAAGTGAACATCAATGCCCTGTATAAGCGCAAATAAAAGATAGCTGGAAAAGAGTGGTATGGTTTAGTTACCCCTATTTTAGAATTTCATTTGTACTAGAGGATTAAACCTCACTGCATCACTCAAATGGTTTGGTGAAAAGTGGGCGTAAATCATCGTGTGGTCGATATGCTGATGGCCGAGGATTTCCTTCAGTACAAGAATGTTGCCGCCATTCGTCATGAAGTGACTCGCGAAGGTATGACGTAAAACGTGAGTCGCTTGTCCTTCTGGTAAGTGGGGAAGGGCTTTAGTTAACCATTTGTACGCCGCGCCGTAACCGCAAGTGAAAAGTCGGTCATTCGTTGGCTTATAGATTTGGTTATACAACTCTTCTGAAATCGGTACCGTTCTGTTCCGTTTGCCTTTGGTGTTGTTGTAGGTAATGCGGTATTTCGTCAGGTTAGAACCCTTAAGATAAATTGCTTCCCTGATACGCGCCCCAGTCGCTAGGCAAACTTTATATATCTTCGTTAGTTCATCACCAATCGGGCTTTGTTGAGCCACTTCAAACAAGTGACGAATCTCTTGTTCGGTCAGGAACGCCAGTTCAGATTCCGGCTTTTTGATCGCCTCAATCCCATCAACCGGATTAGGTAGTTTCCACTCTCCAAGCTTTATTAGCTTATTGAACAAAGCTTTTAGCAATCCAAAATCCACATTATTCGAAGCGATGGAAAGTTCTTTGTGTTGCTGGCCTCGGCCTTTGTTGGAGCGGCTAGAACGATAAGTAGCGAGCTGCATTGAATTAAGATGTGAAGCAATCGGGTTGTTTAAATCTAAGACCATGCTTTCTAGACGTAGGCGAGTGTGATCACCGGACTTGAGATTCTTGCCATGCAGCTTAAACCACAATTCGACTAACTCAGACAATCGGCGGTGATCGGGTTTGTCACCAAGCCAGGGCTTGTCGTTAACTTCGCGCATAGTGAACTGTTCAAAGGAAACTGCTTCACCTTTTGTGGAAAAGCGTTTGCGAATGCGCTTACCAGCTCGGCCTTGCGGGTAGCACTCACATAGCCAAGGTTTCTTGCTTCCATCTTTTAAGTTGCGGATTGCCATAGTAAATAGTATTTTAACTGTATATAAATACAGTTTAACCGATGTGAAATGAACAGCAATCTTCATTCGTGAAATGAATCTCGAAGATTGGTTTGATTTGTAATCTATCAGGCTGCCCAACAATGGTAATTTGCGAGTAAGTCTGTAGAATGTGCCAGCAACTATTTTTAGGTATATTTGATGACATTAAAAGCGATCGATTTGTTCGCCGGCGCCGGCGGATTTACTCTTTCAGCGATTGAGGCTGAGGTGAATGTTCTCGCAGCTATCGAGTTTGATGAGGCGGCCGCTAATACCTATAAAGAAAACTTTATCAAAGCTGGTCATCACAACATCGATTTGCGTGCCGGCAAAGACTTCGGCGATATCAATAAAGTTGATCCTTTAGAGCTACGAGAGAGCTTAAATCTAAAGAAGGGTGAATTGGATTTGATATTGGGTGGCCCTCCATGCCAAGGCTTCTCTACACATCGTATTAAAGATGCAGGTGTTAACGACCCACGTAATACTCTGCTGCTTAGATATTTTGAGTTTGTTAATGAATTCAATCCAAAAGCTTTCTTAGTCGAGAATGTCGCAGGCCTGTTATGGGAACGTCATAAAGACTTTTTAGATAAGTTTATCTCTCTTGCTGAAGATGCTGGTTACACCATCAAGTTCTGTGGCATTGTGAACGCCAAGGATTATGGCGTACCGCAGAACAGAAAGCGTGTCTTTATCTATGGATTGCGTCAAGATTTAGATACAGACAGCGACCATGTATTCCCTCCAGAGTCAACTCATTTCTCTCCTACAAGTGGGAAACTTCCGCACTGGACAACCGCATCTACAGTCTTTGAAAAAATACCCAAAGAACTATATGACCAATATTGGGAAGAGTATTTTAAGCCAAAGACTAAGTTGACATATGAAGAAACTATAAAGCTTTTGCACTCTCTTAAGTCTGGCGGAAAGCTTAGGAAAAACGATCCATGCAATGTTCATATGCAGCCTACTGATATGATGACAGAACGCTTTTCCGACACTCCGCTTAATGGCAGTCGCGTAGACGCTGGAGAAAAACACCGGCTAAAGTGTCATTCAGGTGAGTACGCAGGTCACAAAGATGTTTATGGTCGAATCCTAATTCATTTACCAAGCAATACCATAACAACAGGTTGTAATAACCCGTCAAAAGGCCGATTTGTTCACCCGTGGTTAAATCATGGGATGACATTACGACATGCGGCGAGGTTACAGTCGTTTCCTGACAGTTTTAACTTTTATGGGAGCTCAACCGAAAAAGCTCGGCAAATTGGCAACGCGGTACCGCCATTACTCGGTAAAGTGTTGATAAGTGATATATGCAGTAGATTGAAGTAAATAAAGTGCCTACAATGTTAGGCACTTTTTTATTTTCAGTAAGCTAAGTTTTAAAAACGGGCTTATTTGTGACTGGAACTAGCTAAATGGCCTATACCACATCATCTTTTAAAACTCGAGCTAGAACAATAGATCACTTGGGTAGAGAGCAAATAGCAGATTGTCCAACGGCAATTTCGGAGCTTTGGAAAAATTCATATGATGCTTATGCGACGGAAGTGTCTCTTCATCTTTTTGATGGCGAAGTAGATGTTGCCGCCCTTTTTGACAATGGTCATGGGATGTGCCGTGATGAATTCGAAACTAAATGGCTAACCGTAGGAACGGAATCTAAAACAGATAAATCGGTTACCCCTATTGAGGACAGAAACGGACTCGATATACGCCCTAAGCATGGTCAAAAAGGGATAGGAAGACTTTCTAGTGCTGCCCTTGGACCGTTACTACTTCTAATCTCTAAGCGCAAAAACTCGAAGTATGTTGCTTCGTTGATAGATTGGCGCATTTTTGAAAACCCTTATCTTTATTTGGATGATATACGTATCCCAATCTCGGAATTTGAAGCCTTCTCGCATGTTTTGGAAGAGCTACCGCAGATGTTTGATGTTTTAATGGGGAACGTTTGGGGAGATTCAGATAGTGAGGAGCGAAATAGTAGACTTCTGAGTGCTTGGGAACAGTTTTCAGCTATAGAGATCGAAAAAGGGATCCCTGAAGAGGAAACAACTAAGAACAAAATTGAGTCGACCCTGATTAAAGATGTTTTTACAGAGCGTCATTTTAACAAAAGCAGATTGTTCAGGTCAGACTCTAATGTTGGTACTGAAATGTTTATGGCAGTGCTTCAAGACGATTTGAAGGCCCAACTTTCCAAAGCTCAACGTGATGAGCTTGATGATACTGAAGCAACTTATCAAGAGAATTTCTTCCAGACTCTTTCAAACTTTACTGACCCATATGAGTCAGCCAAAGCACAGGTAGAAAAAAGATTCCATTATTCCGTAACTGTTTGGCATGGAGATGTACCACGCACTATCTTGGATCAAGATAGACAGTTTAACCTAAATAATTTAAATGAGCTTGAACATATATTAGAGGGTGAAGTTGACGCCGAAGGATACTTTAGAGGAAGGGTTAAAGTGTTCGGTGAATGGTTTGAGGACTATGTCATTAAACCAAGGCAGGTCTATAAAACTCGTAAAGACAGTGCATTCGGTCCTTTTTCAATAAAAATAGGGACTTTTGAAATGCAAAAAGGAAGTACGTCTTTGTCAGATGAACAGCATGCATCATTTAGCGAAATGGCTGAATTATATAGTGGCCTGAGAGTATATAGGGATGGTCTACGTGTTATGCCTTATGGTAGAACCGATAATGACTATTTCAATATTGAGTATCGGAGATCAAAACATGCTGGTCGTTATTTTTGGGCAAATAGAAGGTTATTTGGAAGGGTGGCCATCACAGGAGAAAGTAACCCAAATTTAAAGGACAAAGCTGGTCGAGAAGGTTTTATAGAAAATCGGGCGTCAAAGTTATTTAAAGAAATTGTAGAGAAGATATTAATTGACTCATCAAGAGATTATTTTGGAACAGTTTCAGATATTAGAAAACCGACTCTAGAAGCTATTCAAGAAGAGAAGAAAAAAGCCAAAGCCGAAGAGGATAAGAAAAAACTATTATCTCGTGAGAGAAAAAGAATTCGCAGCTCGATAAATAACAATTTTAATGCGTTAGTCAATTTCGTGGATGAGCTAAAAGTGAGCATTTCCGCGATTTCAGAACAAAACCGTATTGGCGATATTGATGACCTAAACCGCTTAAAGTCTAATGTTGATGGTTTAATAGATAAAAGCAAGTCGTTCTCCTTATCACCTGTCCCCCCGAACTTAGGAAGGCTTGAAGACGAATATCGAAATTATAGAAAATATGAACAGGAAGCCAAAAATCTGGTTCAATATCTGAACGATACAGTAAACAGACTTATATCAGAATCAAAAACCATTTCTGATTATGAAAAAGCAAGTGAAGTCTATAGAAGTAAACTAGCATCCATCAATAGCTCTATTACTAGGCAAGCGGGCAAAGCAAAAGAACTTTTAAGTAAGCAGCAGTTGGAAATTGAAAAGCTGGTTAAACACTGTAGAGAACAATACAAATCTGCAGTCGAAGAGCACTTAGAGGATTTAAGGCTCGAGAAAGTATCATTTGATAGAGTAATGACCGTACTTGATGAAGAACAATACAAGGTAGAGCTAGACAATCAACAGAAGCTAGTTCCTTATGTTACTGCAATTGAAAGTATTAATGATCAAATTGATTTAGAGGGTCTTGCTGTACATAGTATGAATGAGGAAATTCGTGTCAGAGAAGAGCTAGCTCGTATTCATTCTTTAGCACAACTTGGAATAACCGTTGAGATAATCGGTCATGAACTGGAGGCTTTGGATTCAAGAGTAGATGCAGGGCTTACCACATTAATAGATGGACTAAAATCTAAAGAACAATTAGATATAGCTAAGAAAATTTATGAAGCGCATTCTGAGCTGACAGAAAAAATTAACTTTTTGTCTCCGTTAAAACTATCCGGTGATAAGTCATATAGAAAAATTACAGGACTAGATATTCATGATTTTATAATTGGCTATTTTAATAGAAAAATTGAAGATAAAAATATAAAAATATTTGCTACTGAAAAATTTAAGAAAGTATCTATATATGATTTAGCATCTAGGGTTTATCCAGTATTTATTAATTTAATAAATAATTCTATATATTGGTTAAGGAATGAAGATAAAAAAGAGATACTCATAGATCTTGTAGATAATGTTGTTGTTGTTTCTGATAGTGGCCCAGGAGTTGACGCTGATGATATTCCTATGTTGTTTTCTTTGTTCTTCTCAAGAAAACAGAGAGGGGGAAGAGGTGTAGGTCTTTATCTATCTAGGCAGAACTTAAGAAGTAGTGGTCACCTGATTAACTACGCTAGTGATAAAAAATATAAGTTATTGAAAGGCGCCAATTTTATAATAGAGTTCAAAGGGATTGATTATGACTGATGTAGCTATGGCCAATGAAAAAATAGAATCAAAAGTAAAGTACTCGGACCTGGTTTATGAGGCATTTATAAGTCCTATAAGAAGCATTACAGTTATAGATGATGATTATCCAACTATCGATCAATTCTTAGAAAGTCAATCTTCTGGAGATGGAATTTCAGAGAAGAAGCTGCAACCAAATAATATAAATCGCCTGAGAAAAATAATTGAACTCTGCCATAGGGACAAGAAATGGAGTATTGACGTGTTTGATGGTCACGCTCCTAAATTAGGAAGCGACGAATCTATACCCCCACATTTAAACCATAGCGACTTGATAGTTCTTGACTACCATTTAGATGGCTCTGCGGATATAGATGATGGTTCTAGGGCCCGAACAATAATCAATGAATTGGAAAACAATAATCATTTTAATATCATAATAGTACATACTAATGGTTATGATACTGGAGGAATAGAAAAGGTCTATGACGAGATTATAAAAGACCTATTCAACTTGCCGCCATCTAGCCCATTTAAACCAAATGATAATACAGAAAGCAAAATTAACGATTGGCTCGATGAGGGAAATCAGGATGTTATTTTAGATCTGAAGCTAGACTTAAAAGAAATTTTAAAATACATGGAAATGGATCAACGTTCTATTGTTAATTTTAGAAAGCCTGATCACTTATTCAATAGGTATTCTGCAGATCTCAATAAACTGGGTGAAAATCTAATTTTACCTGAGTCGGAAATAATAAAATGGGTTTTTGAAGAAAATTATAAATCTTTTCAAGATAAACTATTGGGGAAAGCTAAAGGTCAAGTCCGTTGGGAGTGGGACGGAGAAGAGAAACCGAATTTTATCGCTACTGGAAGAGTATTTATATCAGTTATCAAGAAAAACAATGGGTCTCCTCAAGAGGAGCTGATTGACCCTCTTCATCGATCATTGGATAAACTGAATGCGTCGCCAATGCACCTTCTAATGGCCAAGATGAGAAGTGATATAGATGACAGAGGATTAGAGCAAGCTAACTTAATAGTAGCGGATAGCATGGCTCAATCTGGCTGGTTGTACAACCTGTTAGAAAAGTCATCTACTAATGTTATTGAGCATGACAAGATTATAGACCTCCATTGGGAGCAGTTGGCTCGTGCTACAAAGCAGGAATTAAGAGAGTTTTCTAAGAAGATAGTAGAGTCACTAAAGTTCGACGAACGATGGAATGGTGAATCAAAAAATGTAATTAAGTACTTCTTTGATGGATGCTTGAAAGATCCTCAGATAACACTCGGACACTTAAACTCTCTAAGCTGTTCTCAGCCAGTGCTGGAAGAACACTTAACCACAGGTTCAATAATTGAAGTTGGTGACGATTTATGGGTTTGTCTAACACCAGCATGTGACTTAGTTCCGAAGCAAAGGCTAGGGCAATGGAAAGATAGGATTGGAGAGCAACATTTAGTATTTAAAGCGGCAAAGCTATTTGGTGGAGTAACTTTGAATACCGCAAATGAAAATGCCAATCTTAATGAGTATATATATCTTAATATTAAGGGAGAGCCAAAAGCATTCACATTAAGCAATGGAGGGAAGAACGGCAATCCAGAGTGGGAAGTTTTCTACGCAGATAATCAGGGGGTGTTTGGGTCTAGAAAAGAGCTTGAACTTGTCTGCGTAAGGAAAAATGAAGCTCCTGATGAAAATGGCCTGCCTCTTACTGTTGAAAAATTCACAGCAAATGTTGTCGCTGAGTTAAGGTATGAATACGCATTAAACTTAATGCATAAATTTGGTGCAAACCAGACTAGGGTCGGTTTAGGGTTCGTAGATAAGAGTGGTTTCTTTTAAGAACAAATACATTCTTAGATGCAATTAAAGCGGCTATAAGCCGCTTTCTTTATCTTCAATCTTTGCTAATAAGTTCTTTGTGAGGTCTGCACGGCCTTTGCCGCTATGTAGCTTTCTGTGGCAGTTTGGACAAACGCCAGCACAGTTTTCTGGTTTGTCTGCTCCGTCATCTACCAGCCGAATTAAGTGGTGAACTTCTAAGAACGGCTTCCCTTCATCCGTTTCAAAAGGGGCTGGTTTGTTACAGCATTCACAGATACCATTTGCGCGTTTAAGAACCCAGGCTTTAACCTTTGCATCTCTTGCATGTGTAGTGGTTTGGGTTATCGATGTAGAAGGCTTGGCATTTCCTTCCGGCTTTTCCATGCTTTTGCTTTCACTAGTATCACGCACTTCTGCTTCAAAGACTGCTTTGCCCTCAAAGGGCTTGTTCTCTATGTCCGCGATAAGTTGTTCAATAAGCTTAACCTGCTGAGCGGTGATATTACGCTTAGGTTTTAAGCCAGCAACCCAAGCGCGACCTAGAAGTTCAAATACATAAGAAATGTTTTGCATTCGAAATTCATAAGATTTGGCACCTCGTTTGTGTCGACTGCTTAACTCTCTGTATATCTGGGCTTTATTGAACTTTTCACCGCTCCTGTATAGCTTGAGCATTCGAAGGTATTCGCGGACGGAATCTTCCATTTCGGCATCGGACCAAGGGCTTCCATCTTTTAGTCTTATTTCAAACCCCAGGTTCTCAAACGTAGTAAAACAAGGGCTCTTTAGACCAGCAGAGAAATGAGTAGATTTCACTTCGAACCCAAGTAGCTTACTCATGGCTAAACCAAAGATAGCCTTTGGTGGGTAATGCTCACCGTCTACGATAAGGTCATAAGTTGTAGAGTCTGAGTAAGTGTTTACGACGCTACCTTGTTTTAGGTACTGCTTAACAGCATTACGAATGTCGTCTTGCGTTAATGGCTCGGCCATACTTTTTAAACGAGCAATAGAGCCGCTATTGTCAAAAGTCACGCTTTTAGCCACCTACTTTTTCTCCAACGCTACCGCCACGCGGCCAATTACTTTTATATCTTGTTCTAATACTTCAACCGTCGAGTTGCCAAACACGACTGCTAATTTGTTTGGTAATCGTTGAATGTGGTTGATGGACAGACGCCCATTCATATCAATCAAATACTCGCCACTCACTGCATCGTTCTGTTTTTTATCTACCAGAAAGCGGCCTTCGTTCGTTTCGATCTCAATGGTGTTGCCGGCTTCTAAATCCCAAGAGTTAAACATGCGTTGTGCGTATGGAATCTCTCCAGTTGGCACAAGCTGGCCGTTCGTGAGGCAGAAGCTCTTAATTGCGACGATGGCTAACTGAGGGTTCTGTAACTCTGGACTAGATGAAGTCACCCCTGCTTCAGGTGCTTTTT
>JBLWXP010000023.1:0-10684 GCA_048267405.1 Balneola sp. | reverse complement strand
GGTTGCACAACGCTATGTGTCGGATTTGCTATAACTGTATTTTCTGTAGAAGAAATTTGCTTTGCAGGTGCTTCTAACTCAAAGTTAAAAGCTGATTCTTTGAGAAGGTCTATTTCTTCTCCTGTTGAGTTATTAATAAGCGTGAATGACCAATCATCAGGAAGAGCTTTAGCATCCCAATTTAGTTCAAAATCTCCATCTAAATTGGAATCATTCATATCAAGTGGAATGTATAGAGCTTCGTCTAGATTATTAGGTAGCACATTAATATCTAAAGCGTTTCCATTATCTAAAGAAGTAAACAATGAGAGAAATGTGCTATTTAGTGAGCTTAGCTTATACGCATCGTATTTGTCTTTACCAGTACTCGCATCAGATTGTAAGCTTACTATAGTTGAGGATTCTAACTCATTTCCTTTTAAGGTGAATGAGAGCACGGGAATTTCTTTTTTCTTTAAAAATACCCCATTACTACTTCGTGCATCATCAGTTAGTGAGAGGGTAGGGTCGGCTGCGTTGGCTTTGACCCAAAAACCTTGCCAAGGAGCAATTTTTCCGTTCGGTAAAGTACCTGTTGAGCCATTCCAGCTTAGATAGGCACCAGAACCACTGTTAGCAGATGAACTCCATACATAAAAAGAAGCGTCCAAATTAGTTGACGTAAGTCCGGAAGTGGCATCCCAATCAATGGTCGCACCATATGGGTTCCCAACTAAATTCCATCCGTCATTGACAGCAGAACCTGAATCAGTAAAAGAGAGTGAAGGTGATACCGAACCAACTATTTGTGTGCTATCAGTAGAAATTACTTTTGGGAAACCATCACCAGTTCCGTCATAATCATTGTCATCAAACACATAGGTGATAAAACCAGAACCTGCACTTGGGACATCTGTTCCATTAGAAATAGAGGAAAAAATTCTTGTAGATTCATCCCAAACTAAGACGCTGGAAGTGCCGTTACTTGGAGAGTCTGAACCTGTAAAGCCTTGTGTCCAAAGCGTATCTAATAACTCTTCATACTTAACCCCAGAAACCGGAGCACTCATTATACGCCAGCCCTCGGCTCCTGTAATAACTGTACCAAACGGGTGCGTATTGGTACTTGTGGCAACATTTCCGTTAAATTTAGCGGAAAAGCTGTTGCTTGTAGCATCTATAGTGGTAGAGCCGTTTTCTTCATTGAAAGAGAAATACACCACTAGATCAGTTTCATCTGTAGCTAAAGTCTGAAATAAGTTTTGCTGAATTTGCAAAGCCGATCGCTCGGTACTCCAAAATCTCAACTCATCCATCACACCATTCAAATATTCAGCATCCGATCCGTTTTGTCCAATATCAAGAACATTGGCTGAGATAGTTACGGGGGCACTTCCGGTTACAGTGCCGACATTTGCGCCGTTTACGTAAAAGGTGGCGTCATTGGCAGCATCAAAAACTACAGCCAAATGACTCCATTCTCCAGCGGTGAGACTAAAAGAAACATCATAATCTTGTAATCCAACCGCTGAAAACCGCAACACCGAATTATTGAATCCAAAACGGTAGGCATCTTCTTTTGCTAGAAGTTGCTGAAAAGATCCGTCTATGGTAGTTGGACGAACCCATGCCTCAATAGTAAAGCTGTTCGTAAAGTCTAACGCATTATTGTCGGAGACTTCCAGAAAATCACCGTCACCGTCAAAGGCGAGACTACGACCGCCTATGCTAACCACACTTTTGTTTTCGTACCAAGCTATTTTTCCGCCACTGGTGGAAGCTGACATTAGGTCAAGATCACCGTCGCCATCTATATCGGCAGCAAATACGCTTTGAGCTCTTTTAGCGTTTGTACTTACTATTTGCTCCGTAAAAGTTTGGGAACCATCGTTTTCGTACCAGGTAATTTTATTATCATTCTCAGAAGCGGACATCAGATCGATGTCGCCATCGCCATCTACATCAGCGGCATATACGCTTTTGGCATTATCTGCAGTTGTGCTTACCACGCGTTCTGTGAAGGTAGGATTGGTAGCCCCATTGTTTTCGTACCACGCTATTTTATCATGCCCCGAAGAAGCAGACATGATATCGATATCCCCATCGCGGTCCACATCGGCGGCATATACGCTGGAGGCATTAGTTGCATTTACACTTACTATTCGCTCGATGAAATTTTGGCTACCGTCATTTTCGTACCATGCTATTTTGTTATCATTTTGTGAGGCAGACATCAGATCGAGGTCGCCATCACTATCAACATCAGCAGCATATATGCTGGCGGCATAATTGGCATTTGTACTCACTGTATGCTTAGTGAAATTTTGGCTACCGTCATTTTCGTACCATGCTATTTTGCCGTCATCGCGGGAGGTCGACATCAGGTCGAGGTCGCCATCGCTATCCACATCGGCTGCATATATGCCGGTGGGATAATCGGCATTTGTACTTACTACGTGCTCGGTGAAGGAAGGATTGGCAGCTCCATTGTTTTCGTACCACGCAATTTTATCGTCGTTAATAGAAGCAGACAACAGGTCGATGTCTCCATCGCCATCCACATCGGCTGCATGTACTCTCCACACTCCATCCGCATTCGTACTCACCACGTGTTCGGTGAATGAAGGGGCGGTGGCACCATCGTTTTCATACCACGCTATTTTGTCATCACCGTAGGAAGCGGATAACAGATCCATATCTCCATCACTATCCACATCGGCTGCATATACATCATAGGGGAAAATGGAGTTTGTAGTAATTATGCGCTCGCTGGAATCTATGGCTCCAAAATCTCCACCGCCGGTGGAAATACCAAACAATTCAGGGGAAGTGCTAATATCGCTGTCACTGTCTCTTTGCGCCCTGAGGGTATAGTTTCCACCCGTTACTTCAGGTACCGTAACCGTTAGTTTTGTAGCACTAGCGGAAGTAACGGTAGCTGTGGTGGCTATTCCACCTCCCGCGGGAGTGAATATTATTTTGTTATCGGTAATAACGTCGTCAAATCCGTATCCATGCATCGTTATAGAAGTACCTGCAGTTCCATTGAGTGGTTGGAGCTGGGTGATAGATGGCGCTGGGGTAGTGTTTTTGTACCAAGCTATTTTATTATCAGTCATTGAAGCAGACATGATATCGAGATCACCATCGCCATCTACATCTCCGGCAAATACACTATGCGGTCTATCTACGTTTGTACTAACCACGCGCTCGGTGAAAGAAGGATCAGATTCACCCTCGTTTTCGTACCACGCTATTTTGTTAGAAACCTGTGAGGCAGACATCAGATCTATGTCTCCGTCGCCATCTACATCTCCGGCATATAAGCCGTAAAAGAGATCGAGGTTTATGCTCAATTCATGCTCAGTGAAGCTTTGAGTGCCATCATTTTCGTACCACGCAATTTTGCGGCCGGAAGATATCAGATCTATGTCTCCGTCGCCATCTACATCTGTTGCATGTACACCATAAGCGACATCACCTGTGTAGCTCACCAAATGCTCGGTGAAGGAAGGATCGGATGCACCATCGTTTTCATACCATGCTATTTTGTTGTCGATATTAGAAGCGGACATCAAATCGAGATCTCCATCGCTATCCACATCGGCGGCATATAAGCTATATATACCATCGGCATTGGTACTCACCACACGCTCGGTGAAAGTTTGGGAACCGTCGTTTTCGTACCAAGCAATTTTATCGTCTTGATAAGAAGCAGACATAAGGTCAAGATCGCCATCACCATCCACATCGGCGGCATATACGCGCCAAGCTCCATCCGCATTCGTACTCACTACTCGTTCGGTGAAAGTTTGGGAACCATCGTTTTCGTACCAGGCTATTTTATCGTCGTTAGCAGAAGCGGACATAAGGTCGAGATCGCCATCGCCGTCCACATCGGCAGCATATACGCTGATAGTTCCATACATATTCGTACTCACTACATGCTCGGTAAAGGAAGGCGCTGCAGCACCATCGTTTTCGTACCAGGCAATTTTACTGTCATTGCTGGAAGCTGACATCAGGTCAAGATCACCGTCGCCATCCACATCCGCAGCGTGTACACTTCGGGCTGCTTTAGCGTTAGTATTCACCACTTGTTCACTGGAACCAACTGTCCCAAAATTTCCTCCAGCATTTAATACGCCAAAAAATTCTACTGAGGTAGTGCTAGCACCGTCGCTTCTACGTTCCACACTTATGTTATAACTACCACTGGTTAAATGAGGTACCGTAACGGTTAGGTTTGTTGCACTTGCAGCGGTAACAGTTGCGGTACTAGCTGTTCCATCTCCAATAGATGTAAAACTGACTGTGTTATTGGATGCAGCGTCAAAGCCTGAACCGTATATGGTTATAGTGGCCCCAGCCGCTCTGTAATGTTGCTGTAGCTTAGTAATAACCAGAGGACCAGAGGCAGGGGCATTTTCATACCAGGCAATTTTATCACCTGAATTAGAAGCGGACATGAGATCGAGATCTCCATCGCCATTCAAATCAACAGCAAATACACCGAGGACTCCGTCGTCATCCGTGCTTATTATATGCTCAGTGAAAGAAGGATCGACGGCTCCATCGTTTTCGTACCAGGCAATTTTATCATCTCTACTTGCGGCAGACATCAGATCAAGGTCGCCATCGCCGTCAATATCCCCTGCGTATAAACCTTCAGCTCCATTGGCATTTGTACTTACTACGCGTTCGGTGAAGGAAGGATTGGCAGCCCCATTATTTTCATACCAGGCGACTTTGTCGTCAACATATGAAGTAGACATAAGGTCAATGTCGCCGTCGCCGTCTACATCCCCGGCATATACACTTCGGGCTCCATTGGCATTCGTACTCACCACACGTTCGGTAAAGGAAGGGTTGGTAGCTCCATTGTTTTCATACCAGGCAATTTTGTCATCATCAGCAGAAGCGGACATCAAATCGAGATCGCCGTCGCCATCCACATCTGCGGCAAATATGCTTTGTGTATTATCGGCGTTAGTACTTACTACACGTTCATTGAAGGTTGGATTGGTAGCACCATTGTTTTCATACCAGGCAATTTTATCATCGTAAGCAGAAGCCGACATAAGATCGAGATCCCCATCTCCATCTAGATCTGCGGCAAATACGCTATAAGCACCATCGGCATTTGTACTTACCACTCGTTCGGTGAAATTTTGACTCCCATCGTTTTCGTACCAGGCAATTTTATCGTCGTAAACAGAAGCCGACATAAGGTCGAGATCTCCATCTCCATCTAGATCGGCGGCATGTACGCTTATGGTACCATCGCCGTTGGTACTTACCACATGCTCAGTGAAGGAAGGATTGGCAGCCCCATCATTTTTGTACCAGGCAATTTTATCATCTCTAAAGGAAGCGGACATAAGATCGAAATCTCCGTCGCCATCCACATCGGCGGCATATACGCTGGAACCTCCATTTGCGTCTGTACTAACTACATTCTCGCTGGAGCCTATGGCTCCGAAATCGCCACCTTTGATGGATACACTAAATAATTCTATTGCGTTAGCAGTAGCGTTGTCGCTTGCCCGCTGTACACTTAGATTGTAATTACCACCTGTGATTGCAGGGACTGTAATAGTTAGCTTCGTAGCGCTGGCAGCAGTAACGGTTGCTGTAGTAGCTGATCCTCCGCCTACAGGGATAAAACTGACAGTGTTGGCAGAAGTTGAAGCGTCAAATCCGGAACCATAAATGGTTACAGATGTACCTGCGGTACCGTTTAGTGGCTGCATCTGAGTAATGCTTTGGGCAGCTAGATTAGGAGAAAAAATCACCAACATCAAAAGAGTGAAAATATATGATATGATGTTTTTTACCTGATTGGAGTTGTTAATTTGATATGATGAAAAAGAATCTGACTTGTTCATGGCTGTGTATTTATGAGAATAAATTTTGTCTAATAGAATTATTATCGAAAGGTTTCATACAAAGATGCTGATAGTTTTGCCTTTCTTAGGTGTAGTTTGGCTAAACTTTTTGACCTTGTGTACCCGAATTTTTATTAAAGAATTTCTAATGGTTAAGCATAGGGAAAGACTCGGTATTTTCGCTTATACTATCCCATCAATTATTTTACTTATTCTCTCAAAGTTGCTTTATGATGGTGTTAAGAGCCGTTGCGTTTACTGTTTTATTGATTTCTTCAGCGCAGGGTTTTGCTTATCAATCAAAGCCAATTCCATTTAATTGGGACGATATTTCAAACCAATACCAGGCTCGAAATTATTCGATAAAGGATGGGTTACCGATAAATTCAGCAAATCAAATTATCCATCACACTGATGGTTTTCTATATATAGCTACCAACGATGGGCTCGCTCAATTTGACGGGGATCGATTTGTTGTTTTTGATACTAACTCTGATCCAACAATGCAGAGCAATAGAATTTCATGGTTGGAGAGTGGGGTGAATGACGAGCTATGGTTTGCAGATGTAAATGGTAACCTCTATATGCTACAATATGGTGAGATTGTATGGTTTCAAAAAGAGGAAAGTTTCAAAGATGTAGATGTATTGAAATTGGATGTTATAGTGGATGGAAGCGTCATTATTACAACAAGTAAAGGACTGTACTTACAAAAAGAAGGAGTCCAATTCGTAAGATTCAACGACAAAAATACTCAAGCAGAAATAAAAAACAGCTTTTTGGTTGATGGAAGTAGGTTAGACTTTCTTACAGAGAATGGATGGTTTTATGTGCGTGATGAGAAAGTGACAAAAGTAATGGATGCTAAGTCATTGTTGATTCCCGTTGAAGATGTTTTCAAAATGAAAATAACAAAAGATGGAGCAAAATGGCTTTTAGGGTATAAAAATCAACTATTGAAAGTAGATGGGAATAATAACCAAGAACTCTATACATACGACAATGAAAGCCCCATTGTACTTTGGGATTTCATAGAGGTGAATGAAAAAGAGTTATTGGTTGATACAAAAGAAGGTTATTTAAGTTTTAATAGAGAGATGGGGATTTTTAATGAGCTATCCCAAAAAACAAACTTAGAAAACTACTTTGAAGGTATTGATTGGCAACAACCTCAGTTGTCAGAAACGATTCTAGAATTTCAAAATACTATTTATATAGAAGGTAAAGAAGCTCTTACAACTCTTAGAGGCGTTGTCTATTTGGCGTCAGATAAAGAAGAAGGATTTTGGGTAGCCACAAACGGCGATGGGATTTACCACTTCACTAAAAAGAAAATGATAACCATTGGAGAGGAAGAAATACCAGGGTTAATTAATGTTTATGGTTTACAGGAGTCGAATAATAATATTTGGGCTTCAAGTTTTGAAAATAACATTTTTAAGATTTCAGAAAAGAAAGCTACAAATTGGAACCGTACTAATAGCACACTTGACTACACTTTTTTTAGATCTATTTATGTAGATGAAAATGAAACCGTATTTGCAGGTAATTTTGATCTTTGGGCGTTTAAAAATGAACAGTGGCAACAAGAATCCGCTTTTAAAAACGATGGTGATTTAGTAGATGTGATATTTGAAGACTCTAAAAAAAGGCAATGGGTTGGTACTTCTAAGCATTTGTACAACTTTGATGGAGATCAATATCAGTCTTTTAAAGATGTATCTGGTCAAGAATTAGAGGGAATTAGGAGTATTAAAGAACTTTTTACGGGTGAACTTGCGATATCTACTGCAGGTAAAGGTGTAGCAATCTTGGGTAACGATTCGTTATTCAGGTTTATTAATAAAGACCATGGGCTGAGTAGTAATCTTATCCGCGATATATATGAAACAAGTAACGATACATTGTGGGTTGTTAGTGAGGATAGAGGGTTAAATAGAGTAATTCACAGTAAGGATGGAAATATTGAAAAGATTGAATATGTATTGATGTCTGATGGGTTAATTGATAATTCATTGCATAAAATTATTGAAGATGAGTTTGGCTATTTCTGGATAAACTCGAATAGTGGAATTATGAGAATCAACAAAAGAAACTTGAATGACTATTTAGATTATAAGATAAATGAGTTGGCAATACAGAGCTTTACAGGGGAAGATGGATTAGAAAATATTGAAGGAAACGGTGGTGTCCAAAGTGCAGGATTACTTACTAAAGATGGTAAATTATTTTTCCCTAATCAGTCAGGAATTGTATTTACACGACCGGAATGGCATGTTTATAAAAATAAGATAGGACTAATTAAGCCTGTATTTGAAACCATTTCTTTTTCAGATTCTATTAAAAATATTCAGAATGTATCTGAAATTAGTTTTTCAAGGGAAGTGAGAAATATTCAAGTAAAATTTACTGTACCTACGTTTGCAGAAAATCGAAATCTAAAACTCCAATATAAGATGGAGGGGGTAAATGAATTTTGGGAGAATGCTAATTCTGAGAAGATAGCCTTGTTTACGAATATCCCATCTGGAGAAAACAGGTTATTTGTTCGTGGTTATTTAGAAGGGACTGACGAGTACTCAGAAGCATTGATGACAATAAATGTTAAGCCCTATATCTATGAAACAATTTGGTTCTCCATCCTTTCTTTCTGTTTACTAGTAGGTGCTTTTTATCTCGGTTATAAAGCGCTGTTGAAGCAATCAAAATTGCGAGAAATCAAATTAGAAAAACTAGTTAATGACAGAACAAAAGATCTGTTGGACGAAAAAGAGAAAACAGAGGAAGCTCTACAAATGATCAAAAAACTGGATGAATCAAAATCTCAGTTTTTCACCAACTTCACTCATGAACTTAGAACACCTCTTTCTTTAATTTTAAGTCCTTTGGAGGAGATGTTGGAGAATAAATCCGTAAAAACAAATGGGGATCAAGCACCACTTTCCTTAATGATGCGAAGTGCAAATCGCTTGAAAAGTCTTGTTAATCAGCTGCTAGATGTGTCTAAGCTTAGTTCAGGAGAAATTAGTCTTACTTATCATAAAGTGGATATTATAGAAATAACCCAACATATATCGGCACAGTTTGAACATGCGTTCAAAAAAAAGAAAATCCAGTTTTCGATAGAGTACGAGAGTAAATCAAACTTTGTTTTTTTAGATGTAAGTGCTTGGGAGCATATTTGTACTAATCTATTAGGAAATGCACTAAAATTTACCTCTGAGGGTGGCAGAGTTTCCATTCGTATACATGATGAATATGAATTCGTTAAAGTTTTAATTGAGGATTCAGGCTCGGGAATTGCAAAGCCGGATTTGCCTTTTATTTTCGATCCATATTATCAAGGAAATTCATCCATAACAAAATCGGGTGGTACAGGCATTGGTCTAGCGATTGTAAAGGGTATGATAGAAAAAATGAAGGGGGAAATACTCGTTCATTCAGTAAAAGATGAAGGCACTGTTTTTGAAATAAATGTTAGAAAAGGAAAGGGACATATTTCAGAAAAACACAAAATAATATATGAACCTATTAATGAAATCAGTAAAGAGCGAACTAGTTCTATTAATACAATTACTGAAACAGAAGTAATCGTAAATCAAAAAGGTAATGAAAATGCTCCAAAAGTACTTCTTGTTGAGGATAATGAGGATTTTCGAGTTTATCTTCACTCTCTTATTTCAAGGGATTACAATGTAAAGGTTGCTTCCAATGGAAAACTAGGATTAGAAGCTCTGGATGATTTTCGACCCGATATTATTCTATCAGATATAATGATGCCAGAAATGGATGGGTTTGAAATGATGAAGAAGATAAGAAGCATCGATACCTATAAACATATCCCATTTATTTTTCTCTCTGCTAAAGATAGTGACTACGATGTGCAAATGGGACTTAATATGGGGGCAGATATTTATTTAACTAAACCTGTTAAAAATAAACTTCTGTTAGCTCAGATTAAGGTTTTGCTGCGAAGAGAAAGAACTCTTAAAGCAAGTGGAGAAAAATCAGAACAAATAGTTAAGAATACTTTTAGCGAAAAGACAACTGAGATTATTCAGAGACATCTTGGTAACCCAGATCTTAATATAGATTTGATTGCTGAGGCGTTATCTATGAGTAGTGCATCATTATATAGAAAGTGGAGGAAGGAAAATGATGAAACTATAAATCAGATTATTAATAAACTTAGATTTGAAGAAGCTTTAAAACTCATAAAAGAAGAGAACTTCAATATCTCTGAAGCATCTTACGCTGTTGGATTCTCTAACCTATCCTATTTTTCAAGAGCTTTTAAAAAACGATACGGAGTTTCGCCTCAAAACTATTTAGAGAGTGATATAAGCAAGTAATTTAATTTTTGATGAAGATTACTCGCTACTTTTATCTCTGAGCTTTTTCCAGGCATAGGCACCACCAGCAGCTGCCAGTAGTCCAAGTCCGCCATCAATTGGTGCTTGGTCTGGAGTTGAAGGAAGTCCTGGTGGTTGGGCAGCAACAGCGGCTGAAAGTATTAATACAACACTGAGCGCGATAAGGAGTAATAGTGGATATTTCATAATTGGGGTAAATTAAGGGTTAAGAATTCAACATTAAGAATTAGACTTGTCTCTTATTTTTAATAGAATATTGAGCTATGAGTATTGAGTAATTGAGAAACCGTCTCATTACTCAATACTCAAGTCTCACTATTATTTAATAAGGGTTAATTTTTTTGTAATGATGCTATTTCCTGCTTGGAGGCGATAAATGTACATCCCCGAAGACAAGTTGTTGGCATCAAAGTTTACGGTATAGCGTCCAGCTGATTTGCTTTC
>JBLWXP010000022.1:0-11068 GCA_048267405.1 Balneola sp. | reverse complement strand
CAATGGGGCGATGAAGGAAAAGGTAAAATCGTTGATTTACTCAGCGATAAAACTGATTTCGTAGTTCGTTATCAAGGCGGGGCTAATGCAGGCCACACCCTAAAATTTGATGATAAAAAGGTAGTTCTTCACCTTATTCCATCTGGTATTTTTAACGGTGATGCCCATTGTATTATCGGCAATGGTGTTGTTATAGATCCCATTGCACTTGTTAAAGAACTTCAAGGTGTCACCGACCTTGGTTTCAATTTGGAGGGCCGATTTTTTATCAGCCAAACGGCACATGTTATATTGCCGTATCACAAATTGCTTGACCAACTAAAAGAGAAAAAGCGTGGCGGAGATGCTATTGGCACTACCGGACGTGGAATTGGCCCTGCTTATGTAAGTAAGGTTTCTCGAGTTGGAATTAGAATGGTAGATTTACTCGATAAAGAAGTTCTTCTTAAAAAGATTTCTCAGAATATAGCCGACATCAACTTCGCACTCGACAATCTTTACCACGAAGAGAAATTATCTGCAGATAAATTAATGGCAGAGCTTGACGACGCCATTACAACTCTTTCCCCATACATCATCAATACAACTAATGTATTGCATGAAGCTATAGATGACGACAAATCAATTCTTCTAGAAGGTGCACAAGGTTGTTTATTAGATGTTGATCACGGAACATATCCATATGTAACCTCATCTTCACCAACTTCTGGTGGCGCATGTACTGGCTCTGGAATACCACCAACAGCTATTACTCATGTTATGGGTATCACAAAAGCATATTGTACACGTGTTGGAAACGGTCCTTTTCCAACAGAATTACTTGGCGATAAAGGGGATGAACTTCGTCAAAAAGGTTCCGAATTTGGAGCAACTACTGGCCGTCCACGTCGCTGTGGCTGGATAGATTTAGTTGCTCTAAAATACGCTTGCCGTATAAACGGAATTAACGAACTCACACTCACAAAGATGGATGTGATGGACGGCTTTAAAGAAATTGAAGTTTGTACTAGCTATAAAATAAACGGCGTTGAAACTACCACTTTTCCTCTTAGTTTAGATGAAATTGAGAAAGTTGAGCCTGTTTACACATCACTCCCTGGTTGGGATGTTGATATTTCAGGTATGACAAGTTGGGATGATTTACCGGATGGCGCAAAATCGTACATCTTGTACATCGAAAACTACTTAAACGTGAAGTTTACTATTATTTCAACCGGCCCAAAACGTACGGAAACTATCATTCGTTAAGCCGTTGAAATTTTTTCTTCAGAAATTAGATTTCTGAGTTTTAATTAAAGTCTCATCCTAAAAAGGGTGAGACTTTTTTTTGCCTAATAGTTGAGTAACATCTTCTGAATTCGCTCCATCAAGCAGAGACTATTATGCGCTTTGAATTAATTACGTCTATTATCCCACCCCAGATTCCTGCCTTCGCAGGAATGACAAGTTTCGGATTAACGATGATGTGTGAGATTTAGAATCATGAGAACTTTTAAACGCTCACTTCCCTTCTAGCCAAGAATATGGATAACTCGGATCGTCTAAGCGCATTGCTTCTTCAGTTACAAAAAGCGGTTTAAAGGTATCTATCATTACGGCGTATTCATCCGTTGCTTCAGCACCAATGCTTGCCTCCGCTTTCCCTGGATGTGGTCCATGAGGAATGCCCCCAGGATGCAGTGTTATACTCGCAAAATCCATTCCTTTTCTACTCATAAAATCGCCTTCAACGTAGTAAAGCATTTCGTCTGAGTCTACATTTGAGTGATTATAAGGTGCCGGAATAGCATCAGGATGATAATCGAATTTACGCGGACAAAAACTACACACCACGTAGTTATGAGCTGCGAAAGTTTGGTGGACGGGTGGCGGCTGATGTACTCTTCCCGTAATCGGTTCAAAATCTTTGATATTGAAAATCCATGGATATAAATAACCATCCCAACCAACCACATCTAGTGGATGGTAATCGAACCAATAGTGGTGCATCCTCCCTCCTTTTTTGATTCGAACTTCAAATTCGCCCTTTTCCTCAAAGTACAATTGTTCGGAAGGAAGACGAAAATCTCGTTCACAAAACGGAGAATTTTCCATCAACTGCCCCATATCGGAGAGGTAACGTTTTGGAAAGCCAATGGGCCCCGTTGAATCTACACACAGAAACCGATTTTCGGTGGTTTCAAAATTCATTTGGTACGTGGTTCCACGAGGAATGTAAATGTAATCGCCATATTCAAAATTGAGTCGACCGAAATTTGTCTGAACGTGGCCTATACCTTCGTGAATGAACAGTAACTCGTCGTGCTCTCCATTTCTGTAGAAATAATTCATAGAATCAGTTGGGCGAGCCACACCAATTTGAACATCATTATTGAACATGAGCACTTTGCGTGCAGTAATTGGATCTCCACCCGCAAGAATATTTGCTGTTTTAAGGTGCCTATGTCTCAACAAATGTGTATCTGTCGCTTTTAGCTCTATAGCCTCACCTGCCTCAACTCTAAGAACTCTAGTGGGCATGTGATAATGATAAAGGAGCGAACTGTTGCCATGAAATCCTTCCGCCCCGAAAAGCTCTTCGGTAAAAAGTTCACCATCTGGTCGGCGAAATATAGTATGCCTTTTATGCGGAATGGATCCTAAAGAGTGGTAATACATGACAATGAATTAAGAATGAAAAGTTTGAAATTTTTACTTCTTAGAGATTTCCTCTGAGGTCTTGTTCTCGTTCAATAGCTTCGAAGAGTGCTTTGAAATTGCCTTTTCCAAAACCGCGAGCTCCTTTTCTTTGTATGATTTCATAGAAAAGTGTTGGTCGGTCTACAACCGGCTTGCTGAATATTTGTAAGAGATAGCCTTCATCATCACAATCAACAAGAATACCAAGTTCAGCTAATTTATCAATGGGTTCGTCAATTTTGCCCACACGTTCTTCAAGCTCGTCGTAATAACTTGTTGGGATAGCCAAAAATTCAAGGCCTCGCTCTCTTAGTTTTGTCACAGTATCGATAATATCTCCTGTAAGTAAAGCTAAATGTTGAACTCCTGGTCCTTCAAAAAAGTCAAGATATTCTTCAATTTGAGATTTTTTGGCGCCATTAGCTGGCTCATTTATTGGAAATTTTATCATTCCACGTCCACCGGCCATCACTTTACTCATAAGCGCAGAGTATTCCGTAGAAATATCTTTGTCGTCAAAACTGATGTATTGCGTAAAGCCAAGCACATCACGATAGAAGGCCACCCAATCGTCCATTTTGCCTAACTCTACATTCCCTACACAGTGATCTACAAACTGAATACCTACGGAACTAGACTTCAAGGTGCTTTCTTTTGCCGCGTAACCTGGAAGAAAAATCCCATTATACTCTGAACGGTTGATAAAGGAGTGAATCACATCGCCATAGGTTTTTATCGCTGCTTTACGAATAGTTCCTGTTTCGTCAGAAATGGTATGAGGTGCTTCGACCGCAACAGCCCCACGTTTTACACTTTCGTTAAAAGCACGGTCTACATCTTCAACATGCATTGCAATATCCTTAATGCCATCACCGTGTTTGTGAATAAATTCCGAAATTGGTGAGGAACTGTTTAATGGAGCTGTAAGAACAAATCGGATATTTCCTTGCTCTAAATAGAAGGAGGAACGGTCTCGAACTCCCGTCTCTAATCCCGAATATGCTTTTAACTCAAAGCCAAACATAGTCATGTAGTAATGAGCAGCTTGTTTGGCATTACTCACATAGTGCTCGATATAATCTACATCTTGTAAACCAAGATGATCATCAAACTTCTCTTCTATAGGACGTTCTAAAATATCTTGTAACTCAGACATATTCTTCTCTTTATCTAATTTCAAATTTATTACCTTAAAGTATAAAAAAAAGCGCTTCCACGCATTAGAACTGTACCCTTTAAAGATAAAATATGTAATACTAAAGCATTCAATCGATCCGATAATTTTTAAATTGAACTTCCCTTTTTAAATTCTCGTTGGATATTAAAAAGCGCTTCCAAAAAAATCGTATATTTAGCCATGGACACACAAAAACAATTAGACGACTTTCAAGCCCGTATTGACGCTGGCGAAAAAATTGAACCTAAAGATTGGATGCCCGAGCGCTATCGGCAGCAACTTATTCGTATCTCTAGCCAGCACGCACATTCTGAAATCGTGGGAATGCTTCCTGAAGGAAATTGGATTCAACGCGCTCCGTCTTTAAAGCGGAAATTAGTTTTATTAGCTAAAGTTCAAGACGAAGCTGGACATGGTCTATATTTATACAGCGGAACGGAAACGCTAGGAATTAGCCGCGACGAAATGGTTCGCCAATATCTATACGGCAAAGCAAAATACTCGAGCATTTTCAATTACCCAACCCTTAGCTATGCTGATGTTTGCGTAATCGGATGGCTTGTTGATGGTGCTGCTATCGTAAACCAAACTATGTTGGCTCATTCTTCTTATGGCCCATACTCTCGTGCAAATCTTAGAATTTGTCGAGAAGAGAGCTTTCACAAAAAGCAGGGATACGAAATGGTAGCGCGCATGATGGAAGGAACTCCTGCACAACGCAAAATGGTGCAAGAGTCGGTTGATAGACTTTGGTGGGCTACATTAATGATGTTTGGCCCTAATGATTCAGAGTCTCCGAATAGCGCTGAACTCATAAAGTGGCAAGTAAAACTAAAAACAAACGATGAGCTACGTCAGCATTTTGTAGATCGTGTTGTGATGGAAGCCGATGCTATTGGTGTAACATTTCCTGATCCGGATTTAAAATTTGATGAAGAAACAGGCCATTGGAATTTCGGTGAGATTCCTTGGGATGAATTTTGGGATGTAGTAAAAGGAAATGGCGTAATGAATCGTGAACGTATTAAAGCACGCCGTAGCGCCTACGAAAACGGTGAGTGGGTACGTGAAGCCGCTCTAGCTTTCGCTCGAAAAAAGAGGCTCAAAGAAGACAGGGCATCGTAGTAAAATCAGTTACAAAATTCAGACTCTTGTATTCTGAGTTTCGACAAGTTTAAAACAAAATTGAACAATGGCAGACAATCATTCAAACAATAATGCAGAATGGCCTCTTTGGGAGGTTTTTACTCAACCAAAATCAGGAAAACCACACGAACACGCTGGGAGTTTACATGCTGTGGATGCTGAAAATGCACTCCAAAATGCTCGTGATGTTTATTCTAGACGAAATGAAGGTGTTAGCATTTGGGTGGTACCGTCTAACCAAATAACCGCTTCTACACCTGAAGACATGGGTCCATTTTTTGATCCCGCTAGTGATAAGCCTTATCGCCACCCACAGTTTTATAGCGTTCCCCGAGCTGTTAAAAAAAGATCTTAAGTTTCGTTATTAGTAACCTCGTAATTAGTGATTACTCTTAACTTTTATGTTTTGAATAAATATTTATGACAACAACAGACAAATTATCCAATCAAGAAGCTTTAATAACTTACTTGCTCCGTTTAGCTGACGACCGTTTAATTCTTGGGCAGCGTGTTTCTGAATGGTGTGGACATGGTCCTGAACTCGAAGAAGATTTAGCTCTTGCCAATATTGCGCTCGATCTCATTGGTCATGCCTCCGCTTTATACGAGCTGGCTGGGATTGTTGAAGGAGAAGGCCACGACGAAGACCATTTTGCTTATTTTCGTGATGATGCCGACTTCACGAATTTACAACTTTGCGAACTGCCAAACGGTGATTTTGCATTTACAATTACTCGCCTCTTCCTATTTAGTGCTTTTGGTTATTTCTTATATGAGGAACTCCAAAATGCTTCTAACCCACAGTTTAAGGGCATGGTAGAAAAGCATTTCAAAGAAGTTAAATATCACCTCCGCCATTCGCGAGACTGGGTTTTACGTTTAGGGGACGGAACTGAAGAAAGCCATAAACGTATACAAGATGCATTTGACGAAATCTGGATGTACGTTGGCGAACTATTTTTTATGGATGATGTTGACGAAATCGTTCAGAACGATGGCAATGGTGTGAACTTGGCTTCGTTTCACTCAAAATGGAAAACTCTAGTGGAAGAAACGCTCGCAGAGGCAACACTTTCCGTTCCAGATTGGGAGCAGTTTATGATGAAAGGAAGCCGAAATGGAATGCATACCGAACACCTTGGACACATGCTTTCAACTATGCAATTTTTGAGACGTTCTCATCCCGATGCCGTTTGGAAGTAGAAGTAGTACATAGTATTAAGTAGTTTGTATTGAGATATTAGAATTTAATATCTCGTTCAATAATTTAATCGAACCATTAGTATCTGATTGACACTATATGCCTGTTAAAGCAACATATACTAAAGAGCAGATTTGGGAATATATCCGAGAGGTTACAGATCCAGAAATTCCTGTGCTTAATATTATTGAGATGGGAATTGCACGAAGTGTAGACATTGATAGTGAGGGAAAGGTTTTAGTTAAAATTACACCCACGTATTCTGGTTGCCCTGCTATGAGCGCCATCGAAAATATGGTTCGCGAGAAACTCGAAGAAAAACGAGTAGAATCCTTTGATGTACAATTAGATTATTCTGAAGCGTGGACTACAGACTGGATGACGGAAGAGGCAAAAGCTAAATTAAAGGATTATGGCATTGCACCTCCGGAGAAGTCTGTAAACGATGATGATTTTTTAAATAGCCTCTCATCAACAAAAATTATCCCCTGCCCTTTTTGCGATTCCTTTGAAACCGAACTACAAAGCCAGTTTGGCTCAACCGCTTGTAAATCGCAATATTTTTGCAACTCCTGCCACCAGCCTTTTGAACATTTTAAATGTATTTAGACTGAGCCGGTATGAGTTCGAAGTTAAAAATCACTTTTTGTAATCACTCAAATAAACTTACATTTTTATGAATCGAATTAAATTCAAGTTTATGAAATTTCACATTCTTTCAATCGCCTTGTTTTCTTTAGTATTTTCAGCTGCTGGATTTTCCCAATCTTTGATACAAAAAGAAACAACAATAGATACTTCTGACCTTCACTTTATACCTAATTCTACCGACGATTTAGCAACAATTTTTTCTGCGAAAACTTCCTTAAAAAAACCCACAAGTAAGAAGAATAATTTCCTTTTAGGAACAGGTTATTTACTACAAGGTTTAAAGTTCAGTTCGGTTATTGATCAGTTTAATGCCACTACCCCTTTTGATGCTCGTGGATTTGAGCCAGCCTCATTTAGCTCTTATTCAGACCTTATTGAAACCAATTATTTACTTCTGAATCCTACAAAGCCTGTAAAATGAGTCAACAATTTATTATTTCTTCTTTAGAGTCTGGCGTTCTTAAAATCATTCTTAATCGCCCTGATAAACTAAACAGTTTTAATTACGGAATGGCGGAAGAAGTTCAAGATGCATTTATAGAGGCAGCTTCAAACTCTGAAATTCGTTGCGTTTTACTTACAGGAATGGGACGTGCTTTTTGTGCCGGCCAAGACTTGGAAGAAGTTGTTGAAATAGGTAAAGACCCCTCTCGAGAGTTAAGCGAAGTGGTTCATCATACCTACAACCCAATTATTAAAGCTATTCGTAATTTAGAGAAACCAGTAATCTGTGCTGTTAATGGAACTGCCGCTGGCGCTGGCGCAAATATTGCGCTTGCCTGCGATATGGTGATTGCTAGCGAAGACGCCAAGTTCATTCAATCATTTTCAAATATCGGGTTAATTCCTGATAGCGCTGGAACTTACATTCTGCCTCGTTTAATTGGTTTAGCAAGAGCCACAGAACTCACATTTACTGGCCGTCCTGTTAAAGCACCCGAAGCCGTTACCATGGGAATGATCTTTAAGTCGGTTCCCGCTGAAGAATTATTGAATGAAGCCAATACTTTATGTGAACATTTAGCCAAAATGCCAACGTATGGCCTTGGGCTTACAAAGCGTGGCTTCAATGCTGGTTTTAGTAACTCTCTTGACGAACAAATGGAACTCGAAGCTGAGCTCCAAGCAAAAGCAGGCTCTTCAAAAGATTATAACGAAGGAGTACAGGCATTTTTAGAGAAAAGAAAACCTAACTTTATCGGGAGTTAATAATGAAACTCATTCTCAAACTTGAGCAAACAGCTCTTTTTCTGCTGTCCATAATAGTGTTTTATGAAATTTCGAACTTGCCATGGTATTTTTATGCAGCATTGTTTTTCGTACCAGATATTTCCTTTGTCGCTTATGCTTTAAATTCAAAGATTGGAGCTGTTTGCTATAATCTACTCCACCATCAAGGAATTTGGATTATGGTTGCCGTTTTAGGCTATTACGCTGAATTAGAATGGCTGTTTGGATTAGGAGTCGTCTTTGTTGGACATGCAGCTTTCGATCGTCTTTTCGGTTATGGGCTTAAATACTCCGATAGCTTCCAGCATACACATTTAGGATATATTGGTAACCAACGTTCCAAAAAAAATAACGCTTAAAGTGAAGTCTCAAACCAACATTACTTGCCCAAACTGTTCTTCAACTCATTCGGCTATCATGCCAACCAATAGTTGCCAGTTCTTTTGGGAGTGCCCTAGTTGTAATTCTATAGCTAAACCAAAAAAAGGTGATTGTTGCGTTTTCTGTTCCTATGCAGAAGATAAGTGCCCTCCAATGCAATCTGGTGCAAATTGTAGTTGCTGATTATTGTTTAATAGACGTTAAAATTTGTTCTATTTACAAATTGTAACCCTCCCGCTTTGGGTTAATCCACGGATTCTAGTTACAATCGGACTAACTAACACAGCATAATTTTAATTCAATAAACTAACTCATGACAAAGTATTCTATACGTATCGTTTCTGCTTTTCTATTAGTCTTTAGTTTTGTTGGAACTCTAGCTGTTCAGGCACAATCTGATATCTTTGAAAAACTTGAAGAAATCGCCATCATTGATCAAAAAGTGATGATGCCTATGCGCGACGGAGTTCGACTTGCTACCGATATTTATCGTCCTAAAGGGGACAAAAAAGTTCCGATTATCTTTTCTCGGACACCTTACAATTTTAACTCGTGGGGCAATGGCGAACAACGCACACGAACTGCCCAAAGCGCTTATGACGCCGTTAAACGTGGCTACGCTTATGTAGTTCAGAACGAGCGTGGTCGCTACTTTTCTGAAGGCGAATGGGAAATTCTTGGTGCACCTCTAACCGATGGTTACGATGCATTTAGTTGGATGGAAGACCAATCTTGGTCTAACGGAAAAGTTGGAACTATTGGTTGTTCTTCAACTGCGGAATGGCAAATGGCTGTTGCAGGAATGGATCACCCAGCTCACGCTGCAATGGTTCCTCAAGGATACGGCGCTGGCGTAGGTAGAGTTGGTGAGTTTTTTGAACAAGGTAACTGGTACCGTGGTGGTGCTGAGCAGTTATTGTTCTTCTCTTGGTTGTACGGCGTTGAACAAGACAAATTCAAGCCTAGAATCCCAGCAGGTGCGACGCAGGAAGACCTGATTCGTATTTCTCGTTACTATGATCTCGGACCAGAAAATCCTCGTATAGATATGAAAGAAGCTTTATCGCATCTTCCTATCCAAGACATCCTTAAGAATATTAATGGAAAGCATGAAGTTTTTGACGGAATGGTTCGTCGTACCCCAAATGATGCAGATTGGTACAGTGGTGGTTTATATCATGATGATATGGACTTTGGTGTTCCTAGTTTCTGGTTCGTTTCTTGGTATGATGTTTCATCTAGCCCAAACATTGCATTGTTTAACCATGTACGTAATAATGCTTCAAGTAAAGAAGTACGCGACAACCAATACTTAGTTATCGCCCCTACTCTTCACTGTGGATATACTCGTGCTACCGAAAACACTATTGTGGGAGAACGAAGTGTAGGCGATGCTCGCTCAAACTATGATGAGCAAATTTATGGTTGGTTTGATATGTGGTTAAAAGGTGAAGAAACTGGCTTCAAAGAGAAAACTCCTCGCGTTCAGTACTACACTATGGGAAGCAACGAATGGCAAAAAGCAGACCAATGGCCTCCAGTTGGCGTTGAAATGACTCCATTCTACCTAAGCAGTAACGGAGAAGCGAACAGTTTATACGGTGATGGTAAACTTGTTACTAAGAAGCCTAAAAAAGATAATCCAGACAGCTTCACTTATGACCCAATGAATCCAGTGCCTTCTTATGGTGGAAATGTTTGCTGTACAGGAAATGCTGTAAAAGGTGGTTCATTCGATCAGCAAGGAATGGAAACTCGTCATGATATCTTAGTGTACACTTCCGATCCTTTGGAAGAAGGTATTGAGGTTTCTGGCTTTATCGAATCGACGCTGTATCTATCTTCGGATGTAAAAGATACCGATGTTACCATCAAGTTGATTGACGTTTACCCAGACGGAAAAGCTTATAACTTGGACGAAACCATCCAACGTGTGCGTTACCGTGAAGGATACGACAAAGAAGTATTCATGAAAAAAGGCAACGTATATAAAGTAGACTTAACACCGATGTCGACGAGTAACTACTTCGAAAAAGGACACAGAATCCGTATTGAAGTTTCCAGCAGTAACTTCCCACGTTTTGCTAGAAACTTAAACACTGGTGGAAAAAATTATGACGAAAAAGAAGGTGTTGTTGCGCATAACAACATTCACCACTCTTCAAAATATCCGTCACAAATCAAATTGCCAATCATGAAAAAATAATTCCTTTCATGAAATAAAAAGGCATAAATAGTTCAAAAGGCTAGTTATCACACACCGATAACTAGCCTTTTTTGTTTATTCTAAGTATTAATAACGGCGATTTACAAATTGTAACTCTCCCATTTTATGTTAATCCACAGATTCTAGTTACAATCTGACTAACTAACACAGCCAACTTTAAATCAATAAACTAACTCATGACAAAGTATTCAATACGCATAGTTTCGGCTTTTCTACTCGTCCTTAGTTTTGTTGGAACTCTCGCTGTTCAAGCGCAATCAAATATCTTCGATAAGCTCGAAGAAGTTGCCATCATCGACCAAAAAGTGATGATGCCTATGCGCGACGGAGTTCGACTTGCTACCGATATTTATCGTCCTAAAGGGGACAAAAAAGT
>JBLWXP010000021.1:0-11163 GCA_048267405.1 Balneola sp. | reverse complement strand
ATGAATGGATGTGTAATTTATCATCATGATTAGGGATCAAGCCGTCGTAGGGGTCGGGTAAGTTACTATCCGATGGAAAACGCACAATATCACCCGCGCGGGCAATCGCTTCTAATCTTGGATGTTCATTGATAGAGAAGCGGCGACCCAATACTTCTTTTGCTAAACCATTGATGGCTAGCGGTTTAAAGTGTTGATCTTCATAAAGAAGCAGAGCAGACGAATCACACTTTAAGACTTCTCGTATTGTGGTGAGCAAGGTGTCAAAGCGAGCTTGTTGAGTAAGAGCTGAATTCAGATCTTGTGTAATGTGAAGCCATTGGGCGATTAGTGTAGTCATATTGAATATCCACAATTGTCAATATGACAATTTTAATGTCTTAATGACAGCTGTCAACAGTGTCATTAAGACATTATTTGTGTGGCGAGATTGCGGTAAACTATTGATAAATAACAATATGTGTTTTTGGCATGCCTTGTGCAATATCTAATGTATCAGAGATAAATTAATTTAAATCCACGTTAAGGTAGTGACAATGACAATTCATGTTAAAAACAATATTCACTGGGTAGGTCAACGCGATTGGGAAGTGCAAGATTTTCATGGTACAGAATACAAAATGACTAAAGGTACCAGCTACAACAGTTACCTCATTCGAGAAGAAAAAACGGTATTGATTGATACTGTTGATCATCGATTCAGCCATCAGTTTCTTCAAAATCTTGAGATGGAAATTGATCTTAAGTCCATTGATTTTATCGTTGTAAACCATGCGGAAGAAGATCACTCAGGTGCCTTATCTGCATTAATGGAGAAAATTCCTAACACCCCCATTTATTGTACCGAAGCCGCGATAGATTCAATTGTTGGACATCACCATCATCCTGAGTGGAATTTCAAAACGGTAAAAACGGGTGACAGCATTGATATTGGTAACGGAAAACAGCTCGTTTTTGTTGAGGCGCCCATGCTTCACTGGCCTGACAGTATGATGACTTATCTAACGGGTGACGCGGTGTTATTTAGTAATGATGCATTCGGTCAACATTATTGTGATGAACGATTATTCAATGATGAAGTCGATCAAAATGAGTTGATGGATCAGTGTTTACGTTATTACTCCAATATCTTGACACCGTTTAGCAGCTTAGTAACTGCAAAGATTAAAGAGGTACTCAGTTTTAATCTGCCTGTCGATATGATTGCTACATCACATGGTATTGTGTGGAGAGATAATCCTGCTCAAATTATTGAGCAATATTTAGAATGGGCGGACAACTATCAAGAGGATCGCATTACGATTTTCTACGATTCGATGTCAAATAATACTCGAATGATGGCGGATGCGATTGCACAAGGTATTCATGATGTTGATTCTGGCGTTGCCGTTAAGGTTTTCAACGTCTCTAAGCATGATAAGAATGAAATTCTAGCTAACGTCTTCCGCTCTAAAGGTATTTTGGTCGGGTCTTCAACCATGAACAACGTCATGATGCCAAAAGTGGCAGGTATGCTAGAGGAAATCACGGGGCTTCGTTTTAAAGCGAAAAAAGCTGCCGCTTTTGGTAGTTACGGTTGGAATGGCGGTGCAGTTGATCGTATACATGCGCGGTTAACCGATGCAGGATTCGAAACTGCGTTAAGTTTGAAAACCAAATGGCGACCAGATGGAAAAGCAATGCGCGAATGTCGTGAACATGGTCAGGCGATTGCTAAATTATGGGCTAACAACTCGCTATCAAGATCTACAAAAGTACATTCGACAGCTCTCGAACCAGCATCTCAGGCTCCTCAAGTGAATCCGCGAAACGTCGAAGAAGTTCAGCTTGGTGTCCAACAGGAACAGCCACACCCTGAAGGTTGTCAGTGCATGATATGTACTGTATGTAACTGGGTATATGATCCTTCACAGGGTGAGCCAAACCAAGGCATTGAACCTGGAACAGTATGGTCTGACATACCCGATTACTTCTTATGCCCAGAATGTCACTTAGGCAAAGATGTCTTTGTAGAACATAAAGCGTAAGGAGGCAGTATGCAGACACCTATAGTGATCATTGGTAGTGGCTTTGCTGCTTACCAGTTAATTAAAACAGTGCGTCGTATGGACGCACATATTCCAATTCAGGTTTTTACTGCTGAAGATGGTGCCGAGTACAACAAGCCAGATTTGAGTCATGTTTTTAGTCGAAAACAAACAGCCTCGGATTTAGTTGTCAAATCTGGCGACATGTTTGCAAAAGAACATAACATCGACTTGTTTGCAAACACCAAGGTTGAAAAGGTAGATATTTACACGAAGCAGGTGACAGCAAATGGGCAAGTTTACCCCTATGGAAAACTGGTGTTTGCTACAGGAGCAAAAGCATTTGTTCCACCAATGAATGGTGATGGAGTAGGAGACGTATTGACGTTGAACTCGCTACAAGAATATCAGGCGGCTGAAACACAAATTAGCCGAGCAAAGCGGGTTTTGATCATCGGTGGCGGGCTAATTGGTGTTGAAATTGCAATGGATCTTGCAACCTGTGGTAAAAACGTAACCGTTATTGAGCCAAATACTCGCTTATTGGCAAACTTAATCCCTGAGTTCATTGCTTTGCCAATTGAAAGACAGCTTAAGCAGCAAGGTATCCAACTGGGATTAGAAACTAGCGTAGTCGCAGTAGACAGTTCAGAAAGTGGATTAACGGCAACATTACGCTGTGGGCGCACAGTTGAAACCGATATCGTGATTTCAGCGGCTGGCTTATGTGCCAATACACAGTTGGCTAAAGAAGCGGCTATTAGAGTTAACAAAGGAATTGTCGTCGATAGTCGTTTGCAGACTTCAACTCGTAATGTTTTTGCGTTGGGAGATTGCGCAGAAATCCAAGATCGAATGATGCCATACCTACAACCTATTGTGTTAGGCGCCAACGTACTAGCCAAACAACTATTGGGGCAAGACGCCCAGTTAGTGTTACCTCCCATGATGGTCAAGGTCAAAACGCCTAGTTACCCAATCCAACTAGCAGGAACAGTAAATGAGGTTGATCATTGGGAAGTGAATATTTCTGTTTCTGGTGTTGTGGCGAAAGCGAAAGATGACAACGACCATCTCGTCGGTTTTGTCGTTACAAACGAACAAATAGAGCAGGCATTCCCACTGCTTCGTGAGCTATCACAGATATCTAGACAATCGTAACATCGAATTTAAACAAAAGAGGACATTATGTCACATTTGCGTATACCAAAAGAGTGGACGATTCAACGCTCAACACCTTTCTTCACAAAAGACAACGTGCCGAGTGCTTTACTTTCTCACCATAACACGGCGGAAGATGTTTTCGGTCAATTGTGTGTTATGGAGGGGCAAGTGACTTACTATGGCTTTGCCGATGCGAATGCCACGGAACCTGAGATGGTTGTTGTTATTAATGCAGGTCAATTTGCGACAAGTCCACCGCAATATTGGCATCGTATTGAGTTGAGTGATGATGCCCAATTCAATATTAATTTTTGGTCCAATTCAACTAAAAACAATCAGCCAATGTATCAGTCTCAATCTAAATAGTTTTATCTATGTATCTTGGGGCAACATTAGTTGCCTCAATGCTAATTAAATATCTATGATTAGTCTTGAAAATAAGGAAAATTGATGTATTCACTATTTATTCGTATGCGATTTGTGCATTGGTTAGGTGTTGTTATTCTTGTGATGAATGCATTATTTTTTACCGAAAATATGATTTCTCAGATACTTCAGGCATCGTTGCTATTTTTTTAATTATACACGATATAGATGAAAAAATTTGGGGTGTTGATTCTCTAAAAAATGTCACCATGTATATGAGAAACTTTGAAAGGAAAGATTTATCAACACCTTGCAACATTAACAGCCAATACAACAGTGAAATTACCAATGTGTTGAATGTAATCAACACATTCAGATTCAATGTTAAGGTGGCGCTTGAAGAAATTCAGCAACAAGCGATTGCATCAGATGAGATTTCTACGCAATTGAAATATAAATCGACAAATATCTCGGAGCGAATTTTAAGGCAGGATGCTAGTGTTAGTTCACTAAATGAACAGCTTGAAGAGCTTGATAACACTTCAATCGCTCTTAAAGTGAAGGCCGAAGAAACTCAGATTCAAGTAAAGAGTACACACGCGAAGCTTGAGCATTCTGTTGGGATGATGGACAACCTTGTCCAAGGTCTCGATCAATACTTAGAAAGTAACCACCAGTTACAGAAGAGTTTCAATAAGCTTTCCGCGCAAACACTATCGATAGAAAATGTCGTTTCAGTTGTTGCAAAATTAGCGGACCAAACTAATTTTACTAGCATTGAATGCCGCAATTGAAGCGGCCCGCGCTGGAAATCAAGGTCGAGGTTTTGCGGTTGTAGCAGATGAAGTCAGAAGATTGGCGCAATCCACGCAAGAGAGCTTGCATGAAATTAACTCGATAGTTTCTGAGATATCAACGACTGTAAAAATGGCTGGGACGCAAATGTCGTCGCAAACTTCGACGATAACTCTTCTATCTGAAAATACGATTAAAAGCCAAACTGAAATTCGCAACGCCAATGAAAGCATAGGGTCTGTACTGTCATTTATTGAACATAATGAAAGCGAACATGAAGTTAACATTCATACGATCAGTCAATTAGTTTGTGAAGCAAATTCCAAAGTTGATGAGTTGAAACAATTGTCTAGTTCGAACGCTATTGACTGTGAGGCCCTTATAAAACAGGGTATTAATTTAACAAAGGTAACAGAAAATGTTGTTGAAAAACTGAGTATGTTCAAAACTGCTTGAATGAAATTGGTTGGTTGTAAATTATTAAAATCAACCAACCATTTCAAAGGGAATAAATCTATTAATCGTTTAATTTATTTTTTTAAGTTGTACAAGAATTCGATTAGATCTGACTGTGTGATCATTCCGGTTAACTGGTTATGGTCATTTATAATCGGTATATGGTGAAACCCCGAGGTCAAATATGGAATAAGACGAGCTACATGTTGATCTTCATGCATAGAAATTGGATTTCTTTTCATATATTGGCCAATAGTGTTCGACGTCTTTTTCTTTGCCAAGAGGTATAAACCTACGAATGAGTTTATTTTTCTTTTTTCGACATAAAGTAAAAAATCGACTAATGAAAAAATACCTACAATTTCTTTATCGGAGTTTATAATAGGAATTGCACTAAATTTATTTTTTTGAAGTGTGTTGAGACCTTCGTAGACTGAATCATTTTCTGTGAGTGCCAGAATGTTTTCTGTCATTACATGTTTGCAGGTCAGTTTTTGACTTTTGTGCTCTAAAGCGAGCAGGTGGGTTTGTTTAAAAATTTCGTCGAGCGTTTTTTCATCAATGTCTAACCATTCATTTCTTGTTTCCAAAACTTCATGTAATTCATCAAAGTAAAGTGATGACTTTTCATGCGCAGATTTTGAGTTCATTGATGGTTTTTCAGTTGTGTTCGAAGATCTCATAGTGATCCATCTACGATACGCAATACCAGATAAGGCTAGGGGAAGCACGTTCAATAAAACGGGATCGAGTAAGAAATAGACATCTGGTTGAGATGTATTACTCAACACAGGGACAAGCGCAGTTGCTACGCCTGGTGGATGAACACATTTTAGTACAATCATAATGATGATAGTGCTGGTTATTGTTAGTGTTATCAAAACTATGACATCATCGAATGCCGTCGATAAACCAATCCCTACCAACGCCGCCGTAACATGTCCACCGATCAAGGGCCATGTTTTTCCCATTGGACTGCTAGGGATCACAAAAATTATCGTGACGGAAGCCCCTATTGATGCAATCAACAAAGGGGCTGCGGAAGTGGTATGCCCGTAGTTTGCAAGTACCGCAATGATAGCTGATGTAAGGAGCACAGGTATTGCAATGTATGAAAGGTTGAGTAAGCGGTAAAAATGCGACATAGGAATCAAAGTAAAATTTAAAAACGGAATTCTATTCGATTATTAAATGTTAATAAAGCGTTTACATTTTAATAAGTATAACTAAAAAGAACATGAGTTAATTAATATTCATATCAAATAATATTGATTTTAAAATAAAATTATCGTATGAGATGGATAAATATGAAATGTTATTTTTCATTATTGCTGTAATCATTTAGGGTTAAATTTAATTGAATCATATATTAAGACTAATAGGTTAGATAGTTCTAGAGTAGAATAACAGTGGTGATGAAAGAGGATAATTGATATGAACATAAATAATACTTCCCTATGTGACATTATAAAAAATGTTCCAGGTTCAATAAATGTATTAAAATCGTACAACATTAACGTATATATAAACCTAAGGAAAACATTAAATGAAGTTTTAGTTATCGATGATATTTCCAAATATTCTAATATGATTGATGAATTAAACGAATTGAGTCGGGATAACAAAGAGTTGCTGAAATTTTGTGATGTACCTCATCAAGAGTTGATAAAATATATCATTGCTAACTTTCACATAAAACACAGAGATCAGTTGAATCGGGCGATAGAGTTAGCGAAACGTGTTGAAACTGTACACTATGATCACCCTAAATGCCCTCTTGGTTTGAGTGAATGCTTAGAAGGGATTGAGAACGATTTATGCAGTCATATGGAGAAAGAAGAACAAATCTTGTTTCCAATGATCAGTCAAGGGATCTATCCTGATGGGCCTATTTTCGTCATGGAGCAAGACCATGATGACCATATCCAGGCATTGAGTGAATTAATGACTTTGGTGAACTACTTGGAAGTACATGAAGATGCATGTCAGTCATGGCAAAATTTATATTTATTATTAGAGCAATTTGAAAGTGACATCCTCACGCACATTGCTTTAGAGAACAATATTTTATTTAAAAATTAATGTACAGTGAAGAATGAATTTCTGCTTAATCGATGTGTTTAGGCAGAAATATCTAATTATTCGAACCTAATTTTTTCTTGATGTACCCAAACTGCTGCTTCAACTCGAGAGCGTAATTGTAGTTTTTTCAAGATGCTTTTTACATGAACTTTTACTGTGCTTTCGGAGATGAAAAGTTTATTAGCAATCATTTTGTTTGATAAACCAATAGCAATGTTTTTCAGAATCTCCTGTTCCCGAGTGCTAAGAACATCTATAGATACATTGGTTAGTTTTTCCTGTTTCTTTTCTCTTAGATTTCCTACTAAAATTGATGTTAATTCAGGGCTAATGACTGTTTTTCCTAAACATGCATTTTCAATAGAGGCTAGTAATTCTTCTGGTTCCATATCTTTTAAAAGATATCCGTCTGCACCTAATTTAATCGCCTTAGACACGTCTTCATCGTAATTTGAAACGGTAAAAATAATAATTTTGCTTGAGATGTGTTTATCTCGTAGTAATTTTAACGTTTTCAATCCATCTAACTCTGGCATATTGATATCTAATAGGATTAAGTCTGGTTCGTAGTCAATAGCATAATCCACCCCTTGAAGCCCATTACTTGCTTCTGCAACGACGGTTAGATGTTTTCTGGTATTGAGTAATTGCTTAATACCATTTCTCAACATTGGGTGATCGTCGATTAAAAGTATTGTGGATGCTTCAGCATTGGTAAATGTATGTTCTTTAATCATATTATACTCGTGAATATATAGGAAAAGTTAGGTAGAATTCAGTCCCTTTGCCAGGAGAGGAGATGATATCCCATTTTCCTGATAGAGACTGTGCTCTGTCACCAATAATTTTTAGACCATAACGAGAGTTTTCTTGTGAAGTAGAGAATCCACAACCATCGTCGAGAATAACTAAGGAGATATCATTATCTTTCATTGATAAATCTAGCGTTACATCGGAAGCTTGTGCATGTTTATAAATATTATTTAATAGCTCACGAATTATTTGTATTAAATGTATTGAATGATGAATGGATATTTTATTAGCTGGGATTTCATAACTAAAATTTATTTTGGTACCAATTTTTTTGTTATATTCCTTAACCGTGTTTTCCAGCGCAGGTAAAAATCCTAGCCCATCTAACCTCAACCGAAAGGTTGTCAAAAGCTCTCTAAGTTGACAATAAGCAACATTTACTTCTTCTCGCATTTCACCAATAATAGATATCTGTTCTTCGTCTAAGTTAGATAAATCCATTTGTAAAATACTCAATTTAATCTTGAGACAAGACAGGGACTGAGCGATTGAATCATGCAGTTCTCGTGCAATTGTATTTCTTTCTTTTAATATTAATAACTGCTGATCCTGCTGAACCTTATAGAAAACGGAAAGAGATTGTGTTAATAGTTCTGAAAATGCAATTATTAATTGCTCATTTTCTACATTTATACAGGATTTTATATTGTTTGATATGACGATTTTTCCATAGTCATGATTAGAGTCCTTTAGTTTTATAGTGATCTCTGATAGGTTTTCTATGAACGTCTTTTCATTATCAAAGCAGAGGTTGCAGCTGAGGTTTTTGCAAAAATCAGGTCTGCTTATTGAACCAAAATCAAATATTTGAGTATTATCACTTTCTTGATAATCATTAATTAATATTTTAACTTTATGTATACCAGTTAATTCAATTAACTCTTGAATTAATGGTGCCAACATATCGCAACTATACTGTTCATTATTAAACTTTTTACATGCTCGATATAGAAAGTCTAAGTATTTATTTTTTCTATTCAAATCCTCTGTCTTATGATATACAACATTCTCTAAATTTATATATGTTTCTTTTATACTTTCTGACATTAAATTAATAGAATCGCCCAATTCATTCATTTCATCTTTATGTTTCTGTACGATAAACTTCTTACTAAAGTCTCCAGATTTAATCGATCTTGATATATCAAGTATTGACATCCATGGCTTAAATAGCCTTGAGTATAAGTTTCCAATAGAATATATTCCAAATATTATTATCATAATAGAAAATGCTTTTTGGATGTTTTCTAGAGATTTAATATTGTTCTCGGTATTACGTTCTACTTTATAGATCAGATTATCTATTATTTTCACAAACTCGTCAGAGTTTGATCTTATTGATTCATAGTTTTGATTTTCTATATTTCCCTGAAAGAAAGCTAATAAATTTCCATGCTGATCGCTTAAACCACTTTTGATCATGTACTCTATTATGTTTGGATTATTCAGCATTTTATTAATTCTAATTATATTTTCTGACGTAATACTTTTATCTGTAGACAAAATAGATTTATAGATGAGCATTCTTATCGAGCCAATTTGATTAACAATGTGCGTTCGACCTTGAATATTGTCTACCGTTATGAGTGAAATAAACATACCAGATAAAGATATGCTACAAAGTATTAATATAAAGAATGAAATTTTTTTTGTTATGGATATATTGAAAAAATTCATTATCTCATCTAATGAGCTAGTTTTCCGTATCCAATAACATACCGCTTTTTTATGATACAAGACATACTACCATTGGGTTACTACCTAATAGTTTCCTAAACCGCCTGTTTATGGAATTTTTATTTTTTTTAATCATATCAATCACTTATGAAATTAGGCTGTAACTATAATGAGCAGTATCACTTAACGGGAAGGTTTTGTTAGGAATATGTCTTTGATCTAAATCAACAAATTTACTACGTGATTATCACTAAATGTACTGGTTTTTCCAATAACAATGGTGTGAATCATGTCAATAAATATAGATACAAAGGACATGGAGTCGTCTGGTCGAGTAAGTGCGCATTCGATTAAACAATGGTTTCCTGAGGATAGACAGTTTTGGTTATCTCAAGGGCAATACATTGCAAAACGAAACTTATGGATTTCGATTCCCTGCCTACTATTGTCTTTTTGTGTTTGGATGATCTTTAGTGCAGTTGCAGTAAATTTACCTAAAGTCGGCTTTTCATTTAGTACCGAGCAACTTTTTTTGTTAACCGCATTGCCCTCAGTATCAGGTGCGATTGGTCGTATTCCTTATTCTTTCACAATTTCAATATTTGGCGGTAGACGTTGGACTGCATTCAGTACATTGATGCTTGTTGTACCAATGGTTTGGCTAGGAATCGCCATCAGTAATCCTCACACTCCATACTCCACATTCGTCATGATTGCGCTGCTATGTGGACTAGGTGGTGCAAATTTTGCCTCAAGTATGGCAAATATCAGTTTCTTTTATCCAAAGGAAATGCAGGGGAGTGCGCTTGGCTTAAATGGTGGACTTGGCAATCTCGGTGTCAGCGTAATGCAGTTGGTGGTTCCTATTGCTATTTCCGTTCAATGGTTTGCTTCGAAATCTGAAGGGCCACATCTACAAAACGCCGCATGGATTTGGGTGCCGTTAATTTTACTCTTTAGCCTTATTTCCTGGTTTGGAATGAACGATATAGAAAATGCAAAAGCCTCGTTCAAAGAGCAGGTCAAAGTACTTAAACAAGGACACTTATGGTTAATGAGTTTATTATATCTTTCCGCGTTTGGTTCTTTTATCGGTTTCTCTGCTGGTTTTGCAATGTTGTCTCAAACGCAATTTCCAGAAGTTGAAGTTTTGAAATTTGCGTTTATAGGTCCACTCATTGGTGCTCTTATGCGACCTGTTGGTGGAGCATGGTCAGATAAATTTGGTGGTATAAAAGTAACGTTTTTAAACTTCGTACTTATGGCGTTATTAACCGTTCTGATCTTCTTTACTATTCCATCGGAAAGTACATCAGGTAGTTTTGTTCTCTTCCTTATCATTTTTATGGGATTATTTGCCTGCTCGGGTATTGGTAGTGGATCAACATTTCAAATGATAGCAGTTTTATTCCGCCGTATTGTTTCGCAACAAGCGAGAATGGCAGGATTGGATGAGGAGACTATCACGCGTAAGTCAGGAACGGATACAGCAGCAGCATTAGGATTTATATCTGCCATTGGCGCGTTTGGTGGTTTCTTTATTCCACAGGCATTTGGTCTATCGCTCTCTCTTACAGGCTCAGCCTCAAGTGCTTTAATACTATTCCTATTTTTCTATGTCGTTTGCTCAATCATTACGTGGTTCGTTTATGGACGAAATATAGAGAATGGTTACGCAACAAAAAAATAGATTATTTAACTAGTCTGAGTACCTAATTTAGTAGCAAGGTTATCTTTAAATCGATAGCTAAATATAAATAAAAATATTCCCCTGAATATAGGA
>JBLWXP010000020.1:0-13505 GCA_048267405.1 Balneola sp. | reverse complement strand
GGAACCGCGTTGTCTCTCAACTAATCCCAACAATCTCTGGCTTTAATGAGCTGACGGAAGGTGTGTTGCGAGTTAGAAATTGGCCATAGAGCGAAAGTAGTTCCAAGTTTCATTGGACTGCGTTCCGGATTATTCTAGACCTTTATTACTATAGGCGTGAGCCATGTTTAACAAAATCTTAGTCGTGTGTGTTGGGAATATTTGCCGTTCTCCAACAGGCGAGGCGATTCTCAAAAAACTATTACCCAATAAATCGGTCGACTCTTCAGGCATTTCGGCCAAAAAGAGTGGCTTAGTCGGGAAACCAGCGGACTCTATGGCCCAGCAAGTGGCTGCTGAGCATGGTTTGGACTTAGCAGAACATCAAGCCAAGCAACTCACTTCTGAACTATGTGCTCAATATGACCTCATCCTAGTCATGGAGAAAGCGCATAAAGAAGCGTTAACAGAAATTGCGCCAGAAGCTCGAGGAAAAACCATGTTATTTGGTCAATGGATTGGACAAAGTGATATTCCGGACCCTTATCGTCAGAGTAGGGAGGCGTTTGATCACGCTTACAAGCTTATTGAAGAATCTGCCCAATCTTGGGCGGAAAAGTTGAAATAAAGCTTATCTCACCGAATTTAACCCACAAGGTTACCTATTAAATTACCCCACCAGGGGCGATTGTTTCAAAATAAGAATTAGCATCGATTATGACAACACCACAACAAAGATCTTCAGCCGAAGCCGTTTCCGATGAGATCGACTTAGGTAAGCTGTTTGGCATCTTGTTAGACGCGAAATGGACCATCTTAGTCACCACCTTTTTATTTGCAGTCGGCGGCGTCGCGGTCGCACTGCTATCTACGCCCGTTTATAAAGCAGACGCGCTGCTGCAAATTGAGTCTAAAAACTCGGGAGGCATTGGCTCTTTGGTCGGGGACATGGGCGAACTTTTCACCCAAGAGTCTTCTGCCACTACAGAAATAGAGATCATCAAATCGCGTATGATCTTAGGCGATACGGTTGATAAATTTAACTTAACCACAGTCGTTACGCCGGATTACTTCCCTGTAATAGGTAAAGGCCTAGCGCGCATGTCGGGCGAGGTTAATCAGATTGGGGTCAGCCGTTATGTTATTCCTGGCTTTGCAATGGGCGTAAAGCATCGCTTATTAGTGGTCGACGCCGAAAAGCAAATGTATCAGTTAGTTCGTGAAGATGATCAGATAGTCTTAGAGGGAGAAGCCGGTAAGTTAGCGAAAAACAACGGCTATGAGCTGTTTATCACTTCTGTCCACGCGAAAAATGGTCAAGAATTTAACATCGCGAAGCGTAGCCGTTTAGATGCTATCGAGTGGCTTAAACGAAACCTGTCAATTAGCGAACGCGGTAAGCAGACAGGAATCTTGCAACTAAGCTTTATGGGTGAAAACCGCACCCAAATCACCGACATCTTGAATAACATTAGCCAAACTTACTTTCTACAAAATGTAGAGCGCCAATCAGCTGAAGCAGAAAAGAGTCTGGTATTTCTAAAAGATCGTTTACCTGACATCAAGAACAGCTTAACGACAGCCGAAGACGCGCTTAATCAATATCGTCAGGCCAATGAATCGATTGACTTAGGTTTAGAAGCGCAGTCAACATTGACAGTGATGGTCGAGCTTGAAGCTCAGTTAAACGAACTGACATTCAAAGAGAGCGAAATCAGCCAGCGCTTCACTAAAGATCATCCGGCCTACAAATCTTTACTCGATAAACGTGCAACCTTATTAAACGAAAAAGAACGTTTAAACCAGCAAATTCAAAAGCTACCAAAAACTCAACGTGAAGTACTACGTATGACACGTGATGTTGAAGTAAACCAACAAATTTACATTCAACTGCTTAATAAAGTTCAGGAGCTAAGCATTATCAAAGCCGGTACAGTAGGTAATATTCGCATCCTAGACACCGCGCAAGCTTATGCTGCACCTGTGAAACCGAAAAAGCCGTTAATTGTTGTGATAGCGATATTGATTGGGGGTATTCTGAGTGTTTCATTTGTAATTTTGAAGGCTGCATTTCACAAAGGTGTGGAATCTCCAGATCAGATTGAAGCAATTGGTTTAGCTGTATACGCCAGTGTGCCAAAATCGGTGCTGCAACTTGAAATCGCCAAGAGCGCTAAGCGTAAAAAGCAAAGTAAGGAGCAATCATTACTGGCAGCTCTTAACCCTGCTGATCTTTCGATTGAAGCACTACGTGGGTTACGCACCAGCCTCCATTTTGCAATGATGGAAGCGAAAAACAACGTATTGATGATCTCTGGCCCAGCGCCTGGCATTGGTAAATCTTTTATTTCTACCAACTTCGCGGCAGTAACAGCAAAAACCGGACAAAAAGTCTTACTTATTGATGCGGATATGCGAAAGGGCCACTTACAACATTCGTTAAATGTAAGTGCTGATAACGGGCTATCAGATTTTCTAAGTGGCAGAATCGATACCAATCAGGCAGTAAAACACTCCCAAATTGAGAACTTAGACGTTATCACCCGTGGTCAAATACCGCCAAACCCTTCAGAACTGTTAATGCATCCACGATTGAAAGAGTTAGTGGAATGGTCTTCCCAAAACTATGACTTGGTGATTTTCGATACGCCACCTGTGCTAGCCGTAACAGACCCAAGTATTGTCGGTGCTTTTGCTGGCACGACACTCATGGTGGCCCGTTTTGGTCAAAACTCAGCGAAAGAAATAGACGTCGCGCGCAACCGATTCCAGCAGTCTGGTATTGAGGTGAAAGGTGTCATCTTTAACGCGATTGAGAAAAAAGCCTCAAGCTCTTACGGCTATGGGTATTACAACTATGAATACTCTAGTAATAACACCTAAAAGAATCATATATCAATAAAGGTGTATAGAGCCCGATGTATCTATTAGAAATTGCACATTACAACTGTTAATGAAAACAAGTAATTCAATGAGTACAGGCTCTGTGAGAATAGTTAAAAAGAATATAAAAGGCCTCAGACCTGAAATCTCTGAGGCTAATAAAAGAAATTTCAAATTAAATCAAGGAAATTAGTATAATGCAGTTTGATGTTTCAAATGCTAACGTTGGTATTATCGGCTTAGGTTACGTTGGTTTACCGCTTGCGGTAGAGTTTGGCAAAAAGTCACCAACCATCGGTTTTGATATTAACCAGTCACGTATCGATGAGCTATCAACGGGGCGTGATAGCACATTAGAATGCAGTGACAATGAATTAGCAGAAGCAAAATACCTTTCTTACACTTCCTCTCTTCAAGAATTAAAACAGTGCAATGTTTACATTGTTACCGTTCCTACCCCAATTGATGAGCATAAACAGCCAGATTTGACTCCATTAATCAAAGCGTCTGAAGCGTTAGGCAGTGTTATTAGCCAAGGTGATGTCATCATTTATGAGTCAACAGTATACCCTGGTGCAACAGAAGAGGACTGTATTCCGGTTGTTGAGCGTGTTTCCGGTCTTAAATTTAACCAGGACTTTTTCGCTGGTTACTCACCAGAGCGAATCAACCCTGGTGATAAAGAGCACCGTGTAACTAACATTCTCAAAGTAACCAGTGGATCGACGCCTGAAGTAGCAGAATTTGTAGACCAACTATACAAATCAATCATCACTGCTGGTACACACAAAGCATCGACAATCAAAGTGGCCGAGGCTGCAAAAGTCATCGAAAACACCCAGCGTGATGTAAACATTGCATTGATCAACGAATTATCAATCATCTTTAACAAGCTTGGTATCGATACTTTAGAAGTATTAGAAGCGGCAGGTACGAAATGGAACTTTTTACCATTCCGTCCAGGCCTGGTGGGTGGTCACTGTATTGGTGTTGACCCTTACTACCTAACGCACAAAGCGCAAGCGGTAGGCTACCATCCTGAAATGATTTTGGCTGGTCGTCGCCTCAACGATGGCATGGGCCAATACGTTGTATCTCAGCTTGTGAAAAAGATGCTGAAAAAACGTATTCACGTAGAAGGTGCAAATGTGCTTGTGATGGGTCTTACGTTTAAAGAAAACTGCCCAGACCTTCGAAATACCAAAGTGGTTGATATTATCTCTGAGTTAAAAGAGTACAACATTAACGTCGACATTATGGACCCTTGGTGTTCAAATGCCGAAGCGCAGCATGAATACGGCTTAACGCTTTGTGAAGAAGAAAAGCAAGACCATTATGACGCGATCATCATGGCAGTCTCTCACAACGAATTTAAACAAATGGGTGTCGATAAAATTCGTGCTTTGGGTAAACCAGAGCACGTACTGTACGACCTAAAATACGTCCTAGATAAAGAATGCGTAGATATGCGTCTTTAATCTTAGGTAATGATAAAAGCTAAGGAGACAAATAGTTGGACTCCTTAACTTTGTCATGGGCGGGAAACGAGTGTTTTAACGCTTCGAGCTTAAAGAGCGTCATTCTGAACAGCGAGGAACGAGCGTGATTAAGAATCTACCAACACAGTTCAGCCAGCCCCACCGAATGTCACTCATTCCCTACTACGGAAAACACAATGACCAAATACGAACAAATCCAAGAAGAGTTACTTGAATCACCAAAAACTTGGTTGGTAACGGGGGTTGCAGGCTTTATTGGCTCAAATCTGCTCGAAAAACTACTTAAGCTTAATCAAACTGTTGTTGGCCTTGATAACTTCGCTACTGGGCATCAATACAACTTAGATGAAGTCAAAAGCTTAGTAACTGAAACTCAGTGGGAACGTTTTTCCTTTATTGAAGGTGATATTCGCGAACCAAAAACGTGCCAAAAAGCAGTCAAAGGCGTTGACTACGTACTACACCAAGCTGCACTAGGTTCTGTGCCTCGCTCTATCGCTGACCCACTAACAACAAATGCCGCGAATATCACCGGCTTTTTAAATATACTTGATGCCGCAAAAGAAGAGGCGGTAAGCAGTTTTACCTATGCAGCGAGTAGCTCGACATACGGTGACCACCCAGCACTACCAAAAGTCGAAGAAAATATTGGTAATCCACTTTCTCCGTATGCAGTCACCAAATATGTAAACGAGTTGTATGCAGGCGTGTACGCACGTAATTACGGTTTTAAGACTATTGGCCTTCGTTACTTCAATGTATTTGGTCGCAGGCAAGATCCAAACGGCGCTTACGCAGCTGTAATTCCAAAATGGACCGCAGCGATGATCAATGGTGAAGATGTTTACATTAATGGAGATGGCGAGACAAGCCGAGACTTTTGTTATATCGACAATGTAGTGCAAATGAACTTGTTAGCAGCAACGGCAGAAGATGAAGCAAAAGACGGAGTCTACAATGTAGCAGTTGGAGATAGGACCACTCTTAATTCCTTGTATAGAAATATACAAAACGCTCTAGAAGTAAATAATATATCAAATTTTAATAAGCCTATATATAGAAGCTTTAGAGTGGGTGATGTTCGTCACTCACAAGCAGATATTGCAAAGGCAATTAATTTACTTGGATATATAGCAGATTATCGAATTGAGCAAGGGATAGAAGAAGCAATGCCTTGGTATGTGGAATTTATTGCAACTAATTAGGTTGCTCGCCTTCAAATAGACTATTTAACTCATTGTTTTAGAGCGTATAGACCATATGAATAAGCCCTGTTTTTTAAGTATAATCATTCCAATGTATAACAGTGAACTCTATATACATAGATGTATAGAAAGTGTTTTGACACAGTCGTATCGAAATTTTGAATTGATTTGTATTGATGATGGCTCTACGGATAATACGTACAAAATTGTCGAAGATGTCTCTTCTAGAGACGATCGGGTGAAGTTAGTTAAACAAAATAATATGGGAGCATCAATAGCTAGAAATACAGGGCTTAAACTAGCTACTGGTAGCTATATTATGTTCATTGATTCTGATGACTGGTTAGCCACAAGTGCTTTATCAAAAATCATTGAATATGTAATTTCAGGCGATTTTGATGCATTAATATGGCCTTACACGAAGGTATACGATAATAGCACATCAGTTCAAAATATTTTTGATAGAGATAAAGTTTTTCAAACTAAAGATAGTGTCCGAAAATCTATACATAGAAGATTATTCGGCCCTATAGAAAATGAACTGAAGTTTCCACAAAAACTTGACTTTTTATCGACAGTTCATTGTAAGTTATATAAGGCAGAATTAATAAAGTCCCATAAAATAAAATTTGAAGATATTAGGGTACTTGGGACATCTGAAGATACTGTTTTTAATATTGATTTTTTTTGTTTAGCTAACTCTGCATATTTCATTAAGGAATCTCTATATTTTCACAATAAAGCTAATTATTGTTCAATTACATCTACTTATAAGCCAGAATTAAAACAGAAATGGGATAAACTTTTTTCTGCTATGAAAAGTCGTATAGTAGGAGAACCTACAAAAACGTCAGACTACTATACTGCATTGGAAAATAGAAGGGCACTGTCAATAGTAGGATTAGGGCTTAATGAGATGCTATCCACAAAAGGTATTATATCTAAGTATTGTGCAATAAAGGGTTTAGTACATGATAAAGATATACAATTATCTAACGCTAGACTTAAGAAAAATGCAATGCCCTACCACTGGAAGATATTCTTTCAAACTGTAGCAAGTAAACTAACAGTGCTTGTGTTCATTCAACTTTTAATCATTAAGGTAATTATTAAAAAATAATTATTGATTGTCTATGATAGTTAAAAATTCTTTAATTAAAGTTGTATGTTATGTGGCGACTTCTTTACTAGTCTTGATTACTGTTCCAATTATTATCAAATCGTTAGGAATTGAGATGTTTGGCGTTGTAGGCATAGTAACTTCTTTTGTCGCCTACCTTACAGTTATAACAAATTCATTTTCTTCTAGTGTTAGTAGAAATATGATTTTTTTACTTCAAAATAAAGATATTAATGGAGCGAATAAAGAGTTTAACAGTATTCTATTTTTAATTGTTGGGATTGGAGTTGTTTTTTATCCTATTCTATATCATCTTTCCGATGAATTTGTAGCTAACTTAAAAATTTCATCGAATAATTTGATTTATGCTACTGATCTACTCAGAGTTGTTTTCTTAGTGTTTTTCATAAACGCTATTGCAGGCGTGTTAGGTTCTTGTTATGTAATAAGAGAACGATATGATCTTCAAAGTTATGCAGATTTAGCTCAAAAATTGATATTGAATATTGTTGTTATTTTTCTGCTGTCTTATTGGAGTGCTAGCCTGAATAGTTATTCCATCGGTTTAATGTTATCTGCTATAGTTGTACTAGCCTTTAATTCATTTAATTTGAAAAAACTAGTAAGTGAAATTGAGATTACTTTTTCATACTTTTCCTTAAACACGATCAGAAATAATTTGAGCCTAAATTGGTGGTTAATGGTTAATCAAATAGGAGCACTACTTTACCATCAATCAGCACTTATTATTGCTGGTATCTTCATTGGAACTGCTCAAGCTGGAATATTGGCAATAAGTTTAACAATAAGTTCTCAAATAAGAGTGATAGCGACTTTAATATCTTCTGTATTTCAAACAAAAATTATGAAATTTATCGCATCAGGTGAAGATGAACAAGCTATTAAATATTTTATGCTTGCTATCAAATCGCTTTCTTTTATAACTGTTGTAATCAGTAGTCTATATATCGGCGGTTCAAGTTGGGTTCTTAAAGCGTGGTTGGGGGATGTGAAGGAAGAGACGATTGTATTGAGTGTTTTATGTACTAGTTATTTACCATTAGTTCTTGGGTTGATCCCTTCTTGGACGTTTCTTATGGCCAAAAATGATATAAGTTTGCTAGGTAAAGTAACGTTTATAAATGGTATATTAAATGTTATTGTCTCCTTTATTCTTATAAAGAATTACAGTTTAGGTATTTACGCTACAATAATTCCTTTCATTGTATTGCTAATTATCCAAAACCTAATTATAGTCCCTGTTTTTTTGAAAAAGCACAATGTAAACATTATTGATGTTTATAAAATAATTGCGCTGAGTTTTTTATTTACTATTTTTCTCTCTTTATTCACTTATAATGTATTCTTAATAATAAATCCAACAACTGCAATTGGTATTTTAGCCTCATATCTGTTTGTTTTATGCTTTATATTGACTGTGATTTATTTCTACTTTGTACTTAAATATAGAAATACAAATATAAAGTTATTGTTATCTCATTTATCTATCTGAAATCATTTTTGTTATGGAAATTTTAATCTGCTTTTTAATTGCATTTATTGTATATTTTGATATTTGGCCTATTTTAAATAAAAAAATAAAACGGTTAGAAAAACCCATACTTTATGACAATTTGCTCGAAGTCTATACGCAAGTTTTCAGAAGTTCTTTAATTATGCTTGAGTCAAAGAAAATTAAAATGTCTTTTAATGAAGAGCATGATTTTTATAGTTTTTTATCAAAAGTTAAGAGGTTTCTTAAACGTGATAAATCTTATGATAAATATCGCTATTACAATTTTCCTAGAGCCTGGTTAATGATAGGTTTGTTAGATTCTTATGAAAGCGATAAAAAAGAAAGTACATTAACGAAGCTAAATCATGCCATGGAAAAGCTCGTTGATAACAGCGGGAACATACTATTCAATTTTGATAAATTGGATCAGGTTTTATTTGGAATGGTATTTATCCGAATGTATGAAGCTACAGGTGAAGAACGATTTATCAAATGCGCTGATACTCTTTATGAGAGATTACATAATTTTGATTCGGATGGCTTATTATTATATCGAAAAGGCTTGACAGTTTATTTCACTGACTCTATAGGTATGAGTGTTCCATTTCTTTACAAATATTATAATAATAAATCTGATATCTATGCTCTTACGATGGCTAGGAAGCAAATTGACTTTTATATCGAAAATGGGTTGGAAATAAAAAACAAATTTCCTTTTCACGCGATAGATCTGTCAACAAATGTCAGGCTAGGTTCAATTAATTGGGCTAGAGGTATAGCTTGGTTTTTGATCGGACTCTCTTATGCTATTAAGTATGAAGTTGATGAAATTCGAATTATTAAATACACATCTTTGTATGAAGATATAGTCAAAAAACTTCAATCTATAAGTGAAAATGGATGCTACTGGCCGCAATTTATTGGTCATACTAACAATGAAAGTATTGATTCCTCTGCGACGCTAATGATCTATTATTCGATGAAAATATGTGGATATGATGCTTTTGATTTTTCAAATGTATCAAATTCAATGAAGGCATGTATTGATAAAAATGGAATGGTCCTTAATAGTAGCGGTGATACTATTTATATAAACCGTTACTCAACAATTCAATCATTATCTGAAGTATCGCAAGGTTTGTTATTATCACTATTGTCTAAGGAGCAAAGTACTAATGAAAATTGGAATTCTAACATTACCACTATGGAATAATTATGGAGGAATCCTTCAGTGTTTTGCTCTAAAAGAGTTTTTATCTAAAAATGAAGTAGAGTCACTACTTATAAATTATCACCATCCTAAAACAACTTTATTTAATCACTATAAACAAAAAATAAAGGACATAATAAAGGTAAAGGTGTTAAGAGTTGAAGGTATTGATGTATACCCTACATACAAAGAAAAAAACGAGATTTCAAAAAATACTCTGAAATTTATTGACGAGTATTTAGGGCCAAGTACTAGATATATATCTACCAATGAAGAATTATCTAAAGTTAATTCATTAGTTGATGGTGTGATTGTTGGAAGTGACCAGGTTTGGCGACCTAATTACACACCTAACATATATGCTTATTATTTAGATTTCTTAGATCATGAAAAGCTTAAGGTATCTTATGCCGCTTCTTTCGGAACAGACAGATGGCTTTATACAGACGAAGAAACAAATCTGTGTAAACTTTTATTGCATAAATTTGACCTAGTTTCTGTCCGTGAAGATTCAGGCGTTAATCTGGTTAAGGACAACTTCGGGCTTAAAGCAGAGCAGTTTGTCGATCCTACACTTCTCCTTTCTAAGAGTGATTATTTAGCACTGTTGTCTGAATCTAGTGAAAAAAATGGAAAATCTGTATTTACTTATGTTTTGGATGAAGACGAATTTACTGAAAGCTTTATTAATAAAGTATCTAACAGACTAGGCTTAGAGCCTTTTAAAGTAATGCCCTCAAAATTTGATATTAATTACTCTAAGGAAAAAGCAAATTACGTATTCCCTCCTGTAGAGCAATGGATTAGTGCATTTGTTTCATGTGAATATGTCATCGCTGATTCTTTTCATGGTTGCGTGTTCGCTATTATCTTCAATAAACCATTTATAGCTGTCGGTAATGTGGAACGTGGCTTAACCCGTTTCACGTCTTTATTAAAGCTCTTCAATTTAGAAGACCGTTTAGTGTTGAAAGGTGAAGAGTATGACGAAGAAGTACTTTATCGCGAGATAGATTGGCAATCAGTAAATGATAAACATACAAAATTAAAGGAGAATGCGGCACGTATTTTAATGGATGTAATCAATGGAAAATAAAAATAGTCAAATGCTAATTTCAATTATTGTTCCAATTTACAACTCTCAGAAATATCTGGATGAACTATTGAAAAGCATTACGGCCCAAACATACCAAAATATAGAGATAATCCTAATTGACGATGGTTCTACCGACGATAGCGAACTTATATGTAAAAATTTCATTAAGAATGACACGAGAGCTAGATATATAAGACAAAAAAATTCAGGAGTTTCAACGGCTAGAAATAAAGGTATAGAAGAATCCAGTGGGGATTTCATATATTTTGTGGATTCTGATGATAAGTTATATCCAGAAGCGGTACGTGCTCTTTATAATTCGATAGTTGAAAAAAATAGTAATCTAGCTATTGGGAACTATTCTATAATAGATGAAAAAGAAGAGTTAATAGTTTCTGTTCAGGTTGCTGATGAACCTTATACTTATATAGAAAATATATTGAAAGGGAGAGAGCATGCGGCGTTATGGAACAAACTCATTTCTAGAAAATTAATTGGTAAGACAAGGTTCAATTCTGATTTGTCATATATGGAAGACCAAGTGTTTCTTCTCGAAATTTTAGATAAAGAAGTTCGACTATCTTATATAATTAACTCGGTTTATAAATATCGATTGCACCCTTTTGCTTGTACTAGCGAATTAACTCAGAAGTCCCTAAAGTCCAGAGTTTTAGCTGTAGAAATCGTAGCAAGAAAGTTTGACGGGAAAATTTCTGAAAATATAATAAACCATTACAAAGCAAACTGTGTTTATTTTTTGATCTTAAACTCTAATGATTTAAGTAATAGTCTTTTCCCAGAATTGGAACTGTCGTTAATTTCGTTAAAATTTTCTTTGCACAAGAAGTTAATTATTTGGTTCCATTTTAAAAAGTTCTACCGAACGCTACGACTTATTAAATTTTTAAAATCTCTAAGATAAACTTAAATCAAATATATAAAATGTGAATTAAATGAATACTGAAAAAATAAAAGTACTACACTGCTTAAATAGTATGAATGTTGGCGGGATAGAGTCCTGGCTTAATCAATTGGTTGAGATTAAAGATGAATCTCTTCAATTTGATTTCTTCTTAACAAACACTGATGGGTATTATGACCAGAGGTTAAAAGATAATGGTTGTGGTATTTATAAGTCTCCTCCCATACGTAACTTTTATAAGTATAAAAGGGAACTTAAAAAATTGTTAATAGAAAATCAGTATGATGTACTTCATGTTCATGGCTCAGAGTTTTTAGGTGACTTGATGAAAGTCGCAAAAAGCGCTGGGATAAAAGTTAGGATATCTCACTGTCATAATACTGTTCTTGCGCGAGGAAAAACAGGTTTTTTGATGACTTTAAGAAAGCTACGCAGGAGTTTCTTTGAGAGATATTTAATATTGAAATATTCAACAGATATTTTAGCTTGTGGGGAGGATGCGGGAAAATTCTTATTAGGAAAGTATTGGAATAATTCAAAAAAGACTAGCGTTATTTACTGCGGTGTAAATACCGAAAAGTTTGAAAAACTGTCCACGTTAAGAGATAAAAAGCGTATATTGAGTGAAAAGTATCAGGTTCCTAATGGAGCACTAGTGATCGGTCATGTTGGTAGTATGGGTGTCACTAATCAGAAAAACCACCCATTTATGATTGAAGTAATGGAAAAAGTTGTCGAGTTGAACCCTAAAGCTGTCCTTTTTCTAGCTGGAGATGGTCCTCAAAAGCAAACAATTATAAAACAAGTGGAAGATTCAAATTTAAGTGAGCACGTTATTATGCCAGGGCTCGTTGAAGATATTCCTGAAGTTATGTCTCATTTATTCGATGTGAACTTCTTGCCTTCACTTTGGGAGGGATTACCCGTCGTAGGTTTAGAAGCGACTGCTGCAGGTTTGATCACAGTTTGTTCGAACAACGTTACTCCCGAATTTACAGATGTGTTAAAGGAGAGAGTAAAAGTTTTATCGCTTGATGATAATAGAAATATATGGGCTAACGTATTATTGGAACAGTCAAACCAAAAACTACAAGCTTTCGATACTTGCAACATACTCAACAACAATGGATTTTCCATAACTTCTTCATTGGCTGGGTTAAAAAAGATATACAATGAGAGATAAATAATTTTATGAAAGTTTCAATAGCAATTCCATTTTTCAATTCTGAAGATCATCTTGAACTAGCAATTTTATCGGTATTAGCCCAGACACATCAGGATTGGGAGCTTATTTTACTTGATGACGGTTCTACTGATGGTTCACTGACTATTGCTCAAGCATATGCTAATTTGGATGAACGTATCAGAGTCGTATCAGATGGTATAAATAGAAAGTTACCATATAGGTTAAATCAAGTTCTAACGCTCGCTAAGTATGACATGATCGCTCGAATGGATGCAGATGATTTAATGCCTACTTATCGAATCCAGAGGCAGGTAGAGTTTTTAAAGAATAATAGTGATTTTGACCTTGTTACCACTGGTGTTTGTTCAATTAATGGGAAAAATCAAGTTATTGGCGTTAGGATTCCTAGTATTTCGTTCCAAGAACTAACGTTAGACAAGATGTTTAGAGGACAACATGAAATTGTTCATGCTTCAATTCTAGCTAAAAAAAGTTGGTATCTTAGAAATATGTATGATGAAAAGATAGAACGAGCACAGGATTATGAATTATGGATACGAGCATTTCTTGCTAATGATTTGAAAATAGGTTACTTGAATTTTGCTGGCTATTATTACCGTGAAGACTTAGGAATAACTAAGGAAAAACTATTAAAAACGTATAAAATGGGATTATTGATCATCAAAAAGAATAGCCCTAATTTAGACAATGTTTTACAGAAAAAAATCACATTGATCGCTAAGTTATTAATTATAAATATTATCTTCATGTTTAATCTGGAAGGTTATTTGCAAAGGAAAAGGTTTAAAAATAAAATTGATGAAAGTTTAGTTGGCGAAGTGTCTTCGCAAATAAAGAAAATAACAAAATTAAAACTCTAGTTCATATA
>JBLWXP010000019.1:0-14932 GCA_048267405.1 Balneola sp. | reverse complement strand
AAGAAGGTCTACGTTTTGCGATTCGTGAAGGCGGTCGTACTGTAGGTGCTGGTGTGGTAACTAAAATTTTAGACTAAGGGGTTCTGATCCGTGGCAACACAACAAAAAATCAGAATAAAATTGAAGTCGTACGATCATAACTTGATCGACAAATCAGCTGAAAAAATTATTCAGACTGTGAAATCAACAGGTGCAGTAGTTTCGGGTCCTATCCCACTACCTACCAGAAAAAGTATAATTACTGTTAACAAATCTGTGTTCGTAGACAAAAAGTCTCGCGAGCAGTTTGAATACAGATCTCACAAGCGTTTGATCGATATTCTTTCAACAGGTTCTCAAACAGTAGATGCATTGATGAAGTTGGAATTACCTTCCGGCGTCGATGTAGAAATTAAAGTGTAACAAAGGATTCAGAACACAATGAGTGGTTTGATTGGAAAAAAAGTTGGAATGACAAGCGTCTTCGACAGTTTAGGTCGCAGTATCCCTGTAACCGTTGTTGAAGTACCAGCCGCTGTTATCACCCAAATCAAAACAGTTGAAACGGATGGCTACAATGCTACCCAAATCGCTACTTTTGATAAAAAAGAAAAAAACATCTCTAAGTCTCTTAAAGGTCATTTCAAAAAGGCTGGAGCTTCGGCAAAAGCTGTTGTGCATGAGCTAAGAGATTACGCACCAGAAGGCCTAACGGTTGGCGACGAATTAACAATTGATACCATCTTTTCTGTTGGTGATTTAGTTGATGTTGCTGGAACTTCTAAAGGACGTGGATTTTCAGGTGTAATTAAAAGACATAATTTTAGTGGTGTTGGTGATGCAACTCACGGTCAGCATAACAGACTTAGAGCTCCAGGTTCTATTGGTGGTGCTTCTGATCCTGCTAGAGTATTTAAAGGCATGAAAATGGCTGGACAATACGGTAACTCTCGAGTAAAAGTTAAAAGCTTGAGTATTGCTAAAATTATTTCTGAATCAAACCTTGTTCTTATCACAGGATCTATACCAGGACCAAACGGTGGTTACGTTGAAATACTAACTAAACCATCATTATACTAAGATCATGAAAGTAGATATTTTAAAAATAGACGGCAGTAAAACCAGTAAAAAAGCTGAGCTGAGCGATTCAATCTTTGCGATTGAGCCGAATGAAAGTGCTATTTATGAGGATGTTCGTCGCCATATGGCTAACAAACGTCAAGGTACTCATAAAACTAAAGGCCGTAGCGAAGTAACTGGTAGTAGAAAGAAATTATACCGTCAGAAAGGTACTGGTAACGCTCGTCGTGGCGATGCAAAATCACCTTTATTGAGAAAAGGTGGTACTGTTTTTGGACCGCAGCCAAGAGATTACAGTTTCAAAATGAACAAGAAAGTTGTTCAACTAGCTCGTAAGTCAGCTCTTTCAATTAAAGCAGCTAACAAAGCTATTACAGTAGTAAATGACTTTAACTTTAAAGAGCCTAAAACTTCTGAGTTTTTAGCACTAATAAATGCTCTAGAGCTTACAGGTAAAAAAGTGTTGTTGCTAACTGCAGATACCGATATGGTAATCTATAAGTCAGCTCGCAATATCCAAAAAGTTGAAGTATTAGAAGCTAACAAGCCAAATACATATCAAATTTTGCACGCTGATGTAATCATATTACAACAAAGCGCAATTGCTGTACTTGAAAACAGTATTGAACCTAAAACTGAAGAGGCTGCAGCATGAGTATCCTAATCAGACCAGTAATCACTGAGAAGTTAACTCGGATTCAGGAAGAAACTGGCAAAGTGACATTTGAAGTAGCGCAAAAAGCTACAAAACCTGAGATAAAAAGAGCTATTGAAGCTACTTATCCAGGCGTAAAAGTTGCTAAAGTAAACACGCTAATTATGCCATCTAAACCTAAGGGACGTTTTACAAAAGGCGGTTACCAGGATGGTAGAACAAAAACGTGGAAGAAGGCAATTATAACCGTAAAAGAAGGCGAAATAGATTTCTTCACAGAAATTTAAGATCTGAGAAATTATGGCAACTAGGAAATTAAAACCAAATACTCCGGGTACACGTCACAGAATAGCTCCTGTGTTCGATGATGTAACGGAAAGTAGTCCTTTAAAAAGACTAACAGCTGGTATCGATAAATCTGGTGGACGTAACCACCACGGTAGAAAAACATCTCGACATAGAGGTGGTGGGCACAAGCGCCGTTACCGTATTATAGATTTTAAGAGAAACAAGTTTGACATACCTGCAAAAGTACAAACAATTGAATATGATCCGAACAGAACGGCTCGTATCGCTCTTGTAGCTTATGCAGATGGTGAAAAAAGATATATTATTGCTCCTAACGGTTTAAAAGTTGGCGATACTATCATCTCTGGATCAAAAGTAGCTCCTGATATGGGAAATGCTTTAGAGTTGAGACATATGCCTCCTGGTACTTTCATTCATAGTATCGAATTAAAGCCTGGCCAAGGTGCTACTATTTGCCGTAGTGCAGGTACAGTAGCTCAGATTTTGGGTAAGCAAGAAAAGTATGTTAGTGTGAAACTTCCATCTGGTGAAGTTCGCATGATCTTAGGTACCTGTTTGGCTACCGTTGGATCAACTAGTAATCCGGATCACATGAACACTACTATAGGTAAGGCAGGACGTAGCCGTTGGTTAGGTCGTCGCCCTCAAACCCGTGGTGTTGCAATGAACCCGGTTGATCACCCAATGGGTGGTGGTGAAGGTAAATCTTCAGGTGGACATCCTCGTTCTCCTTGGGGTACTTTCGCTAAAGGAAAGAAGACAAGAAATAGAAAGAAATTGTCTTCGAAGTACATTGTAAGAAGAAGAAACGCTAAGAAATAACATAGTAAAGTATGCCACGCTCACTAAAAAAAGGCCCATTTATACATTACAAGCTTCAAAAGAAGGTTGACGAGGCCAATGAAAGCGGAAGTAAGAAAGTGATTAAGACTTGGTCTAGAGGATCTATGATTACTCCAGACTTTATGGGTCTTACACTAGCAGTGCACAACGGAAAACAATTTATTCCTGTGTTTATCACAGAGAATATGATTGGACACAAACTTGGCGAATTTTCGTCATCGCGTACTTTTCGTGGTCATCCAATTAAAAAGGGTAAATAAGGTAGTAAGAGATGGATACTATAGTACTTGAAGCACGTGCAGTGCAAAGACATTTAAGAAAAGCTCCTCGTAAAGTAAGATTAGTTGCTGATGCTGTAAGAGGCGAGCAAGTAAACAAAGCTCTTAAGAGACTTCAATTCACTAAAAAAGGAACTACTTTAGAAGTTTCAAAAGTGATTAAGTCTGCTGCAGCTAATTTACGTGATAAATTTCAGGATGAGCGTTTCAATGATGAAGACCTTTATATAAAGACAATCTTTGTTGATGAAGGTGTAACTTTGAAAAGAATTCAGCCTGCACCGCAAGGCCGCGCGCACAGAATTAACAAACGTAGTTGCCATATCACAGTTGTTGTGGCCAAGCGTGAAGAAGAAATTGTAAATAAATAAACGAGCAGTACCTTGGGACAAAAGACACATCCAGTAGGTTTTAGATTAGGCATCATTCGAGGTTGGGACTCTAACTGGTATTCAGAAGATAACCAGCCAGCCCTAATACTTGAAGATACAAAGCTCCGTGAGTACTTACACACACGTCTTCGTAATGGTGGCCTATCAAACGTAGTAATTGAAAGAACACCTAAGCGTATTCTTTTAACTCTTAGAACTAGCCGTCCTGGTGTTATTATCGGGAAAGGTGGAGAGCAGATTGAACTGCTTCGTGAAGAGCTTAAAAAAATTACGAACAAAGAAGTTCAAATTAATGTAAGCGAAATTAAAAGACCTGAGCTTGATGCAAGTTTAGTTGCTCAGAACATTGCGCAACAACTTCAGTCTCGTGTATCTTTTCGTCGTGCGATGAAAACTGCACTTGCTTCTGCAATGCGCATGGGAGCAAAAGGTATTAAAGTACGTTGTGCTGGTCGTCTTGGTGGTGCTGAAATGGCACGTACCGAACAATACAAAGATGGACAAGTTCCATTGCATACATTACGTGCAGATATTGATTATTCTAATGCTACATCAAACACTATTTATGGTGCAATTGGAGTAAGCGTTTGGATTTACAAAGGTGAGATTATTGGTAATGTTGATTTAAGTCCAGGAGCAGCAGCTCGTAAAGAAGCTGAAGCAAACTCTGGTAGTAATCGACGTGGTGGTGACGATAGAGATCGCCGTAGCCGTCGTCGTAACCGTAATCGCAACAGGTCTAATAACCCAAATAGCTAAGAAAAACGATGTTAGAGCCAAAAAGAGTTAAACGACGTCGAGTACACCGCGATAAGCTAAAAGGAAATGCTAATCGTGGGCATCTTATAAACTTCGGTGATTTTGCACTAAAAGCTATAGAACCAAAGTTTATTACAGCTCGTCAAATTGAAGCTTGTCGTATTGCAATTGCAAGATCATTACAACGTGATGGTCAAACATTCATAAGAATATTCCCAGATCGTCCTATGACAAGTAAACCAGCCGAAACTCGTATGGGTAAAGGTAAAGGTTCTTTGGATCATTGGATCTCTGTAGTAAAACCAGGTCGCATCCTTTTTGAAATTGCAGGTGTATCTGAAGAACGTGCTCGTGAGGCCATGCGCCGTGCATCTCACAAGCTTCCAATTAAAACTAAGTTCGTAGTTCGACGTGACTACGACGGTAATTAATCAAGGAGCAGTAGATGAAAGCACTTGAACTAAGAGAATTGTCGAATACCGAATTAAATGCTCGTCTTAAAGACGAAAAAGAAGCATTACAAAATTTAAAGTTTTCAAAAGCGGTAACTGGTCAGTTGGAAAACCCAGCTCGTATCAAACATCACAGACGTGAAATAGCGCGATTGAAAACCATTATCAATGAAAAAATTAGTGCTGAGTAAGCATTAGGAATTGACTATGGCAGAATTAGAAAGAGCACAACGAAGAGAACGTGTTGGACGTGTAGTTAGCGATAAAATGGACAAGAGTATTACTGTTGCCGTTGATCGTCAGATAAAGCATCCTATTTATGGAAAGTTTATCACTAAAACTACCAAATACATGGCTCATGACGAACAAAACGAAGCGAAAACTGGGGATATTGTACGCATTATGTCTACACGCCCTTTGTCCAAGCGCAAATCATGGCGCCTGGTATCAATCGTAGAAAAAGCTAAATAAAGTTTAGGATATAGAACGATGATACAAACGCAAACGATATTACAAGTAGCAGATAACAGCGGCGCAAAGAAGATCATGTGTATTAAAGTACTAGGTGATTCTAAGCGTAGATACGCAAGAGTTGGAGATTTAATCTCTGCTTCTGTTAAAACTGCAATGCCTGGCGGTAACGTTAAAAAAGGTGACGTTATTAAAGCCGTGATAGTAAGAACTAAAAAAGAGTACCGTAGAAGAGATGGTAGTTACATCCGATTTGATGAGAATGCTGCGGTAGTTATTAACAAAGATCAAGAGCCTGTTGGCACACGAATTTTTGGCCCTGTAGCTCGCGAACTTCGCGAGAAGAGCTTTATGAAGATCGTGTCACTAGCTCCGGAAGTACTTTAAAAGGATTAGAGTAATGCCACGCAAGTTTAATAAACAGAACAAATTGCACGTTAAAAAAGGTGATGAAGTTAAAATTCTCACTGGTAAAGATTTAGGCAAAACAGGCCGAGTACTTATGGTGCTTCCTGAGAAAGAGCGCGTGCTTGTTGAGGGAATCAACATGAAAACGCATCATGACAAGCCTACTCAAGACAATCCACAAGGTGGACGTCTAAAGAGAGAAGGAGCTATCCACGTTTCTAATGTGATGGTGATAGACCCTACTACGAATGAAGCATCAAGAATTGGTCGCAAACGAATTGAAGAAAATGGCCGTGGCCGTTGGGTTCGTTATGCTAAGACCAGTGGCGAAATTTTGGACAAATAATTTTAGTGTGATTTAAAATGGCTGAAGCAAGACTATACACACAGTACAAAGAGGAAATCGTTCCTAAGTTAAAGGAAGAGTTTTCTATTGAAAATGTGATGAGCATCCCAAAACTTGAAAAGATTGTTATCAACGTTGGTGTTGGTGAAGCAATTCAAGATAAAAAAGTACTCGACACTATCGTTGCAAACATAGCGCAGATTACTGGGCAAATGCCTGTAACTACAAAAGCAAAGACATCTATCTCTAACTTTAAGTTAAGAGAAGGGATGCCAATTGGTTGTAAAGTTACAATGCGTTCTCGCATTATGTATGAATTTTTAGATCGATTCGTAAACTTAGCATTACCAAGAACACGAGATTTTCAAGGTGTTCCTGATAAAAGTTTTGACGGTCGTGGAAATTATACGGTTGGTATTAAGGAACATACAATATTTCCTGAAATCGATACCGATAAAGCTACAAAGATCCATGGTATGGATATCACCTTTGTAACTACAGCAGAAACAGACGAACAGGCATTTGCATTGTTGAAGCACTTCGGAATGCCTTTTAAAAGAAGAAACTAAGAGATACTCCTATGGCTAAGAAAGCTTGGATAGCACGTAACGAGAAAAGAAAAGTAACCGTTGACAAGTTCGCGGAAAAGCGAGCAGCGTTAAAAGAAGCGGGTGATTACGAAGGACTTCAAAAGTTACCTCGTAATGCAAGCCCAACTCGTTTGCGTAATCGTTGTAGTATCACTGGAAGAGGCCGTGGCTATATTGGCCGTTACGGCGTATCACGAATTAAATTTCGTGAACTTGCTCTAGCTGGCAAGATTCCAGGTGTAAGAAAAGCAAGCTGGTAATTTTAATTCAGGGAAATAATGACCGATCCAATAGCTGATTTTTTGACCCGTATTCGTAATGCCCAAACAGCCGGGCATCGCAAAGTTGATATCCCCGCTTCAAAACTGAAGCGTGCACTTGCAAAAATCCTTGTAGATAAAGGATATATTGCAAAGTTTATCAACATCGAAGACGGTAAACAAGGTGTATTACGCCTGTTCCTTAAGTATGATTCTTATGGACTACCTGTAATCCACGATATTAAACGCGTATCTAAGCCAGGTCTTAGAGTGTATAAAGGTTCAGATAATGTTCCTCGCTCTCATAATGGTTTGGGTATTGTTGTACTTTCTACCTCGAAAGGTGTAATGACAGATAAAGAAGCCCGCAAGCTAAATGTTGGCGGCGAAGTTCTTTGCACCATTTATTAAAAACTGAGTTTAGACTATGTCTCGAATAGGAAAATTACCTGTACCACTTACCTCAAAAGTTGATTTCAGCATTGGTGCTGACAATCTGATTACTGTAAAAGGTGAGAAGGGTACCTCTACATTACAAGTGCACCCTAATATTTCAATTGAGAAAACTGAAAGCGAAGTATTAGTGAAAAGAATGAATGATGAGAAGCAGAACAGAGCTCTCCATGGTTTATTTCGAGCACTCATTAACAACATGGTTGTTGGTGTTACTGACGGTTACACAAAAAAGCTAGAAATAGTTGGTGTTGGTTATCGTGCTGCTATTAATGGTGATGTTTTAGAGTTAAACTTAGGTTACTCTCATCCAATATTTTTTGTAGCGCCAGAAGGCATTACCATTGAAGTGGATACCAAAACAAGCAAGAACGCTATTATTGTAATTAGCGGAATTGATAAAGAATTGGTTGGACAAGTTTCTGCAAAGATACGCTCTTTCAGAAAACCAGAGCCATACAAAGGAAAAGGTATCCGTTATGTTGGTGAACAAGTCCGTCGTAAAGCGGGTAAATCAGCTGGTAAATAAGGAAGTTTGAAATGAATAAGAATCAGAATAAAACAGAACGCAGAAGTAAGATTAGACGACGTATTAGATCTACTATAAAAGGTACATCTGAGTGTCCAAGACTTAGCGTATACAAGAGCAATACTAATATTTATCTACAGCTTATTGACGATGCAGCAGGTGTAACACTTGCTGCTAACAAAGCGGCTTCTGGTGTAGATAATGCAAAAGAGGCAGGCCAAACGCTTGCTAAGTTAGCTCAAGAAAAAGGAATTAATAAAATTGTATTCGACCGAAGTGGATACAAGTATCATGGAATTATCAAAGCGGCTGCCGAAGGCGCCCGCGATGGTGGTTTACAGTTTTAATCGAACGGTTTAAGCAATGCCTAAAGTAAGAAGAAAACAATCTATTCCAGCCGCAAACCTCAATCTAGAGGAAAAACTAGTACACGTAAATCGTGTTGCTAAAGTTGTTAAAGGTGGTCGTCGTTTCAGTTTCAACGCTATTGTAGTTGTTGGTGATGGAAACGGTGTAGTTGGTCACGGTCTTGGAAAAGCAAACGAAGTTTCTGACGCAATTCAGAAAGGATTCGATAACGCGAAAAAGAATTTGATTCGCATTCCATTGACTAAAACTAAAAGTATCTACCATCCAGTGGTTGGTAAAGCTGGTGCAGGTAAAGTATTACTTCGCCCTGCTTCAGAAGGTACCGGTGTAATTGCAGGTGGAGCGGTTAAGAACCTTTTAGATGTTGCAGGTGTGCATAACATCTTATCTAAATCTCAAGGTTCTTCGAATCCACATAACATGGTTAAAGCTGCCTTTAAAGCTCTTAGCGATCTTACGGATCCTATTGAAGTGGCTCAGCGCAGAGGCGTTTCTCTTAACAAAGTTTTTCAAGGTTAATACCTAAACGAGTTTATAATGGAATTACATAATTTAAAAGCACCCACCCCAAATAATAAAGATAGAAAACGTGTTGGGCGTGGTGAAGGTTCTGGAAAAGGCGAACAATCTGGACGTGGACACAACGGACAAAAATCAAGATCTGGTTATAAAAGCCGTGCTTGGTTCGAAGGTGGACAGATGCCATTACAACGTCGTATTCCTAAATTTGGTTTTAAAAACCCAAACCGTGTAGAACATCGTCCTATTAATGTTACCACTATTGCTGAATTTATTGAAGCAGGTAAACTTACTGAGACTGTGACACTTGCTGACCTTGTTAGCACTGGTTTAGCACACAAAAATGATCAAGTTAAGCTTTTAGGTCGTGGTGATCTTACTGCAAAACTTACTATTGAAGCACATGCCGCTAGTAAATCAGCTATTGAAAAAGTTGAGAAAGCTGGTGGAACCATTACTTTAATTAATAACTAACACACGGGCCTAGGGACGAATGAGTCTTGTAGAAAACTTCCGCAATATTTTTAAAATAGAAGACCTGAGGAATCGCATTCTTTATACTATTGGTATATTGATGGTGTATCGAGCAGGTAGTTATATCACTCTTCCAGGGGTAGATGCATCAGCGCTAATTGATAGTGGTGGTAATGCATCAAGTCTTCTTGGACTCTTTGATCTATTTGTGGGAGGTGCTTTCTCTAGAGCAGGCGTATTTGCGCTTGGTATCATGCCCTATATTACGGCATCTATTATTATCCAGTTAGCTGGAGCAATAGTACCTTACTTTCAGAAACTACAACGTGATGGTGAAGAAGGTAGACGTAAGATAACAAGGTTAACGCGTTACGGTACAGTATTAATTACTGCATTTCAAGCAATTGCATTCTCAATCAACTTAATTGCTACTGCCCCTCAGGCAATTGTCGTTAACCATCTTGCATTCTCTATTACTGCAATGATTGTATTAACCGCAGGTACAGTATTTGTTATGTGGTTAGGAGAGAGAATAACTGATCGTGGAATTGGAAATGGTATCTCCTTGATAATTATGATTGGTATAGTGGCTGCTTTACCCGCTAACTTCTATAACGAGTTAGTAACAAAGCAGAATGCAATCTTAGTAATTATTGAATTAGCAGCTCTAGTTGCAGTAATTGCAGCCGTTGTTTTACTAACACAAGGAACAAGAAAAGTTCCAGTGCAATATGCAAAACGAGTAGTTGGTCGTAAGGTTTACGGCGGTACAACTCAGTACTTACCACTAAAAGTTAATGCTGCTGGTGTAATGCCAATCATTTTTGCACAATCTATTATGTTTATTCCAAGCACAATAGGACAGTTTTTTCCAGAGAATGAAACAGTACAATTATTGACATCTTGGTCAGCTGACTTTACAGGCGTTATTTATTCGATTGTATTCTTTTTAATCTGTGTATTTTTCACATTTTTCTATACAGCTATCGCTATCAATCCAAAAGAGATGGCAGATACTATGAAAAGACAAGGTGGATTTATCCCGGGTGTTAGACCAGGAAAATCTACAGTAGAGTTCATTGATAACATTTTGACGAAGATTACCCTTCCGGGATCTATCTTCCTATCATTTGTAGCTATTCTTCCAGCTATAGCAACAGGCTTACTTGGAGTTACTCCTGGTTTTGCATTGTTCTACGGTGGAACTAGCCTTTTAATTATTGTTGGAGTGGCATTAGATACTCTTCAGCAAATTGAGAGTCACCTCATGATGCGTCATTACGACGGATTTATGAAGACCGGAAAGATTAAAGGAAGAAGAAGAGCGTAAGGATGATTTACCTGAAGAGCGAAAATGAGATTGAGAAGATGCGTGAAAGTGCGCAATTGGTCTCTAGAACTCTTGGAGAAGTAGGTAAACTTATTGAACCTGGTGTTACAACAGGAAAATTGGATAGAGTAGCTGAAGATTATATTATAAAAAATAATGCTCAGCCAGCTTTTAAAGGATACGGTCCTAGAAAGAATCCATTTCCAGGAACACTTTGTATTTCAGTAAACGAAGAAGTTGTTCACGGAATACCGGGTAGTAGAGTATTAGAAGAAGGTGACATTGTTTCTATCGATTGTGGAGTAGAAAAAAATGGTTACTTTGGTGATCACGCGTTCACATTTGCAGTAGGCGATTGTGATGAAAAAGCGTTAAATTTGTTGAGAGTAACTTTAGAGTCGCTCTATAAAGGAATTGAAGAGGCTATTCACGGGAACAAGATTGGTGATTTAGCTTCAGCCATTCAAACTCATTGCGAAAGCAATGGTTACGGAGTGGTAAGAGATTTAGTCGGGCATGGTTTGGGGAAATCTTTACATGAAGACCCCTCTGTACCAAACTACGGTAAGAAAGGCCGAGGTGAACGACTTAGAACAGGAATGACACTTGCAGTAGAACCAATGATAACTATGGGGAGCTGGCGAGTAAAAACATTGAATGATGGTTGGACAGTTTGTACAGCCGACGGTAGCTTAGCAGCACATTTCGAACATGATATTGTAGTTCGTGAAGGAAAAGCTGAAATTCTCAGTACTTTTGATTATATTGCCGAGCTATCAAAAAATCAGGAAAATATTATTTACCATGGCTAAACAAGAGCCCATTAAACAGGACGGAGAAATAATTGAAGCTTTGCCCAACGCACAGTTCATTGTGAAGTTGGATAATGGGCACGAATTATTGGCACATGTTTCTGGTAAAATGAGAATGTACTATATAAAAATACTACCAGGAGATCGCGTGGCGGTAGAGATGTCGCCCTACGATTTGAGCAAAGGTAGAATCACATACCGATATAAATAACTAAGGTTATGAAAACAAGATCTTCAGTAAAGAAAAGAAGTGTAGACGACAAAATTGTTCGACGAAAAGGCCGTCTCTACGTAATCAACAAGAAGAACCCGCGCAATAAACAGCGTCAAGGTTAATTTTTTAATAGCAGATATATATGGCACGTATTGCTGGCATTGATTTACCAAAACAGAAACGAGGCGTAATCGCACTTACCTATATTTTCGGTATTGGGCGTACTACCTCAGAGCAGTTACTAGTTCGAGTTGGAATTGACCCGAATCAGAAAGTTGAAGACTGGGACGAGGATCTTGTAGTTGAGCTTCGAAAGATTCTTGATGAAGAGATTAAAGTAGAAGGTGCGCTTAGAAGTGAAGTGAACGGCAACATCAGACGTCTGATTGAAACCGGTAGCTATCGCGGAGTGCGTCATAGAAAAGGCCTTCCTGTAAGAGGGCAACGCACAAAAACTAACGCTCGTACCAGAAAAGGCAGAAAACGTACTGTTGCTGGTAAGAAAAAAGCAACGAAGTAATAATAACACAGTTTAATCATGGCTAAGAAACAAACTAAAGCTTCAGCAGCAGCTGCTGCTAAGCGAAAAAAGAAAAAGCAGATTAGCGATCCTAATGGAATGGCTTTCGTTAAAGCTACTTTTAATAATGTGATTGTTACTATTACTGATGGCGCTGGTAATGTGCTATCATGGTCTTCTGCTGGTAAAGAAGGTTTTAAAGGTTCTAGAAAAAATACACCTTATGCAGCTCAGCTTAGTGCTGAAACAGCCGCAAAAGTAGCGTATGAAATGGGACTAAGAAAAGTTGAAGTGTTTGTGAAGGGGCCAGGTTCTGGTCGTGAGTCAGCAGTTCGAGCAATGGCTAGTGCAGGTTTGGAAGTATCATCTATTAAAGATCGTACGCCAATTCCTCATAATGGATGCCGCCCCCCAAAACGTAGAAGAGTTTAATCGTAAGTCTTATTTATAATGGCAAGATATACAGGCCCAAAACAGAAAAAAGCTAGACGTTTCAAAGAAGCAATCTTTGGACCAAGTAAAGCTCTAGAGCGTAAACCATACGGTCCTGGGCAACATGGTCGTTCACGTTTCAACCGTAAATCTGAGTACGCTGTTCAGCTTGAAGAGAAGCAGAAAGCAAAGTACACTTATGGTTTGCTAGAAAAACAATTCCGCAATCTATACGAAGCAGCTAGTGCCAAAGATGGTGTAACTGGTGAGTTATTATTGCAATTTCTTGAAGGCAGATTAGATAATACTGTTTATAGAATGGGCTTTGCTAAAACTAGACGACAAGCTCGTCAGTTGGTTGCTCATAAGCACATTGTTGTAAACGGTGGTCTTGTAAATATTCCTTCTTATAGCGTTAAACCTGGAGATGTAATTTCATTACGTCCTAAGTCTAGAGGATTGGAAGTTGTTGAAGACTCTTTACAGGGTTCTTCTAGAAATAAGTACAAATGGGTTGAGACCGATTTGAAGTCTAAATCAGGTAAAATGTTATATGTTCCTACTATGGAAGAAATACCTGAGAACATAAACGTTCAACTTATTGTTGAGCTTTATTCTAAGTAATTTTAAAATTTATTTATCATGAGTAATTACAGTATTCAAATGCCTGATAGTCTCGATGTAGTCAAAGACGACAATAACTTTGGCACGTTCGTACTGCAACCACTCGAAAGAGGATTTGGTGTAACTATAGGGAACTCTTTTAGAAGAGTTCTTCTATCCTCTTTGCCAGGTATTGCAATTACTGCTGTTAAGATAAATGGTGTTGATCACGAATATTCTAGCATTAAAGGTGTTAAAGAAGATGTTTACGAGATCATTCTTAATTTTAAGCAAGTTCGCTTCAAGCAAGTAGAACAAAGCAGCGGTGTTATCCATCTTACTAAGAAAAGTGGAGCAACGTTAACTGCGCAAGACATCCATGATGCTACCGCAGATTATGAAGTACTTAACCCAGAATTAGTTATTGCTAATTTAGCAGATGATGCAGAATTAGAAATTGAACTAAGAGTTGGTAGAGGTAGAGGATACGTTCCTGCTGAAGATATTTCTTTTGAAGAAGAAGATGTAAATCTTATTCCAATTGATGCTATCTTTACTCCGATTAAATCGGTTAAGTATAATGTAGAAAATGTTCGTGTTGGCCAACGTACCGATTACGAAAAACTAGTTATGGATGTTGAGACTGATGGCTCTGTAAATGCAAAAGAAGCATTAACAATAGCTGGAAAAATTCTCAAAGAACATATTGAAAAATTCATCACTGAAAAAATTGATGAGCCTTTCACTCAAGAAGAAGAAGAAGTGGATGCTGAAAAGCAACGCGTAGCAAATCTATTACGAACAAGTATTGAAGATTTGAACTTGAGTGTACGTGCTTATAACTGCCTGAAGTCAGCTAATATTAATAGTATTGGCGAATTGGTTTCACGTGATGAACAAGATCTCCTGAAATTCCGAAACTTCGGTAAGAAATCTCTAACAGAGCTTCTGGAAGTTATTGAAGAGAAAAATCTTCAGTTCGGAATGGATGTATCAAAATATTTGGACTAAGTATTAAAGGAATAAAGAAATGCGCCATAGAGTAAAAGGTAAAAAACTAAGTCGTACAGCTGCTCACAGAAAAGCTACCATGCGTGCGCTTGCTATGGCTCTTATTAGAGAGCATAGAATTCTTACTACGGTAACTAAAGCTAAAGTACTAAGAGGCTTTGTTGAGCCTTTAATTACAAGGTCTAAAGAAGATACACATTTGAATAGAAAGGAAGTTTTTTCCTCTGTTCAGGATAAAGAAACTGTAAAACTTCTTTTTGGTGAAATCGCTCCTAAAGTGGGTGATCGACCTGGTGGATATACTAGAGTTATAAAAGCTGGATTTAGACAAGGTGATAGTGCAGAAATGGCTATTATTGAGTTAGTTGATTTCAACGATTCAGAGGCAGAAGCTAAAGCTCCTGTTAAGAAAAAGACTCGTAGAGCCGGTAAGTCTAAAAAGGCTGAGGCTACTACAGCTTCAGAAGCTCCAGTAGCTGAAGAGGAAATTAAATCGTCTACAGAAGAAGTTGTAGATGCTGTAGAAGAAACTACAAAAGATGTTGAGTCTAAATCAGATTCAGAAGAAAAGAAATAATAATTCTTTTTTATTGAATAAGTGCTTTACAGTATAGTATGGCACTTATTTTTTGACCTGTAAATAAATTCAAAGATAATATTTACAGTTTTGCCAAAAAAAAATAGAAATATTTAAAAATAAAGTTGGCATCTAATCAAAAATACCTTATCTTTGGTTTCTGTTTCAGAAATGATTGAAACACAAAAAATGTTCTTTGAAGAGATGTAGAAGCATAAAACAGATTGTTTGTGCGAGCTTAGAAGTTATTCTTTTGAATGATAGAAG
>JBLWXP010000018.1:0-19415 GCA_048267405.1 Balneola sp. | reverse complement strand
CAGAGTAAACCGAGATTGTATTCCAGCTTTAGCTTTAAGGATACTTGGTTGCACAACGCTATGTGTCGGATTTGCTATAACTGTATTTTCTGTAGAAGAAATTTGCTTTGCAGGTGCTTCTAATTCAATGCTAAAAGATGATTCTTTGAGAAGGTCTATTTCTTCTCCTGTTGAGTTATTAATTAGCGTGAATGACCAATCATCTGGAAGAACTTTAGCATCCCAATTTAGTTCAAAATCTCCATCTAAATTCGAACCGTCCATATCAAAAGGAATGGAAAGAGCTTGGTCTAGATCAAAAGGAAGAGCGTTAATATCTAAAGCATCACCATTATCTAAAGAAGTAAACAATGAAAGGAAGGTTTCATTCAGCGAACCAAGTTTATAAGCATCGTATTTGTCTTTATCGATACTTGCATCAGCTTGTAAACTTACAATAGCTGAAGACTCTAACTCATTTCCAGTTAGGGTAAATGTAAGTACTGGAACCTCATTTTTCTTTAAAAAGGTACCATTAGAACTTCGAGCTTCATCAGTTAGCGAAAGTGTTGGATCGGCTGCATTCGCTTTTACCCAAAAACCTTGCCAAGGCGCAATTTCTCCACCTGATAATGTTCCTGTTGAGCCATTCCAGCTTAGATAGGCACCAGAACCACTATTAGCGGATGAACTCCAAACATAAAAAGAAGCGTCCAAATTAGTTGAAGTAAGTCCTGAAGTAGCATCCCAGTCAATGGTTGAGCCGTAAGGATTTCCAACCAAATTCCATCCGTCGTTTGCTAGGTTACCTGAGTCTGTGAATGTTAATTCAGGAGATGTGCTTCCACTAAATTGAGTAGAATCTATTTGGATAATTTTAGGGAATCCGTCTGCTACGCCGTTTTTGTCTTGGTCGTCATATACGTAAGCAATAAACCCAGTTGCAGTAGCAGGAATGTCTGTTGCGTTATCAATAGCGCTAAAACTTTTTGCTGTTTCGTTCCAAACGAGCACATTTGGTGAGAAATTGGCGTTATCAGCACCAGTGAAACCTTGTGTCCATAGAGTATCTAATAAAGTGCCATAGGAGGTGTTTACAACAGGAGTACTAAACATACGCCAGCCTTCGGTTCCTGTAATTACTGTTCCATAAGGATGGGTATCGTCACTTTGAGCTACGTCACCAATTAAATCTGCTATAAATTCATTTGAGGATTTATCATTAGTTTCTAATCCATTTTCTTCGTTGAATGGAAAGTACGCAACTAAGTTGTTTTCATCACCCGAAAGAGCTTGAAACATATTGGTTTGAATTTTAGTTATGCCTCGTACTTCGTTCCAAATTCGAACTTCATCTAAGTTTCCATCAATAGAGCCTGCAGAACTAGTTCCTCCAAGTAAAAGAGGATTAGCGCTGTTATTTGCGGGCGTACTACCTGTTACATATCCAATCATTTTACCATTTACGAAATAGGTAGCGTCATTATTTGGATCAAATGTTACCGCTACATGTACCCATTGGTTTGGGGCAAATGTGTGATTCATTTGATACTCATTACTGCCATTAATGATTAAATTAATATTAGTATTCTGAATGGTAAGCGTGTAGGCACCTTCTTTGTGGATGATAGGTTTTGGATCTTCCCCAAAAGAAGTTTTTACCCACGCTTCTAATGTAAAACTATTAGTAAGATCGAGTGCATTGGTGTCGGCAACTTCTATATAATCTGCTGTGCCATCAAAAGCTAAACTACGCCCCGCGGTACTTATAGGAATCCCGTTTTCGTACCAAGCTAACTTGTCGTCATTAGCAGAGCTGGAAATCACATCAAGATCACCATCATTGTCAACGTCGGCCACAAATAGCCCCCAAGCCCCATCGGCTGAATTACTGAGTATTATTTCAGTGAAAGTTGGGTTAGAAGCGCCATCATTTTTGTACAAAGAAACTTTGTCATTAGCATTAGAGGTAGATATGATATCAATGTTTCCATCAGCATCCATATCAGCGGCAAATACACTTCGCGCTCCATTTGCAGTAGTACTTACCACATGCTCGGTGAAATTTTCAGATCCGTCATTTTCATACCAAGCTATTTTATTATCACTCTGGGAAGCAGACATCAAGTCAATGTCGCCATCACCGTCTAAATCTGCAGCAAATACCGTATGAACAAAATTAGCGTTTGTGCTTACCACACGTTCGGTGAAATTTTGGGAGCCATCGTTTTCGTACCAAGCTATTTTGTCGTCTTCAGAGGAAGCCGATAGTAAATCCATATCTCCATCGCCGTCAACATCTATTGCAAACACATCAAAGGCGCCATCGGCGTTTGTGCTTACTACATGTTCGGTAAAGGATTCGCTGCCATCGTTTTCGTACCAGGCGATTTTATCATCTACAGAGGAAGCCGACATCAAATCCATATCTCCGTCACCATCCACATCTGCGGCAAATACGCTATTGGCACCGTCAGCGGAAGAACTTACAGAATGCTCTGTAAAAACTGGGTCGGTAGCACCATCATTTTCATACCAAGCTATTTTTTGATCCACAGCAGAGGCTGACATCAAATCCATATCTCCATCACCGTCCACATCTGCGGCATAAACATCCCGGGCATAATAAGCGTCAGTGCTTACCACTCTCTTAATGAAGCTTTGTGCACCGTCGTTTTCGTACCATGCTATTTCATCAATATTCTCAGAAGCCGATAAAAGGTCGATATCCCCGTCACCATCTATGTCAGCTGCATGCACGCTTTGAATATTATCAGCAGAAGTGCTAACCACATGTTCGCTGGAACCGACATCTCCAAAATCCCCGCCTCCGGTAATAACAGCAAAGAGTGTAGCTAAGGTATCAGAAACATTATCAGAGGTGCGCTCCACGCTTATTTTGTAATTGCCACCTGTTACCGAAGGTGTCGTTACTCTTAGTTGAGTAGAGTTTCCAGAGATTACTGTAGCCGTAGTTCCTGTTCCACCACCAGCTGGAGTAAAGGTAACAGTGTTGTTACCTGAAGGAGTGTCAAACGCTGGGCCATACAAAGTAATGGAAGTACCAGAAGTTCCATTTAAAGGTTGAATTTGCATAATTCTTGGAGGGGGAAGCACCCAGGTTTGAGATTCATAAGCGCCCATGTCGATGGTGCTTTGGTAAACCCTTGAATTGCCAGCCATATCTTTATCGGTAGTAGTATTTCCACCAGCATTGGTGTATAAACTATTACTCCCGGCATTAACGATTACAACATTATCTTTTATACTGTAATCGCCATTACTTGGATTAATAAAAATATCTGTACTAGAAATACTTGTACCATCTAAAATGCCACTATTGGTACTGCTTAACCCTTGCACCAAACTGTATTGCACATCGGGTGTGGAGTTAGCCGAATTGGTGTACATACCAGCGTCAGTTGTAGCAGAATTACCCAAGAGAAGAGTATTGTATATTTTTGGGGAAGAAGACAAGTCATTATAAATCCCACCGCCGAGTGCTGCGGTATTACTGCTAATTGTAACATTTATGTACTTAGCAGAAGAAGTAATATTAACTACACCGCCACCGCCATAAGTAGCTGTGTTATCGGTTATTAACACATTTTTAATCACTGGTGAAGAAGAGTAATTGTAGATTCCACTACCACTATTTTGGTAGATGGTTTTTCCATTTACCGTAATTCCAGTAGATCCATTTGCATTTCCTTCCTTTATAACAAAACCATCTACTAACACTTGCTCTACTGTATTTGCACTTACTACCACATGGTAAGCGTTATCTGTGCTATCGGCAGCGGTTCCAATATCTCCACTTAATATAGTAGGAGTTCCGCCTGTTCCTCGGTCGCTCAAGTTGGCTTCGTTACCAGAAAATCCGCCATGCAGTTTTACATTTTTAACTAGTAGAAATGTATTATCACGACCTCCATCGGTATAATTTGAGCCGTCTATTGGGCTGTAGGCTGGAGTATAAATACCCTTAGCTACCCATATTTGTAACGGAGTACTTGCATCCCATAAACTCTCATTTCTATTTTGATGCGCCCACTCAACAGCTTCGGCTAAACTTGGCATAGCATTGCTCCAGCTGTTGCCTGATACATTGCCACCACTGATATTTTTGTTTACATAAAGAGTATTATTTGTCCCCATTGCAATTGGAGCGTTAATCTTAATCCAATCACTCTTTGTTGGGTCTTCTAACACATCAGAAAATCCATCATCAGGAATTACCTCAAAAGAAATGTATTTGTTTAAATCTACCTCAGCTATAGTATAGGTTGTACTTGTAGCTCCGATGATAGCTGCTTTCCCACTTCCGGAACTATTATTCGCAGTGAACCATTGATATGTAGAGCCACTTTCGATGTCATCTTCCACATCAGAATACTGATACGATGCTGTCAAAATTTGGCCAGTTCTATAAGAACCAGAAATTTTTAAGTTTACTGACGGTGCTGTCTGAGCTTCTCTTTGTAGTTCAGACGCTCCCATATCAATAATATCTACAGAAGGAGTTCCAGAAAACACTCTAGAATTTTTTTTCACATCCTTGTCGGTAGATAGATTTCCACCAGCATTGGTGTATAAAGTATTGCTTCCTGTATTAACTACCGGGGCAGTATTATTTAAACTGTAGTCATCGTTCTCATGGTCAGTATAAATGTCAGTTATTTCAAAATTCGTAGCATTAACATTGCCATTAGTAGTATCACTCAACCCTTCAATATAGCTATGCTGCGCGTCTATGTCAGCGGTGCCATCAATGCCAAATAATATGGTGTTATATATTTTTGGAGCTGATGAGTTATGATTAGTCATTCCTGATCCATAACCGCCATTCCCACCAGTTCCTTGTGCTTTATTACCGGCAATGGTTACATTAATAAGTATTGGAGAAGAGCTGGTGTTATAAATGCCTCCGCCCCAAGCTATTCCACCACGCCATCCATCCCAACCGCCATTTGATGTATTTCCACTTATAAATACATTAATAAGTGTAGGAGAAGAATTGTTGTTATACATTCCACCACCTTGGCCACCTCCAGCACTACCAGCTCCAGAATTGAGAGTGCCACCATTTGCTGTATTCCCACTAATAGTTACATGATTAAGCGTAGGAGAAGAATTCACATTAAAAATTCCGCCACCTCGACCATTTGGGGCTGGATAACCACTACGACCAAATACCGTATTACCAGTTATAATAAGGTTATTAAGCATGGGTGACGCATAATTATTGTATATCCCGGCTCCTTGATCAGAATCACGTCCACCAGTAATTACAAAACCATCGAGAACCGAGGCTTCAGTCATAATGGTGCTTGCATTAAAATTATTAGAAATTACCCGTTGGTTCCCATTACTTTTTAGAATGGTAGCTTTGGTAGAATCGTTAGCAAAATCGCTGATGTCTCGTTGGGCAAGTGAGGTTTCTGTACCATCGAAACTACCGTATATTTTTACGCCTTCTTTCATAACAATAGAGGCAGTTAGATCATACTTACCTTTTTCTACAAAGATGAGATCCCCATCGCTACTCGCATCAATAGCTGTTTGTAGGTTTCTATAAGATGTAGCCCATGTTGAGCCATTATTGGCATCATCTCCATCTAAGGAAACGTATCTTGTGGTCTGTGCAAATAGTGCACTAGTAAAAAAAACTGTAAGCAAAAAGCTCAGTAAATAGTGTTTTTTCATGGCAGAATGTTAATAGGTATTAATTGAAAAAATGTTTGTACTAAGAGTACCTTATTTAGTCTTTGAAAATGTCTAAACATTCTATGAAAACGTCTAAAACTTGATCGAAACCGTATATAGCCTATTATGTGCCTTCAAATAATTATTGGGCTATTTCTATTTTTCTTACATCAGCAGGACTCACGTAATGAGTTGACATAAGAGTACCTGGTTCGGCATTATACTATTGAAGATGGGTTGCCAGTAATTAATGTACCATAAGGATGGGTTTCGATACTACGAGAAATATCTCCAATAAGGGTACCGTCGAATTTATTCGCACTATAATTAGTGGCGAGATCACTTTCTTCTTCATCGAGAGGGTAATAAGCAACTAGCCCCGCTTCATCACCGCTCAAGAATTGATACATATTGTTTTGGATTTCATTTTCGCTATGCAATCGTTCCAAATGCGTACTTCATCTATTAGACCTGCAGCAGGTTCGCTAGTGCTACTGTTAATTTGGGTGTACTACTCGTCAGTAATTCTACTGTTGGGTGCTCAGTTTACAGTAGAGTATTCTCGTGAAAGAGGGAGTTTAATAAAACCGTACAGCCATGTAGTAATTGTTAAAGAAATTGAAAGCGAAGAGGGGAGCGTAAATGAAAAGAAATAGGTTTTACTTTAAATGACTAACGTTATTCAAGAAAGGGGATGATTTCATCACTCAATAATGTAAAGATTGGATCTTTATAACTTCTGCGAGAACTTGTATTAAGTGTGGAAGACGTAAGAACAACTACAGCGTCTAACTCAGGAATGATGAATATATATTGGCCTCCGTTTCCCCAAGCAAAGAAAGTCTTATGCCCTCCAATTTCTTGATTCCACCATTGGTAACCATATCCGTATGGATTAAAATTGCTAAAAGTATAAGTCTTAAAAGATTCTTGAATCCAAACAGGAGATACTAACGGTTTACTATTATAAACTCCATTGTCGAGTATGAGTTGCCCAATTTTTAACAGATCAGTTGGCTTTAGAGAAAGGTTGTTTCCACCCATATAATAACCTTGTGGATCTTTGTCCCAACCCCCAATTCTGATGTTCATCGCATTAAACAAATATTCTTCGGCAAATGCTTTTGTAGTCATGTTACTCGCCTTACTGATTATTACAGACAGCAAATGTGAAATACCTGTACTGTAAACCATTTTCCCTCCAATATCCTCAGTGAAATCTTGGTCTAATGCGAACTCAATCCAATTATCACTAATTACCCAAGCACCATAGTTTCGAGAACTTGTTGATCGTAATCCTGCTTGCATACTCAGTAGGTTTCTAATCGTGATAGATTCCTTTAAAGAATCGGGGTGTTCGGCAAAATAGTCTGGGAAGTATGTTTTAATTGGCTCATCAATAGATGGAATGAATCCTTTATCAAGAGCAATACCTGTTAGTAACCCAATTATACTTTTAGAAGCCGATTTTATATTGAACGGGTGGTTTAAATCTCGATTATCAAAACCCTCAGCTGCCAATACATTGCCTTTTTGTTGAATAATGAGCGAGCGAACGGTCGGTATTCCGTCAGCGGTTTGAATGATATTCTCTATAATTAGGGAATCTGTTTGCTGAGAAATGGCGAGTTCGGTGCTAAAGAGTGTAAGTGAACAAATGAGCACAAAACCATTTCTAATTTTGATGATGTTTGCTGCAAGAAACCGGGTTAGAATGCTTGAGATAAAATTCAATGTGATGAGTTCTATACTTAGAGACTTAAATTTTACGTGTATTTTATGATGTAGCAATGAAAACCAAGATTTTCATTCTCGAAGCTTAAATCAAGAATAAAGGCTAGAATTTACATTTGTTGTTATAATGGTAAAGAGGGTCCTCTTGTTAAAGCCAAGAAAGCAGAAGCAACAAGCATTTCGGAATTGGTGTACAGGGTTTTATGAAATATTGAGTGAAAGGGTTTCTTTATTATCAAAAAAATAGTTTCTATTGGTTTTGTGTGCTTTTTCGTTTTATAATCTAAAAATAAGACTAAGAATTAATATAGCTGTTTTGATCGATGCCAAACTTACGGAGTTACTTTTTAATTTTGACGAGAGATCAGACCAAGCTGAGTTAGAAAATATTTTTTCGCTACTCTATAAGGATATCAGAAGCTTAGCAGGTTCAATATCAAATCAAGAATATGATTCCATTACAGTTCAACCTACAGAGCTGGTTCATGACCTCTATATAAAACTGATCGATCAAAAAAAGGCTAGTTTTAATAGTAAGAAGCATTTTTTCTGGATAGCGAGCCGGTGTATAAGGCAACTACTTGTTGATAGAGCCCGAAAGCGTAATACTCAAAAAAGAGGAGGAGAGGGCCACCTTAAAACGCTAGAGCCTGAGCAAATATCAAACTCTGAACACTTGGAAGAACTTCTTGCCGTAGACGAATTAGTTGAGCAACTCCAAAGCTTAGACGAACGAGCGGCACGCATTGTAGAGATGAAGTTTTTTGGGGGCATGAGTGTGTCTCAAATTGCCGAAGTACTGGAAGTATCTGAAAAAACAGTGAAAAGAGACTGGAAAAAAGCCAAGCTTTGGATCTACACGAAGATAAAACATGAACAGTGAGTCCCTTTTAATGAATAAACAACGCATTTGTTAGTATGGATAAAGAACTTTGGGATTGGCTTTCAAACAATGAACATCTTTCGGAAGAAGAGCTTCAAATAGGGCTTGAAAAAAGATTTTCAACCCTTTCTGATGCACATCGAACACAAGGTTATGGTTCTGCAAAAATAGAGGAGGTTCAAACATGGTGGAACGAACTTCAGCATACAAATCATGGGCTTTTCTATGAGCTCATCTCGGATTACTCTAATCAATTTCCTGAAAATAAAGAGCTAATTGGTTCAGATTTTGGGGCATACACCTTGATTGAATTGATTGGTGAAGGAGGAATGGGCCGAGTGTTTTCGGCAGAGAGGAACGATGGCGTATTTGAAAGAAAAGTTGCCATCAAGTTGATGAAGTTTAATATATCAAAAGAACAGCTAGCTAAACGATTCGAAAAAGAGCAACGTATTCTGGCGTCTCTTAACCATGCATCAATTGCTCAACTTTTTGACGCCACCATTTCTGATAAAGGAATACCATATTTCGTTATGGAGTGGGTGGAAGGTAGCCCTGTAACAACATTTATTGAAGCTAGTCAGTTAAGCATTAAAGACCGATTGAAGCTTTTTGCGCAAATTTGCAACGGAGTAGAATATGCTCATAAGAATCTTATTATCCACAAAGATTTAAAACCGAGTAATATTCTGATTGATGGAAATGGCGATCCAAAAATCCTAGACTTTGGGATTTCAGACTTTATAAAAGATTCCTCCGAATCGGAATTAAATCACCCATATACGCTTGCTTATGCCTCTCCTGAAATCATAAAAAATGAGAGAATTAACACTAGCACTGATGTTTTTTCATTGGGGATGATACTAACTGAGTTTTTAATAGGGGATCAATTACACAAGAGTGTAGGAAGTTCAAAAGATGAAAGGTTAGCAAATTTAGAAAATGACACACACATAAAGATTACCTCTAATAAAACTCCCAATAGTATAGAAAGGGATTTGGAGGCAATTATAAAAAAGGCAACTTCATCTAGCCAAGAAGAGAGATACAGCACCGTTGCTGATTTAAAACAAGATATTGAACGAGTGTTGCAGAATCGTCCCATTTCTCTGTTTAAAGAGCAAAATATGTACACCACAAAGAAGTGGATAACTCGGAACACTCCGTTAGCGGTTCTGTCATTATTGACCGTATTACTCTGTGTTATTTTTGGAGCCGTTTATGTAACTCAAATCTCCAAAGAAAGATCTGTTGCATTAGAAGAAGCCAAAAAGGCTAAGGTTACTAAAGACTATCTACTGGGGCTTTTCGAAATGGCGGACCCATTGAATAAACCAGGTGAGGAGCAAACCGTTCGTAGTTTTTTGGATAAGGGAATTAAAAACTTAAATGAATTGGACTCAGAACCTGAAACGAAAGAAGAAGCCAGTTATACTCTTGCTCAAGTGGCATTTAACTTGGGTGAATATGTAGTTTCTGATTCGCTTTATCAGGTTAGTTATAGTCTAAATGAAAGATTATTTGGCGCAGGAACGGCTCGACAAGCAAATATTCTTGACTGGCGAACGGATGTTAAAATTCAGCAAGGGGAATTTCGTCCAGCAAAACAATTAGTTAATGCTTCTTTAGCTATAAAAAGAAAGATTTTTGAAGAAGCTGATCCTGAAATGGGAATTGGTTTTTCTCAATTGGGAATAATTTATGCAAGGCTAGAAAAACTAGATAGTGCTGAGATTTTTCTTGAAAAGGCAAAACAGATTTCTCTTAAATATCCAGATACGGATAAAAAAAATAGTATAGTATCATTAGAGGCTAGTGCTACACTAAGCCGAGAACAAGGCGATTTCGAACGGTCAATAAGGCTAATGAATATGCTTATTGAAATACTTGTAGATAATCCGGAAGGTAAAGACCGTCAATTGGCAACAGCGTACAATAATTTAGGCTTTTCGTACCGGCAAATAGAAGGTTATGAAATGGCAATTCAATCATACGATTCCTCTCTTCAGATTTTAGAACGAGTTTTTGGAAAGGCTCATCCTAATACGATAACAGTTATGGGCAATCTTGCAGGATCATATGCTTTGGCTGGAGACTTGGAAGCTGCAGAATATTTGTATCTCGAACGCCTTGAAAATATCAAATCTCATTATGGAGATGTGCATTGGCGTACAGGGCAGGCATATTCAGGTTTAGGAGGGATTTACATAAAGATAAAGGATTGGGAGAAAGCCAAAGAAAGCCATCAATCTTCTATAAGAATTTATTCTGAAGCATTAGACAGCCAACATTTTTGGACAAATAGAGCAAGACTCTATTACTACTCATTGTCAAATGAGCTCGATTCAAATCGTTTGTTTTCGGAAACTATTGAGGCTATTAAATCATCACTAAATCAACCACTTTCTTATTACGACTACGATAGCTTGGAACAAATGAAAGAAAGCTTTAAAGCAAATAATCGAACAGAGCTTGCCTCAAAGCTTTCCCAATTTTTAGACTGGTATAACGTAGAATTTATTCGCTAATTTCCCCGAGTTCTATCACTTAATAAGTGTAAACCTTTTCATAAGGTTCTCTCCACTTGTTGTAGTAAGCTGATACATATAAACGCCAGAAGATAACGTAGACCCGTTGAAGTTAACAGTATGAACTCCAGCTTGTTTAGGTTGATTATTTATCAAAATGCCAACACTTCGTCCAAGCAAATCAAAAATTTCTAAGCGAACACTTGTAGTCTTGTTAAGTTCAAATGCAATAGATGTGCTTGGGTTGAATGGGTTAGGGTAATTTTGATGAAGTTGAACTTGTAATGGCGTATCAATTAATTCATTTGAAGTGACCATGCCAGTTCCTGGTTTTGTAGTTGGTGGGTTATTCTTTAAGTAAGGAAAGCTACTTCCTTCATCAATTGTCCAAATGGAACCAAAATCCCAAGATGTAAAGGTGAGTTCTTGAGTCATTTCAGCGTTTGTACGATCAGCGTTAGAAACTCTATAACCGAAAATGAGATTATCCTCCTCTCCAAACAATTCTTTATTCCAATAGTTGGATGTAACTCGAAGGTCGAGCTCATTAGAATCTTCCGAAGAAATGAAAGCTAGACCAATTATTCCTCTATAAAATTCCACTTCGTCTGTTTTAACTGCAAGCGTACCGGATGCATAATTATTTTTAATAGATAAAGGATCTTTTATGCCACTATTCTCTCCGCCATTTCCAAATCTGCCAATAATACCACCTGTTGTTACCTGGCTTTTAATCTCAAATTCAGTGTAGTTATTCTCAATTAGTCCATATGTATACTGTGCAGCTATACCACCAAAGATATCTGTAGAATCAACTACAGATTTACTATATGATTCGGTTATGGCTCCTTCGCCATTTACGGCAACAATTCCACCCACAGCTCCGAATATATCATCGAAGGAACCCTCAAAAGAAGATTGATTGATGGTACCATAATTAACGGCTACTACTCCTCCAGCTTGAAAAGCGTCATAAATTCGACCTTCACCGTGAGCTTGGATTATTGTGCCAAAGTTTAGCCCTGCTATAGAACCAACAGAACCTTCAAGAATAGATGCATTCTGAACACTAACATTTTCTAGTAATCCAGTTTCAGCTACATTACCTGCAACAGTTCCTACAAAGCGGGGAATTTCTAGTTGTAGCTGTTGAGGGGGAAGGTTTTTGATACTATCGGGGAGTTCGTCTAAAGCGGTATGCGTTATGGTGACGTCTTCAAAATTTAGATTTTTCACACATCCAGATACATAAGCAAAAAAACCAGTTGTTTTGTCTCTAGCGTTCATTTCGAGATTAGAAATGGTTTTTCCATTACCATCAAAGCAACCGGAAAATGAAGTAGTATCACCCGTCATGTAATAATCATCTCGAGCATATCCAAAAGGTACCCAGCCAACATTGGTGTCATTTTGAAGTATTATGTCTTCCGTTAGCTTAAAATCACTATCCATAAAACCCCTTACGTTTTGTAAATGATTCGAATTTGAAAGTAAATAAGGATCCTCTGGAGTGCCATTCCCACCATTAAAATAGATAACCCCAGCAGGAATTTTTAAATCAAAATCATAATTAGTTAACAGTTGTACAGAATGAACTTCTTCATCCATCGCGTCTAAAGAAACTGTGCCAAATGCGATATCAATTTTTTGGTCATTGTTAAAATCTTCTGCGGTAATACTAAACCCTGCATCAAATTTGTCATTATCAATTGCAATTTCAATGAGAGGGAACATGGGGCTAGGATCTTTTAAATCTAAAATATTTGGCTGTTCCCAGAACGCTCCGAGAAGTACACGAAGTTTATTTTGAGAATGTAGATGAGATATTTTAGTGGTAATACCACCTGTGAAAATCAGATCATCAATACCATCATTATTAAAATCCGCAACCTTAATAAACTTGCCTATGTTTTCTCCGTCCTTTTCGCCTTCTATAAATATTCCATATGTTGGGTTTGAGTCAGAAGGCAAAATGTCTTCATAAAGAAAATTATCTCCGCCGAATCTTCCGGGTCTTCCAAAAATAATATAAATGCCACCGACATCAGAATCGCTGTTAATAGGAGAATAACTTATTGATGAGGTAACAATATCGGTTAAGCCGTCGCCATTTAAATCACCAAAATCAAAGACTTCACCAAACCCCCGGTTTCTTTGCCCAGCTTTAATCCTAAACCCTAAGCCATCAAGATTATTTAACTTTACAGTATCTGGTAGAGTATTGTTTTGGAATACGATGTACATAGAACCAAAACCAGGTGTATTGTGCTCAGAAAAGATTAATTCTTCTTTTCCATCTCCATTTATGTCTCTAAATAAGGCTTCGAACCCTATACCTGCAACTCCTCCTTCATCTCCGGGCATGCCAGTAGCAAATACGACTCCACTTGAGGCTGACAAAGTATCCAAATCAATGGTTAATTTATTTTGAATTACTTCCCCAAAAATTAAATACCCACGCTCATTATATTTATCACTGTTATGAGTTCCAATGGGTGCCGTAACAAATAAGTCATTCATATTATCACCATTAAGGTCACCTATGGCATACCCCTTTCCTAAGATTGAACCACTATTAGGTCCAAAAACCGGAGCTGGAACTAAACCGTTAACGTAGAACCCTTCGGTTGCAGAAATTGTAGATAAATCAATGGTAGAGCCTGGCCAGGAATTCTTTCCATAAATAACATACAGCCTGCCTCTGCTTTCGTCGTATTCGGGTAACCCAAGTAAGAGGTCGTCAATCCCATCGTTATTTAAGTCTCCAGCCCCCAATTCCCAACCAAATTCTATCAACGGACTAATTGGATTTGTAAAAATAACTGATGTGGTTCCAGTGCTTGTCTCAAAGTTCTGTGTTCCATACTTAATTTTTACAATCCCTGATAACGAGGCATCTGAGGCAGAGTAAGCCATGTCTGCTAGGCCATCTCCATTAAAATCACCCGCTATAATTTCAGCCCCATCTATACTATTGTTCTCTATAGTAAACGAAAAATTGCCAGGTAAGGAAGTAAGGCTGTCGTAATCAATTACATTTTGGGCATTTGCTGTTCCATAAAAAAGTGAAATCAGTAGAAGAGATAGAGAAAAAAATGGGCGCATAATAATTCAGGTTTGGTTTTTGAATTAATGCGTACTCAAATTGTTAGAAGGGACAAATTTTTTTAAATAATTGTCAAAAAGATTTAATCATTTAACTCATCCCATAAAAGGCAGCTTTCTCCTTATGATAAGGGTCAAAGACTTTTTTAAGAGATTGATGTTCTTGGAGATTCAAGTCGGGATCAGTGGTAATTATTTCACGAGCTTTGTCTTTGGCATTAGCAAGAATAAATTGATCTTCTACAATATCAGCGACTTTAAAATCAGGAAGTCCACTTTGCTTAGTGCCGAGGAAATCGCCTGGTCCACGAAGTTTTAAATCAGCTTCGGCTATCTTGAAGCCATCGCTGGTTTCTTCCATTGTCTTAAGGCGAAATGCGCCATCCTTACTAATCTTTACATCAGGCATAAGTATGCAATAGCTTTGGCGCTCGCCACGGCCAATTCTGCCACGTAGCTGGTGTAGCTGTGAAAGGCCAAACCGTTCGGCATGTTCTATAATCATAATGGAGGCGTTAGGGACATCAACCCCAACTTCAATAACCGTAGTTGATACTAATATTTGAATTTCATTGCGAATGAATGCCTTCATTACCGCATCTTTCTCATCCGATTTCATCCTTCCATGAAGTAGTCCAATCCTAAAATCAGGAAATCGTGTCTGAATTTTTTCAAACCCAGCGGTGGCGTCCTTTAAATCTAGAGCCTCAGATTCCTCAACAAGTGGGAAAATGATATAGACCTGTCCGCCGTCAGCAACTTCGTTCTCTACAAATTGATATACCGAATCTCTTTTCTTCTGAGTTCGAATAGCTGTGCGGATGGGTTTTCGACCAGCGGGTAATCCTTTTATAATGGAGATGTCTAAATCGGCATAAACTGTCATAGCGAGTGATCGTGGTATCGGTGTAGCGCTCATTACCAAGATATGAGGATGCTCGCCCTTATTAAGCAACTCAGCACGTTGCTTCACCCCAAAGCGATGTTGTTCATCAATTACGGCTAAGCCAAGATTAAAGAATCGAACGTCTTGTTGGATGATAGCATGCGTTCCGACAACGATTTGACAATTTCCACCTTCAATATCAGTAAGTACATCCATTCTAAGTTTGGATTTCTGCCCACCCACTAACAATCTGACATTGACGCCTAAACCTTCTAGCTGTGATGTAAGCGTCCTGTAATGCTGCTCGGCTAATATCTCGGTAGGGGCTAGAAAAGCTGCTTGGAAGCCATTATCAAGTGCCATTAATATAGAGCCAATGGCCACAATAGTTTTTCCGGCGCCCACATCCCCCTGTATAAGACGATTCATTTGTCGCCCCGAACGTACATCTTTCTTGATATCTGTTAAAGAAGTTTTTTGGCCCTCGGTAAGCTCAAAGGGTAGTAGTTCGTTAAAATACGTAGAAGTAAAATTTCCTGTAGAAGTAAAGACATGTCCACTACTACGTTCTTCTATAGTGTGGTGGATTTTCTCCATGCTCATCTCAAACAGAAAAAGCTCTTCAAATTTAAATCGCTCGAGTGCTCTTTTTCTATCGATATGAGTATCTGGAAAGTGAATCATCTGATAAGCATCCACTCTTGAAGGAAATTTATATTCCTGAATAATAGAAAGAGGTAAAAAATCTGTTAGCGGAGCTACGTTAAGAAGTTGTTGAATCCAGCCACTAATAATTTTACTAGTAAGTCGAGCTTTACTGAACTCTTTATTACTAGGGTAAACTGGGACAATCCTAGAAAAAGTATCGATATCAGATTGTTCTGATATTTTATCCACCTCAGGGTGGGCAATGGAAATAGATTTTCCATAGCGTCTGGCTTGCCCGTAAAAGGCAACAAGATCGCCTTCTGTAAAGAACTTTTGGAAATATGAACTTCCTCTAAACCAAACACCTTTTAAAAATCCAGACTCATCTTTAATTGTAACCTCAAGCCTTTTACTTTTCTTGAACCCTACCATTTGTATGGAAGTAACCTTGCCCATAATGGTAACTTCTTCACCCGAACCTAAGAGGTGACCAATCTTTTGATTATTACTACGGTCTAGATATCGTCTAGGGAAAAAATTTAGTAAATCATGCCCAGTTCGAATACCCATTGAATGTAAGGCTTCAAGCTTTTTTGGAGTAAGATTATGTAGTTTGGAAATATTCAATGATATAGTGATATATACCTGCTGTTATTATTTAAAGAATAATTTAGTTAGTAAAAGCTAGTTTAAGGTGTTGTTAGCGAATTATATGTGTTTTTATGAAATAATGTGAAGAAATATTTTGTACAAATGCTCAAATGTTCCCTATATTAGCAAGCTCTCGATTTGATGGCGATAACCAAACAATGTGAACCGTGCCAACTATACAACAACTCATTAGAAAAGGTAGAAAAAGTAAAGTTCGAAAAACAGCGTCCCCTGCTATGCAGAGCTGCCCGCAGAAGCGCGGTGTTTGTACTCGAGTTTACACAACTACTCCTAAAAAGCCGAACTCAGCATTACGTAAAGTAGCTCGTGTTCGATTAACAAACGGAATAGAAGTTTCGGCTTACATTCCAGGTGAAGGTCATAACTTGCAAGAGCATAGTATTGTTTTGATTCGTGGCGGACGCGTAAAGGATTTGCCTGGTGTTCGTTACCACATCATCCGTGGTACACTTGATACTGCAGGTGTAAACGGACGTACTCAGAGCCGAAGCTTGTACGGTACAAAGCGTCCAAAAGGATAGTAAACAAAGAATTTTAGATTAATCGAGCATGCGTAGAAGAACAGCAGAAAAACGAGACGTACAACCAGATCCAATATTTGAGGATAAAGTTATAACTCGTTTTGTAAATAACTTAATGCGGGATGGCAAGAAAAACGTAGCCCGTAAAATTGTGTATCAAGCATTTGAAATTATAGAGGAAAAAACTGGAGAGGGTGGGTTGGATATTTTCAAGTCAGCTCTTCAGAATGCAACTCCAGTGGTTGAGGTTAAGTCTCGTCGTGTTGGTGGTGCTACCTATCAAGTGCCTATGGAAGTTCGTCAAGAACGTGGCGTTGCTTTAGGGATGCGTTGGTTGATTCGTTCAGCTCGTAGCCGTAATGATAAATCAATGTCTTTGCGTTTGTCTCGCGAGTTAATTGACGCTTCCAATAATGACGGTGGTGCAGTTCGTAAGAAAGATGAAGTACACCGTATGGCAGAAGCTAATAAAGCATTTGCTCATTTTAGATTTTAATAGTTTTTATCAATAGTTATGTCAGAAGTTAATACAGCCCAAGATTCCAAAGTTATAGACCTAATGCGCCGTACGCGTAATATTGGTATTATGGCGCATATTGATGCGGGTAAAACCACTGTGTCAGAAAGGATTCTTTTTTATACTGGTCGTAGCCATCGTATTGGTGAGGTGCATGATGGTGCCGCTACTATGGATTGGATGGAGCAAGAGCAAGAGCGTGGTATTACTATCACATCTGCCGCTACTCACTGTATTTGGAAAGATCATAGAATTAATATCATTGATACTCCAGGTCACGTAGATTTTACAGTAGAAGTTGAGCGTTCATTACGTGTTCTTGATGGGGCAGTATTTGTATTGTGTTCAGTAGGGGCGGTACAGCCTCAGTCTGAAACAGTGTGGCGTCAAGCTAACAAGTATAAAGTTCCTTGTATGGCATTTGTAAATAAGATGGACCGTACTGGTGCTGATTTTTACAATGTTGTTGGTCAGCTTGATTCTAAATTACATGCAAACCCTATTCCTATTCAGATTCCTATTGGAGCTGAGGAGCACTTTGTGGGTGTTGTTGATTTGATCAACATGCGTGGAATCGTTTGGGATGAAGCTTCTTTAGGTGCTAAGTATGATGAGATTGAAATTCCTGCTGAGTTAGCTGATAAAGCTGCTGAGTATAGGGTTAAGATGCTTGAAGCTATCGCTGACCATGATGAAAGCTTGATGGAAAAATATCTGAATGAAGAAGAGATTTCAGAAGAAGTTATTCTTGCAGCTATTCGTAAGGCAACTATCGCAAAAGATATTACACCGGTAATGTGTGGTACTGCATTGAAGAATAAAGGTGTTCAAGCGATGCTTGATAGAGTTATTTCTTTCATGCCAAGTCCATTGGATGTTCCTCCAGTAACTGGTATTGATCCAAGAACTGAAGAAGAAGTTGTTAGAGAAGCTGACGTGAAAGCTCCGTTTTCTGCACTTGCATTCAAAATCATGACTGACCCTTACGTAGGTAAGTTAACTTTCACTCGTGTGTACTCTGGTCGTTTAGATAAAGGTTCTTACGTTCTTAACTCATCTACAGGTAAGAAAGAGCGTATTGGTCGTCTTCTTGAGATGCATGCTAACGAAAAGAAAGATATTGATTTTGCACAAGCTGGCGATATTGTAGCAGTTGTTGGTGTAAAAGAAGTTCATACAGGCGATACTTTTTGCGACTTAGATAACCCAGTTATCTTAGAGCAAATTACTTTCCCTGAGCCGGTTATTAAGCTAGCCGTAGAGCCAAAAACAAAAGCTGATAGTGATAAACTATCAACTGGTTTACAGAAATTGGCTGAAGAAGATCCAACATTCCAAGTACGTACTGACGAAGAAACTGGTCAGACTACAATTGCTGGTATGGGTGAGCTTCACTTAGAAATTATTGTTGATCGTCTTAGAAGAGAGTTTAAGGTTGAAGCAAATGTGGGTGCTCCACAAGTTTCTTACCGTGAAACAATCACTAAGCCTATTACACACCGCGAAACATACAAGAAACAAACCGGTGGTCGTGGAAAATTTGCTGACATTCAGTTTGAAATTGCTCCTATATCTTACTTCGATAATTACGAAGGCAAGCAAGATAGAGTTTCTCGTTCGGAAGGGTTTATGTTTATCAACGAAGTAGTTGGTGGTAACATCCCTAGAGAATTTATTCCTTCTATTGAAAAAGGTTTTAAAGCAGCTTTGGATAATGGTATTCAAGCAAGTTATCCTGTTCAGAATATTGCAGTTCGTCTTTTTGACGGTTCATATCACGATGTGGATTCGGATCAATTAAGTTTTGAATTAGCAGCTAAGCTTGGTTTTAGAGAATCAGCTAGACGCGCTAAGCCAGAATTATTAGAACCAGTAATGAAAGTGGAAGTATCAACTCCAGAAGAATACATGGGTGATGTTATTGGTGACTTGAACAGTCGTCGTGGCCTTATTCAAAGTATGGATTCAAACAAAGAAGGTGCTGTAGTGAAAGCTAATGTTCCACTTTCTGCAATGTTTGGATATTCAACAGACCTTCGATCATTGACTCAAGGTCGTGCAGTGTACGCTATGGAATTTGAAGAGTACACAGCAGTTCCTGATAAGATTGCTCAGGAAATCATCGAAAGTCAATCATAAAGAATTAATTTAAACTGAGATAAATCATGGCAAAAGAGACCTTTCAGCGGACGAAACCGCACGTAAACGTAGGTACAATTGGACACGTAGATCACGG
>JBLWXP010000017.1:0-25466 GCA_048267405.1 Balneola sp. | reverse complement strand
ACCCTGTACGACCGAGCACGATGCGAGGGAGAGAGGGTGCTTTGCAGATAGAATTTCTATCTCACATAAGCTAAAATTTTCAAATGTACACTTTAGAAAACAACCAACTTCGTATTCAAGTATCAACTCTTGGTGCTGAACTCAAAAGTCTCTTTTCAAAAACAAAGAATAAAGAATACCTCTGGCAGGCCGATCCTAAGTGGTGGGGGAGATCCGCTCCTCATTTATTTCCGCGAATTGGTTTTGAAACAAATGAGTATATTAAAGACAATGATATTATTAAACACGGCTATGCTCGTGATAGTGAGTTTAAGCTCTTAAAAAAGTCAGAGCATGAACTTACTTTTGAGTTAGCTAATGAGCTTCAAGTTGTCTATAGAATCTTTGATGCCTCATTAGAAATTGAATACAAAGTCTTTGCTGATTTCCCTTTTATGATTGGTGGCCATCCAGCTTTTAATGTTGATGAGCTACCAATTGAGATAAGGCTTAAAAACAAGGAATGTTACAAGTTGAAAGACGGCGTTATCGATCGTAACAAAACATACGAGCTTAGTAGTGAAGTATTTACTGTTGACGACAAAACATTTGAAGATGATGCCTATGTATTTATAAATGATTATGAGCTTAATCAGGTGATGCTTGGGCGTGATCTTACAATGACTTATGATAGTGAGCTACTTGGAATTTGGTCTCCACCTGGTGCACCATTTGTGTGTCTGGAGCCGTGGTGGATTTTAGATACTACTGAAAAAAGTTTTACCTATTCTGTTAGATTGTTACATTGAGATACTTCTTACTCATTCTGTTGAATGTAATAAGGTTGAAAAATGTATAAAGAACAATGAACATAGCCGGAATGACAATTTTACCGGTTATCTTATTAAGAATGATTGCACTAATTATACAACCACAATTAATTGCAAATAGAATTAATGAAGATTCAATATGGCTAAAGCCACGCTTTAAGAGAATGTGATGTAAATGGTTTTGATCGGGAGTAAATGGACTCTGTTTCTTAATTAGCCTAATGAACATTACTCTTAAGGTATCTAATAATGGAATAAACACGACAGCAACGGCCATCGAAGGTGCCGATCTAAAAGAAAAATATAGATCAGTAGATTTATGATTTAAATTAATAAATCTAATTAAAAGATAAGTGATTGTTAGTCCGATTAGAAGAGATCCAGTATCTCCCATAAAAATTTTAGCAGGAGTTTTGTTAAATTTTAGGAAGCCTAGTAGTGAACCAGTGAGGGCCATAGTAATTCCTAGTTCAAGTTCAAAACCGTTTATAGCAAACCAAGTACCTAGAAATAAGCAAGCAGAAATTGATATTAAGCCAGCAAGCCAGTTGATTCCATCAATTAGATTAAAAGCATTAATTAATCCTACAAATGTGAGAGTAGTTATTAAATTGGATTCGATTGCACTAAGTGCACCAATTCCAAAGACACCATAGAAATTATCAATGCGAACACCTGAGTAGATATGAATAATTTGAGCTATTATAATCTGTACAATTAATTTCTTTCTTGCGGACAAGACAAAGATATCGTCCTTTAAACCTAGAAAGAAAATAATGAACTGCGTTGCTAAAAGATATTGAATAGAATTAAATTGGTTATTTGGAACTAATAATAATGAAGAAAAACAGATGCCCATAAATATAGCAATACCGCCAAGTGATGGGATAGGAGATTTATGGCAAGTTCTACTGTTTTCAGTAGCATAGAGATTTGTTGAATTAGCAAACTTAATTAGAATTGGAATTGTTATATAAGTTATAACAAGCGATGATGCTAAAAAAAGTATACTCGTAAAAATCATGACATATTTATAGCAGGAATTAGGATTTTAAACAATCTAACTTGAGCAAATATGACGGAATGTAAGCATTCTTGATCAAATAATAATTAAAGCGTTAAGTTATTGATTTTAATTTTGATTGAGTTGTTTAGTCTTGCGTTAATATCTTCGATGTTTTTAACAAAAATGACATTTCCACGTATTGATTTTATATCCTCAATTACTTCGATTTTATTTTTGAACGGATTATATTCAGTCGGTATAAAATTATAACTCATTAAAAAGTCGAGGATACTTGAACTTGATGCATTAAGATCGTTATTACTATTTACTTCGACAATAAGGGCCTTGAGACTTTCTTTTTTAAGAGTGTCCGTTGCACCATTTAGAACTTGTTCTTCAAAACCTTCCACATCGATCTTGATGACACAAGGATTGTCATTTACGAGAAGATTATCAAGTTTATCAAGTTCACAGATACTTGTGTTAGAAGTTAATTCTTCATTTGCAACAATTTTATTCATTGTATCGCAATCATTTGTAATTGTGCAGCTTCCCTTGGTATCACCAATTGCAATGTTAAAAGCATTTACTCTGTCATTAATTGCATTAAGTGAGATATTGTTTTCCAAGCGATTGAATGTAGATTTAACTGGTTCAAATGCTTTTGTTGTAGCTCCTGCAACTTTACTGGCTAAAATAGTATATGAGCCAGAATTTGCACCAACATCGATAAATAGATCATCTTTTTTTAGAATTTTTAGGACAAAGAGCATTTCTTTATACTCGTGAAGACCTGTATAGATATTTCCTGTAAGTCCTGTTTCACCTTTACGTGCATAAAATTTTGAGTCATTGATCCAGTCGATTTTGACATCATCACTAGTTAAGCGACTTCTAAATTGCCACTGAACATAATTATATAAAGCATGAAGTTTATATTTTTGATTTAAAGGATGATTTAAAATGAAACCTACAGTTGTTAACATATTTTTCTCGAAAGTAATTCTTCTAGATTAGAGATAATCTTATCTTTATTAAAATTATTAATTAAATATATATAACCATTATCTCCCATTCTTTGCAAATCAAATTTATTTGTTTCTAGAATGACTGAAAGTTGTTCTGCAAGGGCTTTTTCGTCATCAGGCGAACTTGTAAAACCACAATCAGCACTTTTAATTAATGCAGCAGCCTCACCCTCGATAAAGCCTAAAATTGGTTTTTTTGCATTCATGTATGTTTGTAATTTAGCAGGAACTGTAAGAGCAAAGAGTTCATCGTTTGTAAGTGAAACAAGGAGTAAATCCATTTTCTTAAAATAGCTAGGCATATCTTCAGAAGGTTTTCGACCATGAAAGATAACTCTATCTGAAAGGTGATTTTGTTTTACCTTATTATGGAGGGTTTCCTGAGCCATACCTGAACCAATGATATGAAATATTAAGCGCTCATCATCAAGTATTGAAAGAGCTTCGATCACCTTTTCTAGATTTTGTGAAAAGCTGATATTACCAGCAAAACACATATTGAATTTTGCTTCATCAATTTTGATCGGAATATCTGTGGAATCATTCTCTTGAGTAAGTTCAGACCACTGGGGCAGATAGTTAATATTTTTATTTGTAAGTAGAGCAATCTCTTTTATGAATCCTTTAGAAGTTACTGAAATAGTATCGCAATAAGAATAGATAAATTTTACGACATAATTGAAAAAACGATAAACAGGTGAGTTCTTTTTCGTTATCCCTGTCGCAACCAGACTATGTGGCCATAGATCGAGAATCCATAGATGAATTTTAGTCTTAGGTCTAATCAATTTGTAAAAAAATGCAGGAATTGCTGATGTTATTGGAGAAGTACTGTAGATGAAAATATTATCATATCGCTTACGATAAAGCGTAATGATAAAGACTGATGCAGTGATAACAAATGAGATATAATTTAATGCTAGCTGTAAGCTTTTCTTATTTCCACGAGGAATTAGAGGCACGCGATAAATATTAGCACCATGATAATTTTCTCTATATGGACCAAAAAACGAATATCCTTCAAAGAATGTCGATTTTGAGTAGTTTGGTAGCCCTGTCAAAACATCAATTTTATGTTGTTTTGCAGTAAGTGTTGAAACAAGTTCGTTGATTTTGAAGCTCTCTGGAGCGAAATACTGAGAGAGTACTAAAGTACGAATATTATTTTGTTTATTTGCTGGCTTAACGGTTGTCATTATCGTTTAAGATACATTAAAATTGTTAAATTGAAAATGTTAGGCAACTATGAACGAAATCAAAGAACGTATATATTCACGCTATGTTGATACGTGGATGGCCAGTATCAAACCTGAGTCTCTATCTGAACTAGAAAATTATAACCCAGTTATTGAAGATTTAATCGATCGCTTCATTAGTGATGATAAATCTCAAAAGATTATAGATCTTGGCTGTGGTTGTGGAAAAATAGTTCATTATCTACAAATGAAAGGATTTAAAAACACAAGCGGTGTTGATGGGTCTATTCAGCAATATGAATTAGCAAAGAATTTAGGCGTGAAAAATGTCGAGCATAATGATGCAATTCAAGCCTTAAGAGATTTAGAGACTGGAAGTGTAGATACTATTATTGCTTATGACTTACTCGAGCATTTAGACTCTAAAGAGTTGATTGAATTTATCGATGAAATTCATCGTGTACTTAAAAATGATGGTTCATGGATTATTCATATACCAAATGCTGATTCACCATTTTTTGGTTCAGTACGTTACGGTGATATTACACATGAGCTTGCTTTCACTAGTAATTCTATTAAGCAATTACTTCTAGCTTCTAACTTTACAAAAATAAATACATATGAATGCGCTCCGATTCCACATGGACTTAAAAGTGCTGTAAGACTTTTTCTATGGAAAGTTTTCAGATTGTTAATAGGTTCATTCATTATTGTGGAAACTGGTAGCTTTTCTAAAAATAATATTTTATCAAGAAACTTCTATGTCAAAGCAAATAAATAAAGCTCTTATAACTGGAATCACTGGTCAAGATGGCGCACTGATGGCTAAAAAACTTTTAGCATTAGGCTATGAAGTCTTAGGAACTGTAAGAGATAAAAAAAAAATAGATAATTTAAAAAAGCTTAATATATCTAAAAGAATAGAGTTAATTGAAGTTGATCTTGAGAGCAATGATGTATTTGATCTTTTAACAGATCATAAACCTGATATATTATTTCATTTCGCTGCGCAAAGTTCCGTCGGTGTTTCGATAAGAAAGCCATTTGAAACTTTAAAATTTAATTATTTATCAACGTTGAACATTTTAGAAGCCGTTAGAGCTACTTGCACAAATTGCAAAGTGTTTATTGCTGGTTCAGTCGAAATTTTTGAAGAAAATAAAGATGGTATATATGATGAGAGTTCTGCAATAACTCCAAGAACACCTTACGGTATTTCAAAACAACATAATAAAAATATCTGTGACTACTATCGAGACACTTATTCATTATTTATCGTTTATGGAATTTTGTTCAACCATGAATCATCGTTAAGAGGTGATAATTTTGTCACATCAAAAATAATGAAAACTGCTGAAAGAATTTCTAATGGTAGCGATGAAAAACTATTAGTGGGTGATTTGGATATTATAAGAGATTGGAGTTGGGCTCCTGATGTAGTCGATGCTATTTATGAAACTCTAAAACTTGATATACCTCATGATTTCGTTATTGGAAGTGGAGAGGGACATACTCTTAAGGATTTTATTGAAGAAGTATTTAGATATTACAATTTAGATTGGTCTAAATACACTGAGAGTAGCAAAGAATTTTTCAGAAAAGGTGATATACATAAAATAGTCGCAAATCCTTCTAAAGCTATAAAATATCTAAATTGGAATCATCGAGTAAGTTTTAAAGAAATGATTCACAAGATTATCGATAAAGAGTGCTCAAATGAATAACAGGCTAAAAAAAATAATTTGGATGGCAACACATCCTATTCAGTACCAAGTTCCATTACTTCAGGAATTTGCAAAAGTCGAAGGTACAGAATTTAAAGCATTATTCCTAGATGATTTCTCAGTTCGATCATATGTCGATGAGGAGTTCGGGAAAACTGTTGAATGGGAAAATAACTTACTCGAAGGTTATAACTACGATTTTTTGAATACGGGGGGGAATCTAGGTAAGATTTCTTTCACTAAACCAATAAGTAAGGGGTTATTTAAATACCTAAGAAAAGAAAAGCCAGAAGCTGTAATAATTCAAGGGTGGCAAAATCTTGGGATGGTTAAAGCTTTAATATATACATACTTTCTTGGAATCAAATGTATTTTAAGGTGTGAAGCGACTGACCATGTTGATTCAGCCTCAGGTTTAAAAGGATTTTTAAGAAAATTATTAGTATCTCTCTATATTAAACGCTGCGATTATTTTCTTTATATTGGTACAAAGAATAAAGAATTCTATTTATCTAGAGGCGTTAAAGAGTCTCAATTAATTCATTCTCCATATTGTATTGATAATAAATTTTACTTCAATTCAATTTCAGCAGAAAAAAACTCAGAACTTAGAAAATCTTATAATTTGAATGATGATGACATCGTTGTAATTTACGTTGGAAAATTAATAAAGAGAAAGTTTGCCGATATTCTTTGTAGAGGTTTTACAAAAGTGAAAAATCCAAAGATGAAGCTTGTTGTTGTTGGGGATGGTGAACTTATGGCAGACTTGAAAAATATTGAAGATGATAGAATTCAACTTTTAGGCTTTAAGGGCCAAAGCGAGCTTGCTTCACTTTATAATATGTCTGATGTTTTTATCCTTCCTGCAAAAAATGAAACATGGGGCCTAGTCGTTAACGAAGCCATGTGTTGCAAGAATGCAATAGTTGTAACAAAGCATGTAGGAAGTGGATATGATTTAGTTTCAGAGGGAAAGAATGGTTACGTGATGCAATCAATTAGTGAAGATTCAGTTACTAATGTTCTTTCTAAATTTGAAACACATGAACAAGTTGAAGAAATGAAAAATCTAAGTCATGAAATAATTTCTAATTGGGGAATTAAAGAAAACGTAAATGGATTTAGACAATTAGTGGATAAATTAAAGGATTAAAATGAAGTATTCCATTATTGTACCTACATATAATGAAGAACTAGATATTAGAGATACATTAGAAACTCTAATTAAAATAAATTACCCTAATTACGAAGTGATTGTTGTTGATGACTCTACAGATTCTACACCTGACATAGTAAGAGAATATGAAGCAAATGGTGTAAAACTAATAATTCCTCAAAAGAAAGAAGGAAGATGTGGTGCTCGTAATGTTGGGATAAGAGCTGCTTCAGGTGATATCGTTATCATTTTAAATGCTGATACTCATTTAGATCCAGAATTTATTAATAAAATAAATACATATTATAAACAAGGATTTGACTACGTTTTAGTTACTTCTGAAGTTAAAAATATGGATGATTTGTTTGCTAGATATGTTGAATGTACAGGTCGTTATTATTTTTATGATAATGATATTAGAAAGATCGAATGGACTGAAGGCTACTCGTGTCGCCGTGAAATGGCCATTGAAGCAGGACTATTTCCTACAGGATTTCCAATTAATATCTGTGCAGGAGAAGATGGTTACTTCGGTGAAAATATGAGAAATCTCGGGGCAAAAAAATACTTTGCTAAAGATATAGTTGTATATCATGTAGCACCTGCTAGTTTTAAAGAATATTGGCATATTAGAAAGGGACGTGGAGCAGGTAGTCCACAAGTAAGAAGATACCTTCATAAATGGTCGATTAGTAGATGCATTGCTTGGGCTAGTTTGAGAGTTATAAAAAACTTTATTAGCACAATATTAGTATTACCTAATTTATATACATCTATAAAGGTATCAAAATACTCACCACATAAATATAGAGATATATTTCCATTTTTTTACTCAAAATTAATTGAAGATATATCTTTTAGTGTTGGAGAATTTCAAAGTATTAAAAGTATTATAAGAGCAGAGAAGAAACATGGAATTTGATAAAACAGATCACTCGCCTGAAAAATTTATTTTTAGTGCTAAAGAAAGTAGAATTAAATTAGCTGTAAGAAAATACATCTACCCAGTTATTAATACAGCATCAACAATATATTATAGTAAGAAATTAAAGTATAACTCTTTTACTCCAGATCTAATTCTATATGACCAGCGTGGTAATGATTACGCAAGACATAGAAGAAGAATTTCAAAGTATATTGATTTAAGAAATAAAAACATGCTTGTTGCCGGCTGTGGGTCTGGTAAAGATTTAATATCTTGGTTGCCTTATGAGTTAGATAGTATCGTGGGTATTGATTTATTTAATTATGAAAAGTCTTGGAACAAAATTAAAAGTCATTACAGAGATAATAATTCTAAAACAAAGTTAAGTTTTGCACAAAATGATCTGTCAAATTTGCATCAAATCGAATCAAGTTCAATTGATTTGATAACTTCTGATGCTGTATTTGAGCATTTAGTACAGCTTGATGTGGTACTAAAAGAATTTAAGAGAATTCTAAAACCAGGTGGAATACTGTATTCCACATTTGGCCCTCTTTGGTTTTGCTGGGGCGGTGATCATGTCTCGGGATTTGATAAGGTTGAGAATGGATATAATCATTTAATTTTGGATAAAGATAAATACTTTGAGTATCTCGATACAATGGGACCATATCAGCACAATGAAGATGATGGGCGTACTTGGATTAAAAATGAACTATTTAGTTACCTTAAACCTGATGAATATATTAATTCTCTAACTTCACAAGGTTTCAAAAAAGAATTTGTCGGAGTTATACTAGATCCTAGAGCATTTGAATGTTTAGCTAAAACTGAAGTTGAATCATTTTTAAAGGATACTACTAAATCAGATTTAGTAACTTCAGGGATGACAATAATTTATAGGAAAGAAGATTGAAGGTAGTTACATCTTGTAAATCTAGATTTCATATATTCGATCAAGCCAGAGAGCTACAATCACATGGCTTATTATATAAACTTATAACTGATTATCCAAAAATCAAAACAAGAGAATTTGGTATAAAAGACGAAAATGTTATTTCTCTTCTACCTTTAGGCTTAATAAATCACTTTCTAGTAAAATTTAATATTTCTATTTTTAATTATTATGTTCATCGTATCTTTAGCTTTTTTCTGCAGTTCTATGTATCTGAAAAGGTTGATGTATTTATAACACTCTCTTCTTTTGGCTATGACACAATAAAAAGATGTAAGAAAAATGGTGTCCTATCAATTGTAGATCATGGGTCAATTGATCAAAGTATAGAAACAGAAATTTTGAAAAAAGAACTTAGTCAAAGGGGAGTCACAGATAATTCTCTCGTTGCCAATTCAATATGGAATATTGAGCTACAAAAAAGTGAATTCAATATGACAGATTATGTAATGGCAGTTTCTGAATTTGCTAAATCTACAATGGTCGAAGCGGGATTACCTGCTAGTAAGATATATGTAAATCATCCAGGTGTTGATCTATCATCTTTTTATCCTGGAGATAAATGTGATGATGTATTTAGAGTGATACAAGTAGGCACTGTTTCTTATAATAAAGGTGTTCAGTATCTAATGGATGCCTTTGTCGAAGCCAATATTAATAATTCTGAGCTGTTATTTGTTGGACGTGAAAATAGTTGTCCAATCATTGAAGAATATAAGAATAAATATTCGGATAAATCTAATATTAAATTCATTGGGCATGTTAAACAAAAAGAGCTTCGAAACTTGTATATCAATTCTTCAATAAGTGTACTGCCATCACTGGCTGATGGTTTTGGCATGGTTGTTCCACAGTCACTTGCGTGCGGAACACCAGTTATTGTTAGTAATAATACTGGTGCAAAAGACATAATTGTTAATGGAGAGAATGGCTTTGTTCTTGATACAGCTAATACGAAGGTCTTGGCTTCAAAGCTTATAGAAGTCAGTAGTAATAAAGTGCTACTTCAAAAATTGAAAGAAAACTCTTCAAAAAACCTTGATTCATTATCATGGCAGTCATACGGTAATCGATTAGTGAAAATACTTAAGGACATACAAAAGTAATGGATGCATGGGCAAGAATTATAAGAGCATTAGGAGCAGAAGTTATCACTCATGCGTTAAATGTTGTTAATAAGTTGTTATTGATTCCGTTATTTATCAGTGTATGGGGAACAGAGCTATATGGCTATTGGATAGTGATAGTTTCTTCTATTTCTTGGTTAACTATTGGTGATCTAGGTGCTCAAGTATATTACATCAATTCCTTAACTGTATTATCTGAAACAGACCAGCATAAATACAATAGAACATTAACAACGGGGCTCTATTTATTTACAGCTATTTCATCAGTAATATTCTTACTGGTTTTAGGTGTATATTTCTCAGAAGTTGCACCAAGATTTTTTGGTGTACCAAATAGTATTTATAATGATACAAATATCGTTCTTTTATTATTAGGAATAAAAATTTCACTATCATTTATTAATGGATATTTGTTAGGAATCTTTAGAACAATCAAAAGACAAGCTACTAGTGTAATGGTTGTTAATTTTATTCTAGTTTTACAATTCGCTATGTCTGTTGTTGCCCTGTGTAACAAATCAGGAATTATAACTCTCGCTGCTGTGGAAGTTATACCTATAGTGATAAGTGCTTTATTCGCTACTATTTACTTATTTAATTTAAATGTGATGAATTTTAACACATTTAGTTTTTTAAATTTCAATAGTTCAATTTTTAAAGAATCTATAAAGCCTAGTTTTCATTTCTTTATTATACAAGTGAGTCAGATTCTTAGTACACAAGGTGTAATTATTGCACTTTCTAGATTCTCTAGTCCTGAAACAATAGTCGTTTTTTCTACCTTAAGAACTATATCAAATATAGTCTCTCAGTTACTTGGTATGTTAACTCATTCCGCTTGGCCTGAATTTACACGTTATTACTCAAAATTAGATTACGATTCACTGTTAAAAGTATTTAAAACAATTTTTTCAGTAACTTACTTTTGTGGATTTTTATATTTAATAGGAATGGAATTTCTAGGTGAAATATTTTTTACTATTTGGCTTTCTAAAAAAATTACTTTTGATAGTAAAATGATGTTTTTACTAAATACTTATGTTGTTCTTGGTATATGCTGGAAGCTATCCTCAAGCCTCCTTATGGCCACTAATAATCACCGTGAGGTTTCATACATACAGTTGATTACTAATACAATTAGTTTAGTTGTATTTTTCCTTATAGGTGAACAACATGGAATTCATGTAGCAATACTATCCCTTATTATATCTCATTCAGTTTTATTGATTGTTGCATCATATTTCTGTATCTCTGTTCATTTTGATGAGAGATTTCGCAATTACATTTTGAAGTCTTCTCTTTTAATTGTGCTTCTTAATTCTATGAGTGCAAATCGGATTGGAGCCGTTATATCTCTTGGTTTAATTACTATTTTTGGTGTCTATGTTGTTAGGAAAATACAATTAGATCGAAGATTGAAAGGATAGTAGTATGAGTACAGAGTATCGTTTTATAACAATTATTAGAGGATTTTCTGCATTATTAGTTGTATTAAATCATTTACGCTCAGCCTACTTTATAGATTTTTCTCAAGTAGAGAATAAGAATCTTCTTAATTCATTCTTTTATTTTATAACTGGCTTTGGTCATTATGCTGTAATCGTTTTCTTTGTCTTATCAGGCTTCCTTGTTACTAAAAGTTTTTTAAAAACAAAAGAGATTAAGTCATATGCATTCAATCGTTTAATTAGACTTTGGCTCCCGTTGTTACCTGTCTTACTCTTCACATTTTTCCTAGATAGTGTTTCTAAAAGTATAGATTCTACTATTTTTACTGGTCAATACTTCAATGTAATGCACTCAGGTCCACAGCCTGGGCAATTTAGTAATAGTGTTATTACATTTATTGGGAATGTTTTTTTCTTGCAAAGTATTTTTGTCGAACCATTTGGCTCTAATGGTCCACTTTGGTCATTGAGTTATGAATTTTGGTATTATACATTATTTCCATTAATGTTCTTTTTATTTTCTGCAAGTACAAAACATATCTCTCGTATTTTGAGTACGGCTGCTTTATGCTTAATTGTGTATATGTTGCCATTTTACGCATTGGTCGGTTACTTGTGTTGGCTTCTAGGGGGATTCGTTAATAAATTTATTAATTATAGATTAAAATACACTCTGCTTTCGTTTATCATAAGTTTAATTTTATTTTTAGTAACTGTTTCTCTGTTTAGAATCAAGCCTGATATTCTAGGTCATAGTTATATCGGTGACATTGTACTTTCACTTATTTTTTCAGTTGTAGTTCTTACATCATTAAGAGTGAAAATTAAGCTAAATAACTTTATTAATCGTATAGTGGATTTTATGTCTGATGTATCTTATACACTCTATATTATTCATTTTCCTATAGTATATTTAGTTTTTACACTCTTATATCGAGGATCAAAGAGAGAGTTTAATTTAATTAACCTATTAGGCTATTTCATTACTCTAGCAGCTATTTATGTCGTTACTTATATATTTTGGTATTTGTTTGAAAGGAATACAGAGAAGCTTAAGTTACTAATGAAAGAAAGGTTTTTTAGATGAAAGTTGCATTAGTTACACATGAACTTGGCGAGAATGGAGGAATTGAAAGGCTTGTCTTGGATTTTATCGACTATTTCAAGTCAAATAGTGATATTGAAGTTAAGTTAATTACTTTAGCAACTTCAGCAAATGATTCGTGTAGTAGAAGAGTTCTTGCGCCTAATACATGGTTTAGGTCTATTCAAAAAGAAAAAAGGATTTGGAAAGACATATCGACAACACATTTTGGTTCTAATTTTTGTGAAGTCGAATACTTTAGATTTCAGCCCAGGAATATACTAGATAACTATTTGTCTGATTTTGATGTTATTTTCATGTTAACCGGCTTCGGTGCTTGGGGGAATGTTTTAAGTAAATTAGATCATCCTATGAAGATAATTTGGTTTGCTTCACTATCATGCTTAGAGAGACAACATCTAAATCCATTGAATTCTATTAAGGATTTTTTGAAGTATATTCATAAGCCTTATCTATTTGCGATCGAAAAGAAGTTAAAGAATTATTTTCAATCTGTATTAACAATGAATACTGGTGTTACTGAACTGATCAATACTACAGGTATTGTTTTTCCTGGGGTAGAATTAAGAGATATCATCTTACCTAAAAGTAGCCATGGTGATTATTTACTTTGTGTAGGTCGACTTTCGGATAGTAGAAAAAATGTACATTTTTTAATTGATGTTTTAAATGAATTAAAAAATAAATATAAGACGCATTTATATTTAAAGTTAGCTGGTGCAACATCTCCGGATGAAAAATTTTGGTCTAAAGTAAGAGCGTCACATTTAGAAGAATTTGTTGAATTTGAAAGTCTACCTTCTGATAAGAGACTACAGGAATTGTATACAAATGCATTAGCATTTTGTCTTCCTTCAACAGAGGAAGGTTTTGGTATTGTATTGTTAGAATCTATGATGTCTGGAACAGTTGCAATTAGTACAAAGTCTGGTGGTCCTGAAATGATTATAAAAGATATGGAGACAGGTTATCTGGTTGATCACGAAGACTTAAACACTTTTGCAAAAAGAGTTTATGATTTATATACTGACAACGAATTAAATAATAAGATTGCTCAGCAAGCATACGAGGATGTTCAAAACTGTTTTCTTAAAGCAAGAACTTTCGAGGCTTTCAAAAATATCTGGAATAAAAATGGCTAATAGAGTTTCTATTTATACTTTTTTACATTATTTCTTACCTGGACATAAATCAGGTGGCCCAATTAAATCTGTCCATAATATGGGGAGACTTTTAAGTCAGACATTTAATTTTAAATTAATAACAATGGCCAACGATATTGATGGCACAGAATACGATACAGTATTGTCTGATAATTGGTCAGACTTTGAAGAATTCAAAATTTTTTATATAAGAAAATTTATGAGCTCCTATATTAAAATTTTTCGAAGTATTATGAGGGATCAAGAATCATATATTTACTTAAACTCTTTTTTTGATATGAAATTTTCGATCGTACCTATAATAATAAACTTGTTTTTGAGTAAGAGAATAATTCTCGCACCTAGAGGTGAGTTTTCAGAGGGTGCATTAAATATAAAATCACAAAAGAAGAGAACTTATATATTCATTTCTAGATTATTAGGTTTTTATAAAAATATTATCTGGCACGCAAGTACAGAACTTGAAGGGAGCGATATAAAAAGAATTTTTCCTGCTGCGCAGGTTCGTATTGCTAATGATTTAAATATGATTGATACGAATATTGTATCAAAGCAAGATAATAATAATATTATTTTTCTTTCTCGTATTTGTGAGAAGAAAAATTTATTAACGGCGATTAATATATTAAAGTCCGTAAAATCTGAAGTGACGTTTAATATATATGGAATGGTTGAAGATGAATCCTATTGGATACTTTGTCTTAATGAACTAAAGAATCTTCCTTCTAATATTAAATTTAGTTATAAGGGTGAAGTTCTGCCTGAAGAGGTACAGTCATCATTCGCAGCAAATTCGTTATTTCTTTTCCCCACATTTGGTGAGAATTTTGGCCATGTCATTGCCGAGTCTTTGGCCAGTGGTGTACCATGTCTTCTTAGTAATACAACTCCTTGGTTAGACCTTGAAAAACATCACGCAGGGTGGGTCTTTGCATTAAATGATTTAAATAGGTTCTCTAATACAATTGATTATTATTTTAATTTATCTCAGGAGGAGCGTTTAAATTATTCTCAAAAAGCAAAGGATTACGGTGTAAGAGCATCTAATGTAGAGATAGACATAGAAAAAAACCTAGAACTCTTTTCTTGAAATTTTTGGATTGATTAATCTCATTTGTACGATTTTTATAACATCAGCCTGTAAGACTTTTTCAAGAATATACATAAAAGTTAAAACTTTGATAATAAGAGCCAATATTACACTAATAGGGCTTTCAAGAGCGTGAATTAAAAGAGGTGTTATATATAAGTATACTGACAAATAAGCTGCATTACGATCTGAAAGTATCGTAAAATACTTGTAAAAAAGTCCAAGGAAAAACATTAATATATAAGTTTTAACACTACCTAGTTGAAGGTAGGAGTCACCTATTAAGCTTGAGGCTACGCCAGTAAGGTAATCATTTGATCGAATTAATTTATAATGCCTACCAAAGTAGTTTCCATTGAGAACACATTCTTTATAAACAGGTAATTTAAGATTACCTAATATTTGTTCAATTAGATTACAGTGAATATACATTCTTGGGTTATCTATCACGGAAGTAATGGTGTGCGACTTTCCTATTCTATACATTGAAAACCATACAAGTCTATCAACGGAGAAATTATAAGTATCTGTTAAGATATAGCTTTTAAAAGTTAATTTGTATGAAATTGCTGAGATTAGGATAATAGATAAGATTGCTACTTTTTTAAGATTAAGACGTTTGAATTTTATATAAAGCAGAATATGTGAGATTAAAGGAATTATAAGAAATGCCATTGCTCCATTAAATGTAGATATTATAAGTACAAATAAAAGCAAAGCTGCATACTGATATAGATAGGTTTTATTATTTTGTTTTCTCTTGTTTATATAGTACGAAATTCCGATCAAAATAAGGCCGAAGTGATGTAATGGGTTAAATGATAATAAATATGTAATGATTGGATCTAAGTTGTTTATTTTTGCATTAGTTATTACAATTGAAGTTCCAAGGTACAACTTGAAGAGCTTATATATATAACCAAGTGAAAATAACACTAAGCCATAAAAAGATAAAAGCCTTGATTTCGAATTGATTTGAGTAATTTCTTTTTCTGATTCTCTATTCTTTTTACGTTTTATTATTAATGAACCACAGAGAAATGTTATGAATGAACAAATCATGAGCTTCAATGATTCAATATTAAATGGCATTACGCCCATATCATATAAATAATCAGTAAGTTCTTCGTTTGGTTTAAAAAACTTGAAAACTATAGGCATAGAAAACAACTGTAAGAAAAGAAATACAATACTTAAATTTATAAGGTTTATCTGATTAGAAGACTTTCTTATAAAGTAATTTAAGTAAGAATATGTTCTACCTAATACTTTTTCCATGTACCCTGGTTAACATAATTAACGTAACTGTGAATGATCCTTACAACTTTATCTGATACGTTTGGCATTGAGTAATCGGAAACTTGTCTCAATGTTCTAGTTTGATGTCTGCCTTGTTCATTAATAATATTTAAACACTGTAAAATTCTTTCTTGTTGAAGTCCTGTCATCATAACACTACCTTCTTCCATTGCTTCTGGCCTCTCATGGGCTTCTCTAATATTAAGTGCTGGAAAATTAAGAATAGATGATTCTTCAGAGATAGTGCCACTATCGGATAGGACTGCTTTTGCATTAAGTTGAAGGTGATTGTAGTCATTGAATCCTAAAGGTGGAAGAAATCTAATGAGTTCATCAAATTTAAAATCTAATGTTTTAAGCTTGTTCTTAGTACGAGGATGTGTCGATACTATTATTGGCATTTTATATGTAGCGGCTATTTCGTTTAAAGTATTACAAAGACTTAAGAAGTTTCTTTCATTTTCAATATTTTCTTGTCTGTGTGCACTTACTATAAAATACTTACCGTTCTCTATTTTTAGTTCAGTTAGTATATTCGATTGTTCAATTTGTGGTTTGTTAGCATTAAGAACTTCAAACATTGGACTTCCTGTCTTAATGATATTGCTTGCAGGTAATCCTTCCGCCAGTAAGTACTCTCTTGCGATATCACTGTAAGTCATATTGATATCAGCAATATGGTCCACGATTTTGCGATTTGTTTCTTCAGGGACTCGTTGGTCGAAGCATCTATTTCCCGCCTCCATGTGGAAGATTGGAATCTGGCGTTTTTTCGCTGGTATAGCAGCAAGACAACTATTTGTATCACCTAGAACTAATACTGCATCAGGTTTTACCTGTTCGAATAATTTATCAATATTGATAAAGATATTTGCAACAGTTTCTGTAGCATTTGTACCGGCAGCTTCTAGGAAGTGGTCTGGCTTTCTTAAGTTTAGATCTTTGAAAAATATCTCATTAAGTTCATAATCATAGTTTTGACCTGTATGTACAAAAATCTGTTCTGCGAACTTATCTAGTTTTTTAATGACTTCAGATAATCTAATGATCTCTGGTCTAGTTCCTACAATTGTCATGACTTTCAATTTTTTCATTAATCTAATCCGTGTTGAATGGTATCAGGCTTATCTCTGTTAAAGATCTCATTGGCCCAAAGTAGTACAACAAGCTCATTTTCACCAATATTAGTTATATCATGAGACCAGCCCGGGACAGTATCGACAATTTCAGCTTGTTGGGAATCTACTATTAATTCATATTTTTCTGAGGTTAATAGATGTTTAAATTTGAACCTTGCTTTACCTGCGACAACTAAGAATTTTTCATTCTTTGTATGATGATAGTGTCCACCTCTCGTGATACCTGGTTTTGCAGTAAAGTAAGAGAATTGACCACTATCAGTAGTTTTTAGCATTTCGACAAATTTACCTCTTACATCTTCGTGTTGAGTTACATTATATGAAAACTGATCTGGTGATTTATATGATAAGAAAGTTGAATACAGTGCTCTTTCAAAACCAGTTCCTACTTTAGGAATCGTGTATGACTCAGGTAGATCTCTGAATTTATATAGTAAATCAGCGATATTCCCAAGTGTAGTATTAAAAGTATTTGTTATTTCAATTATCTCTGTTTTTGTATCATCGCTTTGAACTAGATCAACAATAAGCTCCATGAGATCATCAATATACATTAAGTTGAGTTCAATTGATGGATCATTGATCTGAATAGGTAGGTTATTAGCGATATTGTGACAAAATGTAGCGACTACTGAATTATAATTTGGTCGGCACCACTTACCAAACATATTTGGTAATCTTAAGACCTTAGCAGATGATGATGTATTTTCGGAAAGATTTAGAAGATGTTCTTCGGCTTGTTTTTTAGACTTTCCATAATCGTTGTCTTTATCAACATGAATAGTTGAACTAAAGATAACTTTAATATTTAAATTTTCTTCATTAATGATACGGCAAATATTGTGAGTTAACTCAGAATTAGTTTTGTAAAATTCATCATTTGATTCAGGACGATTAGATCCGGCAAGGTGAAGAACAACTTCACATCCTATTAGCTTCTGTTTTAAATCATCACCACGGTCATAGAAGCTGATGTTGTAATTATTGAGCTCTTGAAGCTTTAAGTTGATATTTTTTCCTATAAAGCCCTTGTAACCAGTGATGAGTATATTCATTAAATCTAACCTTTGTAATCAATTAGATTTAAGCTGAGAATTAAATCTTCTAGCTCTTTTTCTGAAAGACGATGAGTATTATGTGAATTATAGTCTTCACTTGTACTGATTTGCTCATCTCCATCACTTACATATTTATTGTAATTCAGATCTCTTAAGTCTGGTGGTATTCTAAAGTAATTACCATTTTCTGATGCTGTAACTCTTTCTTCTCTACTTAATAGAGTCTCATATAGTTTTTCACCGTGACGTGTTCCGATTGTTTTGACTTCATGATTTGGTTTATTCTTTAGTTTAATAAGACACTTTGCTAGCTCTTCAAGTGTAGCAGCAGGTGCTTTCTGTACAAAAATGTCACCATTTTCACCATGTTCGAATGCGTGAAGTACTAAGTCTACAGCATCATCAAGAGTCATCATAAATCTTGTCATATTTGGATCAGTGATTGTAATTGGTTGATCATTATCAATTTGATTTAAGAATAATGGAATTACTGATCCTCGAGAGGCCATTACATTTCCATAGCGTGTTCCACAAATTGTTGTTTTGCTGTTGATGGCATTTCTGGACTTAGCAACCATGACTTTCTCCATCATGGCCTTAGAAATCCCCATTGCGTTGATTGGGTAAACTGCCTTATCAGTGCTTAGGCAAATCACTTTATGAACTTCATTGTTAATTGCAGCTTCAAGTAAGTTTTCTGTTCCCATAACATTTGTTTTAACTGCTTCCATTGGATAGAATTCACAAGATGGAACTTGTTTAAGTGCAGCAGCATGGAAAATGTAATCAACTTGTTTTGTTGCTCCAAGAACACTAGAGTAATCTCTTACATCACCAATATAGAATTTAAGTCTGTTGTCATTGTAGATTTTTCTCATGTCGTCTTGCTTTTTTTCATCGCGACTGAAAATTCGAATCTCTTTAATATCAGTTTTTAAAACACGATCAAGAACTGCATTACCAAATGATCCTGTTCCACCTGTTATTAAAATCGTTTTATTTGTAAAATCTACTGCCATATCTATTCCAATTATCTTAATTCTTTTTCAGCTTCAATCATATCTTCTTGCATCATCTCTTTTACAAGAGCATCAAGATCATACTTTGGCTGCCAGTTTAGAAGCTCTTTTGCCTTAGTGCAGTCACCAATTAATAGGTCAACTTCTGCTGGTCTAAAATATCTTGGATCAACTGCAATTACAGTTTTACCTGTTGCTTTGTCGATTCCAATTTCTTCTACACCACTATTTTTGAATTCAATTTCCATTCCAACAGCTGCAAATGCCTTACGACAGAACTCTCTAACTGTTGTTGTGATACCAGTTGAAATAACAAAGTCTCTAGGAGTATCTTGCTGTAGCATTAGGTACATCGCTTCAACGTAATCTTTTGCGTGTCCCCAGTCTCTTTGTGAGTCAAGATTACCAAGTTTTAGTTCTGGCTCTAGACCAAGTTTAATACGAGCAGCAGATCTTGTGATTTTTCTTGTAACGAATGTTTCACCTCTTCTTGGAGATTCGTGGTTGAAAAGAATACCGTTACAAGCATACATGTCATATGACTCTCTGTAATTAACAGTGATCCAGTAACCATATAGTTTTGCACAAGCATATGGTGAGCGTGGGTAGAATGGAGTTGTTTCTTTCTGGGGAGTTTCTTGAATTAATCCATAAAGTTCACTTGTTGAAGCTTGATAAACTTTAGTTTTCTTTTCAAGTCCTAGAATTCTTACACTTTCAAGGATTCTCAGTGCTCCTAGGCCATCAACGTCACCAGTATATTCTGGGTTATCAAAACTTACGTGTACGTGAGACATAGCACCAAGGTTGTAAATTTCATCAGGCTGTACAGCTTGAATTACTTTAATGATACTTGAAGTATCAACAAGGTCTGCAAAATGAACATGAAGTCTGTCGTATATGTGATCAATACGTGATGTGTTGAATGATGATGATCTACGTTTGATTCCGTGTACTTCATAACCTTTTTCAAGTAGTAACTCTGCTAGGTATGATCCATCTTGACCTGTTAAGCCAGTGATAAGTGCCTTTTTCATTTATTTTCCTTTATATATTTTTTGAGAATTATATAGGATGAATGAGTAAAATGAAAAGCTAAATAAAATATCGGAATAGGCTATTTTACTGGTGATTTAAGAAGTGAAAAATTCTTTCATCAAGTGTTGACGTACTTCTAATATAGTCAAAATCATCCATTTTTTTGATAGGGTTGAAGAACTTTGTTCGGTTCTCTTTGTTAACATTTAAAATGTGCACATATTTCTTATTTTCTTTTCTAGAAAGCTTGTCTGAATTTAAAAGTACCGAGCCCATTGCTCCTTCTAGCTGCATATAGTCACCTTTTTGATTTTTAATCAAATCTGGTAGTGAGACAGAATGACCTGTAGCGGCATTAAAGTTGATCAGTACGAGATTAGTATTAAAAAACGCATCCTCATCATCTTCACGTAAACCAAGTTGTTCAAAATACTCCAGTTGTCCTGCTTGTTCTGCTTGGGCCTTTTCGACAATTGTTAGAAAAGTCTTGTCTCCTTCGACTTTAAGGGCAATTTGGCCACCTTTCATATCTCTTTTGGTTTTTGTCGTAGTCACCATCACAACAGGAATATTTTCTGTCAGCATCCAGTTCACAATAGCACGATCTGGAGTTGAGCTTAAATCTTCACCATTTCCGATACACGCAATTAAGTTTTCGCCTTCTGGCCTTGGTCCTTTAAAGACTTCATAACCAAAGAAACCATGTCCAGCAGGAGCTAGTCTTTCATCTGTAAGCTCACCATTTTTAATCGTTGGAAGCTTTTGTTGAACAACTGATTCTAGGCGTGAGAAATTTTCATTTAATAAATTTGAATGCTTTTCCCACATCTTATCTAAAATTAGTTTTACATCATTATTAACGAGGTCCTGTAGGACCACTCTTTTAAAAGAGCTTGTTTTTTTTGAAGCTTGAATGATTTGTGCTTCTGCTAGTGAGATGTCGCCAAATTCGTCTGTTTCAATATAGAGATCTGTAGATTTAGAACCTGGTGTAGTTCTTCCATATTTTTTTAAATAATCACTACGATCAAGACTTGATCCAAGTCCTCCGTGCATTTTACGAAGCCAAAGAGTACAGTCGACAACTTCTTTCGTTGAATATCGTTGTTTGATGTCTTCATATGAGTGAAATGGTAATTCACGTCTCATAAGCTCTCTTGGAGCAATGGCCGTTGGATAAACCCCTGTGTCCTTTTCTGGTGTCGCAATAGTTAATTGCTCTGACTTCTCGTTAAGTTGAGAAAGAAGGCCTTCAAAGTACTCAAGTTCAATAGGGTTTTTTATATAATCTTTTAAATTAATCATTTCTTTTTTCTTTCTTTAATTTCTGATTTTCGTAGAGATAAAGGTTTGCGATTAGGCGTTCAGCAACGCTCATCATAACTTCAATATTTCCTCGCCAGCCTGTACCGATACTTGCAAGAAGTAATCTAAATGTATGCCAGTTTAGAAGTAGGACAATTTTGAATATATTCGTACGACTGTTCTTATTTATTAAAATATCGCCTCTAAGCTTTGCGTACTTGTGAACTTTCGTAACAATTGAATGAAGATCACGGTCAGGGTAGTGAAGGAGTCTAAAATCTTTTGGAATGAGCCGATCTTGACCACTGAACTCCGGCCACTCATGTACTTCACCCTTGTAAGTAACATTTTTTGTGCGATGAATTCTCTTCTGATATGAAGAGTGGCCTTGGCCATGTGAAATTTCTTTTCCGTCTAAATATTCTGTACGATAAACTCTTATCGAATCAATATTAGCTTCCACCTCAAGCTTTTTAAGGTGATCAATAAGTTCCGGAGTGACGGCTTCATCTGAATCGATAAAGAAACACCATTCACTTTCACAAACAGATAGCCCAAAATTTCTTTGGGCCGTAAATCCTTCAAACTTATTTTGTACAACCTCTAGGTTTTCATATCGTTTTGCGATATCTAGAGTTGCATCACTACTGAAGTCATCAATTAAAATTATCTTCTTAAAGTCTTTTACACTTTCAAGCGTGCGCTTGATTGTGCCTTCGTTATTTGAAGATAAGATAATAACACTTAAGTTATTGAATATATTTGTTGATTCTAGTGACATCGCTAGATTATGCCATATTGAAGCTAAAGGTGGAATAGGATTTTGCGAGAGAGAAAGGAGCCTAAGGGGAGTAGGCTCCTTTTTGATTAATTACATTGTTTGAACTAGTTGATAATCTGTAACGGTACTGTTTTTAAATGTAATAATAAGTGATTTTGAATTTGAGCTGATTCCTGTTGAGTCTGACTCAGAAAATGCTCCAGCAAGAACCCCGGCAGGTCCAGGAATAATACCAAGTAAGCCACCGAAACCGTTTGATTCACTATCAATTGATGTCTTAGATGATGAATATGACCAAGTTTCTGAGTTATCTGAGTTGATTGTTGACACGCTTGGTCCACCAAATTCCTTCAAAATCTCTGCCTGCGTTGTAACTCCTTTTTTGATGAATTTTTTTACATTATACGAATCATAGGATGCTTGCTTTGCATCATTATCTGCTTTCATTTGAGTTGAACAAGACACAGTAAATAATAGAATAGGTAAAATAATAAGATTTTTCATAGTTTCTCCTTTTTAAGTTTTCACTTTTGTAGTTATTTTCTTAAGCTGAGTCGTTTTATTTCTATTTTGGAATAGAAATATTTCAATAGAAAAACCGTGTAATAATCGTTAAGTTATTAGCCTATCAGGAGTAAATGTGAATATCGAAACACTACCATGGCAAAAAACCCTAATCATCATCCCAACTTTTAATGAAATCGATAATATCGAGCGCATGATCGATACGATTTTTTCAAAATACCCTAGTGTGTCATTACTCATTATTGAAGATGGTTCACCAGATGGGACTGCGGATGTTGTTAAGCGTAAGATGGAATCAAATGATCAGCTTCACATTATCGAAAGAACTGGAAAGCTTGGACTTGGAACTGCTTACATTACTGGATTTAAGTGGGCCCTTGAAAAAGGTTATGATTTTGTTTTTGAAATGGACTGCGACTTCTCTCACGATCCTGACTCTGTAAAAGATTTATTAGCAGCTGCTCAAGAAAATGATTTAGTTATTGGTTCTCGATATATCGATGGAATAAGAATTATCAATTGGCCATTTAGAAGACTACTTCTATCATACTGCGCTTCAATCTATACACGTTTTGTTACAGGAATTCCTGTTCTCGATACAACTGGTGGTTTCAAGTGTTTCACACGAAAAGCGCTTGAAACTTTAAACCTTAATAAGATTATCTCTAGTGGTTACATCTTCCAACTCGAACTTAATTACAAAGTTTGGGACGCAGGACTTAAAGTAAAAGAAGTTCCAATCATCTTCTATGAAAGACGTGATGGTCAATCAAAGATGGGTGGTGGAATTATCTTCGAAGCTTTATTTAATGTTCTAAAGCTTCGAGTTCTAAAAGTTTTTGGTCGCCTTAACGCTTAGTTAGGATACTTTAAAACATTATCTTGTGATGTATAAATACTCGCAAAAGATAAGCCTACAAAAATTAAACATACTAGTACATAACCAAGATTGATCTTCTTGATTGATAGCTTTGTATACTTAAGTACCATTATGATCGAAAGAGCAGCAAAACTATAGTAGCTTGAAAAGATGTATCGACTTGCCGTTCGATCAGACATTGAAAAGAAAGCAACATTTATGAATGTTAAAAGCAACAGTCCTTGAACAACTGGAGTAGAAACAAACTCTTTTAGTTTTGTACGATTCTTAATCGCAAAAATAATTCCAGCAAGAGAGAATGGAAGCGTGTAACTTAACGTTCTACTAAAGTAATACCAGAAGTTTTGAAACTTCTTAATAATATTAAATGCAGAACTAGATGCTTCAATTGATCTCTTATAAATTTGAACTTCAAAATATTTTTTAAAGAATGGAACACCTGTCACAGATCTAAAATAGAACTCAAAGAATACACTTGTTAAAGGAATAAGTAAGACAATCCCTGTGTAGATAACTGTTAGCTTTGGCCATTCGTCTTTCTTTGTTTGAATAATCATAGCGATCCAAAAAAGCGGAATTAGAGGCACCATCGCTAGACCTTTAATATAGTAAGATCCAAGAACAGCAAGTGCGATCATTAGATATGATTTTCTTCTATCTTTGTTAAAGAAAGTAAGTCCCCAAATTCCAATGAGCGAAAACATGAGCATTGGATATTCATGATTTGATCTCAATTGATATGTGAAGTTAATTGGCATCAACTGTACGCAAAGAGGAACAAGGATTGCTTGATTCAATGGCAGTAGTAGCAGGGCGAGTTTAAAAAATAGATATAAGATAATAAGCCTTACAAATGTATTAACAATATAGTGAGCATGACTTGCAGGTACACCAAGTTTTGTTAGAAGTACTGGAAGAAAGTATTGGCCTGGAAGATGATCGCGAACAAATGGAGTTTCTTTTTCTGCAAAAGTACTCATTCCTGCCCATCTTGGAGCAACAAATTCACCAAGTGGTTTTGTTGATAATTGCTTTACGAACCTCGTATAGAGTCTTGAGTCTGTTTCTCTTGCTACATAGTGAAATTGGACCATTAGGATAGCGACAATAAGTCCTGAAAAAAGGAGAGAAATCTTAAAACGGTGATTTTGGATCATAATCATTACTTCTTCTATCTAAATATGCAGTTAAGTGAATGAATTATATGCCATGAAGTGAATATTTTTAAGCGTTTTTAACAAAATATTCCTTGAAGTGAATATCATGCAAATATATTTGAAGCTTATGCACTCTAGTGCATATTTAATGATTGGAACTTTTCAATATGCACCCAAATGAATATCAGAGTTTTTGCGTATGCATTATAATGAATACTCGCAAATTTTTAGGCCCATGATATAATTATAATTCATATATCTGTTTTACGGATGAAACAGGGAGAAACTTAAATGAGTTATGATAACTTAGACCTCGAGTTCTTTGAATATGCCAAGACGGCCATCAAAAAGAACGATTACTATGACATTGATCTAAAGGCCTTACGTAAATCTTACGGGCTAAAACAAACTGACCTCGTTGGTATTGATCAGCCGGATGTTTCTAAAATTGAAAATCGCCTTGATCTAAAGCTTTCAACATTGAATAAATATGCAAAGGCCTGTGGATTAGAACTGGTTATTGAATTTAG
>JBLWXP010000016.1:0-27765 GCA_048267405.1 Balneola sp. | reverse complement strand
TTACGTGGTAGAGTAGGTCGCCGCCTTCTTCTTTTTTAAAACTAGCCGCTTGGACTTATAACCCAAGTGGCTTTTTTATGTCTTAGCCCAAGGATATTAGAACCTACAATCAATTATAGTAGCAGAAGGTATTTGATCTATATATTGAAACAGTGAAAATGTGGGGTTATTAAAATTATAAGACATACAATCGAATATTAAATAGCTAAATGTTTATTCAGACTAATAAGAATAATTGAGCTATAATTCCGTTAATATTTAATTGCTAATTATCTATTTATACCATTTTAACCAAACTTTCCATAAAAGAGTGGTATATTATAGTCTTGCATAATCCATGTAAGAAATTAAATTGTACAACATGTCGAAATTGAATTTTTCCGAGTTTTTAATAGAATATAAAAACCGACTGTCTGGTATTTTCGCAACTGAAGATGAAAAACATAATGACAGCTTAAAACGTGGTATTGATTCAACCACGCTAAATAAAATTGTAGAATTAGCTCCCCTTGGAGCATTTATACCATCTCAATATGGTGGCTATGGTGGACACACTCAAGAAGCCTTGGCTATGTTAGAAGCGAGCTCGTATCAATCGCTACCACTTTCTTTAATGATGGGTATTAACGGAGCATTGTTTTTACAACCTATCGCGAATTACGGCAGTGAAGAAGCTAAGATAGAGATTTACGATAGAGTAATTAATGCTGGCAAAATGGGTGGTCTAATGATTACCGAACCAGATTTTGGTTCAGATGCTCTTAAAATGCAAACATCATTCACTAAAAATGATGGGTCATATAATATCAAAGGTACTAAGCATTGGGCTGGCTTAACAGGAATGGCTGATTATTGGCTAATGACTGCCCGTGGCGAAGGTAAGAATGGAAGTTTAGATAGAGATATTTCATTCTTTATACACGATTCTAGAAATGGCGGAATTGAGGTTGAAGAATATTACAACAACCTTGGTTTATATATGCTACCATATGGCCGTAATAAAGTCAATATCAACGTAAATGAATCGCATAAATTAGAGCCAAGTAGCACTGGAATTACAATGATGCTCGACCTACTTCACCGAAGTAGATTACAATTTCCAGGAATGGGAATGGGCTTTTTAAAGCGTATGATGGATGAAGCGATTACTCACTGTAAAGATCGTTTTGTGGGAGGCCAGAGTTTATTTAACTACGAGCAGGTTAGAAGTAGAATTTCTGAACTCCAAGCGTATTTTACAGTTTGTTCTGCTATGTGTAACTACACAGGAAGTAATATTCATTTGTCTGATAAAACTTCCAAAATGGATTTAGAAGCAAATGCCATAAAATCTGTCGTTACTGATTTTATGCAAAGAGCATCTCAATCTCTACTCCAATTAACAGGTGCGAAAGGTTACAGACTAGATCATATTGCTGGTCGTTCAACAGTTGATAGTCGTCCTTTTCAAATATTTGAAGGTTCAAACGACATTTTGTATCAGCAGATATCAGAATCAGTGATGAAAATGATGCGAAGAGTTAAGAGTACTAATCTGTATGATTTTTTAAGTGAGTATAAATTCACTACAAAGTCTTCTGAACACTTTAAAGACTTACTTAATTTTGAGCTTGATGTTAAAATGCCTCAGAATAAACTCGTAGAGCTTGGTCGTGCAATTGGCAGAATGGTATCTATGGAATTTACGATAGATTTAGGTGAACAAGGTTTCAATAAAGACCTTATTGATAATGCCGTAACAACTATGAAAGATGAGATTAACACTATTATGAAAATGTTCGATGTAGGTGGTTCAGCTAAGGTTGTTGAAGACTACGAAATGGATAGTTCTTGGTTTAACCTCCAAACAGTGAATGCTTAAAAAGAAGATTGCAGTATTAACAGGTGCCGGAATTAGTGCTGAAAGTGGATTAGCTACTTTCAGAGATTCTGGTGGGCTTTGGGAAGGATTCGATATAAACGAAGTCGCAACTCCCGAAGCTTGGGAATTGAACCCTAAAAAGGTTTTAGATTTCTATAACTTAAGACGTACTCAGGCTTTGTCTGCTCAACCAAACCAAGCTCATATAGGGTTGGTTACGTTAGAAGCTTATTTCGATGTGCAGGTTATAACACAAAATGTGGATGATTTGCACGAAAGAGCAGGAAGTAAAAATGTATTGCACCTTCATGGCGAACTTCGAAAAGTACGGAGTGAGTTAAACGAAAATTTAATCGTTGATATAGGAAGCACTCCAATTAATATTGGAGACTTAGCCGAAGACGGAGCTCAACTTCGTCCACATATTGTATGGTTCGGCGAGATGGTTCCGATGCTTGAAAAAGCTGCGGTAATTATTGAAAACGCCGATATCCTTGTTGTAATTGGCTCTTCATTGGTAGTGTACCCTGCGGCGGGTTTAGTACATTATGCTAAGCCAAATATCCCTAAGTATATCATTGATCCATCCATTCCTGAACTTACAAGCTATAATGGCTGGGTTCATATAAAGGAATATGGAACTATGGGAGTTGAACAACTAATAAAGAAATTGAAAGAAGATTATGAGTAAAGCATCAGCAGAAGAAAGAGAAATACTTGAACAATTTATGTTGCCATTTTTGCATCTAAAGAAGAGATATCCTCTACTCCCCGGTAAGGAAAATGAGGAAGCAGAAGCTCTGCTTATGGGAATATCCATAGAAGATCTAAAAAAGTATCGTCTAAACTTCGATGAAAATGCTAAACAAGCCGCGTTAGAACTGTTAAAAGAAGACGATATTGTAGATATAGTTTCGAACTTGCCTTTAGATGGTACCGAGACATTTGCTGCATTAGGAGATTCAATTACTGAAGATGCGCAAGGATGGTTTGAAATTTTACGCCACATTCTTACAATTTCAGTTGAGAAAGAAAACTTCACTTTTATAAATGCTGGTGTTGCTTACAACACTACAACTGATGCATTAAGAAGAATTGATAGAGATGTTTTAGTACAAGAGCCTGATTGGGTTTTTGTAGCTCTTGGAACTTTCGATGCACAACGTCTCAATATAGCTCCAGATAGAACATTAATTCCTCTCTCTGAGAGTTGGGAAAATCTAGAAACTATCCAGAATATTCTAGATGAAACTATTTCAAATCCTACGTTTTGGATTACACCAGCTCCTGTACTCAATGAGCTACTAGCTGCAAATCCGTTGTACGAGTATTCTATAGAGCCTTCAGACTTAGCACAAGTTCAGCAGCTTGTTGCGGGAAAGGCTGGAGTTATAATAGATTCTTTAGGAACCCGAATGGGTAAAGAGGGCCCCGAAGCTTGGAATTATCAAAATGATGGTTTACATCATTCGCTTTCAGGGCACATGAATGTAGTGAGGCTCATTCTTAAAAAAATGGCCGTTGCGGAAGTTCCTAAAAGTTAACTCGTAGGTTCAAAACATCAACTGCTGGTGAAAGTGAGTAGCTAAAATCAGCAGATTTTGTTTGAATAACAGTAGGGTTCACAAAGCCTAAGCTCGTTCCATTTTCAAAGTTAACTCCAAGTAAACCACTAGCAGTGGTAACTGGGGTATAGGTAGCCATTGAAGGAGCAGATGATCTTTTTGCTAATACAAAAGTATCGAATAAGCCAAATCCAAATCCAGCCCAAGCACCAATAGAAGCACCATATTGTAACCCTTCAACAATAGGTTCGTTTGCTACAAGCATTACAGAGGTTACAACAATAGAACCAACGGCTGCTCCATAAAACGTGTCGAGTAAAACTATAATACTACTATTGTTTCCGTCATTAAAAAGACCAGAAACAACGATAGATCGTCCTCCAGCTTGGGAAATATCATAAGCGCCCATTCCAAGACCATAAAGAGTTCCAAGTCCTACTCCAACTCTTAAGGCTCCAAAATCGTCGCTATTAGAAAGTCCCATTGCAGCTCCCCCTAATAAAGTTCCTTGCAGGGCACCATTAAGAGTATTTCCTGCAACTATCTCAACTGATTGTGCCTGAATAGTGCTGCTAACGGTTGTAAATAGAAATAGAAAAGTGAGCGAAACCGCAAAAATCTTTTTCATGCTTTAAGTTGGTTTATTTTTTTTAAGAAGGTAGTAATTAAATATAGGGTTTACCAAGCCTAATCGGGATTATTAAGAGCAATTGGTAGAATTTTTCCATTGAAAAAGTGGTGGCCAGAAACAACGAAATCAGAAATATATTTCCCCATTTGTTCAGGTTTTACGGGAGCTTCATATCCAGGGAAGGCTTCATCAAGCATTTCGGTTTGTACGGCGCCAAGGCAGAGGCAATTTACTGCAATCTGTGAAGCGGACAATTCAGTGCTTAAGCATTCGGTAAGAATTGCCAATGCTCCTTTTGATGCAGAATATGCTGATAAGCCAGCAAATTTAGAGCTGCCTTGAAATCCTCCCATACTACTTATATTAAGAATATGAGATTCTTTGCCCATAAACGGCAAGAGTGCTTGTGTAAGTTGTACAATGGAAAATACATTTACATCAAAAACAGCACGCCATTCAGAAATGTCGGATTCTTCAAAAGATTTATTTAAAACAATACCTGCGTTATTAATCAGACCGGATATGGGTGCCAATTGGGAGACCTTTTCTTGTACGGACGCAATGTCATCAGAAAGAGTCAGGTCAGCAGATATGGTTATTAAGTTCTTAGAATTTGACTCAGACTTGAGTTTAGCAAGTTTCTCAACAGACCGAGCGATGGCAACTACGCGATGATTATTTTTAAGTAAAGAAAGAGCTGTTTGGTAGCCAATACCTCTACTCGCTCCAGTAATAATGTAAGTATCCATAGAAATGTTCTTGCTGAATTATTCTAAAAGGTACGGAATGCAAATTGTTTACAAAACATTAAACATTAGAAGCTTGGTTCGATGGAAAAAGCGCTTTTTTATAGCTATCTTATAGGTCTTATAATGTAACTAATTTACTTAAATACTAAATGAGCCAACGTCCGAATAAGCCTCTTGTGCCTAGTAATATTGAACAGTTAAGTCGGTATGTTGCTGGCAAAACCATTGCAGAGGTTGAGGAAGATTATAACCCAAAACGCATTGCAAAACTTGCGTCTAACGAAAATCGATTAGGCTTTAGCCCCAAGGTAAAAGAAAGTATTGAGCAGGCGTTATCTAGCAATAATAATTATCCGGATCCTATTGCTCGCAAGTTAAGGAAAGAAGTTGCTGAAAGAAATGGCGTAAAAGAATCGGAAGTTATAATTGCGGCAGGCTCTGAAAGTATTATTGCGATGCTTTGTCGTACTTTTTTCTTGAATAAACAGAATGCAGTTACTTCGGATGCAACTTTTGTAGGCTTTTTTGTTCAAATTGGTGTGAGAGGAGTTCATCTTAAAAAAGTACCAGTTACTAAAGAATATAAGTTTGATGTAAAAGCCATAGTGAATGCTATTGATGAAGACACTAAAATGGTTTACATCGCCAATCCAAATAATCCGACAGGCACCTACATTACTAAGGAAGAATATGAATGGATGATGTCCAAAATTCCAAGTGATGTACTGGTTGTTATGGATGAAGCTTATTACGAGTTTGCTGATTCAGTGGAAGATTACCCTCATGCATTAGATTACGGTCATGAAAATGTAATTGTGCTCCGCACTTTTTCTAAGGCGTATGGCTTGGCAGGTTTCAGAGTGGGATACGCAATTGCCCGCGAAGAGATTATCAATTATTTATTAAAAACTAAGCTAACTTTTGAGCCTTCAGCTTTGGCACAAGCGGCAGCATTGGCGGCATATAAAGACACTGATTTTCTAGAAAAAGGATTATCGGTTATTACAGAAGGAAAAGAGAGGTTGTATGCATTTTTTGATAAACATGATGTGGAATATGTTCGATCTATTTCTAATTCTGTGATGATGGTGCTTCCAACCGAGGAAAGTGCGATAAGTTTTACACAATCTATGCTAGAAAAAGGAGTAATATTGAGGCGTATTAATGCATTCGGATTACCTAAGTGTGTGCGTATTAGCATTGGGCTTAAGGAAGATATGGATCAGTTTGAGCAAGCATTCGAAGAAATTTTAGCATCAAATAGGAAGTAGATTAATGGCGAAGACTAAAAAAGTCTCAAAGAAAAAAGAGCAATCCAAATCTGTTAATGTAGATTGGAAAGATGTAGCTCGCTTGATGTTGATTTCTCGAGCAATGGATGAGAAAGAAGAAACAGAGCTAGTTCCACAGAAAAAAGTTTTGTACCAATTTTCTGCTAGAGGCCATGAATTAGGGCAAGTATTGCTAGCAAAACTGTTAACCAATAAAAATGATGCTGCAAGTGCTTACTACAGATCTAGACCTGTACTTTTAACTCTTGGTTTAGATCTAGAAGACGCTATGGCGGCTCCAATGGGGAAGTCGGGTAGTTACAGTAACGGTAGAGATATCGGAGTAGTTTGTAACAAACCGGATGCTGACGGGCCAAAAGTGTTGCCAATGGCAGGCGATGTAGGTTCGCAATATACACCAGCAATTGGCTGGGCTCAGGCTATAGAGTACCGTAGAAATGTACTTAAAGAAAAAGAGTATGAGAACGCAATTTCTGTAATACTTGGTGGTGACGGTTCTGTTGCAACCAATGGTTTTTGGTCGGCACTTACAATTGCGACTACACAAAATCTACCTGTTCTATTTTATATTGAAGATAACGGCTACGGAATTTCGGTTACAAGTGATTTTCAAACTCCAGGTGGTATTATTACAGATAACCTTCAATCGTTTAAAAATTTAAAAATTATTGAGGGAGACGGAACTGAGCCTGAAGAAGCCGCTACATTAATGGAAGAAGCTGTTTCGTTTGTGCGTGATAGAAAAGGCCCTGCAATGATACGACTGCGTGTGCCAAGGCTAAACGGTCATTCCTATCAAGACAATCAAGCGTACAAATCTGATGAGTTTGTAGAAAACGAAAAGAAAAGAGACCCACTAACAAAACTTCAGAGCTATTTAGTACCAAAACATCTTACTAAGCGAGCTTGGACTACGCTAGAAAAGAAAGCAAAAGAAACCATTGAGCAAGTTGCAGAAGCGGCGTTTAACCGCCCAGAACCTGATGCTACACTCACGGAAAAACATGCTTTTTATCAAGAAAATGAACTTCAAATGATTGGAGGGTTGGCCGTTAATGGGCATGAGTTTCCCGCAGAAAGTGAAGTCGCAACCCCTGAAAAACAGCGCATTAATATTGTAGAAGGCATACGTAAAACATTAGATTATGAGCTTTCAACAAACAAAAAGCTGTTAGTTTTTGGCGAAGATGTTGGCCTTAAAGGTGGTGTTCATGCTGCCACAATGGATCTGCAATCCAAGTTTGGTAATGAGCGAGTGTTCGATACGAGTTTATCGGAAGAAGGAATTATTGGTAGAGCAGTTGGGATGGCTTACGCGGGTTTAATGCCAGTTGCTGAAATTCAATTCCGTAAATATGCCGACCCAGCAACAGAGCAACTTAATAACTGTGGAACGACACGCTGGCGAACTGCAAATCGCTTTGCAGCACCTATTGTAGTTCGTATGCCAGGTGGGTTTGCTAAATGTGGAGATCCATGGCACAGTATGAGTAACGAAGTGTTTTTTACGCATGCAATTGGTTGGCAAGTAGCTATGCCAAGTAATGCAGAAGACGCAGTTGGGCTTCTTCGCACCGCGATGCGATCAAACAATCCTACAATCTTTTTTGAGCACCGAAATCTATTAGATGCTAAATATGCACGTAAACCTTATCCTGGTGATGAGTTTGTTGTTCCTTTTGGTAAAGCCAAAAAGCTTAAAGAAGGAAGTGACATTACCATAATTACCTGGGGTGCCATGTGTGAACGTAGTGAACAAGCTGTAGAAGAAATGGGAATTTCTGCAGATGTGATAGACTTACGAACACTGATGCCTTGGGACAAAGAAACATGCTTAGAATCGTTGAAAAAAACCAATAAATGTTTGGTTGTTCACGAAGATAATAAGACAGCAGGATTTGGCTCTGAGATTATTACAACCCTTACAAATGAAGCGTTTGAATACCTCGACGCACCCATAGCCAGACTCACCATGCCAGACATACCTGTGCCCTATAACCTAGGACTTATGGATTCTGTGCTACCAAATGTTGGAAAAATCATCAAAAAGCTAGATTACCTACTTTCGTATTAGTACCAAGGCCATTTGTTACATAATTTTTTTCTAATTCTTAGTCGTAGTTATTAATACTGTCTTTAGATACCTTTATTTGCTAGAAACGAAAAAGGGTTAAAGTTGAGCCTAGGAAAAAAAATTGTGTTGAGTTTTGTATTTCTCAGTGTGCTATTGGGAGGACTGGGAATACTATGGGAAGTTCATTATGAGAGAATAATAAATGAACAACTTAAGGAGAGTAGAGAAGCTTCGTTATTAGTGGAATACACTAATAACATGGAAATAAGCTTATATCAGAGTTTACTATATCTAAATTCTATTCGTGAAGTAAGTCAAGTTCCAGTTGCAGATCAAGGTATCCAGATAATACCTACTACCGCGTTTTTGTCGGATGGATTTAATGTCGAAATCCGAAAATTCAATATGGCTTTTGATACGCTCGAAGTTATTCTAGGTAAGAACCCACCTTTTTTTGATGAAATTTCCGAATTGAGAAATAGATTTCTCTTATATATATCGCTTTCTAATGAATGGCTTGGGCTTGTAAAAGAGGATTTAAATATGGCCAACGAGATGTTCATGTCTTCGTTAGAGCCCTACTTTAGAACCCATATAATGCCTAAAGTATCTGAAATAAGAAAAAAAGCAGTAGCAAGGCAAGAAGAGAAAATTAAAGACTTAGATGACGAGCTGTCTGTAGCAAGGAAAGCAAATTTAATAGCTAGTTCTTTCGCTCTAATATTAGGTTTCTTACTGGCTCTATACATATATCGGTCTATTGCACGCCCTCTAAAGAGTTTAATCAATGCTGTTAATAAATTAGGTGAAGGTAATCTTAAATTCAGAATCACTAGAGTCTCGAGTGATGAGTTTGGGCAGTTGGCTACTGCATTTAATGAGATGGCTCACAACCTTGAAACGAAAACAATTTCCACGGATTATCTAGATAATCTTTTAGAATCTATAGAAGAAGCAATTTTTGTTGCAGATGAAGATGGGAAAGTTACTAAGGTGAATAGCGCCGCAGCTGCCATGCTAGATTATAGTAGAAGTAAGCTTTTGGGCAAACAACTTAAAAACTTCTTTTATTTAACCGATCTAGATGAAGCTGATGATCAGCCGTTGAGTAAGAGCTCATCAAGAGAATATAACTTAGTTACGAGTAAGAATAGCCAAATTCCGGTGCTATTTTCACAGGCAGAATTGTTTGAAAATGGTATAAAGAGAGGTACTGTAAATGTAGCTAGCGATATAAGTGAGTTAAAAGCCGCTGAACTAGAGTTGAAAGTAGCACTCCAAGAAAAAGGACTTATGTTGGCTGAAATTCATCATAGGGTTAAGAACAATTTGGCAGTAATTTCGGGGCTTTTGCAGCTTCAAAGTTTCCAAAGTGAAAACGAAGAAGTTAGCAAAGCATTAACCGATAGCCAGTATCGAGTACAGTCGATAGCTTTAGTGCACGAGATGTTATATCAGAGTGAGTCTTTGGCGTACATAAACTATGATCAATATGTAAAAGACCTTATGCAGAACATAAAAAAGATGCATTTGTCGAGCCACAAAGATATTGACCTTATTGCCGAAATCGAGCCATTTTCTCTGAATATCAATCAAGCAATATCATGCTCACTTTTAATTAACGAAGTACTTGTAAACTCATTTAAGCATGCGTTTACAGATCAAGATAGTGGGTTTATTAAAGTACAAGCTAAAGAGGTTGAAGGAGAAATTGTTATAAATATTGCGGATGATGGAAAAGGAGTAAATCATGACGATTTTTATAAATCTTCATCACTAGGAGCAACTCTAATTAAAACTCTATCAAGCCAATTATATGGCTCATTCGAAGTGCAAGATCAACCTGATGGTAGAGGGTCTATGTTTGTTTTTAGATTTAAGAAAGAATCAGCCGTATAGATAATGTAACCGTAGAGGTTCGTCAAACTTTTCAATGGCGTATCGTAACATTGTTCGGGGCATTTTTTTGAAGTGTTTATCTAGAAACTGTTTTTCTACTTCCAAATTTCTATTCCCAACTTCTCTAATCATCCACCCAACTGCTTTGTGTATTAAATCGTGGCTATCTTTTAGCAACAGCTCGGCAATTGCTAATGCGTCTTTAAAATCGTTCTTTCTAATAAAATAGAAGCAGGTAATCATGGCAATTCTCTTTTCCCATAGCTGATCTGACTTTGCTAAATCATACAGTAAATCTCTTTCTTTATGCTCTAGAAATCGCCCAAGTATCTGATGGCAAGAGCTATCAACTAAGTCCCAGTTGTTAACATAATCAAGATTTTTAAGGTAAAGTTGCACTACCTGATCTAATTCTAGCGAAGTGGATTTATGAATACGATATACAAGAAGCATTACAGCGGTTAGTCGAGCTTCATGGTACTTGTTCTGTAATAGTATTTCTACTTCAGGTAGGGGCATCTGGGCATATTTTTTGGCTATTTTCCGTTGGTTAGGAACATTTATGCCTAGAAAAAGCTCACCTTCTGCATACTCACCTTTTCCACTTTTAAAAAACCGTTTTGAGTGTTCTGCTTTAATCGGGTCAGCAAATTGATGCAATTCGGAAAGGGCAAGTTTAGCTGTCATGTGTTATAGGAGTCAGTTTTTTGAATAGCTAATTATAGCAACACCAGAAATAATTACCAAAGTACCGGCAAACTGGATAAGGGTAAGTGCTTCTCCTAAAAATATCATAGAAAGTAAGATGGTAGAAACTGGGCCTAAGCTTCCAATAATAGAAACGCTAGGAGCTCCAATTCTGCTGATAGCCTCAACGATTAGAAAAGATGGAATCACAGTCGCAAAAATTGCCATAAGAAAGGCAATCACATATACGTCGTTAGGATACCCCCAAAGGCTAGCGCTAGCCGTAAGTAAGAAATGAATAATTACGGCTATACAGGAGATAATTAGTGAAAATGTAGTTAAGCGCTGACTGCCAACTCTAGCAATTAGAAAGTTACTACCAACTAAATATAGGGCGTAGGTGAATGCGCTTAATAAGATTAGCCCCACTCCAAATAGAACGTCTTGTTTTGTTCCTGTAACAATACCAGTACTGCCATTAGAGAAAATTATAGCTAACCCTGCATAAGTAATAAATATGGCTCCAATCTGCGCTCTAGTAACTTTCTTTTTCAGAATAAAGATGCTAAGAATTAAAACGATTGTTGGATAGGTAAATAGTATGAGCCGTTCTAAACTTGCACTAATGTAAGTAAGGCCTTTAAAGTCGAAAAAACTTGCTAGGTAGTAACCCACAATTCCAATTAAAACTATCAACCCATATTCTTTTTTTCGAAGAGGAATACTCTGCCACTTTTTGAAATTAAAAGCCCAAACTAGTAGGTAGAATGGAAGCGCGAAGAGCATACGAAGTAATAATAAAGAGACTTCATCAATGGGGTGTTGGTAAGCAAGCTTTACCATTACAGCTTTTGAGGAGAATAATATTACTCCGAATGCAGCAATGAGTATTGCGGTTATTTTTCGTTTGTCGATGGGAGTGTGAATAAGTGCGTAAAAAAATCGTTCAGGTATTCATCAAAATACAGAGAATCTATTAATAATGACGAAATAAATTAGGTTAAAGAGACACTTTGCCTTCTATATTTTTCTAAGAAATGGAGGCATTAATATCTATATTAATAGGAAATGTCGGTGGTGTAAAATATTATAAGCAACTTGAAAAGTGTTTATAAACAGAAATTTCGGGGCAAATAAAATTGTTGTACAGAATTAAATTAGTATTAGTCGTTTTATTAGCGCTACTTCTTAAAGATGTCTCTGCTCAGAAGTATAACATTAAAGCGTATTCGGTGAACGACGGGCTACCATCTAGTCAGGTTTATGATGTTCACCTTGATGATAATGGCTATGTATGGTTTGCTACTGCCAATGGTCTTGTAAAATTTGATGGAATTACCTTTAAGACGTATAACAAAAGTAACGGCCTAAAAGATGAACTTACTTTAGATGTATTTGAGGATAGTAAGAAAAATATGTGGGCAAGCACCGAAGTAGGAGGGGTTGCACTCTTTAAAGAAGATTCATTAGTCTATATCCCCGAGCTTGCGCTGTTAGATACCTCATTGGTAAACTATATTTCAGAATCCCCATCTGGAGAGTTGTGGTTCAGTACAAACTCAAATGGGATTGTAACTTGGAATCCAGATACCGATAGTATTTCAAGAATAACTATAGATGATGGCTTGCCTAGTAATCAAGTGTGGGATATCACCTTCGATAAAAACTCAACTGCATGGATTGCCACTATGTACGGAGTTGTAGAGTATACAAAAGGTAAAGGCATTACACGAACTTGGACTAAAGAAACGGGGCTAAGTGGTGAGGTTAGTTACCAGGTTCATGACGCTTTTGACGGTACTAAATGGGTAGCCACAAGTAATGGTGTTACATTAATCAAGAATGATGGTTCAATTAAAACAATTACTGAAATTAATGGAGAACCTCTGAACTATGTATATCATATCAATCAAGATGATGATGGGATAATATGGATTGGAACAGAGCGAAAAGGGCTCTACTGGTTCGATGGACAGACATATACACATGTAACCAAAAAAAATGGACTGAGTAGTAATTATATCTATCGGTTAATTAAAGCAAAGGATGGTACAATTTGGGTTGCTACAGACGGGAATGGTGTAAATATATTTAAGGATAAGCAGTTCAGGTTTTTTGATGCTAATACTGATTACGGTTCAAATTCTGTATATGGAATGCTGAAAGCTAGAAACAATACGTTATGGTTTGGTAATGAAAGAGGAATCACAAGCTATAAAAATGGCACTTTCAAGACCTACACTATTCCTAAAGAACTATTTGATGAAGATGAGATCTGGGATATCGAAGAGTTTAGCAATGGTAATCTACTATTGCTTTCATATAATTATGTTCTAACCGTTTTTAATGGATCTCGCTTCTACGAATTTGATGCAGGGGTAGATCTTTCATCTTACTACATTAACGATGTATATATTGATGAAAATGATGTGATATATATTGCTACTTCGAGTGGATTAATAAAACAAGAGAATAATAAGTTAGAGACGTATAGGTTCGGAGGCGGCTACTGGAGCAATACGATTGTTTCAATATTTCAAGACTCTAAGGATAATTTCTGGCTAGGTACTTATGATGGCCTTGTAAAAATTGCCGCAGATGGTTTTTCAGCAGACAATGCTAAGCGTGGAATTGTTGGAGAAAGTATTTATGAGGTTTTAGAAGATAAAAATGGGGTTATTTGGGTAGGCACAAGTAAAGGTATTTACTACTCTATGAATGAGGAGGAGATAGCAGATTCGTTAGAGTTTCAGGTCTTTGATGAAATTCATTATGGTTTAGATGAGACTATCTCGTTACAGTTTGATGATAATGGTGGGCTTTGGCAAGGAACAAATGCAGGGTTAAATTATTACGATTTGAATTTGTGGGCCGAAACAAACACAACATCTCGTATTCACTATACGCTACAGGAATATGGTAAAGGAGTTGAATTGAATGGGGGAGCGACACTATTAGATGAAAATGGAAGGTTGTGGTTTGGTTCCGCGCGAAATGGTTTAATAATTCACGATTTCAATTACCAAAAAGAGAAAAAGGTAAGAGTAGAGCCAGCGCCAATTACTTTTATAAGGTCAATAGTAGCAAATGGAAATACAGTATTTCGGCAAGATGAAACTAATGCGGATTCTCAAACAAATGTTGTACTAAACTATGAGAGAAATAGTGTAGAGTTCAGGTTTGGAGCAATGAATTATGGAGACCCATTGAGGGTGTATTATAAATACCGTTTGAAAGGGTTTGAAAATTCATGGAATGAAGTTTTTAATATTCGAGAAGCAACATATACAAACTTGAGACCAGGGAAGTATACCTTTGAAGTGATGGCAAAATCCATGATATCTGAATGGAGCCAAACACCATCAACAATCGAAGTAGAGATTAAAAAACCTTTTTGGTTAACATTATGGTTTTTTGCTATAACTGGCTTTTCATTAATTATGTTAGTGTTAGCTTACATCAATGTAAGAATTGATAGACTTGAAAAGGAAAAGCTTAAACAATTAGTTGATGCGCAAACAAAAGAGCTAACGGATGCACTATCAGAGAAAGAAATTCTGATTAAAGAAATTCACCATCGAGTTAAAAATAATTTGGCAGTAATATCGGGTTTATTTGAACTACAACTTTGGAATACGCAGGACGAGTCTGTGATAAATATTTTAAAGAACAGTCAAATGAGGATTCGATCAATGGCTATTATTCATGAACAACTATATCAGAGTAAGAATTTTTCCAAAATAAACTTGAGTGATTATATGAGGAAGCTGATTCAAGCAGTTTCGGAGACGATGGATAATGGTTCCTCAAAGATAAGCCTTACTGTTGAGATTAGTGATGATATTGATATGACCATCGTACAAAGTGTGCCCTGTGGACTCATTTTAAATGAGTTGCTAAGTAATGCTTATGAACATGCTTTTAAAGGAAGAAGTGAAGGCGCAATTAAAGTGGTGATGAGAAAAGAGCATGACCGTATCATTATGGCAGTTAGTGATAACGGGGTTGGGATGCCTTCCAACAATCCACAAGATTACAAAGAATCTCTTGGAATAACATTAATCACCACACTAACTGCCCAACTAGAAGGTAGTTTGAATATTACCAACACATCTGGAACTACTTTTCATATTGATTTCAAAAAAGTAGAAATATCAGAAGATTATATTAAAAGGTAGGTAACTACTTAGCCTTGAACTTTTGGATAAAATTTTTCGTGTATTCGGAAAGCACCAAACGGCCACTAATTTCTGCACGCTGCTCGAGAAGCTTTCCCCATTTTTTAGTGCCTTTCCATAAAACGCTCTTCAAATCAAGCATGGCTTCGGGGCTACTTTTAGCAAGCTGAGTAGCCAATGTAGTAACTGCAGAATCTAGTTCATCGGTAGTTTCATGAACTTGGTTGAACAATCCATTTTTTAGTGCCCAATCAGACGAATACCAGTTTGTAGCATCTACGGCAAGAGCTGCAAATGCTGAAGTTCCTACTTTACGTTCTACTGCGGGGCCAACCACAAATGGCCCAATTCCCAAAGCTAATTCGCTAAGTTTTACAGAGGCACCTGTTTTGGCAAATGTATAGTCACCTGCCGAGGCAATACCAACGCCACCACCAACTGTTTTACCATGTACACGGACAATTATCAATTTCGGTGAAGTTCGCATAGCATTTAGAACTAATGCAAAACCCATAAAGAAATTTTTCCCAGTTTCGTAGTCCTCAATGGCAATGAGTTCATCAAAAGAAGCACCCGCACAGAAGGCACCTTCTCCAGTACTTTTAATCACAATTACACGAATATCTTCGTCTTTACCCGCAACGGTAATAGTTTCGGCAAGCTTTCGAAGTATTGCTCCAGGTAAAGAATTTCCTTTTGGGTGGTAGAACTCTATCGTTCCAATATTATTTTCGATGGATAGATTAACGGATCCGTTTTGGTCTAGCATAGGTGTGTAATTCAGTGTTGGTATTAATAAGTGTTGTATTCAGAACTCAGAATAACTTTCGAATATTCATCCAAAAGCTAACTTCCCTCATCGATCTCTAATCGGTGTTTACGTTTTACTAACGTCAAAATAGTGTACTCAGCTACAAGAACTGCATCTTGGTTTTTTACCTCTACATCCCAATAAACAACGCCAAATGGGAAAAGGTCTACCTCACGTTGCTGGCGAACAGTTTTTCGCTTAACAATAAGTTTGGTTTGAATGGTATCTCCTGGGAAAACTGGGGCAAGAAATGAAAGGTTTTCTAACCCGTAGTTTAGTAGAACAGGGCCTTCATCTGAAAGAACAAACTGACCAGCAGCTGCTGAAAGGACGAAGTAGCCGTGAGCTACAATTTTACCAAATAGTGATCGTGCAGCGGCGTCTTTATCAGTATGAGCATAGAAGTGATCACCTGATAGATTAGCAAAATCTTCAACATCTTGGTCTTTAACTTTACGTAAATCTGAAAGCAGGGATTGCCCTACTTTCAACTCTTCAAAGTACATTTTGAAAGGATGCTTAGGCGCTTCTTCGGTTTTGGCACCTTTCACAAACTGCTGAACAATATTCATTAACGTTGTTGGTGAACCTTGAAGTGCAATGCGTTGCATGTTGTGTAATACGGAACGAGCTCCTCCCAATTCTTCACCGCCACCGGCGCGTCCTGGACCGCCGTGAACCATATGTGGCATCGGGGAACCATGTCCAGTTGACTCGCCAGCTGAATCTCTATTAATCACCATAAAGCGCCCGTGATATGGAGCACAGCCCAAAGTGATTCTAGCGGCAATATCATCATCAGCAGTAAAAAGAGATGCGACAAGTGAGCCATCTGATTTATTAGCAATGGCAATGGCTTCGTCAACAGAATCGTACGGCATAATGGTTGTTAAAGGCCCGAATGCTTCTACGCGGTGTACTTCATCAACCTGCATTGGTTGATGGCAGAGAAGTACTCTAGGACTGGTAAACGCACCCGTCTGAGTATCTCCAGCATACATGGTATCAGTTACATCAGAAAGAATGGCTAGTTGTTCATCAAAACGCTTTGATTGTAGCTCTGAAGCTAGTGGTCCCATTCGAGTTTCTTTTTGGGAAGGGTCGCCAATAGTAGTTTTGGAGAGGAACTTCTTTAAAGCTGTTACTACATCTTCTGCTCGGTCACGCGGGACAATAGTTCGGCGGATGGCAGTACATTTTTGACCCGTTTTTACTGTCATTTCCATCCCAACTTCCTTTATAAAAAGTCCGAATTCTTCCATGTCAGGAGTAACATCGGGCCCTAAGATGGAGGCGTTTAAGGAATCGGCTTCTAAATTAAACTGAACACTGTTAGCCACAATATTAGGATGTGATTTAAGCATCCTTCCCGTATGTGCTGAGCCCGTAAATGATACCGAATCTTGGCTAGTTAGATGTTCAAGTAAATCGCCAGGTTTATCGGCAGCAATAAATTGCACACTTCCTTCAGGTAAAATATTTGACTCAATAATATCTTTAAAAACAGCGTGAGCTAAATAAGAACCAACAGGTGAGGGTTTTACGATGCATGGAAGTCCCGCCATAATTGCCGGCGCTAATTTTTCTACCATTCCCCAAACTGGGAAGTTAAACGCATTGATGTGAACCGCGATACCATGCTTTGGAACGCAAATATGTTGGCCAACAAAAGTTCCTCCTCTAGAAAGGCGCTCTGTTCCACCTTCAACATGAAATGGAAGATCTGAAAGCTCTCTTCTAGCTTTACTTGAAAGCACAAACATGGACCCAAAACCACCTTCAATGTCAATCCAAGAATCTTTGCGAGTAGCACCTGTTTGTGTAGAAAGCTCGTAATAATGTTCCTTTCGCTCCATCAAGTAGGCAGCTAGAAATTTTATTTTAAAAGCTCTCTGGTGTATGCTTAGTTCTCGTAAAGCAGGGCCACCAACAGTGCGCCCGTAATTTAGTGCAGACTTGTAGTTAATGTCTGTTTCAACAAGTTGAGCAATGGGCTTTCCAGTAATCGCACTCATTAAATCGGTTTCGCTACCAGATGGCAACCATTTTCCTTGAATGTAGCTTTGTATTTTCATCGTTGAATTCATATTAATGGATTAACCGTGTTATTGTTGGCGTTCTTTATTCTGCGAAGTTCCTAGATTCTCACCCAACCGTTTAGGGTGTTGATCTTCTTCTTGTAGCTCATCAAATGCTTTTTGAAAAGTGTGCATTAGCTCCATGTATTTTTCAGAATCTCGATATTGAAGCTCTAATTTTCTACTTGCTAAACTTTCGTTTTGAGCCACTTTTATAAACCGAAAAAACTCAAATTGTACTATGTCTCCGTCGTGATCTAGGTAAATATTTCCTTGTCCATCGACAGATTTATACGCGAAAGTCCCTTTCCCATACCCTGTTGAATTGTGGCCAAGGAATTTGTAATAATCTTGAGGCTTTGCCTTCGCATACCCAATTGCCTTGGCAACATTCCAACAGAAAATTTTATCGCCTTCGCGCCAATGTAAAATATCGGGATACCAAGTATGAGGGGCTTTACCTTTCTTTTTGTTAGTGAATAATCCCATTATTCTTTTTCCTTGATTGGAAGTGATTGTTGAACATTATTAGGAAGCGAACCCAATCTTTTAGGATGTTGATCTTCTTCTTGTAGTTCATCAAAAGCTTGCTGAAAGTTTTTCATCAACTCCATATAATTCTCTGTTCCTGTAATTCGATCTTGAATCATTCGGTTAACCAAACTCTCATTTCTAGCTTTCTTAATAAATCGATAGAAATCAAACTCTAAAAGATTCTCCTTTTCGTCTTGAACAAAAATCTTTCCTTCAGAATTTACCCCAACAAATATGAAGTGTGCTTTTGCAAATCCGCCACCTTCAGGTGTATACCGATGTACTTCGGCCCAAGAATTTTTATTGCCTAGCGCAGATAGAACATTCCAGCAATATAGCTTATCGCCTTCTCGCCAATGCAAGATATCGGGATACCAAGTATGTGGAGCTTTTCCTTTTTTCTTATTGGTGAATAAGCCCATTTAGTCAATTAATTTAGGGTTGTCAGATTCTTCGAGTTCTTTGTATGCAGTTTGGAACGATTCAATCAGTTCCATATAGTCTTGGTTGTGCACTAATTCTTGTTGAATTACTCTGTTAATCAAACTTAGATTCTTGGCTGTTTTTATAAATTTTCTAAAAGGCACTTTATGTAGGCGTCCCGTATTATTTTCCGAAATAATGATAAATCCATCTCGGGTAATTGCTTTAAAAATATAGATTTTATTCAGGTTTCCATTTTCAAAAGCCGCTAATAATGAGAGTGGGTTATTTAGAGTAACATTGCGAGCTTTAATCTCGTCACCTTCTTGCCAATGCAAAATTTCTGGATGGAGCTTATGTGGCGGTATATGTTTTGAAAAAATGCCCATTATAATTTCTTTTTATTGCCCCAAGTTACATAATCAGAATTTTGGTCTTGTCGGTCTTCAGGAACTTCCCTTAACGGCTCGCATTCTATCAAGGTCTCATGCAATTCTTTTGGCAAACGTTGGTACCATCCGGTGCCTTCGGTTTTCCATTTTAGCATTTCGTCAGAAACGTCTTTTACAATTTTAGCAGGGTTTCCAACTACCACTTTTCTATCAGGAATTTGCATTCCTTCCTTAACAAAAGTAAGAGCGCCAACAATACAACCAGCTCCAATTTTCACATTATCCATCACAACAGCATTCATCCCAATTAAGCAATTTTTGCCTAAATGTGCACCGTGAATAATTGCGCCATGACCAACATGAGCTCCTTTTTCTAACAAAACCGTAGTACCAGGGAACATGTGAATTGTACAATTTTCTTGAACGTTACAACCATCTTCGATAATAATCTTTCCCCAATCTCCACGAATCGCAGCTCCAGGACCGATATACACATCTTTGCCGATAATCACATTTCCAGTTACCGCCGCCAGTGGATGGATGTATGCACTTTCGTGAATTACAGGTTTGTATTCTTTGTATGAGTAAATCATTTTTTATTAATAATTTCTATTAAGGAAAAAATATAAAACATGAATGAAATTGATTTGGCGCTATTCACTTCTGTACCGTATTCATAGTTTTCACCATGGAGCACATCGTTTCTAGTAAAGCTTACGAAATTATTTTTTTGGTGGTTTCTAATACTCTCTTTGAAATTTAATGGGTTTAGAAATGCATCTAGTATAGAATTGTACTGAAGAGTGGAAATCCATTCTGAAGTTTCTGGAATTTTATTTTTTGTACTAAATATTCCAATTTTGAAATAATCTTTAAAAATACCTTCTGTTTGGGATAGAATTACAGGGATTGATAAATAAAACAAACTGTTTCTATGAGCTTCAATAGCCTCTTGTAAGGGCACTTTCCTTTTTTCATAGTTAAGTACTATTTGCGTCAATATATAATCTAGGTTATCATTTATATATTTCATCATATAATGGTCTATACTAATTATATCCTCTTTCTTCATATAAGAACCCAAAAGAATAATTTCACGAGGAAGCATTTTGAAATTTATAAACCACCCGTATTCTGAAAGAGATTTAATTACAAATGGCATGTCAGCTATTCTATTTGAGACTTGTTTAAAACTCTCTTTGTGAGAATCAAGTATCTCTTCAAAAGGTTTGATAAGTTGCTGAAGTGATTTGCCAAACTCCTCAAGTATTTTAGGATTAATATCCACTATACTCTCTCCAATACAACTGCAAAGCCTTGTCCAACACCGACACAAAGAGTACAAAGCGCATATTTTGCATTTTCTCTTTCATGGAGTTCCACTGTTGCCGATTGAAGTAACCGTGCGCCTGTCATTCCTAGAGGATGACCAAGAGCAATCGCTCCTCCATTTGGATTCAATCGTGCGTCGTCATCTTTTAAACCTAAAGTTCTAGTAACGCCTAAAGATTGACCTGCAAAGGCTTCGTTTAATTCTATTATATCCATATCAGCAAGGGAGAGTCCGGCGCGTTGGAGTGCTTTTTGGGAAGCTTCAACAGGACCTAACCCCATAATTTTTGGCTCAATTCCTGAAACTGCAGAGGCTAGAATTTTAGACTTTGGTTTAAAGCCATACTTTTCTACTGCTGAGCTGGATGCAATTAATAATGCGCTCGCGCCATCGTTTAAACCCGAAGCATTTCCAGCTGTTACGGAACCATCTTTTTTAAAGGCTGGGCGTAATTTTCCAAGAACCTCTGCTGTTGAGTCGGGACGCATAAATTCATCATGTTCAAAAACAAGAGGATCACCTTTTCGCTGTGGAATTTTCACTTTCACAATTTCTTTAGCCAAACGACCAGAATCTCTTGCTACCCCAGCTTTATGCTGACTCCAAGCTGCGAATTTATCCTGATCTTCCCTGGATATGCTATGCATGTCAACTACGTTTTCTGCAGTCATTCCCATACCGTCGGTGCCATGTAGTTCGTGCATTTTAGGATTTACAAATCTCCATCCAAATGTAGAGTCGTGCATTTCTGTTGTTCCAGAATAAGGGGAAGCACCTTTGCCAAGAACAATAGGGCCACGCGTCATGTGCTCTACGCCACCTGTGATAAAGATATCGCCTTCGCCTGCTTTGATTGCGTGAAATGCACGTATTGTAGCACTCATTCCAGAAGCACAAAGTCTGTTTACCGTTTCTCCAGGAACTGAAACTGGAAGCCCTGCAAGTAACCCCGCCATGCGAGCCACATTTCTATTGTCTTCACCCGCTTGATTTGCACACCCAATAATCACATCCTCAACGGTTTTAGGATCTAACTCTGGGTTTCTTAGTAGCAATTCTTTGATGGGGATTGCAGCCAGGTCGTCCGCTCTGATAGCAGAAAGTGCACCTTTCAACTTCCCTATTGGAGTTCTGATTGCGTCAATAATATAAGCGTCCATAGTATTTTGTCTTTAGTAGTGAGTATCTAGTAATATGAGAGTAGTATTACTCACTTAATTCATCGTATTAGATAAAGAGAATATCATTTTTTGAATTTCATTTATTGAGTCAGATAGGATTGATAGAGAATCAGTGTTCAGAAAGTCTAGGTTTTTAGAAATTATAAGTTGGGTTTCAAGTTCTGAGCAAGAACCGTAAGCATAGTTTAGGAAAAGTTTGAATTCTTTATTTGAGTTCCTTCCTGCACCTTCAGCGATATTGGAACTAATGGATACAACACTTCTTCTTATTTGAGAAGTTAGTCCGAATTTTTCATCCTTAGGAAAGTTCTTTGTTGCTTCATAAATGTGAGTAGCAAGTTCAACAGCTTTTTGCCAAACTTTTAACTCTTTAAAATTATGCATCTTTGTACCTCCTTTTAATAAGATTTCTAAATACTAAATACTAATGTCTAAATACTCCTATAGACCGTCCCTCTAAATTCTGCTACAAGTTGGGTATTTTGATTGGTGATTTTGACTTTATAAACACCAAGAGTTCGTCCATTCTGAATTTCTTCAGTTTCAGCGGTTAGTGTATCGCCCACTGAGACTTTTCTGGTGTAATTGATATTATTTTCGATGGCCACAGATGTTGCGCCACGAGAGTTAGATGCAAAAGCGAGAGTACTATCTGCAAAGGCGAAGGTTACTCCGCCATGGCATACTCCAAATCCATTCGTCATATCTTCGCGAACAAGCATTGAAAGTTTAGCATAACCTGCTTGGATGTCAACAATTTGTACATTCATCCATTTTGAAAATGCATCCTTTTCGAGCATTTTCTGAACTTCAAGTTTTGGGTCAGCTTTCATTCCTAGATATTAACGTTGATTGGTATTATGCTTTTTCGTAGAAGTTGCGCCCTTCACGCACCATTCGTTTTAACAACGGATTTGGGCGATATCGTTCTTCACGATACTCAACTTGCAGAGCAGTCATCATATCGAGTACTTTAGGAAGTCCAATTTCATCTGCCCAAGCAAGCAAGCCTTTAGGGTAGTTTACTCCGTTCTGCATAGCTAAATCTACATCTTCTATCGAGCCAATATTCATAAAAACGGCATCGCAAGCTTCGTTTATAAGCATAGCCAAAACTCTATTTAAGATTTGTTCACCTAGAACTTTGTCGGTAGTTGGAGAAGGATTTGTAGAACCATCACGATAGTCATAAAAACCGCGACCTGATTTGCGGCCTAACCAACCAGCTTCAACTAATCTTTTTTGGGTGAATGAAGGCTTGAATCTAGGATCATAATAAAACTCTTTGAAAACTGAACTTGTCACTTCGTAATTAACATCGTGGCCAATTAAATCCATCAGCTCAAAAGGGCCCATTCTAAATCCGCCAATTTCTTTCATTGCCCAGTCTATGGTAGCTACATCTGCCACACCTTCCTCTAAAATACGGAGTGCTTCTCCATAAAAAGGACGAGCCACTCTATTAACGATAAATCCAGGAGTATCTTTACTGCTTACAATTGTTTTACCCCAAGCTTTTATAAGCTCTTTAGTCTTAATTGTAACTTCGGGAGCTGTAGCAATACCAGGAATAATTTCTACCAATTTCATTAATGGCGCAGGATTGAAAAAATGAACTCCTAAAAAACGGCCTGATTTTTTTAATGAAGAAGAGATGGATGCAATTGAAAGGGAAGAAGTATTTGATGCGAGAATACAATCGCGTGGTACAATAGCTTCTAGCCGAGCGAAAACGTCTTTTTTAACATCAGGATTTTCTACTACAGCCTCAATCACAAAGCCACATTCTCCAAACATGGTGATGTTGTCAACGAACTCGACTCTATTCAAAATGCCATCAACTTCTTCTAGCGACATTCGGCCCTTTTCTACTTGACGGGCGAGGATGCTTGTTAGTGCTTTTTCGGCTTTTGCGAGTTGCTCGGAGAAAGCATCATAAATATATACTTGATGGCCATTTGTAGCTGCTACTTGTGCAATGCCAGTTCCCATTGTTCCAGCGCCAATAACGCCAATGGTTGCCTGTGTGTTAGTCATAGAAAATCTTTGTTATAATTATAGAAAATCGCTTCCAAGATAAAGAATTTGAGTTGTAATAACGTTTAAAAATAGAAAAAATAGCAGAGACTATATTTTTAATAGATCAGTAATTATGAGATGGTCAGAGTAAAAAATCATGCAGTAAACTGAGATTACTTATTTTAAAAATAATAAGTGATTATATATTGAATGAAGAAATATTTATTCATAGCATCTTGTGTAGTTGTCTGTATTCTTTTATTCCTGATTCAAAGAAATCTATTTTAAAGCTGAGTATTTGCTAAAGAATTAGAGAGGGATTATATAATAAAATAACTACGACAAATTTATTAGAGATAAGACGGGGAGGCATCGCAGTCGGGATGATAGTTCTACTTCCATTCTTTTAAGAAGTTTAAGTAAACAGAAATAACAATATTATAATTTTAGACTAGGGATAGTGGCAAATAAGACAAATCACGTCATCATTATTGGGGCTGGTATTGCAGGTTTAGCAACAGCCTATTATTTAAATAAAAGTGGAGTATCGGTCACTGTCTGTGATAAAGGTGATGGCAGCGACAACTGCTCTTTTGGGAACGCAGGCCTAATTGCTCCACGGCATATTATACCGTTATCATCTCCTGGCGTTATTAGCCAAGGGTTGCGTTGGATGTTTAAAGCAGAAAGTCCCTTTTATATTAAACCACGATTGAATGTAGACTTGATTAGTTGGTTATGGAAATTTAGAAATGCTGCTACCGCAAAACACGTAGAGGAGGCAGGGCCAGTACTCAGGGATATGCTTCTTCGAAACCAAGAATTACTTATTGATTTAGAGAAGTCTGAGTCTATGAACTTCGGGTTACAAAGAAATGGCCACCTATCTATCTGTGAAACAGAAAAAGGGCTTAAAAGCGAGATTGCAAGTGCCGAGAAAGCTAAAGCTCTAGGCGTGCCAACACAGATATTGTCGGCCAAGGAAGCTCAAGAAGTGGAGCCTAATATGAAGCTAGATATCTATGGTGCTGTCTACTATCCGAACGATGCGCATGTGCATCCTGGGCACTTGATGAGCGAGCTAAAAGCTTTACTGCTGAAGCAAGGCGTAACGTTCAGCTTTAATACCAAGATTGTTGATATCAAAGAAAAGCCAGATGGAAGCTTAGATGTTATAAGCTCTGATCGTAAAAAAATAAGCGGAACTCATGCAGTTGTATGCTCTGGAACCTGGACACCCGAATTGATGAAGAAACTGGATGTTAAACTTCCTGTACAAGCAGGCAAAGGGTATAGCATAACTCTTAAAGCTCCTTCAAAAATTCCAAAGATAAACATTGTATTAGCAGAGCGTAAAGTAGCGATAACACCAATTAATGGAGATCTACGATTTGCTGGAACGATGGAAGTTGCCGGCCATGATACCTCTGTAACTGCTGCAAAAATAAATGCTCTTAAAAAATCTGTTCTTCCCTACTTTCCTGAATACTCCTTAGAAGATTTAGATAAGCAGTCGGTTTGGGTTGGGTTGCGCCCTTGCTCCCCTGATGGCTTGCCGTATGTGGGTAAAATAAACTCTCGTAGAAATGTGTATGTTTCCACGGGCCACTCCATGGTTGGGATGAGCCTAAGCTTTGCTAATGGCGAAACAATCAGCCAATTAATAACGCAGGGCCAAGCTAAACTTTCCCATCCATTGACAGATCCTAATCGCTATATGTGATGTTTCTTTAATTCAATAAATACTTAATACCAGGTTGCATTATGCCACAAGCAAAAAAACAATGGTTCTCTTCAGTTTCCAAAAATAACCGAATAAATCTAGCCATTACCTTTTTTCTTATTGCCTTGGGCTTAGTCTTTGCTGGTAAGTTCCCAGATCAGGGTGGACATTTCGGTTTCTGGTCAATTTTGCCACCGTTGGTTGCAATCGGGTTAGCATTTTGGACTAAAGAAGTCATTAGTTCTTTATTTGTGGGAATAGCTTTAGGTGGAGTTATTTCTGGTAAACTCAATATCATTCAAGATTTTTTGATTCCATCGATTGGAACCGAGAGTTTTGCACTTATTTTATTGGTGTATTTGTGGGCGCTGGGAGGACTTATTGGTATTTGGACACGTACAGGTGGCGCCGAACGGTTTGCTGAATGGGCGGGGGAGAAGATTGTACGCGGACCTAAAAGCGCTAAGTTTTTTACGTGGATGATGGGACTTATTTTTCACCAAGGAGGTACCATCAGTACCGTGCTTACTGGCGCCACTGTGCGTCCCATTGCTGATAAGCATGGAGTGGCGCATGAAGAACTGGCGTATATGGTGGATTCCACGGCCTCACCAGCGGCTACCATCATCCCATTTAATGTGTGGCCCATTTATATAGCCGGTCTTGTTGTTGGTACTATCCCACTTTTTGAAACGAGTCAGGATGGGATTAACTTTTTTATTCAAGCATTGCCCTATAATTTTTACGGTATTTTTGCTTTACTCATCACCCTTTTCTTTGCGTGGGAATTGCTTCCTTGGGTTCCTGGAAAGAAGATGCGAGATGCGATAAAACGAGTAAAAACGACAGGCAAACTCGACCGAGAGGGCTCGATGCCTATGTCGTCGCGTGAGTTGACGGAAATGAAAGTTCCAGAAGGATATCGTTCGGGCTTAGTTGATTTTCTAGGGCCTATTGGAACCCTTTTGGGCGTGGCTATTATTCCGTATTTCGTCACCTTTTATATTATGGGGCAAACAGAAAACCCGATGCTACTCATTGGTGAAGCTTTTGTGCTAGCCGTACTAACGAGCGTGTTCATTGCCCTGGCCAAAGGGATGGATTTACAAACAGTGATGGATGGTTTCTTAGATGGCTGTAAAGGCGTAACTATTGGAGCTATAATCTTAGCACTTGCGGTAACGCTTAAAGAGGTAGCGCAAGCAGTAGGAACGGCAGAATATGTTGTAGATCTTGTGGGGAATGCTATATCGCCAGTTGCGTTACCAGCTATTTTAATGGCTATGTGTATGCTTATTGCATTTTCGGCAGGAACATCTTGGGGCACCTATGCGGTAGTTTTCCCAGTGGCGATGCCACTTGCTTGGGCCATATTACCAGATCCATTTTTTATTACTATTTGCTTTGGAGCAGTGGTAGGTGGAGGAGTGTTTGGAGATCAATGTTCTCCAATTTCTGATACCACGATATTATCATCGCTAGCAACGGGGTGCGATCTTATGGATCATGTGAAAACACAGATTCCGTTGGCTCTTACAGCCGCAGCATTGGGTGGAATATGTTCCACGCTAGCTGTATTCTTTTTTGTGTAGAGATAACTACAGGGTTATCCCATTTCTAAATCAGGGTATTTGATATTTAAAGGAACAAAAAAAGGCTAGTTACCGATGTGGGGTAACTAGCCTTTTGAATTATGGTTGCCTTTTTTATCTCATGAAGAGAGAGATTACTTCTTCAAAATCGGCAATTTGATTTGAGACGGATATTTTGAAGAGTGATGGATGCTGTTGTTAGCAACAACGCCTTCTTTCTCATCATAATTGTTACCACCGGTATTCAAGTTCCTAGCAAAACGAGGAAAGTTACTGCTCGATACTTCAATACGAATACTATGTCCTTTTTTGAAGTAGTTACTCGTCGACATCGGTGTTAAATCAACTTTATACACGCTGCCTTCTTTCATGAATACTTTTTTATCATATCCTTCACGGTAACGCACACGTTGGATAGTTTCGTCCAAGTTATAAGCGGTTCCGTCTGGGTAAACGTCAATCAACTTGATGGTAACGTCAGTATCTTTTACATCTGAAGATAAATACAGCGTCGATTCGATAAATCCAGAAACTTCGATTCCTTCCTCTAAAGGATCGGAAGTGTACACTAGAATATCATGACGAGTTTCCATTCCTTTTTGGTCATATGAACCAGCACCAACTGCGCCACCAATACAACACACATTTCCACCTAAAGATGGAACAGGATTCATTGGGTCATAAGTGAAGCTGTCTGGATTATCTTTTTTAGGCTTCTTAGTAACAAGTTTACCATCACCGTA
>JBLWXP010000015.1:0-28889 GCA_048267405.1 Balneola sp. | reverse complement strand
TGGGCTCCAATAATAACACGAACTGACATAATAAAATAAGTTTGCAATAAAAAAGGGGTGTAGCAATCTACACCCCTTAAGAGTTTTGTTTAGAAACGAATCATTTAAGCTTCGTTGAATGATTCAGCAGCTTCTTCAACCGACTTAAAGTGCTTGAACACTGTAATCAGCTTAGTAACAATAAGTAAGCTTTCGATTTTATCGGTTGCATTTGCAATGCGAAGGTCGCCACCAGCTTTACGCATGGTTGTTAGCGCGCCAATCAGCATTCCAAGTCCAGAAGAATTCATAAACTTTACCTTACCAAGATCTACAACAATGTTGTTTTTCCCAGCGTCGATTAGCTCATGAAGTTTTTCGTTCAGGCTAACCGCATCCGGGCCACCCATTACGTTACCTTTAAATTCGATAACTACACTATTGTAACGTTCAGACGTATTAAAGCTCATATCTTCCTTTTTAATTTATACTTTAGGATTTCTTTGTTTTGGCTTCAAGTTCTACCACTAATGAACTGGCAACAAATAAAGAACTATAAGTACCAAGAACAATACCGATTATAAGGGCAAAAGAAAATCCTTTTAACACCTCACCCCCGAAAATAAACAGCACAAGAACCACAAACAAGGTAGTTAATGAAGTGATTACAGTTCGGCTTAAAGTGTCGTTTAGACTTTTATTAACCATCGGAATATAATCCATTCCTTTGTGAACATTACTATTTTCTCTAATTCTATCGTAAACAACCACGGTATCGTTGAGCGAGTAACCCACAATAGTTAGGAAAGCAGCGATTATATTTTGATCGATGAGCAAACTGAAACTAACAAAGCTGCTGAGAATGGTAAAGGCACCTAAAGTGACGATAACATCATGCATAAGTGCGAGTACGGCACCAGCTGAGAATGTCCAATTACGGAATCGGATTAAAATATAGAAGAAGATAATAGCAATGGCATAAATTACCGACTCCAAAGCGCTTGCTTTGAGATCTTCCGCAAATTTAGGACCTACTTTATCTGATTTTTCTACGGTTACTTTGTAGCCTGGGTATGTTGCTTGTGATGTTGAGACAATTATGCCTTCAATCACATCCATATCAGCCAAGTTTTCGGTACGGATAAGAACTTCGCTATCAGAACCAAAAAGTTTTATTTCTGGTGCAGAACCAAGAGGCTCTGTAAGAACATCTCGTAACTTAGTGGCGTCAACCGATTGGTCGAACTTAAGGATAATCTCTTTACCACCCTTAAAATCGATTCCATATTGCAGCCCTTTTGTAACTATAGCTCCAATAGATATCAAAACTAAAATAGTTGATACTATGTAGGCAATCTTTCTGTTGCCTACGAAATTAATGTTTGGTGATTCAAACCATCTCATAATGTATTCCTTTAAATCGTTTTAATGTCTTGTTATTAACCGAAACTAACTGCTTCAGCTTTGTTACGGGTTAAGTAATCGACTACTACACGTGTAATAATGATTGCGCTAAATAGTGAGCAGCAAATACCAGCTAATAGAGTAACAGCAAAGCCTTTAATTGGGCCTACACCAAAACTCAGTAGAATAATTGCCACAAAACCAGTGGTTACGTTAGCATCAATAATTGCGCTCATAGCATTTGAGTAACCCGCCGAGATGGCAGCTTTCATAGTTTTTCCGCTACGTTGTTCTTCTCGAATACGATCGAAGATCAGTACGTTGGCATCTACCGCCATACCAATTGTTAATACGATACCAGCAATACCAGGAAGTGTAAGTGTAGCTCTAAAGCCAGCAAGAATACCAAGTATAAATACAATATTAAGAAGCAATGCGATGTCGGCAACTGCACCACCTGTGCGGTAATAAACAATCATAAAGATGGCTACAATACCTAAACCAATAAATACAGAGTTTAAACCTGCGTTAATAGAAGCCTCTCCAAGTGTTGCGCCTACAGTACGTTCTTCTAGAATTTCTAGAGGAGCAGGAAGAGCACCAGAAAGTAGAATGTTTACAAGGTCATCAGCTTCTTGAACATTTTCCATTCCTTCAATAGTAGAACGGCCACCAGTAATTTTTGTGTTCACGTTTGGATATGTATAAACGTAACCATCAAGAACAACAGCAACAGGCTTACCAATGTTTGCACCAGTTATAATTCCCCAACGACGAGCGCCAGCAGCGTTCATTGTCATAGAAACTTCAGGTACGTTGGTTGCAGGGTCGAACTGAACGCTGGCTTCTTCAATAACATCACCAGTTAATTCTACTTGAGTTCTTACACCATAAAGAGGATAACCAACACTTGCTCCAGAACTATTTCTAGTAGGCTTTGCACCCCACATAACAGTAGTATTTCTAGGTAACATTCTTTGTACTGCTGGATCTTTTATCAACGCCATTACACGAGCTGTATCGGCATCTTGGGCATAACCAAGAACGTACGAGTTGTCGCCAGGAGTTAAAGCATCCATTAATGGGTTAGAGAAAGCCTGATCTAAACTGTCAGAGCCAGCTTCAGGAACTTCAGAGTAGTAGTCGTATACTTTTTGGATAAACGATAGGAAGTCTTTTCCATCTGCAGCTAATCTAAATTCAAGACGAGCAGTTCCTTTTAGTAGGTTACGAACACGTTCTTTGTCATCTACACCAGGAAGCTCAACCACAATACGGTCGTTTCCTTGCTTAATGATGGAAGGCTCAGTTACACCAAAACGATCCACACGAGTTCTGATAATTTCAATAGCTCTATTTAACGCTTCTGTACGTTGAGCTTTTAGAAAAGTGATTATTTCGTCGTTGGTAGAACGGCGAGTAATGCTTGCTGCGTCATTACGGTAGTAACGGCTTAAACGAGCGTTAGCATCACGTTTTTCATAAGCAACTAGCATTTCGTCGATAAAGTCAGTGTTGTTTGCTAATGCATTTACACGAGCTTCTGCAACAACATTGTTAAGAACACTGTCACGATCAGCGCCAGATAATTCAAGAACAAGTTGAGGTGTTCCAACTTCAAGCGTTACGTGCATACCACCTTGGAGATCAAGACCAAGATTAAGTGTACGTTCTTTAATGCTTTCTAGCCGTTCGGTATTTTCAAGTTCATATTGAGCGCGCTCTTCTGTAGTAAGCTCGCTTATTTGTTTCTGTTCCAATCCCCAGATTACGGTTGGATACAGGTAGTAGAGAGTCATGGCCACAAAAGCTACTATAAGGCCAATTTTGAATCCGTTTCCTTGCATGGTGTATTAGATTATATGTTAAATATTAGTTTTAAAAATAAATTCGAAAGAGAGAATAAGAACATCAGGCGAGTGCTAGTTTTATCTAAAGAACTAGAAATAGGTAGAGCAAACTGAATTAAGGGGCTCTGATAGTGCCTGAAGTTACTTAAAAAATACTATGGGGCGCCTATAGCAATTCCAAAGGGAAGGGGCTCTGTAACAGTATTTGCTGCTAGAGCCTTTTGAAAAAGAGTAGAGCTAGAGGTGCAAACTTTATGCGAGTTTACATCTGGAAATGTTGTTTTAAAAAGTGTTTTACCTTCACCCTGCTGAATAGCATTTGATTTTAGAGAGGTAATAACAACCCCTTTCGCCATACCTTGTTGAGAATCCATATAAGAATTCCATTCAGTAAGCAAAAGTTTGAATATTTCGTTCTTGTCAGACTTTTGAAAATCAAGCTCGAAATCTTCAGCATTCGTTGTAACGAGTTCGGAAGCTTTTCTAATAATGGCTTCTAACTCATCCGTAGAATTCCCCAATTCTTTGAGCTGTTTACGCACATTGGCATCGTCATCGCTGATTAGATGGGTACCTAACCACGAAGTAAACGCAGAATGCTTAGCCGACTCGCTAGCCGGTTGCATAAAATGTAGCGCAAAGCTCATTAAGAGCGTAAGCGTCACATAGATTCTGGGGATATTTGAACGAAATAAATTCATTTAAGTATACAAGATACAGAAACAGAGGGATTAATTGCGAACTAGAAATATAAATTTATAGAACATATAGAAGTTTATAGGAAAATAGGAATACTCAGCCATCTATGGCAATTAGACATGGTATAAAGTAGCGTAGCCTTTATGCTTCAGGTTACAAAAAATACCCTAAGTAGGGTATTTAACTATAGGATAAATAAGAATATAATCGAGTTTAATTACAAATAAAATGACAGGTTATGAAGCAACTTATACTACTATTCTTATTAATACTTACTTATTCAATAAATGCGAATGCGCAATGGGTGCAGGCTCCAAATCCCGAAAATGTACGTTTAGGCATTGGTGGATATGCCCAAATTGGAGATACTATTTTTACAGGAACCAAACTAATAAGTACATTTGATGGAAAATTAGAAGCACTTTACAAATCTGGTGATGAAGGACTTACATGGTTAAAAGTAAATGCTGAAAGTGGTTTAACAAATCAGAATATTGACTTTCTTGCTAATGTTGGTGTAGATAGCACACTATTTCTTGCGAGTATTAGGTATTTACAATCATCATCTGATGGGGGAAAAACATGGGATATTGATGGTGATTTCCAACAGGGAGATGAACGTGTTCCAGTTCACTTTGTTAAACAGGGAAATGTTATTATAGGCGCAGTTCAAGGCGATACAAACGACGGCGCAGATGGTGTTTTTAGGAAAATTGGCAACGGAGAATGGGAAGCGGCTAATGAAGGTTTGCCAGAGGGACGTGATGAAGAAATAGCCCCACAAATTTTTGATATGATTATTTCAGATGATAGAATTCTACTCACCGCTGGCTCAGACGTTTATTTCTCAGATGACACAGCAAAAACATGGGCTCGGTTTACCGGTTATGGAACTTACATAAATCAACTTGCAGCTGGTAATGATCTAATTATAGGATCTGGTTTTAGGTCATTTAATTCATATTTGTATAAAAGTACAAATAATGGAAAAAACTGGGATCGTATTACAGTGCAGGATGAACTAAAAACTGGTATTGATAATATACATTTTAGTGACGGTATATTTTATGCAAGCGTAAATACTTCTAATGCTGATGGTGGCGGAATTTATATTTCTAACGATGGCGAAAACTGGCAGCTCCTTGGGTTAAAGGGTAATCGAATAAATGCTATTTCAAGCACCGAAAACAATATTTTGTTTGAGGTTTTCCTATCCTATAATGAGGGCGAAGAACGTGGTACTTGGATTTATCCGAAGTCGGAGGTAATAATTACCTCTAATGAAATAGTTGAAAATCCTTCTTATTTCAAACTTAATCAGAACTATCCAAACCCATTTAATCCATCAACTTCTATTTCTTTCGAGCTACAAAATTCAGAATTCATAGAACTTGAAGTTTTTAATATGCTAGGGCAAAAAGTAGCAACGCTAATTAATGGTTATAAATCCGCAGGAAGCCACTCAATAACCTTTAATGCCAGTAATCTATCAAGCGGTATCTATATGTACCGATTGCACTCGGCAAACGCTACGCAAACACGAAAAATGTTACTTGTCAAGTAATTACACCTTTTCAATTAAAGCTACTTTCGGTAAGAAAGTAGCTTGCTTATTTATACAGATTCATAAATACCCTAATTCGGGTATTTAAAGCCGAGCACTTCTGAGCAATATTAAACCGTCATTAATAACAAGCTATCAATGTTTGGAATAATTCAGTTGGTAGTTCAACTCAGGAGTACAAAATGAAAAGAAATAGAAAAATAGGCTTAGGAATGCTTTTTGCAATTCTTATTGCCATAACATCAAATTCAGTATATGCGCAGAGTGCAGGAGACCTGTACGATAGCGGGAAGTATAAACAAGCTGCTATTAAATATGAACAATATGCAGATGATGACCCAGAATTTTATTTATGGGCAGCTAAAAGTTATACTGGTGCAAAAAACTGGGATAAAGCTATCGAGATGTATGAGAAATATCGCGATAATTTTAAAAATGCTAATAAAGCTCATATAAATGAACTTATTACCATCCTTCGCAAACCCATCGAGGGCATAAAAGTTGAAAACCTTGGAGGAACCGTAAATTCAAAATATGGAGAAAGCAGCCCTAGAATCAGTTCTGATGGCAACACATTATACTTCTTCTCTAGTGATAAACCTGGAGGTAGAGGTGGTGAAGATGCATGGACGTCTAGTCGTGGTGCAAATGGAGAATGGCAAAGACCTACATTAATGCCTTCCCCTATTACCACTACAAGTAATGAAGCTCCAGAAATAATCAGTAACGATGGCAACATGATGATTCTATTCGGTAACTATGATGGATATTTTGGAGGCGGAGATTTATTCTATAGTTATAACCTTGGGAACCGCTGGACAACACCATGTAATATGGGCGGCGGAATAAACTCTTCATACTTTGAAGCTGACATTACCATTTCACCTGATGGAAAAACCGCAATGTTTACTTCAGAAGAAAATAGAGTTGGGCGCGGAAGTGGTGATTATTATGATATTTATATTAGCCATTTAAATAATGGATCTTGGACTGACCCAAAAAAATTACCTTCTAGTATTAACATACCTAAGACTGATCAACGTGGTGCATTTTTAAGTTCAGATGGACGAACACTATACTTTTCTTCTCGTGGACATGCAGGTTTTGGTGGATATGATTTATTCGTAACTCGACGAATTGGTGACGGATGGGACAACTGGTCAACACCAGAAAATATGGGAAAGGAAGTTAATACCGTATTAAACGACCTTTATATATCTGTTCCATCTTCAGGGTCTAGCTTATATTTTAGTAGAAATACAACGGGTAATAACAATGATGGTTATGGTGCAAGCGATATGTTTAGAATGGAAATTCCTCAAGAATTCCGTCCAGAGCCTGTTGTTAATGTAACTGGAATTATTACAAATCAAGATAATGACCCAATTAAAGCGACTCTATTTTGGAGTGATCTTGATACTGGTGAGCAATTAGGATACATCACTAGCGACTCTGAAGATGGAGAATATATTGTTACTCTTCCTTATGGTAAACGTTATTTAATTACCGTCAACCAAAAAGGGTTTCTGTTTCAAACTCAAGTCCTCGATTTAAGCTCTACCGTTGATAATGAAATAGAATCTGGCGATGTAGAAAAAAACATTCAGCTTAGTGAAGCCACTACAGGTGCTCGTATCGTTCTTCGAAATATTTACTTTGATACAGGGAGTGCAAATCTAAGAGACGAAAGCCAACAGGAACTAGATCGTTTGTATGATATCATGGAAAAATCAGGATTAGTTATCGAGATTGGTGGCCATACAGACAATGTGGGTAGAGAAGAAACCAATGAAAGTCTGAGCCAAGCTAGAGCTGAATCGGTAATGGCTTATGTAATTAACCGTGGTATTGATGCTGAGCGTATTCAAGCAAAAGGTTATGGAGAATCAGAACCTATTGCTAACAACGAAACAGAAGAAGGTCGTCAAGAAAATCGTCGCGTAGAAATAAAAGTACTTAGCAACAATTACCAACGTGAAGGTACCGGAGATGTTCTTGATGAAGGAAGCATTGATTTAAGCCAAACAGAAGAAGAGGAAGAAGAAATAACCCAACAAAACCTATATCAATTATATAGAACTGCTGCATTCAATGGTGGAATTCCAGCAAGATCTGCATGCTATGGTGATATTCCATCATATGTTTTAGTAACCAAAGGTGGAACTTCTGAATCTTCCATGATTGCGGCAGATAATGCCTTCACTGGAAAAAGCCTTTCTTTTATTACCCATACTGGAAAAGGAGCACATGCTTATCCCGATGTTGCTGGCGCCGGCATTGCATATTATAGTGGAAATGTAAATGGCGAACGTAATTTATGGGGTTATTTTCTTGGTGGCACTTACGGAGGTGGAATTGAATGGAATAAATATAGTGATTTATCAGGGCTCACTAGCTTGCCTCTTTCGTTTGATTATGGCTTAAGCGCATTTTTTGTGGTTAACGTAGAAGAAAATGATATTACGCTACCAAGTAGTGCCGTAATAACTCAAACCATTGCGCGAGGAGCTTTAGGTGTTCCATTAATGGCTCGATTGAGATATAACTTAGTAGTATCTGATATCAAAATATCTCCATATGCCTCTTACAACTATAACCTTATGGGTTTATTAGATTACGAACCTACTACTGAAACAGATGGTGATGGCAACATAACTACTGGTATGGCTGCAGCTGAAAGTTGGTTAGAACTTGGTGCGCGTGCTCGCTTTAAATTTATTACTGGAGGAATAGCTCTTCAAAACAGTAGCGCCGGAAGTGGAATAATGCTAAGAGCAGGATTATCGTTCTAAACTAATAAACTTAAACTAGAAAGGAGACCTTAACGGTCACTCCTGAATGGGTTGCAGATTAATAATCTGCAGCCTTTTTTTGTTTGTGGGCAGACATGATACACCTGTTTTAGTACCTTAGTGTGAACTCGGAGGTTTGTCTGTCGTTTTCTAACCAGCAGAGTCGCTTAATGTATTAACTCAATATCCAACGATTACTTCGGGGAGCCCGTGATGGCCGATTTCAAGTAGTTAGTAACTTGAATAAGAATCGTTATAAACATACCCAATAAGGAGATGAGTGTATTAGCCAGCTCGGAAGTATTATAAAGGCTCGGCCAGCTAACACCCGAAGCAATAAATTGGTTTTTAATGGCGGTGAAGATTCTTCAGAAGTATCCTCAGGATTACCGTGTTCGGTGTTTAATCAACTAAACCCTTAGACATTGCAAATCGTACTGCGGAAGCTCTGGAATGTACGTGCAATTTTTTATAGATATTTTTGATGTGAGTTCTAACTGTATGATGGCTAATAAAGAGCTTTTCACCAATTTGTTCTTCGGTTAGATCTTCTACAATACCTTTTAGGATATCGATTTCACGGTCTGATAAAGAGAATTCTTTTTGGGTGAGCTTGGCTTGTTCTTGTTTTGAATCAGCTGACTTTTTAAAAAAATTCATCAATTTTGCTGCCACAAGGGGCGAGAGTACCGCTTTCCCATCAACCAGTTCGTGAATTGCATCCACGTATTTCTGGATGGGATCGTCTTTGAGGAGGTAACCAGAAGCACCTGCTTCTATAGATTGAAAAATCTTTTCGTCGTCTTCAAAAACAGTCTGAATCAGAATATCAATTTGAGGGAACTTAGATTTGATTTCTCTAGTGGCTTCGATTCCCGATTTCCCTGGCATTTCAATATCCATCAGAATGACATGAGGTAATTCGTTTTCAGGCAACTTAGATAGCTTTACAAGCGCAATTTCGGCATTTTCGCCCTCAACTATAAGACTCAAGTCGTCATAGAAATCTAACCGTGCTTTAAGCCGTTCACGAATTTTCTTTTGATCTTCTACTATTCCGATTCTAATATTCATAATCATTAATAAACGGTATTTCTAAAACAACAGTAATACCCTATTCAGGGTATAAAGGCAACGAAAGCGAAATAGTCGTACCATTATTCAGTTCGCTATGGAGGTCAAATTCGCTGCCTATTAATTCGGCACGAGATCGCATATTGTTAATTCCATTTCCACCAGTATTCTCTTTAGGTGATGTAGTATCCATCCCAATACCATTATCCTTAAGTTCGATAGTAAGGGAGTCTCCATCTTTTGCGAACGAGATGCTGAAGCTTGTGGCTTCTGAATATTTGCGCGCATTATTAAGAGCTTCTTGAATGATGCGCATTAAGTTTAAGGACTGAGTTGGATTTAAAACTAGCTCTGGAGAAACAGATGATAGAACCTCGACTTTTAATCCTTTCAGATAATGCTGCTGCCGCTTCACGTAACCCTTTAAATGGTTCACAAATTGCTCGAATTCAACGTGAGTTTTATCCATTAACCAAATGGTCTCTCTAAGGTCGGTCATCGTATTTCGGGCATCTATATCTAATGAGGAAAGAATTTCTTCTGCATGTTGGTGCTGGTTTTTCTTTATATGAAGATTACTAATCTCAATTCCTGTAATCAGATTAGTGATTTGAGAACCCACGTTATCATGTAAATCTCTAGAAATTCGCTCTTTTTCGATACGCATTTTGTTTTCAGCTTCAGCCTTCGCTAATTGTAGTTCTAAATGGCTTTCTCTAAGTTCGGTTTGTCTTTTTAAACGTTGTTGTTTAAACAGTAGAAATGCAACTAGAACACCTGAAGTAAATAATATTCCTAAAATGCTAACCAGCCAGTTCTTCTGACGAACTTTTTGCTGTTCGTTGCTGAGTGCCGCATTTGAGATTGCAATTTTCTTCTCTTTCTCTTCTGTCTCGAACTGCACTTGTAACTCAGCAACTCTACTATTTGTGGCAATGTTGAGGAGACTGTCTTTATAAACGATATAGTTTTTATGATAGAACAGTGCCGAATCATATTCATCTATAAGTTCAAAACCATTAGAGATATTATAAAAAGATTTTTCTGCTAGGCTAGTATAATTTATCTCTGTAGCCATCTTCAAGGCTTGTTTAAAGTATTGAATTGAAGTTATATAGTCTGACTTTTTGTTATAGGCTAAACCCAAATTCAATAAATCGTATCCCATAGCGCTGGAGTCTTTAAGTTCCTTTCTGATGGAGTAAGAATTATTCAAGCGTTTTATCGCTTCATCATATTCACCTAGTCCTAAATACACTTCAGATAGATTGCCTAGAGAATAGGAAACACCTAAATAATCATTTTCTTTTTCTTTTATTTGAAGTGATTGAGTTATAAAGTAAAGGGCGCTGTCATGCTCCTGCTTCATCAGCTTTATAATTCCATAGTTGTTAAAAGCGTCTGCTTGGGTGATAGAACCGGGGAAGCTATTTAACAGTGAAAGACCTCTCATCATATAATCTTCAGCAAGATCTAGATCGCGGTGCTTCATTCCATAACCTAGTTCGGTGTATTGGTAGCCAGCTAACCGAGTAGAGTCAATTTGTAAGTATAACTTTATAGCATTTAGAATATGTTCAGCACGAAAATCTTCTTTACCCAAATAGTGGTAAATAGTGCCTAAAAGAGCATTACTTTTTGCCAGGCCTAGAGTATATCCGATAGAATCGGCTAATGCTATATTTGCTAGAAGTATTGGCTCAGCTTCAGCTGGACTTGAAGTTATAAAAACGAAGGGGAGGGCATTGATAGAGTCAATTTTGGCAATAATAGTGTCACTATTTTGCGATTGAGCTGCAAAAGAAAACAGAAAGAGAATTATAAAACTTAAGGTGAGTTTTAAGCGAGTCATTTAAAAGATATTTAATCACTTTGGTAAAGTGATTGTAATAGTTGTCCCTTCATTTAGGGTACTGTGAATTATAAATGTGCCGCCAATATCTTCGGCTCTGTTTTTCATATTCTTGAGCCCATTTCCATGTTGTGCATTCAAAATTTCTTGCACATTCATTCCTTTACCATCGTCTTTAATTGTAATAACAAGATCACTTCCTAGAATTGTGAAATCTATTTCGAATGTTGAAGCTTGCGCATATTTTCTTGTATTGTTAAGCGCTTCTTGAATTACTCTAGTTATGTTTAAAGAATGCGTCGGATTTAATGAGAAATTTAATTCGGGGTTATAATTCAAATTTATTTTCAATCCTTTCAAATAGTGGTGTTGTCTTTTAAAATACCCCTTCAAATGGTTTACAAAACTATTGAACTCGATAACCTCTTTATCCATTAACCAAATGGTCTCTCTGAGGTCGGTCATCGTATTTCTCGCGTCTACATCTAGTGAGGTTAACACTTTCTCTACTTTAGTATGTTGATTCTTTTTGAGGTGAAGAGTACTGATTTCAATTCCGGTAATAAGATTGGTGATTTGAGAACCCACGTTGTCGTGTAAATCTCTAGAAATACGCTCTTTTTCTTTATGTAATTTTTGTTGGTATTGCAGCTCTCTATTCAGAGCTTTCATTTTAACGTTTGAACGTAGTTGCATTGCACCAGCAATAAAACCACCGAATGCAAGTATAGAAAGAGAGTAAAACCACCACGTTTTATAAAAAGGAGGGAGAACTACAAAAGAGATTGCAGCCGTTTTATCACTCCATTGCCCATCGGGACCAATTGCAGAGACTGTAAACGTGTAATCTCCAGCAGGTAAATAATCATAATAAGCGGTGGTACGTTGGTCGTAGAAGTCCCAATCTGTATCTAAATCACTAAGCTTTACTCGAAATTTTGTCTTATGAGGCGCTGAGAAGTTTAAGGCAGAGAAGTCAATGCTGACCTTCGTTTCTTTAGGGCTTAGTATTATAGATTGGTTTGAATCTAAAGTTCTACCATTAGCAGTAATGCGCTCTATGTAGGGGAAAAAGTCAGAGTTTGAGAAATCACTCTTTTGAGGATTTATAACCACAACACCAGAAGAAGTAGCGAATAGAATATCTCCATTTTTTAGAACCTCAATAGTAGCGTTATTAGCTGTTTGCATATTATCGATTAACATGCCGTCTTGTTGGACGTACAATTGAAAGGGTACCTTGATTAGTTCGCCATCTAAAAAATCTTGAATAAATTTTAACCGAGTTCGAATGATTCCATTTCCCGTTGCTATCCAAAAATTTCCAGCTAAATCCTCAACAAACCCGGCATAATTAGCCTGTGGGAGTCCTGAGTTTTCATCAAAAATGATACTACGCTCTCCTGATATTCGGGAAAGCCCGTGGTTTAAAGTACCTATCCAAATATGTTGATTTGAGTCTTCGTAAATGGATATGACTTGATTTGATTTCAATCCATTTTCGGTATTGAATACTATGATGCTATCGGGTGTTATACGAACTGCTCCGCCCCCAAAAGAACCAGCCCAAATGGAACCATCTTTTTTAGATATAGCGATATCGGTACAGAAAGGGTTTGGGAGATGGTCTTCACCGTAGCTTTCTAGAACCTCGAAATCTGCATTAAGTTTGTTAATTCCGTTATTAGTGCAAGCCCATAAATTACCTTGCTCGTCAAACTCTATCCCACGAACATAATCGTCAAGTAGTCCGTCTTCCATGGTTATTTGGCGGGTAACTCTGTCTTGTCGAACTTCTATAATTCCTGAGCCTTGTGTTCCAAACCAAATAGCTCCATTTTTATGGACCGTTGCTGATTGTGTATAGCCGTTAATTTTTTCTGGTGGAGATTCGAAATCCTGCCATTTTTTCCCATCAAATATTCTAAAGCCATTACTATAACTTCCAATCCATATTTTTTGGGAACTATCTTGCTTTACTAGAACGGTTTCAAAACTTAAAATTCCTTCCTCTGGAATTGAGACCATATCAATTTTCTTGGGGCTTAAAAAAGATAATCCAGATTCAGTTGCTATTGCAATTTCTCCCTGCTTTAAGAATAAAATCTTATTTATTTGATTTGAAATTAGGCCATCTTCAGTTGTATAAAACTCAGATCCTGTATCGCTAACTCTTGTAATACCCCCATCACCATGATGACCAATCCAAATTGTAGAATCGGAAGGGTTTTGGGTAATAGTGTAGATGAAATTATTTTTCAGTCCATCTGTAGCTGTTATGACTTTATGAATTTTGTAATCTCTAAACACAACAATTCCACCACCATCGGTTCCTATCCACATATCTCCGTTTTGCATTTCTTGTATTGCTCTTATTGGACTATCGGGAAAACCTTTAGAGCTCGTGTAGTTAGTTATGCTGGAGCCTTGGATAATGCTAAGCCCACCGTTAGTTGCAACCCAAATTGCACCATTTATATCGCGGTGCAGTTTCCATACATTATTATTTACTAAGCCCTCATCGGTTGTAATTCTATTAACAATGGAGTCATTTTTGACTACAAATATGCCATCTCCATAAGAACCGATATAGAGTGAATCATTGGTGATAAGCTCAATGCTTTTTACAGATTCACTAGTCTTCCATGGGGCTAGGCGAAGTGAGTCTTCTGAAAATAAATAGGTACCAACTCCAAATGATGGCATAACAAACTCACCATTTCTATTGAAGTGCATTTCATACAAAGAGCCTCCCACGAAACCATTGGAGTAAGTTCTGAGCTTTATACCATCATATTTCAAAACCTCGATGGTACTAATGAGCCATAAGAAGCCCTGCTTGTCTTGGTAAAGGTCGTGAACTTGGATACCATGAATACCTTCATCACTTCCAAGATTAGTAATTCTGTAATTATCTATTGAAGAAGAATATTGGACAAGCCCTTGCCCAAAAGTTGGCAAGCCCACCAATATTAGGAAAACAGTAATGTAGTATTTCATATCCCCGTTGTTCAGCACCCTGATTGTTTTCTATAAAATCTATAAAAAAAACCAGTTTGAAAAGTCGATAGTAGGAATTTTATTAGAACGGTGGGACGAGGAGTTATTTGCTTTAAACGGGAATCTTAGGAGCTTTAAGGCGTTCAAACTCTTGTTTTAGGAAAATTCCTGTATAGGAGTTCTTATTTTCAGCAACTTCAACGGGAGTGCCAATTTCAATGATTTCGCCACCGCCTTTTCCCCCTTCAGGACCAACATCGATAACTAAATCGGATGCTTTTATTAAGTCGAGGTTGTGTTCAATTACTACTACAGTGTTCCCTTTGTCAACCAGTTTCTGGATTACATTTACAAGCATTTGAACATCTTGAAAGTGCAAACCTGTAGTGGGCTCATCCATTACATAGAGCGTATCTCCAGTTCCAATTTTGGAAAGTTCTCTGGCCAGTTTTATACGTTGAGCTTCTCCACCAGAAAGTGTAGTGCTAGATTGCCCAAGTGTTAAATATCCCAAACCAACAGAAGTTAGAGTTTTAAGCACTCGACTTATAGTTGGTTGAGCTTCAAAAAAATCAGCGGCATCAGAAACAGGCATATTCAACACATCAGAAATGTTTTTGTGCTTATAGAATATTTCTAGTGTTTCCCTATTGTAGCGCTTGGCATTACAGGTTTCGCAGGTTACATACACATCAGGCAAGAAATTCATTTCTATTTTTCTAACGCCATCGCCTTGGCAGGTCTCACAGCGTCCGCCTTTCACATTAAAAGAAAAACGGCCTTGGTCGTAGCCTCTTATTTTGGCTTCTGGAAGTTCAGCAAAAAGGCGACGAATATGGTCAAATACTTTTGTGTACGTTCCTGGATTAGATCTTGGAGTTCGTCCAATTGGACTTTGATCTATAGAGATTATTTTGTCGATGTTATCAATTCCTTCTACAGAATCATATGGAAGAGGTACAACCTTCGACTTGTAGAAGTGATTAGATAGAATTGGAACCAATGTATGGTTGATAAGAGAACTTTTGCCGCTACCACTTACTCCAGTTATAGAGATGAACTTGCCGAGTGGGATTTCTAAATCTACATTTTTGAGATTATGACCTCTAGCGTTTTTAATAGTAAGTTTTTTGCCGTTTCCTTTTCGGAAAGAAGATGGAATTTCGATGAATTCTTCATCGTTAATAAAACGCATGGTAAGGGAAGTAGGGTCGAGCTCGGTAGGTTTTCCTGCAGTAACAATCTCGCCGCCATTTACGCCGGCTCCCGGACCCATATCTACTACAAAATCGGCATGTTCAATCGTTTCTCGATCATGCTCAACAACCAAAACGCTGTTTCCTAAATCGCGCAACATCTCTAGCGATTTAATCAGCTTGATATTATCTCGTTGATGAAGGCCAATACTTGGCTCATCTAAAATATAGAGTACACCAACCAATTGTGTACCAATTTGCGTTGCTAACCTAATTCGCTGTGCTTCGCCACCACTTAAAGTCTGTGCTTCGCGATCCAAATTCAGATAGTTAAGTCCCACATTGAGAAGAAAATCGAGGCGATCGCGTATTTCTTTGAGAACTTGGCTACCAATCAACTGTTGACGTTCGCTTAGCTTAATGCCATACAAAGTATCGCGTAGTTGCTCTATATCGAGCTTTACTAAATCGTGAATGCTGTGCCCATCAATTTTGTAGGAAAGTGCTTCTTTCTTGAGGCGTCCGCCTTTGCAAGTTGGGCAAACCACTTTGCTCATAAACGCTTTTGCTTTCTCACGTTGTTTGGGTGACTTACTATTCTCGTATTGCTCAATAATCATGTGGCGCAAACCTTCAAACTTGTGCTTGTAGGTTACTGAGTTATCTTTGAAATCGTAACTTACCGAGTACTTGGTTTCGCCACCACCGTGCATAAGGATGTTGAAAGCTTCTTCTGGATATTTTGTAAAAGGAGTTTCAAAACTCAATTTTAAATCTTCTAAAACAGCTTTCAATTGCTTGAATACAAAAACATCGCGAGGGATGCCGAGAAATCTAAGCCCGCCATCAGCGAAAGACTGCTCTTTATTGGGTACCAATAAATCCCAGCTCACATCGTAACTGTGGCCTAAACCACTACAACTTTTACAAGCGCCATAAGGCGAGTTAAAAGAGAAAAGGTTAGGAGCAGGGTCTTCGTAAGCGATGCCACTTTCTTGATCGAACAGTTTCTGCGAGAAAAGGCGATCTTTAAAATTATCATTCTCCTTAAACGACAGAATTACATTTCCATCAGCCATTTCCAAAGCTAAACGAATGCTTTCTGCAATACGTTTTTCGCTTTTAGGACTGATGACAAACCGATCTACAACCACTTCAATATTGTGAGTTTTGTAGCGGTCAACCATCATGCCTTTCTCAAGTTCCAGAAGTTCACCATCAACTCTAGCAGTTAGAAAGCCCTGCTTAATAGTCTGCTCAAAAAGTTCTCTGTAGTGCCCTTTTCTTCCTCTAACAACCGGCGCTAGACAGTATGCTTTTGTGCCTTGAGGCATGGCCATAATTGCTGCAACAACCTGCTCTTCAGTTTGTTTTTCCATTACATTACCGGAAATGTACGAGTAAGGAATGCCAACTCTGGCGTAAAGCAGTCTTAGAAAATCATAAATTTCTGTTACCGTACCAACCGTTGAGCGAGGATTGCGATTGGTCGTTTTTTGATCAATGGAAATTACTGGAGAAAGGCCATCAATAAAGTCTACGGCAGGGCGCTCCATCATTCCAAGAAATTGGCGAGCATAAGCTGAAAGGGATTCTAGAAATCGTCGTTGTCCCTCAGCATAAATGGTATCAAACGCTAGGGAAGATTTCCCAGAACCAGACAAACCAGTAATTACTACTAGTTGGTCTCGAGGGATGTCGATATCGAAGTTTTTAAGATTGTGCTCGCGAGCTCCGCGTATTACAATATTCTGTTGCAAAGGAATGTGTCATTTTAGAAGTTCGGCCGACCTGAATAATACGTAACAGCGAGCAGAAAAACTCCATTCCATACTAACAAAACTAACCAGTGCTTCTAAAACTGTTTTTTAGACAGCATATTATAACTTCGTACGAAAAGTCGGTTTGGAAAAAGGCCTTCTTCATCTTCCGAAAACTCTTCTTTAATTCGTTTAACGTAGTACATCGGTACTTTGCCAATGTTACGAGCTTCAATTTCGCCTCGGCTTTCACAAACAAAAAAGTCTTTCACTCTTAAGTAAGTTGCTTCAGAAATATTAATAGAGTTATGGTCGGAATGTTGCTCCATTCTTGCAGCAAGGTTCACTGTAGTGCCCCAAATATCGTAAGCGAAACGGCGTTTACCAATTACACCAACAACTGCAGGGCCGGTATGAATACCAATTCTAAGTGGGAAAAAGGGAATAGAAGAACTAGCCCGTTCTGCTAACTTTGAGATGAAATGCTGCATTTTAAGAGCCGTTAGCACAGTATCAACAGGGTGAGTTTCAGTACGCTCGGGAAGTCCACCAGCAGCCATGTAGCTATCGCCAATAGTCTTTATTTTTATGAGATTGTGTTGGTCTGCATAATTATCAAATTCATCAAAATAGAAAGAGAGGCTATCAATTAATTCTTCTGGAGATAATGTTGGTACAACTTTGCTAAAACCATCAAAATCTGTGAACATGATAGTAACATCGTCATAACGTTCGGGAGAAACCGTTCCGTAAGCGAGTAAACTGTCTGCTATTTTTTCAGGGAAAACATTTTGAATGAGCTCTTCATGCTCATTTTTTGCGTATTCAAGATCTTTATTAATCAGATTAAGTTCTTGTTTAACTTTCTCAAGCTGAGCATTCTGCGCTAAGGTATTTTTATAAGTAGAAACAAAAAGGTTGATAAGGTGAGTGTAATCGGCCTTAACGTTGTAGGTTCTATTCTCAATAGTAACTGCAATCTCATCTTTTTCATGATGAGGCTGAATGACGGTTTCGAGCAATTCTTCAACCTTTGTAAATAAGGTATCGTCATCATAAGGCTTAGTGAGGTAATTATCAGCACCACTTGCAATTCCATTCATTAAATAGTCTGTAGTTACCATAGAGGTAACTAGAATTACAGGAATTTGACAGAGTCTAGAATCATTTTTAATCTTAGAGCATAATTCATAGCCATTCATAACAGGCATTTCTACGTCACTTAATACCAAGTCGGGGTATTCAGTTCGTACTAACTCGAGCGCGTCTTGTCCATTCTGGGCGGTGATTACTTCATACCCTTTTTGGAGTAATTTGTGTCTTGTAAGCGTCACTAAGGCTGGATAATCGTCAACCAGTAATATTTTAAATTTGGTCTGAAGCATATTTCTATCAATTATTTTGCGTCTTTAATATATCCATAATTTAATAAGTAAGGGGAAGGGAATATTAAAGAAGCATTAACTTCAAAAAACTTATACTTTAGGGTTCTCACAACTCAAATAATTATGCAGAAAACACCAGACTCAATGTGGTCACCCACATCATGGCAGAGTAAAGCCATTAAACAATTACCGAAATACCCTAATCCAGAAGAACTTGAACAGAGTTTTACGACATTAAAAAACTTACCGCCTTTAGTTACCTCTTGGGAGATTGAAGCATTAAAGCATAAGCTTGCCAATGTAGCAGCAGGAAAATCATTTCTACTACAAGGTGGCGATTGTGCCGAAAGCTTTGACCTTACCACTTCTCCCAAGATTGTGAATATGTTAAAAGTGCTCTTACAAATGAGCTTTATTTTAATTCACGAGATGGGCGTACCCGTTTTACGCGTTGGTAGAATTGCCGGTCAATATGCGAAGCCTCGCTCTCAAGATTTTGAAACCGTGAATGGCGAAGAAATTCACAATTACCGTGGCGATCTTATAAATGGCTTTGAACCTAATGCAGAAGCCAGAATGCCAGACTCTAAGCGTTTGGTTGAGGGATATCATAAAGCGGGCCTTACATTGAATTTTCTACGTGCTCTTTCTGATGAAGGCTTTGCCGATTTGAATCACCCTGAGCAATGGGAATTAAATTTCATGCTTAACAACCAATATTATAAAGAATACGAGGCGATGGTGAACTCTATTACCAAAGCAGTTAAGTTTATGGAAACTATTTCTCCTGATACATTTTCTTCAGTTCAGAAAGTAGATTTCTTTACCTCTCACGAAGCTCTCAATCTGTATTACGATGCAGCGCAGACGCGTCAAGTTCCTCGAAAACCAGGCTTTTTCAATTTAAGTTCTCATCTAGTTTGGGTGGGTAACAGAACAAGAGATTTAGATGGCGCACATGCAGAATATCTAAGTGGGATTGAAAACCCGATTGGTATTAAAGTTGGTCCTCCTTTCGAAATTGACGACACTCTACGCCTTATCGAGAAATTGAACCCGACTCGTGAAGAAGGAAAAATTGTAATGATTACGCGTTTTGGTAGAGATAAAATTGAAGAGCAAATGCCTGCTCTCATTCGTGCGGTACAGAAAGAAGGCTTTCCTGTAGTTTGGACTTCTGACCCTATGCATGGAAATACATTTTCTACTAAAGCAGCCATCAAAACCAGAAATTTCGATGATATTCTCCAAGAAATAAGATCCGCATTCGCTATTCACCGTGCGGAAGGAAGTTACCTTGGTGGTGTTCATTTAGAGCTTACTGGCGATAATGTTACCGAATGCGTGGGCGGAGCAAATGGCCTTACTGAAACAGGTCTTGGCCAGAACTACGAAACATTCTGCGATCCTCGCTTAAACTACGAACAAAGTTTAGAAATGGCGTTTTTAGTAGCCAAAGAATGGAAACTTAGTAATTCTTAATTGCTAAAGTTCTTTCTATCGAGCTTTTTTAAAGTTTGAACAAGTATTATGAAGCCATCTCTATTTATTTAGAGATGGCTTTTTTTATAAACGTGATACTCTGGATGGTAGATGTCAGATAATTCTTTGACGGAAATAATGTAAAGCCTCCAGAAGTCAAAGCCTGAAATGAAAGAATTGCAGATTAATGGCTTTGAAGATTCATCGGAAGTGTCCTTTGAATGAACTGTATCCGTTGTTTAACTTATTAGAACTATTAATAAACTAACTCAACCTCACTGCTCATTCCTCTGCAATCCCTGCCAGTTTTTCTGTACTCTGCCTTACCGTCAACTTAACGCTGACAAGCTTTCCGCTCCCCAAAATTCACTCTGAAATTAATTCATTAATGCATTGTCGGGATGTCAGGCTTGTGACACCGTAATCCTATTGGCACATCCGTTGCAAGTTATCTAGCAAATATTGAAATCAAATAATCACAAAATAGAGAGGCTTAACCATGGCACTTATTAAATATTCAAGACCCAATGCAGATGTGCTTTCCAGCGCTTTTAACGAAGTAATGGAAGAATTTTTTAACCCAATCACCAATAGCTATAAAAAAGATCATTTTATGCCAAGTGTAGATGTAGCTGAAACAGAAACTCAGTTTGAAATTTCTGTAGAACTTCCTGGTGTTAAGAAAGAAGATATCAAAGTAGATCTCGAAAAAGGCCAACTTACCATCAGCGGTGAGCGTATTCTAAATAAGGAAGAAGAGGGCAAAAACTACCATCGCGTAGAGACAAAATACGGCAAATTTACTCGTGCGCTTTATTTGCCAGATGGAATTGACGAAGAGAGTATTGCCGCTAAATATGAGAATGGTGTGTTAGACATCACCATCAACAAGAATGCTGAAAAAGCAAAGAAACAGATAGAAATCTCATAACGTTAGTTAATAAGCTACAAGTCGGAGTTGTATGAAAACGACTCCGACTCTTTTTTTGGCAATGAATCCAAAAAAATACACAATAAGTCAGATTTTTATCGTTGTAATGGCAGTTCAGAAACTATAAAAAAGGAATTGAAAATGAACACAGCAGTAAAAAATATATTTGGGGTTGCAGCCGCAATAATAGCATTACTTGGCTTTAGTGCAATAACAGATAAAGCTAGTACTCCAGCAGAAAGCAGTGATACTACTATTACCTCCGCAGCTGCCCGGCCCGTAGCAACAATGATGGACTTTAACAACGCGATTGTAGACATCGCAAGCAAAACAAACCCTGCAGTGGTAATGATAACTACTGAGAAGACAAAAGAAGTAAGAGTGATGGATCCCTTTTCTCAATTTTTTGGGCGTCCATTTGGTAATCAGAGAAACGAAACCAAAGAGTACACACAGCGAGGGTTAGGCTCTGGGGTTATCATCTCTGACGAAGGATATATTCTTACAAACAACCACGTAATAGAGAATACTGATAAAATTAAAGTGAGGTTGTTTAATAACGAAGAAGTTGATGCTACTTTAGTAGGTACTGATCCTCAAACCGATATTGCCGTACTTAGAATTGATGTTAAAGATGTGCCAACAGTTAAAATGGGCAATAGCGAAAACTTGAAAGTTGGCTCGTTTGTATTAGCAATTGGTAGCCCACTTAGTGAGAATTTAGCTCACACCGTTTCTTTCGGAATCGTATCAGCCAAAGGCAGAAGTATTAATATTCTAGGAGATGTAGGTGGATATGAAGACTTTATTCAAACCGATGCCGCTATCAATCCAGGTAATTCTGGTGGAGCATTAATTGACATGAATGGCGAATTAGTTGGTATTAACTCCGCAATTGCTTCGCGTTCAGGTGGCAATGATGGAATTGGATTTGCGATTCCAATAGACCTCGCTAAGCGAATTATGGAAGATCTTATCGCAGATGGAAAAGTATCGCGTGGCTATTTAGGTCTTTATTTTGGTGGCGAAGTTGACCGTACCATGGCGAAAGCTCTTGGCTTGGGTGATGCTCGTGGCATTATTGTAGCTAAAGTAGAGGATGGCGGTCCCGCAAAGTCAGCAGGATTAGAAGAGCAGGATGTCATTGTTTCAATTGATGGTAAACAAGTTAAAGACTGGAGTTCTTTCCGATCAATGATTGCCGCAAAAAGACCAAATGATAAAGTAAAACTTGGCATAATTAGGAATGGTGACGCAAAAAATATAGTTGTTACCTTAGGTGAACAAGATGGTGACGAAATTGCAAGCGCACCATCAGTGAAGTCTAAAAGCTTACGAGAAAAGCTAGGTTTTGATATAGCAGACTTGAACTCGAATATTAAACAACAACTCAAGCTAGATTCAGCAGTAGAAGGTGTTGTGGTAAGTAAAATTGAAGAATCGAGCAGCGCTTACGAACGAGGATTACGTAGAGGCGATGTTATTACTTCAGTAAAGAATAGAAAAGTTGAAGATGCTGACGATTTCTACAGCGAACTTGAGAAATTATCTAAGAAAGGTGATGAAGTTGTATTGCTAAGTATTTTAAGAAATGATGCGAAACAATTTATAGCCTTTGAACTATAAGAATTTATTGTACCCCGAAAAAACCAAAGCCCAGGTCCTGATACGATCTGGGCTTTTTTTATGAAAGAAGAAGAATACTTTACTAAGCAGTTATAACATTTTTCAAAGCTTCGTTTTTATTACGTAAGTCGAGTCCACCTTCTAGTACTGATTTTAGATTCGTTAAATAAAAAATCCACCCTCTCGAGTCGCCCACAAAATGCTGTAATCCCTCACCGTTTTCAATTGGGAGGTCGCTTTCTACTAATTCACATATAACTTCATCGCCATCTCTAAATATAGAAATGCTAACAGGACAACCCAGCGAAAAAGTGAAGGCGAAAGTATCAACGCCATTGGCTTTTAATATGGCGCCTTTTTCACGAACATCATCAGAATGGCCGAACCAGTTCCAAACGTAGGTATCGGAAGGCTGAATGAAGTCACTAGGCTCTCTTGGTACTCCTTTCTGTGTTTTAAAATCAGCTTTACTTAAGAACCAAGATTCTAAGCCGGTAGTGGTAGCCCAAGCTCTATACACATCTTTGATAGTAGATTTAATATTAACCCGAAGTCGAAATTTGCTAAAATCCTGCATAATGGTTTTTTTAGTTATTGATGATGAACAAATCATAAATAGGAAGTTCAAAAAGAATAAACCTATCGAAAATTGATAACTCTCTGCTTTTTGAAATCGGATGGACTCTTTCCAAATCGTCTCTTAAATAGTAAACTAAATGAAGTTTCGCTTGAATAACCAACAGCATTACACACTTCGGTTACGCTTAAGGGTTTGGATTGGGCAAAGAGCTCATGAGCTTTTTGCAGCCTAAGTTCGATGAGGTATTGGTTGGGAGAAGTTCCAAAAGCGGCTTTAAACAGGCGTATAAAGTGTTCCTTGCTCATGGAGCTAATTCTGGAGAGCTCTTCAACCCGAATTGGATTAGAGTAGTTACTCTGTAGCCATTCTCTAGCAAAATCTAATCCTTTGAAAATTTCAATCTGGCTAGATCTCTTTATTACAGGTAAATTTTGTACTGTTTTCTCAGCCTCAACTAATTGTGCAATCAGAGATAGATATATCGATCGGGTCAATAAGTCTGCCTTTAATGCATGGAAAGATGCACAAGAAGTACTCAACTCGAATAACTCAGAAAGCGATGATATCATATTTCCTGATGGTCCCAGATCAAGGCGCTCTAGTAATTGAAAATCGGGGAAGTTCGTTGAGTTTTTATAAAAGAGATGAGGGATGTTAGGAAACTCAGCAAGAAGTTGAGCGCTAAAAACGAGTAGCAAAGGAATACTTTTAGCATCTAGATGCATAGAAACCACGCTGCCAGAATTTAAAACTAAATAATCTGTGCCACCCAGCGGGTATTTTTTATTGTTGATGGAAAATTGCCCTTTCCCTTTTAAAAGAACAAATAGAGAAAGACTAGACTGGGTATTTTCTAATCGATATTCCTGATGTAATTCTTCCGCGTGAAGACATGACTCTCTTGTAGCACAAGATAGAAAAGCTTCTTTATTCCGAGATTGTGGAAGATTTTTAAGAATCATAAAACAAACATTCTGCTTTTTGTAAGAAAGTTATTTAAGAGTAGAAATGCTAAAACTGCAATTCAGTCAGACAAATAACTTGGCACGGTTTTGGACTTATCTATTTCAGAATAAACCAAGAGGAGCGACAAATGAACCTGAATAAATATACTTTAAAAGCACAAGAGGCTGTACAAAAAGCCTTAGAACTCGCACAAGAAGGGAATAACCAAGCGTTAGAACCGGATCATGTTTTAAAAGCTTTTTTAAGCGATAATGAGAGTATCGTTAATACATTACTAAGTAAGTTGGGCGCTAATAGCTCAGTTATTGATGAAGTTGTAACTCGTAGTATTTCTAGATTACCCAAAGTTCAAGGGGCATCTGTTTCTGGGCAGTATTTATCGAATACAACTAAAGAAGTATTCGACAAAGCACAGAAAGAAGCAACAGCTTTGGGTGATGAATACATTAGCTCCGAGCACATTCTTATTGGGCTTACCGAAACTAAGGGAGACGTTAGCGCATTACTAAACGACCAAGGTGTTACTAAGAAGAACATCTTAAAAGTGTTGAAGGATGTTCGTGGCAACCAAACAGTAGACGACCCAAATGCCGAAAGCCGTTATGGAGCGTTGAAAAAATATGCTCGCGACTTAAACGAACTTGCCGAAAAGAATAAACTGGATCCCGTAATTGGTCGTGATCAAGAGATCCGGCGCGTAATGCAAATCCTTACTCGTAGAACTAAAAATAATCCCGTTCTTATTGGTGAACCGGGAGTTGGTAAAACAGCAATTGCTGAAGGAATGGCTTTGCGTATTGTTCGGGGTGATGTTCCCGAAGGCCTAAAGTCTAAACGCATTATGGCGCTAGATATGGGTGCGCTTGTAGCTGGAACTAAGTTCCGCGGTGAATTTGAAGAACGTTTAAAAGCCGTAGTTAAAGAAGTAACCGACTCCGACGGTCAGCTCATCTTGTTTATTGATGAGATTCATACGTTAGTTGGAGCTGGAGCTACCGAAGGTGCAATGGATGCTGCTAATATTCTAAAACCAGCGCTCGCCCGAGGTGAGATGCACGCCATTGGTGCAACTACGTTAGATGAATACCGAAAATACATTGAGAAAGACAAGGCTCTAGCCCGACGTTTACAAACGGTTGTGGTTGGTGAGCCTTCTGTTGAAGATACCGTTTCTATTTTACGTGGTTTGCAAGAGCGTTACGAAGTCCATCATGGTGTGCGCATTACTGATGCTGCCATCGTAGCTTCTGCGGAACTTTCACACCGTTATATTTCCGATCGTTTTCTTCCCGATAAAGCCATCGATTTAATTGATGAAGCCGCTTCGCGATTACGACTTCAAATTGATTCACTTCCTGAAGAGTTGGACGCCATCGAGCGACAAATTCGCCAGTTAGAAATTGAACGAGAAGCTTTGAAGCGTGAGAAAGACAAAGGTAAAATTAAAGGTATTGAGAAAGAACTTGCCGACTTGGAAGAAAAGCGTAGCACAATGCGTGTGCATTGGGAGCAAGAGCGCGATCTCATCCAAAAAGCGAGAGAGCTAAAGCAAGCTATTGAAACTACCAGAAACGAAGCTGATAAAGCCGAACGTAAAGGCGATTACGAAAAAGTAGCAGAACTTCGATATGGAACTATCACTCAGCTAGAAAAAGAACTGAAAGAATCGAAGGTTAAGCTAGATGAGATGCAAGAACATCATGCGCTTCTAAAAGAAGAAGTGGATGCAGAAGATATTGCAGATATCGTAGCTCGTTGGACAGGTATACCTGTAAAGAGAATGTTGGAAAGTGAACGCCAAAAACTACTGCTCTTAGAAGAAGAATTGCACAAGCGTGTGATTGGCCAAGATGTTGCAATTGAGGCTGTTTCTAATGCTATTAGAAGATCGCGAGCAGGCTTGCAAGACGAAGGCCGGCCTATTGGCTCGTTTTTCTTCCTTGGCTCAACAGGTGTTGGTAAAACCGAGCTTGCTAGAACCTTGGCAGAGTTTCTGTTCAACGACCAAAACGCCATGATTCGAATTGATATGAGTGAATACATGGAGAAACACAGCGTTAGCCGTTTGGTTGGAGCACCTCCGGGATATGTAGGTTACGATGAAGGTGGACAGCTTACCGAAGCCGTTCGTCGCCATCCGTACTCTGTAGTATTACTTGATGAAATCGAGAAAGCACATCCTGATGTATTCAATATTTTGTTACAAGTATTGGATGAAGGTCGCTTAACCGATAACAAAGGCGTTACCGTTGATTTCAAAAACACAATCATTGTGATGACTAGTAATATTGGTTCTCATCTGATTGTTCAGGAAATGGAGAAATCCAATGGCGAGCTTAGCGATGAGAAGTATGAAGAGCTTCAAAATCAGCTAATCGATCAATTGAAGAAAACAATACGACCAGAGTTCTTAAACCGTGTAGATGATACCATCGTATTCCATCCACTTGGCAAAGAACACATCCGCTCTATTGTAGATATTCAATTAAGGCATGTGTACGCATTACTAGAAAGAAACAAAGTGAAACTAGATGTGCCAGATAACATTAAAGATTGGTTGGCAATAAGAGGTTATGACCCTGTGTATGGTGCACGCCCTCTTAAGCGAGTGATACAACAAAATATCACTAACAAGTTAGCCACTAAGCTCATTATGCGTGATAATGATGAGCCGATTGAATACGAAGCGACACTAAGTAAGGACGGTAACAGCATCGACTTTGCTGAGGTGATCGACGATGTAGAAAAATGGGTGGAAGAGTAAATCTCCACTCCTAATTTCTGTTTTGGAAAAGAACTCTTTAAAGATGATTAAACCACACTTCAAAGCTTGTAAAACCTAGTGTTTTACAAGCTTTGTTTTGTTATACTTTTCCAAACTAAAAAATCGCCTTATGAAATCTCTTCTCACTACACTATTTCTATTCCTAGTTGTAGGAACTTCTTCTCTATATGCGCAGTGGAGCGCGGACTTAATTACTACTCCTGAAAAGACAAATTATACCGAAACATCTACCTATACAGATGTAATGAACTTTATTAAAGCAGTTCAGGGCAAAACTGAATTAGTGCATCTAGAGTATATGGGAACAAGCCTTGAGGGAAAAGGAATTCCTGTAGTTGTGATGGCTAATCCTAAAATCACAACTCCTGAACAAGCTAAAGCTTCTGGGAAACCAGTAATGTACATCCAAGGGAATATTCATTCGGGTGAAGTTGAGGGAAAAGAAGCACTTCAGATTTTGATGCGTGAAATTCTTTTTGGCGACAGAAAAGACCTTCTAGATAATCAAATTATACTTTTTGCACCTATATATAATTCCGATTCTAACGACAAAATGGAACAAGGCCGGCGCCCATCACAAGAAGATAGTCCCGTGAAAGTTGGTATTCGCGCGAACAGCCAAGGTTGGGATTTAAACCGAGACGGAATTAAGATGGAAGCGCTCGAGACTAACGGACTTGTTCAGAATGTAATTAATAAGTGGGATCCCGAGATTTTTGTTGATTTACATACCACCAATGGAACGTGGCATGGCTATTCTTTGACATGGGCGCCAAGTTATCAATATGCGGGCGAGCCAGGGCCTTACAACTTTACGTGGGGTAAAATGCTCCCCGAAATCACTCAAACGGTAAAAGATAAATACGATCTCTATTTTGGTCCATATGGTGGTTACAGCTTACGCCAAGGATGGCCACCAAAAGCAATTTACACTTACAATCACCATCCACGATATATGGTAAACCAAATGGGTTTACGTAACAAAATCGGAATTTTGAGTGAGTCTTTTGCTCACGAGCGTCTATACCAACGCATTGATGCAACCCACGCTTTTGTAACAGAGATTTTAAACTTCACCAACAAAAACGGCAAAGAAATAGCTCGCATTAACGACCAAGCAGAGCAAGACGCAATCGCCAATGTGAAGAACAATGCAGGTAAAGTTAAAAAAGGGGTTCGTTTTGAAATGGTTCCTCAAGAAGAAACCTTTACTCTTCGCACTTACGATTACACCGCATATACCGATGAAAAGAACGAAACAAAGTATCTTCGTTCAGGCAGAATTATAGACGTTCCTGATGTTCAAAATTATAGCAAGTTTAACGCAACAGTAGAAAGCACGTTACCTCGTGGATATCTAATTCCTGCGGAGCTTAGTTACATTGCCGAGCATTTGGAAAAGCAAGGAGCTATTGTTCAGAAACTTACCAAGAATGTGAAAGCAGAAGGGGAATTATTCAAGGTTACGGCGCTGAACAAAAGTAAGAGAGAGTTTGAAGGTCACTACATGGCAACCGTTGGTGGTGAATTTAAGTCGGCAACAAAATCCTTCAAAAAAGGAGATTATTGGATTGATTTAGCCCAACCACTCGCTAATCTTATCTTTTACACACTAGAGCCACAGTCGGATGATGGACTTGTAACTTGGAACTTCTTTGATGAATACTTAGAAACTAAAGGAATCGATAAGAAAAGTGTAGACTACCCTGTGTTTAAGTATTTCAAATTGAAGTAGAATGCTGATGGAGCAATCTTTTTAGGCACTAAGTAATTCGGTTACAAAATTGGTAGTTTTTAGGCCTCGGTCCTTGTAGATGTTAGATAATTCGTTGACAGTTTTAATAAATTAAACAATGCTCAAAGTCATCCTGAAGACACTTCTGAAGGATCTTCCCAGCTATTAAAAAGCAATGGTTTTATTCACGGGTGATAACTGACCTTGTCGTTACATTATTTTAGTGTTC
>JBLWXP010000014.1:0-40932 GCA_048267405.1 Balneola sp. | reverse complement strand
CCAATTATTCTTGTCGAGAGTTTTTGGTACTTTTGTCGGCACAAAAGTACACCCATCAAAGAGATGAATGCATTAGCGAACACGAAAATAATGTAAAGGCAAGATTAGATATCACCTACGAACAAAACCACTGCTTCTTAATGGCTGTGAAGATCCTTCAGAGGTATCTTCAGGATGACGGTGAGCTTAGTTTAATTTATTAAACCTATCAGCGAATTACCTAACATCTACAGTCCTGATTCCGAAGCCTCGGGACGAAATATCTTCGCAGCCATTAAAAAGCAATTACATCGTCTGTATACGATAGCAGGTTCTACCGGCGGAAACCTTAATTTAGATCCCTTACCTCTCCCCTGACTTTTAAGCCAAAAAATTCACACTCCACAAATCACTGCCTTTCATATAGTTACCGAAGCAAATAAGTTAGTAATTCCAAAATTATTGAATTATAATAAATTGATTTTTTATTACAACAATAATTTTTACTCGGGGCTATGGAACTTAAGATTACCAATTTATCGAAAACTTATTCTAATGGTGTAAAAGCATTAGATAATGTAAACCTTGAAATTGGGACCGGAATGTTCGGATTACTAGGTCCTAATGGCGCTGGAAAGTCATCTTTGATGAGAACAATTTCAACCCTGCAAGAGCCCGATTCAGGAAGCATTCAGTTTGGAGATATCGATGTTCTTAAACAAAAAGATGAGGTCCGTAAGATATTGGGCTATCTCCCCCAAGAGTTTGGGCTCTATCCCAACCTTAAAGCCGAATTGATTTTAGATCACTTTGCTGTATTAAAAGGAATTACCAATTCTGGTGAACGAAAGGACACCGTTCAAGCCCTTCTTCAGCAAACAAATTTGTGGGATGTTCGAAAAAAGAAAGTGGGCGGATATTCCGGAGGAATGAAACAACGTCTGGGAATTGCCATTGCCCTTCTTGGAAATCCTAAATTGGTAATTGTTGATGAACCTACGGCAGGATTAGATCCAACCGAGAGAAACCGTTTTCTAAATTTACTTGGCGAAATTGGCGAAAACGTAGTGGTTATTCTTTCAACGCATATTGTTGAAGATGTTAGAGAATTATGCCGCAAAATGGCCGTAATCAATAAAGGAAATGTACTTACTCAAGGTTCTCCCGATGATGCCATTGAAGAGCTCTCAGGTAAAATCTGGAAGCGTTCTGTCGAAAAAGATCAGCTTGATGCAATGCATACAGAGTTTGAGGTAATATCCACAAGATTGGTGGCCGGTAAACCATTGATTCATATTTTTAGCGAAAGCAAACCAGATTCAAGTTTTGAAGCCACCGATGCGGATCTAGAGGATGTGTACTTCCTCAATATCGCACGCGCAACCGTGGAGGCATAAGCCATGTGGAATATTACCAAATTTGAGATTTCGTACCTGTTACGACGTCCTGCTACCTACATATACTTTTTTATCTTATTTCTGTTTGCCTTTCTATTCATGACCACCGACATCGTGCAAATTGGCGGTGGTGTGGGGAAAGTAAACCTAAATAGTCCGTTTGTTCTCTTTCAAGCTTCCATGGTATTAACACTTGTGGGAACTTTCATCACCACAGCCATTGCTGGGACAGCTATTATCAGAGATTTCCAGATAAAAACCCACGAGCTATTTTATACCAAGCCAATTACAAAAGCCCAATATCTTTGTGGCAGATTTATCGGTGTAGTAGCTATCATGTTATTCGCCTATTCAGGGATTCTCTTTGGTCTTGCTTTCGGAGAACTCATGCCTTGGGTAGATGCCGAACAACTGGGCGCTTTCAACTTTCTTACCTATTGGAATAGCTTTCTAGTATTCATTTTCCCGAACGTGCTTTTTATAAGCGCTCTGTTTTTTGCAGTGGGAACTTTAACTAGAAATATCTTTTTAGTTTACGTTCAAGGTATCATTCTAATAATAGCTCAATCAATTGCCCAAACGTTAACCGCTGATTTAGATAACGATAGAATAAGTTCTCTAATTGATCCTTTTGGTGGAGAGGCTTTTGCACTCGTTACAAAATACTGGACCGTTGTTGAGCAAAATACGCTCCAGCTTTCCTTTTTTGACACTTTTATATTCACTAACCGATTACTTTGGATTGGAGTTAGTTTAGGCCTTTTTGCTATCACCTATATTCTCTTCGACTTCAATGTGCAGCCTATTGGGTCACGAAAATCTAAAAAGAAGAATATCCAACAGGAAGAAAAAGAAGACGTGCTAAGCTCCTATTTATCTCTTCCAAATGTTGTCACTCATTTCGATTTTAAAGCTCGTGTTAGTCAATATATCAGCCTTACAAAGTTCTATTTAAAAAGTATCGTAACAGAAATTCCGTTTCTAGCTATTGGCGCTATTGGGATTCTAAACTTCGTCATGTCGGCGATTTACTCCGATTCCATTTTTGGGACTAGTACATGGTTGGTTACACATGCCATGATAGAGGCAATCAGCGGATTCACTTTATTCCTACTTATTTTAAGTACGGTTTATGCTGGAGAATTGATTAACCGCGAACGAGAGTTGAAACTTGATCAAACCTTCGATGCACTCAATCTTCCAAATAGTACTACCCTTCTAGGAAAGTTTACTGCATTAATACTTTCCATGTCGTTTTTATTCTTATTGCTCATACCAATCGGCTCTGTCGTACAGATTGCAAAAGGATTTACTGACATTGATTTCTCAGTATATTTTGGAGGCTTTCTCTTTTTGCAGCTTCCGAACATCCTCAATTATTGTATGATTGCATTTCTGATTCACACGCTAATTAACAATAAGTTCATTGGCCACTTTGCAATGGTTGCCTTTTTTATTCTGAACGAAATTGTATTAAACGAGATCGGATTTGAACACAACCTTTGGGAATTCGGATCGTCTATCGGAATCACCTATTCGGATATGAATGGTTGGGGCCCCTTTCTTGGTGCAAAGTTGATATGGGAATTGCACTGGTTCTTTGTTGGTGGCTTTTTACTTTTCTTATCCAATTTATTTTGGGTACGTGGAACAGAATCCAGTTTTAAGCTTAGAATCAAATCTATTGGTCAGAGGCTAAATAAATCGGCAACTGCAATTGGTGCTGTTTTACTATTGGCTAGTTTGATTACCGGTTCTATCATTTATTACAACACCAATATTCTTAACGAATTTAGAAACTCAGACAGTGCAAAAGATACTCGTGCTCAGTTTGAAAAGACGTACAAATCTTACGAAGACCTAAACACTCCAAAAATCGTAGATACCTACGTTGAAGTAGATTTATATCCATCTGAGCTGGCATATCATGTAAAGGGTCGAAATATCCTTGTAAACAAGACAACCTCTCCCATCGATTCGGTTTGGTTGAATTGGGAAAAAGATAATCAGTATTCGGAACTGGGCTTTAACAAAGCTGCTAAAGAAGTTCATCGAAATGAGATATATGATTTTAGTATTTACACTTTCGATAAACCCCTAATGCCTGGAGATAGTATCGAACTAGCTTTTGATTTTGACTATAAGATTAAAGGTTTTTCAAATAGTGGAATCTCAACAGCTATAGCTGGAAACGGTACTTTTCTTAACAGTAATATCTTTCCAAGCATTGGTTATAATAGTGGAATTGAGCTAAGTGCTGATGATGATCGAAAAGAACAAGGGTTAGCTGAAAAAGAACGTACCGCTTCTATTTATGATACCACGGCTTATGCAAATCACGGACTTGGAAGCCAGGCAGACTGGGTTAATTTCGAAACCATAGTTAGCACTGAAGAAGGTCAAATTGCTGTTGCACCTGGCTACTTACAAAGTGAGCGTACAGAAGGCGGAAGAACTTATTTCCATTACAAAATGGATGCGCCTATTCTATACTTCTTTTCATTTTTAAGTGCCGATTACGAAGTGATTGAAAAGTATTGGAACGACGTGAAAATGCAGATTATGTATCACTCTTCCCATGCCTACAATACGGATCGTATGATGGAGTCTTTGGAAAACTCATTTGAATATTTTTCTGAGGAATTTGGAGAATATCAGTTCAAACAAATACGTATTCTGGAGTTTCCTAGATACGCGGCTTTTGCCCAATCATTTCCTAATACCGTTCCTTTCTCTGAAGGAATCGGTTTTATCGCTCGTCTAAAAACCAACGACGATATTGATTACCCTTACTATGTAACGGCACACGAACTTGCCCACCAATGGTTTGGCCATCAGGTAGTTGGTGCAGATGTACAAGGCAATTCGATGCTAATCGAAACTTTTGCTCAATATGGCGCTCTGATGGTGATGAAGAAGGAATATGGCGAGGATGTGATGAAGAAATTTCTTCGCTACGAACTCAATTCTTACTTGCAAGGAAGAACTTCTGAACGAAAGAAAGAACTTCCATTGATGCTAGTAGAAAATCAACAATACCTACATTATCGCAAAGGGTCGGTGGTGATGTATGCACTGCAAGACTATTTAGGAGAAGAGCTGGTAAATAGTGTAATCAAGGACTTTGTGCAAGACAACAAATTCCAGGAACCGCCCTATACAACCACTCTAGATTTTGTTAGCAGGTTAAAAGCTGCCGTTCCTGATTCTATGCTTTATTTAGTGGAAGATATGTTCGAAACTATAACTCTCTACGAAAACCGAGCTAACGAGGCCACGTTTACAGCTTTACCTGATAGCACTTGGAAAGTATCTCTTACTATCAATACCAAAAAACTTAGAGCTGATAGCCTTGGACTTGAACAGGAAATCGAGTTCGCCGATTATATAGATATTGGTGTTTTTGGGGAAGAATCAGAGACTACTGGAGAACTTGGAGAACGACTCTATTTAACCAAGCATAAAATCTCTGGTGGCGATGAAACCTTCACTGTCATCGTTAACACTAAACCCGTCAGAGCAGGTGTTGATCCATACAATAAACTGGTAGACCGAAACCCTGATGATAACGTGAAACGATTAGAAGAAAAGAACTAGATTAAAAAGGATGGTCATTTGGCCATCCTTTTTTTTTGAACTATAAAAAAGCTTTATGGAGTATATATAGCGAAATAAAGAGCAATATTTTTAATTTTTATATAAATTTTTTTCTTAAATTTAGACATGCCTAATTATTTATTTACCATTGGTTAATTATTCTATCGAAAGGAAGACCAAAAGAAATTATAATTCATCATTTCGTGATTCCTTTATAGGATGATCAAAACTTAGTTAGGCCGAAATCATGACATTACAGAACAACGAGAATACATTTACACATAATAATTAAGCAATCAATTGGATACTTTTTTAAAATCTAGTGAAGTGGATTTAATCAGACATCTCATCACCGATACTAATGGAAAGTTTGCAAGATATAACATAGCAGATAAAAAGAAATTTAATGTCTCTGAAGATGTATTCAATCACTTATACTTTTAATGATGAATTATAACCCAATAGTAGCTCTCTCCCTCTTCTTTGGGATAAGTTTGATGCTTTTTCTAGTTTTTAGACCCAAAAAAGGGATTTACTCCTCCCTCAAAAACAGGTTTCAGCAAAAGGATAAAACGATTATAGAGGACATCTTAAAATTCCTATATCACAATCAAATATCCAACAACACCATAACTACCAATGACCTAACAAATGCTTTAAGTTTTTCAAATTCATTAATTATTGAAAGTCTTAAAAAGATGATCGATAACGAATTAATCAAACTTGAACATGAGAGCTATAAATTAACTGCTAATGGCAACGATTATGCTTTACAAATAATCAGAGCACATAGGTTGTGGGAAAAATATCTATCTGAAAAAACAGGGTTTCATAAAACGGAGTGGCACGAAAGAGCCGAGAGAAAAGAGCACGAGTTAAGTGAGGCTGAAATCAACAATCTTTCTAAGTTGTTGGGTAATCCTAAATTTGATCCCCACGGAGACCCCATTCCAACAAAAAGCGGAAGAATGGTAAGCAAAAGAGGAATCCCTTTATCTGCTGTTAAAGAAGATACCATTGGTAAAATCATTCACATTGAGGATGAACCAGATATAATTTATAAGCAGATATTAGCTGAGAACATTCACCTCTACTCCGTTATCAGAGTTATAGAAAACAATCAAACCCGTGTAGTCTTCCATTCAGAAAGTGAACAATTTGTTTTAGCGCCAATAGTAGCTGGTAATATTACCGTCTCTGTATTAGAAGAAAATGAAATACATGAAGAAAATATCGCTCGATTATCCAGTTTAGAAATTGATGAAAAGGCTGTAATTGTTGGGCTATCAAAAGAATGTCGAGGTGAAAGCAGACGACGATTGTTGGATTTAGGTTTTGTAAAAGGTGCTGTTGTAGCCATTGATTTATTAAACCCTTTAGGTGATCCAAAAGCATACTTAATTAAAGGAACAGCGATAGCTTTAAGGAAAGATCAAGCCGCAAAAATTTTAATAAATAAGAATTAGTCATGGAAAACGCCCCCAAAAGTGCTTGCGAAACCTGTGTCCATTTCAATGCTGATGGACTTAAGAAATTAGGCGTAACATCAGATGATTTTGATTTTGTAGTGGCACTTGCTGGTAATCCTAATACAGGGAAAAGTACCGTTTTTAACGCTCTTACTGGCTTACGTCAGCATACAGGCAACTGGCCTGGTAAAACCGTATCCAGAGCTGAAGGCGGATTTGAATACAACAAACAAAAATACAAGCTGGTTGATTTGCCAGGTACCTACTCTTTGCTTTCTACTTCGGAAGATGAAGAAGTTGCTAGAAATTTCATCCTATTCGGAAAACCTACTGTTACTGTAATTGTTGTAGATGCTAGCCGTTTAGAACGAAATTTAAACCTAGTGTTACAAATTCTAGAAATCACAAACAATGCGGTTCTTTGCCTTAACTTAATAGATGAAGCTGACAGAAATAACATTAAGATAGATACACGAATTTTAGCTAAAGATCTTGGAATTCCTGTTGTACCCACTAGTGCACGATTTCAAAAAGGGATTCCAGAACTCATTCAAACCATTACCGATTTGGCAAATGGAAACATAAAGTGTAAACCTCGTCGAATTAAAAACATCCCAAAAAAGATTGAGGATTCCGTTAAAGAATTATCGGAAACCATAGAAAAAGAATATCCCAACATATCAAATAGTAGATGGATTGCTTTTAGATTACTCGAAGGCGATACACATATCATAGAAGCACTAAGAACGGGGGAAATAGCTACCAATGGAAACTAAAAACATAGATAATATAATTGCGTTATCAGAAGAGTTACGTTGGGAAATTGGCGATGACTTCCATGATAGCCTAGCTGAAAGTATCTATTCCGATGCTTCTAAAATTATTGAAGACTCTGTAACTAAAGATAACAAAAAGTCTAAGTTTAGATTAGATGCCAAAATAGATAAAATTGTTACGAGTAGAATTTGGGGCTTTCCAATTATGCTTTTCATTCTTGGCGCAGTTTTATGGCTGACCATCATTGGAGCAAATTATCCCTCCTCTATGCTAGCCGCATTACTACTAGACACCATCCATCCCTTTCTAAAAGGCTTAGGAACAGATATTGGTCTTGCATGGTGGTTAAACGGTTTTTTATTTGATGGCGTATATTTAGCTGTTGCTTGGGTTATCGCAGTAATGTTACCACCAATGGCGATCTTTTTTCCTTTATTTACCCTTTTAGAAGACTTTGGTTACTTACCTCGTGTCGCTTTTAACATGGACAACCTCTTTAAACGATCTGGAGCTCATGGAAAGCAAGCCCTAACCATGAGTATGGGTTTTGGTTGCAATGCTGCAGGAGTTGTGGCTACACGTATTATTGACAGTCCACGAGAACGATTAATTGCAATTATCACCAACAATTTTTCTTTGTGTAATGGGCGTTGGCCAACACAAATATTATTAGCTACTATTTTTATCGGAGCTGTTGTCCCTGCCTCCTACTCAAGCCTAGCTTCTTTATCCGCTGTAATTGGAATCGCTGTTTTAGGAATCGCGTTTATGTTTTTCTTCTCTTGGGCCTTATCCAAAACTGTATTAAAAGGAGAAGTTTCTACATTTAATTTAGAGTTACCGCCTTATCGACCTCCTGTTTTTTGGAAAACCATTTATACCTCCTTAATCGATAGAACGATGATCGTTTTATGGAGAGCTATTGTTTTCGCAGCGCCAGCTGGGGCCGTTATTTGGTTGATTTCAAATATATTTATTGGTGATGTAAGTATAGCCTCTTGGTTAATTGGTTCTTTAGACGGTTTTGGTTTCTTACTCGGCTTAAATGGCGTAATTCTGTTAGCTTATGTTGTTGCCATTCCTGCAAATGAAATAGTGATCCCTACTATTCTCATGCTTACGGTAATGGTTACTGGTATTGCTGGTGGATCTGGTGATGGAGTAATGTTTGAATTGGATTCTGTTACAGCCACAGCAGACATTTTAAAAGCTGGTGGGTGGACTTTGCTAACAGCCGTAAATGTTATGCTATTTAGTTTATTACATAATCCCTGTAGTACAACCATCTATACCATTTACAAAGAAACCAATAGCTTGAAATGGACTGTAGTAGCATCTATCCTTCCAGTTATTGCAGGCTTTATCATTACATTTCTAGTTGCTCAAGTCTGGTATATTTTCCTATAACAGATTTGAGTTCCTATAACATTTCGCTCCCATCAAACAAAAGCTTTATCGGAGTTTCTACGCTGTGTTATACTATAAATTTAGTTTGGATAACCTAATAGATGTTAGTTATGGAATAAAGTTATCTAATTATTTATAAACAGAACCCGTCTGCTTGGGTAATTTAGGCTATAGATGTCTCCTACTTCTTGTTTGAAATTGAAATATATTTACACATATTTAGATTTATTGCCCTACGTGTTATAGTACAATCGTTACTAATATTAAATCACAAAAGAGATGGAAGACATACTCCTCTACGATAGACTACAGTTCGCATTCACTATCACTTTTCATTACTTGTTTCCGCAACTAACCATGGGTTTATCTTTAATGATTGTCTTCTTTAAAGGGCAATATCTTCGAACAAAGATTGACAAGTATAACGATGCTGCAAAATTCTGGATGAAGATCTTCGCCCTCAATTTCGCGATGGGGGTTGTAACAGGCATTCCGATGGAATTTCAATTTGGCACCAATTGGGCAAAGTTTTCAGAGCTCACAGGTGGTATTATTGGCCAAACATTAGCAATGGAAGGCATGTTTTCCTTCTTCTTAGAGTCTTCATTTTTAGGACTCTTTTTATTTGGGGAAAAATTACTGGGACATAAACTACATTTTCTCACTGGTTTTCTAGTCTTTTTGGGTTCTTGGGCAAGTGGCTATTTAATAATCGCTACACATTCTTGGATGCAAAATCCTGTGGGCTACGAAATAATAGAAAACGGGAAATTTGTTTTAAATAATTTTGGTGCCTTATTCTCTAATCCATGGTTGCTCCCCTCTTACTTGCACAATCAAGCAGGGTCTTTGGTAACATCATCCTTTGTGGTTGCTGGAATTGGTGCTTTTTATTTACTCAATGATAAGCATCATGAATTCGGTAAACTTTTTGTTAAAACTGGAGTCATTTTTGGCTTAGCATCTAGCCTTATAGTTGCTTTTCCAACTGGAGATTGGGCAGCTAAAAATGTAGTGAAATATCAACCTGCGACCTTTGCCGGAATGGAGGGTATTTTTGAAACGGAAGAAGGCGGCTCAGAAATCATATTAATTGGGCAGCCTAACATGATTGAGAAAAAGCTAGATAACAAAATAGCCGTACCAAATATTCTTAGTTTCCTCACCTATCAAGATTGGAATGCAGAAATAAAGGGATTGAATGAATTTGATGAAAGTGTTCATCCAACCAATATTCCTGGCTTATATTATGCATACCACATTATGGTTGGGCTTGGTACAATCTTTATTGGGTTAATGCTTTTAGCCGCTCTACAGTTGTATAGAAAAAAACTATACGATACAAAATGGATTTTATGGTCGCTTATGTTAATGCTCCCATTTCCATATATAGCAAATACTACTGGCTGGTACACTGCAGAATTAGGTAGACAACCTTGGTTGGTTTATAATTTATTGCGTACAGCCGATGGTGCTTCCCCTACAGTATCAGCTGGTAACACTTTATTTACCTTGCTTGGTTTTGTAGGGCTCTACATTCTTCTTGGCTTACTCTTCTTAATATTAGCTGGTAAGATTGTTAATAAGGGCCCTAAACTTAATACGCACTAATTATGGAACTCTTTTGGTATATCGTTTTAATGACTATGCTAGCTGTTTATGTAATTTTAGATGGCTACGATTTTGGGGCAGGAATTATTCATCTTTTCTTTGCTAAAACAGAAAGTGATAAAAAAGCAATCACTAGTGCCATTGGTCCCTTCTGGGACGCCAACGAAGTTTGGTTAATAGCTGCCGGTGGAGTTCTATTCTTTGCTTTTCCTACCTTGTACGCATCTTCTTTTAGTGGTTTTTATTTACCACTAATGATCATTCTGTGGCTACTTATTTTTAGAGCTATAGGCTTAGAATTAAGAGGTCAATTTCAAAACAGAATTTGGGAAGCTGTTTGGGATAAAGCTTTTGGCATCTCAAGCCTTCTCTTAGCTCTTTTTTTCGGAGTAGCCTTAGGTAACGTAGTAAGAGGCGTTAACTTAGGAAATGTAGTTAATGGAGTTTCTACTTATGAGGGTCACTTTTTCTTTTTACCACTTTGGGTTCCAAGCCTTAGCCCACAAGTAGAAGAGTTAGGAATTATTGATTGGTTCACTTTATTACTAGGAATTATAGGAGTAGTAATTTTAACGATTCATGGTGCCAATTGGATTATTTTGAAAACAAACTCTAGTATAAATGAAAAACTAAAAAAAGTGGTGTTCAACCTAAATTTTGTATTACTAGTGTTAGTAATTATCTCACTTCTGGTTTGGCATGTTATAGAACCTCAACCATTTCATAATTTCACAAACAATCCTTGGTTATGGATTTTTCCAATCATAACATTTATGGGCTTGTTGGGACTGTTTAAAGTAAAAGACTTCAAAAATCATGGAATGGGATTTTTGTTTTCTTCTCTTTTCTTATTTGGTGGGTTAGTTTCAACTGCGATGTCCATTTTCCCTAAAATGCTTCCATCAACAAATTCTATACATCCTGATTTAACCTTGTATAATGTAGCAGCACATGAATACGGTCTATCCATAGGTGTGTATTGGTTTGTAATAGCAGCCCTTTTGGTGGCATTGTATATGGTTATTCAATACAAAGTATTTAAAGGCAAAATGGATGATGTTGGCTATGGCGAACATTAACTAAAGCCTCGTTTATTATGGCTGGTACCCTGATATCTATAATTAGTGTTTTCATAGGTATAATTTCTGCGCATCTTACCGGCTACTTTTTTAAAAATTCTTCCTTTGGTTTTACTGGAAACACTTTAGTTGGGGTTTTTGGTAGTATATTTTTAGTCAAATCTTTTGGAAGGTTAGGCTTTGATCCATGGGCCATTGTGGCAAACGGAACCTTTCATAGCTCTCTATTTATTATAAACTGCCTTGTTTCAGCACTTGGTGGGGTTTTAGGACTATTTTTCATTAAATGGGTTTATGTTAAAATGAATTCTAATAAGCCTTGAATCAAAGTTTTAAATGCATCTTTAGGAATACATTCAACCTATCCTATCTTCCTACCAATCAATACCTTAATTATCTTTTTATAGCAGATTTAATTACATTGGTTAAACGTTATCAAACCTAAAAGCTATGTCAAGAATTGTCATCTTAGGAGCTGGTATCTCTGGTCATGTTGCAGCAACTCACCTCCGTAGGAAACTTTCAAAAAAACATGAAATTGTAGTCGTATCCCCAAATAGTAATTACCAATGGATTCCGTCTAATATTTGGGTAGGCATTGGTAGAATGAAATCTGAAAAAATACTTTTCCCTTTAGCCCCTCTTTACAAGAAAAAAGATATTGATTTCAAGCAAGCAAAAGCCATTTCCTTTCATCCTGAAGGAGATAAAGTTGAAGACAAACCTTATGTCTTAGCCGAATATGTGGCAGGAGAAAACAATGGTAAGCTAGAAAGAGTAACCTACGATTATCTCATTAATGCGACAGGTCCAAAACTTAATTTTGAAGCGACTGAAGGCTTAATTCCAGGTAAAAACAAAACCTACTCAGTTTGTACTTATACCCATGCCGAGCACGCTTGGGAAGGTTTAAATAAAGTCATCCAGCAAATGAAAGCTGGTAAAAAGGCAAAAATTCTAATCGGAACTGGACATGCTAAATCAACCTGCCAAGGAGCCGCTTTTGAGTACATCTTAAATGTGGAACACGAATTAAGGAAACACAATGTCCGTGACATGGCTGAAGTCACATGGATTTCTAACGAATATCAATTAGGCGATTTTGGAATGGATGGTATGCTATTAAGCTATGGTAGCATAACTATGAAATCCCATGAGATGGTAGAAATGATTTTCGAAGATAAAGACATTAAATGGATATTGGGAGCTGGTGTAAATAAAATTGAAGACGGCGTTGCTCACTACGAAAATCTTGATGGTGAAATCAAATCCGAAGACTACGATTTCGCTATGCTTATCCCTTCATTTTCTGGCCACGGATTTAAGGCATTTGATAAAAATGAAAAGGATGTCACAGATAAACTCTTTAAAGGGTTTATGATTGTTGATGCTGATTATACTCCAAAGCCATACGAAGAATGGTCGGTACAAGACTGGCCGGAAACCTATCAAAATCCAAACTACAAGAACATTTTCGCTCCTGGAATTGCATTTGCACCACCTCACGCTATCTCTAAACCAAGAAAAAGTAAGAATGGGACTGATATCTCTCCTGCCCCACCTCGTACAGGAATGCCTTCGGGTATAACCGCAAAGTTGGTGGCAGATAATATCATTGAATCCATAAAAAGCGGGAAAGAAGTTTTAAACCATAAAGGTTCAATGGGAAATATGGGCGCCGCCTGTATTGCTTCAGCCGGTTTCGGCTTGCTTGGAGGAAGTGGTGTAAGTATCACAACTTATCCTATAGTTCCTGACTACGAAAAGTACTCCAAAACACAAGGTCGGCAACTTGGCAAAACCTTCGGTGAAATTGGTTTAGCAGGCCATTGGTTAAAATTGGCATTGCATTACGCCTTTATCTACAAAGCTAAAATGCTACCATTATGGTGGTTAATTCCTGAATAGAAATATCATGATACAACGAATTTCAAAATATCAACGGTTTAAAATGGCGAATCCTGTCATCCAGTTTTTCAAGTTCATTTATTTAAGTATAAAAATAATGCTTGTTGTAGCTGGTGGACATGGAGGCACTAGAAAAGCGAACTAAGGAAGATCTAGAACGCCTACTCTTTCTAAGAATTTAAAGTACTGAGATTCAGGTATTAGAAAACCGCTCAGCTCAAAAAACAACAATACCTTCTTTTTGAAAATGAAGAAAGCGATTATATATGATTTAGATTACACACTTTTTGATCCCAATACTTTAGATAAGTCCCTTTTCCATTCTGCTTTCGACATTCTAAAGGAAGTTGAGCAAGCTTTGGGCTATACCTTTACCGTATTACAACAGGCCTTATTTTCGCTTTCTCTAAAAACGTTTATTAATCAATATTTGAATGAAGATGAAAAAGAAAGATTCGTTCAAAGTTTGAATGACATAACCACCCTCCCCAAGTTAAAACCGTATGGTGATGTGTTTATAGTACCAACCATTAACACTACAAATTATTTAATTACGTCTGGGCCCACTCAATTTCAGAACCAAAAAATTGACGCTTTAGGTATCAGAGATTGGTTTTCAGAAATCTATGTTGATGACCCAATCGTCCCCAAATGGAAGGACAAAGAAGAAATAATGAGGCTGATTTTGAAAAAGCATCATTATGAAATCTCCGAGATATTAGTTGTTGGTGATAACCCAAATTCAGAGATACAGGCTGGGAATAATATCGGAATCGATACAATACAAATTTTACGAAGCGGCATCATTCCTTCCAAAGAAGCCACTTATACAATCAAAAGTTTGAGTGAATTAAATAATTACCTATGAGGTTTCTCCAAAGCTAGAAGTGTTCCTCGCCTGCTTTTCCAATTCTATAATAGATCTTCCGTTTTTGAATTATAAATAGTTTTACTCATCTTATCCCCGATTTAAAAAATTAATATGCAAATGGGGTGAGATGAAGCGTAAAGAACTTTCAGTATTAACAGATGAAGAATTGTTAGCCGAAGCAAAGAAAATGAAATCAGCTTCTCTAATCGATGCCACATTAATTGGATGCATGATTGGAGTTATCATTTTCAGCATTCTGAAAAACACGGTTGGTTTATTCACTCTAATTCCTTTGTTTTTTGCATTCAAAGTGTTTCATAAGCCTAAGGACAATGAATACAGAAAGGACTTGGAAAAGCATCTAAAAGATCGGAATTTGAAATAAGAAATGGTGAAAACCGGCCGAATTAAAAATCATCAAATCATCAGAGAACTAATGTGGGAAAAGTAAAATCTACGAATTGGAAAAAATACGGATTTGAGTTTTTATCTATTTTTGTTGCTGTTGTAACTGCATTTGCACTAAATAATTGGAATGACAACAGAAGAGATGCTAACTCTGAAGACAAAATTCTTATAGAAATATCAAACGGCCTAGAGAAAGACTTAGAAGATATTAAGCTCAACATCAGTGGCCATAAAACGGGTATTTCTGCTTGTAATTATTTCAGAGGAGCTTTTGTAGGAAACGAAATCGAAACAGACTCTTTGATGTTTCACTATTTCAATCTAACTCGTGATTTTGTGTCTATTCAAAATATTGCAGGCTATGAAACTTTGAAATCTAAAGGCCTAGAGCTAATTACCAACGATTCTTTACGTCTAGAAATCATATCGCTTTATGAATACGACTACAACACTTTAAGAAAATTAGAAGAAGAATATGCTGAGATGCAATTTCAAGAAAACTATTTTAAAGAGATTAACGAAGTAGTTGCCCCTTACTTTAACTTTGATAGTAATGGAAACATCACAGGAATTGATTTACCTTTAAAAATTCGAACTGATGCCAGAAACAAACTTTTATTATACCTCTGGAAAATTCAAACCAACAGAATCTTTATCCTTCATTACTATTCGGAAATTGAAAAGAAAATCAATCAAGTAAAAGAACGCATTAAAACAGAAATCCACCGCTAGCTGACTGTTAATGCTTATGTAATTTCGCGGGTCATTGTTATTGGAATAAAACACATTTTTTTCTACTGCTCCTAATTCTAAAAAAACTCAATACATGGAATATTTTATCGGTGATACAATTGGTCTAATCCACTTGATTTCATCTTGCCTAGCATTACTTTTCGGCACGTTAGTTCTAATGCTTCAAAAAGGAACCAAACTGCATGTAAAAGCTGGATATTTGTATCTCGTTAGTATGGGGATTCTAGTTCTTACTTCTTTTATGATTTATAGATTATTCAATGGGTGGGGAATATTTCATTATTCATCACTTTTGAGTTTATTAACTATTGGTGTGGGTATGATTCCAATTTGGCTTAAAAAGCCTGTGGACAAATGGAAGTATCTACATTTCTCATTTATGTTTTGGTCGGTACTTGGCCTTTATGCTGCATTTGCCGCTGAAATATTGACCAGAATTCCTGAGACCCCATTTTTTGGCATGGTTGGGATTGCAACGGGTGGAATATTCCTGGTTGGTGGCATATTTTTTGGTTTTAAAAAAGCGACATGGAAACGGGTTTTTGAATAACATAATAGTGTTTTAGAGCTCAATAACTCCCCATTCTTCTCTCTTTTTTGAAATAGAACTGGTTTTCCCCATCTTATTGCCTAATTAAATTATACTCATCAACTAGCATGGAAAACCTCCTTTCATTCTTTAATAATACAGCTCCACTTTCAGAGAAAACGTTGAGTTTGATGAGTCAAATTTTTGTTTTTGATAAACTAAAAAAGGGTGACTATTTCATACAAAAAGGTCATTATGCAAAAGAAATAGCTTTTCTTGAAACTGGAATTGTAAGAGCCTACTATATTGATAACGCTGGCAAGGAATATAACAAGCACTTTTTCTCTTCTCCCTCAATAATTGGTTCGTATGCATCGCTAATTAGTAAACAAAAAAACAACGTTGCCCAGCAAGCCCTTACGGACTGTAAAATCTGGAAAGCGTCATACAGCTTAATTGAACAATTTTCAGAGGGAAATTATGAGATTGAGCGGCTACGTAGAATCATCGCCGAAAACTACTTTTTGAATTCCGAAAAGAAAGAACTTGAAATGGCTATGCTAGATGCTGAAAAGCGTTATTTGATATTTCGGGAAGAGTATCCCGGAATTGAATTAGAAATACCTCAGTACCATGTTGCTTCATATCTTGGCATTAGCGCCACTCAATTAAGCAGGATTAGAAAGAAAATGTCGGATAGTAATTCTTTACCTATGTAAATGAACCCCAGCCAAAGTTTGCTTTATTTGTGATTCAATTTTCAACTAACATTTACATTGATGGAAAACAAAGAGCTTACCTTTTTTAAAGTCTTTTTTATAACTGCTTCTCTATGGAATTTAATAGGTGCATTTTTCGGCTATTTCAACACAGCATATACCTTTAATGGATTTTTCGATCGAGAATTAACCGATCCTTTATTCTATGCCATTTATCAAGGTGCGTGGGGAACAACGCTCGTCTACTTTATTGGTTACGCGATTGTTGCTTACAATCCATTAAAGCACTACGGAATTGCAATTGTAGGTGGAATCGGAAAAGTTGGATTCGCCATTTCGTTATTAAAATTCTATCTAGCAGGACTTGCAAATTCCATTGTATTCGTTGTTATCATAGGCGATTCTATCTTCTCTGTGATTTTCCTGTATTATTTCTATCGATTATACAAAGTAAACAGAAAGGTGCATTGATAAATGAGGCTCTTTGATAACAAGTATTTGGTATTACTTATCTGTGCGTTCTTTCCTATATCCCATCAAAGCTATGCTCAAGATTCTTGGGAAATTGATAAAGACAAAGATGGCATAAAGGTTTACACAAAAGCTGAAGAAGGCTCTGATTTTAAATCGTTTAAAGCCGTCGTGAATCTTCCAGCCACAACAGGTAAAATCCTAGAAATTCTACAAAATGCAGATGGATATTCTGAGTGGTATGGCTTCACTAAAACATCCATACTATTGAAACAAGAGAAAAATGCTCAGTATAATTATGTTGAAACGGATTTCCCTTGGCCATATAGAAATAGAGATATGGTTTACAAAATGTCGATTGATACACTAAACCATGAAATGATTAAAATATCTCTGACAGGAATACCTGATTATATACCAGTTAAAAAGGGAAAAGTGAGGATGGATAAAGCAGAAGGATATATTTTGTTACAATCCTCAGACGACTCAACCGAAGTTAACTATGTATTTCATTCAGAACCAGGTAATAAAATCCCATCGTGGTTAGCTAACAATTCAATATCCGAACTCCCTTTTAGAACACTATCAGGGTTGCGAAAAATGATACAGAAATGAGAAGGAATACCAACTCTCCATGAGCGAGTTTCCTCGTTAATTCAGGACTTAATTAGTAAAGCAGCTCAAAAGTTCCAGCTTCCAATGAAATAACCATCTCACTACTCACTACTAAATCTACATATTCCGTCTATACTGCCCACCGACTTCGTAAAGGGCATGAGATATTTGTCCGAGTGAAGCTACTTTTACCGTCTCCATCAGTTCCTCGAATAAATTACCATTGTTACGCGCCACCGCTTTGAGTCTTTCTAAGGCAGCGTCACGGGCTTCTTCATTGCGTTTCCAGAATAGTTCCAAGTTGTCGATCTGTTGCTTCTTCTCTTCTTCAGTAGAACGGATTAGCTCAATAGGTTTTTGCTCTTCGTCAGATGCTTTTTCATTCAAGAAGGTATTCACACCAATAATAGGAAGTTCGCCACTATGCTTTTGCGATTCGTAGTACAAACTTTCATCCTGAATCTTTCCGCGCTGATACATGCTTTCCATAGCGCCCAACACACCACCTCGTTCGGTAATGCGATCGAACTCTGTAAGAATAGCTTCTTCAACCAAATCGGTAAGCTCTTCAATGAAATAAGAACCTTGATTTATGTTTTCATTTTTAGCCGTACCCAGTTCTTTATTTATGATCATCTGAATGGCCAAAGCACGACGCACGGATTCTTCAGTTGGAGTCGTAATTGCTTCATCATAAGCATTGGTATGCAATGAGTTACAATTATCATAAATAGCCAATAAAGCCTGTAAGGTCGTTCTGATATCGTTGAACTGAATCTCTTGTGCATGCAAAGAACGACCACTAGTTTGGATGTGATATTTCAGTTTCTGGGAGCGGTCGTTGGCGGTGTATTTGTTCTTCATAGCAATGGCCCAAATACGACGAGCTACACGTCCAATCACTGCATATTCAGGATCTAAACCGTTACTAAAGAAAAACGATAAGTTATGCGCGAAATCATCAACACTTAAACCACGAGCCAGGTAGTATTCTACAAAAGTGAATCCATTCGCTAATGTAAGCGCAGCCTGTGTAACCGGGTTCGCTCCCGCTTCCGCAATATGATACCCAGAAATAGATACCGAATAGTAATTACGAACCTTGTGTTCTGTGAAATACTCTTGAATATCCCCCATCATCTTAAGAGCGAATTCCGTAGAAAAAATACATGTGTTTTGAGCTTGATCTTCCTTCAAGATATCAGCCTGAACCGTTCCACGAACTACACTCAATGTACGTTCTTTAATGGCATTGTATACCTCACTATCAATTAAGTCATCTCCCGTAACTCCAAGAAGCCCAAGCCCAAAGCCATTATTACCAATAGGGATTTCATTTGAGTATTTCGGAATAGGAACGCCAAGCTGTTTGTACTTATCAGCGATTTTCTTCTGAGCTTCTTCCCATTTTCCTTCTGCTTTTAGGTAACGCTCTACTTCTTGATCGATAGCTGTGTTCATGTACATAGCTAGAATCATTGGAGCCGGCCCGTTGATAGTCATCGAAACAGACGTTGTTGGCATTGTAAGCTCAAAGCCTGAGTACAGCTTTTTCATATCGTCTAGCGTGCAAATACTCACACCAGAGTTACCAATTTTACCGTAAATATCAGGACGGTAACCTGGGTCTTCGCCATACAGGGTTACAGAATCAAAAGCCGTAGAAAGTCGAGCTGCTTCCAATCCTTCGCTCACATAATGAAAACGCTTGTTAGTACGCTCTGGAGTTCCTTCGCCAGCAAACATACGCGTAGGATCTTCCCCTTCTCGTTTAAACGGAAATACACCAGCTGTGTACGGGAAATAACCAGGTAGATTTTCTTTCAGCGCAAACTTTACGCGCTCGCCTGCATGCTTTGTACTTGGCAATGCCACACGAGGGATTTTCAATCCACTCAACGAAGTTCTATACAAATCATTCTTGATAACACGATCACGAATTTTAACTTCAAACACCTCTTTGGTGTAGCGCTCATAGAGCGAATCCCAGTTTTCTAAAATCTTTCTTGGAGCGATATCAAGCTTAGTTAACCAATGCTCCTTCATCTTAGACAAATCTTGCTCAATAAATTCCTTATGTTCTGGCTCCCAATTGCTTAATTGATTCAACGTACCTGAAACCTGATCTAATTTAGAAGCAATTTCAGCTTGGTCTTTCGCCCAATCGTGGTAGTCTCTAACCGCATCTGAAATCTCAGAGAGATAACGAACTCTCTTTCCTGGGATAATAGCTTGAGCTTGAATTCCTTCAGCTGGTTTTGAATCGGTATAAATTTTCGTTTCCCAATTCATTCCAAAGCGTTCATTAATCTTACCAATGATGGCAGCGAACAAATTATTCACCCCTTGATCGTTAAACTGTGCCGCTATAGTCGGATACACAGGCATTTCTTCGGGTTTAGCGTGCCAATCCTCACGATTACGTAAAATCTGCTTACGGATATCACGCAATGCGTCTAGCGAGCCTTTTTTCTCGAATTTGTTCAGGACCACAACCTCGGCTAAATCAAGCATGTTGATTTTCTCTAACTGTGTTGCAGCTCCGTATTCGCTCGTCATAACATAAATCGGAATATCTGTAATGTCTACGATTTCCGTTCCACTTTGACCAATACCACTAGTTTCTACGATGATTAGATCGAATCCAGCTAGTTTATACAACTCAATTACGCCATCGAGGGCAGCACTAGTAGAACGATTTGATTCTCGCGTAGCTAAACTACGCATAAAAACGCGTTCGTTGTCTATGCTGTTCATTCTTATGCGATCACCGAGTAACGCACCTCCTGTCTTAATTTTAGAAGGATCTACAGAAATGATACCAATGGTCAAATTCTCAAATTCCGTAATGAAGCGAAGCACCAATTCATCGGTTAACGAGCTTTTCCCAGCACCACCAGTTCCGGTTATTCCGAGTACTGGAATAGTTTTAGTAGCGGTAGCTTTAAGTTCTTTCCCATCTTTGGTTAGCAGTGCATCACCATTAAAAGAAAGCAATTCATCATTCTTATTCTCTAGAGCTGTTATACAGCGCGCCAATGCTTTACGGTCTTTACCTAATACATCATTAGGATTAACATCGTCCCTAGAAACGGTATCGTAATCACAGTGGTAAATCATATAATTGATCATTCCCTGCAATCCCATAGTGCTTCCATCTTCTACAGAAAAAATTCGTTCTACACCATACTCATGAAGTTCTTTGATTTCATCTTGAACGATAACACCTCCGCCTCCACCAAATACTTTTATGTGCTCCGCTCCTTGTTCGCGTAGCAATTCAACCATGTATTTAAAATACTCGACGTGTCCACCTTGATAAGAGCTAATTGCAATGCCTTGTACATCTTCTTGGATGGCACAGTTTACAATTTCGTGTACCGAACGGTTGTGACCTAGGTGAATTACCTCTACTCCACTGCTTTGTAAAATACGGCGCATGATATTTATACTAGCATCATGACCATCAAACAAGCTAGCTGCCGTCACAAAACGAACTTTGTTAGTTGGCTTATGAGGCTCAGTTAAACTGAACGGAAATTCAATATTCTTCTTCGAGGATTTTTGTTCTGTTTGTACAGACATACTTTCAATCAATTTTTCTGTTATTGGAAGCGGTTCCATAAAATAGGAAATACTCAACCCTTTCGATACACCCAAGGCCAACGTAAATGTGTTTTTACGTTTGAATACGGAACTTAAGAGTTCGCAGGAGGCAAGTCTTGGGATTTAGGAGCTTCGTTTTTGTACACAAGCGTACGGTGTGGGAATGGAATTTCGATTCCTTCAGCATCAAAACGTTCTTTAATACTTTCTAGCAAGTCACATCCCATTACAAATGCCGCTGGTGGATCTATAGCTGTTGCTAAGCCTCTTAAGTTAACTGATGAATCTCCAAGAGAGATTAATCGAACCGGCACAATTTCATCACCTTTAGCTATCTGCTCTTCAGTTCGAGTGTCAATAAAGTTGGGATGAGCAAGAACTTCTTCCTGAATAATCTTTCTAGCAAGCTTTATATCCGAATCATAGCTAATACCAATTTCTATCCATTTAATAATCTTATCATCACTGTAATTAGAATTAATGATGATTTCATTGCTAATAACAGAGTTTGGGATGATGATGCGTTTGTTTTCAAAATTGCGAATTACCGTATGTCGTAGATTCACATCCTCAATAACGCCAGTTAAATCAGTACGAATTAAAATACGATCCCCAATCTTGTAGGGTTTAAAAATAACTATAAATATTCCACTTATGATATTTCCTAAAGTTTGTTGAGCCGCAAAACCAATGGCGATAGCTAAAAGACCCGCACTAGCAAATAGGCCTTTTGCAATACCACTTAACGCCGGCACCAAAGAGATGGAAATCCCAATACCAATCATATAGATTACTACCGTCACCCCTCTTTTCAAGAACTTTAAACTTGTTAAATCGTGGTTTCCCCCTTCAAATTCAGAACTTCTTATAGCTCGATTAAAGAGCTTAGTTATTAGACTTGCAACGATAGCTGTAATAAATAAAATAATGCCAATGGAAACCAAGAGCATATATCTTTGTGGAATTAAACTTTCTACATAATCCATTCTTACTTAAAACTGATTAGAATTTCGGAAGTAAACCCTTTCTGAACTTTCAACCCTCTTTGAATATAATAAGGTTCTGGAGATTTAAACGACACTATTGTTCCAAAGTCCCATTTATTATTTTCATTTAAATCTTCGAAAACGGTGAGTGTGTATGAAATAGAAGGAATGTCCTCGATAGTATAGATTCCACTGAACGTAGTATCAATATCTATGATATTTTCTTCATCGGAAAGAAGCAGCTGATACACTTTTGCTGAGTCAGAAGATTCTATTTTAACTTCCACTCCACCAAAATCAATCGGATCCCAAGTTACCGGCGTAAAAAGCTGGCGTTTTCTCTTCACTGGGTCCCACATCAAAAACTGATAATCTACTCCATCAATCCATTCGCCCTGCGGAGGAATAGTAAGCTTATTATCTAGCACAGAGATACCCGGCCAATCGTCAAAACTCACATCTCCTTCTACCACAACCACAGAATCGATTAGGTCTTGATCTTGAATGGGAACTGCATATTCTACAGTAAAAGCTTGAGTTGGAAATAATCCATTCTTGCCATTATTTGCAATGATTCGTTGCTGTGTTGTATCTACCTGATTACTTCCTTTGAATGGAGTTTCTAATGTTAATGCTTCATTACCACTAAAATCTGTAATTCCTTGTATAGCAACAAAATATGATTCATTACTTTTCAATTCCTCACTACTAAATGCATAGGCAATAAATGGGTCTTTTTTGGAGATATTTATTGGAATTACTCTACCAACTTCGGACTTAAGCGAGTCTGTAATTTTGATATTAATTTGGGGTGTGAATTTTATTTCTTCACTAAAACGTAGCCTTAATTTCTGAGATGAAAGCAAACCTACAGCTTGTAACTCAGGCCGTAGTGTATCCGCTTCAAACCAATAGGCAACGTCTAAAGTATCCTTACTTCCTTTCTCTAAATCAATCCATTCTCTGTTAAAAGGTCGTGCTGTTTCTGACGTATTTTCCCACGTTTTATTCTGGTTACGGTCGTCTATCATAATAGCGTGGTAACGTCCCTCTCTTAAGTACGCAAACCTAAAAACACCGCCCGTATCAGTTTCGGCTGAATATGCTGCTTTTTGGGTTAAGTCTAAGGGCTCGCGGTATAATAAAACTCTCTGCTCCTTTCTTGAAGAACCATCGGTAGCGGCTCTTACCCTTCCTACAATTTCGCCACTATCAATCTCATCTCCTGTAGATATTGCTAATTTTACAGGATTACCCATTTTATTGTTTTTCAAATCGGTTACACCCGCGCCGAGCGTCAAAATAACAGTTGTTGAATCTGGAAGTGCATCTTTGAACTTTACTGTAGCTTTCTTTTTCTTCCACTTAACATCATACTGTATACCTAAATCAGGTTCGATGATTAAAGCTTTTTCGAAACTGCCTCTGTTTACGTATTCAGAAAATTCAAATTCAAAAACATCCCCTGAATAGTTCACTGTGCCTGAATTTGGGTGCATAGCATTAACACTGGGACCAACTTTATCTGCAGGTCCACCAGTAGGCGCCATCGGTGTTGCACAGGAAAGCAACAACAAGCCTATTACTAACACGTTTATGTGATGAATCAATTTCAAACTATTCACGTACATTTTTACTTAACTTTGCAATTGTAAATATAGCAATGGGAATACAAACATTTTCGAATTAGATTTAATTGAATTACGGATGAACTTTTCCACAACAATGAAGACCGATCAAACACGGTTTCTAATTTTCGGGTTACTACTACTGCTCCTTACAGGTTGCCATTCTTATGCATTGGACAAAGCCCAAGTTGACATCCGTACTAGTTTTACTGATGGCGATTTTGAACGAACACAAGCACAACTAAAGAGATTCAAGAAGAAAGATATATATAAATCTAAAGATGATGTGCTTTACAATCTAGAAAGTGGAATGGTTTATCACTTTTCGGGCAAATACGACTCTAGTACCGTATTTTTTTCGCAAGCGGAATTAGACATAGAAGAAAATTACACCAAAAGTATCACTCGTGGTATTACTTCCTTTTTAGTAAACGATAACAAGCTAGCGTACGACGGTGAGCCATATGAAGATATATACATCAATGCTTTTAATGCGCTCAACTATATTCATATGCAGGATTTTGAAGGGGCTCTCGTAGAAACACGCCGAATGTCCTACAAAATGGAGCAACTTGATATCAAGATAAAGGGATTGGTTTCTGCCTTTGCGAAATCTGATTCATCAGGACGAATTGACTGGGGTGATGCAGAAGTTAATATCCAAAACAGTGCCCTTAGCCATTATTTGGCATCTATTCTTTATGCGAAATCGGGAAATATTGACGGCTCTCGTATTGAATATGAGAAATTAGGAACTGCGTTGGCAGAGCAAAGCACCATTTCCGAATTTAGAAAGCGACCTGTTGAAGATTTCGAATATCTAAAAAACCCCGAGAATTATAATGTATTACTAGCAGGGTTTTCTGGTCAAGCACCTTATAAGCAACAGGAAGATGTTCGTTTTTTCTGGGATGATTATGATGATAACAAAAACAATGATTTTTATTTAAAATTCTCTCTTCCTACTATTCACCTATACCCTTCAAAAGCATATAGAGTACGCGCTATTATCGATGACAGCGTAAAAGTACCTCTTAATTTAATTGAAGAAATGGATGTTATTTCGTCTAAGGTTTATAATGCGAAACAGCCTATTATTTATGGAAGAGCATTACTTAGAGCCAGTTTTAAAGCCGGTGGCACAAAATTGATTTCAGGTGCTATTCGAAAAGAGCATGAAATTCTAGCTGATATTATTGAGTTGCTAGGCTTTATCACTCAAGAAGCATCAGAGAAAGCAGATTTACGCAGTTGGCAAACCATGCCAGGAAGCGCTTGGATGCATGCTATCAGATTATCACCAGGTCAACATACTGTTCGTATTGAGTACCTCTCAGAATATGGACGTGTGATGTATTTTGATGAATATAACGTAAACATCACAGACCGAACGCGACTCGAACTTATAGAATCCATTTACTCAAAATAACCTAAGAACTTAATCACAATCAAAACTGAACATTATGAAATATTCATTACTTATAACCATGTTTTTCGCGGTTCTATTTACGGCCTGCGAACCTTCAAACAAAATAACTAGAATCGATGCGGGTACTACCACTGATCTATCTGGCCGCTGGAACGACACCGACGCTCGCTTAGTAGCAGATGAGATGATTAGCGACGCGCTTTCAAAACCTTGGCTAAACCAGTTTAGCCGTTCCAATCAAGCATCGCCAGTAGTTATTGTTGGTCGTGTACGTAACGAAACAATGGAACACATAGACACTGAAGTTTTTACTAAAGAAATGGAACGTGCTTTTGTAAACTCAGGTACTGTAAGTGTAGTTGCCAACTCTCAAGAACGAGAAGATATCCGTGATGAAAGAGAAGATCAGCAAACAAATGCATCTTACGAGACTACCAAGAAAATGGCTCAAGAGCTCGGTGCCGACTTTATGATGATTGGCAACATAAGCTCTATAGCTGATGAAACCGTTAATAAACGCCATGTTGTAATTTTCTACACCATCAACTTAGAGTTTATCAATGTTGAGACTAATCAGAAAGTTTGGATTGGCAATAAGAAAATCAAGAAACTTATTGATCGCAAAAATTACCGCGGTTAATATAATTTCCCTACGTTAAAAGGCTTCCTGATATTAGGAAGCCTTTTTTTATGCCTAAACTTTTTTTATTAAAAAGTTCTAAGGGAAACTTATCAATTAAAAAGTCATATTCGTCCTGTACAAAAAAAGGAGACTGGATATCATCCAATCTCCCATGAATACGTTGGTTTTTTCGGGGTACAAAAAATCAAATTAAGCTACAATGTGATGTTGTGGCTTTTTTTTTAATAATAAAAAGTCAGCTTTTCCCCCAAAGCTTAGCTACCAATCCGCTATTTCTTGAAATTCTTTGTAGAATAGCTTGCTCTACCACAGCTCTACTTCCTACTACAAGAAGGTTTTGACGTGCTCTTGTTACAGCTGTGTATAAAAGTTCTTTAGTAATTACGGGATTATGCTCTTCAGGTAGCAGTAAAACCACATTTTTAAATTCGGATCCTTGGCTTTTATGAACCGTTATTGCATATGCTGGTTGATACTCTTTCACTCGGCTTACCGAAAACTGCCGCTCTTCATTTCCTTCCACCATTACCTTACCCTCGGAATTAGCCCCAGTTAAAAAGATTCCTGTTTCGCCATTCTGGACTTTTAGGAAAGCATCGTTTTTGGTGAATAGTACAAATCTACCATTGAACCACTCTCTGCTTCTAGGAATAGCAGCTTTGATCTTTATTTTCTCTTCAGCTTCTCTGTTTACTCGCTCTATTCCAAAGTCACCTTTACGAATGGCACAGAGAATCTGTGAGTTTGCATAAGCTTTGAATTGCTGAATTGGGTTTTCCTTAGCATTATCTGAAAATACCTTTACACAATATTTCCTAATAATCGATGGTACCGTATTATGATTAGGTTCTAACCAATGCACATCATTTATCTCACTGTTTGTGAGAATATCGATGGCTAACGCTGGGTTTTCTGTATTAATTGCTTCAGATAGGAGCTTCAGTCCAGAACTTGCGCCAAAACGGTATGACTTCGTGAGCAACACAATACAATCATTTAGACTTTCCTCTGCGGTTTCCTTAGCGTCAATAGCTACTTGGCATTGGGATAAAGTTTCTACTAAAGCTTTCGAAAATACATTCTCAGCACCTTCGCAGATATCGCCAAGCACCGCTCCCGCTTCAACAGAGGAAAGCTGATCTTTATCACCTAGAACAATCAGCTTAGTTTGATCAGATAATGCACGAATTAATTGAATCCAAAGCCGAATATCAAGCATTGATGCCTCATCAACGATAACTACGTCGTAAGGCAGTTTGCGATTTTTACCATATGCGAAGCTCCCGTCCATTCTAGCGCCTAACAACTTATGAATAGTGTTCGCCTTCAGCTCTGTACTTGAGCCGTTCTGAAACGATTCTGAGAGCCTTTGCGCCGCTTTACCAGTTGGGGCTGCAAGTGCAATTCTTTTCGGGATAGTATCCGCAACCTGAACTGCTTCAATGATTTTACGAACGGTGAACGTTTTCCCAGTTCCTGGCCCACCAGAGATAATTAGAAAATCTTTTAGTACAGATAAGAAAACTGCTACTTTTTGCCAATCTGTTTCATCAGGCTTATTGGCTTTGAACTGCTCTTGAATAACCTCAACAATTTCTTTAGTCAGATTTGAACTTTTTCGGCTTGCACGTTCTTTAATCCAAGCTACTAACTCATTTTCATATTTCCAGTAACGTTGAATGTATAATCGGTTTTCTTCGAGAATGAGCGGCTTAAATTCACCTGGGCTTCCCACAACACTTGAAGCTCGTAATTCATCCTGCAAAGATTCCAATTGAGTTTCATGATTGGGTAATAGTTTCAGTAAATCAGCAATTCTTTTATCCTGATGAATCCTATCCAAGAATACACAAATATTACCATTTGCTTGATGGAATAAGCATATAACTGCTGTTACTAAAACGGTAGGACTCAAATCTGGGCTTACTCGCAATAAAGTGCGTGCGAATTCCACTTCTAAATCGGAAATGAGTTTAGCTTCTTTAAGCTTTAATAATTCTTCAAAGATGGACATCAGCCTTCCCTCCCATTAATAAATAGGGCATCCAATTGATTAATTTTTTCAAAACTTGGAAAGTCATAAAATACACCCTGACTCGTATCTTCGTTGTTCAAGCCACGCACAAAAAGATAAATCACTCCTCCAAAGTCTTGTTCATAGGAATAATTGGGAAGTCTGGATTTCAGAAAACGATGTAACGCCACAGTGTATACGTGATATTGCACATCATAGCTTGAAGAATGAATTTCTTTGGTCAGTTCATCTTGAGTGTAATTCTGATACGAACTACCTAGATGATTACTTTTATAATCGAGAATGTAGTATTTCCCATCGTAACAAAAGGTTAAATCGATAAAGCCCTTCATATATCCAAAAATTGAAGCCAGACTCGAATCCGACTCTATCTTCTTTTCTCTTATAATCTCGAAAATATCGGTGGTTATAATTCCATTAATGGGGAAGTGAAAAGCCATCTCTTTTATCACTTCATCTGGCTTTAATTCACCCAATGTAATTCCCTCAGAAGTAAGCGGATGTGCGAGTGTTTGCGTCACCCAATCTTGAACAATTTTTTCCCACTCTGGCCCAAAGTTAGCACGCTTCAGCTCGTTACTTACGGTTTCTACCAAATTGCTTTGAGAATGAAATTCTACCTCTTCAAATAATGCGTGTAAGAAGTTTCCAGCATCTGCACCTTTAGGGAACGTAAATACATTTTTCTCATCCACATTTGGCGGATTCTCTTCTTCAACAGTAATAACATCCTCGTCAAAATCGAATCCTATTTTATCTAAGCTTTCTTCGATTACAGAAGGAACTGATTGGTGCTTTGTAAGCGCCGAGTAACTTGTGATTTTTTGATAATTCATCAAGTCATCTCTTTGCAGCTCTTTAGCTTGCGCTAGGTAACTAATATTATCTTTAGACTCTGATGTTTGAGTAAACAGCGTAACTTCCCTCGGCTCGCGAATGACAATATTTCGAGATTCTTCAGCTACTTTACGCAGCTCACCCGCAATTGAATCTAGGTTGGCATTACTATTATCTAAAACTTTTAAGGTTAGCGCTTGCTCTACTTTTTGTGCACCAATTACAATGGATGACAGCGGTGAATACTCTGCATTATTAACCTCCAAGAAAGGAATGAAACTAGCAGATTTTGCTCTAGTAAGAGCAACGTAAGCTAGCCGAATCGTTTCAGCTAATTCCTCTTTTTTGTGAAGCAATAGTTGATTAGGATCAGCTAAACTTCCGGCAACATTTAAGTACGTTTTGTTCTCATCATGAAACTGAAAAACAGTAGGTTTATCTAGCTTTATTGACTCCCACAGATACGGCAAAAACACGATCGGATATTCCAGTCCCTTGCTACTATGCATCGTCGAAATTTGAATCAACTCTTCATCACTTTCTAGTCGAAGTAACTCATCATCTTTTTCTAATGATTGATCATTTATCTTATCTCGCAAATAGCGTAATAATGAAGACGGCGTTGAATGGGAATTGGATTCTTGAGTAGCTAATAACTCCACTAAGTGATTAAAGTTGGTTACTCTCCTCTCTCCATTCTTAAAAGCTGCTAACCGCTCCATAATCCCAAACTCAGAGTCTGCTTTCATCAAACAAGCTTGAACTCCACGCTCCTTCCAAGTTCGAAGTAACTCCGAAAAACTCGACACAACGTCTGCCCATTGCTGCTCATTTCCGTCAAAAGAGATTAGTGCATTCGCATCATAGCCAACGAGTGATGTTACCAAAGCTCCTCGTAGTAATCCTTCAAAGCTTGGCGACAAAACTGCTGAAAGGAAAATTTCCAACTCAGCAGCTTCTTCGGCGCTAAAAACTGAATACTTACTTTTCAGTATACTTCGCAGCCCTAACTCTGAAAGTGCGTCTTGAATATTCTGTGCTTGAGTATGATTCCTTACTAATATCGCGATATCTGAAGGTTTCACTACTTTATCGTCTAGCGTAAAAGAACCTGAGAGAAGCTGCTGAACTTCGGATGCAACTGCTGAAACAAGTACAGGCTCTCCCTCCTTTTTACTCTTTAAGTCGTCGCTAAAATGAATAAACTGAATGGCTGTTTCTTCTTCTCCATTACAAAGAAGCTTTGGCGGCTCTTTGTCTCTTTCAGGATAGCCAGCGGGTCTAAATTCTAGGTTCTTAAGCAAAAATGGTGTTTCATTTAGTTGAAATAGAGTATTTACTCCATTAATCACAGATTTACTAGATCGATAGTTATCATCCAAAGAGTAACGCTGTTCAGAATTGGCATCCGATTTTGCCGACAGATAGGTAAATAAATCTGCCCCCCTGAAACTATAAATAGCTTGTTTGGGATCGCCAATCATAAACAATCCCGTATTTTCACTCGCATAAATAGATTTAAAAATATGATACTGAACAGGGTCTGTATCTTGAAACTCATCCACTAACGCTATAGGATATTTTTCAGCAATTTTCTTGGTAAGAGTTCCAGATTCATCGTTTGCTATTCCATCAGACACTAGCTGAATCAAATCATCATAAGAAAGTGTATTATTTGCTTTCTTCTTTGTATTGTAAGCCGGTATAATTTCTTTAATTGCTGTATTTATAAACGAGGTCTTTACAGTAGATAATCTCCCTAAATGGGCTAAGTATTCATCAACAAGGATTGATGTTTCAGGAGGTTGAATGGAATGCCCTTTACTAAGGCTCGACTCCATTTTTTCGGCCCCAAAAAGAACCAACTTTGGAAATGGCTGTATATCAGCAGTGTCTTGACTAATCCACTCTAAGAACTGTAGCTGGTTATCAGCTATAGCAGCATCCTTATAAGAAACCCTTTTTAAAGCACCTGATTTATTCTCAATTATTTGGTCTAATACTTCTTTATCCCGCTTATAACTAGCTTTAATTGCTTTGAATATCTTATCAAGATCAACAAAGAGTTGCTCACAATCTTCTATTCCAACCGTTTCTGGAAGAATTTGTGCGTATGGCTTACTAACAACAGGATTGATATAGGTTCGAATTAAATCCGGATTGAATTTCTGGGAAATCAGATAATTCAACACTTCTCTTTTGGTCGATCCCTCAGAATAACTGGCTATAAAATGGTGCCAGAAATCGTCAATACAATCGTCGATTAGTAATGTAGAAGTTCCTAGAATTTCAAAATCTGGTCGAATTCCAAAAACTAGATACTCCTCTTTCAACAAACGGTGGCAAAACCCATGGATGGTTGAGATAACCGCATCATCAAAGCTATAAAGAGCTTTCTTGAGGTGTATATATCCTGTCTCATCTAATACCTTCAAAAGCTCGGTAAGAAAATTATCACCTCCATCTTCCCTAGTTTCGTAAGCATGTACACATTCTGTAATACGATCTCTAATTCTACTTTTAAGCTCAGCAGTGGCTGCCTCGGTATACGTAAGCACCAAAATGGAAGCAGGCATTAACTGCTTTTCAATAATACTACGAATATAAAGAGAGGTGATATTATACGTTTTTCCTGTCCCAGCCCCTGCCTCAACAAGACTCAATCCTTCTATAGGTGCTTCAAAAATGGAAAGTGATTTCATTTCTATGCCTCCTTTTTTGATTGAATTATTGGAGCCCATATTTCTTTGGCGATTTCTTGAAAACGAGATTGTTTTACAGGTTCAATTCCTCGCCATAAAAGTTGATTGAAATAATCTGCACCTTCAGCAAAAGTATTAAACTGTGATGGAGTCCATGCCGATTGAGCTTTAAGAAGTGCTTTTTCAGGTGTGCCATTTTTAGTGCCCAACGCTTCGAAATACTCTTTCATCACTTCAGGTAAAAACGGAAATTCGGTTGGTCCTAGGCATCCACGTTTAAACTGTTCAATTAATATCTGTAACGATTCCTCTGCATTTTCTTGAGCCGAAAAGAAAATTTGCTCCACATTCTCCTTATTTACATAATACAACACACTTCTAGTAATTTCTGGATGTGTTATATTTAGAAATAGGTGATTAATCCATAGAGCAATTAGGCTTTTTCCTTTTAAGCTTCCAAGTCGGATTTGTACAAATTCATCGTCATAAATATCAGAAACAGTTCCTTGAAGTAAAACATCAGAGACTTTCGCCTTGCCTTCTAAAGTTCTTTTTTCTTGTTGAGCATATTTTTCAAACACTTTCTCTAAAGGCTTTATACTTTCAAAAAGCTCTTCAAATATTATTTCTCCTGGTAATTTCTGAGGCAGAATTCCTTTCTGTTGTAGAAATGTTATCAAATCGTTCGGTGCAATTTCTTTACTAAAGCTGTTCGAAATAGATTCTTTAACCAAATACTTCTCTAAACCTGAAAGTGAAAACGGCTCTCTATCTGAAATTTGGATTTCATCTCTATAAGAAGATATTCCTAGAGCTCTGCTTCCAATAAATTTAGAGGGAGATTGATAATAGCTAATCAGCTCAGAAAGCTCCAAACTGTTATTCAAAGTATCTAATGGAATAACTGGAAGTGTCTCAATAAATGGTGAAACTACTTTCTGTTCCGCATATATTTTATTTGAAAGAGACGCGTTCGATTTCGAAAATGTTTTGGAATCTGACGAAAAATAACTTTTGTCAAAGCCATGTAGTTTATGATATTGAACTAGATGTTCGTCTTTCAATCCATATTTCTTGAGAACATCCAAAAGTTGCTGTAATAGAATAGACGGTAACCGTTTATTCTCTGAATATTGACTCTGTCCCAAATAACTGAAGTAGAGTCGCTCTTGTGCGCTTTGAACAATCTGAAAGAATAAATAGGAATCATCTTCCTTCAATATTCTATCGCCAGGAAGTGGCGTATTATGAATTAGGTCGTAACTAGGACGAATTTCTTTTCTTGGGAAAACACCTTCGTTAAAACCTAAAACGGCAATGTATTTGTAAGGCACTCCTCGATTCGGCACATATGTACTAACGGTGATTCCATGTCCAAAACCACCTGAACTAGCATTAATATTGGCAAGCTTAGAAAGCAACCAATCCTTAAACATCGAAAAGTCAATCTCTCCCGAAAAACTAGCAATCTTAACTTGGTCTTTAAGCCGCTCTAAATGTGATATTAATCGGGTACACCCAAACTCATCGTTATAAGATGGGATCATGAGATCTTGTACAGAAGATATGGCAAAATCTAGCCATTGATCTACACTTCTGGCCTTTTGAGCTTCATCAGATATATTTTTAAGCTGGGAAACAAAACCACTTACTTTGGCCGCTGTTTCTGCTAAATCGGAGCTTGCAATGCCATCAAAAGGAATATATTCGCCAAAGCTTTCTAGCTCGTCTGCTTCCATAGCATAACCAAGCATTAAGCTGTTTAGGCCATGCATCCACGAGTAGATGGTTTCGCCTTTTCCTTTTCTAATGCGCAATTCCCCCACCCATTTTCTCAACATCGAAAGACCTACATCCGAAATTTCTATTTTATAAGAAATGATGGGATGTTCAATAATTGAAAGAATTTCAGTTGCTTTAAAATCTCCATTAACCTGGTTCATCAATTGCTCAAAAACAATACCTACTGCTTTAGACATTGCTCTTGTTGTTGATATCGGGAGCTTGGGGTCTTTATGATTAAGGTTAAAAACTTGTTCAATGGTAGAGCTGTATTCTTCAACATCAGGTACCAAAACTAAGATATCTTGAGGTAAGAGTGAGGCGTCTTCATTTAATACGGTAAGAAGCTCATCTTTCAGAACCTCTACTTCTCTTTTTACACTATGACAAGAATGAATTGAAAAGCTAGCATCGTTTTCAAAACTAGTAACCTCATCCCCCAACATCGCTTTTTGGATAGTTGAGAGAAGGTTATCAGAAGAGTTTGGCACAGATGATATAATCTGTTTTTCAGAAGTAACCTCGAATCTACGCTCACTTTGATTAAGCACTACTTCCTGATCTAGAGCTGGTTTGGTAAGCTTAGTGATGAAATCTGTCCAGAATGAAGTTCCATTGCCTGAGTCTTCATCTTGGATACTTTGGTTAAAAAAGTGAACATCTATTTTTTTGGAAAGGCTAGCCAGTAAATCACTAAAAGGTTGTGATATCTGAGAAACTCCGAAAACGTATAGCGACTTTGGAAGACTTTCGATAGGAAATTGATCGAACTCCAACCAAGTAATTAATTTGGTTAGTGCTTGTGCTCTACTGGGCAATTCTGTTTCACCAATTTTGGCACATAGATTCATCCATATTTTAGCTTGCCATTCTTCTTCTTTTGAGGTGAACTTTTTATAACCTTTTTGCCAGCTCAAAATTAAATCTGGACGAAATACTTGATACAAATCAAAAACGTCAGCTAAGTTGGCACTTACCTGAAAAAGTCGCTCAGGGTTCAAATCTTCAGAATTAAGTCCGAAACCTTGCACTAAATTAGGTTTTTCGAGCAATAGACTAAAGATACTCCACTGCATGGGCACCAAATCGAACGGTAGCACAGATGGAATGGAATTGTCTTTAAGACGGTACAGTTTCCAGATTAACTCTAGAGGAAATATAAATTTATTGTTCGCAGATATTCCAGACTGAGATGCTTCATTCAGTGTTAGCCATTGCTCCATCTCTCTATTTTGAACAACAATCCACCTTTGGGCTAAAGGGAGTTCTCCCTGAGTGGCAGATCGTATAGACTGAAACTTTTTTTCTAACTGATTAAGTGAAGTTGACTGATATCGAAAAAACATGGCACCTATTATTTCCGGCTGTAAGTATACAAAATGAAGCGCCGAAAACCCTAATGCGGTCAGTCAGTTTCTTTCTTATCGATAGAGGCGTTCAAAAGTTCGTTAGCTAAGGCAGAAAATGATTTTTCTTCCGTTTTAGCAATTGTTTTTATCTTGTCAATCACGTCTTCTTCAAGATAGTAGCTTACTACTTTTTTGGATACAGTCTTTCCCTTCGCTTTCTTAGACTTCTCCTTTTTGGGAGCTGTATCTTTTATAAAATCAAATGAACCATGATTCCTTAAGTTCTGATCTAAAGGATTATGACCCAGACTTGGTTTCTTGGACATTCTTAATGACCGTTTTTAATTTCCTTTGCCAACGCAAAATAATCTTGAGCTCCTGCGCTACCACCATCGTATTCAAATATTGTTTTATGATGACTGGGAGCTTCAGCCAGCGCAACATTATCGCGAATAATTGTTTTAAATACTTTCTTTCCGAAATAATCTTTTATATGCCCAACTACTTCTTTATTTAAGTTCTTTCTATTGTCGTACATCGTGCAAATAATACCACCTACTTCAAGCTTCTTATTCAAACGCTGCTGAACAATGCGAATCAAATCGAGTAACTTAGATAAACCATGTAATGCAAGATATTCTGATTGAAGAACGATGAAAATCTCTGTAACAGCAGTGAAAGCATTAAGTGTAAGTAAACCTAGGTTTGGTGGGCAATCAATTAGCACATAATCGTACTCGTCAGCTTTGAGCTGTGTTAACAAATTTTTGAGTAAACCTTCGCGAGCTGGCTCGTTAGCAAGTTCCATTTCTGCCCCAGAAAGCTCTAATGATGAAGGTATAAAATCGAATCCATTATGTTTAATCAGAATTTCTTTTAACGATGCCTCTCCCTTCAATCCATGATAAATGGTTTTTTCCATTCTATTAGAATGCATTTTTAGAGAATACGTAAGATTGGCTTGAGGGTCTAAATCAATGAGTAGAACTTTTTTGCCTAATTTGGCAAGTCCTGCGCCCAAATTAATAGTAGAAGTTGTTTTACCCACTCCTCCTTTTTGATTTGTTAATGCGATAATCTTCATAGCGAAAGCTTGATAATGAGCCTATATTTAAATTTAGTATCTATAGAGAGAAACCCTATTGAGCAATGTTACATAGCAAAAAACTTAATTTCATCTAATGTCTCTGAATTGTATACTTCCAAAAACTTAGAAGCTAGTAATATTCTTTTTTTTATAAATTTCTAATACAATCAAAAATTAAGGTGAAAAATGAAATTAATATGTTCGATGTTAAACCTTAATGTTTAAGAATAAATTTTAATCGTACATTCTATAAAAAAGTTATATAGATAATGAATTTTCATAGTAGAAAACTTATCAAACCCCAAGATTTGAACGCACATGGTACGCTTTTTGGCGGTGCTGTGTTGAGTTGGATTGATGAGGAAGCCGCAATATTTGTGCTTTGCCAGTTAGGAAAAGGTAATATTGTAACTAAGTATATGTCTGAAATTAATTTTGTTAATTCGGCTCCACTTGGCGAGGTTATTGAAATTGGAATGGAAACAGTTCGCTTTGGCCGCACTTCTATTACAGTTAAATGTATAGTGCGAACTAAATTCGAAAAGAAAACGATTATTACTATTGATGAGATTGTATTTGTACATGTTGATGAGTTTGGCAAGGCCTCTCCTCATTTTGTTACCGAACCTGCAAACAACTAAAAGGTGGAACTTTTGAGTAATTCCGATAAACTAGTCGACTTCTCCTCTTTAATAGAGATGCTTTATGGAGAGAAAAAATACATCAAGGAATTCGCTGAAGCGGCCGTTTTGTCCTTTGATGAATTTCATAAAAACTATGCCTCTTTTCTTGCCGAAAGAGATGAAGTTAATTTCCGAAAAGCTGGCCATAAAATTAAACCTGTTGCACAGATGCTAGGTTTACAACTCATTATTGATGAGTATGAATTTGCTAAAACCTTAATTTGGGATATCAAGCCCGATGAAGACTTAGCAGCTTCTATTGTCAAAATGGATGATATATGTAGCCAAGTACTTAAAGAACTCCACGAAATTGTTGCTAGCAGCTGATATTAGACCATAGCCGTACGACTTTAGATTAAGACATCAGCTTTTGATTGGTAAAAGATGGATTAGATTTCCTAAGTGTTTACTCGTACTACTAGCCTAGTTATGTTGTCTTTTTGAATTTGTTGAAGCTTCATTTAAATAGGCACACTTTTTTATCCATTTTGGTTTCAACTCAGCAATAAAATTACCACATTAAAGAAAAACATCCCCATACTTATGACTGTATTAGTAACTGGTGGCGCAGGATATATTGGAAGCCACACCGTACTTGAACTTCTTGAAACTGGCCACGACGTAGTTGTAATAGATAACCTTTCGAATAGTAGCGAAGAATCTTTACACCGTGTGGCAAAAATAACGGGAAAATCAGTTTCCTTTTATAACTTTGACTTACTCGACAAAAATCGAGTTGAAGATGTTTTTCTAGCACACAATATTGATTCTGTTATTCATTTTGCCGGTTATAAAGCTGTGGGTGAATCTGTTCAGCAGCCTTTAAAGTATTATCAGAATAACATAGACAGCACACTTATTTTGTGTGAATTGATGCAAAAGCATGGCGTAAAGAACCTGGTTTTCAGTTCTTCTGCAACTGTTTATGGCGACCCTGCAACTGTGCCAATTACCGAAGACTTTCCTCTTTCTGCAACTAACCCTTACGGTCGCACCAAGTTATTTATTGAATACATTCTAAAAGATTTCCATGTTGCTGATGATTCATGGAACATCGCCCTTCTCCGTTACTTTAATCCTGCTGGCGCTCATAAAAGTGGACTAATTGGTGAAGATCCAAACGACATTCCAAACAACCTACTTCCTTATATATCACAAGTGGCCGTTGGGAAACTTAAAGAGCTTGCTATTTTTGGTGATGATTACCCAACTCACGATGGAACTGGTGTTCGTGATTACATTCACGTAGTAGATTTAGCACTTGGACATTTAAAAGCTCTTGAAAAACTTCAAACCAATCCTGGTTTAGTGATTTATAATTTAGGAACAGGAAATGGCTCTAGTGTTCTAGATATGGTTAAGGCTTTTGAAGAAGCCTCACAAAAACCAGTGCCCTACCGCATTGCTCCACGTCGCCCCGGTGATGTAGCGTCTTGTTATGCTAAACCAGACAAAGCTAAAAATGAACTCGGTTGGACAGCAACCCGTGGCATTGATGAAATGTGTGAAGATGGATGGCGTTGGCAATCCAATAATCCAAATGGCTACAATAGCTAATTTAAAACACGCTAATATTTTTTTAATAATTTATGGTTTGTTCTTTGTGATTTAATACGAGCATACCTTATCTTTGTGACCTTCAAAGAAGCCAAAGTGGCGGAACTGGTAGACGCGCACGACTCAAACTCCTTGAGACCCTTCGTTTAAAGCGCATAGAGCCCACTTTTTGCATAATGAGTTACCAAATAGTTACTAAATAACTCGCTTATATCGTACTTCGCCAGATAAATATTTTATCTGGCGAGAACCCTTTTTCCCAAATTTTGGAGCTTACCCTCACACTTAATTTTAATATAACTGTGAGACCCATGGACTTCAAAATTTATCCGTTCAAACGAAATAAGAAATATATTTTCTACGTACGCTATACTGATAAGAAAGGTAAGACAAGAAACCTATCTACAGGTATATCCTATCCGGCCAAGTGTTCAGCCAAAATAAAGAAAGAGGCCCTAGACAAGGCTCATAAAATGGCGGTAACTATGCTCGTCGATGAAATCAAGCAAGCTACCATCCCTGTTGAGGAACGTCTTCTTCTTTCTAAGTACCTAGAGAGCAAGTATTTTAAACATCTAGAACATAATCTAGCCAAAAATAGCTATCCTGTTTACGCAAATGCATTGGGCAATTTCCTACGAATATGCGGAGATAGAGCCATTGGCGAGTATAAGCGTTCAGATATTCAAGAGTATAAACTCCAACGCCTTAGCGAAGGTCGTAAGAAAACAACCATCAATATAGAAATGAGATCCATTAAAGCTGGGTTTGGCTGGGCTGAAAAGAATGACTATTTGCAAAAAAGCCCATTCAGAGGGCAGGACTTTTTATTCGATGTTAGAGGAAAACGTCCTGAATTCAAGAGAGGTCAATTAGAAAGGCTCTTTAACGAAACGAAAGACTCAATGTTTGGCCTCGCTCTTCAATTAGCCTATTTCACAGGAATGCGAATTGGTGAAGCTACACACATTACATGGAGCATGATTAACCTAGACCAAGCTGCAATTGTTATTCCTGCATGCATTACCAAGTCAAATAAGGATCGAACGATCCCCTTAAGCAATCGTGCACTGAATATACTTTATATTTTGCGGTTACAATTGAGAAAGCGAATGAGGGATAATCCTGATTGGTATAGTGGTAAGACCATTGAGGATTGCTTTGTACTAATGAAAGAAAAAGAACCTGGACAATATAAGTCAAGATCCATTCAAGACAGGCTAAGTGCAATCAAACTACAATTAGAACTACCAAAAGAACTGACCTTTCACAGCCTTAGACATTCGTTCGCTACACATATACTAGAAAAAAATGGAAATATATACGCTGTAAGTAAGATTTTAGGCCACTCATCCACAGATGTTACTTCGCGGTACTATGATCATACAACTACATTGGCATTTAAAGACCAAGTTAACCTGTTATAAAGCTATTAAGGCTTAGTACAAAAATAACTTGAATACCCTTTAAATACGTATTCAGAATTAAACGGAGTTATTTGGAGTTATTCGGAGTTATTCGGAGTTATTCGGAGTTATTTGGAGTTATTTGGAGTTATTTGGAGTTATTTGGAGTTATTTGGAGTTATTTGGAGTTATTTGGAGTTTTAAAGAATTATGTTTCCAAAACTGATCGAAAATGACTTAAAAAGACCGATTTAAGTTCTAGGATGTAATATCTCCCCTCTTCATATCTAAGTTTAAATAGTAATGAACTCATAATTCGTTATTACTCTGGCCTTTTGCTCATTTAAAAAGTTCCACTAGAAGTAGACTGCAAATCATTACCATTTTGCTAATATTTTGTGGCTTTTACTTAAACCTCTACACCAATAACAACGCCACAATCAGACTTTAAATAGTCTTAAAGTCCACTTTTAATAAAATGTGTATCCGTTTAATACTTTCGTTCGTGCATCACATAGCGTAGAAAGTCCATAAATATGTAGGTAGAATTGAATTTCCATTACTTTATTGCAGTTTGGATTAATAACAAAAATTTAATTTTTAAGAAAGTATAACTTCAATGGTATTTAAAGACCATTTTAACCTTCTATCTAGCTATCAAATTGTATTCAATGATTCCGTTAGCAGCTATTAATTCAATCAATTTTTATTCAAAATTGTAAAGAATTATCTAAATTTTATCTGGTTTGTATAGAATAGGCGAGAATTTTGAAGTATCTAAGTATTCAATAGTCTTATTTAAACTCTGGAAAACCACAATCTCCCCCCTTCATTTCTAAGTTTAAATAGTAATGAAGTTCATTTTTGTTGGTTGATGCTGCTACTCACTTCTGAAGTTAAAGCGAAGTGTTAGAAGTTACCTAGAAGCTTGACTTATCCTTTACCACTTGTTTATACGCTTTGATTTTTTATATTGAGACCAATGGGCGAGGAAGTTCGTACAATTTCTTTGGATTTTACACGAACAGCTTATCCGAACTCTTGTTCGCATAATGTCCCAAATAAACCGAAAAGATGATTCTACGGGCGCTGAACAGGGTTTATTCCCATTCGCCCTAATAAACCGTCGTTCGGATAATATTATGTTAGTACGCCTTCAAATTTTTATCAAAATAATGCCCTATTATCTAGCTTATATCATTTTATTTAGCCCAATATTATGGTTGCTCAGTTTGTTCTTCCTTCATAATTGGAAGCATTTTTGGAAGTTTGCTGGTATCAATTTCTTAGTCATTACTGTTTACTCCTTTATAATACTTTCTACTAACCTCATTGATTATGGACATGATGAATATGGCTTAGGCCCGATTGTTACATTTGTACTGAGTATTGTAGGACATATTATTTTGGGGTTTATTTTTTCAATTGGGTATAAATTTCGTGAAAAATCGAAACTACAAACTCAAATGTAATAGCGTACTAACATCTTTAAAAAGGAAAATGTCAAGGGCACATACTGATCCCACCGTAGAGTATACGTTCTGTATATATATTCGATAAAGCAGGTGACCTTACACCGTCTATTGGCATGGTTGTTTATAAGATCTTTAGT
>JBLWXP010000013.1:0-60258 GCA_048267405.1 Balneola sp. | reverse complement strand
AAGCCTAACTCAAGTCCGCCATAAAAAGCGGTCACTTCAACTAGTGTATTTGGGCTGTGATGTTTAAAGCCAACAAGTTCACCTAAGAGTTCAGGGTAAATAAGAAAGGAAATAGCATAAACTGATAGTATCAGTGAACTGACACGTAGAAATATTTTTGGCTTATTCATTAGATATTAAACACTAGCTTTAATGATTTAAGGGCTGCAGATTTCTTGAAGTAACGAAATTTTGAAATTATAACAAATTGGGGAGTCATATACCTTCATACAGCTTGAAACTGCATTAATACACAGAAAGCAACAATCTAAATATTTATGATATGATTCTGAGGGGCGATTTTGTCATAAATATCTTTGCTGAACATGTAAAGGTTCGATGGTTTTTTTGAGTTTCCAGTCACCTTTTTCTCATCAAGAGAAATGATATAGGTCTTATTCAAAGCCTTTTTTCTGAAATTTCGATTATCAATTTCTATTCCAAGAACCGATTCGTAGGCAAAGTGCAATTCGTTGAGGGTAAACTTGTCTTCCAAAAACTCAAAGATAGCTGGCTCATTAAGTACTTTTCTCTGAAGATCGTCGAAAGATCGTTTGATGACTAGCTCATGGTCAAAGCCTAGTTGAGGGAGTTGGTCGATGGGAAACCAACGCATTTCGCTATCGGTTACTTTGATTTTTGAGCTGGGAATGAGGAAGTAGTAGATAACAGAGAATATCCGTGTGTCTATTCCTTTACTTTTTAACCACAACAAATCCTTCTCATCTTTTACTCGTTCTGGGTTGCCAAATGTGCGAAATTGTTTCTTATACACATTGCTAAGGGTTGTGTAATCTCGGAATACTCTATCGGCCGACTCGTCGAGCTGCTCGCTTTTTAGAACTAAATCGCCTAAAAGAACCCAATCATTGATGTCAGAATACTTTTTGTCATACATGTGCAATTCTCGTTTTGAAAGAAGCACATTCACTCCGCTTTCTAACAATCCAAAAACCACACAGTTGATGTAGATATTTGGAATTTTCCGAAAATCCATAGAAGCGTGACCTGAACGTTTAATAGTTGATTTATTCTGAATAAGCAAGGTAGTAACGATTTTTATTAAATCCCATTGGTTAGTAATGTTAAGTGCTCCTTTATATACGTAAAATATACGTATATAAAATAATTAAAATGCTCTTCTTGAATTTTGGCTGGGTTTGCAATCCGTGCTGATTAATATTTTATTATTATAATATAATATAAAACAGTTATTTAATTTGTGTCATCCTTTTAAGATGAAAATAAATTTTGGTTTTATTAATCAGAATTAAGTAGATTTATAATAAACGTATTTAATACGTTTTAAATAAAAAGGTAAATGCTCACGAAATTTGGAACCGAATGGAAAAGCAACGCAAGCACGAATGTTATAGGTCATTGATGTTTACTTCCAAGCAATGTTGTTTAATACGTTTTAAAACAAGACTATTACTGTTTGGGATAATGTTAATTGGGACAGTTTTAACTCCGAACTCTGTTTTTGCGCAGGATGATAGTTCGTTAGCTGAGAATTTTGATCTTGGGCTAAATCTTCAAAACATGCATACATGGCATGGGTTTGTAGTTACTCCAGGTTTTATGCTAGGCTCTAGTATTCAGTACACTTCAAATAATGAAAAGTTTGTTGGAGGATTATGGGGCGGTGCTAGTAGCAACGGTTCCTACCGTGAATTTTCATACTATATGAATTATTCAGTTACGAATGACTTTACTGTGTCGTTAATTAGTCATAACAACTACAGTGATTCTGAAACCCCAGATATTTTTAGTTACGACAAGTATACATCGCCTAACTTTGTTGATGTTGTATTAGAGTATAACCTACCTGATAAAATCCCTCTAACACTCTTCTGGTCTACAATTCTATTCGGTAATGGCGGTGATTATGAGATTAATAATCAGGGAGATGTAACCGATTCCTATTCCAATTATGCCGAGGTTAGATATCGCTTTTTAACCGGCAAAGATGTGCAATTTAGTGTATTTGCTGGAAGCGCTTTTTCTTTTGCCACAGAAAAGACATTTTATAGTAATAAACCAAGCATAGTAAATACGGGACTGACTCTAAGTTATGATGTGGAATTGCTAAATCAAGAATTTCCCGTTTCTGCAACAGTCTTTTGGAATCCGGAGTCAAATATCGGAGTCCTACAAATGGCTATTTCATTATTCTAATTTTAATTCTTTAGCATACCGTCATGAAAGAAGAACTAATCAATAAATTCAACCAACTCGATGAAGAGCAGTTACCAATTGCAGAGCACAAACTTCATGGGGGTAAGCATTTTGCTGGTTTGTATGCTGGCGAACATGTTGCAGCAACCGAATTTGTTATCGGAGCAACCTTTGTATCATTAGGTGCAGGAACCCATGATATATTACTCGGACTTCTTATCGGAAACATATTGGCTGTATTAAGCTGGACTTTCCTCACCTCTCCAATTGCCGTACAAACTCGATTGAGCCTGTATACATATCTGAATAAGATTGCAGGAAATTCGATGACCAATCTTTATAATTGGGCAAATGCTATAATTTTCACTGTGATTTCGGCAGCAATGATTACGGTTTCATCATCGGCGGTGCGTTTTCTTTTTAACATTCCGGCTCAGCTTAATTGGTACTCCACCAATATTGGTTTTTTGTTGATAGTAGTAGCAGTAGGTTTTATAGTAGTAGTGGTGGCAATCTATGGTTTTAATACCGTGGCAGATTTTTCTACAATTTGTGCCCCATGGCTATTTACTCTTTTTGTAACAGGGGCGTTTGCGCTGCTTCCATTATTGGCCTATTCCGTATTAGGTTCAACTACTATTTCAAGTTTTAGTGAGTTTCTGTATATCGGAGATCAGTCAATATGGAAAGGAGTAACCGATTCTGGAGAATCAGGAATAGGTCTTTTGGAAGTAATTGGTTTTGCTTGGGCCGCCAATACTATAACCCACGTTGGGTTGATAGACATGGCATTATTACGATACGCTAAAAAAGCTAGCTACGGTCTATATTCCAGTTTTGGTATGCTGTTTGGTCATTACATAGCGTGGATTGCAGCAGGAATTATGGGAGCTGGAGCTGCAGTGTTGTTAAATCAATCTGTGTCAGCTTTGGATCCAGGAGATGTAGCATTTTATGCTTTGGGAGCTTCTGGTTTTGTAATTGTGATTGTAGCAGGATGGACCACCGCAAACGCAAATTTATACCGAGCAGGACTCGCTGCACAGGCTATTTTCAAAAATCATTCTAGAAGAAAAACTACTTTAGTGGTAGGAGTTTTTACGGTAATTATTGCTTGTTTCCCATTTGTATTCTCAAAAATGTTGCCGATGCTTACTTATGCAGGGTTAATTGTAGTGCCAGTGGGTGGAATTGTATTTGCAGAACATTTCATATTCCCTAAAATCGGACTTACTCGTTATTGGGCTTACTATAAAAACCTCGTTACCAGTAAATCTGCAATTATTGCTTGGGGCGTAGGACTAGGTGTAGGTTTTGGTTTAAATGCTATAAACCTCATGTCGTTTTATTATCTATTTATTCCATCTTGGTTTGCTTCTGTAATTGTATATATCGTTCTCGCAAAAATGAGTGGGGCAGCAGATGACTATACCGAAGAAATTAAAGAAGAAGTGCAATTGCAGACAGACATCAAAGAATATCAGAGTGAACTCGCACAGTATGATCAAGTAAAAGTAAAAGACACTAGATTACCTTCTAGGATTCTTAATTATCTTGCAATTACTTGTTTGGTAATAATTGCAGTGCTTGCGTTAAATACTTTCTTAGGAAGTCCAAATATAACTGTCTATGAAGCGAATAAAGCGTTACTTCACAAGTATTCTTTTTACTGCACCATAGGTTACTTTGTTTTTGCCTATTGGCGATTACGCAGAGAAAAAGCATTGAGAGTAACTCCAGAAATAAGTAACAGATAACCATTTTTTCACCACATAAACCAAAAAATAGCGGTCGATTGAGGCCGCGGAAAGGTTTGAATTATGAACACAACAGTAGCATTAAATCAAGAAAATTTGGGTGCATTGTCACCAAACGTAAAAGTACCTTCTTATAACCGTGATGAAGTAAAAACATCCATAGTACATATTGGAGTTGGGAACTTTCACCGGTCTCATGAGGCATTTTATACAAATGAACTTATGGAACGGTATGGCGTGTTAGATTGCGGAATTTGCGGGATAGGTCTACTAGATTATGACCGTCGCATTTATAATATCTTGAAAGATCAGGATGGCCTGTACACATTGGTTACCAAAGAGCTAGATGGCTCGTTAAGCGCAAGGGTAATCGGCTCGATTGTGGAGTATATCTTTGCTCCAGAAAATCCGATTGCTGTTATAGAGAAAATGGCTCATCCAGATATTAAAATTATTTCCCTAACAATTACTGAAGGCGGGTATAACCTTAATGAAGGTACTGGGGAATTTGATTTTAGTAACCCGGTAATTGTGGAGGATATGAAAAATCCATTGTCTGCTAAAACCGTGTTCGGATATTTAGCACAGGCTTTGAAACTACGTATGAAAAGAGGTATTGGAGGATGCACCATTCAGTCCTGCGATAATATTCAGGGAAATGGAGATGTTGCTAAACGTTCGCTACTGAATTATGTAGAAAAAGCAGAACCAGAATTAGTTTCTTGGATTAAGGAGAACGTATCGTTTCCTAATGCAATGGTTGACAGAATTACGCCAGTAACAGTAGCAAGCGACATTGAAAAGCTACAAGAGGAGTTCTTACTTGAAGACCAGTGGCCAGTGGTATGCGAGCCATTTATTCAATGGGTAATTGAGGATGATTTTATTGCAGGCAGACCTGAGTGGGAAAAGGTAGGAGCTCAGTTTGTAGAAAGCGTAGTGCCGTTCGAGAACATGAAGCTCAGGTTGTTGAATGCTGGTCATACTGTGTTAGGTATGCTGGGTGCTTTACATGGCTACAAAACAATTGATGAAGTAGCACATGATGAAGATTTCAATATTTTCTTACGTGCATTCATGGACGAAGAAGTAACTCCTATTCTATCAGACTTGGGAGATATAGATTTGGACGCGTATAAGAATAGCCTTATTGAACGATTCCAGAATATTTATATCAAAGATTTAGTAGCTCGTATTTGTCTAGAAAGTTCAGCTAAATTCCCAATTTTCTTGCTACCAACCATCAAGGCACAATTAAAAGCCGGTGGTGATTTTAATCGTTCGGCATTTATAGTAGCCGCTTGGTGTAAATATAACGATGGTGTTGATGAAGAGGGAAATACCTATAAAATTGAAGATGCAATGAGCAACGAGCTTATTCGTGCTGTAGCTCTTTCACATGAAAATCCAACTCGGTTTTTAGAGATTGAATCTATATTTGGAGACTTGGCGAAAAACCAAACTTTTGTAAATGCCTATGTTTCATCGTTGGAGATGCTAAGAAGCAAAAAAGTTAAAGAATGCGTTAAAGAACTCAATTCTAAAATATCTTAGAACAATGAAAAACATAGTATGTTTTGGCGAGGTATTGTGGGATATGCTACCCAGTGGTAAAAAACTGGGTGGCGCCCCGTTAAATGTAGCTCTTCGGGCTCAATCGGTGGGAAATCAGGTTAAGGTAATCAGCGCTGTTGGTAACGATGCCCCTGGTAAAGAGATTCTAGAAAAAATAACTAGTTATTCAGCCAGTATAGATCATATTCAGGTTAACAATGAACTAGAGACGAGTAAAGTAATTGTTAATCTCGATGAAAAAGGCTCGGCGACATACAGAATTAAATTTCCATGCGCGTGGGATGCTATCCATCTTTTGAACAGAGATATCGAAATAGTGAAAAATTCGGATGCGTTTATCTATGGTAGCTTAGTAGCTCGTAATCAGGTGTCGAGAGAAACCCTATTTGAGTTGTTGAAATATGCTCCATTCAAAGTATTAGATATCAATCTACGTCCGCCTCACTATAATATGGAAACTCTGAAAAAATTGATGGGCTATGCAGATTTCATAAAGTTTAATGATGATGAGCTCTTAGGAATTTGTAAAGATTTTGGACAGAATGAAGCCAGCCTAGAAGAGTGTATGAGATACATATCTAAGGAAACGAATACGCCCCGTATTTGCGTAACAAGAGGTGCTGAAGGTGCAATTCTTCTTCACAATAACGAGATGGTATACAACAATGGATACTCTGTAACTGTTGCGGATACGGTTGGTTCGGGTGATTCATTTTTGGCCATAGTTGTGAGCAAAATTTTAGAAGTTGTTGATGCTCAGGATGCTATAGATCACGCTAGCGCAATGGGAGCAATTGTAGCTTCTAAAAGTGGGGCAAACCCAAAGGTATCGGTTGAGGAGATGGAGATGATGTTGAAGGGCGGTGGATAAAGTAAAGGAAGAAAAATTTTTACTAAAGATGAAAGTGTAAATTTAATGTATCCTCGTTTCGAAAAACTTGTTATCTGTTCAGAATTTTACCTCTTATATACTGAGCTTCATTATTTTGAACCCTAACAATTTCTAATACTAAATTACTTTTCTCCATTTGCTGAAATTAAATATTTGTATAAAATAGCAGTCTAACGTTTCCACTTGTGATGCTTGTTAGCAGGTTTTTTAATATGAGCATTGTCCCAATTTTTTAGTTTCATCTCCTTGTCTAATATAAAAAGGTTGGCCTATTTCATCTCGAATAGCATCACTAGATGTTTCAAGATAACTCTTTAAGTTAACTAACTCATTTCTAGTAACAAGGTAATGACGTTCTCCACATTCTATTTCAATTAGAGATTCAGTAAACATTGCAATAGAATCACTTCCAGATGAAAGAAAAGATATTGGAGAAAGCGAAATCTCGCCATTTTTCTTATTTGTAAAGCCTATTGCTCGTCCTAATAGTCCAACGTCACTGTAATAATCGTAATAAAATGATCCTATTCGAAAAGTAATTTGAGTACCACCAAATCCTACATTTGAATAATAAGTGGTTCCGCTTCTTATATATAAGATGCTAAGGATGAATAAGACTGCCAAAGAAATTCCCATTCTAAAAATTATTTTATTCATCTTTTGGAGAATATTCAGTTAACGACCCTGCGTATAAGCGGCGAGCCGAGTTATTATTATTAAAGTTCCGAACCCTAACCGATTCCGTTTAAAACGCTTGTTGGGTGTAAGTAATTATTCATACGGATCAATTTCATATTTAACCCATCCATAGTGATCACCTTTCCATTCTAGAGTGGAGTAGTGACCGCAATCGAAACAATTATTGACATTCAATTTATTTTCGTCATAAATCCAAATCACAGAAAAACCAGGTTCGGTAATAGTCTGCGACAGAAAGGCAACTTCATATCCATTTAAACTTTCTGTTAGGATTAAAAGAAATATTCCAGACTCATTTTGAGTGTTCCGAAATACACCAACTTGAGCCAAATCCATCTGACCATCATTATTAAAATCATGTTCAATTGAAAAGTTGTAATCTATTTCATCTTGATTAAAATCTTCCTTTGATTCTTCTGGCATCATTTCCATTGTGAGAACCGTTGCATTACTCCAATTAGTATCAATTTGGGAAACGGATAGCCCGTTAATTGTATTACCTAATGGTTCAAATGTAGCATTCAACCACCATGTTTCCGTTTGAGCTTGAACCAAACATGGAAATAGAATAGATAGCAAAAGTGCATAAGCTATTGTTAGTGCTTTCAATTTTAGTTCATGTCTCATTTTATTGACACCTAACGCTTGTTATACTGCATTGATATTGTTAAATGCTTGATCAATTTCTGGGTATTTATCTCGTTCTGCTTTTCCCATGTAACATTTCAAAGTATTAGCTATAGCCCACTTTACAAACTTGTTGTTGTCTTTATAAAATTCCTCAAGTAATGGCTGCTTAGCAACTTTCGAAGCGTCCTTAACTGCTAAAGCCCTTACAATTCCTTCTTTTATTAGTGGAGGGTAAGGTTTATTCAAATGTTTAATGAGAATTGGATAAGCTAATGGATATGACCCTGTAAATTTTCTCTCTAAAAAAGGATGAGGAGTATTATTTACTAAGTCGTAAACTGAATCAATATGGTATCCAACCTTTCTAATTTCGAGAACAAGTTCCTCTTCACTCATTTAACTTAAATTTATGATTTAATGCAGTATAACGACCCCGCGTTTAATGGACGCAGAGATTAAGTTTTTGTTGAAGTAACTGATTAATTCCATTGCGCACAATTACTTGATTTAACTCCGCATGCGTCTGACTTGAAACGCTTGTTAGGTGGCAGAACGAGCAAGTATTTCTCTAACCTGTGATACATCATATTTTTGTTCATAAGGATCGGGATTAAATATTGGGAGATTAGGATCTGCCCATTTTCGAATTGCTTCAAAATGTTCGTCTTCCATTTCATGTGCTTTAAAACGTAGTTCACTAGGAAGTTGAATAATATCTAAGGCTTTAGAATTTACTTCTAATAAAAGTGAATAATAGGCAGTCCAACCTAGTAAAAAATTAAATAACGAAGTTCCAGCAATTGCCAAACAGTGAGAATCGTATATTGCACCAATTTCAATTATTGGGGAATCCCACAAAGAATTTTTTTATAACCAAACACCGAAAGTACTATCCGAACCATTATCTCCGAAGGCTAAAATTTCTTCTGGTATTACTTTTCCCCATTCTCTCAATTGGCTAGTCATTGTTACAAGATTAAAATAATCACCAGACTTTAAGGGAACCACGTTAAGATTACCTTCAAGAATTGAAAGTCCATTACTATAATTAAAAAGAGCTTGAAAGCTATCAGGAAGTCTGATTTTAAGGATTTCCTCCACTACTGAAATTTCAACCTTGCTTGCACTGGGATGAATTTCATTATGTTTTGAGATGTTTTCCCAAGATTTTGTAAGTATTGTAAAATCCATTTTCTATTTTTTCATAATCTGTTCTAGATTAGCCACCTAACGACCCCGCGTTTAATGGGCGCAGAGTTTTTGTTTTCTTTTGAAGTAACGAAATTCTGGAATTAGAACAAACTTGGCAAAACCCCGTCTGCGTCCGACTTGAAACGCTTGTTATGTGTAAATTTAGCGTTATTAATTTTCTGAGAAAGTGAAATAACCGTATTTGAAATTTGGATACTTCCCATGCTTGAAATAAAGTCGATCATCGATAATTCTCATATCGCTAACACGATCATACACTCTTTTTTCTAAGATTATTGATAAATCATCTTTATTGAGGACAAAAAGGTCTGAGAATGTTGGACGTATTAAGTATTGCCAACCAGCATCGAAAGTTCGTAAACCTGATACCAGCCCAATGTATTTCTCATCAACAAATCTAATTAATGCAGAATATTTTAATTCAACCGAATGTGATCTAGAACTGTCAGAAATTGATACAATGTTTCCATCTTTTTCCCAATGAAAACCTTGCTCATTAAAAATATCTACTGGGGAAATTATCTGTGAAAAGTTAGAAGGGTTGAATGATTTTTCTGCTTTATAAAATGTATCACTTTGGCATGAAGACAGTAGCAGAGCAAATATGCAAAATGATATAGTTTTTAAACTTTTCACTGGATGATGTATTTACACATAACGGCCCCGCGTTTAAGCGGCGAAGGGTTTTCGGTTTTTGTGAAAGTAACAGAATTAATCAGTTACCTGAAAATTATAATTTGCGGAGCCAATACCCGAGTCCGACTTAAAACGCTTGTTATACACACGGTTAACTATTTGAATTCTATAGGGAAAGTTAAAACCATAGCAACAGCTTTGCCATTATATTTTGCTGGATAAACATAAGCTTCTTTGACCGCTTGAATTGCTTTTTGATCACATTGCTCATGAATACCTCTTCGAAGTTGTGGAGCTTTTACAGTTCCATCAGAATCCAAAATTACGGCAACTGCTACCTTTCCTCGAACTGGACAAGTGAATCCGCTAAGAACTTTTTTGACGGTTGATTGCTGTAATAAAGGTTGAATGAATTTTGGCCCTTCAAAACCAGATTCACTTGGATTGACTAGAATAACATTTGGGTCGGGAGCTTGAGCTTCTAAATCTGTAGTTATATAAGAATCTACAACACCATTAAAATCTGGTTTTGAATAAGAAGTTGGTTCAACCATTGGGCGAGAAGTAGAAGCACAACTTCCAAAAACAAAAAGCGATATGATTAGCCGGTATTTCATAAGTGTGTATAACATTATATTATTCGAACAAGGATTTTGCTGTTTAGTCCCGATAAAATTCGAAAGGACGTCTTTAAAGATGTTATCCAAACTAATTTGCTCATTTTAGTCCTGATAAAATCCACAAATTGTAAAGACTTCCCTGCCCATTGGTCTAAATATAGACAATCAATTCTTAATAACAAGCAGTAACGGGTAAACCAATAATGTGGAAGGAAAAAACGCCTTATTTGCTTAAAGGCGCGATATAAAAAAAGCCTGTCTCAATAAGAAACAGGCTTTTAAGGTGCTCACGACTGGAGTCGAACCAGCACAACCGTTAGGTCACACGCCCCTCAAGCGTGCGCGTCTACCAATTCCGCCACGTGAGCAGTTGCAGGCGTCAAATATACCGTTTTTATACTTCAAAGTTCAATGCTATAAAACAAAAAACCCACCAAGTTTTAACAAGGCGGGTTTGTGCTAGAATCTGTCAAAAAAAACAGGCTTCTTCAAGCGTAGGCGAAATCAGAACTAAGACGATTTCGGAACACTTAAAGTTTTAAGTTCAGCGTGTAACACCAATTATTCTTCTAACTGGCGGCGAGCGTAATCGTTTTCAGGATCAATGTTTAATGCTTGCTCATAATAAGTGCGAGCTTTATCTGCTTGTCCGCCACGTTTAATCATGTCGCCCATTAAAATCCAATTCTCAGCATCGCGAGGATCTTTCTTAATACGACCGATTAAGTAAGGAATGGCTTGTGGGCCACGATCGGTCATCAACATTAGCATCACAATATTACGATGTGCAGAGGAAGAATCGGTTAACTCTACAGCTTTGTTGAAATCAGCTTCAGCACTTTCAAGTTCTTCTTTTTGCATATAAATGCTTCCACGAAGATTGTAGTAAGCAGCATTTTCAGCATCTAAAGCAAGGGCTTTGGTGATATTTTGCATGCTCAAATCATATTGGTTGAGCTGTTGCATAATTAAAGCTTCTAAATAAAACGCCTCGGGAGATTTGTCATTTTCTTTTTGTAGCTCGCGAGCTATATCTAAGGCGTGGTCTATATCTTTATCTTGAAGTAGCTCAAAGCCGTGATTTAGTTTCTCTTCGAAATTCATAGTGTTAGTTGTCTTTATCGGTCAGGTCTTCGTATTCAGCTTCTTCAATCTGGTTGAAATCCTTTTTCCGGTTCCTAGAGTTGTTTACCCCTTGAAAGGGATTGAATTGACTTTTTTTACTTCTGGAAGGTAAGAACAATCGAGAGATATATCTTCCTCCTAGATAAAAAAGAGCCATAAAAAATAGAATTTTAAGCATGGTCTTAAGGTGCTATGTGAATGTGCGTATTAGAATGAAGGGGCATTTCAAAAATTTGCCGTTCTATGTACGCTAAATGATCAGGATTGTTCACAAAGTCTATTTCGGTAGCGTTTATAGTTATTAGTGGCGACCGTGTATAGTGGTAGAAAAAATGGTTGTAAGCGTCGTTCAGTTCTTTAAGGTAATCTGGCGTAATGTGACGCTCGTAACTACGTCCTCGTTGATTTATGTTTTCTAATAGGCGATCTACCGAACTTTGTATAAATATAATTAAGTCGGGTTGGGGCGCAATGCCAGCCATAATATTGTAGATGGTATCGTACAATGCTAGTTCGTCTTCGTCTAAGTTCAAACGAGCAAAAATTCGATCTTTGTCGAAAATATAATCGGATATTGTAAGCTGATGAAACAGATCTTTGTTCATCATGTTTTGCTGTTGTTTGAATCGGCTAGCTAAAAATGCGAGTTGTGTTTGAAATGCATAACGCTCTCTTTCTTCATAAAACTTTGGTAGAAAGGGATTGTCTTCAAATTCTTCTAATACAATACGGGCATTTTTACGTTCTGCTAGTAATTTTGCAAGGGAGGTTTTCCCCGCGCCAATCACTCCTTCAATCGCAATAAAATCTAATTGATTGGACATGAACTACCAGTCTAAGTTCGTTTTTGAAATTCTGATTTCCGGTGCCAATGCGATTAACTTGTCTATATGCTGCGCAGTTTTTGGATCTTCCCAGTTTTGGAAAACATCCTTTAAAGGCAAAAGAACAAACAATCGTTGTGTGTAATTGGCATGTGGAATGATAAGACTATCTGTTTCAACGACCAAGCGATTATAAGCAATTATGTCGAGATCTAGTGTTCGAGCTGTCCATTTTGGATATCGCGTTGGGCGACCTTGTCGCTGCTCTTGTAGTTTTAGCTGTTCGAGTAGTTCGGTAGGACTCAACTCTGTGGTGATGAGCGCTACAGCATTAAGGAAATCAGACTCACTTGGGCCAACGGGTTCAGACTGATAAATGGAAGAAACGATAACTTCCTGTTTAGAAATCGATTCCAAAAACTGTTTTGCTTGAACTAGTTGATGGAGGGGGGCGTCTAGATTGGAACCTAGCGCTACTATTACCTCGGCCATTGCATACAAACTTCTGAGTAAAGTGTTTCTCCATCCATCGGAGGATTGAGTTTCCTGACTTTAACCTGGAGATTCTGAGGAGAAAAAGTGCTGTAAAGTTCGGCACCTATTTTATAGCAAAGTGTTTCAATGAGATGTAAAGAGGGGCCATTCATAACCGAAGTCACAATCTCTCTTGCTTTAGAATAGTCGATTGTTTTGGTGAGGTCGTCGTTTATAGCGGCTTCCAAAAGCGAAAGAGTAAATTCTAAATCGACTTCAAAGTCATTTCCAGTTACTTTTTCTTCCTCAAAATACCCATGTAGGGCATGGAAGCTCATACTTTTAAGCGTGAGCGTGTCCATGGCTTAAAGGCTTGCTACTTCAATGCGTTGCTGTAGTTCGTCTAACATGCGTTTGTGTTTAACACTAGTGCTCATGCGTTCTTCAACTGTTGAAATAGCGTGAATTACGGTAGAGTGATCACGACCACCAAAATGTAGACCAATAGTTTTTAAACTAGACTTGGTGAATTTCTTAGAGAAATACATAGCAATCTGTCGAGCTTCAACAATTTCCTGTTTCCGAGTTTTTTCACGCACTTTATTGGTGTCTATTCCAAAATAGTCGCACACATAATTTTGAATGGACTCGATAGAAAGCTGAGTGTTAGACTCTCTTACCATGTCTTTAAGTGCACGCTTTGCCATAGCAAGATCAATCTCGTCAATATTCTGTAAAGAGGCGTGTGCAAGAAGTTTGATAATTGCGCCTTCTAAGTCGCGTACGTTCGATTTAAAATTATGAGCTATAAACTCAATAATTTCAGGGTGAATTTCGATGCCATTATCTTGAGCTTTACGTTCTAAGATAGCGTAACGAGTTTCATACTCTGGCATCTGAAGATCTGCACTTAAGCCCCACCCAAAACGTGAGATTAAACGCTCTTGGATATCGGGAACGTCTTTTGGTGCACGGTCGCTACTTAAAATAATTTGTTTGCCATCTTGGTGTAGCGCATTAAAAATATGGAAGAATTCTTCCTGAGTTTTTTCTTTGCCGCTAAAAAACTGGATATCATCAACCATCAACACATCAATATTTCTATAGAACATAGAAAATTCGCTGGCGCGGTTATTTCGGATGGCGTGAACAAACTCGTTAGTAAATGCTTCGGAAGATATATAGAGAACAGATTTTTCTTCGCCAAACTTCTCTTTAATCTTATTGCCAATACTTTGAACCAAGTGAGTTTTACCTAAACCAGTTGGCCCGTAAATAAAAAATGGATTAAAAGAGTTGTTACCAGGATTGTCAGCAATTGCCATAGCTGCTGAGCGAGCAAGACGATTGCAGTCACCTTCTATATAGCGATCGAAAACATAAGAGGTGTTAAGGTTAGACTCCACTTTAGATTTGCGGATACCAGGAATTACAAATGGGTTCTCGATGCGTTCTGGGTAATAAGGAAAACCACTCATTTCTTGTGGTTGTACTGGCGCCATTGGTCTTTGTGGCAAACGTATAGAACGGTTGTTTTCGAATTGCTCAGATTTTTCCATAACAATAGAGTACTCAAGTTTCCCATCGGGGCCCAAAACTTTGGCAAGTGTAGAGCGCAACATGGTGTAATAATGTTCTTCTAGCCACTCGTACCAAAATTGGCTAGGCACTTGAACAGTTAAAGTATTTTCTGAGAGATTTACAGGCTTGATTGGCTCAAACCACGACTTAAACTTCTGGTAGCTAATATTGTCTTTAATAATTTCTAAGCACTCATTCCAAGCTGCTTCAGCCGATATCATTCTCAATTCTTCAATACCTCCAGGTACCTATTCTTTTAAAAACTTTCTGTTACCACCAGAAAGCTAGTTATCCACAGTGATAATGCACTGATTATTCATTTATCTGATTTGAAAATGCCGATTTATTTATCACAAGTCAAACGGCATTAGTGTTGATAACTGAAAGTTATCCACATCGCTATAAAGATTTCAAATCGTTGCTAGGCAATGAGTTATAAATAAAATGTAGAAGTTTAAAAAAAGAACTTGACTTCTGTTAACATTGCCTTAACACCATATCATTAAGGAATCGGTACCGCTTGAATTTAGGATAAGTATTTTTCCACAAGTTTTCCACAATTTTTAAATTTGTAAAAAACCCCATTGTTGATGCCGAACTAGCAGTTTGAGTTATCTACTTATAACCAAAAATCTTTCTTTTAAATCATAATCGCTAAGTATCTCTACATCCCATCCTTTTGTGGAAAAAACTTGTGCAGTTTGAGCGCCTTCGTGTTCGTGGATTTCGAAATAGGCTTTGCCAGCTTTAGCTAAGAATTTGGAGCAGTAATTCTCAAGTGCTGTGAAGATATGTTCGGTACTCTCGCAGAAAAGTGCGAGGTGTGGCTCGTAGTTTTTTACTTCATCATCTAGTCCCTCTTCTTCCTCTTTAAGAATATATGGAGGGTTCGAAATTATTACATCAAATTGAGTATTGGGATTCTCAAATTGAGGGTTAAATAAATCTTGATGTAGAAATGTAATATCCGTGTTATTTCTGGCAGCATTTTCTGTAGCCAGCGCTAGCGCATCTTTAGAAATATCGGTAGCAGTTATATTCCATTCAGAATTTTCTGCCTTAAGAGAAATTGGAATACATCCTGAACCTGTTCCAATATCTAAAACATTAAGTGGTAGAGTGCGAGGGTGGTCATTAAGAATGCGTTGAACAAGCTGCTCAGTCTCTTGCCTAGGTATGAGTACATGTTCATTCACATTAACTACAACATTGAAAAAATCGGTCTCACCAACTATATATTGAAGTGGCTCGTGCAAAGAGCGACGTTTAACTAATGGGCGTAGTTCTTGTAATTCCTCGCTTGTAAGTGGGCGATCGAAACATAAGTAAAGGTCTAGTCGCTTTTTATGTAATACAAAAGCTAACAGCCATTCTATACTTAACCTCGGGCTTTTAACACCTTTATTGTCAAAATATTCGGTGGTCCATTCCAACATAGACAAAACGGTCCATGTTGTGGGTGTAGCAGACATTTAGAGTTGGTTAAGCTTCTTCTTTTTGATCAGAAACTTGTTCTTCTTGAACTGTAAGCCCAAAACGCTTTCCAAAATCAAGAACAAATGAGATGATATTGGCTTCCACATTGCGCTCTTCAGATAGCGAACTTCCTCTAAAACCCATTCTTCCACCCGTCTTTTTCAGAATAACTTTATTGTGTTGAGCCGTAGTTTCTAAAATTAGCGTTAATGTAACACTAGAGTTAATTTGTTTCTCATACTCTTCGTAAACCGCCACATATAGCTTATCTTTCTGATCAGCTTGTGGATGTGAGTATAAAAATTTAGGTGGATATTCTGAGAACATCTTGTCAGACATCCTGCGAAGTGTAGCTGTTGGACCGAATATGTAAAACGTAGTATGTGAATTCATTCTATAGGATGCAGTTTAGTTAAATAAATCTTCTCTTTGCGAATTTGTGCTGAAAATAACATGTTATTCAATTAAGGCAATAAGAAATTGAGTAAATTTTCGTTCTTCGTATCTTATATTAAGTTAGAAGAGCAAAAAAATGCTTTAAATAGTACCATTATGAATAAAATATTACTTACCAGTCTTTTATTATCATCTCTTTGTTTAAGTGGAAATGCGTTTGCTCAATTTGGTGAGCCTCCGGTTCAAAAGAAAGTAGAACCTAGAAATTTATTTAATGAAGGATATAAGTCAGGTTTTGGGTTCCTTTTTACGATAAATGATTTTGGTTTCGGAGCAGGTGGGCAGTACAGAAAGACGTTAGGAGCATATACTGAGGGTTTACTATCTTTGCGTGTAACGGGAATTAAAGATCCGAAAGAGCAAACCTACATCGATTATTACTTTGGTTTTAAAACTACACCCGATAAATACAAGCGTGTTATTTCATTTCCTCTAAACATTGGGTTGAAAAGACGATTATTTGCGCGCCAAATATCAGATAATTTCCGAGTGTATACTTCAATTAGTGGCGGCCCTGTGCTAGCTTATAGCTTTGCTTATTTTGTAGACTCTAATGACAACGGCTTTCAAGAAAATGATATATATACGTATGGCATAAAGGAAAGATCATACGATATTTTTGGTGGCTGGAAAAATGGAGAGCGACATTTTGGTTGGAATGGCGACGTAGAACTGGGAATAGATTTTGGAAGTAATTTTGCAAGCTTGCAAAGTCTACAGTTCGGGTATACCTTTAACTACTTTAAAGATGGTATACAGATTATGCAACCCAGCCGCCCTGACTTAACTGCAAATGGACAGCTTCAATATGATGGAACAGGTAACCTCGTTCTTGAAGAATTTTATGGGAAGCGCAAGTTCTATGGTTCAGCACAAATCAGTTTTGTATTTGGCTGGATGTGGAACTAACTAAAAAGTTAGTTCCTTAAACCATTGCTCTGGGTTGGCGAGGTTTTCGAGTACGAGGTCGGGTTTACAAGAGGAAAGCTCAGCTTTAGAGAATTTACCTGTTGTAACCGCTACCGATTTCATGCCTGCGTATTGTGCGCATTCAATATCTCGCGGGGTATCGCCAATAATTAAAAATTTTGAGGGGTCAGGCTCGATGCCTAAGTTTTTTTGAACGGTATCGAGTGCAATCATTGGAAGTTGATTTCTATCAGTATCAAACTCACCAAAAGCGCCAAAACTGAAATCGTAGTGGATATCTGCAGCTTTCAATTTTGCCGTAGCAGCCGTTGGGTAGTTGCCGGTTAATAAGCCTATATAACTTCCTAAATCTTCAAAAAAGGATATAGCGTTATCGATATGAGGTTGGCGGAAAACATGCTCCTTTTGTATTCTGGTGGTAATACGTTCTATATAAACAGACTTAAGCTCTTGATAGAGGTCTTCATCAAAATTGTGGTTAGCTAAGAATGAAGTAAGGATATCGTGATCGGTGCGCCCAGAAAATGGATCGGTTTCCATGTTTGGATAATCGATGTTAAGATCGTCAAGGATTTCACGGATTAATGGGCGGTTAAAGCCACTATCTACCGATAATAAAGTACCGTCAATATCAAAAAGGATAACCAGAGGATGTTCTGAATTCAAAATAAGAAAATTTTTATGGTTCAACTTCATGAAGAATTTACAAAATGATTGTATTAATAAGCTTTAAGAACATGTTAAATCGTGGTATCTTTTAGTACTCACTCAAAATAATAAATGGAGAAATTTAATGAGTTTTATTGAAGACATAACCGCCCGTCAGATTATTGATTCGCGTGGTAACCCAACCGTTGAAGTAGACGTAATTTTAGAAAGCGGAAATATAGGACGCGCAGCGGTACCTTCTGGTGCATCTACGGGAGAGCACGAAGCAGTTGAGTTAAGAGATGGAGATAATGCATATTACATGGGTAAAGGCGTTCAGCAAGCAGTGCAAAACGTAAATACTGTAATTGCTGACGAACTTAGAGGCCTACCTGTATTCAATCAAATTGGCTTAGATGACCTTCTTTTAGAAATTGATGGCACAGAGAATAAAGGAAAACTTGGGGCTAATGCTATTTTGGGAGTTTCTTTAGCATGTGCTAAAGCGGCTGCTTCTGATTTGGGAATGCCATTATGGAGATATGTTGGCGGTGTGAATGCAAAAGTAATGCCTGTGCCAATGATGAATATCATTAATGGTGGTTCTCACGCAGATAACAGCGTTGATTTGCAAGAGTTTATGATTATGCCAGCTGGCGCAGAGTCGTTTAGCCATGCACTTCAAATTGGTTCTGAAATATTTCACAACCTTAAAAAAGTATTGAGTGCAAAAGGCTACAGTACTGCAGTTGGTGATGAAGGTGGTTTTGCACCTAACTTAAAATCAAACGAAGAAGCATTAGAAGTTATCATTCAAGCGATTGAAAAAGCAGGCTACATTCCGAAAGACGATGTGCTTATTGCTTTAGATCCTGCGGCGTCTGAGTTTTATAATAAAGAAACAGGATTATACGAATTTAAGTGGAGCGACGGCTCAACTAAAGATACCGACGATATGGTTGGTTTTTGGAGTGATTGGGTAGAAAAATATCCTATTATATCTATTGAAGATGGTTTAGCTGAAAATGATTGGGATGCTTGGAAAAAGCTTACCGATGCAATTGGCGATAAAGTGCAGCTAGTTGGAGACGATTTATTTGTAACCAATACTGACCGTCTTGCAACGGGAATTCAAAAAGGTATTGCGAACTCTATTCTTATTAAAGTGAACCAAATCGGTACTCTAACCGAAACGCTTGATGCTATCGAAATGGCACACAAGAATAGCTACACTGCAGTAATTTCACATCGCTCTGGCGAAACTGAAGATGTTACCATCGCAGATTTAGCAGTAGCAACCAATGCTGGCCAAATTAAAACAGGCTCAATGAGTAGAACCGATCGTATTGCAAAGTACAATCAACTGCTCCGAATTGAGGAAGAATTAGGCGAACATGCTATTTATCTTGGACGAGACACCTTCGGCCTTTAAATATTATTATTACCTTTACAGGGATTGAGTTTAATAACTCAATCCCTTTTTTTATTTACTCCTTCAAACAAATATTTTATGAAGTTTCTTACAACGTTGGTTTTTATTCTTATAACAGCCATACAAGTTTCAGCTCAATCAGACCAGATCTTTCCAACCTTAACAGGTGATGAACTTATCGATGAGTTACAAGCAAACTACTCGGTAACAAACCCACGTGGCTATAACGGTGCTCGAGATGCTATGTATAGCTCTATTGATAATAAAAATGGAAATATAACGGGTGTTTACTCTGGGTATACCATAACTACAAATAACAGATCGGATGCCTACAACAAAGGAATAAATACGGAGCATACTTGGCCTCAAGGGTTGTTTGATAGTAATGAGCCAATGAGAGGAGATATTCACCATTTGTTCCCAACTAGAATTGATGTAAACGGGGCTAGAAGTAATTATCCTTTCGCTGAAATTCCAGATAATCAAACTACTACTTGGTATACTAATTCAACAAATCAGTCAGGTATTCCAAGTTCAAATATTGATGACTATAGCGAATTATTGGGTGGAACTTCTTTTGAGCCACGTGAAGATCATAAGGGAAATGCCGCCCGAGCAATTTTCTATTTTTGGACGATATACCAAGATAAAAGTAACGTAGCTGATGACGCATCGTTTTTTACTGAGATGAAGGATGTTTTACTTACTTGGCATGAAGCCGATCCTGTTGACGCTGCTGAAGTAGCTAGAAGTTTAGGCGCAGAAGTAGCCCAAGGTAATAGAAATCCTTTTATCCACGATACCACACTTGTACGTAGAGCGTATTTTGGTGGAACTCCAAACTCTGCAATTGACCCACCAAACCCAGTAACGGGTAAAATTAGTGAGATTAGTTCAAATTCGTTTAAAGTGGAATATGCTAAAGGTATTGGTACTGCAACAGCTAGCTTTGATGTTGGGCAAGGCTTTGAAGCCAAAGACACAGCTGGTGTAGCGATTACGTTAACCGAATATACTGTAATTGAAGAAGCTAAAGTTACCTGGGAAGATGGAAATGAAGAAGGGACTTATAACGCTACATTATTGGAAGTTATCCTTTTTGAGAAAGAACCAATTGTAATTGCAAACCCATTGCGAGGCGAACTCAAAAAAATATCAGATGTCTCATTTGAAATTACTTACAACCCAGAAACCAAAGAAGGTGAAAATCCTCTTTATGAGGGAAGTGCTACTGCGGCCGAAAATATTATATATGGTACCAAAACGGTAACAACCGATCCCGACGGAAAAGAGATTACTCTAAGCGAATACGATTTTGTTGAAGATGCCATTGTGTGGTGGACTAACGAAGATGCCGGTATGTTTGCCGATAGTATCAAAGTGATTAGCTTTGGCGAGACTGACACTACCGTAGTTGTAGGTTCTGGAAGTTCAAATGCTCTAATCATAACAGGCGTTTTTGATGCTACATTGACAGGTGGAACACCCAAAGGTGTAGAGCTTTATGCTAATGAAAACATCGAAGATTTATCTGCTTTTGGAATTGGTTCTGCTAATAATGGTGGTGGAAGTGATGGCGTTGAGCTTAAGCTTTCTGGATCTATCGCTCATGGAGACTTTCTATATATTGCTACCGAAGAGTCAAACTTTAATGCTTGGTTCGGCTTTAATCCAGATTTAGTAGATAACATGGCAGTGGCTATAAACGGAGATGATGCTGTCGAGTTATTCTACGATTCCACCAAAGCATTCACAGGATCTGAAACGGTAGTAGATGTATTTGGTGATATTGATGGTAGTGGAAGCGCCTGGAAACACACTGATGGATGGGCGTATAGAAAAGATTTAACAGGCCCAGAAGGAAATGTGTTTAATATCAATAATTGGACGTTTTCAGGTATTGATGCGTTTGAGGGATTTAGCTCAAACAGTGCGGCAACAAAGCCAATGCCGATTGGAACTTATAATTCTGGGGTAATAATCAGTAATGAGGAAGATGTGCGAGAAACACCTTCTACTATTGTTCTAAACCAGAACTATCCAAATCCTTTTAATCCACAAACAACTATCAGTTACTCTATTGTTAATGCTGGTTTGGTAAATCTAAAAGTGTTTAACATTTTGGGGCATGAGATTTCAACCTTGGTAAATAGAACGCAAACTGCCGGTGTACATTCGGTAACTTTTGATGCTACCAACTTGCCATCTGGTGTGTATTTATATCGCCTTGATGCGGATGGATTCTCTAGTTATAGAAAAATGCTTCTTATAAAATAATTAGAGCTGATTTAAGATAAGAGCGAGATTCTTGCTCTTATCTAAATTGAGCTTTTTTCTAAGCCTGTATCGACTTTGATCTACACTCTTTGGTGAGATATTAAGTATTCCTGAGATATCTTTAGAAGATAGGTTGAGCCTTAATAAAGCAGCTAATCTACGCTCCTGCGTTGTGAGGTCTGGATAATCTTGTTCCAGTTTTTTAAAGAAACCAGAACAAGCTTGTTCAACATGTATCTCAAACTCTTCACGATCTTTGTTTAGCATAGAGTTCTGATAAACTCTGTGGCCTAACTTATTTATACCTTTAATCGCATCAGGATTGGCAATATCAGATTTTAATTGACTCAGTTCTTTATTTATACTTTTTAAAAACTCATTCTTTTCTACAATATGTAATGCATAGTTGGTGAGTTCTTTTTCAAGATGTTCTGCTTTTATAGTTGAGTTTGCCAAGGCCTCGTCTGCAAGCTTTTTCTTAGATTCTGAGATTATTTTATCCTTTTCAAGAAGTTCTAACTCTCGCTTCTTCTTGGAAATAACGCGAGCATAAAACAATACCACAAATAGAAGCACAACTAGGAGTGTAGTGGTGATTGCAAAAGCTCTTGTTTTTTGAAGGGTGTTTTCAGCTACAAGCAGCATGTTTTCTTGCTCGGCCTTTTCAGTTTCATAAACAGCTCGCATTTCAGCTAAGCGTTGATTGGCGTCTTCATTCAACAAAGAATCATTCAGAGCTTTTTGGTTTTCAAGGTGAAAATAAGCCTTCTCATAATTTTTAATCGCTGCGTAACTTCTAGCTAGGTTAGAATGAGCGTCTTTCTGCTCATAAATCACATTTAAATCTTGCGCTAGTTCAAGACTTTGCTGAGCATAACGGATTGCCTCGCTCAGCTTGCCTGACTTTCTATACACACTACTAAGCACTTTAAGAGGATAAGTCATCATCACTTTAGAGTCTGTCTTCTCGGCATAGTTAAGTGCTTTTAAGCTATAATCTATTGCCATCTGTGTAGAGTCCATTGCATCATAAAGCATAGCCATATTTAAATAACTAATGGCAGCATCGTTTTCAGAGTTTTGATCAAGTCTTTTGGCTAGCGACAGTTTGTTATAGTAAAGCGCAGAGTCTAAGCTAGCTTCCTCATAAAATATATTGCCGATATTTCCATAAACAGTTGCCTCAGCTAGTACATCGTCTGCAGTCTTAAAATATAAAAGTGACTCTTTGTAGAACGACATTGCTTCATCTGGCTTGTATTGGATAAAATAAATATTACCAATATTTCTAAGGATTTCACCCTTTGTATAGTCATCTAATTCATCAGATTTATTGTACTCGGCGGCTTCCGTTAGATATCTCAGTGCGTTCTGATAAGCACCTGTTCGAATATAACTTCGTCCAAGGTTCAAAGTAGCAACAGCTATATGTTTGATAGAGGCTACTCTTTTGGATAGAGTATAAGCTTCAATAGCGACAGCAATACTAGAGTCGGGATCAGTTTGAGAAAGTTTGCTAATTAATTTAGCTGCGATTGATAATTTAGTGGTGTCGGGTGGAGCTTGTTTATAAGCTATTGATAAGGAGTCAATATCCTGATTATAGGCTTTTTGTGTTAATACCGTAAAAAGACCAATAAAAGTAAAAATGAGGAGTAGAGCTTTTTTCATAAATAAGAAACTTAATAGCGAATACCGTTTAATCTCTATAATCTAGAACTCACATTCCTCAAAATGTTTATCTACAAAATCTCTACAAAGTAAATATTCAAGATTTAGCGCTTAAAATAGAAAAGCGACCTCTTATAGTTATCAGGAGCTATTTAATGGACATATTTAATCTGGTATATAGCAAGCATGTGATTCTAAGAACTAAAAGAAATTATCTACAACCCTGAGAGTGAGTATCTACAATGTATCTACACACCATGTAAACTGTGAATGGGCTTAATTAGCTTAAAAGAAAAAACAAAGTGTATGCAAAGTGTTCGTCCATTAACCCCAAATTTCAATACATGGACATGGAAGATTAATATTTCATGTATAGGCGGCCCAGCAAATGATTATATCACAGTTCCATTCTTGGTGTTGGGTATAAAGCCTCCTAGCGAAGAGAGTGAAGTGTGTATTCACAATATTCCACAAATAGTGGCCGACAGTATAATTGTCCCGCTGGAAATACAGAAGTTTGGAGCTTCAGATATTTCGGAATTGATTTTCACGGGATTGGAAAAGTTCCAGCCAGATTGGACTTTTGAGTTAGTAGATACAGTAAAGGGGCAAATATGGAATCTTAAGCACCAGCATACCGCATATATAAGTCCCATTATTTCAGAAAATGTGCGCTTAGTAAGTGTTAGTGAACAACAAAAACTCAAACAAGTTGAATCTAGGTTAATTCTAAAAATTAAAGTTGGAACATTTAACCAATAAGTGGTTAGATAATAGTTGAAATTAAAGCACTACTCACGAATGCTTATCAAAAAAGTGACATGATGCACTAGGAGTAGAGACCTGAGATAATCGGAAGTGAGTAGTGCTACTTATTCATTTTTTGCTTCGATTATTTGTACTATTGAGGTATGAAAATTTCTCGGCTAGAGCTACTACATTTTAGGAATCATAAAAAGACAGAGGTTGAATGGGGTTCGCATCTTAACGTCATAACTGGACCAAATGGCGCAGGAAAAACGAGTTTAATTGATGCTATTCATTACCTGTGCATGTCGCGCAGCTTTGTTTCTAATACCGACCTGTATGTGATAAACAGCGACGAAACCTACTTTATGATTAAAGGTTTTTTTGAAGGTAATATTCGAAAAGAGTTTGATGTGTCTTGCACTTATTCAAGAGGGGATGGGAAAAAGATTTTTGTAAATGACTCTCCTCTAGATCGGCTTTCGGATTTAATTGGTATGGTACCAGTAGTAGCTTTATCACCAGATGATAAAAAACTAACGCTCGATGGCCCTGCAGAAAGGCGAACTTTCCTAGACTCTTTTATTAGCCAAATCTCGAATTCGTATTTAAGAGATTTGTTGAGCTATAGAAAAGTAAGGCGACAGAGAAACGCTCTACTTCAAGATTTTAAAGGTCCGACAACTGTATTAAAAACATACTTAGAACCTTGGAATAATCAACTTGTGAGTACAGGTTCAAGAATTGTAGCAAAGAGGTTTGAAGTGCTCGAGAATTTCAAAGCATATTTGGCAAAAGATTATGCGATGATTTCTGGAATGGATTTAACCACCAACTTATCCTACGAAACGTTCTGCGAGCCCTCAATAAATCCAGATGAAGTGGCTAAGCAATACACAGAAAAGCTTGAAGTTATTATGGATAAAGAAATTGAGCGTGAACAAACTCTGCTTGGGCCACATCGCGATGAAATAACCTTTTATTTAGATGACTTTGAACTTAGGAGATTTGGCTCGCAAGGGCAGCATCGGCTGTTTGCACTATCGTTGAAACTAGCCCAATTACACTACTATTCAGACGAGCTAGACGACTTGCCTATCTTGATGCTGGATGATGTTTTTGGAGATTTAGATCCTAAAAAAACAGAAGCTCTTCTTAAAACATTACAGGAGCATCAAGGACAGATTTTTATTACGTCTGCCAATCCGGTACCTTTTGAGCAGTATGTTGATTTTGATGGCAAAAAAAATCGATTTTATACGGTAAGTGAAGGCCAAATTCTAGGGTAGAAAATCCTGAATTAATAGTAAAATTTTTAATAAATCATCCATTGCGCTTCGATACACCCAAACCAATTAGTGCTGCTCTACAAGATTTTTTGGATAAGTTTCCACAGAAAAAGAAGCTTAAACAAGGCATGATATTATCAATATGGGAAGAAGTTGCGGGTGAGCGCATTGCATCGCAAACAACGAACTTACACTTTGAAGGCAATAACTTAGTGATGACGGTTCAAAACCAAGTCTGGAGACATGAAATTCATGCAAACAGATTTAGTATTGCCAAAAGATTGAACGCCAAAGTAAAAGGCCAAGTTGTAGGAGATATAATAGTGCGAGGCTAGTTGTATTAAGCAATCTCTCGTTCTATATTCGTGAATTATGGCAGACAATTACTTTAAAAAAATTCAAGACTGGCTAACATCCGTTGCAAAAAAAGGGACCAAACCTGGCACGGAAGAGATACAAGCTGTTTTTGCAAAAAAAGAACGAATTTTCGTTTTCGCGATGGCGTATATAATTGCGCTTAGTATGTGGCTAATTGTTAACCTTAACGGCATTTTCAACATTACAATAAAAATGCCTGTTGCCATTGGGAATATCCCAGATGATTTAGCACTAACCGATGACTTACCCGAATTTGTAGAGGTTAGTTTAAGTGGCACCGCTCTTCCATTAATTAGCTTATACAATAACCCTCCTTCAGTGTCTATAGATGTTGAAGCATCTGAAGTAAACCTGTTTAACCAAGTACGGCAACGAATGAACACTATTCAAGAAGTTGAAGTGGTGAAAGTGGAACCGATATTGGTCAAAGTGGAACTAGAGAAGAAAGCGACTAAGAAAATTCCAATTTTATTACAATCTGAATTAGCTTTCGAGAACAGATTTGGACTAATAAGTTCCCCAGAACTTGTGCCAGATAGTATTGAGATTACGGGTGCAGTTTCTCAACTAAGATTAATCCAGAATTGGGTTTTGAAAGACACACTTAAACTGTCGGGAATAAGAGATGACATTCAAGAGACTATCGCGATTAAAAATGAAAACTCACTTATCACTACTTCTTTAGAGGAAGTCCGCTACATAGCAAATGTCTCTGAGTTTACGGAAAGTGAAGTGAGTGTGTTAATAAAAACAAGAGACTTGCCAAGGGGCGAGAGCATAACCTATAACCCTGCATCAATTACTATTAAGTACGACGTTCCGCTTGAGCAATATGCAGAAATTGCGAGAGTTAGACCTTACGAAGTGTATGTTCAATACAGCAAAATTGAAGAAGATCTGACCGGTTTTGTAACTCCAGATATTGAACTTGTAACGCCTCAGTATGTACTTAAATTGAGGAGTTTTCAGCCTAAAGCGGTTGCTTATTTTAGCGTACTCGATCAATAACTATTGAGATCAAAAGACCACTAAATTGAATCAAATAATGCTAAACCGCTAATTCCTCAAAGGGTTTTATGGCTTCTTTAACATCTTTTGCGCCTTCAAAATAACTAAGCAATTTTAGGACAACTTCATCCACAAGAACATCAGGACAAGATGCCCCTGATGTAATTGCAACTTTCAGAGGGGTTTTACTTTTTGGAAGCCAGCTTTGAGTTTCTAAAAGCTCTTTCTTCCATTGGTCAAAATGTCGAATATTTTCTTCTGAAATTAACTCGGAAGCATCTCTAACATGAAAAGTTGGGAAACTGTGTTCCAAAATTTCAACCAAATGCATGGTGTTCGAGGAATTGTAGCCACCCACAACAATAGCAATATCGGCCGAGGATTTAGCGAGTGCTAAAGTAGCAGATTGATTTTCATTTGTTGCGTAGCAAAGAGTATCAGAAGTATCCGCAAAGTGGTCTAAGATGTCGGAAGTACCGAACCGTTTTACGGTGGCTTCCTTCAAAATATCCATAACTTCTTGAGTTTCTGTAGCCAACATGGTTGTTTGGTTAATTACCCCAAAACGTTGTAAATCTGTAATGGGATTAAATCCTGGCGTAGATTTGTGGCCAAAGTAGGTTTCAAAATCCGAAAGAGGGCGTTCTTCCGTCATTATTTCAGCAAGAATTTTCGCTTCATCAACATTAAGCACAACTACTACTGCCGAATGTTGTGCACTCTGAGAAAAGGTAGCTCGAGTTTCTTCATGAGCGTGTTTACCATGTACAACTAAACTGTATTCTTTTTTACCAAGCTGCTTACCGCGCTTCCAAACTTTCTCAACAAATGGACAAGTAGTATTAAAAGCGTACGGGTTAATCCCAACTTCTTGAAGTTGATTCTGAATATCTATGGTAGTTCCAAAAGCGGGAACAATGACAATATCTTCGGCACTTAATGATGAAATAGGGATGCGCTCAGTGCCATCAGTATCGAAGAGAAATTGAATGCCTTTAGCTAGTAAATCTTCGTTAACTGTTGGGTTATGAATCATCTCGCTAAGTAAGTAGATATTCTTATCAGAGTGTTCCTCAACTGCTCTGTAAGCGATGTCGATAGCATTCTCAACTCCGTAGCAGAATCCAAAAAACCGGGGAATTAAAAACTGAACCAGACCAAAATCGAGCACACTAGGCTCTAAGTCCTTTTTCATTGGGTCAGTAATTTTTGTCGCTTCTTTCACCAATCGGATGATAGGCGACTTGTACATTTCGGGGATGTTGAATTGCTTACGTGCCAAGACGGAGTTATTCGTAATTTGTTAGTTGATTTCTTAAAACTAAACAGTTTTTTATAAAAAATAGTTTTGAACGTCTAAGATAATGGTATCTGTAATAACTAGTTGGCACCAATTTATATGAAAAGACAATTCAAAATAATAGTCGGGGCTAGAGACGATTAAGCGACCTCGTCCATACGAACGCCTACCAACTTACTAACGCCTGTTTCTGGCATGGTAACACCGTACATCATTTCAGCTTTACTCATAGTTTTTTTGTTATGAGTAATGATAATGAACTGAGTTTGTGTACTAAATTCTTTAATCATCTTAGCAAACCGCTCAATATTTGCATCATCTAGTGGGGCATCAACCTCATCTAGCACACAAAATGGAGAAGGTTTAACGAGATAGATTGCGAAAAGAAGAGCAATTGCAGTAAGCGTTTTTTCACCACCAGAGAGTTGAGAAATACCAGAAGGACGTTTCCCACGAGGTTGAGCTTTAATTTCAATTTTAGCTTCTAATGGATCCTCAACATCTTTCTCGATAATCAAATCGCAATAGTCATCTTCAAAGAAAAGTGTTTTAAATACTTTCTGAAAATTCTGTCGAATTTGTTCAAACGTAATGTTAAATCGCTCTGTTGCCGTATTATTAACTTCTTCAATAGTTTCGAGAAGCTGTTTCTCAGCTAAATTTAAGTCACTAATCTGTTCTTCGTAGAAATCGAGTCGCTCTTTTTCTTCTCTATATTCATCTATGGCGAGAGCATTCACCTCACCAATGGCATTCAATTTCTGGCGGAGCCAATTAATACGTTGTTTTGCGTCATCTGGAGTTGTGTTTTCTGGCAACTCATTTTCAATCTGCTTCATGAGTGTGCCGTACGTTTCCCAAAGATGATCGGAAAGAGCTTGGCTTTGCATTTCCATCTTCTCTTTAGCCATCGAAAGATGGTGTACAAGCTCCATGTTTACCTCTTTACGGCTCCGAACCTCTTTAAGCTGTCTCTCATACTCATTAATCTTTCCGCGCTGTATGCTGGCAGCCTCTTCGGCTTTCTTTAGAGCTTCGTCTGCGTCCACTTTCAGCTCTTGGTTAATCTCTAACTCTTCTTTAAGAGTCTCAATCTGAGAAGTAAATCCTTCAATTCGAGTTTTACTTTCAGAAGTTAGTTTGGATCTGTTTTCGATACGAGCTTGTAAAGCTGAAATACCTGTTTCGGCACGACGAACATCGCGTTCGTGATTCTCTACTTTATTCTTTAAATCTTGATGCTTTAGTTGAGCGTCGTTGTATCTGCTCTGCGAAATAGCACGGTCATCTTCTAAAGTTTCGAGTAAATCTTTCTTCTGATTTTGTTTCTCATCTAACTCAAGCATTTTTCTCTGTAATTCTTTTTGCTTGGGTTGGATGGAATCGAGTTCGTCTTGTGCGGTGCCTTCGCTACTTTTTAGCGTATCTTTGCGATTTACTAGCTCGCTTATATTCTTTTGATAAACTTGAATTTTAGAGCTTAAACTGTGTTGCTGCTGTTCTAGCCTACGAACTTCTTGTTCTTTTTCTTTTAAACTTTGGCTTAGAGCAGCTACATCTAGCTTTTCATATTTCTCAATAATTTGGTTTAGATACTCGCTAAGTTTGGAAATTTCTTTTACTGTTTTTACTTCTTCAGCTTCTAATTTTTCAATTTTGTCTTTTAACCCAACTCTTATACCGGCATTTTTGCTCTTACTTCCACTTTGGAAAAAACGAGATTGGGTAACAACCTCGCCATCATAAGTAACTCCAATGGCATCGGTGGTTTTGAGCGCTTGATAAGATTCCTCAACAGTGTTGAAAACTAGCACATTTCCAAGTAATAGCTGTTTTAGAGCAGAGTACTCTCGTTTTGACTTAACATGATCAAAAAGGCTAGCACTTTGTACTTCGTATGTAGCAGCTAATTGATCGAGCGGAATGAAAGTAGCTCGGCCTTTCTTGTTATCTTTAAGAATTTGAGCGGCTCTCTGTGCTTCGGCTAATGTTTTAACAACTACAAAATTGAGTGCATCTCCGAGAGCAGCTTCTAAAGCGATAGCATGTTTTTCGTCAGTATCGAAAATTTCAGAAACGGTGGTTAAATCTTTAAACTCGAAGCGATGTTTATCAATTAGATATTTTACACTACTTGGAAAAGCTTCGTTTGAACTTGCCAGGTCATTGAGAAGTTGAATTTCTGAAGCAAGAGAAGATTTTTTACTTTCTAAAACTCGTAGCTCATCCTTAATTTCATTCTGCTTTATTGCAAAGCCTTCTCTTTTTTCACGGGCAGTTTCTAGTTCTTTTTCTAGCTCATCCCGTGTAATGGTCAAACCTTCAAGCTTAGTTTCAATGAGGCCTTGTTCACCGTTATAATTGTCGATTTCATCATTCAAATCGACAATTTCATCATTAATGCGCTCTAGGTCACCTTCTGTATTTTCAAGGCGAGACTCAATTTTTATACGTTGTGTTTGAAGAGTGCCAAGCTCGTTATTCGCGGCGCTAAGCTGTAACTCAATCTCATACAATTCATGCCGTTCTTTATTGTATTGCTGCTGAATCTGAGAATATTGCTTTTTCGAGTCTTCGAGTATTCTACTGGAATTTGCAAGTTCGTCGTCAAAAGATTCTAGCTTACTCCTGCTATTGGTAAGCATATCCATAAGCTCTTTGAGGTCAACTTCGCCTTGCTCAATGTCTTTAGAGTATCCAGAAATTACTTTCTTTTCATTTTCAATTTTCTCACTAGTAATACGTAAAGTGGTGTCAGCTTCGCGGATTGCATTATGAAGTTGACTTACATGCCGTTGCTCTTCCGATTGCTGCTTCTCTTTATCGAGTAATTCTTTGCGAGCTTTTTCGTCGTTCCCTTCAAGCTCCTCAATACTAGTATTAATCTCTTTCCGTTCTTTTTCGGCGTTTTCAATACGATCTTGCAGTGGTTCTAGCTCTACCTTTATCTTATTAAAATCGTGGAGAGTTAGCGCCTTGTCTAGGTTTTCAAGCTCAACCTTATAAGTTTTTGCCTTTTCGGCTTTCTCCGCTTGAATTTCTAAAGAGCGAGCTTTCTTACGAAGTTCAATGAGTAGATCGTCTACGCGTTGCAAATCTTTGCGGGTATCTTCTAACTTTTTAAGAGTTCGCTTTCGTTGATCTTTGTAGCGAGTTACACCAGCAGCCTCTTCGAACAACCTTCGGCGATCGTTATTCTTATCGTTAAGAATTTCTTCCACCATCTTGAGCTCAATAACCGAGTAGGCATCTGACCCCATTCCTGTGTCCATAAAGAGTTCCATGATGTCTTTAAGGCGACAAGAAGTATTGTTGATTAAGTATTCACTATCACCAGAACGATAAAGACGGCGCGTAATAGTTACCTCGCTATATTCGATTGGTAAAAGGCCTTTGTCGTTCACAAAAGTGAGCGAAACTTCGGCCATTCCTAGAGCTTTTTTCTTAGCAGTTCCGTTAAAAATAACGTTACTCATTGCCGAAGAGCGTAACAATGAAGGTCTTTGTTCGCCTAATACCCATCTTAACGCATCAACGATATTGGATTTACCACACCCATTTGGCCCAACAATCGAAGTAATCCCACTATCAAATGAGACCTTCGTTTTGTGGGCAAAACTTTTAAACCCTTGTAAGCTTAATTCGGATATATACATGGAATGAGTGTAGTAAAAATAATAACCGATTTAGGTTAAAATAACATCCAGATTCAAGAAAATGAGTTATCTCGTTCTAGAGATTAAACGGTCATTATCTCGTCTTCTTTATGAGAAAGTAATTCGTCCACTTTTTTGGTGTGATTATCGGTAAGCGTTTGTATTTCTGCTTCCGCTTCGTATTTGGAGTCTTCTGGTAAAGAGTGCTCTTCTATAGCTTTTTTGACAGCCTCATTAGCTTCTCTACGAGAGTTACGAATACTAATTCTAGCTTGCTCAGTCTTATCCTTAGTTAATTTTACTAACTCTTTACGGCGTTCCTCAGTAAGAATAGGCAAAGGAATTCGTATTAAAACGCCATCATTCATTGGGTTTAGCCCTAGACCAGACGACATTATTGCTTTTTCTATAGCGCCCATTGAGGCTTTGTCATAAGGTTGAACAACGAGCATACGTGGTTCTGGAGCTGAAATGCTTGCAAGCTGGCGTAATGGGGTCATTGAGCCGTAATACTCCACTTGAACCGACTCAATAAGAGCTGGGTTTGCTTTTCCTGCACGGATGTGTGAAAATTCTTTTCTTAAATATAAAGCGGCTTCATCCATCTTTATATCAGCTTCATCAATAATTTCTTTTAGTTCTTCGGCTAGCATATCTAAAAATCTAGTTTAACAGTTATTTTAAGCTTTATATCGACCTTTGAAGTTAATAAAACTAGCACTTAATTCTTAATGAATGAGTGGATAATTGAATGTGCATTTAAAAGTATATGTTTTTTAGATTTCTATTTAAATTAATAGGTAATAGTCGATAAGTGGCGAGGGTATAATATCTTTTAACGCTAACTTTTAGTGGTTTCAACTTGTTATTAGTATGAAAAGTATTAGATTTGCCCCACTGTTTGAAATATGAAATCACCTTATTCTAGAGTATTTTTGAAGCGTCCTCTTCCCATTATAACCCCGCTTACTATAGCTATAATTTATTTAGCACTAGCATCTGTATGGATTGTGTACTCTGATAGCCTTTTAGATGCAGTAATTAAAAAACCTGAGATAATTACAAAGTATCAAACTCTGAAGGGTTTGTTTTTTGTACTAGCGTCAAGTCTACTAATCTTCATCTTGGCTAAAGTAAATGAAAGCAACGTTGTTAAAGCTCGGAAAGAAACCGAAAAAGAAGTAATTAATCTTGAGAAATTAGCAGAAGCAAGCCCAACTGGAATTCTATTTATAGAACCTGATGGGAGTATCAGGTTTACAAACGAAATGGCAGAGCGCATTTTAGGAATAGACAACAGTATCTTTTCAACTCTTAAATATAGTGAGATTGATTGGGGCCTTAAGACCATGAATGGGAATGAGATATCAGAATCTGAGCGGCCATTCAATAAGGTGTTAGATACGAAGGAGTCCGTGTTTGGAGCTAAATATCGTATTGGAGAAGAGGGTAATTATAAATATATCTCAATTAATGCGGCTCCTATTTTTGTTGAAGGAGATATAATAGAAGGAATAGCTTGTGCCATCTCAGATATCACGGACACAGTTGAATCTGCAAATAGTGTTCGAGAGCACAAAGAGCGTTATGAATTGTTAGTAGACGAATCGCCATTTTCAGTGGTTATACACCAGTTTAATAAAATTATTTCTGTAAACCCTATGGGGTTAAAGCTACTTCAAGCAGAAAGCGAAGAAGAATTGTTAGGGCTAAATATATTGGAGATTATTGCCCCAAAGTATATTCAAGAAACGTTAGATCGTGAAGCAAAATTTCTGAGAGGGGAGGAGCTTAGTTTCCCTTTTGAAATGGAAATTAAGAGTGTGAAAGGAAATTTAGTACCTATTGAAATAATATCCATTCCTTTTACTTCCAATAATGAGTTGGCAGTTCAAGTAGTAGCTATTGATATTTCAGACCGATTGAATAAAGAAAGGAGTCTAGAAAATGCATTAGCAGAGAAAAACGTGTTGCTTTCAGAAATTCACCATCGTGTGAAGAACAACATGGCAATTATATCAGGGCTAATGCAGCTTCAGGCTTTTGAAATAGAAGATAAACGGTTGCGAGGAATTCTATTTGATGGCGTAAGTCGCATTAAGACTATTGCTCTCATACATGAACAATTGTATGAGTCGCATAATTTTAACGGAATAAAGCTGGATAGAAATTTGAAACAGATGGTAAGTGGTGTATCAGAGCATTATCCTGATAAAACCAACTTAAAAATCTGTTATGAATTAGAGCCAATCGTTCTAAATATAAACCAAGCCGTTTCGTGTGCTCTTTTTATAAACGAAGCGATGTCGAATTTATATAAATATGTTCTTGAAGAAAAAGATGATGCAACTTGTATTGTAGGCTGTAATAAAAAGGATGGTATAGTTCGGCTTTCTTTACAAATAAATGGTACAGAATCCGTTGAAGAAAAGTTAGAGATGCATAGTCAGAAACTAAGCATACAGCTTATGGGCCTCATGGCAAATCAGCTGTATGGAGAAATGAACCTCATTAAGAATACTGCGGGTGTCTTAATAGAGTTAAGTTTTGACAAGGAAAAGAAACTGAAGGGCAGTTCAGAAAGTAAGCACGTTTCTTAAATAAGGTATAAATAGATGAGAGTAGAAAACTACCTAGTGAGATGATTGATCATTACACTAGGTAGTTTTTTTATTACGTTGTTATTCCCAAACAACGGTTGTGCCTAAATCTTGGCCATCAACAACAATCTTTTTAAAGTTGCCTCGAGTATTCATATCAAAAACAATGATAGGTGTGTTATTTTCGCGGCAAAGAGTAAATGCCGTTAAATCCATAACCGAAAGGCGTTTCTTAATCACTTCGTCTCCAGTGATTCGATCATATTTCACTGCATCCGAGTTTTTTTCAGGATCTTTGTTATAGATTCCATCTACACGAGTGCCTTTTAGAATAACATCTGCTTCAACTTCAATGGCCCGTAATGCACCAGCAGAATCGGTTGTGAAGTAAGGGTTACCTGTACCTGCTCCAAAAATAACAACACGACCTTTTTCTAAGTGACGAACCGCCCGGCGACGGATGAATGGTTCAGCGATAGCTTCCATGCGGATAGCACTTAAAAGTCTAGTTTTAACGCCTTGGCGTTCCAGAGCATCTTGCAATGCCATGCTATTTATCATTGTAGCTAACATGCCCATGTAATCGCCCTGAACACGATCCATGCCTTCGGTAGCGCCTTTAACACCACGAAAAATATTACCACCACCAATAACGATGGAAACTTCAACGCCAGCTTTCTGTACGCTTTTAATCTCTTCGGCATATTGGGTTAAAATATCACCGTCAATACCATGCCCTTGATTCCCTAAAAGAGCTTCGCCGCTTAATTTCAGTAGAATTCTCTTGTATTTGTTTGCCACTTTCTATCCGTTAGTTAATTATAGTCCAAAAAAAAGGCCGTCTCGAATATCGGGACGGCCTAATGTATAAAAAAAAAGCTTAAGCCTCTTCACCTAATTGAATTCGGTGGAAAGCTTTTACTAGAGGAGTATTATTTTGCTCTAGATATTGTTTTACGGTAATACCGTTATCCTTAACAAATTTTTGTTCCAATAGAACACGCTCTTCGTAGAATCTGCGAAGTTTACCAACAGCTGCTTTTTCAGCGATTTCAGCAGGCTTGCCTTCGTTAATCAATTGCTCTTTGGCAATTTCTAATTCTTTTTCAATTAAAGAAGCATCTACTTCGTCGCGAGTAGCAGCAATAGGATTCATAGCAGCAACTTGCATAGCAACGTCACGTGCAATCTCTACATCTGCAACATCACCATCAAATTCAGCAAGAACACCTAATTGGTTGCCTGCGTGGATGTAGTCGATAATTGTTCCTTCAGTGTTTAGAAGAAGTAATTTTGAAATAGTGATTTTTTCGCCAATTCTAGCAACCATCTCTTGTAGATGGTCAGCAATTGATTTGCCAGCTACATCAGCTTTAAGTAAGTCTTCTAATTGGTCGAAGTTGTTGTCGAAAGCAGCGTCTAAGAAAGAGTTAGCTTGTGCTTGGAAATCTTCGTTACGAGCTACGAAATCAGTTTCGCAGTTAATCTCGATAGCAACAGCTTTCTTTCTGTCATCACTTACGCGTGAAAGAACAAGTCCTTCTTTCGCATCGCGATCAGCACGCTTATCAGCAACTTTTTGGCCTTTTTTACGGAGAACTTCAACAGCAAGGTCGAAATCGCCATTAGCTTCTGAGAGGGCTTTCTTACAGTCCATCATCCCAGCGCCAGTCATTTCTCTAAGTTTTTTTACGTCAGCAGCAGAAATACTCATTTTTCTGAATAGTGTTTTGTGAAGTTAAAATTATTCTTTTTCGCTAGCAGTATCTGCTTTTGCATCTTCTGGCTGTAAATCAGCAGTAGGTGCAACAGGCTTCTTTTTGCGAGAACGAAGATTAGTATTTTTAGAGTCAGTCGCTTCTTTTGGCTCTTTAGCTTCAACAGCAGCTTTTTCAAGTAACTCTTCTTCAGCGTGAGCATCACGTTCTGCAGAACCTTCAATAATAGCATCAGCTATTTGCGAAGAAATCAACTGAATAGTACGTGCAGAGTCATCATTACAAGGAATGATAAAGTCTGGAATATCAGGATCACTATTCGTATCAACCATTGCAATAACAGGGATGTGAAGCTTAATTGCTTCGTTTACTGCTAAATGCTCTTTTAAAATATCAACAACAAAAATAGCACCGGGTACACGATTCATGTTCGCGATACCACCAAGAGTGTTATTTAATTTTTCTTGCTCACGGTCTAGCATTAAACCTTCTTTCTTGGTCAACTCTTTAGTTGTACCATCGGTTTTCATGCGTTCAATTTCTTCCATACGGCTAATACTTTTACGTACCGTAGAGAAGTTTGTGAGCATACCACCTAACCAACGATGTGTAACAAACGGCATTCCGCAGCGCACAGCTTCAGTTTTGATGATTTCGGTAGATTGTTTTTTAGTACCTACAAAAAGAATGGTTTTACCAGATCTTGCTAATTGTTGAATCTGATCAAGAGATTCTTGCAAGTAGTTCTGAGTTTTTTTGAGGTCAATGATGTGAATCCCGTTGCGTTGCATGAAGATAAAATCCTTCATTTTCGGGTTCCAACGACGAGTCAAGTGGCCAAAATGCGCACCAGACTTCAAAAGTTCTTCTATAGAAGCTGCTTTAGGCATGATATTAGATAAGTATGTTTAGGTTAATCCGCTATGTGGGTCATTCTCATACACCAATCCCGATAACAATCGAAACACCAGGTAATGAGTCGCCACATATGTGTGGTTTAAAATTGTTTGTACAGCGTAAATATTAACGCTTAGAAAATTGAAACTTCTTACGTGCTTTAGGCTGGCCGTATTTTTTACGCTCAACCATTCTATCATCACGGGTTAGAAGACCATGTTCTTTCAAGATGCTGTGTACTTCTTCGTTCTCGCCGTCAACTGCACGGGCAAGAGCGTGTTGTACTGCACCAGCTTGACCTGATTTGCCACCGCCACGCACTGTAACTTTGATGTCATACTTGTTGTCCATCTCGGTAAGAGATAGAGGTAAGAGTGCGATGTTGCGAATAGCTTTCTCAGGAAGGTATTCTTCAATAGGAGTTTTGTTGATTAAAAACTCACCATTACCCGGCTTGATGTATAGACGCGCCGTAGAGGTTTTTCTTCTTCCGATGTAATTAGCTTGTGCCATTTATAAATCGATTAAAGCTCGAAGATTTCTGGGGTTTGTGCCGTCTGTTGGTGAACAGGACCTGCATATACTCTTAAATTAGTTCGCAATTGGCGACCTAATCTATTTTTAGGGAGCATACCTTTTACGGCTTTTGTGATAAGAGAGGTCGGATCTTTTGCCAACATGTCTTCTGCGCTAGTAAAACGCTCTCCACCTGGGTAGAAAGTGTGACGGAAGTACATTTTGTCGGTCATTTTTTTACCGGTCAATTTTACCTTCTCAGCATTGATAACGATGACATTGTCACCCATATCCATATGCGGTGTGAAAGTAGGCTTGTTCTTGCCTCTCAAAATAGATGCTACAACAGTACTCAGGCGCCCTAGAGGCTGATCTTCAGCGTCGATCAAAATCCACTTCTTATCAATATCAGAGTGTTTTGCCGAGTATGTTTTAAAACTTAAAGTATCCACGATTAACTCGTTTTAATTGTTTTCTTGGAAAGTCGAAAAATATAGGAGTATTTTTGATGGATATCAATGTTTGATTTTAGAAATTTCGTTGTTATCCACACTTGCACTTCCTAAAGATTGTCTATTAAAAGCTACAATCCACTTTTAAGTAGTATTAAAGTCTTATAAAGTAAAAATCTGCTAGGTTAAAAACACGAGGAAATTAAAGTAAAGTATTTTATTAGAATAAAGAGCTTCCACTTTGAAGAAGCTAACTACCTTTTGTAACCAAACATACATTTACATCTTGTAGGTTGACTCTTAAGTCCTTTTAAATGATAATACTCAGCAACTAATAGCCTCTTTACGATATCTAACTTCAGGAATTATGAAAAAATCACTTCTTCGAATCGGAATAGTTCTGTTTATTATAAGCAGTAACTTCGCGTATGCACAGCAGAAAGTTTTAACTGTTGATGATTATCCACTTTGGTCTAGAATTGTTGGTACAGAGATTTCAGCCAACGGTGATTGGATGGCGTATGCTCTTCGTCCGAATGGCGGTGACGATACTCTGTATGTTCAATCGATGGATAAAAAGAATATTTATGAAATCCCAAATGCTAACGGTGCTGAGTTTTCGAAAGACGGGAACTGGGTTAGTTATGTAATTAGCTTAGATAAAGAGACTCAAAAGAAACTTTCTAAGGCAAAGAAGCCCATTCATAAAACTGCGGAGCTTTTGAATTTGCAAACTGGAGAGAAAGTGAAAGTAGAAAGAGCTGAGAAGCATGGCTTTTCAAACAATAGTAGTTTTTGGATTGTACATCGGAAAAAGCCAGACGATGACGATAGTAAACACAAAGGTAGCGATTTAGTAATTCGCAACTTGAACACTAATAGTGTTACAAATATTGGAAACGTATCTGAGTTTGCTTTAAACAAGAGAGCTTCGTTGTTGGCATACTTAGTGGATGCAAACGATAAGGTCGGAAACGGTATTTATACCTTTAACTTGAAATCAGCTATCATCAAAGTTATTGATACTGACACAACTACATACGAAGGGCTTAGTTGGGATGATGCTTATGCCTCGAAATCGAGTTGGGCAACAAAGGGAAATAGTATTGCGGTTTTAAAAGGGGCTAAGCCCGAAAAAGATGAGCACCGGGTTAATACATTATTAGTAGTAGTAGATATTGAAAATACTGCGAAAATTATAGAAGTGAAGCCAGATCAAGCACCAGACGATTTAATAATAAGCGAAGACAGAGCAATTAAGTGGACTGATAATGGAGCGACACTTCTAATTGGATTAAGGGAACAAGAAAAGTCGGTTAAGCTAAGTAAAGATACCGTTGCAAATGTAGATGTTTGGCATTGGAAAGATCCTCGTATTCAATCGGTACAAATGCGGCAATATAATAGAGACGCTCGTTTTACCTACGTGGCAAGCTATAATTTAAAATCTAGAAAGCTTACGCGACTTACCGACGATGACATGCGCAATTTAAATGTAAGCGGTAATAATAGTTTTATGCTGGGAGAAGATGAAACTCCATATATGAATGATGTTAATTGGGGTGTAAATCCTACCGATTTATATCGTGTTAATCTTGTTAACGGTAAAAGAACACTATTCGCAAAGGAGATTAATCGGAAGTTGGGATATTCTCCTGATGGCAGATATTTCTTATATCAGAAAGTGGAAGGTGAGTTAGCATCAATGTTAGTATACGATTTAGAGAAGGGTGATGAAATTGATTTGACTAAAAATTCGCCAGTTCGTTTCTCTAATGAAGAGCACATCTACCCACATGAAAATCCGCCTTTTGGAGTAGCTGGATGGACTAAAGATGGGAAAAGCGTTATTGTAAATCACAAGTATGATTTGTGGATGTTAGCTCTAGACGGTTCAAAAGCTATAAACATCACTAAAGGAGACGGTGAGAGAAACAACATTATCTTCAGAGTGCAAAACTTAGATAGCGATGAGAAATTTATCGATGCTAAAAAGCCAATCTTGTTATCTTCTTTTGGAGAATTGACTAAGAAAAGTGGTTTTTATAGCTTGAAAATAGGAGATAATCCCAAAAAATTACTTTTTGAAGATGCACGACTCGGAAGACCGATGAAAGCTGAAAATGCGGATAGAGTGATTCTCACAAAAGAGACTTTCGTTGAGTTTCCGAACTATTATTCTACCACGACTTCATTCAAAAACTTAAAGCAAGTTACAGATGCTAACCCACAACAAGCGGAGTATGCTTGGGGCTCACGGAAGCTCATTGAATTTAAAAACGGAAAAGGAAGAACAGTTCAAGGCACATTAGCGCTACCTGCAAATTATCAGCCTGGAAAACGTTACCCAACGGTCATTTACTTCTACGAGAAAATGTCGGATCGCCACCATCAGTATTCTATGCCAACGTATGATGATCGACCTCATATGTCTACATATGCCAGTAATGGTTATATGGTATTTATGCCCGATGTATATCTTGAGGAGGGTTATGCAGGAACAACTTCTTTAGATGGTATTACTTCGGCAGCTAATGCTTTAATTGAACAAGGTTATTCCGACCCAGAAAATATTGGGTTACAGGGGCATAGCTGGGGTGGTTATCAAACCTCGTTTATTCTTACACAAACCAATATGTTTAAGACAATTGTGATTGGAGCACCACCAACAAATCTGGAGAGCTTCTATAATAATATTTATGGAAGTACAGGCACAAACCATCACGGTATTATGGAGATTGGACAAGTGAGAATGGGACGTGGGGTTACGCCGTGGTCAAATCCAGAAGATTACAAACGTGAAAGCCCAATGGTACATGTCCCTAACATTGAAACTCCGTTTTTAATTCTGCATGGAACAGATGATGGAGCTGTGGATTGGTCGCAAGGACTTGAGTTATACAACGCAGCAAGAAGATTAGGAAAAGAAGTGATTCTTCTATCTTATCCTGGAGAAGGTCATCACCTCTCGAATGAGGCAAACCAGATTGACTTTCAGATTCGTATGAAACAGTATTTCGATGCTCATCTGAAGGGAGCTGAAGCACCAGATTGGATGATAAATGGTGTGCCACAATTAGAAAAGAAGTATAGAAAAGCGAAGTAAAGAAAGTTTAGCAAACAAAAAGCTCCTTGTGTTAAACGAGGAGCTTTTTATATATGGTTTTGAGAAGACGTAGCTTCAATTAGTAAGAGCGCTTTGTTACAGTCAAAAATTTTTGAACAAGATTTTGTGCAGCATTATATGAGGTAATTTCCCCTGCTAGGATACTTTTCCGAATGTCATCTATATCACGAATGATCTCCTCACTTCCATAAAAAGCATTATGAAGGTCTTCTTTGATGTGCTCGTTTAACCAATAAATAGATTGCACTTTCCTTTTTTGTTCAAAGTAACCCTTGGCTTTGGTGTGGCGTACATATTCATCAATAATTCCCCAAACTTCGGCAATTCCAGTGTTATGCAGCGCGGAGCATTTGGCCACTTTAGGAATCCATCCCGAATCGGTTGGTGGGAAAAGATGCAGAGCATTTTTGTACTCAAGCATTGCCCGTTGTGAGGCAGTTTCATTTCCTGAATCGGATTTATTGATAACGATTGAATCAGCCATTTCCATGATGCCACGCTTAATGCCTTGCAGTTCGTCGCCAGCACCAGCCAACATCAGTAGCAAAAAGAAATCGACCATAGAATGCACCGCTGTTTCAGACTGACCAACACCTACTGTTTCAATCAATATCGTATCAAAGCCAGCGGCTTCACAAAGCAGAATGGTTTCTCTTGTGTTCCTTGCTACGCCACCTAAAGAGCCAGAAGAGGGCGTAGGTCGGATATATGCTTTGGGGTGATTAGAGAGTGTTTCCATTCTGGTTTTATCTCCCAGAATACTGCCATGCGTTCGTGAGCTACTTGGGTCGACCGCTAAAACAGCCAATGAGCGATTCTCTTTCTCAATAACGTGCATTCCAAAAGCTTCAATAAAAGTACTTTTGCCAACCCCTGGTACGCCAGTTATACCAATTCTAATGGAGTTTCCAGTGTGAGGTAAACAGCCATCAATAATTTCTTGAGCTAAGTTTCGATGCTCTATTTTAGTGCTTTCTACTAAAGTAATAGCTCTACTTAGCAAGGTGCGGTTGCCTGCTAAAATACCATCAATGTACTGTTGTGGCTTAATGTTCTTCAAGAGTGAGTAAAAGGTTCAAAGAGTTTTAGATTTCTATTGGAAAACTAATTAGTCAGAATAGTTTTCAATTAAAACATTCAGGATTTCTGTTGCAGCTTTAGGAATGATAGTTCCAGGACCAAAAATAGCCGTGACTCCAGCCTCGTATAAAAACTCATAATCTTGTTGAGGAATTACTCCACCAGCAATTACGATAATATCTTCGCGATCGTGCTTTTTAAGTTCAGCGATAACTTGTGGAACAAGTGTTTTATGTCCTGCCGCAAGGCTCGAAACTCCCAAAATATGCACATCATTTTCTACAGCTTGGCGAGCAGCTTCTTCTGGTGTCTGGAAAAGTGGGCCAATATCTACATCAAAGCCAAGATCGGCAAAGCTAGTTGAGATTACCTTTGCCCCTCGGTCATGGCCATCTTGGCCCATTTTTGCCACCATAATTCTAGGACGACGCCCATCAAGTTCAGCAAATTTGTCAGCTAGTTTCTGAGCGGCTTTAAAATTTTCATTATTTGATGATTCTGAAGAATACACGCCAGATATGGATTTTATTGTTGCTTTATACCGTCCGAAGACCTTTTCCATAGCATAGGAAATCTCTCCCAAACTCGCACGTTTTCTTGCAGCGTCAACAGCAAGGGCTAATAAGTTTCCTTCGCCAGATTTTGCGGCCGCTGTGATAGCATCTAAAGAAGCTTGAGTTTCCGCCTTATTCCTTTCTGCCTTCATTTTGTTAAGACGTTCAATCTGGGATTTCCGAACTTTATCGTTATCCACTTCTAGAATGTCGAAGGTCTCTTTTTCGTCGGTCTGGAATTTGTTTACGCCAACAATGGTGTCCTTTCCAGAATCGATACGAGCTTGTTTTCTTGCAGCAGCTTCTTCGATGCGCATTTTAGGCAGACCAGTCTCAATAGCTTTAGCCATTCCTCCAAGTTCTTCAACTTCTTGGATAAGTTCCCAAGCTCTATTTGCAATCTGATCGGTTAAATATTCTACGTAATAAGAGCCCGCCCAAGGATCAACAGCCTTGGTAATAGAAGTTTCGTGCTGAAGATAAAGCTGTGTGTTTCGTGCAATTCTTGCGGAAAAATCAGTAGGCAGGGCAATGGCTTCGTCTAGTGCGTTTGTGTGTAGAGATTGTGTATGGCCGAGCGCTGCAGCCATCGCTTCTATGCAAGTTCTAGCAACGTTGTTAAAAGGATCTTGTTCGGTAAGGCTCCATCCTGATGTCTGGCAATGTGTCCTCAACGACATAGATTTATCATTTTTTGGATTGAACGATTTTACGATTTTGGCCCAGAGTAAACGTCCAGCTCGCATCTTTGCAATTTCCATAAAGTGATTCATTCCAATTGCCCAGAAAAACGAAAGTCGCGGAGCAAATTGATCGATATCCATTCCCGCTGCAATTCCTGTACGGATGTATTCAAGTCCATCGGCAAGGGTGTAAGCAAGTTCAATGTCAGCGGTAGCGCCAGCTTCCTGCATGTGGTAACCGCTAATGCTTATCGAGTTGAAACGTGGCATATTTTGAGCTGTGTATTCAAAAATGTCGCCAATAATTTTCATGGATGGCAGTGGCGGATAGATATAGGTATTCCGCACCATGAACTCTTTTAGGATGTCATTTTGGATTGTTCCACTTAATAATTCTGGAGCAACTCCTTGTTCTTCAGCAGCAACTATGTAGAATGCTAAAACTGGAATTACAGCGCCATTCATCGTCATAGAAACGGACATTTTATCGAGTGGGATTTGGTCGAAAAGAATCTTCATATCCTCTACAGAATCTATTGCAACACCAGCTTTGCCAACATCGCCAGTTACTCGCTCGTGGTCAGAGTCGTAGCCTCGGTGAGTTGCTAAATCAAATGCGACTGAAAGACCTTTTTGTCCTGCTGCTAAATTCCTTCTATAAAATGCATTAGATTCTTCCGCAGTAGAAAACCCAGCATATTGACGAATAGTCCACGGACGAACTGCATACATCGTAGAGTATGGCCCTCTCAAATAAGGAGGAATACCCGCAACAAAATCTAAGTGCTCTAGTTTTGAGATGTCTTTGGCGGAGAAATGTTGTTTAACAGGAATTTTTTCTGGAGTCTCCCAAGTGTCAGCGCTACTTTTAGGTGTGCTTTTAGAATGTTGTGGCGAGAATGGAATATTGGAAAAATCTTTTTTCATGATTGAGCCTCCATTTCAAATGCTTCCGCAATTCGGAGTGTCGAAATTGTTTCTATGGATTCGCTGTTTTTAGAATTTGGTGTTTCATCCTCTGTTTTAGGAAGTGGGGTTCTTATCTCTTCATTTTTCACAGGATGTTTGTTTACCCCAATTAAAACCAATTCACCATTTTTAGAAGCTTCAATTCGGGCTTTTTGAGCATTTTTTACTCGTTTTTGAACCCAGCCTTGTTTAATTGCTTCATGAAATCCACCAAGGCGTTCTATTTCTTGGAAAACCCTCCAAGCTTTCTCTGCTAATTGATTAGTGAGATTCTCAATATAATATGAGCCTGAGCCTGGGTCGGCGACCTTATCAAAATAAGCTTCTTCTTTTAGGATAAGCTGAATGTTACGAGCCATTCTGTCCGAAAAGGAATTTTCCTCATTATACAGTTCATCGAATGGAGTTATTGTGATAGTGTTCGCACCACCAATTGCTGCTGCCATAGCCTCCGTTGTTGTTCGAAGAATGTTGTTATGAGGATCTTTTAGGGAGAAATTAATTTGAGATGTTTCAGCATGGATATAGGCTGGATGTTCTGTAGATAAGCCGGATTTATAGGCTTCTAATACCTGAGGCCAAAGCACTCGAAAGGCGCGTAGCTTAGACATTTCTAGGAAGTAGTCGGATGAAACTGCAAAGCCAAAATGAATGTGTTTAGCAGTATGTTCAGGGGAATCTCCCAATCCTAAATACTCGTTGCCTGTTGCAAGTGCAAAAGCGAGTTGGTCTACCATTGTTGCTCCAGCGTCACCGTAAAATTTCGCATTAATACAGAAAGAATCGAAAAAAGTATTGGTGTTTAAATCTGGTTTGGAGAGCAACTTTCCAGTTGCTAAACCAACAGCAAATGAATCGGAATTGAATTTAAAACTATATGATTGGGTGGATAATTTATTCTTTTCAATAAACTCTTTAAAAAGAGAAAGGTGTTTTGGGGTAGATATTGATGAGCCAAAGTGGATAGTTAAAATCTCTAGCATGAGACCATCCAATAAAATTTCTATGTCGGACAGTGATGAAATTGCACTAGATGATAATTCGAAATACAAACTAGAAGCACCATTCACCAATGCTTGTGTTGCGAAAGTATTTGCGTTGCTACAATCGTCAATTGAAATCTTTTGGCAAATCCCCCATTCGTTTGATGCGCCACTTGAGAGAATCTTAGAACCATTAATATGCTCTTTGCTGTAAAACGGAAGGTGAGAAATGCCTTCCAGCGTTTGCCAGTTAAATTTAGTTTTATAATCCACGCCTTTTAAATCGGTCGTAATTTGAGTTTCCCAATCTTTGAGAGAAGGTTTAGGAAATTCTATAAAAGAAAGCTTATTATTCTGAAATATTGACGCCACGAAGTTGCTTTTTAGTGCATATTTATTCTCTAGAAAATAAATAGAGGAATTGTTCTTTACTAGCTAAAAAAAGTTTCCTAGTTTAAGGAAAAGCGCTTCCAAATTGTTTATATTAAATTTTCAAAAAACTTTAGAGAACCCAAAAGATACTTATGATGCAGACAGAGCAAATAATACCACCTTTAACGCAACTCACAGAAGACGAGCAGATGTTAAAAGAGGCGACTTTAGAATTTGCAAGCACTGCGATTAAGTCGCTTGTACATGAAATGGATGAACAAGCAAAACTTAACCCAGGATTGATTAAGCAATTTTTTGAAATGGGTTTGATGGGAATCGATATCCCAGAAAAATACTCTGGCGGTGGTGGAACATTCATGATGTCGGTAGTAGCTATTGAGCAAATATCGAGAGTTGATGCATCAGCTGGCGTATTTATGGATGTTCAGAATACACTTGTAAACAATGCATTTGTGAACTACGCATCTGAGTTTTTGAGAGAGAAATATCTTCCTCAACTAGCTACTGAAAAAGTTGGAGCGTACTGTCTCTCAGAAGCAGGCTCTGGAAGTGATGCTTTTGCCCTTAAATGTAAGGCTGTAGAAGATGGAGATTCTTACGTTCTTAATGGTGCCAAGCTCTGGATTACCAATGCTAACGAAGCTGATATTTTCATAGTGCTGGCGAATGTAAACCCAGAAGCTGGCTATAAAGGAATTACCGCATTTGTAGTAGAGAGAGGCTTTGAAGGATTTTCTGTTTCAAAGAAAGAGAATAAAATGGGAATTAGAGCAAGTTCAACTTGTGAGATTTTATTAGAAGATTGCCGAGTTCCAAAAGAGAATATATTGGGCGAACTTGGTAAAGGTTATAAAGTAGCCATTGAAACACTAAATGAAGGCAGAATAGGTATCGGTGCTCAAATGGTGGGTATTGCCCAAGGAGCATTAGATGCTGCAATAGCATATGTGCAAGAGCGTAAGCAGTTTGGGAAGGCGATTGGCGAGTTTCAAGGAGTTCAGTTTCAGTTAGCAAGAATGGCTACAGATGTAGAAACAGCTCGACTTCTAGTTTACAATGCTGCAAGAATGAAAATGGCAGGGCAAAATTTCCTTAAAGAAGCAGCTATGGCAAAGTTTTATTCATCGGAAGTGGCTGAACGCGTCGCTTCTATGGCTATAGACCTTTTCGGAGGAAATGGCTACGTGAAAGAATATCCAGTAGAAAAATTTTACCGTGATGCTAAGATCGGTAAAATCTACGAGGGTACAACGAACATGCAACTAAGCACTATAGCAAAGTTGCTACTTCGATGAGTGAGTGAGAAAAGGGGGGCTTCGGCCCCCTTTTTATTTCCAATTGTTTTTATTGAGCACATCTAAACCCAATATCTTCGGCTGCTACACTACGCAAGGTTCCAAGTCTCCAATAGGTGCGATTAGTGATTTTTTTCTCCGAAAAGCTACCCCCTCTAAAAAGTCTTACGGCATCTCGATCATTATTATGAAAGCTGTCTGGCTTAGTGTAGAATTGATAAAACTCTCCAACCCACTCAAAAACATTTCCAGTCATATCATATAAACCAAATCCATTTGGTTTTTTAAGTTCAACCTGTGCCGAAGCATGTATATCATCTAAAGTAGTTATGCCATAATGCTGAAGAGAGTCTGGATTTGAAGTTCCTGCAAATAGCTCATTTTTACCTCCCGATCGTGCAGCGTATTCCCATTCCACTTCGCTGAGCAGGCGCATCCCATAAAACTCGCAAAACTCTATGGCTTCGTCCCATGTAACATAAGCTGCTGCCCTGTTGCCCCGCTCCAATAATTCAGAGTCAATGAGGGGTTTATTTTTAAGGGTTGAATAATGGTCGTATTGCGCATAAGTAATTTCATATTTACTAAGCTTGAAGGCCTTAACTTTCACTTTATGCAATGGAAGTGCATCCGTATTTTTTTCTTCATAAAAATCAACAAAAAGGAATTCACCATCCTTAATTTGTATAAGTTCCGGTTTATAGGGATTATTGGCCTGTTTGAAAATTGAACAACTTGTGAATAGTATTAAGGAAAGACTTAATAGCGCGATTTTTTTTAATAGCATATTGGAATGTTTATTATACTACTAAGGTAGTATTTGTAGATTTAATTTCCATAAAAGGAATGAAGACGACGCGCTTATAGTTTTACAGGTTAAGCATAGCATTGAATATTACTTTTATTAGGCGAAGTTTTGAAAAAGAATAAAGCGAAATTGGATTTACAGATTAAAGAGCAGCTACAGAAGTGTAGCAAGGATGAAGTCTCTCAATCGAAATTAGAAGAATTATTTAGTGGGCTGTTTTCAAAAATTGCTGAGACTAATAAGCAGCTTGGGTTGTTAGAGCGTGCAATTACTCGTGACTATGACTCTATATTAATTACCGAGTTAGGTTTAGAAAGTCCAGGTCCCAGAATAGTATACGTAAATGATGGGTTTACTAAGATGACAGGGTATACTAAAGCTGAGGTAATTGGCAAAACACCGCGCATTTTGCAAGGCCCCAAAACAGATCGACACGTTTTAGATCGGTTGAAGCAAAGACTAATTGAAGGCCAGGCTTTTTTTGGACACACGGTTAACTACAAAAAAGATGGATCTGAATTTATAAATCAATGGGATATACACCCTCTTACTAATGGGCATGGTGAAGTTACGCATTGGGTTTCATATCAGAGTGATATTACCGATCGAGAGCAGTGCAACAAAATGCTTAGTGAGGCAAAAATTGACTTCGAAATGTTGGAAGAAGATGTCGCTCGAACTTATGTTGAACTAGATGATAAAGGTACTATACTTTCTAGTAGTAGATCGTTTCGTGAAGTTATAGGTTTTCACAGTGATGAATTGGTTTCGGTTAAAATTTGGGACTTAGTTACTGAAGAGCATAAAGAAGAAGTTGAATTTCTATTAGGTGATTTTAACCCAGAGCTAGTAAAGAAAGAAAATTATAGATGGGATTTTACCACTAAGAAAGGAAAGTCTGTTGTGTTAGTGGTATGCCTTAACTGTAGAAAGATTAAAGGGGAAACAAAAATTCAGTTACAGTTCGAAAATTTGTCTTTACGTAATAAATTGATTGAGGCGTTAAAGCAGAAAACGTTGAATTTGGAAAACCTCTTAGTGAAAAGTGAAGAGTTTACTTTAAAATTCAAAAAATCAGACCAGAAAATAGTTTGTTGTCATGTTTCAAAAACCTTCAAAAACATAACAGGTTATAATTGTTCTCGAATTTTAGATGGTGAAGTGAAAGAAATTCTACATCCACAGAGTATATCTTTAGTAGAAGAGCATATTTTAAAAGCTTTTAAAGGAGAGTTTACAACGGCTAAGTGCATGTATATAAATAGTGATGGATCTTTGCTGTCCGTAATACAATCTTTTAAACCAATTAGAAACGAGTTAACTTCAGAAGTTGAGGAAGTGAAGTCGGTGGCTCTTCTAGAGCTAGAAAAAGAGAAATAGTTTTATTAAACCTTCTTAACAAAGCCCGTTTTTAAGCGGGCTTTTTTCATTTAAAAAAACCATTGTTTTATCTTAAAGTATTATGGACATAAAAAGTACACAAGAACGCATTGTTAGGGAATTTGAATTAATGGGAGATTGGACCGAGCGGTATAAGTATATCATCAAGCACGGTGCCAAAATGGACAGTCTTCCAGAATCTGATAAAATAGATTCAAACCTAGTTAAGGGATGTCAGAGCCAAGTGTGGCTCGCAGCCAATTACGAGAATGGGAAAATTATTTTTAGAGCAGATAGTGACGCCGCTATAACCAAAGGATTAGTATCGCTTATGGTTAGGTTATATTCAAATAATACCCCAGACACGATTCTTGGTACAAATCCAGAGTTTATTGATAAGATTGGAATGGCACAGCATTTATCGCCAACTAGAGCAAATGGATTATCTGCGATGGTTAAGCAAATGAAAATTTATGCAATGGCCTATAAAGCGAAAAATGAATAAGCTGTTGGCTTACATTCTTTTAATTACTTATATACGAGTATAAAATTCGGAACAATGACAAATAGATTAACTTTTACTGGGATTTCAGATATCGCCTTTGGGAAAGACCTCAGACGTTCTGAAACCGATGGTATTAAGAGATCGAGTTTAACTATACTTAACTCTGTTTCTTTTTTCCTGGCGGGGGTAAGTATTCTATTTGTAATATCATTTAAAGTAGGCAACTCTCTGTCGCTTACATGGTTTTTTGTTGCCGAAGCGCTCGCTTTTTTACTAATCCCGCTTCTTGCGCGGCAAGGGTTCGTGAATACTGCTAAATTTCTGCTCATTGTATATGTAGATGTTGGGATTATAATCCTAAGCAATAGTTTTGGGAGTGAGATATTAATTCAAGCATTTTTTGTCCCTGCAATGGGGCTATCCATCCTACTGTTTGAGCAAAAGAATGTGCATTTGCGCAATACTGCAATTCTGCTCTCCATCATCTCTTACTTTGTAACCGACTTTATCAACTTTGAAGCAGTTACACTAACTACAGATGGGGAATCGATTATTAGATGGAGTGTATTAACGGCTTCATTTGTTACCACTTGGTTAATCTTCAATACCTTTTCGGACTCTAAAGAGCTGGCTGAGTCCCGAACGTTAGAACTACTTGAGAAGGAGCAGTCACTAAATAAAGAACTGAACGCAAACCAGGCCAAACTTGAAGAGTATATTGATCAGCTTGAAGTAACAAGTGCAGAATTGGCAAAAAGTGTGAGTGCTAAGTCAGACTTTCTAGCCACAATGAGTCATGAAATACGAACACCAATGAACGCTATTTTAGGTATGACTCACTTGTTAAAGCAAGATGAGCCAAGAGAAGATCAGTTGGAATCGATTAATATTTTAGACTTCTCAGGCAAAACATTATTAGCACTTATTGATGATGTTTTAGATTTCTCTAAAATTGAAGCAGGTAAAATAGAATTCGAGCAGGTAGAATTCGAACTAAAAGATCTTGTAGGCACTATTACCGAAACTTTTAGAGTTACCGCAAATAATAAAGGCGTAAGGCTAATTGCAGAGATAAAAGAAGATATACCAAATATACTAATTGGTGATCCTGCTAGATTGACTCAGATTCTAAATAATCTAATTAGTAATGCTCTTAAGTTTACAGAAAAGGGAGAAGTTGGCTTAATAGTTACAGCATTATCAGATGATGGTAAGGATGCGACAATACAGTTCAAGGTATACGACAATGGCATTGGTATTGAGAGTGATCGATTAGAATGTATTTTTGACAGCTTTACACAAGCTAGTAAGCAAACAAAGCGCCTTTTTGGAGGTACGGGACTCGGATTAAGTATTAGTAAGCAACTTACCGAGTTACAAGGTGGAAAGATTTATGCAGAGAGTGAGATTGGTGTAGGTAGTACTTTTGCTATTGAGTTGACTTTTGGAAGAGGAACGAGTGACGAAAAAGTTAACGCAGGTATATATTCAGAAACCGAAGAAATCAATATTCAAGGAATGAGAATATTACTAGCTGAGGATAATTTGGTGAATCAGAAAGTAATGAAACGTTTCTTAGAAAGATGGAATGTTGATATGGCCATAGTTGCAAATGGTGAGGAAGCCGTAGAAGAACTGCGGAAGAATAACTTTGATATCATTCTGATGGATCTACAAATGCCTGTGATGGATGGCTATGAAGCCACTGCGGAGATAAGGAAAATGGACGACCCACAAAAGAGAAAAATTCCAATTGTGGCACTGACTGCTGCAGCACTAAAAGAAGTCCGGGGGCAAGTTTATGCCTCTGGTATGAATGGTTATATCACAAAACCATTCAACCCAGTAGATTTAAAAAAGAAGCTGGTCGATTACACCAAAGGCTAACTTCTAGGACACTGTAAGTTCTGTTGCATTATCGCTTTAACGCCCGGCGCATTATTTTCATCTAAATGCGCTATTACGCCTTCTTGATCTTCTTTCGATCTATTCTGATTGAACTTAAACTTTCCTTCAAGCTTTGTGATTTCAATTTCCAAGCCTACAATTGCTTTTAATTCTATTTCAAAGACAGGAGCACTTTCTTCAAGGCTCCAATCAGATGATAACTGGTTTTCATGATAATAAGTGAGTTTGGTTACCATTTCGCGTAATTCTTCAGGCTCATGAATCAATTTCGGTTTACCAGAAGCATGCACCGTTGCATAATTCCAAGTAGGAACCGTTTCTCTATTCTTATACCAGCTGGGAGATACATAAGTATGTGGTCCTTGAAATACACAAAGCACATCTTTGTTAGTGTCTAGCTTCTTCCAATGTTTATTAGCCTTTGCAAAATGAGCGATTAAAGTTCCTTTTTCCCCTTTTGTCGTATCTATCAGAAATGGAAGGTGTGTCGCATCTGGCTCTTGTTGATGCTGACTGAATAGTACCCCAAAATTATAATTACGTATTAACTCGAAGAGTACAGATGTGTTTTCCTCTTTAAAGGAGCTTGGTGTATACATAAATAGATTTTTTTCTTCTTTAATAAAATTGTCCCCATCTTAAAACGGCGGGTGTTATATAGGCAAACCTAAACTTAATGTGGAGACCACATGAACAAATATATGTTAATTCTTTTTGAACACGAAAACGCGTATGCAGAACTCACACCAGAAGAAATGCAGGCTGATATTGAACTTCATGGAGCTTGGATACAAGAACTTGGTGATAAATTTGATTCAGGGGAGCCTTTACATCAACCTGCAAAAACAGTAGCAGGGAAAGATAAAGTTGTAACTGATGGACCTTATATCGAGTCGAAAGAGCTGGTAAGTGGCTTTTATATTGTAAATGCCAATAGCATTGAAGAAGCTACTGAATTAGCAAAAGGCTGTCCTGTTTTGAGAATGGGTGGTAAAGTTGAAGTACGTGAGATAATGAAGTTCTGATTGAATAAAACAGACTCATATAGCCCTTCAAAAACTGTAGAACATCTTTTCCGAGAGCAATCGGGAAGGATGTCTTCGGTGCTAACCAGAGTGTTTGGATTCCATAACTCTGAATTGGTTGATGATATCATCCAAGAAACCTTTATTGCCGCGATGAAAACATGGCCACTCAAAGGTGAACCGGAAGAACCTGTAGCCTGGCTGATGACCGTTGCAAAGAATAAGCTTCTTAATGAATTGAAGAGGCTAAAACGTTCTGAAAAGAAGCATCAAGCTTTGGTAGATTATCAAACCGAAGAACAAATTGACGAGCTATTTCTGGATCATGAAATAAAAGATAGCCAACTTAGGACGTTATTTGCCTGCTGTAATCCCAATTTAAAACCCAAAGTTAAAATAATGCTTACTCTGAAGATTGTTTCGGGCTTTAGCGATGCCGTGATTGCTAATGCTCTGCTAATGAGTGAGCATGCAGTTAAGAAAAGCATATTTAGAGCAAAGCAGCTTCTAAGAAATTCAGGTGAAACACTTCAAATACCTTTTGTTCCTGAAGTTGAAAACCGCTTTGAAACAGCTCTCACAGTTATTTACTTAATCTTTAATGAAGGCTATAAAAGTAGCCATGGAGCATTAGTTTTTAACGAAGAGATTTGTGAGGAAGCTATAAAGTTGGGGCTGCTTCTTGAGAGCGTCCCAAATATCGAACAAGGGAAATTATTTGCATTGCTAGCACTCATGCATTTTAACGTAGCTCGATTGGATACTAGATTAAATGATTTTGGCGAGATTGAAAATTTTGAAAACCAGAATAGGTTAAAATGGGACAGAAACTTAATTAAAGCGGGTGTGTATTATTTGAGGAAATCTAGAGTTAGTACAAGTTTAAGTGAATATCATTTAGAAGCCACCATTGCATCCGCGCATGCTCTAGCTAGCCATTATAAAGAAACAGACTGGAAGCTAATTGTAAGTTGCTATAGAATGTTACTCAAGTTACAGGAAACAGATTTAACCAAACTGAACTACGCTATTGCGTTAAGTAAGTTAGATGGTCCAGCTGCAGGACTAAAAATTTTGGCAGAAATTGAAGAAAGTGAACCGTTTCAATCCTTGTATTTTGCTGCTAAAGCAGAAATGAATTTGAGCGCAGAAAATTATGACAAGGCAAAAACTTATTACTCAGTTGCGTTAGACTACATTACAAACGATGCAGAAAGAGACTTCATCCAAAAGAAAATTCAAGAATGTGACAAGCATAATTATCTATCAAACTAAAAAAGTAAACCAATCATGAAAAAACTATTCTTAGTAGCAGTGCTGATAAGCTTAGGCACTAGCGCAGTTCAAGCACAAAGTGAATATACGGAACACACTCTTCGGCTTGATAGCTTAGCGAACATGCCAGCGGCTAAAATCAGTGATGTTGCATGGTTGTCTGGGAATTGGGTTGCTGAAGCTTTTGGTGGCTTGGCAGAGGATATTTGGTCGGACCCCGCAGGTGGTGCCATGATGGGAATGTTCCGTTCGATTTCAAAAGGTGAAGTTGGTTTCTACGAGTTATTTACGATTTCGGAATTCGAAGGGTCATTAATGCTACGCTTGAGACATTTCAATGCAGACTTAACTGCATGGGAAGAAAAAGGTGTTACTCAGGATTTTCCCCTAGTAAAGATTGATAAGAACACGGCTTGGTTTGAAGGGTTTACTATCGTAAAAAAAGGAAAGAATGAGTACACAATCTACCTAGCGATGGATAGAGCAGATGGAAGTGTTAGAGAAATGATATTTGAATACACACGCCGTAAGGGTAAATGAAACGAAAGTTACACCTTTGAATCTATTTAGCATCGACAGACCAATTTTTTGTAATGTACTAGAGGTTTTGTATCTATATATAGAACTAGAATCAATAAAATAACCATAGATAATGAGTAGATTTTTTCTAGCCCTTATAATGCTCATCCCTTTATTGGGATTTAGTTCCTGCTCGTTGTTTGACAATAATCAAATCCCTGAATGCCTGAAAAAAGACCGCAAACCCGGGTCCGAGATTTCCCACTGTGATCAGCCTGTTTTTTTTAGCAGACCGGATTGGCACCCCGGCGGAGTTTGGATAGCCGCTGAGCATGCGGATAGTTTGGACACTAACCACGATGGAGCCAACGATACTTGGTTTAATGGTATTTGGCTAATTCATGCTGAAACGGGCAAAACTCAACCACTACTTCCTTTTGGGGGTGCTCCGGCATGGAACCCGGCCGGCACGCATTTAGCCGTACATGGCGGCGGTGGAATTTATACCGTAGAAGTCACCTCACTGGAGCCGGCACAATTTGACACTGCCAGCATTACCTTGCTCACTGATTTTGATGCACCAGCCTTCTTCCCAACCTGGAGCGGGGATGGCGAGTGGATTGCTTTTGATACGAATTACGAAGACCCTAACGGTACGTATGGTATAGTAAAAAAGAAATATAATGAGAACATTATGATTGATATTACAAAAAATCGTAGTCAAGGAGCCTGGAGACATGGGGATTGGTCAAAATTCACTGATAGAATTGTTCATAAAAAGTATAGAGTTGATAGTGGGTGGGATATTTTTATGGTTGACACAAATGGACATAATTCTGCTCAACTTACAAGCAACGGGGATAACCATTTTCCCAAATTTTCCCCAGATGGAAAGAAAATAGCCTTTACACACCAAATGACCTATGAATTTCATGTCGTGGTGATGAACTCCGATGGGAGTAATAAAAAAGTCATCACCAATAATCACAGCAGAGAAGCTACCTGGAGCCCGGATGGAGAACAACTGGTGTATGTGCTTTTGAATTTATATGAGACAGTACCTGGAAATGGGCAACTTTGGGTAATGGATAGTAACGGTAAGAATAAAAAACAACTAACCAATTTTGTACCGTCTACGCCGTAAGGGTAAATAAAAAAAGTCGCCCCAAAATGAGGCGACTTTCTATCTAAATTCTATAAACTTCAGACAAACTACGGAATTATTTTTTACCGCTTTTATTCATCTGAGCTACTTTCTTCTGTGGTGCAGCAGATTTAGCATTTGATTTAGTTTGGGCTTGAGCTGGTTGTTTAAATTTGTTAGCCATTGCTGTAATAAGTATTGGGGCGTTTTGGTTATGTTCTCTCGCCCGTTTTGGCGAAATCTTAACCCATGATAACGTAGAGTATTCATCGTTAATCATTAATTAATGGTACGAAGAATTCGGATGATAAAAACACTTTGAGCCACAAATGAGTGATAGATTTTATAGATAAAAACTTTGGAGGTTATCTATATAAAATCACTTCGTAAATCTAAGTTATAGTATGTTTTATGGATTTTTTTCTTGAGTAGGTGCTGCACTGAATTTAAGTTTGTGAGACACTAACAAACTTAAGACCGCAAAAGAAGTAAAAAGGAAGAATCCAATTTGGAGACTAGATGCGTTTGTAGTCATGATTTCTACTCGCGATGTAATATTTTCTAAGCCAGTTAATTGGTCCGAAATAATTCCGCTGAAGCCTATAAAAGCCATAAAAATGGCAATCACCATAACGTCAGCCATCGACCACTTCGAAATCTTAAACACCAAGAATTTTACCCAAGATTTTTGTTTAGCTTTTTCAGAATAGAGGTAAAAAATGGAAGCCGTAAGTTTACTTATCGGAAAAAGAACACTGAAGGCGAAAACGAGCGCTCCAACAAGAAAGACATCAGGTTTAGAGTTGCTTAGCATAAGTCGAACGACCTCTAGAATGCTTTTACTTTTAAAGTAGAGCACCTGGTCGGTGAATAAAATAGATTCTCCCATCAGCTGAAACTCCATTTTAGAAATACGAGCGTCAATATTTATCATGGGGAGAAGCAAGCCCACCAATAAAAGTACTGTGCAGGTTAAACTTAAAAGCAGAAACTCTAAAGGAGTAAAGTTTTTGGAAAGTGAAACACCAATGAAAAGCAGAACTACCATTGAAAAAAGAGCAATGGAGTAAGGTGTTCTATGTAAAACCTGTTTCGAGATTTTACTCTTAATAATTACGATGGCTTCTTGTTTGCTAGAAGCATGATGCTTAGCTAGAATTTCATCATATATAGAGTAATCAATTTCTGAAAATGTCTTTTCAGAATACTCATCCATCTTGTTAAGCAGAAAGTCTTTAGCGAGTTCTTTGTTCTCGGGATCTTTCACAAAATCCAAAATACTCTCGGTAATGAGGGGGATATCCTGGCGCATTACACCATAAACATCTGTTATGTTAGCAATGCTTCCTTTTAAGAAACCCTTAAAGCTACCTGAGTTTTTCTCGAAGAAGCTTTTTTCAAGCTCGTCAATGGCAGTGGAAAGAAAACTGGAAATTTTTTCTCGGAGTTCTTCTTCCTTAGCTGGTTCAATTTCAAACTCGTTGATGCGTTTGATTAAAATCTCAGACAACGCAGCTTTCCACTCGTCAACATTAAAAAGGCCGTACTTTACATTCGAAAGTTCAATTAATTCTAGGTCTAGAGTTCTTTTTTGGGACTCAATGCTATATATAGATATGGAGGAGATAATAATCCCTATAAGTAGAATTCCTAATAATGTACTCCGGTAGTTCTTCAAGGTTTACGCTAAGTTTTATAGATTGAACGTAATAGTAGTTAAAGCGAATCAGTCGAGCAAATAGGAATCGATAAAGATTATTTGAATTCCATACCGAGAAGCTCACTCAATATATGTTTACTTTTTGTTGTGGATATCTGAGCGCCTAATTTTATTAATATGCTGTACAAGCCAGTATGTACTCTACTAGTGTAAAGAAAATGTTTAGAACCACGAAGTTCATTCGAAAGTGGAGCTTCTTTGGTGAAGTGACGAAGAGTTTTGTCATATTCGGGATCTCGAAAATCAAATACTTCTTCTTTATAAGGCTTGGAAAACATGATGCCATAATTTCGAGCAAAATTGTAATACTCTTCTTCGCGATCTTGGTTTTCGGCATTAGGGTTTACTACATCTAACTTAATATATAGATCTCGTATTGCTTGCTGATCATCAGCCAAGTGTGTTGGTAGTAGTTTTAAGTAATTAGTGAAAAATTCTTCAGGAAATTTTTTAACACAACCGAAATCAATAACCCCAAGTTTGCCATCTGGGGTAAATAGGAAATTTCCAGGATGTGTATCGGCATGAACATATCCTCCGACTCTTATTTCTTCATGGAAGAAGTCCCAAAGAAGTTGCCCAAAATGATTGCGTTCTTCTTGGCTAGGCTCTTGTTTCAGTAAATCACCAAGATGCAGCCCTTCAATAAAGGTCATACATAAGACACGATTTGTAGAAAACTCTTGAATCCATTCGGGAATCAGAACTTCATCAGAGCCAAAGCGAACTCTAAATTGGTCAATCTGTGAACCCTCGTTTTGGTAGTCGGTTTCTTCAAGAAGCGTATTTTTTATCTCTTGGAAATAAGGATCAATATCAGAACCTTTCTTTATTAGTCTTTTGGCCAAGGACTTTGCAACGGCCATATCCGAACTAATGGTTTCTCTTACATTCGGATATTGAATTTTCACAGCCACTTTACGTCCATCTTTTAGTTCAGCACGATGCACTTGACCAATTGATGCCGCAGCAAAAGCTTCGGATTCAAATTTTGCGAATAATCGTTCGGGATAATCCCCAAGTTCTCTTTTTATAATAGAGCGAACAAGTGCTTTATTTATTGGCGGAACCGAATATTGAGCTTGGGTCATAACTTCAGCAAACTCTTCAGGCAAAAAGCCTTGGTCCATGCTCATGCCCTGAGCTATTTTTAGAGCAGTACCACGAAGCTTGGTAAACTCTTTAAACACATGCTTTGCATTATCAGTATGGAAATCTGCGTCGCTACTGTCTTTGCCAGTCACTTTTTTCTTTATATAACGTTGGGCATAATTGGTACCCACTTTGATCCCAGTTTTTGCAATTATTTTACCACGCTCAAACTTGGATGAAGGAAAATCACTCATTAACGGAGTCCTCATCTTTAAAGAAGCTGGTAATCCAGCCGCCAACAATTGGAATGTTCTTTGCCATACCCTCTTGGGCAACCAAATGCTTAACTAGATCAAAACCTTTATCTAATACTTTGTTGTAAACAGCTTCTTCAACAAAAACGGTAAGTTTATCGGTTAGAGCCATACTTTTCTCGTAGCCTTCCGAGCCATCTTTTAGCCAATACTTAGTAATGTGATAAAATTCATTAGTTAAAAAGTGGTAGAAATAATCTTTCAGCAGTAACCCGGCGCTAACAGCAATGTTTGGATCTGTAGTGAAAAAACGAAGAAACAACTGTTTGGTTTGGGAAAAAAATTCAGATTTAGAACCAGCTTTTATTACACTTTCATCAAAAGTATCCTCAACAAACTCGCGACGTTCATTCATCATGTCGAACATCGTAAATATAAAATTGGATAACTTCTCGCTAATGGTATAACTGTCAAAATCATCAATTTCCTCAATCATCGCTGAATATCGAAGAACAAGCGAAGGGTAGTAAAAGTCTAGGATGGCTTTTTTGTTTGGAAATAAATCGTAGATATCAGAAGCGGTAAGTTCTGTTTTGTCGATTAAGTCTGAAATTGAAAACCTACCACGTTCTAGGTGTAGGTCTATGGCCGACTCACAAATATAGATCTTGAGATTTAGTTGCTCGGTAGTCATTTAAGAAAAATTAGTTAGATTGATTAAACGAATCAATGCGATGAACAGTTCATTAAGAAGTAAATTTTCTCAACAGATTATAAATAGGCTACTCTAAGTAGCTTTTAAAGAATAACAAATATGAGTAGGCAACATCAACGAGATACATTGTTTCTAACTTTGGCAGGTATTTTTCTTACCTCGTTAGTGTTAGGCAATGTTATAGGGACTACAAAATTCGTAACTATTTTTAGCATTGAGCTACCAGGTTGGCTTAGCTCTATTACTCCCGCTTTAATTAAAAGTGATAGCTTATATACTATGAGTGTCCCAGCGGGAGTAATTGCATATCCATTTACTTTTTTAGCAACTGATTTAATCTCTGAACTTTTTGGAAGGAAGAAAGCACAATTAGTAGTTTGGGTTGGTTTCTTTATGAATGTATTTATGCTTTTTCTAATGACTATAAATCATTGGCTGCCGGATGCGGCGGGAGTTAGTGGAGGATTAAATCTATTTGAAGGGGTGTATGAGTTTATGGTAGGGAATACCATTGCGAGTATGATAGCTTATTTAACGGCGCAGTCAGTAGATGTAAAGCTATTTCACTTTTGGAAAAAGAAAACAAAAGGAAAACACCTTTGGCTTAGAAACAATGCCTCTACCATGGTAAGTCAACTTGTAGACTCAACTGCTATACTGAGTATTTTGTACTTTACAAATAAGCTAGGTTCAAATATCGATACTATCGGAGCCTTAATAATTTTGATTGTGAATTCTTACTTATTCAAGTTTTTCTTCGCCATTTTCGACACGCCACTTTTTTATTTGGGGGTGAAAATATTTAAGGAATTTGAAGAAGACCCTGAAGTTAAAAGGTTTAGTGAAAATGGATTGTAGGGTTCCAGAAAAAAAAGCAAAAAAAGTGAAATAAATTTAAAATAAAACTTGCCCCGGAGAGAGCAATGCCTTACCTTTGTAATCCTTTCAACAAAACAAAAACATTTGCGAAATTTGAGCTGTTAAGTCAGCTTTTTTTGTCTGAAAGGGAAGTGTTCTTTGAAGAGATGTAGAAGCATAAAACAGATTGTTTGTGCGAGCTTAGAAGTTATTCTTTTGAATGATAGAAGTGTAGGGTTGAGCTCACAGAGTATATAATTATTTATTTTACAATGGAG
>JBLWXP010000012.1:0-61684 GCA_048267405.1 Balneola sp. | reverse complement strand
TCTCGGTAGAAAAGTGATGACATTGCTAAATGGAGAAAGCAAATCAGCTGGACGCTATACCGTAAACTTTGATGCCAACAACTTGTCTTCGGGGATGTACATTTATCGCCTACAGGCAGGGAACTCTGTTATAACGAAGAAGCTAACCCTCATCAAGTAATTATAAATTATGGATTATGAATGTTGAGTTAGATATGGAAACAATTCAACATTCATAATTCAACATCCAAAATTAGGACAATCACCTAATTCTTAATTCTTAACTCATCCAATTATGAAATATCTACTATTTGCCATTTTGGTTCTCACAATCATTCTAATATCAGGAACCCTCGCTTTTACACAACCACCAGGACTTCCTTCAACTCCAGATCAAGCTCCTATTGATGGCGGACTTGGACTACTGGCAGCTGCTGGTGGTGCCTATGCTTGGAAGAAACTTCGCAAGATTAATTCAGAGGATTAAACCTCAACACTATTGGCAGTATCGTTAACTGGATTAATAAGCCTAAATCAACCTTTTTAAACTTATTTCTTTTCATTTACGTTATCCTCTTCGCTTTCAATTTCTTTAACAATTACTACATGGCTGTACGGTTTTATTATGCTTCCTCTTTCCCGAGAAAATTCAACAGTAAATTGTGCACCTAAAAGTAAAATTACGGACGAGTAGTACACCCAAATTAAGAGTAGCACTAATGAACCTGCTGCTCCATAAATTGAACCCAGAGAGCTACTAGCCAAATATATGCTAATCAGATATTTACCTATAGTGAATAAAATTGTGGTAAATAAAGCACCTGCTAAGACATCTTTCCATTTGATATGGACTTCAGGCAACACCTTTAAAATAACAGATAAGACTCCTGATGTTAGAAGAAATGAAAGTACAAAGTTGAAAGCCTTAATTAGCAGAATTGGTGCATCTTGGAATCCCACAAAAACGTTTTCATTTATTAATGCCACTGCTGTATCTAGTGCTAATGAAACAATTAGTATAAAGCTTATACTGATGATCATAGCAAAAGAGAGCAACCTGTTTAGCACAAATTTTATAAAATTTTTCTCTGGTTTTGCCTTTACTCCCCAAATACTATTTAAACCATCTTGCAGTGAAATAAAAACTGTGGTAGCACTAAATATCAGAACTATTACCCCAGTTATCTTTGCGATTAATGTGTTTCCAACATCTAGAGTGTTCTCCAACACTTTCTCAGTTGCATTGGCACTTTCACCACCAAAAAGGTTTTCCACTTCATGAATCAGTGTTTGTCTTACCACTTCATCATCAAAAACAGTTCCTGCAATGGTGATTATTATCATGAGCATTGCGGGCAACGATAAAATCACGTAAAATGCGATAGATGAGCTATAACTCATCGGCTTATTATCGATAAACTCTAATACGGTCTGCTTTCCAATTTTTAAATAATTCACTGATTTACTCACTTTCCCGAATAACGATTTATCAGTTAATACTCAGTTATGAAAGTTTGGTTCCTAATTTAGAGCTGGGGTAAGGGGCAGCATAGACTGGCCTGAGTCAATCCTCATCGTTACGAGGAAAGGTTTTGGAGGCTCTAAAACTCTTTTTGCTAAAAATGATGATTACACTCATCAATATAGAATTCTAATTCTTTTCTTAATCTATCGTTTACTTCCTACACCTTAAGCCTTAACCCTATTATATTTAACAATTTTTACTATTATTAAAGGACATTACTGAATCATTTTTTCTACCATTTAGAAATTATGTATTTACCTAACCTCATCAATTTTCTATGCTAAGACTCCTATCTATTTTGTCTCCAAAAAATTGGACAATACTAACCACACTTCTTACTCTCAGTTTTTTATTTATTAGTTCCAGCTCTTTTGCACAATTTGCAGGAGGTTCAGGAACACAAGCTGATCCTTATCAAATCAGTACACTGCAGCAACTTCAGGATATGAAGAACAATCTTGGTACTCATTATATTCTTATTAATGACATCAACGCGGCGGAAACAAAAAGCTGGAACTCTGGTGATGGGTTTGAACCTGTAGGTTCTGGAATATCGAATAGTTTTACAGGTAATTTCAATGGACAGCATTTCACCATAGACAGCCTTTTTATTGATAGGTCTTCATATGTAGGGCTTTTCGGTTACACTCAAAACAACTCCATTTCGAATGTTAATTTAACAAACGTCGATATTGTTGGACTTTCAACTACTGGTTCAATAGCTGGGGAAACACGTTCTACTACATTAACTAATATTTCAGTTACAGGTAGAGTTTCTGGTTCTAATGCTACAGGAGGGTTAGTTGGCCGTGCTTTAGGTTCAGTTAATAATAGTTTTGCTGATGTAAGAGTTACAGGAAGTACATATTCAGGAGGGCTAGTTGGTAGAGGCGCTCCCAACATCACAAACAGCTACGCTTTAGGAAACGTATCTGCATCTAATAGAGATGCAGGTGGGTTAATTGCTTTAAGCGGTGGAGTTATTACCAATTCTTACTCTAAAGGTAATGTAACAAGTGGTGGCACAAAAGGAGGTTTGGTAGGAAGCACTTCTGGTGATGGTGCAAAGACTGTTAATAGTTTTTGGAATATAGAAACATCAGGACTTACAAACTCTGCTGGTGGAGAAGGCAAAACCACCGCTGAAATGACCTCTCCTTCTACGTATATTCAAGGAGGATGGGATATTTATGAAGTTTGGGCAACACTAACGGATTCTAATGATGGCTATCCTGTTTTACGTGCTTTTGAAGATTTTCAAGTTTCTGCTAATGCCCCGGTAGCCTCCAGTCTTTCTATTTCTGGAGACATTGAAGTAGATAGCACCTTAACACTATCATACGTTTATTTTGATGCAGACAGCGACCCTGAATATGTGCCAGAAATACAGTGGTACCGCTCAACTGACGAAGCTGGAACAGACAGAGTTTTAATTACTGGCGCAGTTGACACAACCTACACAATAACAGGCGCTGATAGAGCTCATTTCATTAGTGTTGAAATTATTCCTCATGATGTAACTAGCGCTGGAGAAGCCGTTTTTGCATCCACAACTCAAAGTGTAGCCAATATATTTGCAGGTGGATTAGGCACCAAAGAGGATCCATTTCAGATTGAAACAGTAGAACAATTGCAAAACATTAACACTGGCCTAGATTCGTATTACATACTCAACAACTACATCGATGCTTCAGCTACTTCTACATGGAATGGTGATTTAGGATTCATTCCTCTTGGTAATGACAGCGTTACATTTTCAGGTGGTTTTGATGGCGCTAATTTCATTATATCTGGTCTTACAATAAATCGTCCTTCTGAAGAAATGATTGGTCTGTTCGGTGTTACTTCCTCAACTGCAGAAATAACCAACACTATGATATCTAGTGCAGATTTAACAGGTGATACTATAGTAGGTACAATTGTTGGAAAAAATGGCGGTTCCATTTCAAAAAGCTCTGCCGAAAGTATCGTAATCCAATCAAACGGCTATATTGGTGGCTTAGTTGGTGAAAACACTGGTTCAATTTCTGAAAGCTATTCAATCGGTGAAATAGAAGGTGGCATTGCTCTTGGTGGATTAGTTGGCCATAATAATAGTGGAAGTATAATCAATAGCTTTGCAAATGTTCACGTAGACGGCAATTCACAATCTGGTGGTTTAGTAGGTTTAAATGACAAAGGTTCTATCACTGATAGTTATTCCATTGGTGCGGTTGATAATGGCACGAGTACTTTTGGTGGATTAGTTGGAGAGGTAATCGGTGGTTCAGTAACAGATAGTTTTTGGGATACGGAAACAAGTGGACAAGCCACTTCTGCTGCTGGAACAGGCAAGACCACTTCTCAGGTAAAAACAATTGATACTTTTATTGATTGGGACCTTAAAGGCGTATGGGGATTGCATCCATTATATAGTGATGGAATCCCGTTTCTAAGAGCTTTTGCAACTCCTACTACAAATGCCCCTATTGCAAGCAATCTATCCATTATAGGAACTATCGAAGTAGGAAATACAATAAGTGTTTCTTATTCCTTTACCGATGCAGACAACGATCCAGAATACCTATCTGAATTTCAATGGTACCGATCTAAAGATGCTTCAGGTGCAGAAAAAGAGATTATTGAGGGCGCAGATTCTGTTTCTTATGTAATTCAGGAAGAAGACAAAGCTTACTTTTTAAGTGTAGTAGTTACCCCAAGCGATGTATTTAATCAAGGAGAAAGTGTAGAAAAATTTGCTACTGAAGCAGTGCCTTCGAGTGTTTTTGCTGGTGGTTTCGGCTCTGAGGAGTTTCCTTACCAAATCTCTACCCTAGAGCATCTCCAAGCAATGAATACAAACTTAAGCGCTCATTACGAACTCATTAATGATATTGATGCTACTGCCACAAGTGATTGGAATTCAGGAGCTGGCTTTGTGCCCATCGCTTTCCCAAATGGCCGATTTGAAGGTAGTTTAAACGGAAATAATTTTGAAATAAATGGGTTGTTTATCAATCGTCCTGACGATAACGATGTGGGACTGTTTAGTACTATCCGAGGAGGATCGGTTTCAAACCTTGGACTTACGAATGTGAATATAACAGGGGACAGATCTACTGGCGGTCTCGTAGGTGATTTGAACGGGGATTCCATAACTAATGTTTTTGTAACAGGATCGGTTACTGGCACTTGGGATGTAGGTGGATTAATAGGATCCACTTTTACTGCGACGGTTGTTCGAGATAGTTATTCTTCTGCTAAAGTTGTTGGGGCTAGTGAAGTTGGGGGCCTTGTTGGTAGTAGTTATATCACGATAATAAATAGTTATGCGACTGGAGATATAACAGCTACAAGCCTCTATTCTGGAGGACTTGTTGGCAGTAACAGAGGTTCTATAACAAAGAGTTATTCAACAGGTAATATAAATGGAAGTAATACAAGTGGTGGTTTGGTAGGATACAATAAAGGTAACATTTCCTACAGTTATTCAAGAGGAAATGTACATTCTACTTTTACTGCTGGAGGTTTTGTTGGTTCTAATGATAGTACCATTGTGAATTCATATTCTACAGGGGCAGTGACCAGTAATTTTGATCCCTCGGGATTTATTGCCTATGCTTATTCGAACAGCAAAGTGATAAGCAGTTTTTGGGATAAAGAATCTAGTGGTGTAAATATTGCAGTAGATAATGGAAGCTCAGAAGGAATAACGGGCTTTACCACCGTAGAAATGTATCAAAGAGCAACCTACACAAACTGGGATTTTGCTACAACATGGTCTATTGATGAAGGTTTTGGATATCCATTCCATCAAGAATCTGATTACAATACACTGGCAATTACAGGTACCGAAGGTTGGAGGTTATTTGCTAGTCCTGTTGAAGGAGCAACACTTGATAGTCTTCTTTCAACCATTCGCACACAAGGTTTTGCAGGAACAAATGTAACTGCCGATACATCCAACGTTTACCTTTGGAATGCAGACACTCAGAGCTGGGAAGTTCCTACTTCTATGGCACAGCCACTTGACAACGGACAAGGTTTTGCGGTGTATGTTTTTGCTGATGATGATAACGACGGAACTCCAGAGACTTTCCCAAAACAATTACGCACTAGCTTGCCACCACATATTGGTACTACCAACGCTAACCTAGCATACACAACTCCTAGCGATGGTGAAGTAACTGGCTGGAATTTAGTTGGCAACCCATATGCAGAAACAATCGACTGGGACGCCCCTACTGGTTGGACAAAAAATAACATCAGCAATACGTTCTATGTTTGGAGCGATTCTGCTGGCACCGGGCAAGGTGCTTACCTCAATTGGAATGGAATCACTGGAACGCTGCCTGATGGGAAAATTGCCCCTTGGCAAGGATTTTGGATTAAAGCGACAGCAGAAAATCCAGAATTGGTGTTCACAGATTCAGTAAAAACTTCGAATGGTGTGTTCCAAAAAGAAGCACCTGTATCACAAATTGAATTTACTCTTTCTGATGGTAAGCTCTTTTCGAAGTCTATAATACTTTATGATGATAATGCACTTTTAGAAGACGATGAATTAGATGCTTTTACACTTTCATCATTTAATGATACAACGCTCTCTATAGCCACCTCATTTCAGGATGGTCCACCAATGAGTATTCAAGCTGTTCCTCATCCTGTAGGTACAGTTTATAGTTATAACCTTCATATAGATGCATCAAATGTCTCAAATACGATAAGCCTATCTATGAAACAGCAAAATATTATGTTAATAGATGTTATACTCCATAATACCGAAACGGATGAAAGAATTACTCTCGATGACAGACAACCCATTACTATTGATTTTGAAGGTTCTTCATTTGCTTCAACATCTTTTAAAAAACCGACTTCACCGTTTAAGTTTCTAAGGGCTGATTCAACAACTACTACTAAATATAAACTCCTTCTAGAACCTATTGGCTTGTCTTCGGAAGATGAACTTGGAATACCAAATTCAGTAGAACTTCAGCAAAACTACCCGAACCCGTTTAACCCAAGCACTTCTATTAACTTTGGTGTGCCAACTTCGGGGAAAGTAACATTAGAAGTATTTGATGTTCTCGGTAGAAAAGTAGCTACGCTGCTGAATGGCGAAAATCGAGTTGCAGGTCGACATACGGTAAACTTCGATGCTAGAAATTTAGCTTCAGGTATGTATATCTATCGCTTGCAAGCAGGAAATTCAGTTTTAACTAAGAAGTTGACGTTAATTAAATAGATAGCTTCTAGTAACCAATTATAGATTTTAGATTATGAATTTTGAATTGCAACCCTGTCAGTTCAAAATTCATAATTAACCATTCGAAATTATCTCATTAAGAGGGCTTCTCGCTATAACTAGTTGGGTAATATCTGGAAGAAGTTGACAAATAGTAGAGAGTAGCTTTTCTACTTCAATAACTCTGAAGGTGAGTACCCAAACTCTTTTTTGAAAGTGGTTGAGAAGTAATTTGGGTTAGAGAATCCTACAGCCTGTGCTGCTTCTTGAACAGTGAAACCACGTTTTTTAATAAGAACTTCTCCTTCTTTTAAGCGAAGTTCTTTTATATAATCGTTAATACTTACCTCACTTACTTTCTTCCATTCGTAATAGAGTTTAGCGCGGCTGATGTACAGAGAGTCTGCCAGCATACCGGCGGTTAAAGATGTATTCGCCAATTGACGATACACAATCTCTTTAACTTTAGCTTTGAGGTCGGGCTCATCTGAATCTTGATTCGGCTCTGTCTCAGCATGTAGAATTCGTTCACGTCTAAGAACTGCTTCTATCTGGGTAAGCAATAAATTACTACGAATTGGTTTGGTGAGGTAGATATCAGCGCCCGTAGAAAGACCTTCTTCTATATCTATCTCCATATTTTTAGCTGACAGAAAAATAACTGGCAAATGTTTAAAGGACGATTTCTTACGAAGTTCATTTACAAACTCCAACCCGTTCATTTCCGGCATCATTACATCTGAAATAATTAGATTGGGTGTTTCTTTTTCTAAAACCCCAAGTGCTTTATTCCCATTAGCAGCGGTAATCACAGAGTATCTATCTTTTAGGATAGATTTTAAATAGTTCCGGAAGTCTCTATTATCTTCAACAATCAGAATTTGTTCAGTAAAAGTTTCCGTAGTAGTAACATCCTCTGCTTTACCCTCATTGCTAAAGGTCTCGGTGTTTTTGTTATCGCCTATTAAAGGTTCATGTTTTACACTGTGGCTCGCAGCAAAATGAGAATGACCTTTTTTGATGGAAATCACAAACTCGGCTCCTTTACCCTTTTCAGAACGTACCTCAATAGTTCCTCCCATTTCTTCAATTAAGCCCTTCACCAAAAATAAACCAATACCGGTACCCTCAGCAGCTTTATGACCATCCATTTGGTAAAGATATTCAAATACTTTCTGATGATATTCAGGAGGAATACCATCGCCGTTATCTTTAATTCGAAATTGAACCTGAGTACCTTTATCAAGAATCGTAAGTGATATAATTCCCTCCTCTGGAGAAAACTTAATCGCGTTATTCATCAAATTAATTACAATTCGCTCCCAGGCTTCAACATCTACATATAAAAGTTCATCAATCTCATTAAAGTCTATATCTAGAGTTACTCGTTCTTGTTCTAGTTTAGACTGAAATTGACCCACGACTTGTTTTGTCATTTCAGCTAATTTTACCGGTTGAAGACTTAGCTTCACAGCATCAGCATTAAGCTTGGAGACTTCCAAAATCTGATCTATAAGATGTTGCAGCCTATACCCATTACGTTTCATTAACTCAATACGGCTTTGAAGTAAGTTAGGAGCCATGGAGTTTGGTTGATCTGCCATATCTTGTAACGGCCCTACTATTAATGAGAGAGGCGTTTTTAGTTCATGCGTAATCCCAGTGAAAAACCTTGTTTTTTGTTCGGCGGCTTCATGTAATTCTTTAGTTTGTTCTTTTACACGTTGCTGCAACTTTTGCTCACTTTGCTGAAGACTTCTAACTCTGAGCTTGATTAAGCCCGCAATCAATCCCATTAGGCTTATAAAAAGCAATGTTGCAAACCAGCTTGTTTCATAAAAATAATAAGGTACTGAAATTAATATAGAGGCTTCTTCAGGTTCTTCACCAAAAAACTCGGTTCGAGTAACTAGTGTATACTTACCAGCGGGTATTCCTGTAAACACGGCTTGCCTAGTTTGGTTAGCGGTTTGCCATGTGCTATTCACCCCTTCCAGTTTATAGGAAAAATTAACCCGATCTTGATTCGCAAAATTTGGGGCCGTAAAATTCACCCTAACATCTCTTTGCCCAATAGGGAGGGTAACTGAACTTTTCTTAGCGATTGATATTTTTGAATCTTCCAGCACCAAAGACTCAAAAATAGGCCGTGGGGTACTGATGTTTTGTTCTTCTACAAAATCGGCCGGATCAACAATGGTAATTCCACGCTGATTAGGAAACCAGAGTTTTCCATCTGATACTAAAATTCCAGCAGACTGCACCCCTCCATTCGCTTCTCGATTAATCATTCCATCATTCTCATTAAAACTAAGAAGAGGGAGTGTAGCAATATTACCATCAGCAAATTCATTCAACCCTTTTTTGGAGATACGCATAATCCCGCCATTAGAACTAACCCAGAGGTAACCATACAAATCTTCAATAATCCTGTGAAGAGAGTTGTGAATCAATCCTTCGTTTGTAGTAATACTAGTAGAAGAAAGAACCTTACCTTTTTTATTCAGTATCAATCGGTTCAGCCCTAAATTTTCGGTAGCAATCCAAAGGGTATCATCTGATTGAATAAAAATATCTCTGATAATATCGCTACTCAAAATTCCACCTTCGGTAGAGTAATTAGTATAAAGATCTTCACCGATTCGAGTTACGCCATGTGCCGATGTTCCCACATAAATAACTCCTTGTGAATTCTCGGCAAAAACCTGAACACCATTTAACTCTAAAGAGTCAGATGCGTCGAAATAGTCGAGTGTTCCCTTAACTTCCACTAACAGTGAATTATGAGTTCCAATCAAAAGCTTTTCTCCCACACGGTGCATAGCCTCCGCAGTTGATTGTGTACGTTTAAGCAATGGATTAAATTCCGTTACTGGTATCCATTTTTGGTTATCAAACTTCCAAATCCCATCATTGTTTGTTAATCCAACATAGATGGTTCCATCTGTATCTTCATAAACAAATTTACACAAGTCACTGTTTAGACTACTATTCGATGCATTCCAATGTGTAAGTTCAGATCCTGAGATTCTAACTACTCCATCAGCAAGCCCGCATACCCAAATAGACCCATTTTTATCTTCTATAATTGAGTAAATGTTTGTGATGCCTGGAAATTCTGGAGTTTTAAGGTTTACAAAACTACTTTTCCTTATTTGGTACAGTCCATCTGTTTCTGATCCTACCCAAATAGAGCCCTCTCTATCTAAGAAACCATACTTTAGAGATGGGGCTCGAAGAACTGTTTTGCCATCTATAACAACTTCATCATCTCCAATATAAATTTCTTCGCCATTTTTACCGTTGTACACCAGATTTGTACGGAAAATCTGGGAGTTCACCTCAATTGGGAGTTCTTTTAGGCTAAGCGTTTCCGAATTAAGTGTATAAAACCCTTTAGATGATGAAAGTATATATTCATTATCAGCTTTTGGAGTCATATTCCAAAAGGCAATAATTTTATTGCTAGGAACGTCAACCTGCCTTAATTTTTCCGTAACTATGTTATAGTTATAAATATTTTCTACTCCAACCAGCCAAACACTTTCTTCTTCAAATTGTTTAATCTGTGTGAAATATAAAGAGTCCAGCTCGGGGTAATCGTTCATAGGCATCAATACCGATGCTCTCTTGTTCTGCCAAGAAACTAGCCCAAATTCATTTAATCCATACACTCCTCCATTTACCCCCGCCCCAATCAGCCTTACCCCTCCCTCAAAGAGCGGATCTTCTATTTTCTTAAACGATGAATCTGTTTCATCATAGAATGCCAAGCCCTCTGTTCCTGCTACCCAAATACGATCATCTGTACTTTCAATTATCCGATTAGCATAACCTGCAACTTCAGAAGATCGGTATGTCTTAAAAGTATCTCCTGTTTTTAAGGTTACCACCCCTCCTTCGTTATATAGCCATACGTCATCATTTTTCGATCTAAGAATCCCTAAAAATCGATTGGTTCCCAATCCCTTTGTATTCCCAGAATTATAAACCTTAAACGTATATCCGTCGAACTGTACTAATCCGTCATATGTAGAAATATATAGATAGCCAACATCGTCTTGTATCATTCCATTTATAGAATTCACAGGTAATCCATCCTCAATGGTATAGTGACGAATCAGGTATTCCTGATTCAATCTTTCCCTGGGCTGTTGCTGCAGAGGCAGTAAATAAAGTAGAACTCCAAGAAGTAACTGTAGAAACATAAACAGTTATAGACGATTAGAGGTTATTTAGATGATTTTAGATAATATTTAGACGTATTCAGAGACAGAATAAGGTAACCTTACAGCAAAACATTTTCTAATTAATATATTCGTCATGAATAGATACACATATATTTACGGTCTGTTTATAACGCTCTTTGTCAGCTCTGCCACAGCTCAGACCACACGATATATTTCCCTAGATGGAGATAATTGTAGTGATGGGAACCATCGAGTAATTACTAATGATTTTACAGACGCCACCAAATTGACTGAAGCCACATTGCTTAATGGGAAAAAAACAGCTGGCCGACCTACAGTCCACTTTGACGTGAAAAATTTAGTTCCTGGCATGTATATCTACCGCATGCAAGCTGGAAATAATACACTAACCAAGAAAATGACACTTATATAATAGTGGGGACGTAATGGGTAAATTGCTTAAGCCTAATAAAATCTACAAATGTGCATTCTGTGATGCTGAAGAAGGGAAACTGAGACCAGTTGGTAGATATACAGTAGTTCTAAAAGAATTGGAATTTCAGGGAGGCATGAAAAAAGCATGCCAAGGCTGCTACCAGAGTGTTAAAAACGAATTGTATAAACAAACTGTAAAGCAACAAAAAATGAACGCAAATTGGATATTGAAATGGAAAAACAAAGGGTTCTTATTCTTTGTTTTGTGTGCGGTAATCATAATAACAAGCTCAGTGATTTTCGCACAACCACCAGGACTTCCTTCGACTCCCGATCAAGCTCCTATTGATGGCGGACTTGGCTTGCTAGCTGCTGCGGGTGGCACATATGCTTGGAGGAAATTAAAAGCAAAGAATATTAAGGGGTAAAATGACACACAAGGGGGTATAATGAAACAAGGTGGGGATTTAGATTAATATATCTACTTTCTTAAAAATCTTGTTTGGGTTAAAGCCCCGAGCATATATATGCTCGGGGCTTTTTTTGTGGAAGGTTTTTAAAGTCCATCGCGACTTTATGAGCGTTTTATTAGGCAAGAATAATGAAAGCTAGATTCATTACCAGCCTTCATCCTAGTAATGCTCAGCTTATTAAGTAACCGTACCGAAATAAAACCTTCTATTAGTAAAAGTTATCTTTTTCGAGTATAATCATCACTTTGGCTAACTATAAAAGCAATGCTACTAAACAAGTTTCGTGCGTTACTCTTACTTACTATTTTTACGTTTACTTCCGCTTCTACTTTAGCCCAAGAAATGCATCGTCCTACTATTTCCATAGCGGATACTAATAAATATGGTGATTTAGTTTTAAGTGAGTTTGAAGGGTGGCAATTCTCATATGAGGCTCCAGCTGAAATCAACGATAAGCTAAATTTACAGCAAACTATACCTGTTGATTTGATGGATTTTAAAGAGTTAAAAGCTGACCCTAATTGGAATAATTATGGCTGGTTTGAAACTCAAATTTATATCGATTCATCTCTTAGCAATATCCCATTAATGCTTACATATAGAAACCAAGAAGCATTAAATGTTTGGCTTAACGGAGCTTTAGTTCTAAAGGCTGGAAATCCATCTAAAAACTCAAAAAATGAAGTTTTAGCTCGATTTATCAACCCCAACAGAGTTGGCGTTACCTTACATGAGGGACCCAATTATTTACTATTAGAGTATTCCGAGCATACAAGTCCAACCTATTTTGATTACGGAGAATGGCTTAGTAATGGCATTTATTTATCTTTTTATAAATCAACCGAACCTTATTTACGCAGACATCGCGCTTTCGTATTTGGCGGCGCACTTATGCTTCTACTTCTTGTAGTGCTAATTCATTCTTATTTGGCTTTTAAATTTAGAGGGAAATACCATACTTACGTTTCTTTAACCGCTTTATGCATGCTAATATTAGCATTTACTACATTGAGCGATACGCTATTTGATTGGACATTTTCGTACTTATACTTTTTTGAATTTGCGTATGATATTTTTTTAGTACTTATCGCCTATTTCTTTATGATTTCCGTTAGGATGATATTCGACTTAACTGTGCCTTGGCGTACTTTAACAGTGCTTTGTGTTATCTTTATTGGGCTGGGAATTATTTCAAGTTTTATAAACCGAGCATGGTTAAATATCATCCATCCTATTTTATTATGTGCAACGCTTATTTATGTTTTTTATTCACTTTGGGAGACAAAAAAGAATAACCCAGAAGCAAAAATTTGGATTATTTCTATAGGAATAATAGGTACAGTTTTAGGCAGTATTTTATACACATTAACGTACTTCGCTTCTGGAGAACATATCCATTCATTATTTATACTATCAATAGTTTTATCGTTTGTAGGAGTTCCAATATCGCTCACTTTTCATGTTGCTAGCGGTTACGCAAATCTTATAGGAACGTTAGAGGATAAAATTCGAGATAGAACAGCTGATTTGGAATCTGCAAATGAATATCAAAAACGCTTCTTCGCTAATATTTCTCACGAATTCAGAACTCCGCTTACTATAAGTGGTGGTTTAATTGATAAACTATTGAAAGAAAAAGAAGCTGAGCCTTCCAAAGTGCAATATAGTTTGTCGGTGGTGAAAAGAAATATCCTCCGGCTGGACGATATGGTAAATCAGATTATCGATTTAACAAAATCGGATCAAAATCATTTATCGCTAAACAAAAAGTACTACAAAGCAGACAACCTAGCTTCTATCTCAGTTGAGTCGTTCCGTTCACTAGCAGAGTATCATGGCCATAAATTCGACTTTACTCCTGGTGCTAGTGATGTGATTCTTTATGCTGATCGTTCTAAAGTGGAAATCATGATTAACAACCTAATTTCTAATGCTATTAAGTTTACTCCCGATGGTGGTTCTATAAAAATTACGACTAGTATTTCTGAAAATAATTTTGTGATTCTAGTTCAAGATTCTGGCTTAGGAATTCCTACTGGCGACGAGGAAATCATTTTTGAACGCTTTCATAGAATAAAAAGAGAGGATGCCGAATATGTAGAAGGCATGGGCGTTGGACTAGAATTAAGTAGAGCGTTAGCTAGGCTACATGGTGGTAATATTGTTGCTATTCCAAATTTAAAAGTAGGATCTTGCTTTAAACTAGAGTTACCTATTGAGGAAATACAAGCAAACGAAGTAACACCTATTGTAGATGAATTAGAAGATGAAATTGTACTTAATTCAAGAATTGAGAATTCTGTTATTGAAAAAGCTTACTTCAACATACTTCTCGTTGAAGATAACCAAGACATGATGGATTATATTTCTGATACTCTGTCCGGTTTAGGTGAAATCAAAAAAGCCAAGCAAGGCAAAGAAGCCTTAAGTCTTCTCGAAAATTATACTCCTGATATCATTATTACTGACCTGATGATGCCTGTTATGGGCGGACAGGAATTAGTGGAAACACTATTCCAGCATTCAAAATGGAAACAAATTCCAGTAGTGGTGCTTTCCGCAAAAGCTTTAGAGGATGACAAACTAAACTTACTCCGAATCGGTGTGGTAGATTATATCACCAAACCGTTTTTACCAGAACAATTAGTACTTAAAACCAAGAACCTACTCACATACTACACTCGAAGAAAAAAACTAAAACTAAGTATTGCTACTGAAACACTGGAGTCTGAGCCTGATTTTTCAAAGAAGGTCGGAGAGTTTGTTTCTAAGAATCTGAGTAATAGTAATCTATCTGTAGATATGATTGCTGACGAGTTTTCTCAGAGCCGAAGATCATTTTACCGAAACCTCCAACTGGAAACAGGTATGACGCCCGCTGAGTTTATTCGAGAAATTCGCTTAACCACAGCCCAATCATTTATTGCTAAAAATAAGAATTTTCGTCTCGAAGAACTCGCTAATTCCGTGGGATACAAAAGTGCTACTAGCTTCCGAAAAGTATACGAAGAACGCTTTGGTGAACATCCTTTAGAGCAGAAATGATTAGCTAATTGCCAACGTTATCGATCGATTTTCTATTTAATAATGTGCACAGTAAGGGATTATTATAAACTATTCCTAGAAGCAAATTCCGAATCTTTTAGGTTACAGAAAGCCCGTCAAACAGCTTTAAATATTAATATTTGGCACGTTTACACAGAAAATTGGCACACCTACACAGATGGATTTGAATAATTTCGGTTTGAATTATTCCCAACTTAAATCCATTGGATACCATGAAAAAGCTCAGTATTTCTTTTTCCATTTTTGTGCTTCTAGTAATGTTTTCAACTTCGGTGCAGGCACAAATTCCAAGCTCTGGTTTGCGTCTACATCTTAAAGCTGATGCAGGAACATCAACTACAACATCAGGTCAAAAAATTGCAACCTGGGCTGACCAGAGCGGCAATGGTTTTCAGGCTTTTCAAACTAACCCGGCTCAACAGCCATCATATATTGAGGAAAGTGGTGTTGCTATGATACGGTTTGATCCAGCACTACCAACATCATTGGATTTACCAAAACCATCAGATATGGGTTTCTCCAGTTCTGATTATGAAATATTTATTGCAGCCAAGAGCTCTTCATCAGCTGTACAGTTCTTAATTGCTGGTGGTGTAAATTACCATGAGGTTCAAATATATAATAACGGAGGTAGATATACCGCCAGATCAGGGATATTCATAGACAATCCTAACGGAGTTAATAACGGTAGTTTTCATGTAGTTAATGCTATAGGTACCACAACAGAAGCAACTTTGGGTTTTGATGGTGTATACTCCACTGTGAGCACTGATGCTACTACTAGTGTAGATTCTAAAATCATTTTGGGTAGTCGAGCTACTGGTGAATATCGGTTAGACGGTGACATTGCCGAGGTAATTATTTACAATCGAAAGTTGACTACCCAAGAAAGCATGCAGGTAACGGAGTATCTCAGAGATAAATATTCTACTCCTTTTACGGCTTATGCAGCGCCGGGAACTCCCGCCAGTAACCTGAATTTTTCATCGGTTACACAAAACTCGATGAATCTAAATCTGACTAAGGGAGGCGGTACCCATAGATTAGTGGTTGCGAGGAAAGGAAGCGTAGTAAACGCAGCCCCGGCAAACGGAGTGTCTTACACAGGTAACTTAGCCTTTGGATTAGGGAATCAAATTGGAAGCGGAAACTATGTAATGTATGCAGGAACTGCTGGCACTACAAATCCAATGACCAATATGGAATTTGATGAGACCTATCATTTTGCGGTCTATGAATATTATTTAATCAATGGTGTTCCTCAATATTCAGCAGCATCTACAGCAAGCCAGGCAACTTTAAATCTTACGCAAACTAGTAACCTCCAAATTACGGAGAGAACAGCAAATTCATTTTCCGGCAGTTTAACCCCGGGAAGTGGGGGTAGTCGACTAATAGTTGCTCGCCAAGGTGGGGCTGTAAATTGGGGGCCAACAGATGGTGTAGAGTATACAGGAAATACTAATTTTGGAAGTGGCTCGCAGATTGGAACTGGCAATTATGTAATCCATTCAGGTAATAATGGTACTGGTTATTCAATGACCAATCTTGAAGCAAGTACGGTTTACTATTTGGCAGTGTTCGAATTCACTTATTATGATGGTTCTCCCAAATATCTTGATTCGAATCCTGCCACAGCATCAGATATCACATTCCCAGGTACACCAGCGAGTAATATTCAATTTTCGAGTGTAGGACTAAATGAAATGACTGTTTCATTCACACCAGGAAACGGGAATAAAAGAATAGTTGTGGCAAGAGAAGGTTCGGCCGTATCAGCAGGCCCTACAAATGGACAGACTTATTCAGCAAGCTCTGTATTTGAAAGTGGCCAAGATCTTGGCTCAGGTAATTATGTAATTTATAACGGAACGGGAAATTCAGTAACTCTTACCGGGCTAAGCAACACCACAACGTATCATTTTGCGGTATATGAATACAGTGGATATGACGGACTGACTTCCTACCTAACAACCAGTCCAGCAGTGGGTTCCAATAGCACAACGGTAGTACCCTTCCCAACAATTACAGAAGCAACCTTTGGAACGGGGACATCAACTTCAAGGCAAATAACCGGTTTGGTAAATCCAAACGGGTATGAAACTACCATAGAGGTAATTTATGGAACGAATGCTGGAAATCTTAATATGTCTACAGCTTCACATAGTATAGGTAGTGGAATAGTAAATGTTGCTGATACAGTTGATGTAACCGGGCTTACCACCGGGCAAACTTATTACGCAAAAATAAGGGCAACGAATATTCGGGGGGCAATCGAGTCGAATACAGTAACTTTGGTTCCGTTAAATCTCAGTTCTTTAGTTGGCTGGTATCGGGCAGATATAGCAGAGGTTGACGGGGCAAATAAAGTTTCAACTTGGTATGATTACTCAGGAAATGATAATGATATGAGCAACAGTACTTACTCCCGTACTCCCTCATATACACCAACAGGAATAAATGGCAAGCCTGCATTAATTTTCAATTCCACTAGTCTGAGCTTTGATGCTTCAGAAATGGGAATTTTTTCCTCGGATAAAGATTTTTTTATAGTCTATAAATCGTCGGTTAATACAACTCAAATAATGATGAGTAATCAGGGCTCATCATTAATAAGGTTGAATGAGGGAGGTTACGGAATTGATATACAATTTCATGACATTTCATATGGTTCCAGTGGTGATTATACAGATGGAAATGGACAGGTTATACATTATAAAGAAGATTTTGCTCTAGGTAGTAATACTCAAACTAAACTGAGAATGAATGATGAAGAATTTATCAGTACAAATGGAGCATACTTTTTTCTATATGGAGGTACGACAACGGTAGGTCGAGATAATAGTTACCAAACATTTAATGGCCAAATTGCAGAAATAATGTTCTTCAATCAGCTATTACCCTTCGAACAGCGCAAAGAAATAGCTCAATATTTGTCTGACCGCTATGCAATTTCCATGTTTATTCCCTCGGTTCCTGAAACACCAGCCAGTAGTTTGAATTTTACTAATATTGGAGCCACTAACTTTGATGTTGGTTTTATAAAAGGAGATGGCGAACGTAGAATTATAGTTGCAAGATTGAGCGGTTCAGTAAAAAAAGCTCCCACTTCTAATACAGTATATTCAGCAAATGCCAACTTTGGCAGCGGCTCTAATTTGGGGAATAATAATTATGTCGTATATGATGGCACGGGGAATTCGGTAACCATCACCGGATTGTCCGCAAATTCAGAATACACAATCGACGTGTATGAATACAACAACATGGAGTTAGATCCTCAGTATATGTTGAGCTCACCGAATTCTGCTACTCAGGCTACTCAAAATGTATCCCCTCCAACGGTACAGTTGTCCACAATCTCAACTCTTGGAAATAATACAGTTACGATTCCTTCTCTTATCAATCCGAATGGATTTCAAACAACTTTTCAAGTTTCTTACAGTACTAATTCTGAATCGTTGAGTTCTTCTACTTCTGTACAAGCGGTTGGAAGCCAATCAACAGCCCAAGCTATGAGCACTTCTCTAACAGGGCTGACAGCAGGTACAAAATATTATTATAAAGTTACGGCTACCAACATTGGCGGAACTACAGAATCGTCTATCGATAGTTTATTTACTGGGTATTATGTAAACCAGGTAGGGGTAAGCTTACCATCGCTTCAATTTTGGGTGGCAGGAGATGGAGCAACATATACTGCAAATTCCGGCGATCCTGTAAGCAACTGGGCGAATCAGACGGCAGAAGTAACTTCAGCCTATCAGAATCTCAGTGAATACCGTCCAAGCCGTATTACACACAGCGGAGTTTCGTTCCTGAGATTTGATGGGAATGCCGGCGTTAAATTTTTGGAAATGGGGATTGCTGATTCATTAGGAATATTGAACAGCGACTACGAAATATTTATGGTGGCTCGAAGTTCGAGTTCAAATATAGGATTTCTGATGGGTGGTACCGTTGGGAATTTTGAAATTCATACTCGCCCCGATGGAGGAGTCGGTACCCGGTTTATTCCAAAATCAGGTTTGTATGTAGATAGTCCTGTGAATTCAACCGATGGGAATTTCCACATTTTTAATGCAAAAGCCACATCAACGCAAGCGATGTTGAGAATTGATGGGAATAGCACTATTAATAATCAAGATGCGCACTCAAGTGTAGCGAGTCAATTGCTAATGGGAGCTCGCAGAGATGGGAGCTCAGCCTATAATTTCGATGGTGATATTGCGGAGATATTGATTTATAATGCTGGTTTGTCAGACTCCGAAAATCTACTCATTTCACAATATCTTGCTAATAAATATTCTATAACTCTTACGCCATTCATCACCCCAACCGAGCAAGCCAGTTCTGTAGTCTTTTCAAACTATGTTGCAGAAGGAATAACCGTATCTGCTACAGCAGGAAACGGAACAAATCGGCTGTTTGTGATGCGCGAAAACGGAACGGCAGCAGTTGCTCCAACCAATGGAATTGTATATACGGCGAATTCAATTTATGGCAGCGGATCGACCACAGGAACTGGAAACTATGTGATCTCAGCTTCGTCTGCTACCAGCGTAGATGTAACCGGATTAACTGCTGAAACAGAGTATACGGTAGATGTGTACGAATTCAATCCGGCGGGAAGCGATCCTCGGTACATTACAAGTTCCCCTGCTTCCGGAGATATCGATATCCTGAACTTCGATGATCACGAAGGCAAGATTGCGTATTTGGTTACAAACGTTTCTGATAATGACACAGGGACCGGTAGAAACGGAACCTTACGTTACGTAATGAATGCAATAAATTCGCATGCTTCAGACTCAACTTCTCTCATTGACTTGAGATTACTGGAAGGTACTATTACTCTTACCAGTGGCCTCCCTCCTATAAACTATAACACGATAGTTCTAGGACCTGGGAAAGAAGATTTAACGGTGAGTGGGAATGATCTATACCGTCCATTTTTTGTAGGAGCAGGAACGGCTCCGTTTACAGCTGAAGAACCGGCTTCTCCTAATGTAACCCTGAAAGATTTTACCATTGCAAACGGATTAGGAAAAGGTGGTAACGGAAATAGTGCAGGGGGTGGAGCTGCTGGAATGGGAGGTGCTCTTTTTATTAATGATGGTGCGGTTACTCTTGAAGGCCTTAATTTCTCTGAAAACAAAGCCCAAGGAGGAAATGCCGGAGCTTCTAATGGTTCCGGAGGTGGGGGCGGTTTTGCAGGAAATGGTAATAGTTCAACAGCTGGAACAAGTGGATATCTTGGAGGTGAGGTTCCAACTTCCCCAGGCGGAAATGGAGGGCCGGGGGCAGGAGGTTTAGGGGACGCTTATGTTGCAGGAGATGGAGGTTTTGGTGCCGGTGGCGCAGGGGCATTTTATGTAATTACTTATGGAGCTACTACCATTGGTGGAGACGGAGGTTTTGGCGGCGGCGGTGGCGGACATGGCTTTATCAATGCTGTTGCAGTTACAGGAATACAAGGCATGGGTGGTTTTGGCGGAGGTAATGGAATTAGCTATGACACTTATTATACACGAGGTGGAGGCGGAGCCGGAATGGGTGGGGCTGTTTTCAACAGATATGGGAATGTCGTCATCAGGAATTCATCTTTCACCGCTAATTCTGTTACAGGAGGTGTAGGCGGAAATGAAACAACGCCAAGCAATGGAAGTGAATACGGTGGTGCTATTTTTAATTACCAGGGTGTGATCTTATCCTCCAATGTTAGCTTTGGAACAGGCGAAGATGCAAACTCGGCAACGAATGAAGCCGATTTTTATGATTATAATGAATCTAATTTGAACTCATCGGTTATATCTCTTTTAGATGCATCTGATACCAATAACTCCTCATTTACTGTGAATGCTGAAATCACAACCTTCGGGGTTTCGGGTTCTTATTACATCGCTCATGGTTCAAATAACTCAAACCTTTCTGAAACAACAGCTACAGTAAACTTCACTGGAGAGACTGCAGAGAAAACCCTAGCTGTACCACTTAACGGACTCGATCTTAGCGCTGAGTACTATTACAAAGTGGTAGTCTCTAATGAGTTCGGAACTTATGAGTCAAGTATTGAAAGAGTAATTTCTGAACCGACTATTATAAGCTCATTGCCCATTATCTCTGAAATTTCTACCACAAGCATAAGCGGAAGTGTTTCTAAAGGAAATGGAAGGAAACGAATTATACTCGCTAAAAAAGGAAGCGCAGTAGATGCTCAACCTGTTGATGGGCAAATCTATGCATCTAGTTCAGTGTTTGGGTCAGGAACTGAAATTGGAAGTGGAAATTTTGTGGTATACAATGCAATTGATTCAACTTTTTCTATTACAGGGTTAGATACTGGTGAAGAATACCACTTTTCAGTGTTTGAATACAATGGAACGGATGAAACAGAATATCTAACAAGTTCTGTATTAAAATTTTCAGAAAACACTATATCAAGCATCCCAGAAAAATTAGCGGGTTCGGCTTTGAAATTTGGGGGTGCTGACGAGGAAGTTGTTATTCCTATAAACTCGGTTATAAATACTAGTTCAACACTTAGCCTTGAAGCATGGATCAACCCAACTGAAAATACCGCATTCGCCCAGATTATAGGTAACATCCATGATACGGGTATTACAGAAAGTGGATATGGTTTAACAATGGATGGTAATGGAGGGCTTTTCTTTGCTGTGAAAACACAATCTGGAATTATTGAATACCTATCAAGTGGAGGAGGTATCAACTTAAATGAATGGCAACATGTGGCAGGAACCTATGATGGAAATACCAAGCGAATTTATATAAATGGGGTTGAAGTAGCTTCATCCACAAATGGGACAGGAACTATAAATTATACTCCTGTAAATAACCTTAGAATAGGAAGGTATAGTGATGATGACGAAAGCTATAGTTATGCTGGCAAAATTGACGAGGTACGGATTTGGAACACGGCTAGAACTCAGGAGCAAATTAATGAATACATGAGTAAACCGATTCAATCAAATTATCAAGATATGATTGCATACTGGCAATTGAATGAAGCAACAGGAACAACTGTAGTCGACAAAATATCGGGATTGAATGGAACTCTCCAGAACTTTGAGTTTGATGCTAATAATGGATGGATAGCCTCAAGTACAACTTTTGTGGATGAATCTAGTGTACAAGTGACACTTACAGGAACCGAAGGATGGAGATTGCTTTCTGTACCAGTTGTCGATTCTACAATTGCACCATTGCTAAGAAATATCTGGACTCAAGGATTTACGGGTGCTAAAGTAACTTCAGGCAGTTCCAATGTATACACATGGTCTACAGCAAGTAGTGGTGATGCTAATTGGACTGCATTAACTGATATTGCAAATTCTCCTGGGGTTGGATCTGGCTCTCTAGTTTATGTTTATAGCGATGATAATTATACGGAGCCCGGCAATGCTGGATTTCCAAAAACCTTCCAGATTGAGGGGTTTGAACCTGTTGGAGACCAAACCTTAACTTCTCTTCTTAATACTCATATAAATGGATATGCCTTATTAGGAAATCCGTTCAAAAAAGATGTGGATTGGGATGATTTCACGAAATCCAATCTCTCAAATTCAGTATATGTTTATGACAACAATTCGGCTGGATGGAAAGCTTGGAACGGAATCTTAGGCAGCTTAACAGATGGTGTTATCGGAGCTTTTAATGGATTTTTTGTCCAAACAACGGGTGCTGACCCAAGTATTGTTATTCCAGCTAGTGCTAAACAAGATTCAGTAAAAAGCTTTTTGGGCAAGCAAGTGGAACAAGCGGATCCGTTCTACTTCTCGCTGGAAGCCACAAGCGATTCGGGGCTGGCTAACAAAGCGTGGTTTCAATTCTCGGAAGACGGAAACTTTGGGGTCGATGCTTCCGATGCTTTTCAATTCGCTCCACTTTCTGAACATTATGTGAGCTTAGCATCAGTTCTTGATGACACCACTAAACTGGACATCAATAGTCTGCCTTTTATCACGGAATTCTTTGAGGTTCCACTTGAACTCAACACCACAGAGGTTGGAACACATTCCTTCGCCATAGAGGATGTAAATTTTCCAGAAGATTGGGAAATAGAACTCTTTGATAGTGAAACGGAAACCAGCTCAAACCTAAAAGAAGCCTATGTGTTTACGATGAATGCTAGTAAGGCAAAGCGTGAGCTCGAAGGAGTGCAAAGTACAACGACTCCACTGGATATCACTTTCCCACCATCAATTGCTAGCATTGTAAGTCAGAATAAATCCAAGGTCGCTTCATCAACTAGGTTCATGCTAAAAATCACACCATCACAACCTGTGGCAAGTGAACTCACTCCAAACATTCCGCAGGAAATTGAGCTTGAACAGAATTACCCGAATCCTTTCAACCCAAGCACTACAATAGCATTTGGAATTCCATCCACAAGTAAAGTTCGGCTAGAAGTGTTTGATTTGCTAGGCAGAAAAGTAGCCACTTTGATTAATGACGAATCGATGACCGCTGGTCGCTACAATATTCAGTTTGATGCAAGACATTTAGCCTCTGGAATGTACATTTATCGTTTGCAGGCTGGTAATGTGGTTATAACAAAGAAATTAACACTTATTAAGTAACGGAGATAGAATGAAAAAAATAATCCAACTAAAAGACAAAGAATTCGAGACGTCACAGTCATCTTCCCACTGTTCTTTTTGTGATGCGGAAGATGGGAAATTGAGACTCGTTGGTAGATATATAGTAAGCTTAAAGGACATAGAGCTGCATGGTGAAAAGAAAAGAGCCTGCCAAGGATGCTACCAGGGCGTAAAAAACGAAATAAATAAACGAGATAAAGCGAAAGAAGAAATGAACTCAAGTTGGTTAATTAAATGGAGAAGAAAACTATTCTTAAGCTCTACATTACTAATAGGAATGATCCTAATATGCTCTGAAGTTATCGCACAGCCAATGCTACCAAGTGCCCCTGACCAAGCCCCAATCGATGGAGGACTTAGCCTCCTCGCTGCAGCTGGTGGTGCCTATGCTTGGAAGAAACTTAGAGGAAAAAAAGAGTAGTTTTTGGGATGGTCATAACAATTAACTGTTATCAATGATGAACTCCCCTCGTAACGAAATGCTAAAACTAGAGCCTCACCTAAACTATAACAAAACCTACTGCAAGCATTTCATAGCATACGCCCAAGGTCAAGACTGTTAGTAAGACAATAGTTGGTAAATACCTTAAATCCTTTATATCGCAAGATTAAATAGCACAGACGGTTCGGGTTTTTTAACATAAAAAAAGCAGCCGATAAAATTACCGGCTGCTTTAATTAACAATCTATATTAGATAGATTTCTAAACTAGTAATCAGGATTTTGTTGTTCCCCAATGCTTGGATTAGCATTGATTTCTTCCTCTGGAATTGGAAGAATAGTCTTATAGAAAGTTCTATCAATTGTTTTATCACGTGTAGATACTGGTACTCCAGTTAAATCGTCATTAAAGGTGATACTTCTACCCAAACGCATCATATCAAAGAATCTATGTCCTTCAGAAAATAACTCTTTGCTTTTTTCGTCAAGGATCATGTCCAATGTGATAGTACCAACAGTTGCTGGAGCTAAACCTGGAGCACGCTTTCTAATTTCGTTCAAGTATTGAACTGCTTTAGGCTTATCTGTAGGAAAAGCTGCTTCAGCCGCAATCAAATATACTTCTGATAAACGAATTACTTTAATATTAACTGCAGTTGCAGTTGCTTTGCCGTCTCCTTCAAGATTTACGCCACCACTGTATTTATATACAGATCCCATGTGAGCTGGGCCAATTTCATCATAGCTCATTACTCCCCATCTAACATCAGTTGGGTCTTCACCTAATCTATTTAAGTAGTAATCACTAGCTATGAATTGACCTTGAGCACTTGATGATCCGTGTTGCTTTCTTCTCAGGTAAATACCCAAGCTACTTCCACCGAGGTCGCCTTCACTTGGAAACATAGCCAATTCAAAAATTGACTCACTTCCAAATTGTGACTGCCAAGAGCCTACCCAATCATTGTTTGAGTACAAGGAATAGCTAGTAGAATTAATCACTTCTTCAGCTGCTATTAGAGCTTTGTCATATTGGGTTGATCCCATTGAAAGATAAACTCTAGCCTTTAAAGCTGCATTAGCATAATAATTCAGATAGCCGTTAGACTTCGATTTGGATAGTAAAGGACTAGCCGCGTTAAGGTCATTAAGAATCTGAGTATAATTTTCTTCTACAGTAGCTCTTAGTGGCTGAGAAGCTGCATCCAAAGGCGCAGTTATATTCGGTACACCAAGTGCGGTTTTATCTAAAGTATATGGTTTTCCATATAAGCGAACTAAGTCGAAGTACATCAATGCTCTTGCAGTTAATGCTTGGCCTTTGATGTCATCGAAGTTCCCATCCACACCTTCTGCTTCTAATTTCTCAATACTTGTAATTAGATTGTTAGCTTGCAGAATATAGTTATATAAACCACTCCAAAAGCTCGAAAAAGAAGAGCTGCTAGGACTGTGATCGAATGCATAGAGACCATCTAGACCTCGTCCTCTAGAGAATACTGTTAAGTCTCCTCCTCTTGCTTCACCATAGAGAACAAAGTTTCTACCATAATAGCTAGAACTAGTCATGTCTCTCATAATTCCGTTCATCATCACCTTAGCGTCTTGAACGGTTTGTATTGCTGTCGCAGCATCTCCTGCACTACTTGGGGCTACATCGAGAAAGTTGTCGCTGCAGGCTGTTATCCCAAAAAATAAGGATGCTGTTATTAATATCTTTAACGTTTTCATTTTATTCATTTTTTAGTCGATTAAAAGCCTAATTCAATACCAAAGGTGTAGGTCTTTCCATAAGGAGTTTCCCAACCTCTAGTTGCCAAACTGTTCACTTCAGGGTCAGCATTCTTGTACTTTGAAAAAGTTAACAAGTTTGTACCACTTACATAAACACGTGCATTATCTACACCAACTTTACTAAGTAACGAAACTGGCACATTGTAGCCTAGAGTAATGTTTTTCAAGCGAAGGAAGCTTGCATCATAGATGTGACGTGAACTTTTCTGAATTGCATCTGTTGGATCAAATCCACTAACTCTTGGTAAGCTTCCATCAGGATTTTCAGCTGTCCACATATTGTCTATTTGATATTGAGAACGAATTCTTTCCCAGTAATATCCATCATCAGCAACGTCTTTTTCTGCACCATCGTACAAGTCGCCACCAATTTTGTAGTTAAAGTTCAACGCTAGGTTAAAACCTTTATATTGAACAGTAGAGTTAATTCCACCAAACACGTTTGGAGTAGCATCACCAATAATTACATCGAATGCATTATTGAAGTCGTTTGTTGCTCCTCTACCATTAAGAAGGAAGTCTCCTGCTTGGCTATCTGTTGGGTCGTTTACATAATACTGAGGCTTACCGTTGCTTTTATCCACACCAGCATACTCATAACCATAGAAAGCACGAGTAGATTCACCTTCACGGTATATTAACTTCGCGTAAGCATCAACATCGCTGTACCAAATAATATCAGCACCACCGTATAATTCGGTAACTTCAGAAGTAATAAATGAGCCATTAACATCTAGCGTCCATTTTACTGAACCATTGCGAATGATGTCTCCACCTAACTGAAATTCAAGGCCTTTATTATTAATAGAGCCGATATTCTTTAGTGTAGTACTAAAGCCAGTTACTCTGGAAATAGGCACGCTTTGTAGTAGATCTTTAGAGTCTCTGTTGAAATATTCAATAGTACCGTATAATCTTTCGTCAAACATACCAAACTCAACACCTAGGTTGTAAGTATAGTTGGTCTCCCAAGATAGGTTTGCATCAGCAGCGTTACTCAAACCACCACCTGCTTGCTCCATATAGTTTGAAGAGTACCCTGTAAGAGATCTCCAACCATAATTTGCTGGTGGTAAAGTTCCGTTAACACCATAAGATGATCTTACTCTTAAACTGCTGAGTAAGTCTTGGTCTTCCATGAATTTTTCTTGGTCAATATTCCAAGCACCAGCTATAGACCAAAAGTTACCCCAACGTGTATCTGGTCCTAATTTAGAACTTCCATCTCTTCTAAATGATGCAGAAACGAAATACTTAAGATCATAGTCATATTCAACTCTTGAAAGCATAGACATCATGTTATTACCCCAATAGTAACCACTCGCGTCTAGTTCACCAGCAGTAACAACAGTTTTCAAAGCACTAGATGGCAAATCTTGCCCGGTAGCTCTTTGATAGTCAGTCTGGTTTTCTGCGACCTCAAAGCCACCTAAAACATTTACTCTGTTCTTTCCGAAGTTCTCTACATAGTTTAAAGTAGATGAGGATACAAGATTGTTTGTGCTTGTAACCATATTGTTTAATACGCCTAAACCTTCACCACTATAATGCTCTCTACTGTAGTAAATCTCATCACGTGTAGTAATGTTGTCGTAAGAAAATACAGTCTTGAAATCTAACGTTGGTAATAAACTTAGAATCAAAGTCTCACTAGCACTTACTCTCATAGTTTTAGAGCTGTTTTCCCACTGCTTGTCGTAGTACACATTGTTTTGTGCATAACTACCATATCTAGCAGTCCATGGTTCGCCAGTTTTATAATCTGTTGGGTGGTACAGCCCCCAAAGTAAGTTACGAGTTTGCTCGTAGTAGTTACTTGATGTAGATCTAGTGTCGTTAAAACCAGATAGGTTAGTATTTGCTACACTTACGTTAGTAATTACATCAATATACTTACCCACTTTTTGAGATAGGTTTACTCTACCAGTAACTCGGTCATAGTCGTTTATTTTTACACGCCCTTGATCTTTGGTATAAGAAAATGAGGTATAATATTTTGTGTCATCATCACCACCACTTACAGAAAGGTCGTTTGTTTGATAAACTGCATTTCTGAAATAAGCATCTTCCCAATCGTAGTAGTTGCCTTCTCTATTTTCAATACCGTCAGTCATTCCTTTAATGTTAACGTTCTCTGTCAAGCCCGTTCCATCAGTTTCAAAGTAGTAACCATGTTTATTAAACTTAACGTCTAATCTTCTTAAGGCATCTGCGTTTGCAACTTCTTCAGACTTACCTCTACCTGTGTTATAATCGTGGAATACACGGTATAAATAGTTTACGTTATCTTGTGTACTAGCTGGTTCGTAGTTGTCTGTAGCCCAAGCAGGTGTAACTGCTATTGAAGATCTAAAATTGATTTTAGGCTCACCAGTTTTACCTTTTTTTGTAGTAATCAAAACAACACCATTTGCGGCTCTAGAACCATATAACGAAGCAGCAGATGCATCTTTCAAAATAGAAATAGACTCAATATCACTAGGATTCAATGTATTCATCACATTGTTTGTGGCATAAATGTAACCACTCAACTGCCCTGTATTACCTGCTACAACAGGAACTCCATCAATTACATACAATGGTTGTGTAGAAGCGTTCATAGAACCAACGCCACGAATTTGAATACTTGTAGTAGAACCTGCTTGTCCTGATCCAGATGTTACAGAAACTCCAGCGGCTTTTCCTGTTAACGCATCCTGAAATGAAGCTTTTGGAACATCTTTCAATGAAGATTGATCAATTACATTTGCAGAACCTGTAAAAGATTCTTTTGTAGTTTGACCATAGGCAACTACTATAACGTCATCAAGCATTGTATTTGCTAAAGAAAACTCAAAATCTAATGTAGAAACTTGGCCGTCTACAACTGTTACTGCTTTTGTAATTGTTTCGTAACCGATGTAACGGGCTTCTATATTATAGCTACCCGGACTTACCCCTGTTAGCTCGTACTGGCCCTCTCCATCAGTAGGAGAACCTATTTGTGTTCCAGATATTACGATATTTACTCCTGCTAGAGGCTCTCCCGTTTGTGCATCAGTCACGATTCCTTTTATCGAACCTTGTGCAAAAATCAAACTAGGTATAAGCAAAAAGATAAATAGTAATACCTCTTTCTTACAGTGTATTAGATTACATTTCATATTGCTGATTAAATTAAATTGAATTTTATGCTGTATTTAGGCAGATAACATATCTACTCGCGCTTATAATATACATTCAAAAGCGTACTCCAAACATCAAACAAGGATTAACTTTTGCCAAAAACGCTATGCCCCTACCCTTTGTGGAATTGACTTTTACTAATAATACTTAGCAAACAATACCTATCAAATAGAATATGCATGATTTATTTTTAAAAAGATGTATTCAGGCACATCTACAAGCACTATAAAAAAGAAAGTTTTCAATATTTTACAAACATGTCAATTCGTAAAAATTTTTAACTAAACTTAATTGACTGCAATATTTTAACATTGTAGTCAATTTATATTAATTAATATCATTTTCACCCATCTAATCTATTGTAGCATTTAAATATCATTCATTTATTCTCTACAAAAGCTCTACAACTATGGAATTTTATAACTACATATTGTAGATTGAAATTAGGACAAAATAATATCGGGCAATTAAAAATCGTTGGGAAAATGACTAAAGGGTTGGAATTAAATACAGAAAGGAGTTGCGATTATTGCAACTCTACGGAAGGCAAACTTAGGCCCGTAGGACAATATGTGGTTCAATTATCAACAGCTAAAATTAATGGACAAGTATTCAAAGCTTGCCAGTCTTGCAGAGTAACAAACAAAGAGTTTTTAGAGGCTTTAAAGAAACAACACAACAGCTCAAAAGCAGGTTAGAACTTATTCTTTAACACCTGAGTTTTTAAAACCTTCTATACCAGCTATGGAGCGAAAACCTTCTCTACCATTTTAAGGGATAATTACGCTTACTAATTAAAAACCTATCAGGAAGCTTAACTTCAACTACATTCAATAGCTCAAAAAAAAAGGCATCCTATTTCTAGAATGCCTTTTAAAACTAAGTAGTTACTTTTTTCTTCTCTTCGCGCTTTCGCTCATTGTGATCTAAGAATTTTTTGCGAATTCTTAAACTTTTTGGCGTTACTTCAAGTAACTCGTCATTACCAATAAATTCAATACACTCTTCCAAGCTCATCTTTTTTGCTTGTGAAATACGTATCGCATCAGCTGTAATAGAGGCTCTATGATTTGTAAGAGCTTTCTTTTTGGCAACATTAACAACCATATCATCGCTACGGTTATTACTACCAATTACCATTCCAGCATAAACAGGATCACCTGGTTCTATAAAAAATGAGCCTCTATCTTGCACACCTTCTAAAGCATAACCTGTAACATCACCCATCTCTAGTGCAATTAATGCTCCACGAGTTCTTCCTGGTATTTCACCTGCGTAAGGCTCGTATCCATCAAACTGCTGATGCATAATACCGGTACCACGCGTTTCAGTTAGCATCTCACCTCTAAATCCAATCAATCCACGAGACGGCACTCTAAACTCAATCCGGTTGTTCTCACCTTCCTGACTCATTCCTTGCATTATACCTTTACGCTTCTGCAAGTTGTCTATTACTTTATTACTGTAATCAGTAAGTACATCAACAACCACTTCTTCAACAGGCTCATGGATTACACCATCATGATCTTGCATTAATACTTCTGGACGAGAAACCGCAAATTCAAAACCCTCGCGACGCATTGTCTCAATAAGAATAGCCATCTGCAACTCACCACGACCAGAAACTTTATAAGCGTCAGGACTGTCTGTTGGCTCAACTTTCATTGCAACATTAGATCTCGTTTCTCTTTCTAAACGATCTTTAATCATATTTGAAGTAACGTAATCGCCTTCCTTTCCTGCAAATGGAGAGTTATTCACTCTGAAATACATTGCAATAGTCGGTTTATCTAAATCTACATACTCAAGAGGAGTAAGATCTGAAGCTGCTGTAAGAGTATCACCTATATTTACTGTATCGTAACCTGCCAATGCAACAATATCACCCGCTAGAGCTACTTCTACCTGTTCTCTTTGCAAGCCATTAAATGTGAATATTTTGGTAGCACGGCCTTTCATTTTCTGAACACCTTTCCCTGTAACTAAAGCCACTTCTTGGTTTAGCTTAACAGAACCTTGCTCGATTCTACCAACTGCAATTCGTCCTACATAGTCATTCCAATCAATACTACTTACTAGCATCTTGAATGTTTTATCAAGCGGTTGGTCTGGACTAGGCACATGAGATACAATAGTATCTAAAAGAGGAGACAAGTTTTCGCCCTCCTCGTCTAAACTAAATTTCGCCTTACCTTCTTTTGCAATTGCGTACAACACAGGGAAGTCTAACTGCTCATTGGTAGCGTCTAGCATTACAAATAAATCAAAAACTTCGTCCAACACTGCGTCTGGGCGAGCATCCTTTCTGTCAATCTTATTGATAACTACAATAGGTCTATACCCAAGACTTAATGACTTACGGAGTACAAACTTAGTTTGAGGTAGCGGACCTTCAGCTGCATCAACCAAAAGGATTACACCATTTACCATTTTTAAAATTCGCTCTACTTCTCCACCAAAATCAGCGTGACCAGGAGTGTCAATAATATTGATTTTAGTACCTTTCCAGTGTACTGCAGTGTTCTTAGAGCTAATTGTAATCCCGCGCTCTCTCTCTATATCGCCGGAATCCATTACTCTATCTTCTACTTCTTGGTTGTCCCTAAAAGTTCCACTTTGTTTAAGGATTTGATCTACTAGGGTTGTTTTACCATGATCTACGTGAGCAATAATGGCAATATTTCTAAGCTGTTGTGACATTAACGTGTTTATAAATGAAATTTTGAGAGCCTTAAATATACAGCTATTTAAAACAAATAATGATTATGAAATCCTTAAATATTTTTACACCTTAAAATCCTAAATTTAGAAGCTCATGACGCCCGAATTCATTCACTTACCTCCTCTGAAACTAATAGGTATGCGCATTCAAACCTCGCTTGTAGAGTTTGCTTCGCCTCAGCTTTGGCAACAGTTTATGCCACGACGAAAGGAAATCCCTCATTTAGTTAATAGCGAAAATTATTCGGTTCAAGTTTATGAAGCGCCACTCACTTTTAAATCATTTTCCCCTACAACAGAATTTGAATACTGGGCTGCCGCACCAGTAACTAAATACGGACCTATTCCAGATAAAATGGAATCTCTACAACTAAAAGGCGGACACTATGCAGTGTTTATACACAAAGGCACCATGGCAGAATTTCAGAATACACTAAGCTTCATTTATCAAGAATGGTTACCAAACTCTGGCTACAGCATAAATCATCTACCACACTTTGAGAAATTGAGCGATAAATATTTAGGGCCTAATAACCCAGAGTCTGAAGAAGAGATTTGGGTTCCTATAAAGTAAATTCTCAGAATTCCTTTATTCCCTCAACTATTCCTTGCTCTCCATTACATTTATTTCACGTTTTAGCTACCCCACTCTTTCTCATGACCTTTCTTAAAAACTACGTTTAAAGAAGTATTTAGCGCATTATTCGCTCCTTAATTAAAATAATTCTTCTAGTTCACACACTTCTTTAGGTTTTAATACAAAAAAGTTATTAAATGAAAATTAATAATAGTATCTTTACCGTATGCTATTCAAATAGCATAATTAATTTAAAATAATGAGTAAGATATAGTGAATAAAGGCACAGTAAAATTCTTCAATGAATCTAAAGGTTTTGGATTTATCAGTGAAGACGGATCAAAACAAGAATACTTCGTACACGCTTCTGGATTAATCGACGAAATCCGCGAAGGCGATACCGTTGAATTCGAACTTAAGGAAGGTAAAAAAGGATTGAATGCAGTAAATGTCAAAGTAATTTAATACTTACTCATTAATTTTTTTGCAAAAGAAAAGCCTATCAACATTGATGGGCTTTTTTCATTTATATCTATCTGATACCCCTTTTAACGTTAACACAAGTAGTGTTCTTATACTCTACTCGTTGATTTAACACCAATACATATTAAGCCGGTTAATTTCTACCAAGCATTTCTTTCCGGCACATGATTTTATTAGTTAGCTAATCCCCTACTTCAACCCTTGAAGTTCTCTAGTTAACTATTGTGACTTAGAATCATATTAATCAAACAGCCAAATTTTAAGCAGTTATACTGCATTCATAAACCAAAGAATGACTTTTAAAGAATTAGAAATTATCGACCCTATCCTTCAAGCACTTGAAGCTCAAGGTTACACCCACCCAACTCCTATACAAGAACAATCCATTCCAATATTATTATCTCGAAAGGATTTACTAGGATGCGCACAAACAGGTACTGGAAAAACAGCTGCTTTTGCAATTCCTATATTACAACATCTTTTTAATGAGAAAGAAGACGATCGTGCTCAACGAAAAGTAAAAGCTCTCATCGTTACTCCAACCAGAGAGCTAGCTATCCAAATTGCCGATAGCTTTACTGCATATGGAAAATTTACAGGCATCAGAAATACCGTTATTTTTGGTGGTGTTAAACAAGGTTCTCAAACTAAAGCCCTCCGAAGAGGAGTAGACGTTTTAGTTGCAACTCCAGGTCGTTTATTAGACTTAATGTCTCAAGGATTCATTTCATTGAGAGATATAAAATACTTTGTTCTTGATGAAGCTGACCACATGCTAGATATGGGCTTTATTCACGATATTAAAAAAATTATTGCAAAGCTCCCTAGCAAACGTCAATCCTTGTTCTTCTCTGCAACTATGCCTTCTGATATTGTAAGCCTATCTGGCAAAATATTGGGCAATCCAGAAAAGGTTACTGTAAAACCGGAACAAGCAACTGCTGAAAAAGTAGACCAGCTCTTATACTTGGTTACAAAAAAGTATAAAACCAATTTATTGATTCACCTTCTTAAAACAGAAGATTTTGACTCTGCCTTAGTGTTCTCTAGAACTAAGCATGGCGCTAATAAGATTGTGAAATTTCTTGAAAAGGCAGACATCAATGCCGATGCTATTCATGGAAACAAATCTCAAGGAGCACGCCAACGTGCACTCGCAGGTTTTAAAAGTGGTGATATAAAAGTTCTTGTGGCCACAGATATCGCCGCACGTGGAATTGACGTATCTGAACTTTCTCTAGTAATTAACTACGATTTACCAAATGTGCCCGAAACTTACGTTCACCGTATTGGGAGAACTGGTAGAGCTAAAGCAAGCGGTGTAGCTATGTCGTTCTGCGATTTTGAGCAAAAACCTTTACTTCGTGATATTCAGAAACTAATTGGACAAGATATCCCTGTAGTAACCGATCATCCTTTTGTAGATGATGGGTCTGAAGATGTAGCACCTCCTGCTAAGCAACAACGCTCGAGCAAAAGCCGCGCACCAAGAAACCGTAATGCTAGCTCAAACTCAGCCTCACGAAAGAGCTTTAGACCAAAAAAACGTTAAAACTGTTTTTTGCTTGAAATAAAAGGGCTTTACATCTCTAAAAGCCTTAATTTGATGCCTTCAATTACCAGAATACCTTAATTCTGGTAAGCATCATTATTTATATTATTTCAGGAATTCCCCAATGAGCATTAAACAACTTCTTTTAGATCGTAGCGAATCAAAATGCGAACTTTGTGCAAGCACAGAAAACTTACAAGTGTATGCAGTCCCTCCATCATCTTCCGAGACATTAGACGACAGCGTACTCCTTTGTGAAACTTGTATTAGTAATGTTGAATCTCCTGATGCAATAGATACGAACCACTGGAGATGCCTAAATGATAGTATGTGGAATCCGAACGCAGCAGTACAAGTAACTGCATGGAGAGTTCTAAACGACTTACGTGCTGAAGGATGGCCACTAGATTTACTAGATATGCTTTATCTAGATGAAGAAACCCTAGCTTGGGCAAAGAAAACAGTTACAGAGCAAAACCCAGAAGACACGGCCAAGCATGTTGATAGCAACGGCGCTGTGCTCGAATCGGGAGACACTGTTGTTCTTATCAAAGACCTGAATGTAAAAGGCGCAAACTTCACCGCAAAAAGAGGAACCCCTGTACGTAACATCTCCTTAGTTTACGATAATGTTGAGCATATTGAAGGTCGTGTAAATGGTCAACAAATTGTTATTTTGACAAAATTTGTGAAGAAATAATTCATTTTTCTTCACAAATAATATAGGGACATTCGGCGCTTTCATAGGCAAGAAGACCATTTTGAATTATTCCGCTAATTCTTCATTTTGGTATTATAACTAATACAAGGTTCTTGCCATATGGCGTCTTTCGATTTTAATGCTGAATATATTTTAGAAAATGGGGTAGTATTAATGCGCCCCCTCACCGCAGATGACTTTGAGCATCTAAAAGATTTTTCGCTAAAGGAACCTGAGCTTTGGCAATATTCGCTTACTCCTGCCAACGGGGTAGAGAATCTCAAAAATTATATCGCGGCTGCCCTCCAAAACAAGTCTGACTGCACCTCTTTTCCGTTTATAGTGTTTGACAAACGAACGGGTGAATATGCCGGAAGTACTCGGTTTTATGATTATCAGAAAAACCATAACACTGTGCAATTGGGTTACACATGGTATGGGAAGAAATTCCAAGGATCAGGATTAAACAGACACTGTAAACTTTTAATGCTCGAGTTTGCGTTTGAATATATTGGAGTGGAACGAGTTGAATTTAGAGCCGATTTCAATAACAAACGCAGTATTTCTGCTATGAAAGGTATTGGCTGTATCGAAGAAGGTATACTTAGACAAAATTGTGCTAATGCAGATGGCAGAAGGGATAGCATTGTTTTAAGTATTCTAAAACAAGAGTGGACCTCCCATGTTAAGTCTCACATTCAGCAGAAAATTGAACGTTTGAATAAGCCCATCGGTTCTTTGTAATCAAAGACCTATTCAATTCCTAGCACTATATTAATTTATCTACCTACCTCCGATAATAACTTGCAAATCACCTCTCTATGAAACATGTACTCCGTTTTATTTTTGCCCTAGCTTCGTCGTTCGTTCTTTTATATCTCCTTTTTAAATTTCCACTCTGGAGCTTAATTGGTCTAGGTGGAGCTATCGTTATTATTGGTCTATATGACGTGCTTCAAAAGGAGCATACTATTCTTAGGAATTTTCCCATTGTTGGACACTTTAGATATTTATTAGAAGGTATTGGCCCAGAAATTCGACAGTATTTTGTTGAAGCCGATACAGAAGGTAAACCGTTAAACAGAAACCAACGAACTTACATTTACTCCCGTGCAAAACTAGATAATCGATCTCATCCTTTCGGTACAGAACACGATCTACAGGAAGAAGGAATGGAATGGGTAAAACATTCTATTTACCCATCACAAATGCCTACAGAGGTTCCTCGAGTTATTGTTGGAGGGCCAGATTGTAAACAACCCTACTCTGCGAGTTTATTGAATGTTTCCGCCATGAGTTTTGGTTCACTTAGCAAAAATGCTATCAAAGCTCTTAATTTGGGAGCAAAAGCTGGAAATTTTTATCACAATACTGGAGAGGGAAGCATTTCTGATTACCATAAAATGGGTGGTGATATAGTCTATCAAATTGGAACAGGATATTTTGGTTGCCGAGCTGAAGACGGGACATTCTCAGAATCAAAATTCAAAGAATCTGCTTCAATACCGCAGGTTAAAATGATTGAGATTAAACTATCTCAAGGTGCTAAACCTGGACACGGTGGAATTTTACCTGCATCTAAAAATAACGAAGAAATAGCTCGTATTAGAGGGGTAGTTCCGCATACAATGGTTTTATCTCCCCCTGGTCACTCAGCTTTTAATTCGCCTAAAGGACTTCTAGAATTTATACAGAAATTAAGGACTCTATCTGAAGGAAAGCCCGTTGGATTTAAGTTGTGCGTAGGGAGCCGAGAAGAGTTTGAAGATATTTGTTTAGCAATGGTTGAAACTGGAATAAAACCAGATTTCATTACTGTTGATGGTGCCGAAGGCGGAACCGGAGCTGCCCCTATTACCTTTTCAGATCATGTTGGGATGCCTTGGGAAAATGCTCTTATTTTTGTGGTAGACATGTTGAACAAACACAACCTAAAGAAGGATATCAAAATCATAACCTCATCAAAGATTATTGATGGTTTCGATATTCTAAAAGCACTTTGTTTAGGAGCCGATCTTTGTAATTCTGCACGAGCAATGATGTTAGCATTAGGTTGTATCCAAGCGCTAGAGTGCCATGAAAATACGTGCCCAACAGGCGTTGCCACCAACAACGAGAGGCTCATGCGCGGGTTAGTAGTTCAAGATAAATGGGAGCGTGTAAAAAACTACCAAAAAGAAGCTGTTCATGACTTCCTAGAACTGATGACAGCAACTGGTTGCTCTGAACTAAGCCAACTAAATCGATCTCTCATATATCGACAAGTGGGTGGGAAATCTATTTCGTTTTCTGAAATGAATTATCAGGTTGTAAAATAAATAGTGGATAAAAAAAAGACCTAGCATATTTAAACACTAGGTCTTTTTCTAAATAAAAACGCGCTTAGCTTTTAAAGCTAGCTTGTAATGCATCCCAATCAGCTAAAAACTTTGTTAAGCCACTATCAGTAAGAGGGTGATTTAGCATGCCCATAATTACATTTAGAGGCATAGTTCCAACATCTGCACCTGCTTTTGCGCAAGCAACTACATGCATTGGGTGGCGAATACTCGCAGCCAATACTTCAGTTGGAAAACAGTAGTTTTCATAAATATCTACGATATCTTCAATCAACTGCATACCATCTGTAGAGATATCATCTAAACGGCCAATGAATGGAGAGATATATGTTGCACCTGCTTTAGCAGCAATTAGTGCTTGTGTGGACGAGAAGCATAATGTGCAGTTTGTTTTGATGCCTTGATCAGAAAAAGTCTTAATTGCTCTTATTCCATCTTTAATTAGTGGAATTTTTACAACAACATTATCTGCAATCTTTGCAATCTTCATCCCCTCTTCGATCATTTCATTATAAGTAGTTGAAACTACTTCAGCAGAAACATCTCCTTCAACAATATCACAAATCTTTTTAATGTGGCCCTCAAAGTCTCTAACACCCACTTTGGCGCATAAACTAGGGTTCGTTGTTACTCCATCTAGCACACCAAGGTCGTTAGCTTCTTGGATTTCTTCTAGATTTGCAGTGTCGATAAAAAATTTCATTTTCTTGCGTGATTTTGTGTGAGGTTTGTCGTCCAATTTACGCAATCAATTCAAGCTTTTCATAATGTAAAAATATTCTTTGAATTGCGTTTTTTTACAAGCTTAGCTTAATAATAGAGAACGAAACCTCGACCTTTAGGTTTTAGTTCACACAATCACATAACAAAATAATCGACGTGAAAAAATCTCTTTTAATAGTCATCCTTCTGCCATTAGTTTTTATCGGGTGCGGTAGTGAAAATGATTCTCAAAATAACTCTCAAAGCAGACAAGGTTTTGGCGGACGTGGTGGCGGTTTCGGTGCGCGAACTACAAGTGTTGAAGCACAACCAGTAACCATTGGCTCCATTTCTGAACAAGTTCGTTCTTATGGCAATATTAAAGCACAAAACATTGTTCAGGTTACTCCTCAAGTCAGCAATCGAATAGTGAAAATTTATGCCGACTTAGGTGACACTGTACGTGCTGGGCAAGTTCTTGCAAAAATCTATGATGCTACTTTTAAAGATCAACTGAGCCAAGCAAAATCTCAGTTAGAACAAAGTAAAGTAGCTTTAAGAAGAGATAGCACTCAGTTTGCTCGTCAAAAATCATTATATGACCGCGAGCTTAGCAGCGATGCTGAATACGATGTTGCACTAGCTACTTACCGAAGTTCTAATGCTCAGTATTTATCTTCTGTAGCGTCTCTAACGCAAGCTCAAGAAAGTTTCAATAATACAATGGTTAAATCTCCAGTTAATGGTGTTGTTGTTTCTAGAAATTTTGAAGAGGGAGACCTTGCTAGCTCAGGACAAGCTTTGTTTGAAGTTGCAACCACTATTGGCTACGAGTCACGCATTTTTGTTCCTGTACAAGATTGGCGAGAGGTTGCGATCGGCCAAGAAGTAAGCCTTCGAGTATCTAATGAAGCTGAAGCTACCGCATTTGGTGTAGTGTCTAAGAAAAGTCCTCAGCTCGACGCCACCACCGGCCTTGGAGAAGTGGTAATTACACTTAACCAAGTTGGGTCTTCCATTTACCCTGGCGTTTTAGCTGAAAACGTAATCAATATTATTACTAAAGATCGTGCACTAACTGTTCCTAGAAGTGCACTTGTTGAAAAGATAGAAACAGTGGTAAATCCTGAATCAAACACCATCGACCTAAACAAAAGCTATGCAGTATTTGTATCTAGAGGTGATTCTATTGCAGAGCGTAGAGAGCTACAATTAGGTATTGAGCAAGGAGACAAAATTGAAGTACTTAGCGGTTTACGCCCTAACGATAGAATCATCGTAATTGGGCAACAAGGATTAGAAGACGGTGGAAGAATTGTAGTTGCTACTGGCGATCGTTTTTCTGCGCCTGCACAACAAACAGTTGATGGCGCTAATGACTCTAGTGCTCGAGTTCGTGGACCTAGAAATGGTGGGGGCCAACCTGGAGGACCTAATCCCTTCGGAAACATGAGCCAGGAAGAACAAGCCAAAGTACGTAAACAAATGGAAGGTCTTTCCCCTGAGGAACGTCGTGCTTTTATGCAAAAACTTCGCGAGCAATCAGCAGATTCAACTTCAAAAAACTAGGCGTTCGTAATGGGATCTTTATCCAAACTGGCGGTAGACCGCCCGATAACTTTTACGATGATTACCCTAATCCTTCTTGGATTTGGGATTTTCGGATTACAAAATCTACGGCTTAATCTTTATCCAGACGTTTCTTTCCCAACGATTACAGTTTACACTAGTTATGAAGGTGTTGCTCCTGAGGATATTGAAACCCTAGTAACTCGCCCTATTGAAGAGTCTATTGGTAGTATTTCTGGAATTAGAAAAATCCGTTCGCTTTCTAGCCAAGGTGCTTCTGTTGTAAAGTTGAACTTTAACTGGGGAACAGATTTATATGAAGCCGAAAATGATGTTAGAAAACAATTAGGCTTTGTAGAGCGCTCTATTCCTGACGACGCAGAGTCTCCACTTGTATTTTCTTACGATCCAAATCAAGAACCTATTGTTGTACTAACGGTAACTTCGAATGCTAGAAGTGCACGTGAGCTAAGAACGTATGCAAAGCAAGTTCTTGAACAACGCTTGGAGCGTGTAAACGGTATTGCTTCCGCTGAAACATCTGGTGGGCTAGATCGCCAGATTAACGTAACGATTAACAACGAGCAGATGAGGTTGTATAACCTCACAATCTCTGATATTTCGAATAAATTACGCCAAGAGAACATTCAAGTTCCTGCTGGTCAGCTTACTGAAGGAAATACTATTTATTCACTACGAACAATTGGTGAATTTAAGAATGTAGATCAAATCAGAAATACCATTGTAGCAGTTAGAAATGGCCAAGCTTTGCTCCTTAAAGATGTTGCTAATGTGGAAGATGGCATAGCTCAACCCATTGGAAACGTAAATATTGATGGGAAAAATGGCGTTGTTGTTAATGTATATCGCCAAAGTGATGCCAACGTAGTGTCGGCTGCACGTGAAGTTATTGACGGCTTAGATGAAATCAAGAAAAGCCTTCCTAACGATGTTGAAATTAACGTTTTAACAAACAAGGCAGACTTCATTGAGCAATCGATAGACAACTTATTACTTACTGGGCTTCAGGCCGTTGTTCTTGTAGTGCTTATTCTTTTAGCTTTTTTAAGAAGTGGGCGCTCTGCTTTAATAATTGCAATCTCAATTCCTGTATCTATTATTACCACTTTTACAGTGATGGATTTTACCGATTTGAGTTTGAATATCATCTCCCTGTCTGGCTTAACACTTGCCGTTGGTATGGTAGTAGATGATGCTGTGGTGGTGTTAGAAAATATATTCCGGTTCCGAGAACAAGGTGCTGATCGCTTATCAGCCTCTATTAAAGGTGCCAAAGAAGTCGCTGTTCCTGTTGTAATCTCTACGTTAACAACGTTAGTTGTATTCTTACCGATTTTATTTGTACCAGGTATCGCCGGCTTTCTTTTCAGAGATTTGGCACTAACTATTTCGTTTTCGTTATCTATCTCATCTCTAGTAGCGCTTACACTAATCCCACTGATGACCTCACTGTTTTTTAAAGATTCTACGGAAAGCTTTGAAGCAAAAAATAGCATCGCCAATTTCTTTAGTCGCTTACTCGACAATATGGAAGCATGGTACAGCCGCAGTTTAGACAAAGCTCTAAATAAAAGTGGGCTTATTGTAACGGCTTCTGTTATTCTTTTTGCAGCCTCGTTGCCTATTTTCTACTTACTTGGAGGAGAATTTTTTCCTCGCGTGGATGAAAACGCATTTACTCTAGAAGTGCAACGTGAACCAGGAGTAAACCTATTTGAAATTGAACGCTCTATTTCACAGGTAGAATCTATTATCAAGCAAGAAGTTCCGGAAGCTCGCCTTGTGGTTTCCGACTATGGTGACAAAGAAGGTATTGAAGGCGCTGATAGTCCTGGAGGATATCAAGGAACTGTTCGAGTAGAGCTCATTCCTCAAGACGAACGAAGTCGAACTCAATTCGAGATTACATCATCCCTTCTTAAAACCTTAGAAATTGTTCCTGGTGTAGAAATTAAAGAATTGATTATAGATCCACTTAGCCCTGATGGAGAGAATGGTTTAGTCGTTCAAATTTTTGGCTACGATGCTGAGGTTAAGAAAGGACTCGCCGAAGGTGTAAAAGAAAAAATACTTTCTATTGATGGTATCAATACTGTTTTTAGCACCTCTGATCAAGGTCGACCAGAACTTCGTTTAGTTATGGATCGCGAACGAATTTCACGAGTTGGTATGACAACAAACCAAGTCGCCTCAGCTGTTAGCGATGCCGTACAAGGTAGTATTGCCACTACTTTTGTAGACCAAGGTGTAGAGTTTGAAGTTCTTGTAGAGCTTGACCCTATGGATAAATCTCAATCGGTTGATTTAGCCAACATCCAAATTCAGACTCCGGGCGGAAATTGGATGCCTCTTAAGAATCTGGCCCAACTTCAGCGTTATACTGGTCCAACAAATGTGCTTCGTATAAATCAAGAACGCGTTGTTGAAATTACAGCCGATCTATCTGAAATGGATTTAAAATCTGCAACGGCACAAGCTCGCCTATTATTAGATCAGGTTGAGTGGCCTGACGGTTACAGATACGAAATGGCAGGAACAGCAGAAGAACAAGCGGAATCATTTAACTTTTTAATGATTGCTTTTGCAATCGCTGGAATCTTAACATATATGGTGATGGCTTCTCAATTTGAAAGTTTAGTAGAGCCCTTCATTATCATTTTTACTATTCCTTTAGCACTTACTGGTGTGTTACTTATTCTTTGGGCAACCAGCACATCCATCAGTGTTACATCTATGGTTGGACTGATTCTGCTAACAGGAATTGTGGTAAATAACGGTATTGTGATGATCGATTACATCAAAATTCTACAAGCGCGTGGAGTGGATAGACACTTAGCTATTGTTGATGGTGCTACTCGAAGACTACGCCCAATTTTAATGACTGCGTTCACCACCATCCTATCAATGGTGCCACTAGCACTTGAATTAGGTTCTGGATCAGAAACGTGGAGTCCAATGGCACGAACCGTTATCGGTGGTTTAACGATGTCTACCGTACTCATGCTTTTTGTAGTGCCTTGTTTATACATGTTGATAAACTCTGGCGTAGAAAAACTTGGTTTCGACTCAATACATAAAATAGACCCTTTGGCAAATGAGGGAGAGGTAAACTCATGAAAAAATTCACGGTTGCTGATTCCATTTTAAGGCGCCCAATCACGGTTATTATGATAACCTTGATTGTGGTATTTTTTGGGCTCTTTGCGCTTACAAATTTACGTGTAACGCTATATCCTTCCATTAATATTCCGGTACTTGCTATTTCCTCTGGTTATGCAAATGTAGCGCCAGAAGATATCAACCGTATTATTGTGAACCCTATTGAGGGAGCTGTTTCTGCTATAGAAGGAATTGAGTCGTTGGAAGCGCGCGTTAGTCGCGGTAGTGCATTTGTGATGCTACGTCTTAAAGACGGTACAGACATTCGAAAGACAGAGCTAAAAGTTCGCAAAGCCATTGATCAAATCAAAAATGAACTTCCTAATCAAGCTCGGGAACCCGTTCTGTTTCAGTTTGACCCAGAAAGTCGCCCAATTATGAAGCTGAGTATTTCTGCTCCTAATAGAGGACTCGACGACCTTCGAAATATAGGGCTTGAATTAGTTGAACCTCGGTTAGAACGTATTGAAGGACTTGCTTCTGCAGAAACCCAAGGTGGATTGGAACGACGAATTTATATCGATATTTCACCAATGGCCCTCGCTCAGTATAAGCTAATACCTTCTGAAATTGAAAATGCTTTGAGCGCAAACAACTCTCAACAACCTATAGGGAATATTGTTACAGATCGTCTTAGCTATAGTATTAGAGCCGAATCAACCTTTGAGAATGTTGAAGAGATAGAGAATACTATTATAAAAATGTCGGAAAACGGAATACCGATACGAGTAAAAGATGTTGCCGATGTATCTGATGGCTTTACTGAGGTTACAAACCTAGTAAAAGTGAACGGTAATAATAGTGTTTCAGTAGATATTCAAAAAAACTCTGATGCAAATACACTAGATATTGTAAACGCTGTTAAGGATGCTATTCCTGCTCTTAACGAAATATTACCTCCCGGCGTAAAAATTCAAGTGCTTTCAGATGAAGGCCGCTCTATCGACGATTCCATCAACAATCTTTCCCAATCTGCTATAGGAGCTTTGGTGGTAGTTGTAATCGTTATTTTCATTTTTATGGGAGGCTGGAGAATTTCATTAGTGGTTGCGTGTTCTATTCCTGTTTCTATAGCGGCTAGTTTCGCTGCCATGTATTTTGCCGATTTAACCCTCAACATTCTTACCATATCGGCATTAGCTCTTGCCATTGGTCTTTTAGTTGATAATTCTATTGTGGTAACCGAAAGCATTGCTCGAAAACTTGAGGAAGGTGCAACACGCTTTGATGCCGCTTTACAAGGTACCAATGAAGTTATTGGTGCACTCCTTGGTTCTACATTAACAACACTAGGAGTGTTCATTCCAATCATTATGCTTACCGGTACACAAGCAGCTTTTTATAAAGAATTTGCTTATACCATCTGCTTTGCAATTGGCTTCTCCTTTTTATCATCCATCATTTTAGTTCCTGTAATTTCGCTTTTGGTACTCGATAGAAATCAATTTAACAGCAAAAACTTAGCTTTTAGAGGCATTGCTAAATTAGAACGTGGCTACACCAAGGCTCTTACATGGTTTCTACATCACAAATTGATTCCTTTTATTGTAATGATTGGCTTAATTGGTGGCTCTTATTACTTATACCAAAATATTACAAAAGAAGGTTTTCCTGATACAGATTCGGGGCAAATCGACGTTAACATCACCCTTCCACAAGGTAGTAAGTTGGTAAAAACGGTAGAGATTATGGAAGCTTTTGCTGCTAGAATTGACTCTCTACCTGAATTGGAAACACTCATTACATCTATTGGCAGAAGTAGATTCACTACCCAAAGTAACCGTGGCGAAATAAGCTTAACACTTGTGGGTGAAGAAGAAAGAGAGAGAAGCACTAATGACATCTCTGTTTGGTTACGTGAAAATATTACTTCTCCAGGGGTAACTGTACGTGTTTCTGTTGAAGGTGGTGGGTTGCAATTTGGACGAGGTTTTAGATCAGGCGGTGGTTCTATCAGACTTAGTTTAATTGGACCGGAGATTGATAAACTCGTAGCCATTTCTGATAAAATTGAAGCGAAACTTCTTGAAGACCCAAAAATAATTTCAGTTGATAATGGCCGCACCGATCCAACACCCGAACTACATTTCTATGCAGATAGAGAACGCTTAGGTTTACTCGGTACCAATTTAAACACCATTGCAAGTGCATTAAGAACTCAAACTCTTGGAAACCAAGCGGGCTTTTATATTGATGGCGGACGAGAAATTCCTATCGAAGTTAGAACTCGAAAGGAAGCGCTTAAAAGTAGAGATGATTTGTTTGATGTAGAGGTATTGGAAGTAAATGGCCAGCGTATACCTATCGTTGCTGTTGGCGAGTTTGTTCCCACAATGGGAGTTGATTCTTTTCAACGACGAGACCGAGAAACTTTACTTGATGTAAATATTCAAGTTCAAGGTGATGCCATAGCCTACCGTGACCAAATTACAGAATTCATAAAAAATGAAATCATTATGCCTGAAGGCTATCGTTATGAGTTTACGGGTGCCACTAGAGAAAGCGAACAAGGCGCTGGTGAATTCTTTATAGCAATAATTACGGCCATTATTTTGATGTTTATGATTATGGCTTCTTTGTTTGAGAATTTTCGCGATCCTTTAATTATCTGGCTATGTATATTTATGGCGGCATTTGGTGCACTTATATTTTTAACCATTTTAGGTGACCCTCTTTCTACTACCGCACAAATTGGACTATTAATGCTCGTAGGTATTATTGTAAACAACGGGATTGTACTCGTGGATTACATGCATCTTTATTCTAAAGGGAATGAATTTGATACACGACGAGACTCTCCGTTTATGATTCACATCATAGAAGCTTGTAGACGAAGAATGCGCCCAATCTTGTTAACTGCAATGACCACTATTTGCTCGATGATTCCACTTTCACTAGAACTTGGTGCTGGCTCAGAAGTTTGGTCGCCACTTGGTAAAGCTGTAATTGGCGGGTTAGCATTTGGAGCAGTTCTTACTTTGTTTATTACCCCTGCATTATCGGTGGGTTTTAACCAAGTAATTAACTGGTTTAAAGATTTGTTTACAAAAAAGGATGTTGTTGCTGAAACTGATTCAATTCAAATTAGTGAATAAATATTCCTTCCTAAGTAGTGGTAATTGGGACTCCAATTAGCTATTCTTGGAAGAGATTATTGATTCAAAAAAGGGATTATTATGAGTAAATCAGGAAATTTTTTAGCAGGTTTAATAAGTGGCGCAATTGCTGGTACTGTACTAGCTTTACTTTATGCCCCGGATACAGGAAAAAATACGCGCGATCGTCTTTCATATCGTTTAAGTAATTACAAAGATGAATTGACCGATTTAATCGATCAGCTACGTGAAGAAAAAAAACATCTAGTTTCGGAAGCTAAAGACAAAGGCGATAAAGTAGTTCAAGAAGCAAAGCAAAAAGCAGACGACTTGATTAAAGAAGCAGAAGGCTTATTAGCTACTATTGAGAAGTCTAAATAAGACACGCTGACCTTCAGTGTTTTTTTAATAACGCACATCCAAAATTATAAAGTCAGATTGGGGTTAACCTAGTCTGATTTTTTTTTGAGTAAACTTCCCTCACCCCACTTATACATTATCTAAAACTACTGAATTTTAATTAATCAATTAAATTGATTAATATCGGCTAGAAGCGCTTTCATATATCTTCGCTTAATATTCAGCACATATTTTAGTCCTATGTATTTACGCAAAATCATTTCCTACTTCAGCATAACAACTTTCCTCTTGTTATTAACTGTTACTGTTCAAGCACAGATTTCTGTTTCTAAGATGTTTAATAACGGTATGGTACTTCAACGTGATATAGAGATTCCAGTTTGGGGCTGGGGAGTAGAGGGCACGGAAGTGAATATCACCTTTGCTGACACAATCCGAACCACAACAGTTAACTCAAGCGGAAAGTGGAAGGTTTACTTCCCTGCTAAAGTAGCTGGCGGTCCTTTTTCTATGCAAATTACTAGTGGGGAGCAATCGTATACCTATTCAGACATTCTTATAGGCGATGTGTTCTTGGTTACAGGTCAATCTAACATGGAGTGGAGATTAAGTAGCGCAACCGGTGGAAGCTCTGAAGCAACTACTGCAAATTTTCCTGAAATCCGTCAGTTCAAAATTCCAAAAGCTACTGCCAAAGAAATCTCAGAGAAGCTCTCATCGGGAAATTGGTCTAAAGCCAACTCATACTCCTCCACAGCTGCATTCTCAGCAGTTGCTTATTATTTTGCAAAAGATATCTATGCACAAACAGGCGTTCCCATTGGGCTCATCAATAATACTTATGGAGGAGCACGTATTGAAGCGTTTATGAGTGAGCAAATGCTAGGTTACGACGAAACTGGTCGTATTATTGGAAGTGGTGTAACTGAACAGCAACCCACTTTAATTTATAACAAAATGGTTCATCCAATTTTACAAGCTAGATATAAGGGCTGGCTTTGGTACCAAGGTGAAACCAATGGATATTATTCTGTAGACGCTCTTGCTTACGAAGAACAATTTCAAACAATGATAACCGCTATTCGCGATAGCATTGGTCAGGGAGATTTACCAACAATCTGGGTTCAAACACAAAATTTTGATAATCCACCAGGCAACAAACCGTCAACACGTTTAGGTTTTCCAGAACTTCGAGCATCTCTTTCTGCAGCACTTACCCTACCAAACACAGGAGAAGCTCTTGCTATAGATCTTGGCACTGTTACGGTTCATCCTCCAAATAAAAAACCTGTTGGAGAGCGTTTAGCATTGGTTGCACGCAAGCTAATCTATGGAGAAGACATCGTAGCATCTGGTCCTCGATATAAAAGCAGTGCTTTAACCGACAGTGGCAGAGTTGTTCTCACCTTCGATGAAATAGGCAGTGGTCTTGTAGCTCGAGACTCAGAAAATGGAGAGCTTCATATGTTTGCAATAGCTGGCGAAGATGAAGACTTTGAATGGGCTAATGCAGCTCTTGATGACGATAAAGTCACGATTTGGCATGACGATATCCTGGAACCTCTGTTCATTCGTTTTGCTTGGGAGTTCAACCCTCAAACACTCAATCTCTATAATGTTGAAGGCTTACCTGCTGCACCTTTTAAGGCAGAAATTAATCCGGGTTTCAAAATTGGTAAATTTATAAGCGCTCGTACAGCCATCGAAGAGGGTCAAAGCACTTCTCTTAACTGGAAAGTTTATAATGCTTCCTCAATCACTTTAGATGGCGAATCTGTAGATAGTGTGGGAACTCAACAAGTATCACCAGCCGCTACCACTACATACAGCTTAGTTGCAGTAAATAGAGATAATCCTACAGAAACCGATACTGCTTTTGTTACAGTAGAAATTCTAGACCCCACTCAAACAAACCGCGCTCTTGAACGCCCAGTTACCTCATCCACTTTTGAAAATTGCTGTAGCCTAGAACGCATACCTGAATTTGCCGTTGATGGTGATTTGGAAACCCGTTGGAGCAGCGCTTGGAGTGATGGAACAGGGACAACAAAATTAGATCCTAATTTTGATGGCAACGCTGACGACGAATGGATTTCTATTGACCTCGGTGCTTATTATGATTTGAATCGTGTAATTCTTCAATGGGAAGGTGCATTTGGATCATCTTATGATGTACAAGTTTCCTTAGATGGATATCTCTGGAAAACTGTGTTTGAAGAACGAAGTGGAAATGGCGGTGAAGATAACATCATTCTAGAAACGCCCGCTACAGGCCGTTACCTCAAAATACAAGGCATACAGAGAGCTACAAAGTTTGGTTACTCTCTATTTGAAATTGCGGCTTATGGTGCCATTTCTGCAATTGAACCTCCTTCGATTTCTTTAGATACCAACTTTGGGAATTTAGTTAAACAAGGAAGCACCTCTGCTACGGTTATGGCAGAAGCTGAAAGCCCCAACAGTACTATAAAGAGTGTCCAAATTTATGTTAATGGCGAACTCATTGAGACCGACACCGAAGCGCCCTATTCAGCAGATGTTACAATTGATGATTTATCAGAATATTCTGTTTCTGCGATTGTAACTGATAATGATAGTATTCAAGTTCAATCTGCTCCATTTATAATCTATGTAGATCAAGGTAACTTTTCGCGCTTTGAAGCAGAAGATGCAAGTCTTACTGGAGGTGCAACTGTTGAAGTTGATGTGTCGACGAGTGAAAAGAAATATGTGAAATTGAAGAGTGGCTGGTCTATGTCATTCCCAGAATTTTCTGTACCAAAACCTGGACCAAGGTTGATTAATATCAGGTACCAACTCACTTATGCCTCACCTAAGTATCAATATCTTGTTGTTAATGGCGATACCGTACAATCTATTAAGTTTACAGCGCCTGATAAAACTAGTTGGCTCAATCATGTAACCTCAGTGGATTTTGATGATAGTGAATCTCATAAAATTGAAATACATACTAGTTGGGGCTGGATGAGTATAGATTATATCGAAGTTGCTGACTTAGATAAAGGAGTTGCTAGTGAAGAGGACATCCAGATTCCTACTTCCCTAGATTTGAATCAGAATTATCCTAATCCTTTTAACCCAACTACTCAAATAACATTCCAGTTACCCAGTAACCAATCTGTTGAATTGAATGTTTATGATTCTACAGGCAGACTTGTACAAAGGTTATTTGACGGAAAAAAAACTGCTGGTTCTCACACGTTACAGTTTGATGCCAGCGATTTGGCTAGTGGAGTTTACTTTTATAGATTGATGGGGAGTTTTGGAACCAAAACTAGACAAATGGTTTTAGTTAAGTGATTATTATAAACACTCTTTAATTCTTATTCTTATGGCTTAATTATAGTTTTAATATCAAACCTAGTTAGCCATGAAAATATTTCTATCCATTTCCTTTCTATGTCTTCTTTTAATTAGCTGTACGGCCAATCCAGAACAGCACGAAACATCAAAGCAATTTATTGAAGTTCCAGGTAGACCTTCTTCCAATTTGTTTTCACATGCAGTAGAAGTAAATGGTCACATATTCCTTTCTGGACAACTGGGTTATAACTATGAAACAAATGAGCTAGAAGAAGGTATTGAGGGACAAACTCATCAAGCACTAAAGAATATTAAAGAGATTCTAAAAGTTAGGAACTACTTCTTATCTGATGTGGTAGAAGTTCAGGTTTTTGTAGATGACATGGATAACTATAGCAGGTTTAACGATGTTTATACTACATATTTTCCAACAAATCCTCCTGCAAGAGCCGTTGTTGAAGTAAGTCGACTACCCCGAGATGCTAAAGTAGAAATAAAACTTTCTGCTATTAAATAAGCATTGATGAAATAAATGCTTAGAACGACATCGTATATATAGTCTAGATTCTTTACCATAATTTATTTGGCATAAAAAAAGCCTCTTCTGTAAACAGAAGAGGCTTTCATTTTCTATATCGAAATCTGATTAAGCTTCAGCGGGTTCTTCACCATCTCCGCTCAAATCTTCGAATACTTTAGCAACTTCAACATCACTTTCTTCCATGTCTCTTTTAGCACCAACGATGATATCATTGTACTGACGAAGACCTGTACCAGCTGGCACTTTGTGTCCAACTACTACGTTTTCTTTCAAGCCACGTAAGAAATCTTTCTTAGCTTCGATGGAAGCTTGAGTAAGTACTTTCGTAGTTTCCTGGAAGGATGCTGCAGATAACCAACTTTCAGTAGAAAGAGCCGCACGAGTAATACCGAGCAAGATTGGCTTAGAAATAGCCGGTTCTGCTTCACGTGTTTCTAGTTCTTCTTTTTCTTCTTTAATTAGTTGATTATTCAAATCACGTACTTGACGACGATCAAGGATTGCTCCTTTTTTGAGTTCGCTTCCGCCTGGGTTAGTAACCACAAACTTACCGATTAACTCATCGTTTTTACGGCTCACTTCAAAGCGATCTTCTTTATCGCCTTCAAGGAACATTGTGTCGCCTGGATCCGTAATTTCAACTTTCTGCATCATGGTGCTAACGATAACTTCAATGTGCTTATCGTTAATTTTCACACCTTGAAGACGGTAAACTTCCTGAATCTCATTTACTAAATAAGATTGTACAGCATAGGGCCCAAGTATATTTAGGATATCCTGTGCTGGAATAATTCCGTCAGAAAGCGACTGACCTGCTTTAACAAAGTCGTTAGACTGTACTAGAATGTGCTTGCTTAGAGAGATTAAGTATTTCTTCTCGTCAGTACCGTCTTTAGATTTAACGAATACTTCTTGAGAACCTCTCTTACGGCCACCCATCTCAACAATACCATCAATCTCAGATACGATTGCAGGATCGCTTGGAGACCTAGCTTCGAAAAGCTCGGTAACACGAGGAAGACCCGCTGTAATATCTTTCGATTTTGATGTTGCTCTAGGAATCTTAGCAATTACTTGTCCTGAAGCTACTTTATCACCATGATCAACCATGATGTGAGTATCTGCAGGTAAAGTACTTTCTCTTAAGAAGTCACCGTCGCCTTTAACAACAAGTGTTGGAACAAGTGTACGATCTTTAGAGTCTGATATTACTTTTTCACGGTGACCTGTTTGAGAATCTGTATCCTCAGTAAAAGTTACACCAGAAATAATATCTTTGTACTCAATAGTACCATCAATTTCAGAGTAAATAAGAGCGTTATAAGGATCCCACTTACAGAGCTGAGCTCCTTTAGGAACAGTGTCACCTTCTTCCACTAACATTTCACAACCGTAAGGCACATTGTAACTAATCAGCATTTTGCCTTCGTCGTCAATGATTTTCAATTCACCTGCACGGCTTAGAACAATATTATGCTCTTCTTCGCCATCGTTGTAAACAACAACTCTAATATTTTCGAACTCAACTTTACCTTCGAATTTGGCTTTATGTTGAGAATCAGCCTCTAAACGAGAAGCCGTACCACCAACGTGGAACGTACGAAGTGTTAACTGAGTACCAGGCTCACCAATAGATTGGGCAGCAATTACCCCTACAGCTTCACCAGTTTCAACAACGCTACCACGTGCTAAATCACGTCCATAACATTTGGCACAAACACCACGGCCAGTTTCACAAGTAAGTACTGAACGAATTTCAACGTCTTCGATAGATGTTTCAGCTATTTTCTTAGATACAGCTTCATCAATCATCTGGTTTGCAGAGCAAATTAGCTCATCAGAGATTGGGTCGTATATATCATGTAGCGAGAAGCGACCAATAATACGATCTTCTAAACGCTCGATAACATCTTCATTATCCTTAAGAGCAGACATTTTGATACCACGAAGAGTACCGCAATCATCTTCAGTAATAATTACATCTTGTGCAACATCAACTAAACGACGGGTTAGGTAACCAGCATCGGCAGTTTTAAGTGCAGTATCGGCAAGACCTTTACGAGCACCGTGAGTAGAGATAAAGTACTCGAGAACTGATAAACCTTCTTTGAAAGAAGATAAAATCGGGTTTTCAATTACTTCATTACCCTGTTGCATTGAACTTTTTTGCGGCTTTGCCATCAAACCACGAAGACCACCAAGCTGACGAATCTGCTCTTTAGAACCACGGGCTCCAGAGTCAGCCATCATAAACACAGGGTTGAATCCGTCACGATCGTTAGCTAGTGCTGTAAAAAGTGTTTCAGATACACGGTTTGTGGTACTTGTCCACTTATCAATAACCTGATTATAACGCTCATTATCTGTAATGAAACCCATCTCATAACGATTCTGGATTTCAGCAACTTCATCTTTAGCGCTGTTAATTAGTTTTGCTTTAGCATCAGGAATGATAATATCGTTTAAGCTAAATGAAAGTCCACCAAGGGTAGCATTTTCAAAACCAAGCTTTTTCATATCATCCAAGAATGCAGCTGCACGAGTTGTACCAGCTTCACTATGAATATCACCAATCAAAATACGTAGCTCTTTCTTGCCAAACGTTTTGTTGATGTAACCCATTTGCTTAGGCACAATTTGGTTGAAGATTACACGACCAGTTGAAGTTTTGATAACCTCAATAATGTCGTTTCCTTCTTCATCAATATTAGAAATTCTAACATTGATTTTTGCATGCAGCTCAAGTTCTCCTTGATCATAAGCTATAAGCACTTCGTCCACACTAGAGAAAGTTTTACCTTCTCCTTTCATGCCATTACCTAACTTTGTTAAGTAATAAAGACCTAAAATCATATCCTGAGAAGGAACTGCAATAGGTCCACCGTTTGCAGGACTCATAATGTTATGAGAACCTAGCATAAGAACAGATGCTTCAAGAATTGCATCGTTACTTAACGGAAGGTGAACTGCCATCTGATCACCATCAAAATCGGCATTGAAAGCCGTACATGCTAATGGGTGAAGACGGATTGCCTTTTCTTCAATAAGAACTGGTTGGAATGCTTGAATCCCTAAACGGTGAAGAGTAGGTGCACGGTTAAGCATCACTGGATGCCCATCGATTACATTTTCAAGAACTTCCCATACTACTTGATCTCTACGATCAACTACTTTTTTCGCACTTTTCACGGTTTTAACATAACCGCGTTCAATTAATCGGCGAATAATAAATGGTTTGTATAATTCTACCGCCATCTCTTTTGGTAAACCACACTCATGCATTTTCAGCTCTGGGCCTACCACAATTACAGAACGTCCAGAATAATCAACACGCTTACCTAAAAGGTTTTGGCGGAAACGACCACTCTTACCTTTCAGCATATCGCTTAAAGATTTAAGCGGACGGTTGTTATTACGTACTGCGTTAGATTTGCGTGAATTATCATATAATGAATCCACTGCTTCCTGAAGCATACGCTTTTCGTTACGCAAGATAACGTCAGGAGCTTTGATGTCCATTAATCGCTTAAGACGATTATTTCTGATGATTACACGTCGATAAAGGTCATTCAAATCAGAAGTTGCAAAACGACCACCTTCCAATGGAACTAATGGACGCAACTCTGGTGGAATTACCGGAATAACACCTTGAGCCATCCATTCTGGACGGTTTTCAGTATGTGTTGAAGCTGAACGGAACGACTCAATAACCTGAAGACGCTTTAGCTTTTTCTTTTTACGCATTTGTGAAGTTTCGTTCTTCACCTCATAGCGTAGTTGATAAGCTAATTCATCCAAGTCAAGATCGGCAAGCATTGCTTGAACGGCTTCTGCTCCTTCTTTTACAATGAATTTATCTTCTTCATCATCGTCTAACTCAAAATTATCTTCTGGTAATTGATCGAAGATATCATATTTCTCTTCTTCAGAAATCATATCACCTTTTGCATAGCCCAAATCGCGAGCTACACCAGGGTTAATAATCACGAAAGTTTCGTAATAAATAATTCGGTCAAGATTTTTAGATGACAATCCTAACAGGTATGCAATCTTGTTTGGCAATGATTTGAAGTACCAAATATGTACCACAGGAACAGTTAGGGTAATATGCCCCATTCGTTCGCGACGTACAGCTTTTCTTGTTACTTCAACACCACAACGATCACAAATAATACCTTTATAACGGATACGCTTATACTTACCACAATGGCATTCGTAATCCTTAACCGGTCCGAAGATCTTTTCACAGAAAAGACCGTCCATCTCTGGCTTAAAGGTTCTGTAATTAATAGTCTCAGGAGTTAATACTTCTCCATGAGAGCGCGACAAAATAGTCTCAGCAGATGCTAATGAAACACCAATACTGCTGAAGTCGTTAGTGACTGCTAATGTTTTAGTTATAGGCAAGGGTTTTCCTCCATTACTTTATTAACAGTAAATTAATCTATGTGAATTTCAAGGCCGAGACCCATAAGCTCTCGTAATAACACCTTAAATGATTCTGGTACGTCTCCATCAGGAAGGTTTTCACCTTTTACAATGGCTTCATAAACTTTGGAACGCCCTTTAACATCATCACTTTTTACAGTGAGCATTTCTTTTAGGATACTTGATGCACCGTATGCATAAAGAGCCCAAACTTCCATCTCACCAAGACGCTGACCACCAAATTGAGCTTTACCACCCAATGGCTGTTGCGTAATTAACGAGTATGGCCCGATAGAACGAGAGTGCATCTTATCTTGAACCAAGTGATTCAATTTAATCATATACACATGACCAACGGTAGTTTTTTGAGCAAATGGCTCGCCTGTACGACCATCATGTAGAATTACACGACCATCTTCTGGTAAACCAGCTTCTCTAAGTTTTTCTTGCACGTCTTCCATTGTTGCACCGTCAAAAATTGGTGATGCGAAAGTAACACCAAGTTTTTTTCCAGCCCAACCAAGAATAGTCTCATAAATTTGCCCAAGGTTCATACGAGAAGGTACACCAAGTGGGTTCAAGCAGATATCAACAGGAGTTCCGTCGGCCATAAATGGCATATCTTCTTGTGGTACAATTTTAGCAACCACACCTTTGTTACCGTGACGACCAGCCATTTTATCACCTACCTGAAGCTTACGCTTTTTGGCGATGTAGACTTTTGTCTTCTGAATAATTCCTGGAGGAAGTTCATCTCCTACTTGAATTGCAAACTTACGTCGCTTTGCTTCGCTATCAATAGAGCGACGAAGCTCACGATAGTTGTGGAACAATACACGTACGTGTGCTACTAATTCTTGATCAGTAGCCCAGTCAATATTTTCATTTATATTTACTGGATCAATTTCTTCGAATACAGATTTCTTGTATTTCTCACCTTTAGGAATCAGCTCTACATTGCTGTAGTCTAATACGCCTGGAGATGTTTTATCTCTTAATAGAGAGTACATCTTGTCAGCCCATTGCTGGTTCAAGTCCGCTAATTGCTGAGTATGGCGTTCGTTTTCTTGTTCAACGCGTTTTTTCTCTTCTTTTCGAGAAACGAGCTCATCTCTTTTACGGCTAAATAATCTTGTATCGATAACGGTACCAGAAACACCTGGAGGTGTTTTTAGAGATGCATCTTTTACATCACCAGCTTTATCACCAAAGATAGCACGTAATAGCTTTTCTTCAGGTGTAGGATCAGATTCGCCCTTCGGTGTAATCTTACCAACAAGAATATCGCCTGGATTTACTTTAGCACCAATTCGGATAATACCTTGCTCGTTCAAGTTACGAGTAGCTTCTTCACTTACATTCGGTATTTCACGAGTAAGTTCTTCTTCACCACGCTTAGTGTCACGAACTTGTTGTTCAAACTCAGTAATGTGGATAGAAGTGTAGATATCATCTTGTACAATTCTTTCACTAACTACAATCGCATCCTCAAAGTTGTACCCTCTCCATGGTAGGAAAGCAACTAATAGGTTACGTCCAAGAGCAAGTTCTCCACCATCGGTAGAACAACCATCCGCAATTGCTTGGCCAGCTTTAACTCTGTCGCCAACTTTTACAATAGCACGTTGATTAGTACAAGTATCTTGGTTAGTACGAGTGAATTTTTCTAGGAAATACGATTTAGTACCTCCATCAAAATAACAGTTTTGTTCAACGTCGCTTCTGTCGTACTTGATACGAATTTCAGTAGCACTTACATAAACAACTTCACCATTAGTGTCTGCAGTAATAATAGCACGAGAATCACGAGCTGCTCTATGCTCCAATCCAGTTCCTACAATAGGCGCTTCAGGACGAAGCAACGGTACTGCTTGACGCTGCATGTTAGAACCCATCAATGCACGGTTTGCATCATCATGCTCAATAAATGGAATCATTGCTGCTGCAAGCGAAGTAATCTGGTTTGTAGCAACATCCATATATTCAATCTCTTCAGGCTTAGCAACAATGTAGTTACCTTCGCGCATACGAGAGAATATAGTTTCATTTACAAACACGCTATTTTCATCAAGCTCAGCATTAGCCTGAGCAATAACTGTTTCGTCTTCTTGCTCCGCTGCTAAATATTCAACCTGATTAGAAACCTTACTGTCTTTTACTTTACGATAAGGAGTCTCGATAAAACCAAAATTGTTAATCTTTGCATGAACACACAAAGAAGAAATCAAACCAATGTTTGGCCCTTCAGGTGTTTCAATAGGACAAAGACGACCATAATGCGTATAGTGAACATCACGAACCTCAAAACCAGCTCTTTCACGTGTCAAACCACCAGGTCCAAGCGCAGACATACGACGTTTGTGCGTCAGTTCTGCTAATGGGTTGGTTTGATCCATAAACTGAGAAAGCTGATTAGTTCCAAAGAATGTATTAATTACACTCGAAATAGTACGTGCATTAACAAGATCTTGAGGAGTTAACTGCTCAGCATCGCGAGAGTTCATTCTTTCTTTAATGGTTCTAGCCATTCTAGCTAAACCAATCGCAAATTGTTGTCCAAGTTGCTCGCCAACAGTTCTAACACGTCTGTTACTCAAGTGATCAATATCATCCACTTGAGATTTCATGTTCTTTAGACGAATTACTTCTCTTACAATAGCAACAATATCTTCTTTAGTTAGATACTGAATGTCTTCATTGCCTTCTAAACGTAAACGTTTGTTTAAGCGGTAACGCCCAACTTCGCCTAAGTCATATTTTTTATCGCTAAAGAATAGACGCTCTAGAATAGCACGAGCTGTTTCTGGATCTGGCATTTCACCAGAACGAATCTGCTGATAAACTTCACCTAGTGCAGAATGCTCATCCCAAGTAGGATCTTTACGTAAAGTGTTCATTATAACAGAACGCTCAGATTCTTCAGCAGAAATAGTTTGAACTAAAACAGTTTTAGTTTCAACTTCTTTCAACATACCATAATCATCTTCAGTCAACTCATGGTCGCGTTCAAAAATGATTTTTCTGTTTAAAGCTTCTGATACTTCACCAGTTTCATCATCTACAACTTCTTCAAGCTCTTCAACAATGATGTTCTGTGCAAGACGCTTTCCAACAATCTTTTTGTTGTAGTCAGGTTTTGAGCCGAATTTAATTTCCTCAGACATTTCAAAAAGACCGAGCAACTCAATATCAGATGAGAAGCCTAACGCTCTTAATAGAGTGGTGGCTGGAATCTTTTTCTTACGGTCGATATAAGCCCAAAGTACGTCTCTAATATCTGTAGTAAATTCTATCCAAGAGCCTTTAAAAGGAATAACTCTTGCAGAATATAATTGAGTACCATTAGGATGAACTGACTGGCCAAAGAATACACCAGGAGAACGGTGAAGTTGAGATACGATAACACGCTCAGCGCCATTTATAATAAATGTACCACGGTTAGTCATCCAAGGTAAGTCTCCTAAAAAGACTTCCTGCTCAATTGTTTCACTAGCTTCATCACTATCATCTACAGAAGAAAGACGAAGTTTCGCTTTCAACGGCACAGAATATGTTAAGCCACGTTCTTGGCATTCTTTAATAGTATAACGAGGAACATCCACGTTATAATAAAGGAATTCAAGGATATGAGTTTCGCGAGTGTCTTGTACTGGGAAATTCTCTAAAAATATTCGTTGTAGCCCTTGATTTGCACGCTCATTTGGTGCAATATCAAGCTGTACGAATTTCTCAAATGACTCTAGTTGAATATCCAGAAAATCAGGATAATCTAAAACTTGTTGGGTACGCCCAAATGATAGGCGGTCCGTGTGCGGAATAGTTTGCATCTTCTTGCTCAAAAGGAACCTCTCCTTTTTGTTGAAGGTAAAATGAACGGTAAAAACCCTTGATAACCAAGGGTTAAGTGATATAGACGCCAATAGCCAATACCGTTTTCACGATATTGGCTACGAACGAATGTAATACAAGCGTTTACTTGAGCTCTACAAGAGCACCAGCTTCTTCAAGCTTAGCTTTGATTTGCTCAGCTTCGTCTTTAGAAGCACCTTCTTTAACAGCGCTTGGAGCACCATCAACAAGTTCTTTAGCTTCTTTTAGACCAAGGCCAGTGATACCGCGTACTTCTTTAATTACAGCGATTTTCTTGTCACCAGCAGAAGTTAGAATAACATCAAACTCTGTTTGCTCTTCTGCAGCAGCATCGCCACCAGCAGCAGGGCCAGCAACAGCAACAGCTGCAGCAGCAGGTTTAATACCGTACTCGTCTTCTAATACTTGTGCAAGCTCATTAGCTTCTTTGATAGTTAGGTTGACAAGCTGTTCAGCTAGATCTTTTACGTCAGCCATTTTTATCTCCAGTGTTTTTTTAGTAAAAATTTTTCTGTCTAAAATAGACAGGTTAATAAGGGTGTTATTCGCCTTTTTCAGCGATGGTTTTTAAAGCACCAACAATGTTAGAGCCCTGCGCTGTTAGCGCGCCCACTACGTTGGTAGCAGGTGATAGTAGTAAGCCAATAATATCGCCAATTACTTCGTCTTTCGACTTCATAGCGGCTAAGGCTTCCAACTGATCTGGTCCATAAAATTCGCCGTCAATAAAAGCGCCTTTAAATTCAGGCTTCTTTTTATCTTTCGAGAATTCTTTCAACAATTTAGCTGGTGCCGACAATTCGTCTTCTACAAATGCAAAAGCGTTTTGGTCAACTAAAGAAGGGAGTACTTTATCGTAGCCTCCAATTTCTTCCATAGCTAATTTCATTAGCTTGTTTTTATAAACTTTGTAGAAAATATTTCCCTTACGGAATACTCCACGCAGTTCATTGGCATCGGCTACCGACATGCCTGTATACTTAGCGATATAAACGCCATTAGCATTTTTCAGGTTTTCGGTAATCTCATTAAGAACTGCTTGCTTTTCTGCAGTAGGCATAATTCAATTCCTCCTAGTTAAGGGATGTTACTGCGGTTCTGCTTATGGGAATACTTGGCCCCATGGTACTACTTATAAATACACTTTTTACGTAGATACCTTTAGCGGAAGATGGCTTTAAGCGCATAACAGTTGATAGAAACGCCGCAGCGTTGTCTTTCAAGTCATTTACATTAAAACTTACCTTGCCAACAGATGTGTGTAAAATTCCGAACTTGTCAACTCTAAAGTCGATTTGCCCAGCTTTAACCTGCTTTACAGCAGCTGCAACATCCATTGTTACGGTTCCACTTTTTGGGTTCGGCATGAGACCGCGAGGTCCCAGAAAACGTCCAAGTTTACCGAGTTTTCCCATTACATCAGGTGTAGCAATAATCACGTCGATTTCTGCCCACCCATCTTCAATCTTTTTTATGTAATCATCTAAACCAACATGGTCTGCACCGGCTTCTCTGGCTTCGTCTTGTTTAGACTCGTTAACGAGTGCTAAAACGCGAACTTCCTTTCCAGTTCCATGAGGTAAACTCACGGTACCACGTACCATTTGATCAGCATGTCGAGGATCTACACCCAAACGGATGTCGATATCAACAGATGCATCAAAATTAGTATTGGAAGTTTTTTTAACCAGATCGCATGCTTCTTCCAAAGAGTATTCAACTCCTGGATTAACAAGTGCCACAGCCTGTTCGTATTTTTTTCCTTTTTTTGCCATGATCACATTTCCTTATTTGTCGCGATTTACTCTAAGACCCATACTCCGAGCCGTACCTGCAATCATTTCTGCTCCAGCTTCAATGTCAAACGCATTTAAGTCTTCCATTTTTTCTTCGGCAATTTCCTTGCATTGGCTCCAGGTAACCGTACCTATTTTCTTAAGGTTTGGCTCGCCTGATCCGGACTGTACTTTAGCTGCTTTTTTGAGTAGTACTGGTGCTGGCGGGGTTTTCGTTTTGAAGCTAAACGATTTATCCGCATACACTGTAATCTCTACAGGTGTAACAGTTCCGGCTTTTTCCTGAGTCTTAGCATTAAAGGCTTTACAAAACTCCATAATATTAATACCTGCTTGACCGAGTGCCGGTCCTACAGGTGGGGCAGGGGTTGCCTGTCCGCCTACTATTTGGAGCTTCAGGATTCTTTCAACTTTTTTAGCCATGGATTATCAGGATCCTAATAATTAGTAACTTCTGTTTGTTCGCGTAATAGCTAGATTAACTAGTTTCTTTTTTTATGTAGCCGATTCTACTTGGCTTACATCTACTTCTACAGGGGTTCGGCGTCCAAAAATAGACACTAACACTCTCAATTTTAACTTATCGGTGTTTACTTCCTGTACAGTTCCATCAAAATCTTTGAATGGCCCTGATATAACTTTTACTAAATCCCCTTCACTATATGGGATTCTAACATTCTGAGTATCTTCTTCGCTTTCTTTTACTCGTCCTATTATTCTTTTTACTTCATGCTTTTTCAATGGGTGGGGAACCAATTGAGTTTTACCCACTTTTAAAAAACCTAAACATGAAGGAGCACTTTGTACAAGGTTATTCACCTCTTCATCATAGTGCGTATTAATAAGGATATAGCCTGGGAAAAAATTCTTTTCGCGCGTTCTTTTCTTACCACCACGAATTTCTACAACTGTTTCCGTTGGCACTAGAACTTCACTAACCTTATCCTGAAGGTTATGCTCTTCTATTTCACGATCTAAGAATTCTTTTACTTTTTTCTCATGACTAGAAAAGCATCTTATCACATACCAGTCATGTACCGTTTCGCTACTCATTATTTGTAAATAAATTCTAAAGCCGCGCTGTACACTTGGTCAACGCCGAAAATAAATATCGATAGTATAATTGAGAACACTACTACTATGATAGTGTTATCAATGAGTTCTTTCTGAGTCGGCCAAGAGACCTTTTTAAACTCAGTTACTACTCCATCAAAAATTCCAGATAATTTAGCCATATCGCCTTTTTAAAATTAATGCACGGGCGGAGAGACTCGAACTCCCGACACCTGGTTTTGGAGACCAGTGCTCTACCAACTGAGCTACGCCCGTAAATACGCGGAAGAGTAGATAGCGAAAACTACCTACTCTTGTACCGCAATTTCAATAAAATATTGTGTGGTTTAGTCTAAAATTTTAGTTACCACACCAGCACCTACAGTACGACCGCCTTCACGAATCGCAAAACGTAGACCTTCTTCCATCGCTACTGGCTGGATTAATGTCACATCCAACTTCACGTTGTCTCCTGGCA
>JBLWXP010000011.1:0-77671 GCA_048267405.1 Balneola sp. | reverse complement strand
GAACACTAAAATAATGTAACGACAAGGTCAGTTATCACCCGTGAATAAAACCATTGCTTTTTAATAGCTGGGAAGATTCTTCAGAAGTGTCTTCAGGATGACTTTGAGCATTGTTTAATTTATTAAAACTGTCAACGAATTATCTAACATCTTACAATCCCGAATTTATTTCGGGATCTTACGAACTGGCTATAAATTCAGGCGTTATTTCTGCTTCTTTTTAGACAATGAACACCGTTTTCAATCTTAGGTAGTACTTTTTAAACGATTCTATTCAACTTACTACCTACGGCTATTTTGACATACAAACTATATGGCTTAGTAGTTAAATAGTAAGTAGAAAACACGGAATGTCTTTATTGGCTGGAAAGGGGTTTACAAATATCCGAGTCCACACAAAGATACTGAAACAAGTTCAGCATGGTCTTCCAATTTATTCCGATAAGCTTAGTTAATTTCTGTCATCGAATTAGCCAACATCTACAATCCTCTTAAGAAAAAGAAGATTATTTGGGGATGGGCTGACATAAAAAAAGCCTCACTAGAAACTAGTGAGGCTTTGTATGCTCCCCGGGTTGGATTACAAACGGGTTCACTCCAATTCACTAGATTAATGAAATAACAACCAAAAACAGCGTTTTACAGCTTTATTGAGGACTTTAAAATACACTATAAAAGTGACTAAGAGTTCAAAATGTTTTACATTTGTTACACAGTAAAACATTTCCATCCAGACTACAAGTTTATGTCAACCTCAATTCACCTTTATCTTCGAAAAGATTCTAAACGTAAAAATGGTGAATTTCCAATCTACCTTAGATTAACTTCTAACCGAAAACATAAGTATATCAGCACTGGAATTTCTATTAATGAAAAGGATTGGAATCCGGAGAAAGAAACCATTCGAAAAGGCCATCATAATTTCAAAGCACTCAACCAAACATTAAGCCATAAAATTAAAGAGGTCGAAAAAGCTCAAGCAGAGCTTAGTGCTTATGGCAAGGACAATGCTAAAGCCATTAAGGAACGAATTAAGTCATTGGAGAGTACCGACTTCTTCACTTATGCACAGGACTACTTGGATGATAAAAATAGAACGGGTAAGCACTCTCAGTATGTACAAGGGGTAGTAGCCTTTAATAAAGTTGAAGAATTTGAGGGTGAGCGCTTCCTCCCTTTTAACGAAATTGACTCAGAATATTTAAAAGAGTTTCAAAATTTTCTCATTCAAGATCACGGAAATAAAGCATCTACAGTTAAAAAGACCTTTCAGCCCATTAAGAAAGTTATTAAAAGAGCTATCAGTAATCACTTAATTCATATTGACCCCTTTCTAAACTTTGATATAGTTACAAACAATAACCCTCCCCCAAAAACAAAGCTATCACTTGAACAGATTAATGGTATTGAGCAATTAGAACTGAAACCAGACACTTGGCTCTGGAATGCTAGAAACGCATTCTTATTTAGCTTTTATAGTGCCGGAATTCGATTTGGAGATATTTGTTGCCTTAAATGGAGCAATGTTAGAGATGGAAGGCTATACTACCAAATGAATAAAAACGACAAATCATTTAGTACCGAACTCAACCAATTTCAAAAAGAGCTACTATCTTATTATTCTGGAGAGAATCATCATTTCATTTTCCCTTTTCTTAATAATCACAAAAAGTATGACAACCCTATTGAATTAAGAAGGTCAATCAGCTCAAAAAATGTAATGGTTAATAAGAGTCTACGATCTCTTGTTGAACTACTAAATGAGAAAATTGAATCTAAGGAAATTAAAGCTCCAAAAATCAATTCTAGCGTATCCTTCCATGTCTCCAGGCACTCATTCGCTCAACATGCAGTACAGTCCGGACTAGGGATATATGAGCTCATGCAGACATTAAGACACTCTAAGATAGAAACAACTCAGAAGTATCTTAAAAGCTTAAACGAAGAACTTGCAGACCAAGCAATGAAGAAGGTGTTTTAGAATGGCAACCCCTGAAAATCTACTCGACCAGATTCCTGAACTTAAACAGCTAAACTATACTTATGGAGTAACTATTCATAAGGGCTCCCATTACTTACACTGGACAAATTTAAATGAGAACACGATAGATACGGAAAATCATATTTGTAGACCCCATGAGTTCAAATTTATCAAGACTACAATCAATGATATTAAAAGCTTCAATTATTTAAGTAAGTCTAAGCCGCTAAAATCTATCCATCAAATTAAAAATGAGTTTATAAATTACCTGGGCTTCGAAAATACAGTGTTATTAGATGGAAGAAGTACTTTAAGTCTTCAAAAGCAATGTCAACTAATTGAAGACTCACTCCTAAAAGACTCAAAGAAAATTGATGCAATAGATTTAGAAATAAGTAACATTTTTAAAGTCTATTGTTGTGAAATCAATACAGAGTATATAGGTAAAATGAGGGAATATGGAATGAAGAGATCTCCCCTTACAATGATAAGCACTACCCTTTTCTATAAAATTATAGATGACTTAAAAACATTATTCTTTGAATATATTAGAAAAGGAATAACTAAAACACAGTTTCAGAGTGATTTAGTTTCAAAATACCTTCCCCTTAATGACTACTCATCAAAATTTTTAAATGACTGTACTATATTTGGTATTACAAGCTTGTTAGGCAAAAAAGAACAAATTCTACTAAGCAATTCGGAGTTGATTGAAAAATTGAAAATTGCAGATGATATTCTCTTTAAAAGCATAAATGGGCGAGGTATTTTTGATACCTATATCAATAAAAATTATGTTGAAAATATATCTAATGAGATAATTCATAAAATTGCCATTGAGTGTACATCCGAGTTCATAGTCCCAGAATTAGTTTACATTTTTAGTGTTCGAAGTAAATACCCAACATCTAGTTATAGAAGTCTTCAAAGAAAGATTGAAGCCGATGAAGCATGGCCTATTGAATATCATGACAAACAAGGCTCAAATAAATTCTATAAAAGAATTCTACGAGCAACAACTTTTTATGACTCTACTATTGATAATATGCGCAACGAAAAAAAATAGACCCACCATATTTCGCAAGACCCACCAAATGACCCACCCCCTAAGTATTGAAAACAGCTTTTAAGTGCATTAAAATTCTTTTGAATGTTTAATCAACTTAAAACTATGAACGCTTACATACCTACGAGAGAAGACCTCGAAACAATAATCGAAAAAGCTGTCAAAAAAACAGTTTCCGAATCTCTACCCGATGCAATAAGAAAGGCTACTAGAAAAAAATGGCTGAATACTGATGAAGTAATGGAAGTACTTCAGTGTTCAAGAAGACATATCCAGCACTTGCGAGATAATGAGCTGTTAAGCTTTAGCCAATCCGGTCGAACTATTCGATATGATATCGATGACTTAGAAGACTTTTTAAATGATCATAAGCTTAAAATTTCTAAGAGATGAAAAGGCTCAAATTCTCATTTCTCTATAGTAAGCTGGTTCTATTGACTAAATTCGTCAATAATGTATGATACAATTCATCTGTATATAACCAAAGATAAGCTAGACCATTTAGATATTATGGGCGAAGTACCCGCAAACATTGATATAAGTTTATTGTGCGATACTGGAGACTATAAATACTACACGGGAAAGCTAAAAAACCTTAGGGTTACTGTATCTGAAGCTAAAGTTACAATTAAAGGTAGTTGGGCTAAATATCACTTTGATAACAACTTTGAGTCCCTAACCATAGAAGACACCGCAAGCGTAATCGATTCTATTGGTAATGCTCTAAACATACCCCTTAAGGATGCTATTATAACAAGAATAGATTTCGGTCGCTGTTTTAAAGTTAATCATCCACCAAAGTTATACTTCAAGTATTTAGGAGATTGTAAATATTTTGAGAGGCTTCTACAGAGTAACAGTCTTTACTATAAAAACATAAATAGACAGATGCATATTTATGATAAGGTAGATGAAACTAATTCAAAAAGGTCTACGATTCCTTCCTTTTGGAAAAACTCATATGTTTTACGATATGAGATGAGATATTTAAAAAAACTATCCAAGCTTGTTAACGAACCCAAACTTTTGTGTCATAACCTTATTGATGAAAATTTTTATGAGGGTTTGGTCCATAATTATATAGCTGGTTTTAATTCCATTTTTCAGCTGAAAGATTTTGATCTAGACACCTCCAACATGTCAACGCCCTCTGATTTAATTGATGCTATATATAGTTCCTTAATAAATCCTACAGAGTACAATCACATAATGGAAGTAATAGATGAGGCTAAAGAGAAGCAAGTTTATGATAGGCCTGAGTACTATTCAAGAGTTAAGAGTCACTTCCGTAAACTACATAATATGCGTTCTCATACATCTACTATGATTAATGAATTATCAGATAAGGTTTTAAATTACCCTTATAGTTCGATGATGTGAATGTTACAAACAAAGAAGTGAAGTGACTTAGTTAGAAAGACCTTAATTTAACGGTATTACCCCATCCTTTCTTATTAGTCGAATGCATTTAACTCTTCGCGAATATTAGACTGTTACTTAAGGGAATTAATAACATTATCAGTACCTAAATATTCAACGATTACTGTTTAAATTTGCTACTCTAATTACAGGTATAATTAAAATTTAGAGGTTGTTATAGATTTTATTGAACTTAGATTGATAATGACTATTAAAAAAAGTAGTGGTAAAGGGGGGGGAAAGTAGAGGTTAAATCAACCCTATTATTCCAGAATAACACTGAATATTATGTGCAAATGACTCTTAAAAAAGTACTTGAACAAGTCGGTAAAAGGTCGGTAAAAGGTCGGTAAAAGGTCGGTAAAAGGTCGGCAAAAGGTCGGGTAAAAAGTATGCTAAAAGTATGTCAAAATAAGCAGGGTGATGCCCAGGAAACTTACTGTAAAACATCAATCAAAAGTAGTACAAAAGACCAGCAAAAGACTAGCGATATTTAGCCAATATGAATCAGGGTGTTACTCAATAACATTGTTGAAATGACTCGTCAATCACTCGTCAAAAGCTCGGGTAAATAAAGGCATCTCTAATTCTATCTCTGTAGGAGTCTAGCATAGTTTTCAATCAATAATCCTATTCTCCAATCCCTGTTAAAAGCCCTATAATTAACAGAATATAAGTTCGTTACATCAATTGAAAATGTGATCCAACTCTAAATGATTCTTGATATGCCTCAAACTACAGAAGATCTTACCAATCCTAGACAGCTTTTACGAGAGCTTCACAAGATACTAGCTGGGACTAAAGGATGGGAGGAAAAGGATAGAAAGAAACTTTCACGATGGGTAAAAAGTACAACCATCTATATTAACTCTGATGAAATTTTTATCCGTCTAAGATGTGAAATTGGTATTGGGTTTTCAAAATTATTTCCGGTTTATACAGAGGACAAAGCTAATTTCAATTCAAATACTGGAACGCACCCTTATGCTGGTCAATTTTTTGGGAGTCAGATATGGCTTCCCTATAGAGATAAGTTACTACCCTTTCTGTCTGAGTGGATATTGGAAATAAAGAAAACCAAAGCAAAAGATAATCGAGATGAAATAGCATTCGAAAAGATTACCGCTTTTTTATCAACGATTGTTGAGCACAAGAAAAACCTCTATTCCATAAACAGAAACAATAGCTACTGGTTACCAGATGAATTACTGGTAGATGAATTAGTAGGTAAATACTGGTTCTTACCAAAGGTTCGAGTTGAAGGTTCAACACAATCAAAATTAATCCTTCCAATTGAACGAGTATTACAAAATATTGTACCCATGAAAGATGCTGAGTCGCTAAATGAACTTATAAAGAAAGCAGTTGCACACCTTCCCTCATTAGAAAACTCAAACTATGATTCTAGGCAATCAGCTTATGAGACACTTAAAAAGAGTCTGAATCGCTTAGGAAAAGGAAAAAATATAACAATAGACCAATTGCAACAATTGAGAGAAATTCCTTTTTCATTAATCATTCTTCGTGAGAATTGGGCGAGCAAAGAAGAGGAGCAAAAAACTCTAATAATTAAAAACATAGCAGCTTCTTTTTATCTATCAGATATGTCTAACAAAGAATTTGATAGATTTAACATTCGGTGGCGAAAACTATTAGATAAACAATATCAAGTCATCAAAGAATCATTAGATGGGATTTTTGAAACTAGTATTGTACTAGCGTACCTGTTAAGCAAAATTATCCTAGATCTTCAAAAATATTATCCAGATGCTGGCAATCGCCTAGTTAATCTCATAAACCGTCCAAAACTGTCCCAAGACCTTCTGAGTAGATTAAATTAGGTTGCTAATGACCTCAATATTGAGGCTAACAAATATGACAACATAATGGCAAAGCAAATGAACACCAAATCAGCAGCTAGAATTAATTCAGCGAATTCAAAACAACTAGGAGGAACAGCAAAAGGTACATTTCCTTCTAGAGCCCATAAAGCTGCTGCAAAGAATTCCACATCAGGGAGTGGCAAAAAGTAGACCACATATGATAACATCTCACAAAGAAGAAAGCTCAGGTTTTAATCAACCTGAGCCTTTTATAATTATATTGATCCTGCTATTCAATTTCATCTGTGTCAGGTTTTTCAAATAGCGTAGGTGCGTGGTTTTCAGAGCTCATTTCCCTAGCTTTCTTTGCAATAGCTTCAATCTCCTCAGGATCGGCTACACCTAGGTATTTATGAACTAGACTATGACATCGTTGGCATAATCGGACTCTATTGCTTGCCGTATTATTATGATGATCTCCGTCAATATGATGAACTTGAATCTTGTTAGCTGTTCCACAAATCTTACAATACATATTATTAATCTATCTAAGGTTAACTATAGATTTTCTTTTCTAGGTTTATATTCCAAAAGGTTTTCCCACTCCTTCACTCTGCTTTCAGAGAAAGTTCTGCCGTATTGTGGTCTTAATTCAAAATTCAGAATATTTGTTTTCCCATAAAGCCAGTAAATCGCTGTTCTTGCTAACTCAAGTGCTTCTGTGAAATATGTGAAATCATTTTCAAGAACTCTTAACCAGCTATTCAGATACACAGCGTGATCTTTTCTGGGCACTGGCTGTTCATTGAATTGTGTCGTCAGAATTCCACTACCAAGTTCAGCAACTAGTTCTTCAAAAGCATAAGCGTTATCCCCAAACTTCCAACCAAATGTTCTTTTACATCTATCTTTATGTCCTGTCCAATGAATTATCTCGTGAAGAAGTGTACTATAGTAATTTATTGACCGAATCGCCCCACCCTCATTCGATTTAAACCTTGCTATTTCTGGCATTTGGATGAAATCCTCAACTATTGAATAGAAAGCTCTATCCCCACCCGTTTTTATATTCGCCTCGGTTCTACTGATAAATTTCTTAATCCGTTCAAAATCTGAGATTGTAGTTCCGAAGAGATTAGGCTGGTTCACATCGTAACCATCTATCTGAGAGGCATTAAAAACCCAATGGTAGCGAAAGTAAAAATTCTTCTTTGCCTTCTCTTTTTCACCTTCGTTAATAAATTCAAAGTTTAACTGTGCAATCTCTTCTCCCTGGGTTCTTACAAATGCAGCCTTAGGTATAGCGAACATAATCAGCGTTCCTTTTTCACCCTTTCTGACCTTTGAGCCCCTTCTAGCTCTTTGCCACTGCTTAAAAGTTGCCCATTGGTTTATTGAGTAGTCTTTCTTTAAACATTCACTCCATAGGACTAACAAATTATTACCCCCGTAAAATTTACCTGTAACTGGGTTCCAAGCTTCAGGAATACCTTTATGCCAAGGCATTTCCCAATTTGAAGCACCACTCTTCATTTGTTCAAGGATTTTTTCGGATATAGAATCTACTTGGTAAGAATAGAATTCAATCTTTTCTTTTATATTCATCTCATTAAGATATTTTCATTAGTAGTTTTCGGAATATCTGATACATCCACCCTCATTTATCCTATCGTAAATACTATACCCATAAGTGATTGTAATACTTTTAATTGATTAAATAAAATTTGTACTTACACTTAATATTAAATAACTAATCCGACTTCAATGCACTTAGATGTTATAAAGCTTTCTAGAATTATTAACCAGCTTGAAGAATTGTTCAGAAAAATTCTTACCGGTCTCATTGAAGATGAATTTAATACACAAGCTTTAGGTGATTATCTAAGATTAAAAAAGGAGCTGTTGATATATCTATTCGACAAGCCTATACAAATTACAGATTCTAAAAATTTTGCTGGTGTCCGAGAAAGGCTTCAGAGACTTACACTAAACGGAGATCCGTTTCTTCCAGATAATCTTAATCAAAAGAAGATTGAGAATAATGAAGGCTTTGATTTTACAAAAATTTTTGAGCCTGAGTTCACTTTTAATGAGGTAGAGGAATTAGCTTCATCTAAATTTTATTCCTGGTTCAGTGGAGAGGAGTATGTAATCAATAAAATGAAAAGCCAAATACTGTTCCTACAGACTGAACGACTTCCTGAAAACTTCCAGTCTTTTATTCGTGAGATTCAGGAATGCTACGTATTCCAAAATTACATCGCTGCTTTTGTGCTTTGTAGAACGGTTACAGATATAGCTATTCGAGATCTTTTTGATAGAAATAAGCTACAGAGTGACCATTCCAAGTACTGGGATGACATCAAAGGTTATTACGAAAAGAAAAGAGAGAACAATAATCACTTTACCATAGAAGACTTTGTACCCAATCTTTTTGAAAGAATGAATATTATGGGTCTTGTTCCAAAATTCTCTCTTTATAAAAATGAAATGCACGAAGTCAGATCAATGGGCAATTCTATCATTCATGGAAATAGTGTCCCAAATCATGAAACATGTACTGAGATGATCAAGAAGACTTTTTTTCTCATTCATCATTTATATGAGGTGAATTAATTCTATTCCAATTTCTCACTTTCTGAATCCAACACTCATGCTTCAACTTCTAAGTTTATTTGTAATTCTACTTCATCTACAACTTGCCTAAGAGACCATATACCATTTATAGCGCTGGTATTATCAATAAACATTTTTTGGGTTAAATTTAGACTCGGCTCTTTCTTTATATTTTGGTACACTTTATCCAGCCTATCGCTTCTTCCTTTAATACTATCAATAGTTGAATTGTCATATCTACTCTTACTTCTAAAGTTCCAATACTCATTACTCTCGAATTGAAAAACTAAAACCTTACATTTTGGGAGTATTATTCCCTCATCTTCACCAAGACCATCTAACGTAAAATCACTAGCTAATTCGAAGCAAAAAGAATAATCGACAGCTGGGTGCTTAAACTCAAATTGCATTCCTTTATTAAGAAGAATCTTAGTTCTTGGAATGGGGTAGGCCTCTATATCACCTACTAAACTAAAAATTGATTCAAGCTCGTTTCTATATACAGGAATACCGAGGCTATAATGGGCTTGTGGATTTAGTATCAATAATTTTGATTGCTCAAATTTAACTTTTATTTCTTCAGTTATTGGTGAGCCAAATGATTGATATCTTGACTCTAATAAGGTCCACAAGTGTTTTAAGTTATGGGGTTTACCTTCAATAACTCTTGTATACTCAACGGGTAATCGCTCAATAACTACTTTTTCAAGTTCTTTTCTTAAATAAATGGATGTCGCTGTATAATCTCCTTTATTGAAATAACCTCTGGCTTTTTGAAGGTTTGTCTGATTGCCATCAATAATGAATGGTTTACCTTCAGAACCATCTTCATTTTTTTCAAGGTATAATTCCTTGAATACCCAATTATTGGGTTTATCTTTCTGACTAATTTTATAAATTAAAAACTTATAAAACTCTATATCATGAGTAATAAATATTATTTGATTAAACTTTTTAAATTCAGATTTATCGTCTAATAGGAAGTTTACAACTTCTTCTCTATTACTCATATCAAGACTTACAAGAATATCATCCAAGACTAAAATTCCTGTATCTAACAGCTTTGGATGTTCAACCAATGCAGCTAAACGAATTGAAAAAGCTATCTTTGTCATATTGGCTTCATTTAAAAAAGTATGAGGCCTTGTAATTTCTTCCCAGCCTTTTAAATTCTCCGACCACTTTGAAGCTTTCAACTCAATCTTTAAGTTATCTAATCGGGTAGCTTCATTGTTCCAAATCCTTTCCGATACTAGATTGTAATTAAACTGACCAACATAACTAAGATTAACCTTATATACTTTTTCACCATTAAAAAAATAATCTCTTAGATAGTCATTTGCAGTGTCTTGTAACCTGTTTACTAAGTTATCTATTTCATCGTTTAGATTATCAAGAAGTTCTTCAAGGTCTCTTCGGGGCTTCCTACCTTCTCTATGCCCATTTCGTTTTCTTGGAACATCATTTGTCTTCTCTAAAATATAACGCATCAAGTTTTTCCCTGACGATTCTACTGAATCAACAAAGGGAAAAATATCTCTCTCAAATACTCGCCACAAATTAATTTCATAGCGATTGCTTGCCATAGAAAAATTTTGAAGCAATTTATAATTTATGAAGTCGCTTGTTTGATTGAATACCGGTAATTCATTCCCTTTTGTATTTCTGTCTCCATATTTAATATGAAATTCTTCCGGATTGGGATCAGGGTTAGATTTTTGTATCTGTATCTTTATTTCGGTTTCTGATGCTTGACTATCTCTATTAACAAGAGATTGATGAGTCCCTTGATCACCTGGGTCAAAGTCCACGAAATATTTATCCACCTCTTTGTCATCATCCTTAATTGAGCTTTGAAGAATTGTGTACAATGCCCAATAGATTGAGGATTTCCCTGTCCCGTTTTCTCCATAAATTAGCGCATGTTTTCCGCCAAGTTCTAACGTAATTGGTTCTTTAAATGCTTTAAACCCTTTTATCGTTATGGATTTTAGTTGCTTCATTTTGTTTGGAGAATATGGCCAAGTAAATCTGGACTTTTAGTAGGAAATAATTTTATTCTATTTCTAACCGAATTGTATGGATCACTCCATATCTTCGTAAGCTTTCCTATCACTTCCAAATAATCTTCTTCTTTCAGCTCATTCAACCTATTCATATCCACCATAGAGGATATCTCATTCTTAACCGTTTCAATTATAGTGAGTTCTTTATTTCTCATTTCGTCTTCAAAGTAAATATCAAACAAAAGGCCTTCGCTTACTTGTTCAAATAAACGCTGGCTTTTAAACCCTTCTTTCTTAATAATTTGTAAGCATTTAACAATCACTCGAAAGTAGTTATTTAAATCAACAGGAATTTGTTTAACCTTAATTTTATCAACGAATATTTTCCTCACTTCTCTTGTACCTCCCTGTAGCTCTGGAAAGTTATCTATAAAGCAGTATTTAAAAAGAGATGAATTAAAAAAACAGCATAAATATTCTATATTTACCCCAGTCAATATGAATGCCTTATCATTACAGTAAAAGTGATCCTCATCATCAAAAACAAATGGTAGGTACTTTGTCATATTGGGATATATAATTTTTGGCTTATCAAACTGTTCCCAATATGAGATACTATCCTGCGTCTCAAACCATTTGTTTGAAGTTTTCTTTCTACTACCAGGCACTCCTGATTGTTCGAGTCTTTGTTTGCCTATTTCTGAAATGAAATATTTTTCGATTTCAGGATATTTTTTAATATCAATATTTTTAGACGGCAACAAAGAAACTAAATATTGTTCAGCAAAATCTGGGTACCATTTCTGAATATCCTTCCCTCTCAAAATGGGTTTAAGAATTGCTTCATTTTTTTTATTTTTTTCCATTAAATCATCGCGTGTTTTTTTATTAATTATGAAAGCTTCATTTAACCCTGTCTTTATTCCATAATTAATATCGATCTCCCATTTTGGGGATCTCAATTCAATCCCTTGTTTTTCCACAAATTTTTTAATCTGGGCAGTTTCGGGAGTCAGTATAACCCATTCATTCTCTGAAAACATTTCTATAGGATGAACCTCTTCTGCAATGAAATCTGTTAGAGACTTCCCTTTTTGATACTGATTGTCAAAACGACAAGCCATTGTTTTGGCTTTGGGCCTACTTCTTTGCAATAATAGAATGGCAGTATCAACTGTGGCAGTTTCAAAAATCTGAACGTTTCCAAAATCAATCACTAATAAGGGATTGGTTTTTTTTGAAAAATAATTCCTAGTACTTTTACCATATCCGGCACGCATCCATTTGTTTGAAGTAATATAGCTAAGAATTCCCCCTGGTTTTAGGAGTTGCATACCTCGTTCGTAAAACAAAGAGTAAATGTCTCCTGTTGACTCAAAAGTATCGTAGTTATAGGCCTTGTATTTCTTTCCTAATTTCCCTCCATTCTTCTGTAGTTGAATATATGGTGGGTTACCTAAAACAATGTCAAACTCGCTCCCAATATTGAACATCCATTCCGTATTAAACCAATTACTGCTTTTATTCTGATCGTAAGGATTCCATTCGGCAATCTGATCAGCAGCAGCAGACAGAAAGCCAGCGTCTCTTAAAATATTGGCTATTTGTTGACGTACCTCTTTGTCTTCTCTTTGCCGTTTCTTTTTTGTTTCTCTAGATTTTGCGACGAAGTAGGCGTCACGAATATTTTTGAGTTTTCGCTTTAGCCTGTATACTTCGTTGGGTATTAACTTATCCTCTTCTAAAGGAACTAGTGTATCTGCTGCTACAAATTTGGTCTCAAGATTAGGCAATGCCCTAATCCCAAAATTGGGAAGATTAAAATTGAACTTTTGGTCTACAATTAATGAAATAAAGAACCGAAGCTTGCTAATTTGGCAAGCAATCGGTTGAATATCTACTCCATATAAGCAGTTTTCAATTAAATAGAGCTTACGTCCATAATCCGGATTATTTCTAAATGCACTTTCAACACTTTCAAGCGCTTCATTTTTAATCTGTGGGTCTTCAATCTTTCGAAGACTCTCTAGCTGCCGTTCTTTCCAGATTTCGTTATCTGGATCCAGTTTGTTCAAGAGGTTAACAATCCGTAGAAGTGCGCCCATAGGATATGCTCCCGTCCCATTTGCAGGGTCTATGATCTTAACATGATCAATGGCTTCTATCAGCTTTTCAGTGTCACTCCCTTTAAATGGATTACTCGTTTCATTGTAGTTGAAAAGGTGGTTTAGCCTCTTTTTATACTCAAGAATATGATCTTGAGTATGCCCGAATTCTTCCACTAATTTTTGCTGGCCACGTCTTCCCTCGTTCCCAAACATATCTGCCTGAGTTTTGCCAATCTCAGCATAAGACTCAACTTTCTCCCCTGTAAGTTTTTCCAGTAAGTAGGCCTTTAGACTTTCATCAACCATGTAATTAACCACTTCTCTTGGAGTATAAAAGCTCCCAGTCTGGTTACGTGCAGCCGTTTTTGTCTCTTCGTTATAACTGGCTAGCAGATTCTCAAATACTTTCCCTAACAGCTCTGGATCAAGGGCAACTTCTTTATCTAGCGGAGTATTTTCTTCCAGTGTAAAATTGAACCGACTTAATAATGGGATAAGGCCGAATACTTTTACTCGATCTTTCTTTTTGGAATTGTATTCAGAGCTTAAATCAACTACCTCCGTTTCCCAGAAAAGCGAATCAGGTACCATTAAAAGAGAGTCATTCTTTGAAGAATTTGAAAAACAGTCCACACGAACGGCTTTCCCTGTCTCTTCATTTAAGTAATCAAGATTATCAAACAATCCTCCGTTTAAAAATGGAATATCTGCAAATAATTCCAGTGCACTTTCATCGTCCTTAAAATATTTTTTGTATCGATAATATCTTTGATCTAAAAACTCTTCTGAATTTTGATTTCCATCTTTTACCCAGCGTCTACTACTGGGTTCATCCTGATTCATGTTCGTATTAAAAGTGGCAAAGAATAGATTTTGAAGGATTGCTTTATAATATGTGCTGTTGTTTACATCAGAACCATTTAGCTGAGTAAGTATTTGTGCGACAAATAACTTATCAAGTGTGTCAATCCGTTGTTTCAAAAACCAAACAAACATCAACCTTGTAATAAGACGAATTACACTTTGCGCTTTGTATGACTTTAAATACTCCTTGTAATCCTTTTTGCTTTCAGACTTATTCTGCTCACGATATCCTGGGAATTCCACTTTTTTAACCGCACGATGATACCAATCCGATAGAAGTTCATAGAATTCTTTTGTGAGAGTATCAACTGAAAAAGCTTCCTTTATATCTACAAGGTTTTTTCTTCTTGTTGAAATGAAATTCAGCCGTTCAGCCGGAGTTCTACAATACTCCCCTTCACCGAGTAAATAAGTATATCTTTTAGCTTCTGTTTCTTTATAGACTACTCTATCATGGATATCTAATTCCCGGATTTCAGATATATAGGAAAGTCTCCATTTTTTACTTTGTTTAAATACAATAACGGCACCGTCGACATCATATTTATATATTGAACGAAGAAGATTTCTTAACCCAACTTTATTGCGTTCAAGAAAAACTGAGTCATCAACTTCAATTTCATAAAAACCAATAATGCGGTCGTCATTGGTGTCCATATTAGCAATTTCAAAGACTTTCTTTGCTAATTCCCTTTTGTTAGATAAATCTAAACTCGAGGGATTTGAAAAAATTCGTTGTGCTCCAAAAACCTCTTTAACTATACTAATCCAGGAATTTCTTTCGTAAGGCCTTTCTAAAATTTCTTTAATTTTCAACGTATCCATTAATTTCTAAATGTCTCCGTAATTACAATATCAGGGGTAATATTAACATCAATTTCTACATTCAATTCATCGTTAGAATCTGGCTCAAAAGCATCGTATTTGGTGGCCAATGCAATAATCAGATTATCAACTTGACCATAAGTTATAGTCTTTTTATCCAATTTTCTTCTCAACAACCTTAACTCATTTGGCAAAGGAGTATATGTTCCTTTATCAACTAATTCAATTAGTGCTTGACATGCTTTTTTTGTTTTATCTTTTTTTGTGAGCCCTTTAAACTCCCTAAGGAACTTTTTAGCCTGTGCCGTAATAGCATCTGCTTTGTCTGTAGTAGTTACCGCTTCGCTTGTTGAACCTAAGAACTCTTTGTCAAAATCATCTAAGGCTGCTTGAACATGTTCATAATGTTCCGAAGGAATCTCTAAACCTTGCTCACTTATCTCTGCCCTAAATAATTCCGCGGCCTCGATAAATGTAATCGCAGATACTTCCTTTTCAGAATTCACTTTATAAAACTCCATCTTGTAGGGAGATTTAAGAAATATAAGCGAACCGTCTTTTACTGAATCATCATTGATGACTTTATTCTTTCTAGCAGTTCTTGCTTTGAGTGGAAATTTTTTAATCCTCTTAAACTCAACGGGGTTATTGTCTTTAAACTCACGAATAAATCTTAAATAAATAAGTCGTTTGTCTTCTTCATTAGGCATTCCCTCTTTAAAAAGCTCAAATTGTTCAAGCATTTCCTCGTGTGTATATATCTGGGCATCCTCCCCGAAAGCAGTATGAAATCCCTGTAGCTTAATCAACGCGTTATTATAGAGCTTGATCTCTTCGTCACCCTGTTGAGATGGATAGAAGTTGTAATTATATATGGTATCAGACACACTACCAATTCGATTTACCCGTCCAATTCTCTGCATCAATCGTGTTGCATTCCAAGGCGTATCATAATTAACTACAATGTTAGCCCTGTGAAGATTTACCCCTTCAGCAAGTACATCAGTTGTAATCAAAATATCGAAATCATTTTTTTGGGTTCCAATGTAGTTGGCATCAAAATTTTGTTGTATAACTTCGAATACTTTTTTTCGGTTCTTAGAGGAAATTTTTAAAACTTTATGACCCGTATGCTCCTCAATCTTATCTGAAAGATAATTGGCTGTATCGTTACTTTCTGAAAAAATAACCAACTGACCTGTTGGGTTTATATCTTTATCCAATAGCTCCTCATCTAAGGTATTGAAAAAAGCATCTAGTTTAGGATCTTCAGTAACTTTCTCCCATTCATCCGCTAATTCTTTTAATAAGAGCCTGTCCTTATTTAAGCCTTCAATAAAGAATGGTTCAAAATCATCCGCATAAAATATATTATTTTTAGGGCTTTCTATACTCAAATCGAGAATAAGGTTTTCAATTTCTTCCATGCTGAATCCCTTCTCAATCAATTCATTTACATTCAGATCTGGAGCAATAAAAACTTTGTCATTTTCAAACATCTCAATCATTCGCTCTGTAGATCTTAGTAAGTTGTTTAATGTAATCCCAAATGCATGAAAACTACTTTCCAATCTCTTTATCATCATTGTTTTCATGATGCCAGCTAATGCCTTAGAAACTAAAATAGCTTGATCGTAATAAGCTTCTCTTTTTTCATCTTTCAAAAACCTAATAGCTTGATACCGATAGTATCCAATCTTGTCATCGTCAGTTAAATAGAAAACCGTTTTATAGAAAAGTTTACTCAATTTCGTGTTGAGGTCGTAACGTACAGCTCTTGGTAGTGCTGGTTCTGGAAACTTAATTCCTTGACTTTCTAAATCATCAATGTATTTGGGATAGTTCCTTAAATCTCTTCTAGTTCGTCGCACAGTAATTTGAGAAATTATCCTTTCCCTAATAATTGTATATAGCTCTCTAATTCGACTAATATCAGGGTCTTTACTTTTAATAATATCACGGTATTCCCTTACAATAGGACCAAAAAAGGATTGTAAATTTGTTTCAGATAAGGAACTCTTCCGAGCATCTTGGAACAATAGTAACTGATAATATAAGTCTTGAGGTCGATTGTTTAACGGAGTGGCTGAGATCAGAATCACCTTTTTATTCTTCCCTTTAATCAGGCCATCACCACTTCTAGGAGCCTTACATATACGTTGTAAGTGCCCAAACATCGTTGATGTATGATTTCGATATTTATGAGCTTCATCTACCAAAATTAAATCGTAATCTTCTTTTGCCCAATAATTGAGATCATCCCCATTTAACAATTTCTCTAGTCGTCCATTCGTAATAAATTTCGTGTGCCTATCAATCCCAAAAAGACGAAATGTGTTCTTCCAATTCTTTTCCAAAGCAGGAGGATAAACTACAAGAATCTTAGTATTTAGTGAGCCGTTAGCGATGAGAAACCGTTTTGCAATCATAGAAGCTACAACTGTCTTACCTAGTCCTACAACATCTGATAAGAAGAAACCATTATGCTCCATGAGCATTTGAAATCCTTGATTAACAGCATCTATTTGGTAGCTTAGTTTTTTATAGCTTTTTGGTAGATCTCCTACAGTATCTGGATCGTAATCTATATTATTTCCAAAATATTCGATAAGTAGCTTAATATATATTTCGAAAGGTGTAAAGCTCTGGCCTATGTGGGTTTTCTTCTTAAAATCTTTAATGTCTGCAGGAAGAATAGTAGTTGACTCAGACCAAAGTTTTTTAAACTCTTCCTTTGCAAACTCTACATCATCATAATTCTTCAGTGCAATATTCATCTCGTAGTTTGGGGATTGCTTAATACCTAAGCCAGCTTCCGTTAGATTGGATGATCCCATAATTACCCAGCCATCCGTATGCTCTGTATGAAGCTCTGGAAGAAATAGGTAAAACTTAGCATGTATAGCTTTAGAATTATGAGCTCGAACCTCAATTTTACCCTCTATTAAGTCATCAATAAAATCGAGTATTCCATTTTCAACTTCTTCAGAGTATTTAGCTTCTTTAAGATCCTGAACAAACCATTTTAAGAATTCGACTTTTGTTTTTTCTTCATCCCCAAAATAGAGTAAGCCCTTCCTTTGAGCCTCAGCAAACATTTGGTCAACGTTGATACCAACTAGAATCTTTATGTCGGAAATATTTTTCAGATATGGTTGGAGAGCAAAATATCCAGATGACCGGAAGTATCCGACTACAGCATGAAAGGCATACACATCTTTCATATGTTCGAAAATCCCCGAGAATTTATTAAATAGGGTGTTCTCGTTACTGTTTGTGAAAAAATTAGAACTCATCAATCGTTAAATCTTGTTTACTCAGGTTTTGGCTAAACAATATCACTCAAGTAATTCAATTACAAGCTCAATATATTTTTAACACACACTTTCTATTGTGAAACTCCTAACCAAATTCTTTGATTTGAATTGTAATGAAAAGCACTAATTGTTTCACAATAGTTTTACAGGCGGGAAATAAAAAAGCCCTAACACAATGTTTTCACATGTATTAGGGCTTTTTGCAAGCTCCCCGGTAGTAGCGAACTTGCGAATTTTTTTCGAGATAGAATGGCCTCTTACGGCATTAAACAAGGGTTGTCATGGAAATTCTCTTGAAATTGACTGGCTAAAATTCAAAGAAATCTACCCTTTTTTGGCTAATGTGAACTTTTGTAAACCGGCTAATTCTGTTAACCCAACGAAGCCAACTTCTCAAAAAAATACGCGGGAGAGGCAGGCTAAATTGTATCGTAAATTATTGGACTCTGGCAAGGTAAATAGTAGAGCTGAGCTTGCTCGGAAATTTGGGGTCAGCCGGGCTTGGGTTACTAAAGTTTTAGGTTCCAATACCTAACAACTTTCACAACATGTTTTGGGAAACGGTTCTTCCGTCTTGTCTCCAGATTTATCAAAAAAAGAGCGAGTCGAACCGACTCTGGAAAATTTATTCTGAATACGAATAGCGTTTCCAATAGCAATAAGGGCAACCCCAACATCCGCAAATATAGCTTCCCACATTGTGGCTATCCCAAAAGTAGCAAGAGCCATCACCAACAGTTTAATTCCTAAAGCAAAACCGATATTCTGCCAGACAATACGGTGTGTGAATTTTGATATATCTATAGCAAGGGGGAGCTTTGACGGCTGGTCGGTCTGAATTACAACATCCGCCGTTTCAACCGTTGCATCTGAACCAATACCACCCATAGCAATGCCTACATCAGATAGTGTGATAACAGGGGCATCGTTTACGCCATCACCTATAAAACCAACAACATTTCCTCTCCCTAAAGCTTCATTAACATATCGATATTTTTCATCAGGCAACAAATTCCCATAAGCCTCATCCAATCCAAGCTTCTGAGCGATATAAGAGACCACTTCCTGATTATCACCTGATAGCACCACCAACTTTTGAATTCCTCTTTCTTTTAGTCCTTTAATTGCTTCACTACTATCCTCTTTAATTTCATCGGCAATTATAATAGTACCCGCATGTTCTCCATCAATGGCGATATGTACGTAGGTATAAGGTTTAGAATGGTCATTGTTGGTAATTTTTACCTGATGTTCTTTTAAAAGGTCGAGGTTTCCGACAAGGACGTTCTTCCCACCTATTATTCCTTTTAAACCCTTTCCTGAAATCTCCTGTTGGTTTTCGACCCGATATAATTCCTGATCTTTTTTATAACCAAGAATGGCTTTTCCGATCGGATGAGAAGATTGTTGCTCCAAAGATGCGGCATAAGCAATCAATTCATTTTCACTGATGCCATTATAGGTCTGTACAGATTGCACTTCAAATGAGCCTTTAGTCAAAGTCCCTGTTTTATCCATAAAGAGAATATTCATCTTCCGGAGTTGATCCAGATAATCTGATCCTTTAAATAAAATACCATTACCGGAAGCCGCGCCAATGCCTCCAAAATATCCCAGCGGAACAGAAATCACCAAGCCGCACGGACAAGAAACCACGAGAAAAATAAGAGCTCGGTAAAACCATTCCTGGAAAATATATGGGTCAACAATTAAGTACGGTAAAAAGGTTATCGCCACCGCCAACCAAACTACGATTGGAGTGTAAATTTTTGCGAATTTTGTAATAAATCGCTGGGTAGGAGCTTTGCGTTTTGATGCTTCCTGAACCATATTCAGGATATTTGCCAATTTAGTGTCTTTATAACCGCTCTTAACCTTGATACGAACAGCTGTATCCTGATTAACAGACCCTGCCCACACTACTTCACCTTGATTAACGCTCATTGGCTTAGATTCGCCCGTGAGTGCTGCTGTATTAAAAGAGGCCTTTTGTGTGATTAATTCACCGTCAAGGGGGACCTTCTCGCCAGGTCTAACTAAAATAATTTCTCCAAGCTGTATTTTTGATGGATGCAATTCCAAACTTTCTCCATCTCGTTCAACTGTGGCAACATCAGGCTGTTGATCAATAAGTTTTTTGATCGAACTACGTGCTTTATGAACAGCTCCATGCTGTGCATATTCACCAATCGTGTAAAATAGCATAACAGCAACACCTTCGGCATATTCACCGATTGCGAAAGCGCCAAGGGTAGCAATTCCCATGAGAAAGAATTCACTAAAAAGTGTCCCGTTTTTAAGAGAGTTAAAAGCTTTAATCCATACGGAACCACCAACAGCTAAATAGGATAACCCATACAGCATCAGATACACATACTGGTTCCCTTCGAATATGATTACATTCTCAACAAGGAGAGCTCCAGTTAAAGCAATAGAGCTTATTACTGCTTCTTTATATTTTTCTAAGAAAGACATCATTCTGAGTATCTTTTATCTCTTAACCATAACCAGGCACCATCCGCGTTCTTGATATCAAAAAATCTTAATTCGTTATTGGTCAGTGAGTCCAGAAGATTAGTCCCCCACTTTTGCCACTTCGTCTCTCCGACAATGGCAATGCGATCAAATTCACCTATAAATTCGGCATCAAGCTTCAAATCTTCCCAAAAAGAAGCCTTATCATCCCATCCTCTGAATCTTTCTAAGACCATCAACAAATGAGGATGCTGGTTCAGCTTTATGAAATCCTTGAGAGCCGGAGCTAATTTATTGAAGTCTTTTTTGCTTAAGGTCTCTGATGCTTTTATGGCAATGATGCTTTCATCAGTATGTGTCTCAATAGTAATCATAACTACTCTTTTTATTTATTCAACTTTCAATAAATAGTAGGACTAATTTTATTGGATTAATTGCAGATTAATGTAAATCTCGTGCATTATTACGCTAAATCTGATCTATAGAAATTCTCTTATTTTCCTTCACCTCCTTGAAATGTGAGGGAGATAATCCGGTCTCCTTTTTAAACTGCCGGGAAAAATGTTGCTGACTGCTATATCCCAGTTCATAGGCAATTTCGGTCAGGTTCTGCTCTCCATACACAATTAACTCTTTAACTCGTTCAATTTTTTGTAAGATATAGTAACGCTCGATAGATTTACCCTCCACATTAGAAAACAATCGGCTTAGGTATTGGTACTCTTTATTCAATTTATCTGAAAGATAATCCGAAAGTTTTCCGTTAAGTTCTTTATTGAATCTGACTAACTCTATGATCAATTGTTTAATCTGTTCCACCAATTTACTTCCCTGATCGTTAATTATCTCGAAGCCATTGGTGTTAACCACTTTTGTGAGCCGCTGATATTCTGCATCAGTAATCGGATCAGCCAGTGTTAATTCTCCCAAATCTATCTTTTTAATAGTAAAGCCAGCGGTTAAAAGTTTGGTTTCTAAGTTTTCTGCACAACATGTGCAAACCATATTTTTGATATGAAAATGTTGTTGTTTCATGTTGAGTGATTGTCTTCGATTAATGATGATGTTTCCTTATCCAATTCAGCCTCAATGGTGCTATGGCTGAAATTGTAGGGCTTTAAAATTTCCCGGATTTCTTTTTTCGCATTTACGATTTCAGAATATTCTGAAACATCTTTTAAAATCAGATGGGCTGTAAAAACATGGCGCTCCCCATCAAGCGACCACAGGTGGAGATGCTTGGTTTCATCCACAAAATCTCTTTCTAAAAATTTCGTTTCTAACTCCTCTATGCTAATATCATCAGGGCTTCCTTGAAGAAATACGTATAGTGTTTCTCTCAATCTCTTGATAACGTTCCATAGCACATACGCTGTAATTAAAAGGGAGAGCACAGAATCTAAATAATGAATGTCTTTAAACATAAGAACTACAGATACAATGAGCACGGCGGCCCAACCCAATACGTCTTCCAATAAATGCCAAGATATAACTTTCTCATTGAGCGTTTTACCGTGGCCCACCTTCCATGCAGCGTAGCCATTTACACTTACACCAATAAGGGCAAAAATAAGCATTCCCTGAGCATCGGTATGCTCCGGACTGATGATACGGCCAACAGCCTCATTAATTACAAATATTGAACCCGTTATTAAAACAAGGCTATTAATTAGCGCTCCGAGGAGTGAAAACCGCGTATAACCGAAAGTGAACGAACGATTTGCTCCTTGCTTAGATTTGTGATCCAAATACCATGACAATCCAAGGGAGATACTATCACCAAGATCGTGCAGTGCATCAGAAATAATAGCAACACTGTTTACATACAATCCACCAAAAAATTCGAGGATGGTGAATCCTATATTAAGGAAGAAGGCAATTTTTATATTGCCTTCCTGGCTGTGTTGATGATTATGAGAATGGCTCATAGGTTATTTTTCTAAAATTTTAAGTATTAAGATTAGACTAAATGCAAAGGCTCTCCGGTTTTTACCCGATATGCTTCTTTTATATCCGTTACATAAATAATCCCATCAGCAGGGTTTGCTGTTTTGGCATGTTTGCAGATAAGAGCTAAAACGCTCCCAACTTCTTCGTTATGGCAAACAAGCTCTAATTTTACAATCGGGCTATCTGTAAAGTGAAAGTCCAAAGATGGAGAAGCATCAGGGTTTTTGTAGGCTCCTGTTCCTTCACCTTTAGATAATGTAACACTATCGAAGCCTTCTTCTTTTAGAGACTCTACTACTGTTTGTACTCGCTTAGGTTTTATAAATGCTTTTACTTCTTTCATAACGTTCCTCATTTAATTAGCAATTTGTTAGTCATCATGTCCTGTTTCTCCTTTTTTCATTTCCGCAATCAGCGAGTAGGCATTGTTCCAGGCGATTCTTGTCCCTACAGGCAGAGGTTCGAGCAATTTCACCTCTATCCAACCATCCGTTTCAATGCCCGTTTTTATTTCAATAGAGGTAAACTCCCATTCTGTTTCGCCATTTTCTTGTTGTTCTTTGGCAGAGAACATATACGTTTTACCTTCGTCATCAATTATGGCACTCTCCGGTAATGCAAACACTTCCTTGTCTGTGGTGTAGATGTTACCGTTGATATACATTCCGGGGATTAAAAATCCTTCTTTCTGATCAATTTCTGCATGCACATGAACCGCTTTCGGGTTTTGCTCGAACTGTTTCCCCACAGAATATATTTTTCCGGTTAGCCTGCCATCAGGAATAGATTGCACAGTAAATGAAACCTTCTGTCCTTTTTTTACCTGATACACATCTTTCTCGAAAACCATTAAATCGGCGTGTATGTGTTCGTTGTTAACAATCATAAACAGTTCTGTTTGCGGATCAACATATTGGCCAATTTGAATATTGACCCCTTCGATATAGCCGTCAATAGGGCTCACAATCGGGATAGTTTCATAGATATCCCCATTTCTGATGTTTTCAACACCTAAATTCAACTGCTTTAGCTGCGCTTCGTATCCCTTAACTTCAGCATTCATGGATTTATACTCTGCTTCTGTTTGCTGGAGGGCCATACCCGAGCCTATCTCATTTTCATACAGCTTTTGTTGTCTTGCATACTCTTTCTCCAAAAACAACACCTGCTGGTAGGCGCGCACGTACTTAGTTTGTATGTTGGTTAAATTAGGATGAGATAAGTATCCCAATACTTGGTTCTTAGATACCTTGTCACCCTCAATAACCTCAATAGAAGTTATATTGGCACCTAAAATAGCAGTTACCGTAGCTTCATGTTGTGGAGGTACTTCCAGCTGTCCGTTCGCCCGTATAATGCCCGAAAGATTACGAGTTGGAAGGGTATCAACATTCATTTCAAGACTGTTAAACTTTAGTTGCGATAAATGGGCCGCATTTGCTTCTTCATTTTCTTCGCCCTGCATTAATGTTGCATTTTCTGCATTCAGTGATTCTTGTTCTTCTACCTTAGAGGTGTTGCAAGCCGCAAAAAAAGAAAGCAGAAGAATTAGTACGGTTATATTTATTCGTTGGATATTCATGATATTTGTTTTTAAAAAATTAATTACTTGTTAGAGGTATTCATATAGTATTCCAATTGGTAACGGCTATTCAGATAATTACTGAAAGCATCCCATGAATCTACTTCTATTTGTATGGCATCTCTGATATTTTGAAGAAACATCACGTAGTCAATAGCTCCTTCTTTATATGCGGTGAGTGCACCTTTTCGCTGTTCTTCAGCCAATGGCAACGCCTCTTCTTTATAATATTCCCAGGAATTAAGCCACTTTAAGTAATTTTCCTGCATGCTGTTATAGACGCTGTTTAATTCCCTTTGTGCTTGATCAAGATTTTGCCGGGCAATATCTGTTTGGATTTTAGAGGATTGGGTTTTTCCAAGATTTGCCCAAAATAGCAATGGAAAACTAACACCTAACTCATATTTATAGAAACCGGATTGATTTGCGATTTCCTGAAATCCATAACTCGCTTTGAATTTTGGCAGAAACTGACTCTGATCTTTCTTAACCACAGCTTCAGCCACCTCAATTTTTTGCTCCATTATAGTCAAATATGGATGATTATTAAGAGAAGCTTTATCAAAATTGATTGGGTCATCTAATTCCTCTACTGAAACATTTTTTACCGTATAAAGAGAATCGCCTTCAAACCATTTATTAAGTTTTCGAACTGCACTTAGATAATCTCTGTAGGCTTGTTCTTTCTGAATCTTAATTTTATTAGCCTGATTGAGCGTTGAAAGATATTCCAGTTTGGATGATGCTTCTGTTTCCAGACGTAACTCTGCAGCTCTGGCTATATCTTTGAACTGAGCGTTTAGTTTTTCCAATACATCATATTTTTGTTTAGTACTGAAAACATCAGCCCAGTTTTGCTTTACCATCAATTCTACCTGAACGTAAGTGAGTTCGGCTCTCTGTTCTGCAAGGCGTTCGTTTTCTTTTTGAAGTTTCACACGTGAAGAAATCCCCAAGAGATTGAACCCTTGAGAAACTCCAAATGTAGTTCTGATTCCATCCGTACCATTACCCACTTCTTCTTTTCCCGTGAACACCTCAGTATCACCGATTTCCCAAGCGGTTTTCCTTAGTGCTTGTTGACTTTCTATTTCAAGCTGTGCTGCTTTAATAGCTGGGTAATTATCCATTGCTTTTTGGACTGCTTGCTCTAATGAAATTCCTTGCAAACTATCTGTTTGAATAGACTGTGCGCTTATAACAGATGGAGCAATAAGATTTCCGGTACCTATTAGAAAAGCTAACATTAACGAAGCTTTTAGTCCTTTTTTACGAGCTTTTTTCTCTGATCTACGCTCTACGTAGGCATATAAAACAGGTAGTACAATTAGCGTGAGCAAAGTTGCGCTAATCAATCCACCTATTACAACGGTAGCCAATGGGCGCTGTACTTCCGCCCCAGCTGAAGCCGAGAATGCCATCGGGGTGAATCCCATTATGGCAGCAATTGCTGTAAGCAGAATAGGACGTAATCGCTCTTTAGTTCCAATTAAAATTCGTTCTTTCAAATCAGTTACTCCTTCTTCTTTTAATGAATTGAATCGGCTTATGAGTACGAGGCCATTGAGTACAGCTACTCCAAAAAGCACGATAAAACCCACGCCTGCAGAAATACTAAACGACATATCTCTGAGTGACAGAAAGAAAATCCCACCGATTGCGGCCAATGGAATGGCTAGATAGATCATTACTGATTGAGAAAATGAATTCAGCGCAAAATAGAGAAGAATAAAAATCAGAAACAGTGCAATAGGCACAACAATTGATAATCTGCCTTTTGCACGTTGCAGATTTTCAAATTCTCCGCCATAGGTTATATAATATCCTACGGGAAGATCCAGTTCAGTATCCAGTTTTTGCTGAATATCCGTAACTACAGATTCCACATCACGACCGCGTGTATTTATACCAACAGACGTTCGTCGGAACGTGTTATCACGGGAAATTTGCATGGGTCCGGGTTGATAGCTGATATCTGCAATTTCCTCAATAGGCACCTGTGAACCACTTGGCAGATCAATATATAATGACCGTAAATCTTCAATACTTTGACGATTGGCTTCATCAAAACGAACGACTAGATCAAACCGTCTTTCTCCCTCAAATACCACTCCGGCTACACCGCCAGCAAAAGCCGTACTTATATAATCATTGAGCTTAGAAATAGTAAGACCATATTGGGCTACTTTCTGGCGATTGTATCTAACAGTCATTTGTGGAAGACCCGTCGTTTTTTCGGGGTTTACATCACCAACACCCGGTACAGTTTGAATAAGCGTAGACATTTCTTCTGCTTTCTGTGCAAGAATGTCGAGATCGTCACCATACAGTTTAACAGCTACATCTTCTCTGACTCCTGTAATTAACTCATTGAATCGCAGTTCCACCGGCTGGCTGAATACCAAATTAACGCCTACAAGTTCTTGGTTCAGCTTCTCTTTAATTTTTGCAATTAGCTCATCTTTCGAGGATACGGTCGTCCATTTAGTTTTATCTTTTTCTAAAATGATTGCCATGTCCGCAATATCCATGGGCATGGGATCAGTAGGTATATCTGCTACACCAATTCGCGATACTACGGTTTTAATCTCCGGAAAATTGTTTAATAGAATATCCTGAGTTTTCGAGGAAACATCGATGGCTTCACTTAATCCGCTTCCGGGTCTTATTAATGCTTGCATGGCAATATCTCCTTCATCAAGTTGTGGAATAAATTCACCACCCATTCGAGAAAAGGTAAATAATGATCCTAAAAACAGAATCACAGCTGCACTAATTACAATTAACTTTCTCTTTAATGCTAATTCTAAAAGAGGGTTGTAAACACGTTGAAGCCCTCCAATAAGCTTATTACTGACTTTTTCAAGAGACTGTTCAAATCGTGCAAACCATCCATTTTTGTTGGCAGAAGGCTTCATTACTAATGCAGACACCATGGGTACGTAAGTAAGGCAAAGAATAATGGCTCCTATTACAGCATAACCAAAAGTAAAGGCCATGGGACGGAACATTTTTCCTTCTACACCTTCAAGAAAGAGAATAGGGGCAAATACAATGAGTATAATTAGCTGGCCAAAAAAAGCAGAATTCATCATTGTGCTGCTGGCTTGATAAGCAATCTCATCCATTTGGTTTTTACCAAATTTACTTTTGCCTCCTTTAATTCTTTTTTCTATCTCATGTACGGTGCCTTCTACAATGATGACAGCCCCATCGACGATAATTCCGAAATCAATGGCTCCAAGACTCATCAAGTTTGCCCACACTCCGGTTGCTCTCATCAGAATAAATGCAAAAAGTAATGACAGGGGAATGAGTGATGCTGTAACTAACCCACCACGAAGACTTCCTAAAAGGATCACTAAAACAAAAACTACAATCAATGCACCTTCAATTAAATTTTTGGAAACCGTACTTGTTGTTCGTGCAATAAGATTACTTCTATCCAGAAAGGGTTCAATTTTCAGTCCTTCAGGCAAAGAAGTTTGCACACTTTCGATTCGTTCTTTTACATTTTGAATGACATCATTAGGGTTTGCTCCTTTAAGCATAAGGACCATTCCACCCACTGCTTCGTGTCCGTCTTGTGTGAAGGCACCGTATCGGGTTTGTGTACCAAATTGAACTTTTTCGGCTACGTCATTAATAAGAATAGGGATTCCGTCTTCGCTTTTTATTACAATACTGCCAATATCTTCTAAAGACCGGATAAGCCCCTCTCCGCGAATAAAATTCGCCATTTTATTTTTTTCGATGTAAGCACCCCCGGTATTTACATTGTTCATAGCAAGGGCATCATAAACTTCAGAAATTGTTACTCCCATGGCGTTCAATTTGTCAGGATCAATCGCCACTTCGTACTGTTTGATACTTCCCCCAAATGAATTTACTTCAACAACGCCTTCAACCAAGGTCATTTGGCGTTTAACGATCCAGTCCTGAATAGTTCTCAATTCTGTTGGCGAATATTCATCTTCAAATCCTGGTTGTGGAACAATGGTATATTGATAGATTTCTCCTAATCCGGTTGTGATAGGTCCCATATTTGGTGAGCCGAATTTTTCAGGGATATCTTCTTTAACTTCATTGAGCTTTTCTTGCACTAATTGCCGTGGCAAATAAGTACCCATATCATCTTCAAATACAATAGTAACAACTGAAAGCCCGAATCTTGAAACGGATCGGATTTCTGTTACGCCCGGAAGATTACCCATTGCAAGTTCTACCGGGTAAGTAACGAACTGCTCGATATCTTCGGTAGCTAAATTTTGTGAAACGGTGATTACCTGCACTTGATTATTGGTGATATCAGGTACGGAACCTAGATTTATGGTGAGCATTGAATAGGTGCCCACTCCAATCAGAGTTAATATGAATAAGCCAATGATGAACTTATTCTTTATTGAGAACGAAATAATTTTGTTGATCATAATCGGATAGTACTTCTTTAGTATAGACCATTAGCGCCTCATGGATTATCTCCACAAAGACATAGTGATCTTTAATTATTTATTGATAGATGCCATCAGAGTGATGCATCTATTTTTAGAGCAGTAGGTGAGGTGGGCTAATTCAGAAGTACTACTGTCTTAAGAGAGGTAATGGCTTGATAATCAATATCGGCAGGAATGAAAGTGTGCAGCTGCTTAAATGCTGATTTAGGAAGGAAACCCTCATTACTATTATTCACGAAGGCTAAAAATTCTACTACCGAACTCTGGTCAAACCGGCTTGTGCGGATATCTTTGATACAGTTTTCTGAAAGTTCAACATCACGGTGACTTTCAGGTACAAAGTGGTATTCAGCTCCTTCATGCTGATGCTGATCGTCGTCTGCATGTATTTTTTTCTCGTTTGCAAAGCCTAAAGAAAAATCAGACGTCGCTTCAATATTCATTGAGCCATCAGATTCATAACAGTAAACCAGAGATTCTGTTAATCCATGTACACTGATAGCATGCCAACAAATAATCAGCAGTAAACCAGCCGAGATAGCTCTTAATATTTTATATGAGAAACTTGGAATCACAGAGTTGTTAAATTATGAAACCAATGATAGAGGAAAACGAAGTATAAACCTTACACTTTCTTGTACAAAAGTTATCGTATTTTGTAGGACAGCATCTTTTTCAAGATTTGTTTCACAATAGTTACACAGAGCTGTATAAAAAAAACCCTAACACATTGTCTTTAAATGTATTAGGGCTTTTAGCAAGCTCCCCGGGTTGGATTTGAACCAACGACCGATCGGTTAACAGCCGATTGCTCTGCCACTGAGCTACCGAGGAATAATTTTGTTCCCTTGAGGGGCGACAAATATAGTAAGGTTGAGGCTCGATAGTCAAGCCCAAAATCAAATATTTTTAAAAAAAATTTCATCTAAAACTAAACCTTTTGCTGGGGCTGTATAAGTACTTATTTTTGCGTCCGTATTATGAAGCAAAAGCTTAAAATCTTCTTTCGTTAACTTCCCTTCTGCCACTCTATACATCGTACCAACTAATCTTCTCACCATATTCCGCAAAAATCTATTTGCGCGAACTCTATAAACTAGCTTATCGTCGTACTCTTCAAGTTCCGATTTCATAATAGTACAGAGCGTTGTGTAATTTTCTACATTGTATTTCGAAAATCCAGCAAAGTCGAACTCTCCACTTAATAGCAGCGCACATTCTTTAAAAACGTCCACGTCGCAAGCACTGGGTAGCTCCCATACAAAACGATGATGCAAAGGCGACCTATGCTTATACATGGTATAGCTGTACTCTCGATACACCGCTGCAAAGCGACAGTGAAAATCGTCTGGAACTTGTTGGATGGAGTGAACTTGAATCGCAGCTCCAATCAGTCCATTTACACCAAAAATTAGCTTCTGAGGGTTCTTTAACTCTTCCGGCACATCAAAGTGTGCAACTTGCGCTCTAGCGTGTACACCGGCGTCTGTACGGCCTTGGCCAATTAAGTCGATGGGTTGTTGCAAGATTTGAGAGAAGGCTTGTTCAAGCTCTTCTTCTACTGTTCTCGCACTCGGCTGAATTTGCCAACCCGAGAAGTCGGTTCCGTCATATTCTATCGTAAGTTTATAACGGGGCATTCTTAAAAACCAACAACTACGCGAGCAGTTATGCCTGGTTTTCCAAATTCATTCAAATAGCTGAAACTAGCTTGTGGGGTAACCTGCATATTACGAGCTCTTGTAAAAGCATTTATACCGCTTAATACTCGATTGGCTACCAGAAGTGTAAACAAGGTAGGTAGTTGATTGTCGGCTTTGGAAATTTTATCTCGTGTATCTTGAAAAGCAAAACGATCATCACTGCTTTCCCATTTCCAAGAGTTTTGAGCGTTCGGTGTAATTACTTTATCCCAACCTCTAACACGCAGCTGGTAATCGTTATATTCATCAATACTGTTGAAATTTGCTACGGCTAGTTCAATTTCGCGACTTTGCCCTTTTAGAGAAATACCTGCTTTTGAAATTGCTTGAGTGTTCAAGTTTCCTTCCAAGGTATTTACCCGAGTGTTTAAACCAATATAGCTTAATATCATCGTGATATCGGCAGCAAGATGAACTTTACCTCGTGTCCAGTTATTGGCATCCACGTATTGGTGGCCCCAACCTGGCAGCACTAACGACCTTAGAAAAGCGCCTCTAGGTGAAGGTTGTTCTTTTAGAAATTCTGGTTGGGAATCTAACATTTGCGCAGTAGAAACTACGGGCATCAACATCAGTCCTACTAACAAGAAACAAACAATTCTTGTTGAAGCTAATTGTGCATCTGCCGATTTAGTTTTACTACGCATCATATTCAGGGCATTAGTTAAAGTTTTTCTTTTTCTCTAGACCAATGTCGGAAAATAGAAATCCCGAATCCAATCATTATTAAAAAAGTTCCTAGCCAAACAACAGAGATAAATGGTTTGTGTTCTGCTACAATAAGCACCCATTCATCTTGATATTCTTCGGTTAATCCTGATATCTCTAAATCAATCTCGTTCGTTTCTGGATACACTTTCGTGAAACTGAAACTCAAACCGAAATCAGGTAACTCAACTGGTGGAGCGAATACAAAGGTTTTACCTTCATCATCGTTATAAAGTGCGAAAAGCGGTTCTAATAAAAACTTCTCGCCACTTCCTAGCTGAGTAAGTTCAATTTGAGCACGCACACCAATAGTTGTTCTTGGAGGAAGTTTGGTAGTGTCTTCCATAGCGTAGTTAAGGAAATTCATTTCAAATCCACCTACAGAAACCACTTCGCCTTTGCTAAACTTGATGGTTTGTTTTTCGGGAACGTTCTCTTCTCCATCTGTTGGTTTTTGAATACCCGCTTTTCGCTCGATACTACTATTGCGTTGAGTTACATACGAACTTCCCGCTACGTATAAATAAATATCACGGAACCATCCAGAATGCACATCAGGGTCTACCGACCACTGAATATTATCTTCTGATGAGGTCGCAAGCATAGGATATACTTCTGGGTATAAATAAAAAGGTTTCCCACCATCAATAGGTTCAAACAAAACTCTATAAGTTTGCTGCCCCGGTCTATTCTGATTATCTATGCTATAGCCTTCATAAGTAGCTATATATTTATCATTTATGATAGTTGGTTTATTAAGCTCTAAATTAAGCATACTCACAGGGTCAGAAATGGTGAACCCTTGTTCATCTTTAACAAAACCAGCCTTAACTTGATCGTTGTAATCAGCTGTGCGTTTGTCTAGCATTGGAGTATTGAACGCCGATGATGCAAGAATACCAATCATTAAAGCACCGAACCCGATATGTGATACGGCTCCACCAATAAGCTTAGGTTTTTTAGCCATCAAGCGAACCATTACCCATGTATTACCAACTACAGCAAACCAGCCTGATAGTAGGTACAGCATGTAATATACACTTCGCACTTCGCCAATAATTATAGAAGCCACCGTAAAAACCGAAGTAACAATAATGGGGTACATTAAGTCGGCGAGTAATTTCTCTCCAGAGTATTTCTTCCAGAACAGATACTGACCTAGTACAGTAAATATTGCCATTAGTATAGCAAGCGGCATACTCCAATTATTGTAGAAACTAATTTCCGGAGGAGTTGGATTCTCATTGAATAATAAGCCAATAATTGGCGAACTCGTTCCTAAAATGATTACTAAACCAAGAATCATAAGTAACATCGCGCCTGTAAACGACATAAACTCGCGACTTAAAATCGAAGATTCTTTTTGTTGCGTTGGAAGCTTTTTATAGCGCCAAGCAAACATTCCAAGACCTACGCCTGTAATTGCAATCATAAAGATGAGCAACTGATTGTATAATCCAAGATCCACAAAGCTATGAACAGAGGAATCTGCTAGGATGCCTGAACGAGTTAGAAATGTTTCGTATACAATAGCTACATAAGCTAGAATCGCAAACATGATAGACGACTTTTGAGCAATTGCACTTTTCCTTTGGATAATCATGGTATGAATACCAGCCGTTCCAAAAAGCCATGGAACTAACGCTGCATTTTCTACAGGATCCCAAGCCCAGAAACCACCAAATGAAAGTGTTACATATGCCCAATAACCTCCTAAAAAGATAGCAGCGAGTAATGCTACGTTTGCACCTAACGTCCATGGTAATGCGGGTCCAACCCATTCATTATATTTTTCTTTCCAAAGGGCGGCCATTGCAAAGCAATATGGAATAGTCATCATCGAGAACCCTACAAATAGAATAGGTGGATGAATCATCATATACGGACTTTTTAGTAAGTCATTAAGCCCCGTTCCATCAGCAGGAACAAAATTTGGGTTTGCCTGAATAAAAGGCGCATTTGGCATTTCTTCCGCAATAGTTCTAAACGGAGAAGCTCCAATAGAGATGTCGCCAAAGTGCCAGCCTAAAATCATAGATAGAAGGAAAACCTGCGTAAACATCAAAAAGAAAAGCACAGGAGCTTTGTAGGGCTCTCTCGTCCACTTCATAAGGCCTAAACCAAAAAGCCACGAAAAGAAAATCCAAAGCAGGAAACTACCCTCTTGCCCGCCATAAAAAGCAGATAAGATGTATTTAGTTGCTAAATCTAGACTAGTGTAATTAAATACATAGTAATACTGAAACTGATGCGTAAACAGTAAATATACGAGAATTGCAGAGGCAGCGATAATGAATAGCCCTTGTACTCCAGCTATCCAGTTACCAATTCTAAGTGTTTTGTTGTCGTCGTTCTTGGCACTTAGAAAATAGAGTACAGCAGAAGCTAACCCAGATATAAATGCGAGTGATAAAAGAACTTTACCAATAATTCCAATCATGGTTAGCTATTTTCGGCAGAAGTGAACTGAGAAGGATCAGCGTTATTGTACTTGGAAGGACATTTCATAAGCATGTCTTTTGCATAAAAAGTATCACCTTTCATCTCTCCAATAACAACAAGTCGATCTGCTTGCTCAAAATTATTTGGTTTTGGTTTAGGGAAAATAACACGTCGAACTTCGCCTGCTTCATCTTTCATATAAAAAGTAAAGAGCTTGGTTTCCATAGAGAAGCCATAGTCTTGAGTGTTGTCTAATGTACCAGCAACATGAGCATTGCTCATAGATTTAGCTGCTTCAAAGTCGGTATAAGTACTGATGCTTTCACCAAAATTATACATCAATAGAGAGGTAAATCCGATAATGGCAACAATGGCGAGAATTAATTTAGGCTTCATGAGTAGTAGATGAATTTAATTGATTTTCGAGCTTAGTTACTTTCTTATCTACTTTTGTGATAAAGAAAAGAAGTACTAACCAAATAATGAGGGTAACTCCAAGAACTACAAAAATCAGGTCGTTTGAATACATAAAATGAATAAATGAGTTGCTTTGCTCAACTTCTGCCCCACTCCATTTGTCGGAGTAAACTTGAGAGAGCGTATCAGCAACGGTTCTAAGTGAATCTTCTTGCATCGTTTTTTAAAAAATTACAGATTATCGGCTTTATGTTGAACCGCTTGGTAGCGATGCACGATGTCATAAATCCAAAAAGAGAGCGCTATAAATCCTAAAAACGCTGGGTATAGAATATATCTTAGTTCTGGTGCAGTAATTTCGCTAAACGCTGGGTTGCCTTCGGCTCCAGGATGCAAGCTTTCTAATTGCCTTGGCACTATATATAAGAGAAATGGAATAGTGGTTACTGCAAAAATATTATAGACTGCAGAGAGCTTGGCTCTTTTTTCTTCGTCATCAAAAGCAGAACGGAGCACAAAATAAGCTACATAAATCATAACTGCGAGCGCTGCTAAATTCATTTTAGGCTCAGCGAATGTCCACCAAGTTCCCCAAGTAAAGCGCGCCCATAGCGAACCCGTTAGTAAACCACACATTCCAAAAACCACTCCTACTTTTGCGGCAGATTCTGCTTTAATATCAAAACTGATATTGGGGCTGTTCAAATAGCGAATGCTATACACAAAACTAACGGTGAACATAGCGAACATCGCCATCCACATTGGTACGTGAAAAAAGATGTTTCTGGCGGTTTGTTCCAAGATTGGAATCATAGGTATTTTAATGAGAATACCGCCTATAACTACTGCAGTCATCCAAAATGCAACAATGTATTTCCAAGGCTTCAAAGGTGTACCGAATGATTAATTTGTTACTACATTTTTACGAACGTTAAATATAGTGATTCGCCAACTATTTTGGGCGAAAATTCGGTAAACAAGTGTAATTGCTTTTTTTGCTCCTCTTAAGACTTGCTACCCTTTGAGTTAGGTCTATTAAAAAGATTCTTTTTGGAGGTGTATTTCATGGAAGTTAAAGTTTTGATGTGGCATTGAAGTAGATGGTTGAAAATTGGTTGATGGTTCTAGACCAATTTTCAATTTCGGCCATCCCTGTAGATGTAAAGTAATTCGCTGACAGTTTTAATAAAATAAACAGCGCTAAAAGTCATCCTGAAGATACTTCTGAAGGATCTTCACAGCTATTAAAAAGCAATGGTTTTGTTCGCAGGTGATAGCTGATCTTAACTTCACATTATTTCGTTGCTAGCTGTGGTGTTTTTTTAATCCCATATTTTGGGTCTATCAATCTTCATTGCTCTTAAATATGATAGGAATTGTCCTGCGTGAACAGATTCGTGATACCCAATGCGTAATAAATATTTCCCAAGAATCTTCTTTTCTCCATTTCCGGGATGAACGATTTCAGTGTTGTTTATTTCACTATCCGAAAACTGCCGAACACTTTCCAAAAATGTAGTTCTATAAGGTTCGGCAAACTCTAGTTCGTCAGCAACGCTTGTGAATGGTCGGTTTTTCCAAGGCGTCACATAATTTGTCATGTCCCCATTATTGATAATTATATTCCATCCATAATCGGCTTCTAAAACATGCCTAATCATTTCTGAAGCAGTCATTGCTTTTTCGTCAGGTTTCCAATTGTAATGGCTTTCAGGAAGTCCATTCCAAAGCTTTATGCTTCTTCTCCTTATTTCTTTGAAATTTAAATCTATAAGTTCAGATTGAGTCATTTTCTTTGTTTCAGGATGTGATTGTAAATTTGAGCAAACGATCTCTGCATGATTTATGCTTTATTTTTGGAGAGATAAAGAACCTCGATGAATTATAGCCAATGTTGGTAATAGTTTTTTATTCATTTATTACAAAATACATTAATTCTCTTTCTTCGAGAGTTTAATGAAGAGATGAAAAGTCCCGTCTTCCCTTTTTCTGTTGTGTAATATTCCGTTTCAATGAATAGCATTGGAAGCAGAGCTTCCCGAAGGCATTCCGAGCGGAGCTACGGAATGAGGAGGAGACTTAGTATCGTCCTATTCATTGTTGCTTTTTTTCAATGACACCCAACGGTTTGTGTATGAAACGTAGCGTGCAAAAAGACACTAACTTTTCGGATTAACACATAACCGAATTTTTATATTTTGTTTTAACTTATTTCTATTTAAAAGCCAAATCAACGATTTGGCGGACTTTGTAAATAAGCACAAACCTTTCGTAAACCACCGAATGCCCTTTTTGCTTTATACAGTGTTAACTACTGGTTTCTTTATTAAATCTTGTCAATGAATTCCAATATCTTCCCATCTGGCCTCTTTGTTCCATTTTCAATCTGTCTATTATATCAGGCAATTCAGTTTTAGATTTACTTTTTAATCTGTTTTGAAAGTGTTTAAAATCACTGAATCGTTCAAATATGTAATCCCAACCCGAATAGTAGCCTAACATCCAATCGAGTTCATAGTCAGTTATGCCTCGTTTAAGTCTTCTATCAAGAATTTTGATAGTTCTTTCTTCAGATTCCTCATCAAGTACTCCAATTCCTGTTAACCAATCGGGTTCAGATATTGAATACCACATAAGGAACAATGCTCTCTTCAGTGCTTCTAATTCACTTTTTGCTAATCTTGAATATTCTTGATGGATTTCTCGATACTCTTTAGAAATTCCGAAATAGACAACTTTATCAGACCTTTCTTCAATAGTACCCTCGAGCTCTATCACACTTGAATAAAGGTTCTGTTCTTTTATGGCAAGTTCATCTATGTTCATTCTGCTTTACTTATAGCCATTGTTGGCAATAGTTATTTTAAATCGAAGGATAGTCTATTCCTTCATCTTTCCAAGTCTTTAATTTCATGTTATAATTATTCCCACTTGAATCTGTCATTTGGTTAATATATTTAATTAAATCTTGAACAGAATTTGGGTGGGTACTTGCTATTAAAATTCCAATATCTGGTTTTAAACCATCAATAATACAACCATCCCAATACATTTTTAACTGATACAAATCTTGAACGCTCGTAAATTCCTTTTTTCCTTCATAAATCACTAATCCATCATTTGTTTTTTGATATAGGTCAATTCGTATTCTTTCTTTTATTTCTTTAAATACATTTTGTTCAGTTGTTATTGTTTTAGGATCAGGAAGCTGTCGTATTTTTAAATCTTTCAATTTTTCAAATAAGTCTACTTCATGGTCGATATCTTTAGTGCTTTTCGGTGGTTCTGGAATATAGCTTCTAATCCATCCGAATAAATCTTCTAACTTCTTATCTCCTTTTCTAATTCCATTTTTGGAAGTTCTTGTTGTTGGCAGTGAATTGATTTCATCAGATATTAGGTTAATTTTAATTAATAAGTAGTTGTAACTATTGTGCTTTTCTATTCCCCAAATTTCTTTAAAAATATTAGTAGCTATTACTCTCCCATTTAGTCTTATTTCAACTCCTGAAGTTGACATGTTTCGTTTATAATATTTTCTGTGTTCAGAATCACGCATTGCTCCAAATTCATACTGAACCGAAACATCATTATTATCTAATTTTATTGTTGTTGTACCTTTTGAAGGGTTAATATATCTTTCAAAATCAGGCTCTACGGATTTTACATTTTTATTTTTTTGCGTACCGTGAATGTCTGTGTAAACAATTGAAATATTTGCAATATCATCTTTTATCAAATTTGAGTAAGTGAATCCAATGTCTTCAATCAAAAATTCTACTCTTTTTTCAAATCCGAAATTTCCAGAATGTCCTTCCGTAACTGTCTTGAACAAATTTTCATCACATGTAAATGCCATATATGTTCCTGATCCATTTAGCTTTCCAGGCCATGCCGTATCGGTTACGTTTAATTCATAAGCCTCAAAATCCTCAAACTTATAAGAAGCTTCAATTTTCGTGTATAATCCTTTTTCAGACTGTTCCTCGTTTCTTGAGCAAATTTCCCATGTGTTATTATCAGGATTAGCTGTAGCTAAAGCATGTTTAAATCCAAAACCATGCTCATTCATAGGTGAATCTTTAGCATCTTGAGCACCTAATGAAAATGCAGAGTCTAAATTTTTAAACCCTGTTCCAGAATCTTCGATTGAAAAGAAGACTTCTCTATTCGGAAGTTCCTTTATGCAGATTACAATGTTTTTAATGATTGGATTATTTCCTTTAAAATTCGAAATGGAATTATCCAAAAACTCATTCAATATTTGAGACATTGAGTCAAAATGACCACCTAAACCTCTCCAAATTATGTTTCCTTCAGGTTTATTCTTTATTATTCTTTTATTCATGTTTTTCTAATTATGCCCAACAATAGAGTAAAGTGAACTCTACTCACTTTATCCCTGCTTCATGTTTAAGTTTTATTCAGTTTACTCTTTATATTTCAGGGGATAAGATGAATAAAACCGATTTTATATCAAAATGGGAGTTAGTGATATCACAAGGTGGGATATGTTTTATTGATGGGCGCTTTGAGCTTTGAGCTTTGAGCTTTGAGCTTTGAGCTTTGAGCTTTGAGGAAATTCCAATAACTATCCCCCATCAACCACAAAACAATTCCCCTATCCCAACTGTAACCAATTATTACAAGCGCTGTTTTATAAGTCTTTTACAAGTAAAAGCCGTTTATTTAGGGCATCATTAACTAACTACTACTATGACTAAAAGATACCTCCCTATACTGTTTTCAGTTTTAGCTTTACTGTTTACCGTTCAAACTGCTTTTGCGCAACAACAGAAGGCTAATTTCGATCTTGCCGAGCGGTTCACTACCGAGCAAATGAGCAAAATGGTAGGTTCTACCAGCGTTAATCCAAAATGGATTAAAAACACCAATAAATTCTGGTATGAGTACGAAAATCCTACCGGTAAAAACTGGTTTTTCGTTGATGCCCAAAAAGCCACACAACGTTTACTTTTCGACCAAGAAGAAATGGCGGGGCAACTTTCTGAAATTTTCTCAAAGCCTTTTAACGCCAAAGATCTCCCTCTAAAAAGCTTTGAATACGATACCGACAAGAACCTTTTCACCTTTCATGTAGACAGTGTAAACTTCACGTATAACCTGAATGGCAACAAGCTTGTAAAAGGCGATTCGCTTACCAAAGAAAAACAAGAACGCTGGGCTAACTTCTCCCCAGATAGCACTTGGATTGCTTTTGCAAAAAATCACAACCTTTTTGTGATGAAAGCTAATGACAAAGACAGCGTTGAAATTCAGCTTACTGATGACGGCGAGCTTTGGTTTAGCTACCAAGCAGACGATTCTGATACCACATCCAACAAAAGATTAAGAGCTAGAGCCAATTGGTTCGAAGATTCAAAGAAATTCTGGGTGAAACGCCAAGACAAACGTAAAGTGTCTGATTTATGGGTAATAAACTCACTCAAAAAACGTCCTGAGCTAGAAACCTATAAATATCCAATGCCGGGTGACAAAGAAATTTTCGTTGATGAAATTCAAATTTTTGATCCAGCTACCAAATCTAAGGTTCTTCTAGATACTGACAAGTGGAAAGACCAATCTCTTGGAGGCCCCTATTTTAACAAAGGCGGTATTTTTGAAACCGACAAATCTGACTTTCTTTTTATTCTTCGTAGAGATCGAACTTGGAGTAAAATTGATGTGCTTAAAGCAAATACAGCTACTGGCGCCGTTGATGTTCTATTCTCAGAGGAAAGTAAACCTTATTTCAACACTCGCTTTGCAGACCTCGCCATTATTAACGAAGGCAAGGAATATATTTGGTGGAGTGAACGTACTGGCTGGGGACAACTATATCGTTACGATAGCAGCGGTAAGCTAAAGAATAAAATCACTTCTGGCTCTTATGTTGTTGGCGACATAGCTCGAATTGATACTTCGGCACAAACTGTATTCTTTAATGCTTATGGGCGTGAGAAAGGGCAAAATCCTTATTACTCCAATCTATATTCTGTGAAGTTTGATGGAAGTAATTTCAAACATCTATCCAAAGAGGATGCTGATCATAGCATAAAAGCTTCTGAAAATGGCAATTACTTTGTAGATAATTACTCGCGAGTTGATATGCCAACGGTTTCCGTTTTGCGTGATGGGACAGGAAAAGTGCTTTCAACTTTGCAAAAAACAGACATCTCGTTGATGCTTGAAAAAGGTTGGAAAGCGCCTGAAACATTCAGCGTAAAAGCTGCCGATGGCGCCACTGATTTATACGGCGTAATGTGGAAACCATCCGATTTCGATTCTACAAAGACTTATCCAATCATTTCATATGTCTATCCTGGTCCACAAACTGAGCCATTTCCTTCTAACTTCACCGTATCTGGCTCACGCGCCCGAACCTCAACTCTTGCGCAAGTTGGCTTTATTGTTGTTGCAATGGGACAACGAGGCGGTAGCCCTATTCGAAATAAATATTATCATAACTATGGTTATGGCGATATGCGCGACTACCCTCTCGCTGATAACAAGTACGGAATTGAGCAATTAGCTGCTCGCCATTCATTTATTAATTCTGATAAAGTTGGTATTTACGGTCACTCTGGTGGAGGTTTTATGAGTACGGCAGCTCTACTTACTTATCCAGAGTTTTATAAAGTAGCGGTTTCATCAGCAGGAAATCACGATAACAACATCTATAATATTTGGTGGGGTGAAGTGCATAACGGCGTAAAAGAAAAGCGCAAAACCGTTACCAAAATGAACGACGACAGCGTTAAGGTGAAAGAAGAAGAAATCACCTTTGAAGCTCCTGTTGAAACGAACATTGCACTCGCAAAAAACTTACAAGGTCATCTGCTTCTTGTTCATGGTGATATCGACAACAACGTTCATCCTGCGAACACGCTAAGAATGGCCGATGCACTTATCAAAGCTGGAAAACGTTTTGATATGATGTTGTTGCCAGGTCGCCGACATGGTTTTGGTGCCTCACAGGCTTATTTCGATAGAATGACTTGGTATTACTTTGCTGAGCATTTGTTAGGAGATTACCGAACGAATTCGGATTTCAACCTTCCAAAGGATGATTAATACTCCATCCTAGAAATTGAAAAGGAACGCCGATTCACTCTGCGTTCCTTTTTTTATGCTATTGATTTTTTGGAGGAGGGAGAGCTTAAAGAGTCATCCAGAGGATACTTCCGATGGAACCATACAGAAGAACTACAGTGAAGAGACCATAACCTTGTGCAAGCGTCTCGCTTGTACACCCGCTTCAACCAATAAGAAGCTGGAGCTTCTAGACTGCATTACGAACGAAGACGTTCGTAACGAGAGGGAATTTGATAGTGAATTATAAATAATAGATATTTGAGTAGCTATGAAGAGAGGTGATGAAAATATAAAACCTCTCCTAACACCTTCTATAGCAAAATTTCAATACTAGCAGATGATATTTAAGGGGATTAGAAACCAATTCTTAGAATTTAAGATAATAGGCTATGAGCTTCCTGAAAACTTTGGCCCCTCATATGAGGCTAATTTTTTAGTAATTGAATTAAATGTAGCTAGTGATTTAGGTAATTGGCAAACTGACGGTTGCGCCCTTTCAACAACAGATGTTGAGAAAATAATTGATTGGTTTTACAAATTGGGAGAACATAAAAGCCAGACTCAACAATTAAGCTTTATGGAAAAGGGTATTTCATTTGAAGTTATCAATAATAACACAGACCAAAAGCAGATTCGAGTGTTTCTCTATTCGGAATGTCTCCCTCAGAATGCGGTTGAAGGGAAACAGTATTATGTAGATTTAGATTTAAATCACCTCGAATTAAAAGAAGTATCTGAAAGCTTACAGAAAGAGCTTAATCTGTTTCCATCTCGTGGATTTGAAGAGTAAAGATTCTTCAACAATCTTTTAAGTTTATATCTTATAAATTATAGCAGAGGGAATAACCCCAATCCCGCTAATCTTGGGAATCCTGAAAATCCTGTTTCGGAAAAAAGGATTGGATAGTGCTTTCAATGCGTTGTTAACGATCTAGATTCCTGCCTTCGCAGGAATGACGTTGATGGTGTTTTGGGAATTAATAAAAAGCTCAGAGTCATCTCGCGGCATATGCCCGCGATCTAGATTTCTAGTGATGGCTGTGTTGTGATTCTAGACCCGAGTTCTTAACTGCTCAGGTGTGGTGGCTTTTTTTGAGATTAGCCACCTAAAAAAGCAATGGTTTCTTAAGGTATTCGAAGATCCTTCGGAAGTATCTCTGGATGACGGAAACTTTTGAGCAAACCGAAATGCTCACCGAATTATCTAACCCAACCTTGTGCAAGCGCCTCGCTTGTACACCACTAATAACTAATCACCAAAAACCATTTCCCAGAATCACTTCACGCCAGTGCTTCCGAATCCGCCTTCTCCCCTTTGGGTTTCATCTAGTTCTTGAACTTCAACAACAGGAAATTGTGTAACTGGAGCAATAACCATCTGTGCGATTCTATCCCCAAAATTCACCACAAAATCTTCGCTACCATGATTGATAGCAATTACTTTCACTTCGCCACGATAATCTGCATCAATAGTGCCAGGCGAGTTTAGCATCGTAATCCCTTGTTTGATTGCAAGTCCACTTCTTGGGCGAATCTGAGCTTCAAAGCCTACAGGAATTGCCATTTGAAGTCCTGTTGGGATTAGAAATCGATCACCGGGTTTAATCACAACTGGTTCATCCACAGCTGCGCGGATATCCATCCCTGCAGATGAAGGCGTTTCGTAGCTAGGCAATGCTAAATCTTTAGCGTGTGGTAATCTTTTAAATCTAATTTCGCTCATAAATCTTCTCGTTTATATTCTATTAATCGAACAATGGCATTCCCAAAAAGTACTTTCACTCGTGCTTCTAGAGGCACACGTAAGTCATCGGCTAAAAACCATGCTCTAAAATCTCCTGAAAAGCCAAATGGCCCGTCAATATTTTTAGTTTTTCCTGTGGTCAGATACGCTTCAACGGGTTCGTCGAAGGCTGCATAATTTCTTGTTTCTTTTTTAGATGGATTTTCCATCACAATAGTTCCACTTCGCTTAGTTACGTAAACTGGCAAAGTGACCGTAGAATCACTTCCTGCAAAAAGCCGTGAGAAATAAAAAATAACGTGACCTGCCGTAGCTGGCTCAACTAGTTTTAGCGTATCTCGGGTATCGTCTTCTTCTTTGTAAGTAACTACTCCATTTTCACGATCAAAATTGTAGCGAATCTCATCAAATTTATCTTCATCTACATTATCCTTCCAATAAGTTGAGGTTACAGGAAGCCCATCTTCGTTTACATAAAAGATTGAATGAAATTGATCAATTTCAGTTCCTACCAAAGGAATTTTGGGATTTGAGCGAATATCAGTGAACATATGTTTTTTAACACTACCATCGAATAACGTATCGCTCAACATACTAACCTCCACCCATCCTAGCCTTAGAAAACCGTATTTCACTTCGTAGCGGAAAGTTTCTTTTATAGAAAAAATTTCCTCCAACGTAGGATTTCTCTCACTTTGTGAAGGGAAAGGACTTTGTGCGTTAGCAAAAACAGGGAATAATAAAAAACCAAGCAACCAATATTTCATATAGTGCGAAACGGCATTAATCCCTTTTTCGTTTATAAGAATTTTCAATCTTCTTCAGGCTCATCAAGAACAAAGCCTTCAAATGCCTGCTCATCAAAGCCAACAAGTACGGCTTCATCTTTCACAAGAACAGGACGCTTAATCATCGATTGATTCTCAAGTAACACATTTAACATCTCTTCATCCGTCAAGTTTTTGTCTTTAAGTTCCAACTTGCGGTAAGTGGTTCCTCTTCGGTTTACAAGAACATCTAGGCCCACTTTAAATTCTAATTCTTTGAGCTCTTCTATATTTAGTGGTTCTTTTTTTAAATCCACAAATTCATACTCAACGTCATTTTCTGCTAACCAAGCCCTAGCTTTTTTAACAGTATCACAATTTTTAATTCCAATTACATGCAGCATGGCATTTCAACAATTATGTTTCGTATTTTGAATGTAAAGATACGGTTTGTCGTTTTAATTACGAACCGACTTCCAACATTAGAACTCCTTTTTTCATGAAGTCCATTCATTTTCTTCTATTACTATCTATTTCAACGTTTTTTGCGTGCTCAGGAAACAAAGAACAACGAGATTTTGAAAACGAAGCCTATCGTCAGCCTGAAAATATAACCTATACCAATATTCAAGGCGAAGTTACCAACTCTGACCCTGACGACTGGCGAATTTCTCCATTCTATCAAGGGCTCGTCGAGATTCAACCTACATATTCGCCTCCCTACCCAAACCCAGCACAACTTGGTACCAATCTTAGTTTTGAAGTAAGTGTAACCGGCGTGCAACCTGTTAATGGGCTCGACATTCAAATTCGCTTTGACGATAATACTTGGCGAAATATTTATTCCAGTTTCGACAATCCTTTACCCATTGGACTCTCAACATTTCAGATTGATCCACTAACTTTAGGTCAATTCAACACTCCTGAATCAGCAAAAGGGTTACACCGAATCTTTCTGTTCGACTTCAATCAACGCCTTATTTCCTACGGCGATATTCTTGTTGAGTAAACTTGTGATATTTTAATAGCGGTTCTATCTTCATCTATGAGAAAGTTAACCCCATCTGAACGAAAAATTGTGGAGAGTCTGATTTTTCCGGAATCATTTGATGTGATTATGGAAGAAACAGAATTTCCGTATGGTACTCTTAGAGATGACCTTATTAACTTAGTGAATTATCGCTTTGTGGAGGTCATAAACCTAGATCCTACCGAAGATTCTTCAATGACATACTTTGATAGCGATAACATAAAAGAGTGTACGTTCAGAGCGACCAAAATTGGCCTTAAAGTTTTAACCAACCTACGAGCATGAAATTTGAAGCAAAAGTATCGGAAGAGCCTCTTGAAGTAGAAATTTCCCAGAAAGAACAGACTTTTAGTGTTGGGAATTTAACTGGCGATTTTGAGTTTACGCAACAAAATGGCAGATTTCTGCTCCGCACAGGAACAAAGCTCTATAAGATAGATAATGTAAGTTATGATGGCTCCGACATTGAATTTTCTATAGATGGAAGCTGGCATAAAGTAAATGTTAGAGACGATCAAGAACTCTTGCTCGACAAACTAGGTTTCAAAACTGGTAATGCGGTAGCTGAAGGGATACTAAAAGCTCCAATGCCAGGGAAAATCTTAGACATTCTTATTACCGAAGGTGACACCGTTACCAAAGCACAGCCTTTAGTAATACTTGAAGCAATGAAAATGGAGAATGAGTTAAAATCGCCCGTGGATGGAGTTATTTCTAGTATTTCAGTGGAAGTAGGGCAATCGTTAGAAAAAAACACAATTATATTGGAGATAGAAACCGTTGGATAAATTTGTAATCGAAGGTGGCACACCCTTAAGAGGTACCATCGCAATTAGTGGATCCAAAAACGCTGCATTACCTCTTATGGCAGCATCACTTTTAGCAGATACGCCGAGTATCATACATAACATTCCCCGTTTACAAGATATTTACACCTTTAACAACGTGTTGCGTGTTGTGGGTGCTAAAGTAGATTTTCATGACCAAGAGAATAAGCTCGTAATCGACCCTTCAAATGCGAGTCACTTAGAAGCTCCTTACGATTTAGTGCGCAAAATGCGTGCATCTTTTTATATGCTTGGCGCTTTAGTAGGTAAACATGGCTATGCCAAAGTTTCATTACCTGGCGGCTGTGCTTGGGGTCCTCGTCCTGTAGATTTACATCTCAAAGGTATGAAAGCTATGGGAATTGACATCGATTTGGATAAAGGATATGTGATTGCCAAAGCAGAAAAGAATCTTAAACCTGCTTCTTTCACTCTTGAGCCAAGTAGCGTTGGCGCTACCGTGAACTTGATTTTAGCTTCAGCTTTACGAAGTGAAAGGTTCACTATCAATAATGCGGCAAAAGAACCTGATGTAGTTCAACTTTGCAATTTCCTAGTAAAAATGGGCGCTAAAATTGAAGGAATTGGAACAGATACTCTCACCATTTTTGGTGTTGAAAGTTTACAAGGTGTTGAAGTTAGCAACGATCCCGATCGTATCGAACTTGGCACTTTTATGATTATGGGAACTATGCATCCTGAGTCAGAACTTACACTCACAGGTTGCAACCCAGAACAACTTGGTACATTTACCAAAATGCTTCAGAAAACGGGTACAGATATTACCATTGATGGCACAACCATCCATGTTAAAGCACCCAAAGAACTCAAACCAGTTTCTATTGAAGCTGAAATTTACCCAGGCTTTCCAACCGACATGCAAGCGCAATGGGCTACCATGTTGACCCAAGCCAACGGCGAATCTACAGTAACCGATAACGTTTATTACGATCGCTTTAGCTACGTTCCTGAACTCACTCGTTTGGGAGCTTCCATGTATTTGGATAAAAACACTGTCCATATTACAGGAAAAACACCTCTTGAAGGCGCTTCTGTGATGAGTACCGATTTAAGAGCTAGCGTTAGTTTAGTACTTGCCGCTATGGTTGCCGAAAACACTACCGAAGTGCTTCGAGTTTACCATCTCGACAGAGGCTACGAATCGTTAGAACAAAAATTAACTGCTGTTGGAGCAAAAATTAAAAGAATAGAAGCTGATTAAATTTTGCTATTTAGTCATTTTATCCTATCTCTTTCTAATGTATATTGATTAACATCAAATCGATACAAAAAAAAGAGATTTTACATTTTTCAATTTTTGCATAACGCACAGAATATATATCACCCAAAGACTTTACAAGAAGCCCAAAATACGCTTCTAGGTAATATTTATATCGATTTTCTCAGTTTTTGCACCCTATTTATCTTATTAGCTAAACGAGAGCTGAGCCTTGATTCACACATTGAATCAACCCCCAATACAACAAATTTTCAAGAAACTAAGGCCGACGTAACTGCTTTTCCTAAAACGGCAAGTTCACATCTGAATAAGGTGGACGTTCCCAGTACCGAAATTAAGATTAGACGATGGATTGCTTGTGTAGCAAGTACCGGCCGTACTAAAAAGAACTTTAATGAAGAACCAAATTATCATTCACTCATCCGGCAATCAAGACCGGATAGCGCTAATCGAAGATGGCGAATTAGCACAATTATTCATAGAAACAGAAGAAAACCAGCGTACTGTTGGTAATATCTATGTAGCTCAAGTTCATAAAGTAATGAGTGGCATCCGTGCCGCATTCATTAATATGGGCACCCCAAAAGATGCTTTCTTGCATTTTTCTGATGCTGGCGATCACCTCGCCGATTACATTTCCATGCTTAATGGGCCAAATGCGATTCCGCCTCACGCTCGTAAAGATGTAAGCAACAAGGACAACTTGAGCAATCCTGAAAAGCAAATGCTTGCAGGTAAAGTGCTAAAAAGTGGTCAAAAACTACTCGTACAGATTGTTAAAGAACCAATCGGTTCTAAAGGCCCTCGCGTTTCTACTGATATTACAATCGCAGGACGTTTTCTCGTGCTCATACCAATGGGCGATTACATCGCGGTATCAAAGAAAATTAGTAATTACAAAGAACGTCGCCGTCTTAAAAATACCCTTTCAAAAATGGTACCTGACGGATTCGGTGTTATTGTTCGTACTGTTGCTCAAGATCAAGATAATAGCGCTATCGAAGACGATTTACGCGATGTGTTGAAAAAATGGGAAAACATGCTGGACAAGCTAGAGACAGCAAAACCTCCTTCTCTCCTACACCGCGATTTAGACATGACAGAGAGCTTAATTCGCGATCTCTTTGCTAAAAATTATGACCGAGTACTTATCGACGACCCAAAAATGTATCGTCAGATTAAGTCTTACGTTGGCCAAATTGCGCCAAATATGGTACCTAATGTTCAGCAGTACAAAGGTAAAGAACACATTTTTGATTACGCTAAAATCTCTGAAGACGTAAACTCGATTTTCAGTCCTCGTGTTCGCATGAAATCAGGTGGTTACCTTATTTTTGAGCAAACAGAAGCAATGTATGTTGTTGATGTAAACTCTGGCCCTTACGCTGCAAAAGCTCGCCAAGAAGATAATTCCCTTAAAACGAATTTAGACGCAGCTAGAGAAATAGCTAAGCAATTACGCTTGCGTGACATTGGCGGTATTATTGTAGTCGATTTTATTGACTTGAAAGACGATAAAAACCGTAAGAAAATTTATGACGAACTAAAGAAAGAGTTCAGAAAAGATCCCGCAAAAACAAATATGCTGGGGATGAGTGATTTTGGATTGGTTCAAATTACTCGCCAAAGAATTCGCCCAAGTGTAGTTAATTCTGTTTCAAAAGTTTGCCCAATGTGTGGCGGTTCTGGAAACGTAGTTAGTCAAGATACCATTGTTACAGATATTGAAAGCTGGTTAAGTCGTTTTAAGCATAACTCTGCATACCGTGCCATCGAGCTTTATGTTAATCCATACTTGAAATCTATGCTTTTAAAAGGAATGGTTAGCAAGAAGTGGAAATGGATGTTTAAATATTTCCTCAAAATCACTCTTATTAGCGACGAAACTATCTCGCTTAACGAATTTAAAGTCACTCTGGCAGGCTCTGACATCGACATTACAGACGTAATTATGCGTGGTGATTCGATAGACGACGTGCTCGAACGTGAGGGTGAGCTTGTAGAACTTGAAAGTGGTAAACCAGACCGTTCTGGCCTAGAGTACTCTAAGAAAAATGATCGCGACGACGCTGACAACAAGCGTCCAAGAAATAGTGGCAATAACAGACCGTCAGGTGGCTCTGCCAATTCGAATGGAAAAGCGAACCCACGTTATTCTAAGTCGTAGATATAATATAATGGCTCGATTCTTGTTCTTAGTCGAGTCATTACTTTCATAAAAAATTTTTAGAGATGAGCGCATTTAAACTACACGCAACAACCGTTGTTGGAATAATCCACAATGGAATGGCTGCTATTGCCAGCGATGGCCAAGCTACCATGGACAAAACGGTAATGAAGGCAACCGTTAAAAAAGTAAGAAAACTATATAATGGTAAAGTGTTAGCTGGATTTGCTGGATCAACAGCCGACGCTTTTACCCTTTTTGATCGCTACGAAGAAAAGCTGAACGAATATAACGGCAATATGCAGCGTGCAGCCGTAGAACTCGCAAAAGAATGGCGAAAGGATAAATACCTCCAGAAACTAGAAGCATTACTTATTGTGATGAACAATGAAAATGTATTAGTTATTTCTGGACAAGGTGATGTGATTGAACCTGATGATAACATTGCAACAATTGGTAGCGGTGGCTCTTATGCCCTTTCGGCCGCTCGTGCACTTAGCAAGCACGCTCCACATCTTACATCCAAAGAAATTGTACAAGAGTCGTTAAATATAGCTGCCGATATCGACATTTACACCAATCATAACCTGACCATTCTAGAGATTGAGGACTAACAAATGATTGAAGAGAAGAATTTAACCCCACAGCAAATTGTTCGCGAATTAGATAAATATATTGTTGGACAAAAAGAAGCGAAAAGATCTGTTTCTATTGCATTACGCAACCGCTGGAGAAGATTAAACGCTAGAGAAGATATCCGCGAGGAAATTGTACCTAACAATATTCTACTTATCGGGCCTACTGGTGTAGGTAAAACCGAAATCGCAAGACGACTAGCTAAACTAGCTATGGCTCCTTTTATAAAAGTTGAAGCTTCGAAATTTACCGAAGTTGGTTATGTTGGGCGTGATGTTGAGTCTATGATTCGAGACCTTACCGATCTTGGCGTTAACATGGTTAAAATGGAAATGCAAGAACGTGTCAAAGAAAAAGCTTCTGAGGCTGTTGAAACTCGTATTCTAGATATTCTAATTCCTCCTGTTAAAAGCTCAGGTGTAGGTTTTAACAACGAGACCGCTACTAATTTTGACCCAGCTAAGGCGAACGATGCCGAGCTTAATGAGCGTACAAGAGAACGTTTTCGTGAGAAGCTAAAAAACGGCGAACTCGAAGAGCGTCAAATTGAAATTGAAGCTCAGAGCAAGAAAAATCCTATGATGCAGGTTTTCGGACCTGGCGGAATGGAAGAAATGGGTGTAAATCTCCAAGATATGCTTGGTGGCGTTGGCCGACAAAATAAGTCGAAACGCAAACTTCCAATTTCAGAAGCTCGAAAAATTCTTTTCGAAGAAGAGTCTGAGAAATTGATTGACCATGAATCTGCTGTTCAAGAAGCTTTGGTACGTGTGCAAAAGCAAGGTATCGTATTTATAGACGAAATTGATAAAATCGCGGATTCGTCTTCCGGTGGTGGAAAAAGTGGGCCAGACGTTAGCCGCCAAGGTGTTCAGCGCGACCTCCTTCCTATTGTTGAAGGTAGTACTGTTAGCACTAAGCATGGAATTGTGAAAACAGATCACATTTTATTTATTGGCTCAGGTGCTTTTCATATTTCGAAACCTTCAGATTTAATTCCAGAACTTCAAGGTCGTTTCCCAATTAGAGTAGAGCTAAACTCTCTCACCGAAGAGGATTTCTATAAAATTCTCTCCGAGCCGAAAAACGCACTTACTAAGCAATACATGGCTATGCTAGAGGCTGAAGGCGTCACTATTAACTTCACTGACGACGCTATCAGAGAAGTTGCAAAAATTGCTGCCGAAGTTAACATCAGTGTAGAAAATATTGGCGCTAGAAGGTTACACACCATCATGTCATCGGTTTTTGATGAACTTTTGTTTGCCGTTCCCGACGATATTAGCTCTGGCGAAATAACAATTGATAGTAAATACGTTAATAAACAATTGGAAAATCTAATCAAGGATAAAGATTTAAGTCATTACATCCTTTAGCGTTGGTTTAAACCACTTTATTTATTACAATCTTTTGAAGAAACTATTTATCAATATTTTTGTTCATTAAGTTATCCATTCAGATAGTTAGTTATTATGCCGTTTAAAAAATTCATTGCCCCAAACATCGCAATTGCTATACTGCTTTTTGTTGTAGGTTTTACAGGGATTGACCCCGTTATAAAGCCTAACAACGAAGATTCAGTTAACATTACTAAGTATGTACAGGCTACTAGGACTATAATTTCTAACTATTTTGGAGTTCCTGACTTAGAGAACATGTATAAATCGAGTATCAAGAAAATGGTAGAAGCTGTGGAGGATTCTACCTTAATAATTGATGAAACACCGATAGATACTACTTTTAATGGCGTTAAGATTCAAACTCTTACAGATTCTTATAAACGTTTTGAACAAGCATACTACTACATTTCGAATAACAGCCCAGACGAGAATATGACTCGTCTTACTGAGTTTGCAATTCGTGGTCTTTTCTCCACTCTAGATCCACACTCAATTTATATTGAAGCTGAAGATAGTGACAGAATTGAGGAAGAGTTTGCTGGGAAATTTCAAGGTATTGGTGTTCAGTTTAATATTATACAAGACTCAATTACTGTAATCACAGCTATTGCTGGTGGCCCTAGCGACCAATTGGGAATCCGTTCAGGAGATAGAATTATTGCCATTGACGATAGCAGTGCCATCGGTTTTACCAATGAGGATGTAATTAAAAGATTACGCGGAGAAAAAGGCTCCAAAGTTGATGTAACTATTGTTCGGCCTGGTGTTAAAAACCCTTTAGTTTTCACTATTATCCGTGATGATATCCCAATTTACACCGTAGATTCTTCTTACATGCTAGATGACGAAACGGGATACATTAAGATTAATCGTTTTGCCGCTACCACTCATGAAGAATTTATGGCAGCTGGAGAGAAGTTGAAAGCACAAGGTATGGACCGATTAGTTCTTGACCTACGAGGCAATCCTGGAGGTTACTTAGGTCAAGCTATTGCAATATCTGAAGAGTTTTTTCCACGTGGTACCGAAGTTGTTGCCACCAAAAGTAGACATTCGCGCTTTAACGCAGATCACTATTCTCGCCAAAACGGAACCTACAAAGATACACATGTTATTGTGCTTGTAGATGAAGGCTCGGCATCAGCTAGTGAAATTGTTTCTGGAGCACTTCAAGATCACGATAGAGCATTGGTTGTTGGTCGTAGAACTTATGGAAAAGGCTTAGTTCAACAACAATACGAATTAGTAGACAAAAGCAATATCCGTGTTACCATTTCTAGATACTACACTCCTTCTGGTCGCCTTATTCAAAAGCCTTTTGTTGAGGGCGGTGGAGAAGAATATGCCTACGAGATTTACCGTAGAGATGATAACGCCAAAAATGACGCTGTTGAATTTTTAGACCACGTCCCAGATTCATTAAAATTCACAACAGATGCTGGTAGAGTTGTGTATGGCGGTGGCGGAATTGTACCTGATTATTTAGTTCAAGAAGATACTACTCGCTCAGGCTACGTAATTAACTTCGCTTTACGTAAACAAGCTGCATTTGATTATGTTCGTGCTTACCTAGATAAAAACAACGATGAGTTTAGAGCAAAATGGGAAAGTGATTTTGAAAAATTCCGAACCGATTTCAAATGGTCTCCAAAAGAAATAGCTGATTTCAAACAGTCTCTTATTTCTAAAGGAATGTCAATCTCTGACACCGTTAAGCAACCAGAATTTAGAAACGATTCGTTATTCATTCCTATAGGTCACTTTGAAGAAGTTGCTTGGATGAGTGAGGGACGAATGAAAGCTGAAATAGCACGCCAAATCTGGGGAATGCCTTATTTCTACCCAATTGTAAACGACGCTTTTGATACCACACTTAAAAAAGCCATGACACTTTGGGAAAATGTGGGTCGCCTAGAAGCTTTAGCAAAAGGAAAAGCTGCAGTTAATATTGGCAATCTCGACGATGGGAACTAAGCACAAATAGTTTTCAATATCTTATAAAAGTCTTCTTGTTATACAGGAAGACTTTTTTTTATCTACCTCTCCTTCTATAATTAGTATCGAGTAGCTTTCCTTAATACAGGATCTAGTTACTAACGCCTTTACTTGTAAATTAATGTAACCAACACCGAAGCTCTAGATATAATTGTTAAAACCTTTACATCAGTGTTCATACTTCAATACTTTTTTCCGTTCTTTAAAAGAAATAAATCGTTCTTAGCCAATATCTTAGCCATTCTATGAAATCATTAAAAAGCATAGCAAAAGTCTTTCTTCTAGGCTCTTTGTTAATAATAACTAGCTCTTGTACTCAAAAGAAAACCCCATTCACCTTCGCATTTGTTTCTGATACACACATTGGCAACAAAACATCTTACGAAGATCTCACCCGAACCATAAAAGATATCAATGAAAACGATGATATTGAATTTGTAGTGGTAACAGGAGACATCACCGAATTTGGTGCTGACTCTGAGATTATCGAAGCAAAGAAACTATACGACACGTTGAATAAACCATGGTATTTGGTTCCTGGAAATCATGACGCAAATTGGTCTGAAAGTGGGGCTAACACATTTAAAAGTATCTTTGGGAGTGACCATTTTTCTTTTGAAGCTAATGGATTTTTGTTTGTTGGAACAAGTAGTGGCCCGAACATGAGAATGGCTCCAGGATTAGTTCCTCATGAAGAAGTGGTTTGGTTAGGTGAAGTACTTGACCCAAAAAAAATTGGCGATACACCTGTTATTTTCCTCAATCATTACCCTATGAATGAGGAAATGGCAAATTGGTATTTGATCATCGATAAACTCAAGAAAGTAAATATTCAAGGTATCCTAAACGGCCATGGTCATATCAATAAAGCTTTCGACTATGACGGGATTCCAGGTACAATGGGGCGTTCAAACTTACGAGCTAAAGATGAAATTGGTGGTTATAATTTAGTAACTGTAGCAAACGATACTATGTATTTTGCTGAACGAACTCCTGGTGTTGAAACCAAAGAAGTTTGGCGAAAAATGGAATTAGAAAATCATCATTTTGAAAATGACACAACACAGTATCCACGCCCTTCTTATGCCATCAATGAAACATATCCTAATGTGATTGAAAAATGGAATATGCAAGAGGATAGTGATGTTGCCGCCGGTATAGTAGCAAATGAGAATTTTGCGTTCTATCCAAGTTCTTACGGTAATATGATTGCCAGATATGTCGAAAATGGAGAGAAAATTTGGGAATTCAAGACTACAGGAAAAATATATTCCACCCCTGCCCTCCAAGATGATAATTTAGTTTTTGCCTCTACTGACAGCACCATCTATAATATTGATCCAAAAAGTGGCGCTCTTAAATGGAAAGTGCTAACCGGAAAGTCTATTGTGGCATCCGCAGTTATAGATGGCGATCAAGTATTTATAGGAAGCTCTGAAGGAATTTTCCGTGCACTTTCACTAAAAACTGGTGAGATACTTTGGGAGAATAAAGATATTGTCGGCTTTGTAGAAACTCGCCCACTTGTAGACAATGATAGGGTGTACTTTGGCTCTTGGGGAAATGATTTCTATGCACTAAACAAGAAAACAGGCAAACCTGATTGGATATGGAATAGCGGTGCTAGCAGTCGAATGTTATCACCTGCAACGGTTTTCCCTGTTAAGGCGAATGGTAAAGTGTACATCACTGCACCCGACCGCGCTACAACTAGTTTTAATGCTAGAACAGGCAAAGTAATGCAACGTTCAAATCACCATAAAGGCCGTGAGTCAATTGGTGTTTCTCAAGATGGTAAGCATGTTTACATTAAAGCAATGCAAGATACTCTGTTTGCCTATAGCACTAGCTCAAATAGCATTGAGCCCGATTGGTTTTTAGATGTTCAATTTGGATATGAAATCAGCCCTTCTCCTATAGTTGAGTATGGAAATTTGATTTTTGTACCTAGCGATAAAGGCGTGATTTACGCTATTAATAGAACCTCTAGAAAAACTGAGTGGGCACACAAGATTTCGAATGCACTTATTAACAATGTATTCCCTATTAACGAACATGCATTACTTACCACAACTATGGATGGTAAAGTAGTTAGGTTAGAATATTAGCAAGAACATTTGCACCAAATAAAAAAAGGGAATTCTTAATTAAGAATTCCCTTTTTTTGTACCGCTTTATAAAGCAACTAATACTGAAGAAGAACTTTAAACTTTAAACTTTATCTAGAACAAGCTTATAAGTTGGATCTTCTAGCACATTAACATCAATAATATCTTCAGCATTTTTAAGTAGCGTTCTACAATCTTTGCTTAAATGCTTTAAGTGAACTTTCTTACCTACTTTTAAGTAACGTTCTGTAATTCTGTTAACAGCCTCAATTGCAGACATATCTACAATTCTACTTTCTGCGAAGTCGATAATAATTTCTTCTGGATCGTTTAGCACATCAAATTTTTCATTAAACGCAGAAACAGAGCCAAAGAAAAGCGGTCCGTAGATTTCATAATGTTTAACTCCATTTTCATCAACAGATTTGCGAGCACGAATGCGTTTTGCATTATCCCAAGCAAATACAAGCGCTGCAATGATAACGCCAACAATAACAGCTAATGCTAGGTTATGAAGGAATATGGTAACCAACGTTACAAGTACCATCACAAAAATATCCGATTTAGGCATTTTTGTGAATGTGCGTAAACTTGCCCACTCAAAAGTTCCTATCGAAACCATAATCATCAGTCCGGTAAGTGCTGCCATAGGTAGCTTCTCAATTAAGCTAGAGCCGAACATAATAAACACCAACAACATAACTGCTGCCACAATACCTGAAAGTCTCGCACGGGCCCCAGCAGAAGTGTTAATCAAACTTTGCCCAATCATAGCGCAACCGCCCATCCCAGAAAACAATCCTGATAAGATATTTGCTGTTCCTTGAGCTACCGCTTCTTTATTTCCTCTACCACGTGTTTCAGTAATTTCGTCAATAATATTAAGTGTTAATAAACTCTCGATAAGTCCAACACCTGCAACGATTGCTGAGAAAGGTAAAATCAGCATAAAGGTTTCCATTGTAAAAGGAACTTGTGGGATATGAAACGGAGGAAAGCCACCTTTAATGGAAGCTATATCGCCAACCGTTTTGGTATCAATTCCAAAAACTACTACCAATCCAAACACAACCAAAATCGCTACTAAAGAAGCAGGAATGGCTTTACTAAGTTTCGGTAAGCCCCAAATTATAGCCATTGTAAGCACTACCAGCCCTAACAGAATATATAAAGGTGATCCTGAAAGCCACGCACCTGTAGGATCTTTAAATTGCTCTAACTGCGACATAAAGATGATTAGGGCAAGGCCATTCACAAAACCAAATATTACAGGATGAGGAACAAGTCGCATTAGTTTACCGAGCTTGAGCCCACCAGCAATCACTTGGATAATACCAGCCAATATTACGGTAGCAAAAATATATTCTACCCCGTGCGATTTTGCTAGCACCACAAGAACTACCGCGATGGCGCCGGTTGCTCCAGATATCATACCTGGGCGGCCACCTAAAATGGAAGTTACAAGCCCCATCATAAATGCGGCGTATAACCCTGTTAATGGAGAAAGTCCTGCAATAAGTGCAAATGCAACTGCTTCTGGTATAAGTGCCAAAGCAACCGTTAAGCCCGATAAAACTTCCGTTCTATAGTTTATCGGCTGAGAGAAATCAAAAAAGTTGAGATATTTTTTCATCTAAAAATTTAGTGTGTTATCAGTTCAAAGAAATACTAATCCTATGAAAACTATTGAATGATAACTTTGGAGTGAGTGGTTCTACCTATTGTGGGATAGCTTTCTGTAGCCAACAGTAGAACATTTCTTATTAATTTAAGCTTGCAAAAATACTGATTTATTTATCCAATACCACAGTTATGAAGATATTTTATAGAATAGTAATCTGAGGTAGCCAGCTTTATTTTAAATTGTAAACGATTCACTCTCTTTAACGGTTTATTCTGCATCAACTTTAGTTATTCCTTTAGTTATTTATTCCCTTAAGTAAACCCCATTACATCATGATAGATAAATCGGTTGCAATTATAGGAGCTGGAATCGGAGGTCTGAGCCTAGCCATCACTTTAAAACAAGTAGGTTTTAATAATATTCAGATTTTTGAGCGGACTCGTTCATCCCACTCAATGGGCGCCGGTTTAGTATTGTGGCCAAATGCGATGTGTATACTTTCTAAAATGGGACTTGATACCGAGATTCAAGAAGTGTCTGGAAAGCTTTCAAGTATGGTTCGATTCTCTCATACAGGAGAGGAATTAGGAGCTTTATCTATCGAAAAACTAGATGCTAAAATGGGATACACTAGCCGTCCCACTACAAGGAAAGCCCTTCAAGAGATTCTAATTCAAAAGCTAACTGAGCTAGGAATCGAGATTACCTATTCAAAGAATGTGGAAGAAATCGAAAAGGATTCTAACTCTATTCCTTATATCCAATTTAGTGATGGGAAAACCCTTAGCGCTGATATTATAATTGGAGCTGATGGCAGAATGAAATCATCGGCTCGGAAATATGTAACGGGAAACAACACCCCTATCTACCAAAATTATGTAAATTGGGTTGGCTTGATTGAGCACAAAGAAATGGATATCAACTCCACAAAAAGTGTGCATGATTATTGGGGAATTGGAGAACGGTTTGGCTTTGTACCAGTCGATTCCAAAACCGCATACTGGGCGGGTTGCAAAAAATTACCACTTGGATTAGGAGAACCTCTACAGGGAAATAAGAAGGAATTAATTCAGATTTTTGAGCACTGGCCAACTCCAATTCTGGAAATTATAGAAACTACTGCTGAAGAGAATATTAAACGAATTGAAGTATTTGATCACCACCCAATCAATAATTGGTTTCTGGATAATGTTTGTTTGTTAGGAGATGCAGCTCATGCCGCCTTACCTACCAGCGGACAAGGAGCCTGCCAAGCTATTGAAGATGCATGGCATTTAGCTCAATGTTTGAGCATACCCTCTATCACTATTTCGGATGCATTTGAAGCATACCAAGCCATCCGCCTTAAAAAATCTAATTCTATTATTATGGGTGGAAGGGGCTTTGCTCAATCTCTGTTTAATGAAGATGTAGCTTTTTGTGAAGCAAGAAATGAAAATGCTAAAAAAGCAGATCTGAACGCCCAAGCTAATGGGATGGCCAACCTTTGGGGTAAGAACTTGCCGTCAATGAATTAGAAATAGATGCTTGTTTCAATTAACTAGTAACTTTATCTCTTGAAGGAAGATTTGCTTCTTTTGTTTAGAGGGAGAGTAATTTCTTTCTAAAGGAAATAACTAATTCACCATTGGTGAAATGCATCGGCCCTTACTACTCTTCACAAAAACTCTCTACATAAATTGAACAATTTTGTACTGCAACAAATGCTATAAGTATTGAGTTGAGAAATTTTTGATTGAAGGAATGTAGGAGATATAACAAAAAAGGTAGAAGTCAAACTCCGCAAAGCGAAACTCGAAACTCCTACCCTTCATCTCATATCCAATCGTATGTCTTACATCTTACATCTTAAGTCTAGAATCTCACTTTACGTCTTTCAAAAGTTCTTCAACAGCTTTTTCTAGTTGTTGATCACGACCTTTATCAATAACGCCAGGCATATTCTTAACTTTAAACTGAGGCTCTGTTTGGAGGTTCTCCATCCATTTGCCATCAATGTTTTTGGCACTTACAGGAACAACACCCCAGCTTCCACCGCCAAGTAAACCTTCCCAACCTGCAAAGCTACATGTACCAGGAACTGGCATTCCCACGGTTTTACCAATTTTCAAATCTGTATAGCCTTGTGCAAAACAGTGTCCATCTGAATACATACTTTCATTGAACATGGATAATGTTGGTTTGGTATAACGAGAAGTTGGCTCGCCTCCAACCACTTTGGCTTCAGTAGCGTACGTTATAAAAGGAACGCCTGTAAAGAACATTGCTAAATCAGATACTAAATCGCCGCCGCCGTTAAATCGAGCATCTACAACTATACCTTTTCGATCAGCATATTTGCCCAACATATCTTCATAAATACTGCGATAAGGTCCGTCGCTCATTCCTGGAATATGTACATAACCCAACTGACCGTTACTTAACTTGTCCACTTCTTTTTCATTAATGCGTACAAAGCGATTGTATAGCAAGCCTCGTTCGGCACCTAATGAGATAGGCTTCACAGTAATTTGTTGACGATCTTTCTTGTTGGCACTTACAATATCAAGAAGTACAAAAGAATCTGCTTTTCTATTTAAGAAAGTGGCGATATCTCTATCAGGCGTTACCGTTTCGCCATCAATTTTCTCGATAATCATGCCGGGCTTAATATCGAATTTAGCTTTATCCAACGGGCCACCTTTCATTACTTCGGTAATTTTAATGCCATTCCCTTTGTGGGGATAATCAATAAATATCCCAAGAGAAGCGGTTGCATCACCATTGCTGATATTTCCATTATAACGTGCACCAGAGTGAGACACATTTAGTTCTCCCAACATCTCTGAAAGCATCTCTGCAAATTCGTACGAATTGCCAATAGATGGAAGATACTTCTTGTAATCAGTATGAAGCTTTTCCCAATCTTTACCATGAAAAGTAGGTTCGTAGAAAATGTTTTTGGTACGAATGTAAACATGCTCAAACATGTATTCTCGTTCTTTAACCGCATCGTATTCCATCTCTCCAGAAATACTAATTCCTTTTGCACTTCCTTTACCTAAATCAACTTTTGAAATTCGTCCGCCACTTAGTAGATACAGGTTCTCTTCTTTTTTATCCCACATCAAGCTACCATAGCTAGCATTTAGGGAAATAGTCATTTTGGTTTCTTTGGTTCTTAAATCTGTTTCCCAAAGATTCATCCCTTTCTCAAAGCGAGCTAGGTAATATAATTTGTCGCCTTCTTTAGAAAGCACGGCATCACCTAAACTACTTGAATGAATTGTTAAGCGCTCTGTTCGGTCATTCAAGCCATCCCAATCAAAAGTAAGAGCTTTAACTTCTTCCTTCTTCTCGTCTTTGTCTTTATCGTCCTTTTTGGCATCCTTATCGTCTTTATCATCTTTCTTTGCGGCTTTTTCAATTTCCTTCATAAGCTCGTAATCCTCTTTGCTCATGTTAAATTGATCGTACACATCTTGAGTGAAAAACATTGAATACACATCCGATTGCGACTGACCACTTGTTGCATAGCTTTTCAAGCCATCGCGGTTTGTGAACCACAACATCTGCTTTCCGCCATTCACCCATTTCGGACTATAATCGTAATAACCACTTTCGTTCAAATTCAGTCTCCTGCTACCATCTGCGGCTAGTAAAAGCACATCACTGTTACTCAACGTTTTGCTCCAATCTACCAAAAGCCACTTACTATCAGGGCTCCATGTAAAGTATTGGTCGCCATCTCGCATGTGAAATAAATCTTCAGGAGTTAGCAAATCGATGCTTTTTTTGGATTCTAAATCCATCACTTTAAGTGTACGTCTACCAGCTATATAAGCAAGCTTCTTTCCATCGGGAGAGAATTCTGGTAAATAATTATCAACCTTATTACTCACCAACACTTCTTCCTTCAATAGCGTAGATGCAAAAAAGAAAGGTTCTTCATCTCGAACTTTACTCGTCGTGAAAATACTCCATTTACCATCTCTTTCGCTTGCGTAAGCAACACTTTTGCCATCGGAAGTAAACTTAACAAAGCGCTCTTGTTCAGGTGTATTCGTAATTCTTTTGGTGAAATTGCCATCAGTTGAGGTTACAAACACTTCACCTCTAGCAATAAATGCGAGCTCTTTGCCACTTGGAGAAACGTCCATCTCACGAACGCCACCATTTATAGAAATGAATTTATCGTTGTTTGACTTCAATGGGTTAGTAATGGAAACCTTCACCTTTTTAGGAGCCTCACCTTCTTTCATTGTGTAAAGCTCTCCGTCATATCCAAAAGAAAGCACTCCATTTCCCATACTCAAAAAGCGAACGGGGAAATCTTTTAATTTTGTGATTTGTTCGTTTTGAGATGGATTTGCCAACGAAAGTTTGTGCACGTTGAAATTTCCACTTTCTTCACTTAGGTAATACAAAGATTTTTCATCCGCACTATAAATAGGCTGACGATCTTCTCCAGCAAAGCTGGTTATCATTTTGTGAGTGCCTTTCTTTACATCATATACCCAAAGGTCTCTAGTGATGGAAGATGTATGATGTTTCCTGAATTCGTTTTCTCCACCTTTTTTATCATGGTAAACCATTTGTGAGCCATCTTTATTCACTTGTACGTACTCGGCTGGGATTGTAAACACTTGGTCTACTCTACCGCCTTTTACGGGCACTTTATACAACTCTGGCTGCGAGCTAGTTGGATATTGGCGATGTTCTGCTAAATCTTGGCGAGATGCACTAAATAGTACATGTTTATCATCGCTGGAAAAGGAAAAAGGTGATTCATCATTTGAATGGAAAGTCAATCGAGTTGCTTCGCCACCACTTGCGCTCATGGTGTAAATATCAAAATTCCCATATCTATCGGAAGCAAAAGCGATGGTTTTTCCGTCTTTGCTCCAAACAGGCATATAATCATGCGCTTCATGAGCCGTTAGTTGTTTTGCTTCACCACCACTTGTAGGCACGCTAAAAAGGTCGCCCATGTAAGTAAATGCAATGGTTTTTCCGTCTGGTGAAATGGAAGAATAACGCATCCATTTAGGCGCATTCTGTGCAATAGAAACACCACTAAAAATGAAAAGCATACAAGATGCTAAGAAAGTTTTCATGAAGTTATACCCAAGTTATTTGTTAAATAGCTTGATGAAGGTATAAAAAAATGAGTTACGAGGAATAAAAATATTTAGAAGGAACAAAGCCTTCCCCATTCATGGCTTTATGCTACTTCCCAAATACATTTTTTCTGTGCTGAAGTCCCCACGCAATCATGGGGTCAATAACTTCATTCAGAGAATTTCCTGATTTCGTGAGTTTGTACTCAACTTTTACCGGAATGGTATTGTATACCGTTCGCTCCACAATGCCATTCATTTCTAAATCTTTCAATTCTTTAGATAACATTCTGGGCGTAATTCCTACAACCTCTCGCTCCAATTCTTTAAAGCGTTTCTCCCCATACAACAGCGTACCAATGATGGGTAATTTCCATTTCCCACTGATAACATTCAACGTATCGTTGATTGCTAATACAAATTGTGCTGAACAACTTTTTGCTTTTTCTAAGTCTGTTTTCATACTCATAACACCTATTAATCCATAACTATACTAAAGGATACTGATATACTTTAGTATAGTACTTACTTTTATATAGCTAATATAAGTAATTTATGACTACACAAAATAGTCACTCAAAAATATTTTTAACTATGATTTTAGTTACCGGTGCAACAGGCCATTTCGGAAAATCAGCCATTGCATTCTTATTACAAAAAGGAATTGCTCCTAATAATATTACAGCTCTTGTTAGAGACCCAAAAAAAGCAACCGATTTAGAAGCTCAAGGTGTAAATCTCAAGATTGGAGATTATGACAATTTCGAATCTCTTGTTAAAGCCTTCACTGGCGTTGATAAACTTTTGCTCGTATCTGCTAGTGATTTAGAAAAACGATTGCCACAACATTTAAACGCTGTTAATGCAGCAAAAGAGGTTGGTATCTCACACATCGTTTACACGAGTTTTGAACGTAAGAATGAATCCGAAACTTCTCCTATCGCTCAACTTGCTCATTCTCACATTGAAACTGAAAAAGCGATTAAAGAAAGTGGAATAGCATATACAATCATGAGGAACTCTTTGTATGCTGAAGTTTTACCCATGTTTATTGGAGAAAATGTTTTAGAAACTGGCATCTATCTTCCTGCGGGACAAGGAACTGTACCTTTTGTACTTCGTGAAGAGATGGCTGAAAGTGCAGCTTCAATCTTGTTTGGTGATGGTCATGAGAACAAAGAATACTCTATAGCTAACACCGTAAACTATTCTATTGCAGATGTAGCAGCCATGTTAAGCGACATCTCTGGAAAAACCATCACTTACACTAGCCCCGCAACCGATGAGTTCAAAAAAACACTTGCTGGTTTTGGCGTTCCTGAACAAGGAATTGAAATGGCTGCAGGCTTTGCTGAAGCAATAGCACAAAATGAGTTTACTGTTGAGCAGTCTGATTTAGAAAAATTACTTGGAAGAACTCCGACCCCATTAAAAAATTATTTAACCACAACTTATTAACCCACTAACTAAATAGTATTACACAAAATGAAAAAAGATAAACTAATATTTTGGATTACCACGTCGATCATATCGCTGATGATGTTATTCTCGGCATTTAATTATTTAACAAACGACGAAATGAAAGCAGCATTTACTCACCTGGGTTTCCCTGGTTACTTTAGAGTAGAGCTAGCCATAGCAAAAATTCTCGCTGCATTTGCAATTATTATCCCTGCTATTCCTAAGCAGCTAAAAGAGTTCTCTTATTTTGGGCTATCCATCTCATTTATTTCTGCTGCAATAGCACATGGAGCAAGCGGAGACGGAGTTGCGGCAGTTGTAACGCCAATAGTTGTCTTAATTATTTTAGGTGTTTCTTATATCTATTCTCAAAAGAGCTATGCAAAATAAACGACTATAGATTATTCCATTTCTTAAAGCACATCTATCTAATGTTCATCCCCAAAAAGAAGTTAGCTAGGTGTGCTTTTTTATTGTTATTAGGATTAATTGAAATTGAATTTTCTTCTCTCAAAGTTCAGTATTATTAGGCTACTTTATTTTTAACAGAAATACCCATTCTCATTTATAACCAAGGAATTATTGGATTCAACATTTATTGACACTTTTGTCCTTCCTTTTCAAGAAAAATTAAAACCACTTGCTGGTAATACCGATTACCTCATTGAGCATACAAAGCCTATTTTTGACACTATTAACCCCGAAGTCATCATTCCATTGCTAGGAAGTACCAACTGGCGCTACAAAATGGTTGGCACTTATTTCATCGCTTTAAAAAAGCTGGAATTTTTTGAAGAAGAAATTGGAGAATTATTTCTAAAAAGCGAAGCCGTTTATGTAGGACGCACTTATTGCTTAGCGCTCGTAGAATTTAACACCGAAGATTCTATCAATGCTCTACACAACTATTTGGATGTATTTCTAAATCAAAAGAAAATGAAATACGACCAAGGTTTTGCGATGGCAGCTCTTGCTTACCTAGACACACAAAATGGAACTAAAGAACTCGATCGCCACCTTGGGCAGTGGAAAGATTACACCACAGACAAACCTACATGGAACCTTGACGAGTATAAAGAACGTTTTGCCAAAGATGTTGAAGCTTTCAAAGCAATTAAGAAGGCTGTAACTGCTTCTTAACTACTATTCAGATTTACTTTAACTTTTAATGCGAAAATTATTTCTTAGAATGATTCTTACTCTCCTCTCACTAGTGGCACTCTTCACTTTGGCTGTGCTACTGTTTCTGCAACATCCTAAATTCGGAAAACTACCCAGCGGTGAACGTTTAGAACGGATTAAACAGTCGCCTAATTACAGAGATGGAGAGCTTCAAAACTTAAGTGACACCCCAGCCCTAACCGAAGGCGCTAGTTACTTCTCTTTAATCAAGGAGTTTTTCTTCACTAAAAAAGATCGCGTTAATCCTACCGATGTAATTCCCTCTACAAAAGTTGATTTGCTAAACCTGAATCCTGATGAGGATATTCTCGTTTGGTTTGGGCATTCATCTTACTTCATCCAAATTGATGGAAAAAAGGTTTTAGTAGATCCCGTTTTTGGAAAAGCAGCTTCTCCCCTTTCTTTTACAACCAATGCTTTCAAGGGAACCAATCGCTATACCGCTGCCGATATGCCAGAAATTGATTACCTCTTTATCTCGCATGATCATTGGGATCATCTTGATTATGAAACCTTACTCGAGATGAAATCCAAAATTGGTACCATCATCTGTGGTTTGGGTATGGGCGCGCATTTTGAATACTGGGGCTTTGATAAAGATCGAATTATCGAAAAAGATTGGAACGAGGAAATTCCTTTAGATACTGGATTCACAGCTTTTACCACACCAGCTCGACATTTTGCAGGGCGTGGTTTTGCACGCAATAAAGCACTTTGGACTTCCTTTGTGTTCAAAACGCCTACCCATAATTTCTACTTTGGTGGCGATAGCGGTTACGACTCTCACTTTGCTGAAATTGGAAAAAACCACGGACCTTTCGATCTCGCTTTTCTAGAAAATGGACAGTACGACAAGAGTTGGAAATACATTCACATGCAACCGGAAGAAATGCTCCAAGCCGCAAAAGATTTGGGAGTGAAGAACTTATTCTCTGTTCATTCCGCAAAATTTCCGTTAGCAAATCACCCTTGGGATGAACCACTAAAACGTATTAGTGCATTAACAGCAGATACCGATATTAGGCTGATAACTCCAATTATTGGAGAGTACGTATTCCTAAAAGACTCCACACAACAGTTTACCAACTGGTGGGAAGGCATCGAGTGATTGTTTAGGGAATTCGGTGACGGTTTTAATAAATCAAACAACGCTCACCGTCATCCTGAAGATACCTCTGAAGGATCTTCCCTGTTATTAAAAAGCAATATTTTATTCGCGGGTGATAACTGACCTTGCCGTCACATTATTGGCGCGAACTCCAATAATTCTAAACGTCGATGGGGTTTCCCTCTCGTTCCGTAGCTCTGCTGCGGAATGCAACTTGGAAGCTCCTGCTTCCTGTAGAGAAAAAGGATATTCTACTAGCTCTCTTCCTCTAAATACGATTTAACCTCTTCCTTTCTTTGGTAGAAAAATATAACGAGTGGAATTACCAAACCACTGATTGCTCTAAGCAAATATCCGGAATTTGTTAATCCATCATAGCCAATGCTAACCAATGAAATAAATTGTGAGATCGTCCCTAAAAAAAGCAGTATGATTACAAACAATAGAACATTTCTGGCTTTAGGCAATGGTTTAATAACACCTATTGCGATGTAGATATACAAAGGAACCAAAAGTAGAGAGAGATGAACGTAAGATAAGTCGGTAACAAAACCATAGAAGTTATCATACACAACATCGAGGATTAACAAGGTTACAAATCCACTTATTGCGAACAAACCTCTGGGTATTCTTTTCAGATTATCTATGGTCATTGATTGGTTATTAGGATTGCTTTCTTTGTAAATGAAACATAAGTAAGTTGGAAGCAAGAATCCGCTTAATAATTAGCCTAAAACCGCCCATTCATAAGTGATACCTGAACTATTGGGCGATTAATCTCTGATAAGATAGCAATAAAGCAAAGGCGGGATTTCATTTTAGAGATTCATAAAGAGCTAAATAACGTTTACCTAAGACTTATTTAAATAAGCCAAATTAATGGGTTAGAAACAAGAAAGGTTTTTATTACAAGTACGAAAATAGTGCAAAATCTCAACAATCAGATTTGGTGCGCTAGAAGCTAGAGCTTCCAGACTGCATTACGAACGAAGACGTACTTAACGAGTTGAAATGGACTTCTAAGACTTCCTATGCTTTAAATTTTAAGTTAGAAACTTAAAAGATCTTGGGGGCTCAATTTTAATTCAGAGCTTCCAGCATGTCCTTTTTGTAATCTTCGTAATTTTTCCAACCAAGTATTGCCAAAAGCTTTCTAGCCATTTCATGTTGCTCACTAAACGGTTCTGGTATATTATCAAAAGCCAAGTCATCGCGACGATAGGAATTCATTAAGTCCAAAATATACTGGGTTAGATCATGGTATCCTTTTCCATGAGAATCAAGATGGTTGTACTGGTTTCGAACTGCATAGATTGTAAGTCCCATTGGGATTCTTCCCATAACTATTTTTCCTACCCCAAATTGCTTGATACTATTCTTACTTTTTAATTTTGGTTTGTTATACAGTTCTTCAAACCCTTGAGGAACTGAGCTATTCTGAGAAAATATTTTAATTCCCATAAAAGTGATTTGCAGAATTGCGCCAGCAATAGCGTTACTTGACACACTCGCTCCTTCGAGTCTAGTTAACGCTATGCTGAACTCACGACGGCCAACTTCGTTTTCTGACGACCATCTTTTAATTTCGTTCTCATATTCAGGATGATTTGAATCAGAGATATAATCCCCGAAAATAAATGATTTCGTTTTTTTATGTGCATCTAACAAATCTCGATATAGTAATTCATAGAAATCTAAGTTTTTAAATAACTGTTCAATAGCGTGTCTAGTTTGCTGAAGGTACTGTTCTAAATTCATTGCTTTATTGTTTACACTTTATGAATCTTAAATCATTTAAACTTATGAAGCCACTTCAAAGAAGTTGAATTAATAAGTTTGAAACAAGAATTTGTTCAAAACTCAATCAGCGAATATCATAATTCCCAGAGTATTACAAAGATATGGAAAGCTAGAGCTTCCAGACTGCATTACGAACGAACATGTTTGGAACGAGTGAAACCATCCATTGACCGTCTAATAAACCAAACACCTACAAAGGGTCTATTCTGTAGGTGTTTTATGAGTTTATTTCGGATATCGAATGGCTTCTACCATTTCTTGAACGTCTTCGGGCGGATCAGGAAATAACATGCTTACCGCATATGCTACAATCAAGTTCAGCACCATCCCCAAGGTTCCAATTCCCTCTGGAGAAATTCCAAACCACCAATATTCTGGCGTATTGTATTCAGGGAAAGCTAGCTTAAAGAAGCCGATGTAGGCTAGTGTAAAAAGGAGCCCAGCAATCATTCCAGAAATGGCGCCTTCACGATTCATCTTCTTAGAAAAGATGCCCAACACAATAGCTGGGAAGAATGAAGCTGCTGCCAATCCAAAAGCTATTGCTACCACTTCCGCTACAAAGCCCGGGGGATTTATTCCAAAATATCCTGCTACAACCACAGCCACACCTGCCGCAATTCGTGCATACAGTAATTCGGCTTTATCGGAAATTCCAGGATTCAACTGTTTCTTAATTAAATCATGAGAAACGGAAGTCGAGATAACCAATAACAGTCCTGCTGCTGTAGAAAGCGCTGCTGCAAGACCACCTGCTGCCACTAATGCTGCCACCCAATTGGGTAAACCTGCAATTTCAGGATTGGCAAGTACCATGATATCGCGATCTACAAAAAGCTCGTTGGTATTTTCCGTAGCCGTATTGTTGACGAGAACTTCGCCATGCTCACCGCGAACAATTTCCCCGTTCAAACGCTTAATGTCGGGCGTGCCTTTTATGGCGCTTCCTGGGCCGTAAGTAATAAGTCCATCTTCGTTTTTATCAACCCACGTTAGCAATGCCGTTTCTTCCCACGTTGCAAACCAATCAGGTAATTCTGCATAGGTTTTCTCGCTTACGGTTTCAATCAAATTGATACGTGCAAATACCGCAATTGCTGGTGCCGTTGTGTACAATATCGCGATAAAGATAAGCGCGTAGCCTACCGAAATTCGTGCATCTTTTACTTTTGGAACAGTGAAAAAACGGACAATTACGTGAGGAAGTCCTGCCGTACCAACCATAAGAGCTACGGTTATAAAAAAGACATCCTGCATGCTTTTTGTACCGCTAGTATATGCAGCGAATCCAAGTTCGGTATGAAGTTGGTCGAGCTTATCTAACAAAAAGCTTCCAGAACCATCACTTAGAGTTCCACCAAAACCCACTTGAGGAATCACATTTCCTGTTAATTGTATGGAAATAAAAATGGCAGGAACCATGAAGGCGAATATCAAAATACAGTATTGAGCTACTTGTGTGTAGGTAATTCCTTTCATTCCGCCAAGTACTGCATAAAAGAATACGATGGTCATTCCAATAATCACACCCCAGAAAATGTCCACTTCTAGAAACTTAGAGAACACAAGGCCAACGCCTCGCATTTGCCCAGCTACGTATGTAAAGGAAACGATTAAAGCACAGATTACCGCAATGGTTCGTGCAAATTGGGAATAATAACGATCGCCAATAAAATCGGGAATCGTAAACTTTCCAAATTTTCGTAAATAAGGCGCCAACAGTAAGGCTAATAATACATATCCACCTGTCCAGCCCATTAAATAAACAGCGCCGTCGTATCCCATAAAAGAGATAAGCCCAGCCATCGATAAAAATGAAGCTGCCGACATCCAATCTGCCGCCGTTGCCATTCCATTTACCAACGGATTTACAGCGCCTTCGGCTACATAAAACTCGCTAGTGGTTCCAGCTCTCGACCAAATCGCAATTCCGAAGTAGATTGCAAAAGTGATTCCTACAATAATATATGTCCATTCTTGCACACCCATTACGCTTCCTCCTCGCTAACACCAAACTTCTTATCTAGTCGATTCATCAAGTAGACATAAGCGAAAATTATGAGTACAAATACATAGATTGAGCCTTGTTGAGCAAACCAAAAACCGAGTTTGAATCCGCCTAGTTTAAAATTATTAAGCCATGGTGCTAACAAAATTCCAAATCCGTAGGAAACTGTGAACCAGATACTTAACAAAACCGTTAGATATCGCAAGTTCATCTTCCAATACCCTTTATAATCCTTTTCTTCCATATACCTCCGTTTTTTTATCAGAGAGAGTATGCATTTTTTGAAGGATTGATACAAGTTGTAAATCGTTTTCTATTTATAGATTCATTTTCCTATATACAGCCTTGGCCTTAGCTTAGTGAGCTTTCCGATACTAATATTGAGGCATTTCCAGTTAATAATTACTAATTAGTTTTATGCGATTATCTAAAATAATTGTCTCAACGGCCATTTTATGCTCATTTTTCACTCTTTCATTTTCAACTTTTGCACAAGAGAGTAACCTATCAATAAATGAGTACACCGCTGTTTATGCAGACAAAGCTCCCCGTATAGACGGGCATTTAGATGATGATATCTGGAAAACTATTTCTCCAATTACCACTTTTACCCAAGTTTGGCCAACTAATGGTTTGCCAGCCACTGAGGAAACAGAAGTTCGTATCGCTTACGATCGTGATTATCTTTACTTCGCTTTTAAATTTCATGATAAAAACCCTGAATTAATTCGCGCAAAAAACTTGGAACGTGGTGGCCGTAACGACCGCGATGATAACTCCTACATTGCGTTAGATACTTATTTGGATGGCCGGAATGCTTACCTTTTTGAGATGAATGCCCTCGGCACTCAAGATGATGCTACTATTACCGATGAAGGACTTACTGTTGAGGATTTTTCTTGGGATGCCGTTTTCACTAGTGAAACAGTGATTGATGATGAAGGTTGGTCGATGGAGGTTTCTATACCTTTTCGCCAACTTCGATTTCCTGAAGGCGATGAGCTTGAATTTGGTTTGATGCTATCCCGAACAATTAACCGAAAAAATGAGCGAGTTCTTTGGCCAGCAATCGGTTTAGAATATGGAAATTTTGGTGCATTGGCTGCCGTTTCACAATATGGAAGACTGAAGGGATTGAAGAACATTCGCCGTGGAAAGAATATTGAGCTTAAGCCTTACGTAATTACTGGAGCTCAAGAAGTGCGCCCAAACCTGGCCAGTGAAGCTACCGATATAGATTACACCAAAGATTTCGGCCTCGATCTTAAATACGGAATATCATCTAACCTCACCTTAGACATGACTGTAAATACCGATTTTGCACAGGTTGAATCCGACAATGTACAACTCAACCTTTCAAGGTTTAGCCTCTTCTTTCCAGAAAAAAGAGAGTTTTTCTTAGAACGATCTGGATTATTCGGTCATGGTAACCTTCGTTCAACCCAAACCTTCTTTTCGAGAAGAATTGGACTTACAAATGAGATTCTTGCTGGGGCTCGTATGACGGGACAAATTGGCCGATTTTCGGTAGGTGCTCTGAATATTGAAACCGGCGATGAGATGTCAGATTTCTTAGGTAGCAATTCAGCAAATAATACCGTTGCTCGTGTTAGAACCAAAATACATTCTAGGGCAACCGTTGGTGGTATTTTCACAAACTTAGAACAAGCTAACTCTTATAACCGCGCGTTAGGTGTAGATACCCAATACCGTTTTGGTAGTTCTAGCCAATTTAACGCTTGGTTTACGAACGTGTGGGACAGCAATAGTCTCATGAACGATGCCGCTGGACACGCCTCTCTACGTTTACAGAACGATCTCTATTCAGGACAGTTTTCGTATACAAACATTGGGAAGAATTATAACCCTGCCTTGGGCTTTGTTCGTCGAACTGATATGAGAGAATATTATACACGAGCAAGTTATTCTCCAAAAGTTAATTGGGAAAATCTGAAGTCAATAAATCGTCTTAATTTTGCGGGATTGTACGATTACATTGAAGGTCAAGATGGTAACAAACAATCCACTTCCATCGAGTTTGAAACTTCTATTGAATTTAGAAGACGCGATAATATCAGCTTTGAAATAGACCAACAATTTGAACGTTTGACTGTTCCTTTTGCTATTCGTCCAACGGCCATCATTCCTGCTGGAGATTATACATTTTCTACCTTTGGAATAAGTGGAGAAACAGATTCTAGCCGCCGTTTATTCGGGAATGCACGATTTTCGACTGGAGAATTTTACCATGGCAATAAAACAGACTTCGGAGGTGGATTTGGATTCCGGCAGTCGCAACACCTTACACTCGAAGGAAGCGTAAATCATTCCATAATCGACTTACCAATTGCTGACGGAGAGTTTGATGCTACCACCGTTTCTTTATCTATTTTGGGAGCAGTAAATCGTAAACTTTTTGCTAGAACTCTTATCCAGTACGATAATTTCTCAAGAGATCTTCAAGCTAACTTTAGAGTAGATTGGATTCATACTCCAGGAAGTGATTTGTTCTTTGTGTACAATACTTCTCATCATTTTATTGAGGCTAATGAAAATGTATTCGCCCCACGCCGAAACTCAATTATGAATAACCAAGTAGCTATTTTAAAGCTTACTTATTTAATTCTACTTTAGCTCTTAATTTCTTTTTTAAAACGGTGGCTGCTCTTGTATAGCCTCCCTCCGATCCATCTACAAAATGGATGTGGTTGGCTTTACGATCTTGTACATAGCACGACATTATACTTTCTTTGCAAACCGCTAGTCCATAACTAATTAACCCTTCAATCTCTAAGCGATTGAGTTCGTTCTCTAATTCTATTCTATTTTGCTCAGTTCCAGTTATTACGGTATTTATTTTGCCATCAACCACTAAGGTGTCGGTGTGTTCTACCAAGCTTTCTAAATAATCTTTTCCATCGTCTTTAAATTTCAGATAAATCTTTCCAATTATATAATTGAAAATGCTCTTCATCATTTTCCAAAGATTTGAGGTACCAAATTTAAGCTGATTCTCTGACTTGAATCGAGGTAGACTGGCCAACAACTTTAAACCTTTTACTGAAATAGGGCGACGCTTATTAAAACTTCCATAAATCCGTTCTATAGTTTCTAACACTTCTTTATATGCCATAGACTGTTTATTAGGATCAACACTAGTTGCTACAATACAAACTACTTCTTGTAATGCCTCTGGTGGCTTTACCGAATCCCACCTACACTCCATGCCAGATAAATTCAGCTTATCAGATTCTTCAAGTTTATCTCGTAAAGTAAACGTTCTTTCCTTTATGAGCTTATCAGCAAAATCTAATCCTTCACCTAGTACCACAGGAATTACATAGCGTCGATTCAACTTCGATTTAGCGATCGATATGGTCTTTCCTCGTTCATAGATTTCAGAAACTGCTACTTTATCTACTCTTAAATCTAAGCCGAAAAACTGATTCACATTTCGCTGATGAATGCTTAAAGCATCTATAACTACTTCAGTTATACTACTGGGAAGTATGAGCGTGGCACCATCTCCACCAAAAAAGAATGGGAAATTGATATTATGATCTTTGGCAATGTTTAGGGCTGAAATAATTGTCGCAGTTGCAGCCAAGTTAATCGCTTGGTGCATCCCTTTCTTCATAGCAACTGTAGACTGTTTGATATCCGTAATTACTACATTCCAGTCCTCAGGAATCGTCTCAAACCGAGATTCATCCCCCAACAAGTCTATTAACCGACCTGAAAACACGGGAAGTTTTGAATAAAATTTTTCAGATACGTTTTGAGGCATTTAGACTCTTTCTTGGTTATTTGAACTTCTCTACACAGTAAGGTACTCTAAACAAAAATACTCTCCACTTAATTCTAGCTTCTGTAAAAATTTAAAGACTCATTTAAATTCTACGCTAACAAGGTTAGATGGTCTTATATATTAAACAATGCTTCCCGTCATTCTGAATGATACCTCTGAAGAATCTTCACAGCTATTAAAAACAATGGATTTGTTCGCAGATGGTAGATGAGTGTACCTTCATATTACTCTCGTGTTCGCTAAAGTCTTGATAGACTAATACTATAGATTTCTGTGATTAACCAGCTTCGACTTTAAATAAAAAAACCCTAACTAGCATTCAGCTAATTAGGGTTTATCCTGTTTTCCATGAAAGAAAAAACTTTATTTCACTTAATGTAATAGAGTAAAGTTGTTATTGAAAGAAAATGTGGAAAGAATCCTAAGTATGTGGAAAAGTTACTCCTAATAATTGTAAAAGTTCGGATAAAGAATAGGAAAACTAGTAGAGTAGCATTAATTTCTTTTTTATAAAATTAGAGCCCAAGTACTTCGAATACTTGAGCTCGTTTTAGATTTTATTTATGGGCCATTGAGTTAGCATTGATTGCTAATTCAATGGTTATTTTTTTTACGGGAGTTTTTTTCTCACGGGCCTGATCAATAACTACATAATAGTCAGATGTTATTGGCCGAACAAAGCTAGTTCTAGCCATGTTTCATAAATTTATTTAATTGCATAATTGCGTGCTCTACCAATTTTTGGTAGGTCTTCTCTATCAATTGAGATTACTCTAACTTGATAAATATTCATTATGAAGCCTGAAACAGTTTTCAAGTGTTTCAGGCCTTTATTATTATCTCTAAATACTCTTAAGAGCAACCAGAGGTTGAACCGCAAGTAATACATTTAGAACACGTTCCGTTTCGAACCATGGTCATGCTACCACATTCAGGACAAGCTTCGCCAGTATAACCTAGTTGTTTAGCTTTGTCATAATCTGATTCGTAGCTCGATGTCGCTTTCGTTTCATTTGCGGTAGCAGCAGAAACTTTCTCAGCAACTGGTGCAACTGGAGCCGCTGCTACAACTTTCGTTGTTTCCACTACTTCGCCACCAGGCGTTGGACGTAATTCACGTGTGGTAATCTGATCGGCAGAAACATGAGCTAAATCTTCGCGCCCCATATATGCTACTGCAAGTTCACGGAAGATATAATCAATTACAGAAGTCGTCATTTTTACGTGAGGATTTCCTGTAACCATTCCACTTGGTTCGAACTTGGTGAATACAAATGCATCCACAAACTCTTCGAGTGGTACGCCGTGCTGTAAACCTAGAGAAATAGAAATTGCGAAACAGTTCAGCAAACTTCTAAAAGCTGCGCCTTCTCTGTGCATATCAATAAAGATCTCGCCGAGTTGACCGTTTTCGTATTCACCCGTTCTTAGATAAACACTTTGGCCACCTATTTTCACTTTCTGTGTGTAACCTTCGCGACGGAATGGCAAACGTTGACGGCGAGCAACATATTTATGAATTATACGCTCAGCAACTTCTACCACCTTATCTTGTGCTACTGCAGTTGGTGCATCCAACTCCTCTTCTTCCTCAAGCTCTTCAAACACATCCGCCAAACTATTTAGAGGTTGACTTAACTTAGAGCCGTCACGATAAAGCGCATTTGCTTTTAGCATCATCTCCCATGAAAGCATGTACGCTTTTTTCATGTCTTCGATAGATGCTTCGTTAGGTAAGTTGATGGTTTTTGAAATTGCGCCAGACAAGAAAGGTTGAGCTGCTGCCATCATTCCAATATGACCTTCAGCCGAGATATAACGAGTTCCAGTTCTACCACATTTGTTTGCACAATCGAATACAGATAAATGCTCATCTTTTAAGAATGGAGCACCTTCAACAGTCATAGTTCCACAAACATAATCGTTGGCTTCTTGAATTTGCTCGCGAGTAAAACCAAGGTAACGAAGCATATCGAACGTGAAATCTGATAATTGTTCATCCGTAATTCCAAGAACATCTTTACAGAAGTCTTCGCCAAGTGTCCACTGATTGAACGCAAACTTGATATCGAAACTAGCTGGTAAAGCCGCTTCAATTGCTTTTAATTTATCGTCCGTAAACCCTTTTTCTTTTAAAGTCTCTGGGTTGATATGAGGACAGCCTTCTAGATTACCTGAACCTTTTGCATAATCGATAATCATCTTTGCTTCTTTAGGACTATAACCCAAAGTTTTAAGCGCCAAAGGAACACTTTGGTTAATAATTTTGAAATATCCACCGCCAGCAAGTTTTTTAAACTTCACCAATGCGAAGTCTGGCTCGATTCCTGTAGTATCGCAATCCATTACCAAACCGATGGTTCCAGTTGGTGCAAGTACTGTAACTTGCGCGTTTCTGTAACCATGCTTTTCGCCAAGTTCTACTGCTTTATCAGCATTTTCTTTGGCAGCCTTTAGCAAGTATTCTGGGCATATAGAAGCATCAATACCAACTGGTTTTACAGTAAGACCTTCGTACTCTGAGGGATCCGCATTGTAAGCAGCTCTGCGGTGATTATTCATCACACGAAGCATGTGCTCTTTGTTGCGCTCATAGCCTTCAAAAGTTCCTAATTCAGCAGCCATTTCTGCACTGGTAGCATACGATTGCATGTGCATAATCGCTGTAATTGCACCTGTAATAGCCATGCTTTCTTTACTATCGTAAGCAATACCTTGAACCATTAATGCAGCACCAATGTTGGCGTAACCTAAACCAAGCGTTCTAAATTTATAAGAAAGCTCTGCAATTTCTTTAGATGGGAATTGCGCCATAAGTACAGAAATCTCGAGAACTACGGTCCAAATTCGAGAAGCAAAACGTAAAGACTCTACATCGAAAGTAGTACAACTTTCATCTGTGAAAAACTTCATCAAATTCATTGACGCCAAGTTACATGCTGTATTGTCTAAGAACATGTACTCAGAGCAAGGGTTACTTGCTTTTATTTCGCCGTCTTCTGGACAAGTGTGCCACTCATTAATTGTATCATGGTATTGAGTTCCTGGATCCGCTGAAGCCCAAGCTGCATACGCAATTTGATCCCAAAGCTCATTAGCATCCATTGTTTTGCAAGGAACAGGCTCTCGACCTTCTTTCTTAGCTTTTGACTTCTCAACTCTCCAATAAAGGTTCCATTGCCCGTCATCTTTTACGGCTTTCATAAATGAATTCGGAACTCGAACAGAATTGTTTGAATTTTGTCCCGCTACAGTTGCATACGCTTCAGAATTCCAATCGGTATCATACGCGTCAAACTCGATGTCTGTAACACCTTGAGATGCCAATTGAATAACACGTTCAATATAGTTAAGCGGAACATGATCGCGCTTAGCTTGGCGAATAACTTTTCCGAGTGCTTTATTCTTTAATGGATCTCTACTTACAGCGCCATTAAACGTTCTACCTTCTACTTCCACAGGAGTATGGCAAAGGCGAATAATATCTTTTAAATGTTTTTGGGAAATTTTAGATCCTGAAACTAAAGCTGCTACTTTCTGTTCTTCTTTAACTTTCCAACCAATGTATTCTTCAATATCTGGATGATCTAAATCTAGCGTCACCATTTTCGCAGCACGACGCGTTGTTCCACCAGACTTAATTGCACCGGCAGCTCTGTCACCAATTTTCAAGAAACTCATTAACCCAGAAGATCTACCACCACCGCTTAATGGCTCATCAGCTCCACGAATATTAGAGAAGTTACTACCTGTACCAGAACCATATTTGAATAGTCTAGCTTCGCGAATCCATAAATCCATGATTCCGCCTTCATTCACTAAATCATCGCCTACACTTTGTATAAAGCATGCATGTGGCTGTGGGTGAGTGTATGAATCTTTAGACTTGGTAAGGTTACCAGTATTTGGATCCACGTAATAATGACCTTGAGCAGGACCATTAATTCCATATGCCCAATGTAGGCCAGTATTAAACCACTGAGGACTATTTGGTGCCGCCATTTGGTTTGCTAGCATGTAGCATAACTCTTCGTAAAATACTTTAGCATCTTCCTCTGAATCAAAATAGTCGTGCTTCCAGCCCCAATAAGTCCAGCAACCAGCAAGTCGACTAAACACCTGACGGCTATCTACTTCGTGAGTGAACCGTTCTTTTTCATCTATTCCTTTAAGAACCTTATCGTCAGCTTCGGACCGTTGCAACCACTTAGGTACACCCTTCTCAGCCACTTTTTTCAATGCTACAGGAACGCCTGCTTTTCTGAAGTATTTTTGAGCTATGATATCAGTAGCTACTTGAGTCCAGCTATTAGGCACCAATACATTTTCCATATGGAATACTTTGGAGCCATCTGGATTCTTAATCTCAGAGGTTCGGGATTCAAATTTCATTGATTCGAATGGTGTTTTCCATTCTGGCTTGGTATAGAAGCGTGTAAATTTCATTAGCGGACCGTTGTTAGTATTCAATCTTGGGGTAGTAGTTTTTCGAACCCAAAATCAGGAGTATAATCTCCTTGAAGTGCAAACAAATATATAAGAGGTAGCGCGAGCGGGCAAGTTAAATATCAATTACTTTTCCACAATATCACACATTTATCCACACTGCATTTTCAACAACTCTATTAATTTATATTATTTACTTTATAATATACATATAAATATATAGTTTATTGATTGGCATGATGTCCTAAAATAACGTTTGAGTACTCATAAAACCATTTTTTTTTAATTCTAATCATACTGATTGATATTATTTTTGTTATTAACAATCGATTTTTTACAAATGTTAAAATTATTCAATTTTTATATTATA
>JBLWXP010000010.1:0-96569 GCA_048267405.1 Balneola sp. | reverse complement strand
ATTACGCTGGATAAACTCCCCTAACAAGGAAAGTCCTTTATATTTAAAAACACCATCTATATAAAAGTTAGAAATGTTCGCGGAATTATTATTCCATGCAACGTTTCCAAGTTTTGTGACGGCGTCTTGGTTATGGTAAAAAGCTACGCCAATGGATAATTTTGGGGTTGGCTCTCTATATAAATCACTCTCAATATAATCGCCATTCCTATTAAACTTACCGAAAGGCAACACATCAACACGGCCAGTATATGCCAATCCACCTCTCGCTTTTGCCTTGTTAATTCCTTCACCATGTGTAATACCACCGTAAACAATAAAGCCGGCTGTATTTCCTAAGCCAACAAATGTATTTGCGGTAAGCCCAAGATCGTAACCAACAGCGAAGAAGCGAGAAACTGCTGAGCGATCTACCATCTGTAAGTTTTTTGAAGTGGTTTGAAATTGACGACCACTAGGCGGGCGAAGTTGCCCGAAATTGATTTCCGTTTTCGAGTTAGGGCGCCATCTATACTCTGCATTCGATAACTGTACATTTCCTTTATCCATTTCTAGTTGAAGGAAATAACCCAGCTTTTGATTAAGAATATAGCCACTCATTTGGGCTCGAGCTCTTCTTATCACCAAATCACCATCAAATGAATCACCCTCATCTAGAGGAATAATTCCAAAAACCTGTTGCTGTAAACGCATACCCAATTTAAATGCCATAAACCCATCATTAGTGGTGACTTTAAATCCCTTTTCTGGAGAGAATTTTACCGTCGGCACTTCTTGTGCGATTAAACTATTCGAAAGAAATATTGATACGAAAAAAAGAAACAGGACACGTTTTAGCTCTAATACATTCATGATTAACTAGAAACCCCATCATATTATGTTGTAAATGAATGTTTGCCTAAAGGTCACCATTGTTTAAGAAGTTTCTGTGAATTAACTCCGCTTATTACGAATAGTTTTGCGGAATTTTGCTTTCACCATTACTCAAGAACTTGTAACATCCACCATGCTTTTAAAACCAGACATCTTATCCAAACTTTCATCGCTTGAACTACGTGCAAAAAGAATTGTAGAGGGTTTTATATCTGGTTTGCACAAAAGTCCATATCATGGTTTTAGTGTAGAATTTGCAGAACACCGCCCTTACAATCCTGGCGACGATTTCAAACACATAGATTGGAAAGCCTATGGTAAAAAAGAGCGGTTTTACGTAAAGCAGTATGAAGAAGAAACCAATCTGCGTTGTTATGTTTTGTTAGACACCAGCTCTTCAATGCTTTTTAAGCACTTTGGTGAGTGGTCGAAATTGAGATATGGAACACACTTCGCGGCTTCATTAATATACTTAATGCACCGCCAACGAGATGCTTGTGGTCTCATTCCATTTTCTGATAAAGTTGAGACTTTCATTCCCGCAAAAGGAACATATTCCCATTTACGCCAAATTTATCTAGAACTTGAGCGTGAATTGATTCGTGAGGATGATAAAAAGCCTGAGCAACGAAAGACTGCTTCTGCCAAAGTGATACACGAAGTTGCCGAGCGACTTACCCATAGAAGTTTGGTAGTTATCATTACCGATTTGTTTGAAAATGTTCAGGAGCACGAATCACTCATTTCATCACTTAAGCATCTTAGGCACCGTAAACATGAGGTGCTCTTGTTTAATACCTTAGAAAAACGAAGCGAGCGTGAGTTAGCTTTTTCTGATAACAAATTCGTTTTTGAAGACATGGAAACTGGTACCGAAGTTGAAGTCCTTCCATCTCAAGTTCGGGAAGATTATCAGGCCAAAGTTGCTGAGTATACTAAAAAGTTTGTGCTCGCTTGCAGTGAGTTTGGTATCGATTACGAAGAAATTGACACCGAAGCAGATTTCGACTTTGCCTTGCTCGCTTATCTCAATAAGCGTAAAAGATTAGGCTAGCACCCAACCTAACTTACTGTGTAGTTCCCAAGCATTAAACAACTTTGCTGTTTTTAAGAATCTTATTGAGCAATTTTGGAGAAATCCTTTTTAGGATTAAGGCGAAGCGCTCTTTTAAACCAGAAATAATAATCTCCTCTTTTCGAGCATAGATTCTATTCCAAACTCGCTGTACCATTTCATCGGCATCCATAGCAGATTTATGTAAATCGCCCATTTTTCCAAAAGAAGTGCCATCACCTGTCAATGCATTTTTGGTGATATTTGTTTTTATAGGTCCTGGACACAATAAGGTAACAGCAATATTATGTTCGTACATTTCTTGTCGTAGCGAATCGAAAAAGCCTTGTACTGCATGTTTACTAGCGGCATACCCTGTACGGTATTTGGTACCCATTTTTCCAGCCACACTGCTCGTTACAATTATATGGCCACTTTTCTGAGCAATCAGGTGTGGCAAAAGAGCTCTTGTTAAACCCGCTGAGCCAAAGAAATTTACTTCCATTAAGGAACGGATGGTCTCCAGTTTTGTCTCTTCAAGCAAGGAGCGTTGACTTACCCCGCCATTGTTTACTAGCACATCAACAGTACCAAATAACGCGATAGCTTCTTCAACTTTAGTAGGAAACGAATCTGAATCTGTTAAATCTAAAGGGAGGATTTTAATCCGCTGAGAATCAGCTGCAATCTTGTTTTTCACATCTTCTAAAGCCTCCGCTCTTCTTGAGGATAAAATGAGATTCGCTCCATCTTTGAAGTAAGCTTTTGCGAGTGCTTCACCAATTCCAGAAGAGGCTCCTGTTATCCAAATTACTTTCTCGTTATACTGCATTTTGTTAATTACTTTAAATTTGTAGAAATATTCTCTGTTCTATTACACTTCCAAGTTCATTCTTCTTACTTTCAGCTACAATCTAAATCAAATTTACGACGCTTTGACCACCAATAACACCATACTTTTAGTTGAAGACGAAATAGAATCTGGCGAAATGCTTTCAAATTTCCTAGAGTTGAACGATTTTGAAGTTTTTTGGGCAAAGGACGGCAAAGAAGCTATGCGTTTGATTGAAGAAAATGCCAACATTATAGATCTTGCCATTTTGGATATCATGGTTCCATATTTTGATGGAAAAGAGATTTGTAAGCATATTAGAGAGCATCCTGTTATGAATGAAATTCCCGTTTTATTCTTAACTGCACGCGATGAAGAGATTGACGAAATTGAAGGGCTTAGTTTAGGTGCCGATGATTACATCAAAAAGCCAGCGAGTTTAAACCTAATTAAAGCGCACGTACAAACTAAATTACGGAGAGTAAGCCCAGACAAAACACATTGGTTGCAGTACGATCGTGTTTATTTAGATATCGATTCAAAGCAAATGTTCATCAACGAGGAGTTGATTGACCTCACACATACCGAGTATATCATTGCAGAGCTATTCTTTCAGCACCCCAAAATTGTGTACTCTCGCCAGGACATTTTAGTTCACATAACCGATGAAGAAAAATACATATTTGATAGAACGGTAGATGTTCACATCAAGAATCTTCGCCTTAAAATGAAAGAAGAAGGTAAACTCATCAAAACATATCGTGGTGTGGGTTACGGTTTCAATAGAGAGTATCTCCGCTAATGAAAATTCATGCAAAACTAGCTTGGACCTATAACATACTCCTTATCATCGGGGTAATTACAATTAGTTCGTATGCGATATTAAGTATCCGAGCATTTTTACTAAAAGAAGGCATCTCTCGTTTCGAAAATGACTCATATGCTCTAAAACTTGCCGTTTCAAACTTTAAAGGCGATGGTTCTTTCATAGATAATATTGAAGCAGAAGCAAATTATTCGGGCTATGAATTAGCCGTTTACGACCAAGACGGACTTCGCATTGCGGCTTTTCCCGATACACTTATTTTTGATACTGAGCCTTTTTTAAACATACAAACTCGTCAGAAAATTAAACTTTCGGCACAGGCTCCGCTTCTGGTTAACGATGAAAAGGGTGCAAAGCTAGTTGCTTATATAAACCTACCAGCGCTAGAAAATCCAGCTCGTTTTCTACGAATTAGCCAGTACAAAGAAACCTATTACGCATCTATTGCAAGCATCAGGCATATCATTTACGCTGGAATGTTCTTCTCTATAGGCGCGGTGTTAATTGTTAGTTTTATTTTTGCGAGATACATGTCGCAGCCCATTTTACAGCTAAATGAAGCCGCTCTTGACATTGCGGATGGAAATTTAGACCGCGAGATAAATGTAAATCGTAAAGATGAATTTGGCACTCTTGCCGATTCACTCAATAAGATGGCTGGAAATCTAAAAGCAGACAATGAAAAGCTTAAGATTCTAAATGAAAAGCAGAATCAATTTTTTGCTGATATTACACACGAAGTTCGTAACCCTTTGCACGCCATTTCAGGTGCATTAGAAATGATTGAGTTACCGAATCTAGCTCCTGAGAAAAAAAGTCAATATATGGGCGTTGCTCAAAAGCAGATTCAACGAGTAGTTCGGTTATTCGAAGATATAAAAAGCTTACAACGGTACGACTTTGACGAAAGCTTCATCAATAAAAAAGCCTTTAACATTTCTGATGTTATTGAAGAGGCCATTGGTGTTAATGAACCTTTTGCTCAAGAAAAAGATATAAACCTTGGCTTAGAAAATACTGGGACCTGCAAAGTGTTCGCCGATCCAGACAAAATGGAACAAGTATTGGATAACTTGATTTCGAACGCAATTAAATACACCAATAAAGGCAGTATTAGAGTTTCTTGTGTTGAAGAAGAGAACGAAGTTTTGGTTTCCGTTTCTGATACAGGAATTGGTATAAGTGATGAACACCTAGATCGACTATTCGATCGTTTCTACCGCACAGATAAGGCACGGTCTCGTGATAAAGGAGGAACGGGATTAGGTTTAGCTGTTGTGAAAAGCATATTAAGTGCTCACAATTCCGAAATACACGTAACCAGTACTGCTGGTGTAGGTAGTAACTTCTATTTTAGACTCGAAAAAGTTTAACTGTTCAAATATTTATAAGCAAAAGCTGCTAATGCTGCCCCAGTTAAAGGAGCAATAGTATATAGTGGAACCGATAGGTAAGAACCCCCACTAAATAGTAAATCGAGTAATGAAGACCCGATTGAAAGGGCAGGATTAAAAACCGCTCCTGAAATTTGAAGTCCTAAAAATGTAATTCCTGTTAAGGTAAGCCCTATAATAAAACCATACATTTTGTTTCCAGACAATGCTTTTGAACTTGATACAGTAACAGCTACTAGCACTAAGACGAAAGTAAACAGTACTTCCGATATTGCCTGTTGGTATAAACTTGTGTTACCAGGAGCCTCAACAAAAAATACTACCGTTGATATATAAAGTAATACGATGCTTGCCAAAAATGCTCCAATAATCTGGCTTAGCATATAGGACAATGCTTTCTTCAGACTAATTTTCTTAAGCATCAAGAAGGCAAAAGTAATTCCAGGATTATAGTGCGCACCTGAAATATGTGCACCGATATAAATCATTGCGGCGTACATTAACCCAATAGAAAATGGTTCTCCAGATATTCCAAAAGCCAAGACAACAAAAAAGGTGCCTATGCCTTCCATTACGTTCTCGCGCATACCCAACGTTTTAATAAATATATGTCCTTCATTATTTAAGTTAGCAAGCTAATTCACGGCTTCTGTAATTGCAAACTTATCTAGTCTTTTATTGTATTCTTTTTGTAAAAAAATAAGTACATACTCTATTCTAAGAAGCAAAGATTCTAATATTCCCTTATTTTAAAGAATGGAAATTATTCAGAAGCTGAAAAAAAGATGGGGTATTGAAAGTACTCTACAAGTATTTATTATTTTAATTGTTTTTGCTTGTACTGGCTTTACCGCTTTATATGCGAGAAAACTCGTCTTTTACCTTTTAGGTGTTCCTCCTGAAATGCCTTTTTGGCAACGGGCTCTTATTTGGATAGTAACTATTCTCCCGCTCTATAACGTCTTACTCTATATTTACGGCACATTATTTGGACAACGCGTGTTTTTCACCATCTTTCTTAAAAAGACGATGGGTCGCCTAGTTCCGAAAAAATTCCAACAAGACTAGGGATTCTTAAGTCGTGCTTTTTCTTTGGCGGGAAGTTTTTCTACGACCAAATCATATGAATGTCTGATTAGTTCTAAAATTTGTTCGTCGTTGAGGCCACCAACTACTGATACGGTATTCCAGTGCTTTTTATTCATGTGATAGCCTGGTTTTACTTCTTCGTGTTCTTCACGTAGTTCTATAGCTCTAATTGGATCACATTTCAGGTTGACGCTCTCAAATTTATCGACATCAGTTAAAGCAAACATCTTTCCCATCACTTTAAAAACAAGAGCGGTTTCATTAAAGGGAAAATCTTCTGTTACTCCCGGCATTGCCAAACAATAATCGCGATAGCTTTCTATATCCATAAGAATAGATTAGTGAGTAGATTCGATAAAGTATGATATTTCTACTAAGCTCGCATATAGCTTGTTGAAATAATAAGCGGACATTGAATTTTAGGATGAGGAATAACACTTACTGGGTAATCAAATGCATGTGTTATAACTTCCTCTTTAAACACTTCTAATGGGGTTCCGTGCATTACCGTTTTTCCTTCTTTTAGAATATGCACATAATCTGCGTATTGGGCAGCAAGATTCAAATCGTGTATAACAATCATAACAGCAATGTTCTTCTTACAAAGCTGTTGTAAAATGTGCATCATCTCATGCTGGTGTGCAACATCTAAGCTCGCTAATGGTTCATCTAATAATAAATAGGCGGGCTTATCCCTTTCTATTCTATCCCAGATTTGCGCTAAAGCTCTAGCAAAATGTACACGCTGTTTCTCCCCACCAGATAGGGTGGTGTATTCTTGATTTATCAGGTTCAGCCCATCAACCATTTCTAAGCATTTCAATATAATTGCTTCATTTTTTGTTGATGTGATAAAACTAGATGATAGCGAACGACCAAGATTTACAACTTCCCTTGCTGTAAAAGAAAAGTCTAACGAGCTTTTTTGACTTACAACTGCTCTTTTTATGGCTAGATCTTTTAAATCGATTTTGCTTATTTCTTCCCCTTCAAGCCTCACCACTCCTTGTTGGTATGCTATATCTCCACAAATACATTTCAATACAGAGGATTTCCCAGCTCCATTCTTACCTATAATAGCAGTCAATTTCCCTAATTGAAGGTTAAAACTCACCTCATCTAGAATCTTTCTTCCGTTTGATAAACTGACCGATATATTTTCAACTGAAATCATAGGAAGTTTGAAAGTGATTTATTTCTTATTAATAGCCACATAAAAAAAGGCGCTCCAATGGTGGACGTTACAATCCCTATGGGCAACTCTGCAGGAATAACTACCATCCTCGCAAAAAGGTCTGATGCTAGCAACAACAATGCTCCCAAAAGAATTGAGTTTGGGATGAGAAATCGGTGATCAGGTCCAATAATAAGTCTAAGTAAATGAGGCACTACTAAACCAACAAAACCAATAATTCCACTCACAGCTACGGCAGCGCCAATCCCTAATGCGGATAGAAATATGATAACTTTCTTTACTCGCTCTGTATTAATGCCGAGATATTTTGCTTCGTTTTCACCCAAAAGCATCACATTCATCTGCTTGGAGAAAAAAGGCAAGCCAACACAGCTTATAATTAAGAAGGGAGCCGACTTATAAACGACTTCCCAAGTTGCACCACTTATACTTCCAAGTGTCCAAAAGGTTAAATCTCGAATCTGATTATCATCAGCGTTAAATATTAAATAGCCAATGCCTGCCGCCGCAAGAGCGTTTATCGCAATTCCAGCAAGTAACATTGTAGTTACGCTGGTTTTTCCAGAGCTACTCGAAATTAGATACACTAAATATGTTGCTCCCAACCCGCCCGCAAAAGCCGCCAACGGAAGTAGCACTCCCATATTCACTCCAAGAACAATTACAATTGCTGCTGCTAAAGCTGAACCACTAGAAACACCAATCAAAGTTGGATCGGCTAATGGATTTCTAAAAAGGCCTTGTAACGCGGCCCCAGACACCGCTAATGTTCCGCCAATTAAAATCGCGATTATAACCCTAGGAAGTCTAATACTAAGTACTATCGCTTGATATTGAGCAAGTTCTCCATCTTCAAAAGAGATAAGCCCTAGCTTGTTTGCTAAGATTCTAATTACCTCAGAACTACTTATCGAAACTGGACCAATCCCAACAGCCATTATAGAAAACGCTATCAAACCAATTAGCAGAACTATGAAGGTGAGATATGGTTTTCTATATGCTTTATGCTGACGGAATTTTTGCTTTATCAAACTCAATTAACTCGTACTTATAACGTAATTGATGGATGAATTTTCTGCATGAGCTCAATAATTGCAGCCCCGAAACGTGGACCAAACCCTAACAAGTAATTTCCGTCCATGCCGATTACGTTTTTATTGACAACCGCTTTGGTGAGATTAACAGCTGGTGTCTTTTCAATTCCAGCCCGAATTTCATCTAACCGAGAATGCATCACTAGAATGTAATCTGGATTTGCAGCCACAATTGCTTCGTTCGATATGGTTTTATAGCCATCAAAATTAGTTACCGCATTTTGGCCACCTGCTAATTCTATCATTACGCTAGCGCTTGAATTTGCACCTGCAACCATAAACGTACTTTCGCCTCTAACTGAAAGAACAAATAGAACTTTTGGAGATGAATTTAACTTTTCTCGTAAGCTATCAGCTAGAAAATACTCCTGCTGATTCTTTTGAATTAAAGCTTCACCTTCTTGCTCTTTACCAACTGCTTGTGCAATGGTTCTTATTTTGGCAATCATTCCCTCTAACGATTCTTTTTCTTCCACAAGTAGAAAGTCGGTACCAGCACCACGAATTTGGTCTATTACGGACTTCGGGTTTGCATCATCGCTAGAAATAATTAGGGATGGCCCTAACGAAATCAATCCTTCAGAAGTTAAATTCCGCAAATATGGAACTCTTGGCAATCTAAACACCGCGCTAGGAAAAGTGCTCGATTGGTCAGAGGCTATAACTTGTTCGCCAGCTCCTAATGCGTATACAGTTTCGGTTACAGAGCCTCCAAGCGTAATTATTCTTGAAGTGTTTTCGATTGTTACCGTTACGCCATCAGAACTCTGAATTGAGTTCTGTGCTGATAAACTGGCTGTACTAATCCCAAGGATTAGCAAGCCTAATTTTATACATCTCATACTAGTTGCGACTCTCCTTCAAGCGTTGCAACTAAACTCTTCCAACTTTCTAGTTCTGGAATGCCTGGTTTGCGAACCCCAAAAAAGGTAGCGATGTCTTTGTGATCTTTATCAAAAATCTCGACTGATGTTACGATTCCATCTTCAGTTGGCTTGCGTACAATCCATGTATCTGTGATGTGATCAGCTTGTAGATGAAGATTGAATTCTGGATCTAGCACATTTAGCCAATTATCCATTTTTTTGATATTTGAAACTACTCCTGAATGGATTTGGATAACAGCTTTACTTCCAACAAATACCATAATTGGCACTTCTAGTTCCGAAGCACGATTTAGCATTGTTTCAGTAACAGAATTCTCAACTTTTTGAGTGAATGTACCTTCCGCAATTGCTAAGGCTTGAGTGCGCTCTAATTTGTATTTGCGCAATAAGGGGTAAAAGTCGTGCGTGTCTTTAAGTTTTCCCCAATCCGCGAGAAAAGCTTCTTTGTCAACATCTGGATTAAGCTCGTACTCTTTAGGCGCTTCCGCTTCTTTGATTTTAAGCTCAGCTTCTTGATCTGCATTCTTAAAAGTTTCTACCAACTCATTGTACTGAGCTAGGTTCTCTTCTTTCAACACATAGATTTTATGCGCAGCTACACCATAGGTATCGAAGAATTGAATACTGTGAAGAACACCTTTTGCACTTTGTACAGGAACGGCAAACGCAGAACCAAAACGGCCTGGAAAAATTCTAAGGTCGATGTTCGGATCGAGCACTAAACCTACATGGGGATTAAAACTGATATTATGATACTCACCTTTTCGCTCATGAACTACCGATTCATTGCGGGTAAGCGCCATCACATAACCAAGACTTTCTACCGATTTAAAAATACCCGGCCAGTCTTCGTTTAATCGGGTAACATCGTCTTGGGTAGCTAGTAGCTCTACTTCTGTAACGCCTAGTTTATCCGCCGCATTCTTGATGCGTAATTTCGGTTCTTCTTCTTTGAGTTTTGCCCAAGCTTGTTTGAGGGCTTCTTTTGAATTCATGAGTTGAGAAATTGTTTATATTAATTTAGACCAATTCTAAATTATAACTTTTCTCATAAAAAACCCACTTTTTTACGGTGGGTTTTTAATCACATTTTAAACTCAATATTAATTAAAGAATCGTGAGCCGTCATCTTGGATAACGAACTCGATAGTGTAGTGTCTATCAGTTGGACGAATAAAGTTTGCGAAGTCTTCACTTGAAGTGTCGGGATTGCCTTTGTAGTAACTAACAATTCTAACTTTAGCGTATTTTTCGTCAGCGGTTTTAACGACTAACGTTGTCCCTTCGACTGGCAAGACAGCATGTTTAGGGCCTGAAGGAGCTTCGTTAGTGTAATTGTACCATTTACCCACCAAGGTAGCCGCATAACCACCCACAGGTGCTTCATCTACTAATTCAAATTCGGAGTTCAACAACTGAATTCCACCACTATTCCCGCTATTCCCAATAATATTGGTGCCGCTAAACCCTAAGTCCCACTGTGAAGAAAGGGAGTCTTCTACAGTTTCACCGGTTTCAAAGTCAAAAAACGTGTAGCTATCAATATGAAAAAGCTCTGTAGTAGCATCAGTTTGAAGCGTGTAGTTGAACGTGAAATATCCGCTAGCTGGTCTTGTAGCTAAGCTAGCAAATTCATCTGTAGATGTATCTGGATTACCTTTGTAGTAGCTTAAGATTTCGATTTTCGCGTAATTTCCTTCTGAAGTCTTTACAATTAGTGTAGTATTCTCTTTTGGAAGAATAGCGTGCTTAGGACCTGAAGGAGCTTCACCAGTGTAATTGTACCAGCTTGCATTTGTATTACTAAAACCAGTGGTAGGAGCTATGGTTACTGATGCGTAAGCTTCTTCTATAAGTTGAATTCCACCACCATTTTCGCTATTTGCAACTAATGTTGAGCCGTCAAAAGCGATATCCCAATCTGCAGAAAGAGAATCAGAGATTGTATTACCAATATCTAGATTGTAGAAAGTAAACTTTCCAGCTTCTCCAGGATGGTCTTGAACATCATCGGCTAAACCACCAATTAATGTGTTTACATTTGCAGGAATATCTTCTGCTAGTTGAGCCGTTATTGGTGCTGGGTCGTCGCCACCACCACCGCTTGATTTACAAGCACCAAAGCCCAGGATGATAACAGAAGCTAGCGCTAGTAATTTTGTGTATTTGTTGTCCATTTTATCTATTTATTTTTTTAGTAAATCTTGATGTTAAGTTGGGTATAGAAAGTTATACCCGGATTGGAAGGGAGGAATTGAGAGTTTTGGTAATTTGTAATGTTGTCAACTCCAAAAAGCAGTTTGAAACGATTAGAGAAAGTTTTAGCAATGGACGTATTTATGACGGTATATGCATCGGTATATTCTTCGTCATCAATCCGATTATTCACATTAATATCAGCAAAGCCATACTTCCCTCTATATTGAAGCCTCAGACTCGCGTCTAGACCTAATGATTTCAATGTGTAGAAAATTTTAAGATTACTAGTATGTTTAGAGCGATTAAAAAGCGGCACGTATTCGTTTTTAGTTACCGTTACTACCACTCCATCTTGCACGTCATCCATTTGCGTGGTTACTTCACGCTGAGCGTCTAAATACTGATAGCCCAACGCTAACCTTAACCCTTCTATCAAGCTCGGTTTAAATCGAATTTCAGTCTCTAAACCTTGAGTGTAAATTTTATTCAAATTGAAATAGGAAAAAATTGCTTGCCCGTTCGTCTTTGTGGCTATTCGCTGTGTTTCGATAAGATCCCTAACGTCATTTCTAAATAAATTTAATCGAAGTTGTAGCTCATCGGTGGGAAATAAATCTAAGCCAGCATTATAAGAGAACGAATGTTCCGCCTTTATCTCTTCGATTTGTTGTGGAGAAAAGTATAGTTCAGCTATCTGCCCATTGTTTTGAAAAGTCTGTATTCCTTCAGCTACAGTAGAAGAGCCAAAGACGCTATAGCCAGCTAACGGATTCGTAAAATTTAAAAACAGTTGTCTAAAGTCTGGAGCTTTAAAACCGCCTCCTATAGAAGCTCTTATATGAACAACCTTATTGGGTTTAAACATCCCCGAAAATTTGGGGCTTAATTGCGATTTATATTCGCTATGCATATCAAACCTAAATCCACCCGTTAAAGACAACTTATCTGAAGGTCGCCACTCATGCTGGCCAAAAGCGAAATAGCTATCAAAACTAGGTACTGAGGCATAAATATCCGAGTTTAACCCTTCACGATTCAATCCAGTCCCAAACACTGTAGTTTGTTCTGGACTCCAAAACGTGGAACTTTTAACTTCGAATTTCTTTAGGGTTTGATCGAAAGAGTCGGTGAAATAAATGTCTCCAGATTCAGAGAAATTCAAATTATTTTCATTTTTAAAGCGACTTAAAAACGATGTAATCTCAAAGTATTGCTTGCTACCAAAGTACAGTTTTAGCTCTGGTGTTAAACTATAATCAACTTGAGAGTCTTCCCCATCTAATTTCTTATTAGAGCCCGATTCTGTTATTTCATCTTTATAGTTTTGGCTTTCTTTATAATATCTACCACTTATACCTATTGTTGCCGTTTTTGCGAGTCGGTAATCCACTCCGCTTGAAATAGTATAATTCTGAAATGATGGAATAGTAGGTGCCAAGGTATTCTTGTTTAAGTCGTATCCTTCCGAACCATTTACATTACCAAAAAAGCGACCGCTTAGCTTCTCTGACTTAAACGACATATTTGACGACGCATCGTACGATTCATTCGAGCCATATCTTCCCGTAGTATTCCAGCTAAAAGGATCTTTTCCTTTTTCAGTAATTATATTAATTACACCCGCAAGCGCATCACTTCCCCATAATGCCGAGGATGGGCCTTTAACAATTTCTATCTGCTTTACATCACCAACAGCAAGGCGATCTAAATTTAGCGTTCCCGCTGTACGACCAATAACTGGTTGATTATCGATAAGAATAAGCGTGTATTCTGGGTCAAAGCCTTGTACTTGAATTCCCGTTCCATGATCTGAAACGATGTTTAGTCCAACTTGCTCATTAAGAACGTCACTGAGCCTTAAACTACCCGAACTTTCAATCTCACTTTTATCTATAACAGTGATGGGAACACTTACATCTTCTAAATCTTTTTGTGTTCGAGAAGCAGTTACAACTACGGGCCTCTCTTCATACACCTTTTCCTCTAATTGGATAGCAAGAGTTAAATTCTCTCCAGCTTTTAATTCCAGGACTTGGTTGTATTCTGAGTAACCAATTCTTGTAATTCTTAAAGTGTACGTTCCGTCAGCAATTGCAGTTAACGAAAAATTACCTCTTGCATCGGTTAGTGCCCATTTTGATTCTGACAGATACACCTGAGCATGGCTAATAGCTGCACCTTTCTCAGATGTTACTCGCCCTTTTACAGTTGCGGATTGAGCAAATGCAGAAATAGTAAACCCCCACAAAATACTTCCTAAAAGAAAGTGTTTGATATATCTCACGTAATTTTTTTGTGACTTTATTTAGAATCAGTCCAAATAAACGGGAGTAATGTGAAGATTATGTGAAGAGCATATAAAAATGTGCCTATTCAGCATTCATAGACAACATACCGCCTTCATATTACTCATGAGATAAATCATAGAGCTAAAAACTTTGGATGAAGAGGAAGTTGTAAACAAGGAAACAGGGTTTATTCGAATGGCTACGTACCCGAGAACCTTAGACCGTAGTATTGAGTATTCATGCACATTGGATAATCTGGAAATTGAATAGCTTTTGATGCGGTTACCGCTTTTTCAGCACAACCCCTGGGCGTGCACCTGTAAATTCACCCTCTTGCTGCACTATTTCCCCATTTATAACAACATAATCAAAACCGATGGCATACTGGTGTGGCTCTTCATAAACCGCCTTATCCACAATATGACTCGGGTTAAAAACCAACACATCTGCGGCAAAACCGGGTTTCAATATTCCTCTGGGGGCAAACTCTAGGGCACCAGAGACTCCTCGTGCTCGATCAACCCCAAGTAGCTCTGCTGTTTGTCCCGTCATCTTGTAAATAGCTTCCTCCAACGATAAAGCTCCCTCTTCTTCCACGAATTGACGAATAATACGCGCGAAAGAGCCGTACCCCCGAGGATGCTCCATGGTTGGCGATCCATCAGACGAAACTATCACGTTTGCGTCCATCAAAAATTGTCGCATCACATCTATATTCATCACAAAATAGGCTCCACTTGCTGAACTCGGTGGAAGATGATCGATAAGTACGTCTTCGAAGGGTTTACCCATTTCTTCTGAGATTTGGGTAAGTGTTTTTCCAGTCCATGGCGCCGTTCCTATTAATGTTGCTGATGGTCCATTTCTACGTTGCACCCGTTCACGTAAATATTGAGCTAATTCGGGTCGGCGTGTTTGCACAACTTCCTGAAAATCATTCGGCGGTAGCGCCCAATCGGGGTATAGAATTCCGATTCCAGTATAACTTGCTGCATAAGGATATACATCAGCCGTAATAGAAACGCCTGCTACACGGGCACTATCCATTACTGCAATAACCCGGTCGGCTCCAGCAACTTCATTTCCGAACACTACTTTAATATGCGACACGTGCACACGAGCATTTCCGTCGTGTCCCATTTGTATTAATTCGCGAATTGAATTAGAAACCTGATCTTCGTCTTCATTACGTATATGGCTCAAAATCAAACCATCGTACTGCGAAACTACTTCGCTAACAACAGCTAATTCTTCACGATTTGCAAAAATGCCAGGAATATATTCAATACCTGTTGATACCCCAAAAGAGCCATCACGCAACTGTGCGTCTATAATATGAGCCAAACTATCAAGTTGGGCATTATCTGGATTACGCTGAAGCCCAATGCCAGAGTACCGGCGGGCCGTTCCGTGACCAACAGTATGGGCAATATTTACACCCGGACTTGCCTGTTGAACTTTTTCCATCCATTCGGGAAGATTGGCAATTCCTGGGCTCGATCCGTCGAGACCCAATAAAATTGTGGTTACGCCCATCGACCAAAAGTTTCTAAAAGCGGGATCTACTTCGGCGTTGCCATGGGAATGTGGATCTATAAAACCTGGTGCAACTACTCTTCCTTTTGCATCAATTGATTCTTCTGCGTGATACGCGGACAAATCTAACGAGCCTACATACACAATAAATCCGTCGTTTATCAGCACGCCACCTTGATAAGCCTCCCCACCGGTTCCATCTACAATCCGAGCATTTTCAATCTTTACATCATAGGTAATATCCACTGGAGGAAGTGTTTCCTGTGAACATCCCAATACTAAAATCAACCAAAAACATACTAAAACACGCATCATCTTAACATTACTTATTATGAATCTTTTATTTGTGCAGATAGGTGAGATAACCCGCAATTAATACCTTCGGCCACATAATTTTCATGGGCATATAAATACACAAACGATGTTAAAATAATTTTCACCCAAACTCAAAACTACCTTCTCTACAGCTTTGTTGAAACAAACGCCAAGATAATAAGATTAACAATGCCTCTATTTTTCTACCTTAACACCTTTCCAGAAAGCGACATAATTTTTTATTTGTGAAGCTTTTTCTTTTGGCTCTGGATAATACCACGCGGCATTTTGGTTCGTTTGACCGTCCACTTCTAGGGAATAATAACTTGCCATTCCTTTCCATGGGCAAGCGGATTGATGTGAACTTTCTTTGAAGTATTCCTTTTTAATTGAATCCTCAGGAAAATAGTGGTTGCCTTCAACTATTTCAGTGTCTTCACTTTCGGCGATTACCTTGCCATTCCAAACTGCTTTCATACTAAGCTCAAATTTTGATTAATAACTTTGTAGTATTAATCCTTTTTAGAAGGAATACATTCCTTTGCTAGAAAAAGCCATCCAAGTATAAATGCAACACCACCTATCGGAGTTATAGCCCCGAGCCAAGTAATATCGGTTAATGCCAATGTATACAGGCTAAAGGAAAAGAATAGAATTCCAGCAAAGAACAAAATTCCCGACCATTTTAGAGCAGAACTGTTTTTATCTCGAGCTACAAGTCCTACTAAAACGAGAGCGATGGCATGATAGAAGTGATATTGCGCTGCAGTTTCCCAATTCCCTAAACGTTCTAGGCTTACCATATCTTTTACTGCATGTGCTCCAAAAGCGCCGAATGCAACAGCCAATGCAGCCATGATAGCACCAACTGCAATGAGTTTATTTGATCTTTCCATTATGCTTTAAAATCAATCTTTCGGTGAGAACCATCACAAAATGGTTTGTTTTCAGAAGCACCGCATCGACAATAGCTCATCTTTTTTGCAGTTTCTGTAGAATTTTCAGAACCTACAACTTCATAGTTTCCATTCACAAGAAAAGCGCCGTTTGCCACTAGTTTTACAGTCAACTCGCCATCTAACACTTCCGTTGGCTCTAACTCTAATCGTTCAGGATTGTATAAGCTATTCGCTTTAAAGTCCGCTTCAATGTGTGAATTATCGCAGAAAGGTTTATTGGATGACGCACCACAACGGCATAGTGCCATCCGAGTATCTCGCATTATTTCTTCATCATCACTATTTGCAAGCACGATGTTACCACTTAAATAAATCGGACCATCTTCGGTGATAGCTAATTTATTTACAGATGGAATTGCTTCAGCATCTTCTACATTTAGGAGCTCATAATGCAGCGCTCCCGTTGGACATTTTTCGATTACAGCTTTCAATTGCTCTATATCTTGAGTGCCGTCTGGATTAATCCAAGGTTTTTTAGTGATATCAAAAACCTCAGGCAAACCATGCACACATTCTTTGGCATGGATGCACCGTTTCAGATCCCAGCTTACTTTAATATCATCGTTTTCGTAGGTGAATTTCTTTGAATCCATAATTCTATAATTTAACTGTAAAGCTTACAAAGGGAACAACTGCACCAATATCATCGCCAATTAAAAAACCCAAATCAGCAGCAATGGTTTGTCCAATAAATCTACCGCCAAGCACTCCAACAGGAATTACTCCGCCATCTCCATCAGGAAATACAAAATTCTCGGATATTAAAGCAAATTTTTCTGATACTCTGAATTGCGCACCTAGAATAGTTATCAAATCTGTTGCCCCTTCTTCCACAATTCCGAGACCTAAACCAGCTGTAAGATCAAGTCTATTCCAAGAGTATGTAGTAGCTCCAAAAATAGTGGTAAAACCATAGTCTGAATCGAATACTGAGTAGTAACTCGCCGTTCCAGAAACGGATAAATTATCACTTATATTTGTTCCTACTTTTGCACTTCCTGAGAATAGTTGATTTTTAAAATCTAAGCCTGGAATCATACTAAAATTTCCAGAAAGAGTAATATTTTTAGTTACGCCATAAGAAAGTGTTGAAAAGAAAATATAGGTGTTCTGATAGTAGCCGGAACCGGCATCTGCCATTCTACCACTTTGGGTTATAAATAATTTATTAGCAGTAGGATTTTTATACCATCTTGTTGTTCGGTTATTACTATCTACTATCTCTACAGATTTAATTCTATCGTAATTAAAATTAAATACTCCATCTTTTGTCTTTACACCAGCAGATTGGTCGTCCACGGTTTCTACAAAACCTGAAAATGTATTTCCATTGGTAAGGGTTACAAATACTTCTTGTCCACTTTCTTTGGCCTCCATAAAAACAGCTTTAAATTTAGACACTTGAGCCATTGTTACCGATGAACCCAACAACAATACTGCTACTGATAGATATAGAGCTTTAAATCTCACGGATGTATAAATTAATTTGAAAGGAATTAATAATATAAAACGATGAGCGTAAAGCAAAGAACTAATATGGAATAGATTACTCGATTTGAGATACCAAAAGCCATTGTAAGTTTGTAATAGTTGCTTATCCTATATTTAAGCATTTGCTTAAATACTAAATTTAGTATATAATCTAGACAACTAAAAAATGATACTATGAGTAAACAACAATGTATCCGTGATGTTGCGGATTTGGTTCAAATCAATAGATGTATAGACTCTTTAAATCAGGTAGAAAACTCTGTTTATAAATTAACGGACATTTTAAAATTAGCAGCTAACGATGTAAGACTTAAAATTCTCTTCTTGTTAGATAATGAAGTGAAGCTATGCCCCTGTGATTTAGGTGATATTTTGGAAATGAGTATACCTGCAATATCTCAACATCTCAGAAAATTGAAAGACGGAGGGTTAGTTGACACAAAAAGAGAAGGTCAGGTAATTTTTTATTCCTTAAACCCAACATTTAAAAAAATCCTTTCTTCAAGTTTTGAACAAATCAAAAATAATAATTTACTTGAGGTATTAGCTGCATGAAAGACCCAAAAAATAACTCAGATGCTAAGTGGATAGGTGCTGGGCTTTTTACTGCATTTGTTGCTTCTTTATGCTGCATTACACCTGTTGCCGCTTTCTTAGCTGGTATAAGCGGTGTAGCCTCTACCTTTTCATGGATGGACCCTTTTCGTCCATATTTAATTGCACTAACTGTTTTGATACTTGGTTTTGCATGGTATCAGAAGTTAAAACCAAATTGGGATCCAACTTGTGCTTGCGAAGAAAATCCTTCTTTTTGGAAAACAAAAAGCTTCTTAGGAGTCGTGACCGTATTTGCAATAGTTCTAATGTCTTTTCCTTACTACTCAGATGCTTTTTTCCCAAAGCAAGAACAAAAGGTCATCTATATTCAGGAAAGCCAAGTGCAAACTACTTCCTTAAATATAAAAGGAATGACTTGCACAGGTTGTGAAGCTACGGTCTCTAATGCAGCAATGGGAGTTCATGGTGTCCTTGAAGTCAATACTTCTTATGAGAATCAAAGTGCAACCATCAAATTTAATAAAGAAGAAACCAATCTTGAAAATATTATTGAAGCTATAAACAAAACCGGTTATACAGTTACAAACTTAACAAACTAGACATGACAACTAACATACCTGAATCAACCATTACTTGCCCGAATTGCGGGAACCAATCTACAGAAACTATGCCCACGGATTCATGCCAATTCTTTTGGGAATGTCCTTCTTGTACTGCGGTAGCTAAACCTAAACAAGGTGATTGTTGCGTGTTTTGCTCATACGGAGATGTTGCCTGCCCACCTATTCAGCAAGACACAATTTGCTGTTAATTATGGATTATAAAGACCTTAAATCAAATAAATATGCGTTTATTGGATTATGGGGAGTTTTAGTAGCTGGTGTTTGTTGCTTCACCCCATTACTTGTTTGGGCATTTGCCTTTTTTGGGCTTGCCGCATTAACAACCTATCTAGATTATATTCTGATTCCTGTTTTGCTTCTTTTTATTGGGATTCTGTTACTTGGAATTAGAAGTATCAATAAATCGAAATCAAAGATTGAATAATTATGAAATACGATGTAATAATCATTGGATCAGGAATGGCTGGAATGACCATAGCTAACAAATGTGCTCAAAAAGGTTTGAAAACTGCTGTAACTGACTCACGGCCTTATGGCGGAACTTGCGCTTTAAGAGGCTGTGACCCAAAAAAGATATTAGTAGGTGCTGCTGAGATTATTGACCGTGCCAATAAAATGAACAACATTGGAATTACCGGAGATATAGCTATTGATTGGCAAGCTCTTATGGCATATAAAAATGATTTTGTTTCCAAAATGCCTCCCGGTGTCGAAAAGAATTATGAAAAAAACGGGGTTGACATGTATCATAGTGCTGCAAGTTTTGAATCTGCTAATAGCATTAAGATTGGAAAGGAAATTATTGAAGGAGGAAAAATTGTCATTAGTACCGGTGCGAGACCTGTTAAACTAGATATTCCGGGTGGAAACCTACCCATAAACAGTACCGAATTCTTAGATCTCGAACATCTACCTGAACATATCACATTTATTGGTGGCGGTTATATAGCCTTAGAGTTTGCCCACCTAGCTGCAAGAGCGGGAAGTAAAGTAACTATTTTCCACCGCGGTAATATGCCTTTAGAGAACTTTGATCAGGATATCGTAAAACATCTTATAAAAGCTACCAAAAATCTAGACATCGACCTTCAGTTGGAATCAGAAGTCGTACGCATAGAGAAAGAGGGCTTTGATTTTTCTGTAGTTGTTAATTCAAATAACGCTACTAAAACTATTAACACTAACTTGGTAGTTAATGCTGCTGGAAGAGTTCCCGAATTGGATGGACTGCAGCTTGATAAGGCGAACGTTTCATATAATAAAAAGGGAATTGTAGTAAACGAATTTCTCCAAAGCATTAGCAATTCTTCGGTTTACGCAGCGGGCGATTCAGCCGCAAGTCTGGGCTTAAATCTCACACCTGTCGCTGTAATGGAGGGTCATGCTGTTGCCGCAAACATAATTCGTGGGAATTCTAAAGTTCCTAATTATTCTGAAATGCCAAGCGCTGTATTTACATTACCCACTTTGTCATCTGTAGGACTCACAGAAAAACAGTTACAGGAAAAAGAAACTCCATACCAAGTAAAATCCGGTTCAGCAGAAAACTGGTATAATGCAAAGAGAATTAATGAATCAACCTATGCCTATAAGGTATTATTAAGTGAAGACGGCTATGTCTTAGGAGCACACTTAATTGGTCCACATGTAGAAGAAACCATTAATTTGTTTGCATTAGCTATGAAAAGCAAAATCAAAAGTAGCGCTCTTAAGAGTTTGATTTACTCTTATCCATCCATGGCGTCTGATGTTAGTTCAATGCTATAATTACTTTTGCTATGTTAGTAATCACAAAACCAAAAAAGGCCACTCCTCACTGTCCAATAAAATAACTACTACTGATTTGTGACACTCGTTGTATAAATCAAATAGGCGATGACAGCTGAAGCACAACTACCTTATAGTTAATCCATGTTATCCATCTTTAACCACTTTACGTAGGTTTCATCATCCCACATACTTTGTATGTAGGCTATTACAGCTTCTTTTTCTTCGTCATTAAGTATTCCTTTAAATGCTGGCATCGTTCCGCCAAGAGGAATACCCCCATTATCGATGGTTTCTAAAAGTACAAACTTAGGGTGATGCCAAGTATGCGCGGTTCCATTTAAAGGTGGTGCCGGAAAATTCCCCGCATCGTCGGGCCTTTTCCAATTTTCAACTAACCCTTGACCAACGTTGCCATGACATGCAGCACAATTTGTAGCAAACACTTGTTTTCCCACTTCAAACTGTTGTTCGGTAAACCATCTGTTTTCTTTGAAGGAAATAGATTCTGAGCTGACTGACTTCTTTTTTGCTTCTTTATTACAGCTAGTAAATGAAACTCCTATTAAAGCGAAAATAAATAGTTTTAGTACTTTTTTTCTATGTGTCATTATTATACTTGATAAAGGGTATTTGATGATTTTCTGTAAGATAAACACTCAGAACGGGTAAAAAAGTAATCTGAAGAATCGGCGCCAACCCAATATTGTAATTAAATACATAGAGAGTAAGCATACTTGTATCATAGGTCCAAAGCTCCAAGTATAATGCCATCCATTCAAGAAAGATACTGACTCCAAAACTTAGTGCTAGTAATAATAGGTATTTTATCACTGTTTTTTGAAGTAGACCTGTTGATTTAATCAATTTCTTCAATCCTTGCCAAAGGCCTAGCACAATTAGTATATCTCCAAAAACCGCCCCCCACATCCAAAGAGTTGCTTTCAAAAATCCCCAACTCCACATCTCATAAAAAAACAGACATTGAGTAAATTCCCAAATTGTGTTTAATAGAAATGCCCAAAAAATTACTCTGGCCATTTTATTTTTTCCCATCATCCTGTATAAGAAGATAAATTAGTTTCTCATAGCTCTGGATGAGCCATGATTCTGCATAATCTTCCAACCTGTTTCCGTTTTTTTGAGTACTGAAGTAACCACCGCTTGTCTTTCTATGGTTCTACTCTCCTCTCCTCCGGTCACGATTTTATAATTATACGTCTCGAAAGCCACCGCGACATTCCCTTCTATTTGCACATCCACCATGTAGTCACTAAAAGAGAATTCCTTAAACTGCCCTAACTCAGGTCCAATATGGTGATCCAGGTATTTCTTATAGGTCCCTTCATGGCTCCCATTCTCAAAAATTGCTGAGTTTTCAGTAAAAAGCTTTTCTGTGCCGGATACATCCAAAGCTTCAAGGGCGTTCTTGTAAGCCTTCAGCACTTTCTTTACTGCTACTGTTTCTTCGGAAGAAATCATTTCTTTTTGATCATTATGCTGAGCATATATCAATCCAGAAGGTGATAATAAAAGAAATATTAATATAATTTTTTTCATAATCGTGTAGACTCTTTATTGGTTTATAGACTTGAATTTAACTTTAAAGCTTGGTCATGCTCATTTTCTCTAAAACTACGGTCCCACTCCCATTAATTTTCAACCCTACTCCACCTGCTTTAGGAGCATCACTATGTCCGTGAACAATCATTTTTTTGTCCACATAACCTCTAAAATGAGTTCCATTTCCTACAACCCGAACAAACATAGGTTTTGAAACATCGGTAGTTCCTTCTTCAAATATTTCCTCCTTTCCTTTTAACATTCGGCCTTGCTTAACAGCACCATTTGAAGAAATTGATACAAAGTCGAAGTTAAGCTCGTCTTGCACATTGTTTGTCAGCATCACTATTCCATTAAGTGTTGAAATGTCTATATAATAATCTACTTGAACCATTTTATAGGATTCGTGCCCTACAAAAAAGCCATTTAAATTACTTCCACTCAAAATTAGTGCATAACTGCCTTTGGTAGTTTTTACTGCTTCGGCATTTACTTCTTCTAAACTTCCTGTTAACCAATGGAAATTATTCTTCAAATCCGAAAGGGCATTTTTATCTATGTTCCATTCCCAGTTTCCGTTATCTAACACTTTAAAAGCGGTAGCACTTCCTATTGAAACATCATCATGACTTTCTTCTGAAGTTTCCGAATGTTCTTCCATGCCTTCATCATGGCTGTGCTCTTCTGATTCATCATGTTCATCTGCATCTTCGACAGATTCGTCATGATCTGTTTCATGATTGTGCTGTACCTGGTTATCTAAGTTAACAGCCTGAACACCTACTCCATGTTGATAAACCATCTGCCCTCCTCTATCTCCCGTTTGGAATAATAGAAAAGCCCCAACGAATGAAAGCAAGGTTAACCCACCTCTTATTATTTTTAGCTCAGATTTATTCCAAAAATACACTCCAATCCTCAAGAAGGCATATAATCCCATAAACCAAACAGTGTACTCAGCCCAATCTGCATGAGCCGTTAATAAATTTTGAGTTCCAGCTTCAATAAAGACACTATCTGCAGCTTCCTTTCCTGAGAAATAAGTTCCCACTGCTGCAATTCCTGATAGCCCATATAATATTAAATTCTTCTTTTCGTCCCACCAATCTTTAGGGAGAACATAGCCTGCCACATCCATAAGAATAGCGAGTATAAACAGTGCTATTGGGAAGTGGACAATCATGGGGTGTAAGTTTGGTGCCCATTCTGGTATAAATTCCATCGTGTCTCTTATTTAATTATGGTTATCGTTCTATTTTTAGTAATCGCGCATTCACAGCAACAACTACTGTACTTATCGACATCAAACCTGCACCAACAGCTGGATTAAGAATGATTCCAAACGAAAATAGTACGCCTGCAGCTAAAGGAATTGCGACAACATTATAGCCTGTAGCCCAGAATAAATTTTGCACCATTTTCTTATAGGTCGCTTTGGCTAGTGAAATAAGTGCCACAACATCTTTAGGATTACTTTGGGTAAGAATGATGTCTCCAGTTTCTACCGCTACATCAGAGCCCGTTCCGATGGCAATTCCAACGTCGGCTTGAGCTAAAGCTGGTGCGTCATTCACGCCATCGCCTGTCATCGCTACTTTTAACCCGCGTTTCTGAACTTCCCTCACTTTATCAGCCTTTTCATTCGGTAATACTTCTGCAAAAAACTCATCTAAACCTAGCTCTTTAGCAACATAGGCTGCGGTTTGTTTGTTATCTCCAGTAAGCATAATGCACTCAATACCCATTTCGTGAAGTTGTTTTATTGCCACTTTGGAATCTTCCCTTATGGTATCTCCCAAGGCTATTGCTCCGTGTAGTTTGCCATCTATTATTACAAATACTACCGTCTTTCCTTGCTCCGAAAGTTGTTGATATTGATCATCTGGTAATTCAATATCATTTTCTCTGAGATAACCAGGACTTACTACTTTCACCGAAAGTCCTTCTATAGTTCCTTCAATTCCTTTTCCAGTGAGAGAATTGAAATCATTTACTTCAAATAATGAATCTGCTGAATTAACAATTCCCTGAGCAATGGGATGCTCGGAGTTTTGTTCTAGTGAAGCTGTGATTTTTAATAATCTGTCTGTGTCATATTCATCAGTAAAATTCAAAACCTCCGTAACTTCAAAAACACCTTTTGTAAGCGTTCCTGTTTTGTCAAAAATTACGGCGCCAATGTTCCTCGCTTCTTCGAAAGCTGGTCTATTACGGATTAGAAATCCATTCTGCGCTGCAAGGTTTGTAGAAACCGCCACCACTAATGGAACGGCTAACCCAAGTGCATGCGGACAAGTAATCACCATTACAGTTACAGTACGCTCTAGCGCAAAGACAAAATCTTGAGTGGTAAAGAATGTCCACACAAAAAAAGTAATCGCCCCTGCACCAAGTGCAATGATTGTAAGCCAAAAGGCTGCCCTATTCGCTAAATCTTGGGTTTTGGATTTACTGTCTTGAGCTTGTTGCACCAAGTTTATGACTTGCGACAGAAAAGAGTCTTTCCCTGTTTTATCTATTTCTATTGTTAATGAGCCCTCACCATTTACGGCGCCCCCAAGAACCTCATCTCCATCTTTTTTTGAAACAGGTTTTGCTTCGCCCGTCATTAGAGATTCGTTCACTGCGCTTTTCCCTTTAACTACAAATCCATCCGCGGGAATTTTTTCTCCGGGTTTAATAAGTACTCGATCTCCAACCTTCAACTCTTCTAGAGCTATGTCTTTTGTTGATCCATCTTCCTGAACCAAATGTGCTTCTGAAGGCATCAACTTTGCTAGTTCTTCCAAAGCTTTTGAAGCACTCATTACGGATTTCATTTCGATGTAATGCCCAATAAGCATAATATCGACCAGCGTAACTAGCTCCCAGAAAAATATTTTCCCTTCCACCGCAAAAACAACTAACATACTGTATACATACGCTGTTGTAATAGCGATAGCAATGAGCGTCATCATTCCTGGTTGCTTGTTTTTTAATTCATCAACCAGCCCTTTTAGAAATGGCCATCCTCCATAGAAGAATACTAGGCTCGAAAGAACTGCTGAAACATAAATATCACCCGTAAAAGACCAACTCTCTCTTAATCCAAGAAAACCCTGAATCATAGGAGAAAGTGCAATTATAGGTATACTTAAAGCTAAGGATATCCAAAAGCGCTTTAAGAAATCCTGAGCCATGTGTGCATGATGATTACTATGATCTACATGCTTTTTATCATTGCCAGAGTGCCCATTTTCGTGGTTGTGATGGTGTTCATGTTCCATAATTCAATCAATTTATAGTTTTAACTGTTGCTCCGCATTTATGCATTTTCTTACCGAAATAGGGGTTTCTAATTTCTTCTTTATCACTCATCCATTTAGCCCCTTTACCATCGTTCGCCATTGGACAAAACTGTACAAATAGAGCACTTTTATTATAGCCCTGATTTTCAACAGCTTTCACCAGTTCCGTAGTAATTCCTTCTAAAGAACCTCTAAGCTCCCCAATATTCTTAGCGGAAGATGCTTTTTCTACTGCCATAAGCATTGTGGAGTGATGAATCTCATGCATTTTTTGATGCTCTTTATGTTCATTCATTTCATTATTAGACCTCACTTCTTTCGTAAAGTTCGAAATGTGATTTTGAGCTACTTCAAAATTATCGGCAACCAAAGCATCTTTTGCTGCTAGGTATTCAGTTATCAGCGTAGATAAATGATCATTATGAGCGTGCTCTTTATTCTCTTGAGCCTGAATAGTAACGGCACTTAGAAATAGTGCTAGTAGTGTAAATATGTACGGTTTCATTATATAATTGATTTATAAATTATGATTCGATTTTTAAAATTGTTTCGCCACAGTTATTCATTTTATCTCCGAAGTATGGATTGGCAATTTCTTCGGTATCACTTAACCAATAGCCGCCTTTACCGCCGTTTGTCATTGGGCAAAACTGCTGATAAACCACTCCATTAATCCCAAAAATTTTAACACTTTCTATAAGCTTTTCTGATAACGAGAGGAATACTGTTCTTTGCTTTTCAATATTCTTTTCGGCAGCTATCGCAGTTGAGTTGTTATTTAAACTTCCTAATTGCGCCATCCATTGGATGTGTAAATCCCCTTGTACTAAACTCATATCTACCGCAGTGAGTTTAGTATTTATTAGCTTCGCAGCCCGCATTGCAGCTTCGGGATTGGTTTGATTGAGTGCATCTTTAAGTTCCAAATATGCGTCAACTACTCCGGTTAACTGTTGTTTAAATTCTACAGGAACAAATTTCGCATCCAATTTCCTACTATTTCCTTTCCCCTTGAATGCAGATTTAGAAACCACGTCAGCTTTCATTTCGTCAGTCATGATATGACCTTCATGCCCCGTTCTATTTGCTCCTGTGCCTGGGATTCTGTTCATCATGCTAAGTTTGTCGGCAAGTTGGGCAGCGCTGTCAATTTTAAAGGTTCCATTTTTGACAACGGTTTCGCCAGCTTCTAGTCCATCTAGTATTTCGTAGTAATCGCCGATTCTTTTACCTAGTGTAACTTCTCTGGCTTTGAAAGTGGGTTTATCGCTTTCCATCACTTCTACATAAACAATGGAGCGAGTTCCCGTCCACATAACAGCAGACTTTGGGACAAGTAGCGCCGGAGTAGAACTCTTGTTCCCTCGAACTATTCCTTCTGCTAACATTCCTGGTTTCAGATTAAGATCTTTATTCTGAATATTCGTTCTAATTCTCACCGTTCTAGAAGAGTTGTCGAGAATTGGATCAATAAAATCGATTTTTGAAGTGAAGGTACGACCCGGTAATGATGGAATCGTAAATGTGATTTCGTCTCCTTTGGAAATACTCCCTAGATCTGACTCATACGCATCAAATTGCACCCAAATAGAGCTAAGTTCGCTTACCTCGTACATCAAATCACCACGTACTAGATGATCACCAACCGAAACGAACCTTTTCAAAACATATCCACTCTTATGTGCATGGATATCAATATTAGAATCAGGAGTTCCGTTTGCTAAAATCTCATCAATTTGAGCTGGTGGAATTTTCCAATTCATCAGTTTCTTTCTTGCAGCTTGATATAAGGTTGGGTTACTATCTTTTGCAGTATAGGCTTCAAAAAGTTCTTTTTGAGCAGTGAACAACTCTGGCGAATATACTCGAGCCACTTTTGCTCCTTTGGTTATATATTCTCCTGTAAAATTGACAAATAGCTGTTCAATTCTACCATGAAAATGCGCCGGAATTTGAACAATTTCACGTTCATCAATTACTACTTTTCCTGGCAAACGTACTTCGATTGGCGCATTGCTAGTTCGAACTTCTGTGGTTTCAATTTCAGCTAGTTTTAAAGCCGCAAATGACATTGTAATTGCATCTGGATCTTCGCTCTCCGAATTATTGTCGTTTACAGGAATGAGATTCATACCACAAATCGGGCAATTTCCTGGCTCATTTTGGCGAACCGATGGATGCATACTACAACTGTATACGATATTTCCTTCCTCGTCGGTATGTGTTTCCGTTAAGTGCTCATCTATGCTTTGCGTGGCTGGCGCTGAATTTCCAAAGAATATCGCTCCCAACGTAATGCCAACGAGCCCAATAACTAAATAAATGGAGTATGTTTTTAACTTTTTCATAGGTAGATGGTTTAGTAATTAATTTCGTTTGGTGAGATGTTGTTTACACCATTTAGATACTGGATATAGCTCATTGCTCTAAATTCATCCGCTTTGGCTTGATCTCGCTTCAATTGGTAGTCCAGCAATTTGCGTTGCAATCGTAATATTTCTTCGAATCCAGCATTGCTTGTTGAATAGGCATCTGTCAGAATTCGAATAGCCTGCTCAATGCGTTGAATCTGTGTCTCATTGTATAATTCAAATCTGCGCTGGGCGTCTTTCACATCTCGTTGAGCAGTTAAAAAACTGGTTTCAAGTTGATTTTCTAGCGTTGTTATATCTTGTTGAACGGAACTTAAATTCAACTTTGCTTGGCGTACATTGGCGTTGTATTTATTTCTAAAGAGAGGAATTCTAAAACTCGCCCGAGCTATTAATGCGTCTCGCCCATTATTCGCTAATCCAACTACATCGGTTCGTTTTCCTGTGGCGATGTAATCAAAACCGATTCCAAATCCTGGTTTGCCTTCTTTTGCCGCCAACTCTACAGCATTGCTAGAAGCTTCTTTTGTATATCGAAGTTTAGACAAGCTTGGATTTTGGGTTATCTGGCTAACTTCATAATCAAACGATTCTTCTGTGATTGTTAATTCTGATGGAACATCTACTTTGTCGTTTGGCTCCATATTTCTCAACTCATTAAATTCCTGAATAAGAAGGCTTCTGTTATCCTGAAGGAGTGCAAGTGTGGTTTTTAAATCTTCTTGCTCAATTTGCGCTCTAAGAACATCTACTTGGGAAGTAAGACCATTTTCGTATTGCTGAAGACTCAACTCAAGCAATGTGTTTATGATGGAAAGATTCCCTTTTACGCTTTCGATATTTCGATCTATCACATACAGCTCTCCCCAAAGCTCTTCCATTTGGTAAAAAAGTCGATTTCTACGTTCCTGAAATTCTTCGAATCTAGCTTTAGCTTCTGCTATTGAAATAGCACGATTGTCTGCTAAAGACCCAAACCAAGGAAACATCTGAGTAACCGAAATCCGAGCTTTTTGTGGCCCAAGACGTGTTTCGATAGGGCTGATGAAATAAGCAAATGCCACTTCTGGATCTGGTAGTGTTCCTGTTAGCGAACGCTCTTCCAACGCCGAACGATAGTTCAGAAATAAAGCATATAACTCTGGATTATTCTGAGCTGCCTCTTGCTGATAGCTTTGCAGAGATTGGGCACTCAGATTTGAGATTGGAAACAAACTCATAAATACGACTACGAAAACGACATAAAACTTATTCTTCGGGATGTCCATTGTGTTATTTTTTTGTTGAAATATTCGTCTCATTTCAAACTCCTTTTCAATTGAAATTCTTTCCAAATAGCGTATAAAACGGGCACTACAAATAAGGTCACAATCTGCAACATCATCCCCCCAATACTTGGAATAGCCATCGGAACCATAATGTCAGAGCCTCGTCCTGTTGAGCTTAAAATTGGAATTAGTGCAAGAATGGTTGTGGCGGTTGTCATCAAAGTGGGACGAATACGGCGTGTACTCGCTTCAATAACTGTGGCTCTGATTTCTTCTTTTGTTGTGGGTTTTACTTTCTCAAAAAGCTGATCGAGATAGGTAGCCATTACCACGCCACCATCCGAAGCAATTCCAAAGAGTGCAATAAAGCCTACCCAAACAGCCACACTTAAATTGACGGTTCCCATTTGGAATAAATCTCTCAAGTTCTGCCCGAAAAGATCGATGTTTAAGAACCACGTTTGTCCGTATAGCCAGAGCAATAGAAATCCGCCTGCCCAAGCCACAAAAATGCTCGTGAATATCATTCCTGTTGTTGCCGCGGATTTGAACTGAAAATACATAATCAAGAAGATGGCGAAGAGAGCGATGGGCAAAATGATGCCTAATCGTTTTTCCGCGCGAACTTGATTCTCGTAGTTTCCAGCAAATTCAAAACTAACCCCTGCTGGAACTGTCAGCTGACCACTTTCGATGTATTCTGAAATAAGATTTCGAGCATTATCTACAACTTCTACTTCCGCAAATCCATCTAGTTTATCAAAAATCACGAAGCCGATAAGAAAGGTATCTTCACTTTTAATTGCTTGTGGCCCTTGTCTATACTCGATGCTTGCCAATTGCTCTAACGGAATTTGCGCGCCCTGTTTTGTGGGAATGAGCATTCGCGCTATTGCTTCGGGACTATCTCGTAATTCTCTTGCATAGCGAACTCGAATCGGATAACGCTCTCTTCCTTCCACTGTGGTTGATACTTTTTTTCCACCAATTCCAACTTCCAGAAATTGTTGGGCATCTTGCATTGAAAGTCCGTATCGGGCCAATTTTTCTCTGTCCCAGTTAATTTCCAGATAAGGTTTTCCAACTATTCGATCCGCGAAAATAGAAGGAGTATTAACTCCGCGAACATCTTTCAAAACTTCCTCAAGTTGGAGCCCAAATTTTTCAATCGTTTCTAAGCTGGAGCCTTTAACTTTAATTCCCATTGGCGCCCGCATTCCTGATTGAAGCATCACTAATCGTGTTTGAATAGGCTGCAGTTTTGGAGCAGATGTTGTGCCTAAGAGCTTAGATGCGGCCACAATTTCATTCCAAATATCATCAGGAGAATGGATGTGATCTCGCCATTGGCGGAAATATTTTCCTTTTGCATCGGGGATGAGGTTTTCGTTTTCATCACGAACAAAATTTTCGGCGTCATCAACCTTAAAGCGAACTCTTCGTCCGTTTTCATCGGTTTTGTATTCTGATTTGTAGATAACCACTTTCTCGAACATGGAAATTGGAGCGGGATCTAGCGCGGATTCCGTTCGTCCCATTTTACCAACTACGGTTTCTACTTCGGGGATGGAGGCCACTGAAATGTCAATCTTCTGCATCACGTCTTTAGCTTCTTCTATTCCTGCATGAGGCATAGTTGTTGGCATCAGCAAAAAAGCGCCTTCATCTAAAGCCGGCATAAACTCTTTCCCTAAACCTGGGAAAGTATGTGATGTAGCGCTCCAAACACTGGTCGTTTTAATATCCCAACCAACACTTTCAAAGCTTCTTTCCACAAAACCGAACACTCTCGAAAAGCCTAGCCAAATAACTATTCCGAATAAAACCAGAAACGATGGAATAGATAGAAACGCAATTTTATGATCTAGACACCAAGATATGAGATTATGGTAATAGCGAATAACCAACCAAAACATAGCTAAGATGCTCCCAATCAGTATAATTACGAAAAACAGATTCCAGATTAGCGCAACACTTGGTCCAAGTGGCAACCAGTATTGCGTAAGTAACCAAGTAACTACTATTACGCTGAGTAGGTTGTTATAAAAGGACGTTTTTTGAATCTGCTTATGTTGGAAGAAAACGGGTGCACCATTAATTATTCCAAAACCGAGTAATGCTAGCCCGGCCCAAACAGGTCCAACAAATAAAACAACGATTCCCGCCAGAACTAGTACAGCATTCCAGACTATCTTCACAATTCGGTTGCTGATTTTTATTGAAAATACCCAGTGTGCAAAAGGAGGAATTAGCGTTATTGAAATGATAATGGAAGCTATGAGCGCGAATGTCTTGGTATAAGCAAGTGGCTTGAATAGTTTACCTTCGGCAGCAATCATCGTGAACACTGGTAAGAAACTTACAATAGTTGTAGAAACGGCCGTAATCACTGCTGATGCAACTTCAGTTGTGGCGTTGTAAATAACTTCTAGTAGTGAATCGCCTTCAGCTTTTTCTTCCATATGCCTGAGCATATTTTCCGAAAGGATTACGCCCATATCCACGATAGTTCCTATGGCGATGGCTATCCCCGAAAGCGCTACAATATTGGCGTCAACTCCAGCATATTTCATCGCGATGAATGTCATGAGTACCGCTACTGGTAACATTCCTGCAATCAGAAACGACGTTCTTAGATTCATTACCATCACTACAATCACAATAATGGTAATCAGGATTTCGAGCGTCAGTGCTTCTTCTAGTGTACCTAGTGTTTCGGCAATCAATTCAGAGCGATCATAAAACGGTACAATCGTAACTTTTGAAGTGCTTCCGTCTGCCAATTTTTTAGAAGGCAACCCTGTTGAAAGCTCTGCGATTTTCGCTTTTATGTTGTTTATCACTTCTTGTGGATTTGCGCCCTGCCTTGCCACCACCACTGCGCCTACCGCATCTGCGCCAGCTTTATCTAGAGCTCCACGCCGCATTGCAGGTCCCATGCTTACAAAAGCCACATCTTTAATTCTGATGGGCATATTATTCACCACTTTAACTACGGCTTCTTCTAAATCTTCGGTGCTTTTTATATATCCCAATCCACGAACTAAATATTCGGCGTTGTTTAGTTCTATGGTTCTTGCCCCAACTTCGGCATTGCTTTCTCTAACAGCTTGGTACACTTCGTTTAGGCTAATTCCATACACTTGAAGCGTTGTGGGATTCACATCAACTTGATATTCTTTTACGTAGCCACCAATGGGTGCAACTTCAGCAACTCCGCTGGCTCCAGAAAGAGCGTAGCCCACATAAAAATCTTGGATGCTTCGTAATTCTTGAGGGTCCCATCCGCCTGCAGGTTCTCCTTCTTCATTTCGCCCTTCTAAGGTGTACCAAAAAACTTGCCCAAGTGCGGTGGCATCAGGACCAAGCGCTGGTTGAACATCACTAGGAAGCGTTCCTGCGGGCAACGAATTTAGCTTTTCGAGAATACGAGAGCGACTCCAATAAAATTCTACGCCTTCTTCAAAAATCACAAAGATGCTCGAAACACCTAACATGGAAGTGCTACGAATGGTTTTAACGCCTGGAACTGTGAGAAGTTGAGTTGTTAATGGATAGGTAATTTGATCTTCCACATCTTGTGGAGATTGGCCAGTCCATTCGGTGTATACAATTTGCTGATTCTCTCCCAAATCCGGAATTGCATCAACAGGTACAGGGTCGTTTGGGATGAAACTTAGATTCCAAGCAAACGGTGAGGTCGCTATTCCCCAAAAAACGAGTGCTAAAAGTAGTAATAGAGCAACTAGCTTGTTCTCTAAAAAGAAGCGAATAATTTTATTAAGCATGATTTACTGAGTTAGAAATACTTCGATGGACTGCTCGCACAGTTTGATTTATTCTAAAGTTTGGACCGCTAACCCAACTGCGGATTTCTCCCGCTAGGATTGGTTCAAACCGATAAATTCGAAGTGTTCTAAATCAAGAAAGAAGAGTTCGCCAGAAAGAGTAGTGGAGGCGAATAGGAATTGGAGAGGTGGATTGGAATTGGCTTTTCTGAAACCGAAGATACGTTTTCGTCTACGCTTAAAATCGCAAACAACACCTGAACTGGACTAATTTTTACCGTTGAAGGAACTGGTATCGTGGCTGGTGCTGTTGCCCTAATTATACAACAATCGGTAAGAAACACACAATCGTCAGAATTTGAAGGCATGCCTTCATGGCTAGTAGTCATCGGACAATCATCATCCATCATAGAATCATGATTCATAGCACTAGATGGCATTGTACCCATCTCCATCATTTGCTCGCATAATTCCATGGGATTTGCAGAAAGCCCCATAGAAGGCAAGATGCCAATAAGAAAACTAAAACCGAGTACGGCCGATAGTATCTGAGATATGTTTCGTAATTTTTTCACACCAAAAAGTAATCAATTAGCTGACCAACAGAAATACAATATTATTTACCACCTCTTTTTGACATACCTTACATAATCTTATTTCATTCGATAATCGCCATTTAATCTACTGGGAAGTGCTTTTCATGAAATTGGACTGAAATTCCAGCACAAAGAAATCACCTTTTTATATAACAAATAGTCAGAATTGTATAAGTAGAAACCACCACATTTAGGGATATTCTACCTGCCTTTTGAAAGCTCCGTTATGCTGAAAGAGCTTAGAGTCCAAATAAACTATCTATAAACCAACCAATCAAACACTGATTTTTTAATGAAATATTTTGAACTAAAAATTCCACCAGTGGTAGTATTCCTTGTTTGTTTAGGATTGATTTGGGTTGTAAACCAATGGACTTTTATTGAAGGACTAAACTTCAAGATTGAAACTGGAATCGTTATTATCATACTCGTTATTGGAGCTTTGATTGGGGTTCTTGGCATAGTTGAATTCAGAAGAAAGTTGACGACTGTAAACCCTCACAAACCTAATAACACATCCGCTCTTGTGACATCAGGTATTTATACTTTCTCGCGAAATCCCATGTATTTTGCCCTACTCATTGTTTTAAGTGCAGCCGCTTTTAAATGGGGAAGTTTACTCGGGTTTCTCATACTCCCACTATTCGTTTACTACATGAATCAATTTCAGATTAAACCCGAAGAGACTGTGTTAGAACAAAAATTTGACGAAGAATTTTTAGAATATAAAGATGAAGTTCGACGATGGGCTTGAGTTTGTTTTAGGAGTTTTTTTATAAGCTAGGACAAAGAGTCCTCACCCTGATTTCCCACAAGTATGAAATCTGTCCCTCCCCAAGGAGGGAAACTTACTAACGGGATCCCAAATCTATGACTGAAAAGAATTATACTCTGGTTGTTTAGTTCCGTTCAATAACTTTGTGAAAGTTAAGATGCCTGTTTTGGCTTGGAATGAAAATTTAGCTAGACATGGTTATAAACTTATAGAATATTCCTCAATCTCTAACATTCTGAAATGCCAGAAAAAATCTCCCTACATATAAAAAACATGGTTTGCTCGCGCTGTAGTTTAGTCATTGAGACAGCGCTTTCAGCACTAGGACTTAAAGTGTTGCATGTTGAGCTGGGTTATGCCGAAGTTTCTCGAGATGGAGATCATCCAACTCTAAAAGAAATTGAAAAAGAGTTAGAACGCTTCAACTTTGGGCTAATTGAAGAACCAGAATCTGTACTCAGCGAAAAGATAAAGCACTCTTTATTGGCATTATTGGATGAAAATGGTTTAGAAGATATCTCGCTATCCGATTATCTCTCCAAAGAATTAGCTAAAAGCTACGCTTCTATTTCTCGTACTTTTTCTAAGCATGAAGGAATTACCATAGAGAAGTTTTTCATTCGCCTAAAAATTGAAAAGGCAAAAGAACTCACCCAAGACACCACGCTCTCTTTTAGTGAAATTGCTTACAAGCTCGGATACAAAAACCTTCAGCATCTTTCACGTCAGTTTAAAGAACTAACAGGGTTGAGTATGAGCGAGTATCAAAAACTAAACAACCCAGACCGCAAAGGCATTGAAGGTGTTTGGTAACCTAAAAGTTCTTTAGATTATCTATGACCAGCAGGTTTCACAAGAACTTTGCTTGTGCTCTTCGGGTACTTCTTCTCTAAAACTCAGGTGTACTTTTTTCTCTGAGAATTTATTCTGAACTCGTATTGCATTAGCAATGGCAATTAAAGCCACACCCACATCAGCAAAAATGGCTAGCCACATATTAGCCATTCCAAAGGTTGCTAAGCCCATCACCAGCACTTTGATACCGAGTGCAAAAACGATGTTTTCCCAAACAATGCGATGCGTAAAACGTGCAATTTCTATTGAAAGTGAAATTTTGGAAGGATGATCTGTTTGAATAACAACATCCGCAGTTTCGATGGTTGCATCGGAGCCAACACCGCCCATCGCAATGCCTACATTTGCTAAAGTGATTACAGGTGCATCATTTACGCCATCGCCCACAAAACCGACTACGGTATTTTCGCCAAGTGCTTTTTCAACATATGCGTATTTGCCATCAGGTAATAAGCCACCATGCGCTTCGCTAATTCCCAGCTCGTTGGCTACATAATCCACCACTCTTTGGTTGTCGCCAGAAAGCATCACAATCTTCTTTACGCCTTGTTTTCTGAGCGTTGCAATGGCATGTTTTGCATCTTCTTTAATGCTATCAGCAATGCTTATTGTGCCAGAATACACACCATTCACTGCAACATGCACAAAGGTGTATGGCTGTGTGAATTCTTCTTGAGAGAACTCAATCCCAGCTTGGATTAGCAACTCAGCTTTCCCAACTAAAACGTCTTCGTTGTTCACCCTTCCTTTTAATCCCCTACCAGGAATTTCTTCTTGTTGCTCCACATCGTAAAAACTTTGTGTGCCAGCTCCTTGTATAATGGCTTTAGCAATGGGATGCGAAGAATACTTTTCTAGAGAAGCGGCCACTTTCAGTAATTCCTCTTCCGTGAAATTATTCGCCGGTTTAACATTCTGGATTTCAAAAGTACCTGCAGTGAGTGTTCCTGTTTTATCCAAAAATAACGTGTCCATTTTGCGAAGTTGATCCAAAAAGTCGGAGCCTTTTAGCAGAATGCCGTTTTGTGAAGCCGCTCCAATTCCCCCGAAGTAACCAAGCGGAATGGAAATCACCAACCCACATGGACAAGAAACCACCAAGAAAATTAGTGCACGATAAAACCAATCTTGGAATACGTATTCATCCACAATAAGAAACGGTAGAAATGTAAGTGCAACCGCCAACCAAACTACAATGGGCGTGTATACTTTGGCAAACTTTGCCATAAAACGTTGCGTAGGTGCTTTGCGCTGACTTGCCTCCTGCACGAGTTTTAAAATATTGGCGAGTCTAGAATCTTTAAACGCACTTTTTACTTTAATCTTTACCAAGCTGTTTTGATTGATGGAACCTGCCCACACACTATCGCCAGAGCTAACCGTTACGGGTTTCGATTCTCCCGTTAAAGCAGCGGTGTTGAACGAACCAGATTCCGAAACCAATTCGCCATCTAACGGAACTTTACCACCGGGTTTCACCAAAATTACTTCATCAATTTGTACTTCCGATGGGTGGACTTCTATTTCTATTCCATCTCTTTCTACAGTAGCAGAATCAGGTTGCTGATCGAGCAGTTTACTGATTGAATGTCTTGCTTTATGAACCGCTCCGTGCTGAGTGTGCTCCCCAATCATATAGAAAAACATTACCGCCACACCTTCGGCATATTCGCCCAAAACAAAAGCCCCAACCGTAGCAATTCCCATCAAAAAGAACTCGCTAAAAATATTTCCTTTTCGGATAGATGAAAATGCTTGCATCCAAACAGGTCCGCCTACAAATAAATAGGCAATCACGTACAGCGGTAAATACACATAATTGTTATTCGGAAACTCAAATACATACTCTACAAGCAATGCGCCAATCAGGAAGACTGAGCCCGCTGAGATCTCTTTGTATTTTTTTAAAAGTGCGATCATTAATCTGGATTATGGTTTAATGTACAAACCCAAATTACGGCTTTATCGCTTTCGACTCTTACACCATTCTGTTTATAATGTGCACCTTTTTGTAAAGGAATGAGGATAAATCTGTCTAAATCTGATCGATAGAAATCCGACGATTTTCTTTGATGTCTTTGAAATGAGAAGGAGATAGACCTGTTTCTTTTTTAAACTGTCGCGAAAAATGTTGCTGACTGCTATAATCTAATTCAAAAGCTATTTCGCTGAAGGTCTTTTCCCCATAAACGATGAGCTCTTTAGCGCGTTCAATTTTCTGGAGAATGAAATAGCGCTCAACCGACTTTCCTTCCACACTAGAAAAGAGGCGACTTAATTGCTGATAGTCTTTATAAACCTTTTTGGTTAAATAGTCGGAGAGATTGCTTTCCAATTTGATGTCGGAGCGAACTAACTGAATGATAAGCTGCTTAACCTGCTCAACGAGCTTGCTGCTTTGGTCGCTAATCACATCAAAGCCATTGTCTTTAATAACACTCATGAGCTCATCACGCTTCTCGGGAGAAACAGGTTCAGATAAGGTCAATTCCCCAAGCTCTATTTTTTCAACTTCGAAATTTGCTTCGATTAATTTCTCTCTTAAAACTTCAGCACAGTGATTACACACCATGTTTTTTATGTGGAAATGCTGATTCATTCTTTAAAAAATCCTGTTACTCAGATATAACTCTAATTTGAAACAATATAACAAGGAATATGAAAAGAGTGTTCGGTTTTGGATGCTGTGATTTTTCCCGCTAAGAATGAGGACATATTGAATGATAAAAGCGGAGACAGTCATTCAGATCCCGAAGCCTCGGGACGAAGAATCTTCAAAAATCTATAATTCTTCTTGGAGGGAAACCTTATTGAACGTAATTACTCTATTCAACTCACAAGCCTTTTCGTAAGATCCCGAAATAAATTCGGGATGACCGAACTCCTAATATCTACTCCAATGAGGTAGGTGTGATAGCGACCAAAGAAATAATATAAAGGCTAAAGGAAGCAGGAGCTTCCAAGCGGCATTCCGCAGCAGAGCTACGGAACGAGAGAAAGTCTAAATAATGATGGAGCTACGGAACGAGGGTAAAAGTACAACCCTTAACGATATGAGTGTGATAACGAACAATGAAATAATGTTACGGCAAGGTCAGTTATCACCCGCGAATAAAATAATTGCTTCTTAATAGCTTTGAAGTTTCATCGTCCCGAAACTTCGGGATCTGAATGACTTTAAGGGTTGTTTAATTTATTAGACCTGTCAATAGGTTAAACAACATCTACAACAACCACTAAATTCTATAAACATCTATCACAATTCAGCATTTTAAGGGATTGGCGAATCGGTACATTTAGTCAACTTTTTAACCTCAATAAACTGATATGGAACAAGCAACACTAAAAATTCAAGGCATGGGATGTAGCGGTTGTGTGAATACCGTTCAACAAGCACTTACGGAACTTGATGGCGTAGAAAAAGCCCTTGTTGATTTAGAATCAGCAACGGCAATGGTTGAGTTTGACTCGAACAAAGTTTCAATTTCTGAATGTAAACAAGCTATTCAAGGCGCTGGATATCTAGCGCAGTAACAAATATTCCATTCTACCTAAAGAGAGGATCATTATGAAAAAGGTAACTCTGCAAATCGAAGGCATGCATTGCGCCGGTTGCTCAAACGCAGTAGACAAACAACTTCAGGTTTTAGAAGGTGTGAAGTCGGCTTCGGTTAATTTTGCAACCGACACCGCTTTGGTTGAATATGAAGGCGATCTTGCTCTTGAAGATTTTGAGCAAGCCGTTTCTAAAGCGGGTTATCGACTCATTCCAGAAGCCTCCGATGCGAAATCAAAAGCGGAGCTTATAGAAGAAAGAGAAGAAAGAAAGCTCCGCACAGCTAAACGAAACATGGTTTGGTCTTGGGCAGCTACTATCCCAATGATTCTGTGGATGCTCCCCATGTGGCTTTTCGGTTTTATGTTTCTCGGACAAGCAGGAATGGAAATCGGAATGATTCTCCTTTCATCTTTTGTGATTGCGGTTCCTGGTCATGAAACCATGATTAGCGCCTTTAAATCTTCCAAAAACCTTAGTCCAAATATGGACGTTCTCATTGCGATGGGAACGCTAGCTGCGCTTTCAACTGGTTTTGTAACCTTGCTAAACGCTTTTGGATATGCGCCAGAATTTCAAAGTTTTGCGATGATTTCAGGGATGATTATGGCCTTCCATCTTACTGGTCGTTTTATTGAAACCAAAGCAAAAGGTAGTGCATCTCAAGCAATCCGCCAGTTACTAACATTAGGTGCTAAAGAAGCTTCTGTTCTTAGAGATGGAAGCGAAGTTAAAATTCCCATGCAAGAACTGAAAGTGGGCGACATCATGGTTGTTCGCCCTGGCGAGAAAATCCCTACCGATGGCGAAGTTATGGAAGGCGAAAGTAGTGTAGATGAGTCTATTGCCACGGGCGAATCGATGCCAGTTAACAAAACAGTTTCTGATTTAGTTATTGGTGCGACACTTAACACAACCGGCGCTTTAAAAATTAAAGCTACCAAAATTGGGAGCGATACCTTCCTCAGCCAAATAATCCGTATGGTTGAAGAAGCGCAAGGTTCCAAAATTCCAATTCAGGCTTTCGCTGATAAAGTTACGGCTGTTTTTGTACCTATCGTTTTAGGAATGGCGCTTTTGAACTTAGCAGCATGGCTTACTTTCCCTGACTTTTTTGGAGGAATTGTGGATTGGGCCTCCTCATTTATTCCTTGGGTAAACCCTGAATGGAGCTCAACAGCGTTAGCTTTTTACTCCACTATCGCGGTGTTGGTTATTGCTTGTCCGTGTGCACTTGGCCTTGCAACTCCAACAGCTCTAATGGTTGGGTCTGGACTAGGAGCAGCAAATGGAATCTTGATTCGCAAAGGCGAAGCCATCCAAATAATGAAAGATGTGGATACTATTGTGTTGGATAAAACTGGAACCATCACAAAAGGGAAGCCTGAAGTTACTGACGTTATTCCTTTTGTAAATATATCAAATAAAGAGCTGATTGCTTACGCAGCTTCGGTAGAACATAATTCAGAACATCCTTTAGCTCAGGCTGTTTCAAATTTTGCTACCAACCAATCCATATCATTACTTACTACAGATTCGTTTAACTCTACAACTGGAAAGGGTGTGCACGCTAAAGTTGATGGTACGTTAATTCGAGTGGGCACCACTTCAATGATGACTTCGGAAGGAATTTCGGTTTCGGATTCCATCATCACAGAAAAAGAGAAACTGGAAGAACAAGCCAAAACTGTAGTTCTTATTGCACGAGAGCAAGAGATAATTGGCCTTATTGCCATCGCCGATGAAGTTAAAGACGACAGCACCCAAGCCATCTCTGCATTGCAAAAGAAAGGTCTATATGTAATTATGCTTACAGGAGACAACGCCAAAACGGGCACAGCCATTGGTGATAAGGTGGGCGTTGACAAAGTTATTGCAGAAGTGATGCCCAACGAAAAATCAGAAGTGATTAAAAAGCTTCAAGCCGAAGGTAAAGTTGTTGCTATGGTTGGCGATGGAATTAATGATGCGCCGGCTTTAGTGCAATCCGATGTCGGAATTGCTATGGGAACGGGAACCGATGTTGCTATTGAATCTGGCGATATTGTACTCGTAAAAGGAAGCTTAACAGGTTTAATTAGAGCTATTAATTTGAGTAACGCTACATTCAAAAAAATTAAGCAGAACTTATTTTGGGCATTTTTCTACAACTTGATTATGATTCCATTAGCTTTACTAGGGTTTTTACATCCATTACTTGCAGAAGCTGCAATGGCATTTAGCTCAATAAATGTAGTGCTGAATTCAAAACACCTTTCCAAAATATCCCTCGACGATTGAGGAAATAATTAATCCCTTTTTTGCACATTTTCACAAAGAAGTTGATTAACTTTAATTTTTAAGAATTTAAATATCGAAATTATGAGTAATAGTAAAATTTTAGTGATCGGCGCCATTTTCACACTTGGCGTAGTCGCATTCCTTTTTTGGCCAAAAGCCCAGAGTAATGTTATCGACATTCCCGAAGGAAAAATTGAAGTGGTTATGTATAAAAACCCTGGTTGCGATTGCTGCACCAAATGGGCTAGCCACATGAATAAGGCAGAGTTTTTCGTGATTGAAGAACCAACTACTGAACTAATGACTGTTAAACAGAATGTTGGAGTGCCTGCTCGTTTTGAGTCGTGCCATACCGCTTTTGTTGGTAGTTATTTTGTTGAAGGTCATGTACCTGTTGAAGATGTTCAACGTTTACTTCGCGAAAATCCAGATGCTTTAGGCCTTACCGTTCCTGGTATGCCAATTGGTTCTCCTGGTATGGAAGGTCCAAATCCTCAGCCTTATGATGTGTACCTTGTTGCAAAAGATGGTACAACAAGTGTTTTCGCTTCTCACTAAAAAGAGAAGTAGCTTTTAAAAGCTGAAATTAAAAAGCCTCAATCATAGTATGGTTGAGGCTTTTCTTTTATCAAATTTTTAATGAGTAGGATTTTTCTTCTACTTATCCTCGTAACTATCTACCAAATTGCTGTAGGCATCGGTAGTTCAGTTCTGGAAGTTTTGTCTTAGTCGTTTGATTTTAGAACAGGTACTTTATAATTAACTTCGCCAGCTTTCTTGAAATTCAAAGTAATAGCTACACTGTCTCCCTCTGCAAGATCTTGCTTTAGGCGCATAAGCATCACGTGCAATCCACCTCTTTCAAGAACTAGTTCCTCACCGGGAGCAACGCTAGCATCTTTTTTTTCACGCATTCCTGAAAGTCCTTCTTCTGTGGTATACGACTCATGAACCTGAGTCATCATTGCGACATCGCTACTTGCAGATACAAGAGTATCGGTAGTGTTTAATGAATTAGTATATATAAGATAAGCACCACTCATAGTGCCTTTTGCTGCAGGACGAGCCCAATCTGAAACCGTTTCTTTCTGAGTTATAACCTCAACTTTTTCTTCCGTTTTATTATTGGTACAAGCTGCAAAGCCTATTAGGATGGATAGTGTTAGTAATCGGAGTTTCATTATACTTCTAGATATTTATTATTTATATACGGTTTTGATGTCTTCAACTATCATTGAGGGACGAGTCATGCTTCCACCATATTCAAAAATCACTTGAGATTTTGGGTTCAACACCATGATTTTATCCGAGTGATTCAAAAAGTAAAATTCATCGCCATTTTCATTTACAGTAGAAAGAGAAACTTGAGTACGAACTCTAACTGAATCTAGAAAAGCATTCATTACAGTGGTATCGGCTGTTAAAAAATCGAAATTATCTCCAATGTCTCGAACTTCTTTATACTTTTTCAAAACTGAAGGTGTATCTCGAGCAGGATCAAAACTCACGTTCAGAAATTGAATATCGTCTGGACTTCCTAACTCTTCTTGCATCTTCTGCATGTTTCGCGTTATAACAGGGCATACATCTGGGCAATGAGTATAAATGAAGCCCAATACCACATACTTTCCTTTGTAATCATCAGGGAAAGTTACAGCCACGCTATCCTGATTTATCATCTCAAAAGAAGCGTCGTTTAAATCGTCTATTATCTGGGGGCTACTGCAAGCAAAAAATACACTCGCTAATATAAAAAATACTGATTTTTTCATGGAAGAGGCCTCGGCAAAACCTAAGGTTTTATGAATAGTAGTTGGTAATACTAAAGTAGCAATTATAGTACTAAGCAGGTAGCCAGATTTGAACTTTTACCAATTACTTTAGGTATCAGCCTAAAAACCAAATCATGAAGCTACCAATCATCGAAATTAGCATTAATAAGTATGCTTGCTTAACGGGTTTGTCTGGCAAGTACTGATATAGAGGAGTTTCTTGAAAGAAGTTAATTAAATACTCTTGCTTAGACTTTGACTCTTCATCTAACTTATCGGCATCTTCCAAAAGTAACGAAGTGTCTGTATCTATTTCAGGAAGGCGCTCATTTAAAAAGCCGGTAATAGTACTTGGAGTGATATTTGCTAACCCACTAACAATTAAATATGCGGGTATTCCTACCATCCAAATAGCTATCGCAACGATGGATTTATCATACACCGATAAATCAACAAATAAGCCCAAAAGCATACTTATCATACCTGCGAGTCCCATAATACAGAGAACCGCACTCAGAATTAGTCTGAGTTTCCAATTTGTTAAGCCTTGGGCTAATATCTTTGTTCCTTCCATAGCGTAAACCTTTTCAAAGAGTATACGAAAGCGCTGTTAATTTTTATATTAATTATTCTTATTAAACTCGTCTAATAAAAGCTGCATTAAAAGTTGTGATGCACTGTACGACATATCCTCATTTTCAGAAATTCCTAGTGCGTCATCCACTTCAAAAGTTACAGCATCGGCGCCAAATGTTTTATAAATCCAGTTCTTAGAAATTGGAGAATCTGTCGGAAATTCTTCGGTAGCAAATAGTGTTTCCGCGTTATTCTCTTTTACCAATGCTTGCCAACGTTGGGTAAAATTATCCGGAAATGTTACTACCTCTTCATCTATAGGATAAAAAATATTTTCGTTGGTAGAGTGGAAGTCAATTCCATAATACACTCTTTTTCTAGAGTCGTTAAGCAACGGTAGCAGAGCATCGCGAACCGCTCTAGTTTCTGGTTGGTTAAAAAACTCCCAATCTCTGTTCAAATCATTTCCTGCCATATTATTTCGCCAGTGCCCATTATTCACACCATCGGGATTTATCATAGGGTAGGCTTTAATAACAAAATGTTTTCTAAACTCTGTAGCTAGTTCATTGTCTCCCAGAATGTTCTCTAGGAAAAACATGGATGTCAAAAACCCCATTACTTCAGGCGGATGCTGCCGACTTAGAATAATAAGCACACCTGCTGGCTTCTCTGGGTCGGTCTCATCAATTTCTAACTCATAAATTGGATTATTCTGATGAGAATATCCCACTACGCTCTTCTTCGCGAGCTTGTCTATTAATGGCGAGGAAAGTGCGTCATCAAAAAGTGTGGTGTTAAATGGCCATTGCGCTGATATAATTAAAGGTAATTCACCTACTGTAAGTTTAAAATATGCCACACCAGAGGTGTCACGTTTTACATCAATTGGCTGGTTATATATTGTATCAACAGGAGTGTCGGAAAAGATATTTGCTTCGAAATAAGCTTTTGGTTGGTAACGATGCCTTCCGTTTTCATATCTCATACGAAGCGTGATGGTGCGCTGTTCTTCGCTCCAAATTCTAAACCCATACCAAGCACTATTATTTATTGGTGCTCTTTCTGGTCTAATTAGTACTTCAAACAATGTATCGTTGATGGCGTAAAAATCATTCATTCGCGCACCGTCGTATTCATTACTCACCCATATTTTGGGCGTTCCTGCTCCAATTGTTCGTTTTTTTTGGAACTCTATCTCCTTATCTAAGGTGTTAGTTACATCTGGCGGATCGTAAGAATAACCAGTGAATTCTTCTGCAGATTTACAGGAGAATAGTAGCAAGGAAACAAAGGCAATAAGTTGGTACTTAGACATATATAGATTCAAATTTTAGTCAATAGTAAGAAATCACAATAAATATTGTTTAAATGCTTTTTAAGTACACTTTCTTACTCTTATACTTAGAGGAATTAAATTCGATTTTTATTACAGTTAATTATAGACATATCACACACTTTTTTTGTGCAACGGGAGTATTATTACTACTTCTTTCTTCTACTATAAACGCTCAGCAAGTAGCTAAGCCGGATCGTATCTGGAAAGTAAAGATTGAAGGTAACACCACTTTCGAAGATATAGTAATAAAAAAGTTTATTGTTACTGAATCTCCCTCATTCTGGAAAAAACTTACTTTTTTTAACGAAAAAGGATACTACATCTCCGAACCTGAACTCCAAAGGGATGTAATTCGCATTCAAAGATTTTACCAAAGGCGTGGTTTTTACGATGCAAAGGTGTCTTATCGCATTGAAGAAAAGGAAACGTATTGGAAAAAAATTCTCACTTTCGATGTCGTTGAAAATGCTCCTACTATCATCGACTCTGTTAACATTCAGCTCTCAGCATCTAAAAAAGATAGCTTGCTCATTACTAGCGACGAACGTTTTAAATCCGCACTTAACCGTATTCCATATCGTAAAGGCCGCAGATACGAATCTATTGAAGCTCCTGAAGCCGAAGGTAATGTATCCTTAGCTTTGCGTAACCTTGGTTTTGCTTATGCCAACACCATAGTTGATACCAAAGTAGATTCTGTTCTAGGAACCGCTAACATCAACTTACAATTAACTTCTGGGCCACGAACACGTTTCGATTCTGTTTTAGTGGAAGGTGAAACAACATTGCCAGACCGATTTATTCACCGAGAAACAGGCATTGAAAAAGGAGAATTATATTCCGAAAAAACCATGCGTGAAGCTCAACGCGAAATTTTTAACCATCATTTATTCCGTTTTGCTATTGTCTCGTTACCCGAGCAACCACAAGACACTTCACTTAATGTACTCGTTAGAATTAAGGAAATGCCTCTTCGCTCAGTTCAACTCAAATTTGGCGTTGGTAATTTTGATCGTATAGAAGGTCCAATTGGAACTCATAATTTCTACCGCATATTCAGGGGGCAAGCAACTTGGGTTTATCGTAATGTGAGGAATAAAGGAGAGCGATTTAGCACCTCCTTGGGAGTTTCTGGTTACGATCAGCGTTTTGGGTTCGATTATCTTTTCCCTTACGTCTTCAACACCAAAAGCAGTGTAGTAAGCGCGCCCTTTATTCAACACAAAATCGAAAGTTCATACGAAATTGTACGAGGCGGTATTACCAACAGTTATATCTATCAGTATAACCAAAATTTAACCGGAACTATTGGTTACCAATTTACAACAAACTATGAGGTGGATAGAAAAACCAAGGTAACCCTTCCCGATAGCGTGTTGAATTACAACATTTCTTCCATCAACCTAAACGCCTATTACAGTAAAGGCCTAAAGGGCAATCAAGATGGATGGGTTGTTCAACCTTATTTAGAGTTTTCTGGTTTGTTTAATGAAGCAACATACAGCTTCCAAAAGCTTTCATTAGATGTTCGAAAATATACTACAGTTACCCAGAAACTTATATTAGCTGCTCGAGTAAATGGCGGGGCAATTTTTTCTGCAAATCAAGATTCTCTCCCTCAAGATATTCGCTTTTTTACCGGAGGAACTAGCTCTGTGCGTGGTTGGAACAGGCAAGGGCTAGGACCTAAAGATGTTATCACAGACAGTTTAGGCACTTTTGAACGGTATGTCCCTGCTGGCGGAAAATCCTTCCTCAATTTTAATATTGAACTTCGCCAAAGGTTGGATCGTTTTATTAAAGGTTTTGGGGTTGCTGCTTTCTTTGATGGAGGTCAAGTTTGGAAAAATTTAAGCTCCGCATCTACTTCTACCATCCAATTTGGAACAGGAGGAGGGTTACGATATCAATCTCCAATTGGGCCTATACGAATTGATTTAGCTTATAAAATTAATCCAACCGACGAAGATTTGAATATTCACGAAGGTGTGGATTACGGCAATAAATGGTCTCGATGGGGAATTCATTTAAGTATTGGGCAAGCGTTTTAGTTGATATGACAGAGCAGAAAAAACATATCGCTATTCGCATTCTGAAAAGCACTCTTTGGGTGCTCGGGGTAATTATACTTCTAGCCGTTGGAGTCCGACTTTCACTTAAAACAAATTTTGTTCACCAATTTGTTAAAAACAAAGTTGTAAGTATCGCTAAAGACCAACTCAATGCTACTTTTCGTATCGGAGATTTGAGCGGTGATTTATGGAAAGAGGCTCAAGTCACCAACATTCTGCTTTCCAATCCAGATACATTGATTAGCATTGATACTTTGACACTAGAGTATGATGTCCTCAGTTTACTTGGCAGCACATTTCAAGTTAACAAAGTTTATGTAGCTGGTGCCAACGCTAACGTTAAGGAAACCGATTCTACTACGTTCAATCTCCAACAAGTTTTAGTTGAGGACACCAAAGAGGCCACAAGTAGCGAACCGTTCTATTTTAACTTGCAACGCGTACAGGTTAATAACCTTAACACGAGCATTTATTCGCCAACATATCTTCCTGATGATTTCCTAAAAGTACAAGACTTGAACTTTTCAGGTTCTTTCGCTTCAGAAGAAACTATTTCTGCTTCCATTTCAGACCTTAACTTTTTAGTGAAGGAAGGACGTTTTCCTGAAGCGATACAAGTTCAAACTGCGGCTTCATTTGAGGATGAAACCATCACATTGCAAAAATTGGTTGTAGAGACAGGTCGTACAGTTTTAAAAGCTCAAGCCAAATCGGATTTAGATTTATCAGAAGTAAGTGCTGAAGCTACGGCACTTCCCTTATCACTTGCTGATGTTCAGCTTTATCTAGATGAAGACATTCCAAGCGAAAATCTTGATATGGAATTAAGCGTGAACGGAAACAAAAAAGCGTTGAACCTCCGTCTGAATGTGAAAAGCTCAAGTTTGAGTAACATCGAAATAAGCGCACTTGTCGATCTTTCCCAAGAACCTACTCTAAAACGTTTTGAGGCTAACGGGCAAAATCTCAATATCGCTAGCCTAACTAACGACTCTCTAAAAAGCCATATTGATAGCTTCAACCTTTCTCTTGAAGGGAATGTTGACGCTGATTACCAAACTGCAAACGCTACTTGGGAACTAGCACTCAACGGCATCCGATTTGAAGATTACTATCTACATCGGCTTTCAGGAAATGGATCATTAGCCCAACAAAAACTGATGGGTGCAATTACAGCAAATGCAGAAAAAGGAGGACTTTTTACTGTTAATGCCTCTATTACTAAGCTATTTTCTAAAGCACCATCTTGGGAAACAAACATTGATGTAAGAAGCCTTGATCTAGATTATTGGGCGAAAGACCCCGCTCTAAAAAGTGACTTAAATTTTGCTGGTACTGCAAAAGGTTTGGGTTTTGAACTTTCCGATAAAAATTGGAACTATAGCATTCGCTCTACGGCATCTCCCAAAAAGAATGTTTTAGCAGAACAAACCATCTCCGATTTTAACTTTAAGGGCGCGGTAAACAAACAAACTATTACCCTCGATGGCTTTCTTCAACTTCTAGAAAGTAAACTAAACCTAGAACTTCTAGCCAATCAATTTACATCCGAAAGACCTCAGTTTGAGTTTGCACTAACCACAACCGGTTTCAATGTAGCTGAAGTTGTAGGACAAGAAAATTTCCCCACTTCTATAAACATTGAATTTCTTGGCGAAGGTGCCGGAAACTCGTTAGAAAGTCTGTTGATGTCTGGCACTATAAAAGTTGATTCTAGCAACATAAACAAAGCGATTCTTAATAAAATTGACACTCGCTTTACTCTAACAAATGGCGTTCTCATTATTCCAGAAGGCGAACTTCTTAGCGATATCGTAGACGGTACGTTCACAGGCCAAAAGAACCTCCTTGATGTTACTGATCCAGATAACACCTTCTTTTTGGATCTTGAATTGAAAAATCTTCAGCCACTTGCACCACTAGGAAACTTAGAAGTTTTAAAAGCCTCTGGTGAACTTCAAGCTAAGATCATTCAGAATGAAAAAGGTGTGCTTCAGTGCGAAACAACGCTTAACCTTTCTGACATTCAAGTTGATGAACTACTTTTTGCTGAAACAATTTCTGGCGAGGCTACGGCCATTTTATCCACTCAGAACGACTACGATTTCAACCTCTCTTTTACCAAACCTCTTATTTTTGGCACCATCTTACAAGATGTTAACCTTGCTTCAAAAGGAGCCACAAATCTAGATTCAACACAGGGTGTTTATGAACTTAACATTGTAGGAAGTGAGCGTGGACGAATTACTCAAGTTGGTAATTATGACTTCAACCTAGCCAAAGAAATTTACAACCTCGATTTATCCACTTTTGATATCATTGCTCAAAAGAAGAAACTCACACTTCAGAGTCCATTTCATATTTCTGTAAGTAATGGTGTTGTTCAAACGGACACTCTTAATTTATCCTCTTCCGATAGCGCCTATTTTAACCTTTCTATACCTTATGCCGATAGTTTAGAACAACGCGGATGGTTAAAGGGTAGAAACTTTGACTTTGGCTTGCTACAAGATGTACTTCTTGATGAACGCTTTGTAGACGGAGTGCTTTCTGGTGAAATTATCTTCAATCGCTCTCATGAGAAATTATTAACTCAAGGCGCTATCATTGTAGAGAGGTTGAACTATGAAGGAATGGAAGCCGATGCACTAAACCTTAATTTTGATGTTCAAGACGAACGACTTGTAGCATATGGTGATATTTCCATCGACCAAGAAAAGATAATTGAAGGAGATATTGACGTACCTTTTGTTCTAGCTGCTAGAGAGTCTCTTTCCGATGAATTTTTCAACCAACCTGTAGATGGGAAACTGACCATTGCACCGGTGGCCCTTGCACGTTTCCAGCATTTATTAAACACCTTCGACATTAGGCAAACAAGCGGCCTTCTAACCTTTGACGTCCTGCTTTCAGGGGTGGCTGGTCAGCCTGATTTCGAGGGATTACTTCAGCTTTCAAAACCTGTACTTTCTGGAATTGCAGTCGACTCCGCCTTCGCCAGTTTTAACTACGACAACAGTATTAGCAAGTTGAAAATACGCTCTGAGGTGCTCGCTACTAAGCAAAAAGCAGCCACCGCCAATGTTGAAGTTCCTTTTATTTATAACTTTCGAACATTCGAAGTATCTACCCCTGACGATAACCAAGCAATTTCTGCAGCTATAAAAACAGAAGATTTCAACCTTTCTGTTTTCAACGATTTCCTCAACAAAAAGTATACTAATAAGTTAAAGGGTACACTTAATGGCGACCTTTCTTTAAAAGGAAGTATTGGAAGCCTTGAGGTGAATGGATACATGGATTTAACTCAGGCTGAGTTAGAAATTCCAATCGCTAATATTAAGCTCGATGGAATCCGGTCGAACTTAACTTTTAATAAAAATGGAATAACCATAAAAGAACTATTCGCTAAAAGTGGCAAAGGGGATTTTAAAGCATCAGGAACCATAGACATGACAGGTATTCAGCCAACATCTATGAACGTAAAAGCGGTTGCAAGCCAGTTCAAACTAGCCAACACTCAAGATTACAACCTAACCATCGACCTTGACTCAAAGCTAACAGGTAAAGCAACACGCCCAAAAGCCACTGGTAAATTAACAGTAAAAAACGGTTTTGTTTTTCTGAAAGATTTCGGTGATAAATATATCGAAGATGTTCAACTAGAAGGAGAAGCAGATTCATTCAGCCCGTACGACTCTCTAGCTATGGAGATGCAATTCATTATTGAACGCAATTTCTTTGTCCGAAATAAACGCTACTTAGATATGGAAATTGAACTGAATGGAAACTTAGATGCGCAGAAAGAAACCAACAAGGAACTCGCTCTTTTTGGAACTCTAAACGGAGTGAAAGGCTATGTTAAACCGCTGGGTAAGCTCTTTAAGCTTGATGAAGCTCAGTTCACATTTAGCGGCCCCATCGAAGATCCAAACCTATTCATAAAAAGTTCTTACACACCAAACAAAAACCAGGATCCAATAACGCTCTATTACATCATTGAGGGAACGGGTAAAAACCCCGAATTTCGCTTTGATAGTAACCCATCAATGGAACAACAAGACATTATTGCCTACACCGTATTTGGTCGACCATTTTATGCACTCGACTCTTGGCAGCAAGTAATTAGTGGTGGTAGTAACTCCAAAGCCTCTGATATACTTGTAGATGTTTTATTGGATGAAATAGAATCTTTGGCAACAAGAGAGCTTGGGATAGATGTTGTCCAAATTGACAATATCCGAACAGGAACCGAATCTGGAACATCCATAAAAACGGGATGGTACATAAACCAACGTACTTTCTTTGCGATAGTGAATGAAATTAGTAGCTCCAGTCCGAAAACACTGTTCTTGCTCGAATATCTACTTACAAAAGATCTGGATTTGATTATCACTCAAGGCGATAACAGTCGGCAAGGTATTGATATTCGTTGGAAACGCGATTATTGATAATTATCACAGCTTTCGCCACGGCAACATTCTTCGGCATTTGTTCCACAAGCAGCACATTGGCCATGGCCGTGAACCCAAATTAACTCCGCTTGTTGTCCACAGAACAAGCACCTTCGCTTTTCTTTTTCAGCCAAGCTAGAAGGCAACTCTTTGCTATCTGCTTTGGTTGGTTTCAAATCACTTTTCGGTTAATTCTTGGTAAGCCACATCAATATTATTAGCTAAAGAAAGACTCCAACCTGGGGCATCAAATACTTCAAAACCTTTTAGAGCCTTAGTTTCCATCAAAGTCTCTTTACTAATTCCTTTGTCGATTCCATTTTGCGTGAACTCAAGTAGTCCTTTCAAAAAATCCGCTTTTAGCAATACATCATCTTTACTCCCAGAGACTCCAAACTCTGCATTGCCGTGACCAAAAATGTATATCGTATCGCTGTTTAATTCTTTAACTGTTGTTTCAAGAACATTCACCCAATTCGCAATCGAAGCACCACCCTCCCTATCAATAAATGGATAGGCTCTGTTAAAAACGAGATCGCCCATGTGTGCTACATTTGCTTTCTCGAAATAGATTACGGCATCTCCGCCCGTATGAGCAGCGCCAAAATGCATTCCATGAACCGTTTCATCACCTACATCCTGTTTCCATCGCGTATCAAAAACTTGGTCGGCATACACTTGTTGGCTCAACGTTTCTTCCCCACGCTTTTCGGCAGCCGCTTTTTGTAAAACTGGGACATTTTTATGAGCAACAATATGCTTCGCTACTTTCTTGAAAACAGGATTCCCAGCTGTGTGATCGCCATGATGATGCGTATTTATCAACAAGTCCATCGGATGCTTGGTCATTCCTTTCAAACCTTCAAGACAAGCCTTTGCGGAATCTGGAAACTGTGAATCTACTGCAACTAAAGCATCTTTGTTAGCCAACCAGACAATGCTACCACCTCTACCTGTAAAATAACCTACATTTCTACGAAGTGGTGTGAAGGGAGAGTTCCACATTTTGTTGAGTTCTTTGAGCGGCAAAAAAGCAGACGCTGCTAGTAATGTGCTGTTTAAAAGAAATTCACTTCGCTTCATAATGGATGTATTGGTGAAATTAAACTAGTCCATAGCCAGATATCGTCCTGGCCTGTGGTTTACTGCTAATATAAGATTCAAAAACACAGCTGCAAGCACAGAATATAGCACCGCGTAAATATCTACGGTAAAAAAGGCGGCAACAATAATCAAAACATCTGCTCCCATCTGGAATTTTCCAGCACTTATGTTGTGATACTTCTGCAAATAAATAGACACGATGTTAAGTCCACCTAAGCTGGCTTTGTGCCTAAATAACATCAACAAACCCGTTCCAATTAAGAACCCACCTAAGGCAGCTGCATAAAATGGGTTTACATCTCCAAACTCAAAAACGGTTGGTAGATAATCGGTACAGAAAGAAACTAGGAACACCGTTATGAAAGTTTTTAGAGTAAACACCCTCCCTAACTTCCAAAGTGCTAGAATATAAAAGGGAATATTTATGAGGAAGAAAACCTTCCCGAAAGATAAACCACCGGCATATTGTATCAAGAACGCCAAGCCAGCCGTTCCTCCAATTAAAAAGCCTTTATAAGAAAACAATGCAATCCCAAAAGAAAGCAGAATTGAAGCCACCGAAATGGACATTATATCTTCAAATAGAGAGTGCTCTCTTATAGAAGGGTTTATCCCTTCTTTTATAAGTTGTTCGTTAATCGCGTCTTTTTTGATAACTATTCCTCAAGAATTGTTCGGGATTGATTCTTTAAACTTTTTGAGTTCTACTACGCCAAGTTCAAAGCTCGAGCTACTGCTTACAAAAAAAATCGTTTGAGAAAAGATATTCTTGTATCATCAACAGATAAGAACGAGTTGCCAAAATACGAAATTTTGATGCTTTAAATGTCAGTTATCATCACAAACTCCCAGAACAGATAGAAGTTATAATACTATGGATATGCAGAACAAATTATGTGTAATTACAGGTGCTAACTCTGGCATAGGTTTTGAAACCGCCAAAGACTTAGCCTCAAGAGGTGCCTTTATAGTAATGGTTTGCAGAAATGAGGATAAAGCCGAATCTGCAAAAAAAAGCATCTTAGCTAACACTCCAAGCGCTGGTATTGATATTGTGCTGTGTGATTTTTCTGCGCAAATTGAAATCGAAAAAGCGGCGGAAATTATCTCAGCTAAGTACGACCACGTCGACCTTCTCATTAACAACCATGGTTTTATTGCCGCTGAAAGAAACGAAACCGTAGACGGGCTCGAAGAAACCTTTGCAGTAAACCATATCGGCTATTTCTTATTTACGAATCTGTTGCTAGATAAATTAAAAGCGGCGCCAAAAGCTCGTATTGTAAATGTAGCCTCTGATGCACATCGTGCTGGCGAATTCAATCCAGACAACATCCAATTGAAAACTGGATATAGCGCCATGAAAGCTTATGGCAACTCAAAGTTGTTCAACATCTTGTTTACAAAAGAACTAGCTAATCGCCTGAAAGACACCACAATTACCACGAATTGCTTACATCCTGGTGTAATCCGTTCTAATTTTGGGAGTGGAAGTAACTTCTTAGTCCGCATGTTCTGGAAAATCGCAGCACCATTTATGATATCGCCTGAACAAGGCGCCCAAACAACCATTTACTTAGCAACTTCAGATGACGTTGAAGAGGCAAACGGAGCTTATTTTAAAAATAAAAAAGCTATCGCCCCACGAACTATTGCTCAAGACATGGATGCCGCCAATAAATTATGGGACATTAGCAACGAACTATGCGGAACGAGTTTTTAAGATGTAAAACATTTGAGTTGAAGGTATCTGCGATAACATCAGAGTATTCGATGACATTTTTAATAATTAAACAACGTTTGTCGTCATTCTGAGGATACTTCCGAAGAACCTACAATGCCATGTAAAAGCAATTGCTAAGTTGATGACTACAAAGACAAGCTGAACTCGCCATCCCGAATTTGTTTCGGGATCTTACAGAAAGGCTAGTGAGTTGGTAAGCTTCTTCTCATTCCGTAGTTCTGCAACGGTAACGAACTTGTAATAATCCTTCCCACCAATAAATCTATTATTTAATCAAAAAAAGAAAAAAATGAATCTTACAAAAACACTTTATACCTGCATTCTTTTACTAATTGTAAGTTCTTGTGATGAGCCGAATGTAAATATCCCTGATATCAATTTTAAAAATGCTCTACTAAATTCAAATATTATAGATACCGATGGAGATGGAAAAGGAGATAGCGATGCGGACACAAACAACGACAATCAAATACAGTTAAGCGAAATTGAAAATCTTGAATTTCTAGATGTTAGCTCCCAAAACATAAAATCGCTTGAGGGAATTCAAGAATTTGTAAATCTTAAATTCCTGAAATGTTTTAAAAATGACTTAGAAAGTTTAGATGTAACAAAGAACACAGAGCTTCAAGATTTGTTTTGCTATGATAACCAACTAACAAGTTTAGATGTATCCAAAAATACAAAGCTCATTAAATTGGGTATCCGCGGAAACAAATTGACAAGTCTAGACCTTAGCCAAAACAAAGAACTTAGAATCGCCTATGTTTACAAAAACGATCTAACAACTTTGAATATTAGAAATGGAAATAATGCAACCATGAGTTCAATGTGGGCTTTTGATAATCCAAACCTTTCTTCTATTGACGTTGATGATGAAAGTATTGACTTCCCTGCATGCGATAGAGAAGGTTACACTGGCTGGTGCAAAGACTCTACTACTTCATATAGCGTTGAGTCTAATTAAAGTCCCAAGTTAGATAGCAGATTTGACCTTTTCTTCTCGTTCCGTAGGGCGGATTAGGTCATCCTATGCTTGGGAAAGAAGGTGAGATGGTGGAGTTTATAAGTTTAATGATGAATCATTTAGCTAGATGTTCTAAAAGAAATCTTCTACAAAAAATCGTCAAACCTGACTTCTAAGCTCCTCGAAATCCACTCCTCTCTTTTATCGTAAAATTACGTTACGTTCAGAAGTTCTAATGTAACTCACCTCAACCCTCCTTAACTTTATTTGCAAGAGCCTACCTAACTTAGCTCGACATAATAAGCTTAGCCTATAAAGGAAAAACGCAAGAATATTAAGAACAGGTTTCACTGTGTACAATCAAGAGAAGACAAAAGAAGAGCTCATTTTTGAGTTGACGGAATTAAAACTAAAGCACAATACCTTAAAGGAAAGCGAAAGTAGATATCGAATGTTGGCCGAAAATAGTTCGGATGTAATCTGGATATTAGACAACAACTTTCGCTTCACATATATCAGTCCGTTGATCTACCAATTACGTGGGCTAACTTCTGAAGAGGCGATGAGCGAGACGATTCAGGATACAATGCCTGCCCACTCTTATGAGGTTTTTCATAAAGCTATTTTAAAAGTTGATGAAAATGAACAGGTGAAAAATTTTGTACCTGTGCAAGCTGAAATCGAACAGTACCAGAATGATGGCACTCTTAAATGGATAGAAATTGCTGTTCGTGCTTTGGTCAACGATCTGGGTGAAAAAATTGGATACATAGGTTCTTCACGCGATATTACAAAGCGTAAAACAGCTGAAAAAGCAATGTTAAATAGCATGGATCGCTTCGATAGCTTGTTAACGCGTGTTCCTATCGGCATTTATGTTGTCTGGATTCGGGCAGACGGAAGCATGGATTTCGATTACGTTAGCGACCGATGGTGTGATATTCACCAAGTTAGCCGAGAAGAGGTTCTCACTGATATCTCAACGGTTAATAAATTTATACACAAAGATGATTTAGAAAGTTTTATCTCCAGAAATAAAAAAGCAGCTCAGGATCGGAAAAAATTTACTTGGGAAGGTCGTTTTCTTCGCCAAGATGAAGTTTACTGGGTTCGCTTAGAGTCAACACCTATCAGCTTCGATAATGGAGACAGCCAATGGTTTGGGGCTACCCAAGATATTACCAGACGTAAAGAAGTGGAAGAAGCGTTGCTTAAAAGTGAACTAAAACTTCGTGAACTTAATGCACAGAAGGACAAATTCTTCTCCATAATTGCACATGATCTTAGAAATCCATTCAGTGCCATTATGGGGCTGAGCGATTTACTTTTGAGCCAAGTTAGCCAGAAGGATTACAATGATATTGATGAGTATGCCGCACTGATAAAACAAAGTTCACATCAGGCCATGAATTTATTGAAAAATCTATTGGATTGGTCGCGTGCACAAACAGGCAGGATGGATTTTAATCCCGAACACTTTGAATTAGCGGATCTGGTTGAAGAAAACAAGAAATTCTTTGAGGTCATTGCCAATCAAAAAAATATTACCCTAAAAACATGTTTACCATCTTCTATAGTAGTTTTTGCTGATAAACAGATGGTTAGCACCGTATTCCGAAATTTGAAATCTAATGCTATCAAATTCACTAGAAAAGGTGGTGAGATCATAATTTCAGCAGAGAAAGATGCTGATGAGATTCGTATTTCTGTAAGCGATAACGGAATTGGTATACCAGCAAATAGACTTGAAAAACTTTTCCGTATCGATGAAAGTAGTTCAACCTATGGTACTGATAATGAAAAAGGAACGGGTCTTGGCCTGATACTCTGTAAAGAATTTATAGAAACTCATGGCGGAAAAATTTGGGCTGAAAGTGAAGAACAAAAATCTTCTACATTTCACTTCACTCTTTTTAGCGACGAGAAGGATAAAGTTCTTGTCTAAACCATTCCCTTTAAAGCTTTTCAGGGAGTGTTAAGTGGTGATAAACTCAATCATCAAAGTAAAAAACAACGCGCTCTAACTACACTTCAAAACTAACGGCTTTATGTTGAATAATCCTTAATGCCCACCTTCTTATTCAATGAAGTCGATAATTTTTCGATCACTAATAATTTCATTGGAACCAACATCCTTCATGTAAAGCCTTCGCTAATTTTGATTTAAGGAAAGATTTAATCACATTTAAGAAATGGACGCTTACCTTATAATCGACAACTCAAGGAAATCGTGTTCGCTATAAGTATTTGCTTCCTAAATCTAAACTTAGAGCCGGAAAATGAACTTATCAGATATCCGATTGGGCAAAATCTTTGGTAGCCAAATGAAATATTGGCTTATACTGTTAATCGCTGCAATTTCTCTTGATGTCGCCGCAAAAGAAAAACCTCTCCCTGTAGTTCACCTCTTAGATTGGACAACTCCAGATGATTTGGTTATTCAAAAAACCAATGGGAAAAAAAGTTATGTAGTTCAAAAGAATCAGACTATTAAGATATGGACTAACAAACAGACCGAGAAAGGCGCATTTATCGAATTAAATGATGATTCTTTATCTATAAAAGCTAAGGGGAATGTTTTAAAATTTCACGTTAATGACATCACGAAAATTAAGCTGTTCGGAAAGAGTGTCGTCAGAAATGTGGCTAGTGGAGGTGTTAAAATTTGGGGTGGTGCCATTTTTGTTGCTGGGTTCGGGCCGCTTCTTTCTTGGGGAGCCCCAGGACTCCTTATTTCAGTTCCCGCATGGGCGGCCGGTTATGGCATGTATAAAGTTGGAAGCCTTATTTCCTCAAACAGAACACTTAATCTTAAAAAGAAATGGGCGATTCAGTAAAAGCGTAATAGAAGATTCCTTTAAATCTCCAACGTCCTCTATATATACAAAAATTGCGAAGCAACTCACCTCAACCATCTCTACATTCAAAGGGTAAAACCAATTGAGCTTAGTTTGATACGTTAGCACTCATCAAAAAATAAATCCCAACCTATTACCAAGGTTCGCCAAAAACCATACTTATGAAAAAACTACTTTACCTCATGTTAGTCCTATTTACATTCGTTTCATGTGGGCAGGAAAAAAATGCAGACACCACTAAATTTGAATTCGAAGGAATCGACACAACAATAAAGCCAGGGGACAATTTCTTTAACCACGTAAATAAAACCTGGTATGATAATGCGGTAATAGCTGGCGACCAATCTGGCGTAGGTTCTTATAGTTTCTTAAATATCCCTCAAAAACAACTGCTACAGAATATTTTAGAAGAGGTTTCTAGCGGAACTCATGAAAAGGGAAGCCCTGATCAAATGGTTGGTGATTTTTACAGCTCAGGAATGAATACCGCCCTCATCAATGAACGTGGTTACGAACCAATTAAACCGTTGCTCGAAAAAGTTAATTCAATAAGTTCAATTTCAGAGTTAATGGAGTTTGTTGCAGACGAGTTTAAATCTGGAAATGGTTCTCTTATCAGTATGCGTGTTTCTCCTGACAATGAAAACAGTAGCGTAAACATATTGAATTTTGGTCAAACTGGTTTAGGCTTGCCAGATCGTGATTATTACTTTAAAACCGATGAGTCTACACTTGAAATTCAAAAGGCGTACCAAGCGTATTTGTCAAAGCTGTTTGATCTAATAGGAACTAGTAATGCTTCAGAAAAATCAGCCACAGCCTACAAAATTGAAAAACAGTTAGCAGAAGCTCATAAAACTAGAATAGAGCGTAGAAATATAAAAGCTAATTACAATAAACTAGCGGTATCAGGTCTTAATAAAAGCCAGCCAAATATAGGTTGGTCGAAATTGTTAGATCATTTAGGCGCTGATGCCGATTCTGTTAATGTTGCTCAACCAGCATATTATAAGAAATTGAATAGCATGCTTACTTCTGTCTCTCTTGAAGATTGGAAAACGTATTTAAGAGCGAATGTACTTACCAATTATGCTGATATCTTAAGTGAGCCTTTTGAGAAGTCTGCATTCGAATACTCGAAAACTATATCTGGACAGTCGACTCAAGAATCTCGAGCTCAGACAATGGTGAAAAAGGTAGATAGACAGCTCGGTTTTGCTCTTGGGAAATTGTACGTAGAAAGATACTTCAATGAAGAAGCGAAAAGCAGAGTATTGGATTTGGTAAACAATCTGCAAAAAGCATTTGAGACTAGAATCGATGAACTTGATTGGATGAGTGACGTCACCAAAGTTCAAGCAAAAGAGAAATTATATGCTATTACTAAGAAAGTAGGTTACCCTGATGTCTGGAGAGAATACAATGGCGTAAACATCGACAAAGACAAATACTTCGAAAATGTAGTGGCTCTAAAGCAAAACGATTATCAGTATAACTTAGACAAACTGAATCAGCCACCAAATAGAGATGCATGGGGTACAACTCCATCTACGGTAACTGCTTACTATAATCCTCCACTAAACGAGATTGTATTTCCAGCAGGAATTCTACAATTCCCTTATTTTGATTTACAAGCAGATGACGCTATCAACTACGGTGGAATTGGAATGGTAATCGGCCATGAATTAACTCACGCCTTCGATGATCAAGGTGCCCAATATGATAAAGATGGTAATGTGAAAAACTGGTGGACGGACGAAGATTACGAGAAGTTCGAAGCTAAAACACAGTTGGTTATTGATCGATACAGCTCATACACTGTTTTAGACGGCTTGCACTTAAAAGGTGCGTTATCGGTTGGTGAGAATACGGCAGATAATGGTGGGATTTCGATTGCTTACGATGCTTTTAAATTAACGAAGCAAGGTCAGGATACTACCACGATTAATGGGTATACACCAGACGAACGTTTCTTTATGTCCATTGCTCGAATTTGGCGTGTTAAAACACGAGACGAATATTTACGCAATTATGTTAAAACTAATTCCCATTCACCACCAATGTGGCGTGTAAACGGACCGTTGATGAACTTCACTCCATTTTACGAAACTTTTGACGTTCAACCTGGCGATGCGAATTACAAACCAGTTGAAGAAAGAATAAAAATCTGGTAGAAACTTAGCTGCCAATTTTCGGCACTAAGAAGAATCCACAAAACAAAAGAAATAGCTGTTATATGAGCCATTAAAACGGTTTACATAACAGCTATCTTTGTATTTGGCAGATAATTAGTTGATGGTTTAAATAAACTTAACAACACTCACAGTCACCCTGATCCCGAGGCTTCGGGAGAAGGATCTTCACAGCCATTAAAAAGAAATGGTTTTGTTTATAGGCGATAGCTTACCGTACCGTTACATTATTTTAGTGTTCGCAAATGCATTCATCTCGTTAAGGGTTGTACTTTTGTGCCGACAAAAGTACCAAAAGCTCTCGACAAGAATAATTGGCGCGAACTCCATTCCATCAACTCAATCATTCCAATGGTCTTCGGTTATTTTTCCCACATTCAAACCCGAACCTGTGTGGAATGATTGCTCCTTATGGAGACGTCGATTCCATTGCGTTCTTTCTTCGCCAATAATTCTAAACGTCGATGGGGTTTGGTGGGCGTATTGACATTCTGGGTTTTAAAAATAACTAGGTGTTTTGTGAGGAAATAAATAGTTACATCTGTCAGCGAATTATCTGACTTATACAGGAATGACCGAGACTTAAAGAACTATCAAATCTGAAACTAGGCTATCTAACATCTACAAGAATGCCGGTCACTCGCCTTTAATTGCTCAAGAGTAGTTTCGATATCAAAAGCAGAATAGTTACTTTAGGCATTCTTTAATCTCTCCTGAACATAAATACTGCATTTTGAAATCTATTTTAACAGCTAGCCTTAGTCTCTTTTCTCTTCTTCTAATCTTTTTGGGCTTCAACTCCGAAAATTCCGGTAAAAACTCCGAGCCAATTCAAAAGGAACAACTGACGGTGGAATACATTGCGCACGCTTCGTTTCTATTGGAGCACGAGGGCACGACAATCCTTTTAGATCCATTTGCCGACAAAGTTTGGCTAGGATATTCATTTCCCAAAGGAGTAACTGCAGATGCCATTTTCAGCACGCATCCTCACTACGATCACGATGGCGGACTTTTTCTTGAGCACACACCGTATTGGAAGAATAAAATCCCACTTTATCAGGATACAGGAAGCTATACGGTTGGAGCGTTTGAAATCACGGGATTCAAAGGCAAGCATTCGGAACCTTACGGAAAGGAATTTGGCCAAAAGAATACAATTTGGATGATTGAAGCTGGAGAGACTCGGTTACTGCATTGGGGAGATAACGGTCCTGCTAGCGATGAAATGATTGAAAGTTTTGGTCGAGTTGATATCCTCATGATTCCTATGGATAGCACCTACCACATTTTGAAAAAGGATGAGACTGAATCGATGATTACAGCTATAAATCCTAAAGTAATTATACCGATGCACTACAAACATCCAGATTTGGAAGACGGCCCAGGAAAACCAAAAAATTTAGGACCTATTGAACCCGTACTTCAGGGTAAAGAAAATGCGATGTGGCTCCAATCAAACAGTTATCCGTTTGGTGATATCTCGAAGATAACCCAGCAAACATATATCATTTTTAAACACTCACCTGATGTAAAAAGGTAAAAGAAAAAATCTTAGATCATTCAGATATCAATATTTTCTATAGGGCTTTTTACTTGTTCTAAATTCTTGTTACTAACATGTGTATAAATTTGAGTGGTAGAAATATGCTGATGCCCAAGCAGTTCTTGAATAAATCGAATATCAGTTCCATTATCTAGCAAATGAGTTGCAAAAGAATGACGTAACGTATGTGGTGTAGCTCTCTTTTTGATATTGGCTTTTATACGATGTTTTCTCATCAGTTGCTGAACGGAAGCACTTGAATATTTTCCTCCATGTTGCCCTTCAAACAAGTATTCTTTTGGTTTGTATTCTTGCACATACCTCCTCAGTAAATCCAGCACTTTTGGTGATAAAATTGAGTATCGATCTTTTTTCCCTTTTGCTTGATGAATACGAATTTGCATTCTATCAGAGTCAATATCACTAATTTTGATATTCAAAATTTCTCCCAACCTTAGCCCAGCAGAATAACATAAAGTAAAAATAGCTTTATGCTTTAAATTAGTAAAAGTATTTAGAAATCTTTGAACCTCCTCTACCGAAAGAACCACGGGAATAGTAGAAGGCTTTTTCATTTTTATGTTGAAATCAAAATTAATGTCTTCTTTCAAAACCTCGTTATATAAAAACTTAACAGAAGCAAGAAGTTGCTTCATCATTGAATAACCATATCCTAGTTCTATTTGTGCAAACCTGTAGAAATTCTCAAGCACAGTAGGGGTCACTTTTTGAATATTATTATTCTTCAAATAATCAATGAAAACACTAAGCGAGCTTTTATAGACTTCAACCGTTTTATCACTGTAATTCTTCAGGATAAGCTTACTTTCGTATTTGGATAATAATTCGTTTTTATTCATTTTACTCTAGTTATACTTGGAATAAAATGAATAAAACTTAAACATGAAATAGGGATAAAGTGAATAGAGTTCACTTTACTCTGTTGTTACCTGCAAGCTAAAAAAAAGCCACCGCACGTTCAAGCACATTTTATTTTGCTCGTGCCTCACAAAATAAAAAGAGCTTTCACTTCCCCACCACACCCGAAAAATAAATGACAAATTCGATTGAAATCCAAAACGAATTCTTATATTTGACAAATATTGTCAAGTCAATTATAGGCGAATGAAAAATATAGGACAAACATTAAGAGAATTACGGGAGTCAAAAGGTTTGTTATTACGTGAAGTTGGTGCGGCATTATCACTCGACCCAACTTTATTGAGTAAAATAGAACGTAATGATAGAATGCCTACAAAAGAACAGGTAAGTGCTCTTTCTGAATTCTATCAAGATAAAAAGAATGAAGTCTTAATTGCTTGGTTAAGTGACAAGCTTGTTTACGAAATCCAAGATGAAGATTTGGCATTAGCAGCTATGAAAGTTGCTGAACAAAAAATTGAATACTTAAAAACTCATAAAGCTCAATGAACATAACTAAAGAAACAGCCAATAATAAAGTACAACTTCTAAAATACTTTAGAGATAGGTCAAGTGAATTTTTGGCTGAAGTAAATGGAGAATTCGGTAATACTGAATACAAAAAAAAGGCAAAGAAATTAAATACACTTCTTGTAAAAGCCAGAACGACTATTATTGAAATAATTGAGCAAAAAGGGAAAAAAGAGAACTGGACGAATAAAGAAATACTTGAATGTGTCTTGATGGTTACCTACTGTAACTATGTTGTGATGCTTGAAGTACGTCATTCTGTTTGGCCTTATGAATATATGGCTTTCTCTCGTAGAATAGGAGAATTATGGGAACCGTTTTGCAAATTAGCTTTTGAGTATCCTATAAATGATTTAGAGCTTTTTGTTCCACCACTATTCGCTGATGTAAAAAAACAATTAGCAGATGAAATAGAAGACTACATTAATGGTCTTAACCTCAAAGAAGAAGAGAAAGAGCAACTAATCAAATACTATAACAAAGTTTGGAGTTTGGTAATGTCAGGTGAAATTCAACTTGAACTTGACCTACATTTCATATTTGAAGGAAAAAAATATGTTGTCGATTTTAAAAGTGGGTTTGGTTCAAATGAAAAAGGAAATACTAATAGACTATTATTAGTTGCCAGTATTTACCAAAACCTCGAAGACAATTACGAACCACTAATTTTTGTTAGAGCTGCCGAAAACAACAATTACTTTAACACATTAAAAAACTCTGGAATTTGGAGTGCTTTTTCAGGTTCAGAGACCTATGACGAACTTCATAAATATTCTGGATTTGACATTCGTTCTTGGATAAACCTAAATGTGAATTGGGCTGAAGATTTAGATGATGATTTTGTAGAACATTTAGAATCCAACGATTTAACTCAATATTTAACTTGGTAATATGATAAGCGAACAAAGAATATTTCAAGCATACTACACAAAATCAGAGCCAATAGTAACTTATATGGTTGATTTGCTAAACCTTAATGGTTCAGAAACCATTTTTGAACCTTGTGCAGGAGACGGAGTTTTTTTAGACCCAATTTTGGATAAATATGAAAAGGTGAAAGTTGATGCTTTTGAACTTAATCTTTCCGCTTACAGTAAATTAAAAAACAAATATTCCGATTTAGAAAATGTTTCAGTAAAACAAACTGACACCCTAACCGATTTAGACTTGGAGTTTTCATGTTCAATGGGTGGAAAATATGATGCAGTAATTGCAAATCCACCTTATGGAGCTTGGAGAAACACCGAAGATAGAGCTTCTTTAAAAAGAAGATTTAATGGTTTTTATGCCAAAGAAAGCTACTCACTATTCCTATACAGAAGTATTGAATCATTAAATGAAGGTGGTAAGCTTGTTTTCATTATTCCCGACACTTATCTAAACTTGAATATGCATAAGGATATTCGAAAATATATTCTTACAAATACCAAGATTAAAGAAATCTCATTATTCCCTTCTTCGTATTTTCCAGGAGTAAATTTTGGGTATGCGAACTTGTCAATTATTGCTTTGGAAAAATGCAGTAATTATTCTTCAAACCTTGACAATTCATTCAATATTTACAAAGACTTTAAGTCAGTTGAAGAACTTGGGAAAAATGAATTACAACATTTAACAAAGTTAAAATTCAAACAAGAAAATGTTTTAAACAATGATGGGCATATTTTTTTAACGAGCAAAAACCAAAATGTTTCTGATGCAATTAGAAGTGCTGAATTAACAATCGGAGATATTTGCGATTGTGCTACAGGTTTTTATTCGGGTAATGACAAGGATAAACTAAAAGTTTTAAGCAAGTCAATCAGAAATTCAAAAAGGTATGATGTAGTTGATAAAACCAAAATAACTTATGACTGTAGTTCAAGACCTATAAACGGGATTGAAACTGAAAAAATTTATGTTCCAATTGTTAAGGGCGGAAATGTAAAATACTTCAAAGCAGACAATTGGTTTATGGAATGGTCAAAAGAGATTGTCGATTTCTACAAAAAAGATAAAAAGGCACGTTATCAAAATTCTTCATACTATTTCCGAAAAGGAATAGCAGTACCAATGGTCAGTTCAAGTTCAATAACTGGAGCGATAATAGAAAACCGACTTTTTGACCAATCAATTGTTGGTATTTTCCCTAAAAATGAAGATTTGATTTATTATTTGTTAGCGTTTTTCAATTCACCAAGTTGTAATAAGCTAATTAGAACTATTAATCCTTCAACAAATAATTCTTCTAACTACATAAAGAAAATTCCATTCTTTGAACCTAAACCAAAGCAAGAGAAAAAAATTACAGAAAACATAAAGCAGATAATAGAACAAGTTAAACTTTCAGGCGACTATGATTTAGAACTTGAAAGTGAAAACAACAAAATAATAAATGAACTGTACGGATTTTAGCCAACGCAAAGTTCAAGCACATTGCAATCCTCGTTCCTGCGGTTGCAAAGAGCTTTCACGCCAACGCTAACGGACGAAAAATAAAAAAAGCCAGCAGGTAACAATGTATATAAAAAATAGGCGAAACAGTAATAAATTCAAGGCTTTAGGCTCGTATCAAACTTTGTGCTTAACTGAAAGTTTCGTGCTTCGAAATCGCCTACTTTTCATATACTAACCGTTACTTAAAAACTCCAACCGCATAAACCTCTCTGACTTCCCTTCTAGCAAAGCACTTCGCTCCCCTTCCTCTAAACATCGTGATCAAATAATTACTTAGTGAATGATAGCTTACAAAATGATGACAGCGTTGTTTTTCTATCCTTTTCTATTACTCCTTGGTTAGACTCGCCATTTGCTTTAAAGGAATACCGGAAACGCTATGGCATTACTAATAAGAATTGGCAATTTATAACGGGCTCAAAAAACGAAATCTACCAATTAGCCCGTCAATCTTATTTTGCTGAAGAAGTCATTGGTTTCAGTAGAGACAATTCTGAGTTTTTACATACAGAACATATACTGCTAGTTGACAAGTCAAGAAGGATTCGTGGAATTTATAACGGCACCCTACAGTTAGACATGGAACAGCTTCTAGAGGATATCAAAATATTGCAGAGGGAGGTTTAGGCTTGTAATGAACCCAAATGTCGTTGCAAAATTAACCAACCTTTGGCGATAATAATAGTCGACCCAGATATATTAGCACTCACTCTTATGCTTCAGTAATTGGGTTCCACTTAGATTGAATCTTTACCAAATTGCCGACGTATTTTGCAGAATCGAGGTACATTAAATTTAATGTAGTAACTGAAGTTTATACGAAACCCCAAGTAATATTATGACAGACACAATCGAACAAAATAAAATTGGCTGGGTAAGGGTATTACTATTTTTTATCATCGCAACTACCGTGTCTAATATATTTAGATTTGACGTTTTCGAACTCAATTCTGAAATAGAACAATTGCCAACATGGATCTACATCTTGACTTCTCTTTTTCTTGAAGGAAGCGGAGTTTTCATTGGTGCGTTGGTAGTCCTTTCAATGCTGAAAAAAAGCAGAAAGACAGATATTTCGTTCTTCGGAACATCCAAATCAAAAAGCCTTCTAATGGCGATTATTCCAATCATTATTGTATCAATAATTGGTGTGCAGAATGAGTTTGAACTTGATTTACATCTTTACGGAATTATAGCTTCTATCGGGACTTTACTCTACTGTATCATGGAAGAATATGGCTGGCGTGGTTACTTACAGGAAGAATTCAAACCGTTAAAACCTTGGCTAAAATATCTCATTATTGGCTTTATTTGGTACTTGTGGCATTTGAGTTTCTTAACAAGTGCATCCATTGGAGATAACCTTTTCTTTTTAGCAATGATGGTTTTTGGAAGTTGGGGAATTGGCCAAGTCGCTGAGTCGACAAAGTCTATATTAGCAAGTGCTTGCTTTCATCTGATTATCCAAATCATGATGTTCAACGCATTAATAAAAAACGGAATTGACGGAACCGAAAAATTGATAATATTGGGCGTATCAGTCTTTCTATGGGTTCTTATTATCAAAAAATGGGAGAAGGAAAATACTATTGCTAAAACTGTATAGCCGTTTTGGCAATTACCCTAAGCAAGAAATTTAAAAAAGAGCTCTATTTTATCGAATAACTAGCACCAAAGAGTTGCTCATTAACCCATAGGAGTCTTAAACTTTATTCAAAAGGATATTTAAATCCCCACTCTTCTCGCATTTTGTCCATCACTTCCATTATTCCAACGGTTCCGTCTAAGGGGATGATGTCACTTTCTAGCTTGCCTGCATTAATACAGTTGGACACTTCTTCCACTTGATAAACAAATCCGTTGGCATGATTCTTTTCAGAAACGTTGTCTACGTTCTTTATCTCATTTGTCCCTTCATGTTTATGAATCTCAAAATCTTCGCCTACGGTAAATTTCGGAAAAACTATATAACCCGTTGTTCCATACATGATGGCTTCGTTTATCATGTTCAAATTATAACTCGTCATAATATTTGCTAAACAACCAGAAGGAAACTTAAACATGTAATTGGATAATTCATCCGCTCCCATATCACCAAAATTAGTCATGGATTTGATATCGGAAGGAAGTTCTCCAAGCATATAACAAGCAAAGGAAATGGCATAAATGCCTAAATCTAAAGTCGCTCCGCCTGCTAATGCTGGATCTTTCAGTCTTCTTTCGTAATCAGGACCTACAAACTTGCCAAACGAAATAGTGATTTGCTTCAAATCTCCAATTTCATGCTGAATGATTTTCTCTTTCAGCAATTTAAAGCTTGGCAGAAACCGTGTCCAGATCGCTTCCATCAGAAATAGCTTCTTTTCCCGAGCAATGCGGACTAACTCCCGCGCTTCCTTAGCATTCACCGTAAAAGCTTTTTCAATCAATACATGCTTTCCGTGTTCTAAGGCTAGTTTGGCATTCTCAAAATGGAAATTATGCGTTGTGGCCACGTAAATAATATCAACTTCCTTACAGTTCACAATTTCCTGGTAAGAAAAAGCATGCTCGACGCTGTATTTGTCGGCAAAGGCATCTGCTTTTGAAGGCGTTTTTGAAGCTACCGCATAAAGTTGATTTCCTGGAGTTAAGCTGAGTGCATCTGCCATTTTATGGGCAATATTTCCCAAGCCGATAATGCCCCATCTTAAATCTTTTTGTGCATTCATGATGTCTAATCCTTTTTTAACTCTTGCCCAATGTAGTGGTCTTCTTCTTTTTATTATAAAACATAAAAAGGTACTTTGTTGTGATAATATTTGGCGTTTGTAGCACTAAAAGTGAAGGCTGGTAGATAGAAGTTGCTCTTGTAAAATCTGCTTTCCGAAATAATAGAAGGACTTTGTAATAATAAATGATACTGATAGACCAACCCTACGTTTCAGATTTTCTAGTTAGAACTATTAAAGAGAATAATCTTGAAATAATTGCAACCCTTGAAGCAAAGGCATTAATTAGTGATAATTCTTTGAACTGGATTTCTGAAAACGATGCTAGGAATAAAGTTCTAAACACCCCGAATCCTCTCGTTTATACAAATTCCGAAAATGCATTGACATGGGTGTTCAATAATTTGAAGGAAACAAAGCTGCCCGACCAAATTCGATTATTTAAGGACAAGTTTAAATTTAGAGAACTTACTAAAGATCTGTTTCCAGACTTCCTCTTTAAAAAAGTAAATCTGGATGAAATTCAAACCTTAGATTTTGATGAGTTAAAGTTACCCTTCGTCATTAAGCCTTCGCTAGGTTTTTTTAGTATTGGAGTGCATATCGTGCATACCAAATCTGACTGGATTGCTGCACAAAAAGAATTGAACTATGAGAATCTAAAAAGCATCTATCCTAAAGAGGTGATGGATTCATCTACCTTTATTATCGAGGAATACATTGAAGGGGAAGAGTATGCCATTGATGCCTATTTTAATAATGAAGGTGAAGCTGTTATTCTAAACATCCTACATCATAGGTTTTCTTCTGGTACTGATGTGAGCGACAGGGTTTACTCTACTTCTCAAAACATAATTCGAACGTACAAAGAACCTATTGAAGCATTTCTAAAGCCTATCGGGGAAAAAGTAGATTTAAAAAACTTCCCGCTACATATTGAGGTTAGAATTGATGAAAAAGGAAATATAAAACCAATAGAAATAAATCCTCTTCGCTTTGGTGGCTGGTGTACAACTGGGGATCTTGGATGGTATGCGTTTAACTTTAACTCCTACCAATATTTCATTCAAAATAAGAAACCGAATTGGGATGAAATCTTCAACACTAAGAAGAATGAAATCACGAGTATCGTTTTATTAAACAATAATTCAGGTGTTGAATCATCAGAAATTTCCAGCTTTGATTTTGATATGCTTTCGAAGGACTTAGAAAATATATTAGTTATCAGAGAATTAGATTTTAAGATTTACCCTGCATTTGGAATCATATTTACCGAAACAAGTGAAGGAAACGAAAAAGAACTAACCGAAATACTTAGCTCTGATTTAAGAAAATATATACGGAAATAGAATTAAACTTACCAAATTCTAAATGCTATACATTAAATTCGATATTCAGGTCACTTCAAAGTACGAAGATTTTCAAAAGCTATATGAACATATGGTTAATGTAAGACAGCCTGGCTTTAAGTTTGTTGATAACGCCCCTGTAATTGACTGGGATAGCATACAGACACAGGAAGAGGTTGATGCTGCAGTAAAAGAATTATCAGACTATTTAGATCAAGAGCCAGAAGCTCATAGATGTAAGGAACTCATTCCTGATTATGTAGCGGTACTTCTAGATAAATACATCCAAGCTGATAATGAAAAATTAGAATCACTTGGCATCCAAAATGTGCTTTCCGTATTTAATTATTTGGAATACGGTTTTGAGGTTGATCTTGATAATCTCGAAAAGATAAATGAGCGTTCTGGAATCGTTGAATTTTCTACAGGCAACTACCCTTTTGGTGGAATCGAACGGTTTTTGGTAACATTAAAAGCTTTTGGTTTAGTACCTACCGAATGTTTTGACGGGTTTAACATCTGTGAGTTTGAATGGCTTTCTGATTTTGAATACAACACCATTAATTTGCCTGAAAAGACACAAGCATATCTTAATGCTTGATTTGGAGAGTTTTGTTTCTTTTAGCCCTAGCTCAAAACAAAAAAACTCACCAAATAAATTTATCTGGTGAGTTCTAGATATCGTTTTTGCTAAAAAAGCTAGAGTGCTTTCCCGCGTCTGCCTAAAACGAGCGAAACAACGAATAGCACAATGAATACGTAAAATAGTATTTTTGCAATTCCCACTGCTGTGCCTGCAATGCCGCCAAATCCGAGAATTGCTGCTACTAAAGCTATTAAAAAGAATGTTATACTCCATCGTAACATAATGACTCCTATTGGTTATGATTTCATTCTGCTTATTGCAACACCTGCTAGCATTACAATGGCTGAAATTAACACGGGTACATAATCGCCTGTACTCACCGCTACATCAGCGCCAAATGCTTCAAATGATTCTGAATCCTGGAAGTATTGATATCCAAAAAAGATAACTCCAATTAATCCGCCAGCCCCTAAAATATTTCCTATAATTTTTTTCATGATATATTGTACTTAATGTAAGTTCAATACTGTATAGACATTTACTAGAATATTGTTCCCATTTTTTATTGCCTCTGAAAGTGCTTAAAGTTTTTATATGCTCTAGAGTGTCAATAATTTCTCCAAACCACATCCGTCTTTTAATTTGTTGCTAGATATAGATTACTAAAAGACCCCGGTCAATCCTGTAGATGTCAGCTAATTCGCTGACAGGTTTAATAAATTAGAGCCCTAATAATGTTCATTATTTATATTTTAGATACACTTTATATATCATCACGTAACATTACTTATACAATAGAACTTTGATTTGGAAAACGTAACCTCAATGTCGTATCTTGGTAGAAGTTGATTGAAAAACAAAGCAACCCAGTCTCAAAAAGGCAGGGTTTTTTTATGTCTATGATTCAACGGGAGCCTTAGCACATTATCTCCAATCGTAGACAAAGTACTCCGAATCTATCTCTCTAGATTTCTGGTTAGAATCTCACTCATATAGTCAAAAAATGGGCGGATGATGAGAAATGATTTCACAATCTCGAACATCAACTGTTCAGAAAGCACTATATCGTCGGGAATGGAATGCGCTACATGAAATTGTTTAAAACGTATTAGGTCGATATTGGGATGGTCTTTCTCAAAACCTCTAGGTGCCGACTTCACCGCATCACCATTAAAAGTCCCCCAAGTATTCTTGAAATCTTCATCGGCTAAGATTTCCCTCAATGGATTTGCATCATGGGCTAACTCATCTCGAATCAATTTCAAATCTGCGGGGTTGGGACTAAAAAATCCGCCGGCCAAAAACGAATTTCCAGGCTCAATATGGATGTAATATCCACCTCGTAACCATTGTGTAGCTCGAGCTAAACGTCCTGCAAAATGAGTTTTATACGGCTCTTTACCTTTAGAAAATCGGACATCTCTATAAATTCTAAATAATGATCTCTTCGCGGAAGTATCTTCTATCTGATCTACTTTACTCATCTCCTCAATCAGACTTTCCATAAAGCCAATCATATTTTGATGTGCGACTTGGTACTTATCCTTGTTCTCGGTAAACCACTCCCTGTTATTATGAGTACGCAGCTCTTTTAGGAAATCGAATGTTGAGGTATCAATCGTACTCATATCACTTTGTTTTTTTATTCGAGAGTAACAACTCTATTGTCTTCTTAATTCTTCTCAGCCGAGTTTCTGGGTTTTTTCGCAAATCACTCGCCATAATTATTCCTCCTTATAGGAATATCCCATCAAAACGAAAATACCGACCTTAACCCAATTGCTAAGGAATTTTTGAAATTCGGATTCTGGTTCGGATTAATAATGTATTGAGTATTGAATTGAAAACTTACATGATTTGAAATCGTTGCTAAATATGTGAGTTCCACATTCAATTCACTCTGCGAATAATCAAACCCACGATTGCTCTCGAACTCAATAAAATCGTCGCCATTTAAGGGCAACGCGATTGCAAATCCAGCTTCATCTTGTTCTCGACCTTTCAGTAATCCTGTGTAAGTTAATCCAGCTCCCACATAAGAATGGAATCGACTTAGTTTATGATGTGTAATTCCAACTCGTGCAAAAGTCGCCATCTTCTTGCTAACGTTCATTTCGCCAATAGCGTAAAGTCCATGATCAGATTCTAAATTTCCTTCCCAACCCAATCGCTCTTTGCTGTATTTCCACCCACCAACTACTATTCGATAAGGACTATCCTCTTCAATTCCTCTTTCTAAATACTGATTGTCATCTGTTGTATTCGGTTTTGTAAACGCAACTTCAGACACAAAGAGTGCGCCCTCACTTTTACGCAAATAAATCTGCGTTCCTTGTGTATTGACAGGGTTTGATGGAACAGCATCAAGCACGGCAAGCTTTATAGTTATGCCTGGCTTTGGGATGATTTTGGTACGAGCTGAAAGAGAAGTTATTGGAAAAATGGAAGGTCCCAGGACACCACTTGCTGAAAAGTCTGGTCCAATTCCGTGCGAACTATTCATAAACAACATTCCGTCCGCCACAACATCAAATTCTGAGTTCAAGTCATACAACCCAACTAGAACCGAGCTGTTTATTGAAGGAAAGACTTTCTGAACCCAAGCTTCATAAAATCTCCAAGAATTCTCCGCTTCAATATTTGAGACGCCTTGAATGTCACCCGTTAGCTCTGAAATGCTACACCCCTGATTTCCAAGCCCATAAATATAGAATGTGAAATCACTCACATCAAAGCTCAGATCCACATCAATATTATCCAGACCTCGGATTCCCTGCTTCGCACCACCTGCTACGTTTGCGAAAACATCAGCAGTGTATGTGAATGAACTTTCTACATTCCTAAAAATCTCGGGCTTTTCCTGAGAAAATACATCGGTAGTTTCGCATACAGATAAGCACAGAAAAGAGAATAGATATTTAATCTTCAACGACATTAAAATTTACCGCAGACCAATGCTTTTTCAACTCCTGGTGCAAGATTTTCTAACCCTGAGATGAACTTATCTGGACCTAGCAAAATCTCGGTTATTTGTCCGCTGTACTTTATAGCTGTTTCGCGCATAAACCCCATCATAGGCCAACCCCAAAGTGCTGAGAACAATATTCCATCTTCCTCAAAATATGGATTCGTTAAATAGGTGCATTCTATCACATTTTCTACTGCACTGCGATTGGTTGCACTTCCTCCTACCAAATCAATAACCACAGTTCCTTTTTCGAGGAGGTTTTGGGCATGCTCTTTTGTAATCAAGAAATTCTTACCTCGCAAATGCTCCGGCTGTTCGGCTCCATTTACAATTAAATCCGCATCAGCTAAATACCCTTCGATAATACCTGACTTTGTATGAATTTTGCCTAGCACGTTAATCTCCCGCACTCCATTATAATAACATTCATGGATAGCGCCCATCCCAACATTTCCATAGCCCAGAATGACAGCCTTAGCTTGATTGGGTTCTTTCTTTTTGGAGCTTTTCTCTTGCAATAATTGCAAACCATAACGTGCGCCGGCTCGTCCAGTTTCGTGCAACGCTTCAATTTTGCGCTTTCCAAATTTTGGAGCAGGATTAACATGTCGATAATATTTTAGAGCTTGATATCCATGTTCTTCTACAAAAGTATGCACATCATACCATCGTACTCCTTCGTGTTCAATACCCTCAATTATGCTCTTAGAATTTCCAAAAACACTAGAGTCATATACTATAACGGAATTGTGACTCAGCTCACCTAGCTCATCATATTTTACATTAATAGGGTATAACTTTAAGCTCGCCGGAGCGTGATTCATCAGTCTGCGAATTACACCAGACATCCGCTCGTTGTAGCCAATCACATGAAATTCATCTTGATCAACGCCTGCTCTACGCAAATCTAACTCTATACAGTTGTCTGCCGCCATCAATCCCAACACCAACTCTTTTGGCAGCGATTCTGGTGATTGCACTACATTCTCCATAGCAACCACATTGATTTTATGGTCTTGAAGAAGTTGTGCTCTTTCTGGAAATGAATGAAAATGTGCCATACAAAACAGTGTAGTTTTTGGCTGCATTAAAGGAATGCTCTCCATAGCTGGACCTTTAAACTTCACTACTAAATCTTTATCCTGATAAAGCTCCTCGGTATGTTGAAGCTTGGCACCTGCGTTTAAATATTCTTCATCACTAAACCCCACACCTTCACCAGCTCCATACTCCACTGAAACATCGCATCCTTTTTTCACCAGCTTTTCTACATCATCGGGAATCAAAGCTACTCTTTTTTCGAGTGCGCCTGGGTTTTCTGGCGATTCATTTTCTTTTGCTAATCCGATTTTTATAAACATTCACTTCTCTTTAATACTAAAATTAGGATTCTATATAAAGCTAAAATTGCACCTGATATTTTACTGTAAGACTTTTTCCATTGAAATACAGCAACGTACTTCGTTATTAAAATTGGTGTGGATAGCAACAATAGAGTTTAATCCATTTATAAAAAAGAGAAAGATGACTTTTAATCTATATCAGATCCATACACTAATTCAATGAAATCATTTTTGTCTAAACCACCAAAATAAGGCTCAACATCTAATTGTTGTAAAGCATCGGTAATATCATCCAAATGGTATCGAACTCCTACTAATTGTTCTTCGATATCCTTTACAGCACCTTTGCCCAAAAAATCACCGTAGATTTTCAGGTCTTTGATATGTCCACTCTCCACATTTAAACGCAAATCAACTTCCCCAATTGGAAAGCGACGAACGCGCTGAATATCAAATTTTGGGGATCGACCGAAATTCCAATCCCAATTTCCGTAGCGTTCTTCTCTAACTTTATGTACGCCTTCCCAATCTTCTTCCGTTAAGTGGTAAATCTCAAAATGCTCGCGCTCTTCGGTTAAGCCTGTAAGCAACGCTGATCGAAATTCTTCGATAGTGATTGGGGTTTCCAAAAACTCTGTGATATTAGCCACTCGGCTACGTACCGATTTATGCCCTTTGGATTGAATCTTACTCATTTTCACATTCAAGGCATTACCAACTTCATTCAAGTCGCTATCAAAAAGTAGAGTACCGTGACTAAACATGCGTTTTACGGTTGAGTATTGTGCGTTTCCTGAAATCTTTCGGTCATCTACCAATAAATCATTCCGACCACTTAACTCTGCATTTACGCCCATTTTGTGCAACACATGTGCTACGGGATCCGTGAATTTTTTGAAATTATGGAGACTTTTGGTGTCGTAGTTGGTGATAAAGCTAAAGTTCAAATTTCCCAAATCATGATATACCGCACCACCGCCAGAAAGCCTACGCACAACATGGATGTTATTGGCTTCCACATATTCATGATTTATTTCTTCCAACGTATTTTGGTTACGTCCAATGATTATAGATGGCTCGTTGATGTAGAATAACAAGTAGTCATGTTCGTAGCTTAATTTCCTTAGCGCGTATTCTTCAATTGCTAGGTTGATACTTGGGTCGGTGATGCCTTCATTATCTATAAAAATCATACAGAAGCTTATTTTTTGGTGATTTATTTGCCAAACAAATTACGGTTTAAAATAAGTCCTTTAAAACCTTCTTTCTAAGTTGAAATAATTTTTTATGCGATGAAATTATCCGTTCTTGGAATCACGTTTTAATTCTTAAATTAAACAGTATGAAAACATATTGTTTACAAAAGGGTATTGAATGACACATAAGCAGAAGAGCGCATGGAAAAATAAAATCCATGAATTTATTTTTGAGGCTGACACTAAACTTGGAAAAGCTTTTGATGTCGTTCTGATTGTTAGCATAGTTTTAAGTGTTTTAGTAGTAATGCTAGATAGTGTGGCTTCTCTACGCTTAGAATATGGAACGTGGTTTTATACCCTCGAGTGGGTTTTTACTATCATGTTTACAGCAGAGTATATACTCCGCATTATAGCTGTTGAAAGAGCACGAGGCTACATATTTAGCTTTTTTGGGCTAGTGGATTTGTTTTCAATTTTACCAACTTACATTAGCTTCTTTTTTCCTGGTTCTCAATATTTCATGATTATTCGGATTCTTCGAGTTCTTCGTGTTTTCCGCGTATTAAAATTTACCCAATACCTTATTGAGCTAGATCAGCTTAAAGAAGCGTTAGCAATGTCGCGGCGAAAGATTACCGTATTTATGTTTACGGTAGTTACACTTTCGGTTTTAGTGGGCTCACTTATGTATGTAATTGAAGGCGCAGATAATGGCTTTACGAGTATTCCTCGTGGCATTTACTGGGCGGTCGTTACGCTCACAACGGTGGGTTATGGTGATATCTCTCCTCAAACACCTTTCGGACAAATGCTAGCGGTTGTAATCATGATTTTAGGTTACGGGATTATTGCAGTACCAACTGGTATTGTTACTGTAGAATTAGGTAAAGTTTCAGCGAAGAAAATTTCTACCGAGGTATGTAGGTTTTGCTCGCGTGAAGGTCACGAAAAGGACGCCGTTTACTGTAAATTTTGTGGCGGGAAATTGAATCCCTAATTTATTTCCTCTTCATAGTTTTTCTGCCCTTATTGATATTCCATAAAGAGCCACAAAAAGTAGAGAGACCACCAACAAATCCACCAATAATTCCAGTTACAAGCACCATTAAGAATGATGATTGAACTCCTAACATTTCGGCTATTCGCCCAGCCATAATGCCATCGTTTGCTATGTTAATGAATAATGCCTGACTACCCCAAAGTATAAACAATGCTAAAAAACCCCACCCGAAACTAGCTAGTGGTTTAAGTTTAAAAACGATTCCCAGAATAAGCCCTAAAACCGCAACGCTCCACCACGGTAGAAATAGGTTAACTAGATACGCTGCAATAATATAAATAAGTGTTAGTAGCATGATTTTAAAATTAAGATTGAAACCCGAAATACTCCGTATTCAATGTGTTTATAATTGCAGTTTCAGCCTGTTACTTTATGTCAATTTTGTACAGATAATCAGAGGGCTTTTCTTTCATAAACTTTAGTTCGAACAAGCCTCCTGTTCGCCAAGTTTCGAGCAAAGAATCATAATTTGGAGAGCCCGGATTACCCGATGCCCCACCTGGGTATACTCCATAACCTCTCACTTCAGGGCCTAACTCAACAACCATTCTCCAGGAGGGCCCATTTCCACCTCTTGTTGCATTTACCGACTCAGAGCCGCCACCTGCAAAAACATTCTGAGCGCCAAAGCCGGGAATTGCCGCTAAATGATCAATGTCGTTATTTACAAAATAACCCCATTTCCATTGCTCATTTTCTCCACCCAAAGCATTCTCAATTTCACTTATGGTTTTTTTAAAGGCATAAGTTACGCGCTCATTTAGAGTTTCTACTTGCTCGGTATTTACGTTGTCAATAAACTCGAATTCAGGCTCTGCTTTTATAACTTCCGTTATTCTATCTCTTGGGGGAAAGCGTAACAGTGCTTTTGTGGTCGCATACTCGTCATCAAATATTGCACCCTCAAGATTACTCCACCAAGTTCGGAAAATGCTAGGTGCAATCTTTTCAGCATCGTTATAAAAGTCCCATTCTTCTACAGTCTTTAGCTTTTCAAGCTCAGATTCATTCAAACTATCTCTTTCAATCCAAGTTAACATTTCTGGTAAAATGGTTGCTGCATTATAGCTATATGTATCCATTTGTAAGTTCTGTATATCTTTTATAGTGATATCATTCATTGCTCGCAAACGGTCATTAATTCGGCGTCCTCGTTCAAATGGCGCAAAATCATCATCTATGTAATACGGGTAATCTGGTGCAGCAGATTCTTGATTTGCCGAGCTGACAAAACCTCGTTCTGGATTTTTTATATGTGGATTTTGCTCGTGAGGAATCCAACCTTGCCAATCATATAATGGATCTGTTCCATCACTTACCGTTCTCCCTTGATGTTTCCATTTGTTAGGTAGTTTTCCATTTACCCAAATGGCTATATCGCCTTCATTGCTAGCAAAGGCAATGTTTTGAGCTGGAGCCGCAAAATGTTTTATCGCCGAAACATAATCGTCGTAGTTCTTAGCTCTATTTAGCCCCATAAAAGTTTTCAATTCCATAGAGGGTTCGTGGGCTATCCAACGCAGGGCGTGATACACAGATCCCCTTTCTGGATTTACTCTCGATTTAGACTCTGTTATTGGCCCGTGGTGCGTATAAATTACAGTGTCGAGCACAGTTTCTTCACCACGAACTTGAATTTCTTCGACGCGCATGGTAGTTGGCTTCCATTGCCCGTCATGCCAATATTCTTTTTGAGATTTGTCTCTGAACTTTATTTCATACCAGTCCATAACATCGGCAGCAACATTTGTAACACCCCATGCTACATTTTCATTAAACCCTACAATGATTCCCGGCACACCTTGCAAAGAAACACCATAAGTATTTAAGCCCGGCGAGTGCAGTTGTACTTCGTACCAAATAGATGGAAGAGTGAGCTTTAAGTGAGGGTCATTTGCAAGAATTGGAAACCCTGACTTCGTTTTTTTTCCACTTACTGCCCAGTTATTACTCCCAATTCCTTCAGGACGTTCATACTCACCTAGTTCTAACGCTGAAGCTGATTCATACAAAGAGTCTGGTTTTTGAACAGGGATTGGTTTGAAGTCCCAAGTTTTTGACGCTGGAATAATTGGGTCGTTTAGAGCTGGTTTTGTAGTAAAAAATTTCTCTACAAAATCTTCTCCAAAATACTTTAGGGTGTTGCTTGTTCTCCCGTCACTATTTCTACCCGCTAGCATTTTAGTCATGCTTTTAAGAAGATGAGCAGTGTTTATTGGATCCCATTCTTCAGGAGAGATATCAAGAATTTTATACTCAATGGGATAGTCTTTGGGAGACAAATTTGAAATATATGCATTTACTCCTGCTGTGTATGCTGTAATCACATTCATTACATCGGAGTCATTTTCCATAGCTTTGAAAGCCTTCTCGGCCCCATATGGCATTCCTCTACGGCGTGTCTCTTTATCTCTATTTAAAGCTTGTTTTCCAACAATTTCAGACAATCTTCCAGCCGCATCATAAACCTGTAATTCCATCTGGAATAAGCGATCTTGAGCCGTTACATAACCTTGAGCATAATATAAGTCATAATCACTCTCGGCAAAGATATGAGGAACTCTACGTTCGTCATAAAAAACAGAAGCGCTCTGCTTTGTCCCATTTAACTCCACTTCTTCCGACTCTGGTACTGAAGTTTCGGCGTTAGCCCAAAAGCCGGCATCTGGGTCGAAAAACTTACCCAACGGAGGGACTGAGCCAAATTTAGTATTCAAGGAAAGTACAACGCTAACAAGAAGTAGAAGAAATAAGCTAGGTTTAAGAAACTGCATTAAAAAATAGTTTATGAAGATGACTTTAGTTTAAAATAGCTCAACTTCTTAAACTAAACATTTATAATTTCAACTTTTACCAGAGCATCATTTTCATACAAAAAACACTACCACCGCTCTTTAAGTACTCACTAGTGCTAAATTCATTCACTCTAAATCCCGCTTCTCTCAATTTCTGATTTACATCGGTGCAACCTTGTTGAATAAACACATTCTTTCCATCAGGACAGACAGCATTGCAAGCAAAAAACTCCTCCGCTTCGTATTTAGACGCTTCAATTACGTTAGGGAACATCTTGTCAATAATTGCTCGTCCTTCTTTAGTAAACGCTTGCGGATATATCAGCACTGTATTTTCGTTAAGCACACAGAAGCAGGTATCTAGGTGATAGAATTTTTCACTTACTAACTCTAAAGTAATAATGGGTACGTCAAAGGTTTCTGAAATTACTTCATATACTTCTTTCGCAGTTCTAAAACCGTACCCTCCCCAAAGTAGACCTTTTTTGAAATGCCAGATTGCATCCCCCATTCCTTCAAAGTCGGTGAACTTGCTTTCGTTTAGCTTCAGAATTTCATAGCTGCTTTTTTTATACACTTCTTCAATAAAATCCACCTCACCTTTGCGCTCTTGTGCGTGCATCACGCTCATAATTACCTGCTTGGTACCATCAGCATTTATGTAGGGCAAGCTCTGGTTAGCGCAAAAAACCATATCAGGATAGCCTCGCACGCCGTCAACTACATGCACAAAAAGCCCCAGCTCTTCATAAGCAGCTTTTAAGTGCATCCATTCATCTTGAGCTGCGAACTTATCCACATCTCCGATATGCCCCTTCATATGCGGATTGATTACGTACTCCACATCGAAATAAGTGGGTTTCACTATCATTACTTTTGATGGAGCTGGCATTGCACGTAGATCAGAAATCGAAAAGTCGAGTTCCTCTACCGAAGAAATTACTTTAGACATAGCTTTTTAGTTGACCATTACACGAAATCAGAATATGAAAATAGTTATTCTGGAACAAAAATTTGGTTTCAAGATTCTTAAATCACAAATAGAAAAGGGTAACGAATAACGCCTAACAATTTACTATTTTTACACCGAATCATATATACACATAATTATATGCCTGATAAAAATCTTATTGTCGCCTTTGGCGGCGTTTCTCCAGAACACGAAGTTTCTGTACTTAGTGCCATGCAAGCTATTGCCGCTCTAAAAGGTTCCGAATACTCCATTATCCCACTGTATATTAGTAAATCGGGAAAGTGGTTCACTGGGGAATTATTACTCGATTTGAGTAACTATAAAGATCTTGTAAAATTAGAAAACCTTGCTGAGCCCTGTGCTTTTGTTAAAGATGAAATTGGCCGGACTCAACTTAAACAACAAGCTGTAAAAGGTTTGTTTGCTAAGCCAAAATCGTGGCCTGTGTACGCTGTATTGTGTGCTTTTCACGGTAGCGATGGCGAGAACGGTTCCTTTCAAGGAGTTTGTGAGACTTTTAATGTACCATATACGGGAAGTGATGTTTTGGCTTCATCAATTGGGATGGATAAAGTAAAAGCAAAACAGGTTTGTGTAGCCAATGAAATCCCAGTTACCGATAGCTTAGATTTTTATGAAAGTAATTGGGAGACCGATCAAAAAACCATCCTTTCGGAAGCTGAAATTATCGGCTATCCATTAATTGTAAAGCCTGCATCGCTAGGAAGTAGTATTGGTGTTAGCAAAGCAGATACCCGAGATGAGCTTATTGAGGCTGTAGAAGTTGCTTTCCGCTACGATGCACATCTACTAATTGAGGAAGCCATACACCCACTTATGGAAATCAACTGCTCTGTTTTGGGCTCTTATGAGCAATGCACTGCCAGTGTGTGTGAAAAACCTATCGGAACGTCAGCCACACTTTCATTTCAAGATAAATACCAGAGTGGTGGAAGCGCCGAAAAAGGAATGGCTTCGGCAGACAGAATTATCCCAGCTGATATCTCGAGTGAACTTACAGCTGAAATCAGAGAACTTGCCGTTCGAACTTTTAAAACCTTTGGTGCTGCCGGTGTAGCTCGACTCGATTTTCTGGTTAACTCAAAGACCTCAAAAGTATATTTCAATGAGATTAACACCATTCCAGGCTCTTTTTCCTTCTATTTATGGGAAAAGTCTGACATTAACTTTACCGAGCTATTGCACCAACTTATAAACCTTGCCTTAGCAAGACATCAGGCTAAAAATGGCCGAGTTCGTAGTTACGACACTAACTTATTGAATGAAAAAGCGGCTAAAGGTATTAAAGGGCTAAAAGGCACTAAATAAAAAGCTATTACGTATCAGTTCTACTCTAAAGAATGATTCTAATTTTTAACGATTCCATTTATGAATACTAAATATTCTCTCCTCGGTTTAATTATCCCAGCTCTTTTTTTTGGCTGTGGTAAAAGCACGGAGACCACTATCGTTAAGCCTAAAGCGGGTCTTTTTCAAAACCAGAGTTCCACAAAACTCTCAGAAAGAAGCCAACAAACTACCGATGACGATTTCACACATTTGAATATTGGTGAAGTTGCAGCTATTGAAAGCCTCGATCCATTATTTGCACAAAATAATAGTGAACTACGAACCATTCATCTAATTTATGACGGTTTAACTCGTATTGCAGATGATGGCTCCGTTGCTCCAGCACTCGCATCAAAATGGAATGTAAGCCCCGACTCACTTCGATATACTTTCCAACTACGCACAGATGTTTACTTTCATAACAGCTCCAAATTTTCAAGCGGGCTAGGTCGTCGGCTCTCCGCAAAAGATGTAGAAAATAATTTTCTACGAATGGGTTCTGTACTCGTTCCTGATATGGCCGCTAAGAAATTTCAATCTATTTTGGGTTTTGACAACTACACTAAAGAACTTAGCACCGTTAAGAATCCAAACAAAAGAGTTATACATTCCATTGAGGGACTGAAGGTTCAAAACGATTCAACGCTTATTATTACACTAGCCAATAAAGATTCCAATCTTCTACTAAATTTAGCTCATCCTCATGCCTCAATTTATGCCGAAGAGAGTTTATCCAAAGAGGGTGGCCCAATTATGCAGCCAATTGGAACAGGAGCTTTTTATTTTGCAAAAAAAGAATCCAACAAACTAATTTTTGCTTCGAACAACGAATATTATCGAGGCATCAACCTTCCTGATCGCCTTGATATCGTATCAGGTTCAGATGTAAAGCAGTTGCTTCAGGTTTTAACCAGAGGAGAATTAAACGCCCTTATCGAGCTCGCTCCAAAAACGATGGTTGAAATAACCGACACTCTCGGCAATCTTAAGTCACCTTACAATTCTAATTACACATTAGAAAAAGAACCTGTGTTTGGCGAATATAGAATGTTTTACAATGCAGAGTCGAATCAACCTAACGCAAGAAATTTTGTCGCTTCACTAAATTCTGTTTTCGATGACAATGAAGTCCAATTAGGCAGTATTTCAGCTGCATCTGGCTCAAGCAAATTGTTTGATATCAGCAAATTATCAGTGAAAGTAACTCACACCAGCAACCCTTTTGAGCAATACTTAGTAAATGCACTAGCTTCTAAATTTGTAGCCAACGGTGCCACATTTAGCTTAAATGCATCTTACGCACTTAATAAGGACGTCGCTTTTTCTCTAGCTCCACACGGCGATTTAGCTCCAGTGTTAACATGGAAAGTGCCTATCTACATTTTACAGGAAAAAGACCTAAAGGGAATTTCTATTTCACACACCCCATGGAACATTAGTTTTAATGGCTTTTCATCTGACAAGAAGGATTCAAAATGAAATTCGCTGTAATTGCAAACCCACATAAATATGAAGTCAAAGATATTCTAGCTTCAACTGCAAAGTGGGCTAGCGCAAATAATGTCACCCTTTTTCTTTCTAAAGAAGTCTGCAAACTTACGGAAATCACTGCATCTCCCACGCTCATACAAACAGATACCGATGAGCATGCCATTGCTGAAGCCGATTATGTAGTGGTAATTGGTGGAGATGGAACCATTCTCTACACCGCTAGAATTTCAACCAAAGAGAATAAACCCATTTTGGGGATAAACAGTGGTCGGCTTGGATTTATGACCAACACCCAACCCGAAGATCTCGAAAAAGCTTTAAACTGCTTGCTAACAAAAAATTTCAAGATTGATAAGCGCCATTATTTAAAAGCTACAGACCTAGATGGAAACGTTTTTTATGCGTTGAATGAATTTCTTTTCACTCGGAAGGATTCAACTTCTATGATTAACATCACCGCTATTTACGATGGCGATTTGATTAACACTTATTGGGCTGATGGTTTAATTGTAGCGTCCTCAACAGGTTCCACAGCATATAGTTTGTCATCGGGTGGCCCAATTGTAGCACCAGGAACAGGCGTAATGCTTGTAACTCCTATTAACCCACATACACTTACTACACGCCCATTAGTTGTTCGCTCCGACCGACCTTTGAAAGTTCGGATTGATCAGCAACGAGCCACCGAAGTTTTGTTTTCGTATGATGGAATTATGAAAGAAATCGAAAAAATTCCGTTTGAAGTCGAAATCATTAAATCGAAGCTAGGTTTCAACCTTATCCACTTACCAGGGCAAAATTATTTCGAGACCTTGCGGAAAAAACTAATGTGGGGACAAGACTCACGCAGAGGAAAGAACTAACATCATTTTTTTTGTAAAAACCGAGCTTTTTATAGCTTTTTTCTGACATTCTAAATTCTGAATTAGTACCTTAAAGCATAACATTTTCATCATCAAGATGAGACTAAATTGAGCATCAACAATAAATCCATATCCCCATGAAAGTAACAGTTGTAGGAGCCGGAGGAAACGTAGGTTCAACCGTAGCACTTAGTGTAGCACAACGCGATTTTGCAAAAGAAGTGATTGCAGTAGATCTTGAGCGTAAAGACGGAGACAAAACATTTTATCCATCAAAAGGTCGTGCACTTGACCAGTGGGAAGCTTCTCCCATTCACCTTTTTGATACACGTATAAAAGGCACTACAGATTACGCTGATACTGCGGGTTCTGATGTGTGTGTAATCACCGCAGGTGTGCCTCGTCGCCCAGGCATGAGCCGCGACGATTTATTAGAAATTAACGCAAACATTGTACGTAGCGTAACTGAACAACTTGTTAAATACTCTCCAGAAACTATCATCATTGTGGTTTCTAATCCACTTGATGTAATGGTTCAAGTTGCAAAAGATGCTAGCGGACTTCCTTATGAGAAAGTAATGGGTATGGCTGGTATTCTTGATACCGCTCGTTACCGTGCTTTTATTGCGGATGAACTCGATGTTTCTCCAAAAGATATTCAAGCTTTATTAATGGGCGGCCATGGCGATACTATGGTTCCACTTCCTCGTTTCACGACATTAGCAGGAATGCCTATTACTCACTTCATTTCTGAAGAACGCCTAGGCGAAATCGTAGACCGCGCTAAAAAAGGTGGCGGAGAACTCGTTGGCTTAATGGGAACTTCAGCTTGGTACGCACCTGGTGCTGCTGCTGCTCAAATGGTGGAAGCTATTTTGTTAGATCAAAACAGAATTTTCCCAGTTTGCGCACACATCGATGGCCAATATGGTATTGATGATCTTTATATCGGCGTTCCTGTAAAGTTAGGTAAGGGCGGTATTAAAGAAGTAATTGAGGTTGATTTAACCGCTGACGAACAAGAACTTATGAATGAGTCAGCTAAAGCCGTTCGCGGTACATTGGATGACTTCAAAAAACTAATGAATAAGTAAACCAACGAGGACTAAGGTCTTCACTACTTGCATTTATAAAGCCCTTCGAGTTTCGGAGGGCTTTTTTTGTATATATCCCGTCCTAATAGTAGTACCAAAAAGGAAATAAGCTTTTCTTGACAGTTTAGAGGAACTATATTATTCATTATTAGATATATATCATATAATGGAATTGCCTGAAGTTCACTTCCTATCTGATTTTGTAATATTGCTTCAAAAAAAGGAATAATTAAAAACTCCTCTTATGAAATTCTTAAAAATTCTAGCTGCTACTTTATTTTTTTTACTTGTACTTATTTTGGTACTGCCCTACGCTTTCAGGGGAAAAATTACGGAGCTAGCAAAAAAGGAGATCAATGAAAGCGTGAATGCCAAAGTTGACTTTTCAGATATCAGCTTAAGTTTAATACGTAATTTCCCAGACTTCTCACTTCGTTTAGGTGACTTATCGGTGCTTGGAAATGCTCCTTTTGAGGATGACACCCTCTTTTATACACAAAACCTCGATATAACCATTGACTTGATGTCCGTTCTAAAAAGTAGTCAGTATGTTATAAAAGATATCGAAGTTGGCAACCCTTTAGTTCAGCTAATAACTCTAGATAATGGCCTCACAAATTGGGAGATTATTCCAATATCTGGTAATTCTGAAGTTACTGATGATGAATCAACTGATTCTGAAGCCTATAAAATCATGCTCAATTCTTTCAGTATTCAAGAAGGTAGAGTTGTTTACAAGGACCAAAGCTTACCATTTCAGCTCTCGATGAATAATATTAATACCACTTTATCGGGCGATTTCAGCCTTGATCAAACCCAGATGAACGCTGTTTTGGAGATTGGAGATATAACATCCATATACGATGAAATGACCATGATGAAATCTCTTAGCTTGAAAACAGATGTTTCCATTGATGCTAATCTAGCCGAAAATATCTTTGACCTTAATATCGACGAACTATCGCTTAATTCTTTACAGCTTTCGATGGGTGGCCGTTTCAGCTTAGCCGATTCATCTATTGGGATAGATTTTAAATTCGATGCCCCACAAGGCACATTCAAACAACTACTTTCACTCGTTCCATCTGAATACCTCAGTAACTATTCAGAATTGAATACAACGGGAGATTTCAGTTTTAATGCTTTTGCGAAGGGTAATTTCAGTGAAAAAGAATTCCCTGCTTTTGGTGCAGAGTTAAAAGTTGACCACGCTACCATTACGTCCCCCGACATTCCCGAAAAATTAGAGAACATACAGATAGATCTATTTTTCGACAACAAAACTGGCGATTTTGACCACACATTCGTTGAAGTTAGTCCGCTTAAATTTAGCATGAAGGATAATCCCTTCGAGTTGAATTTGACTGTTAAAACCCCAGTAAGCGATCCTGAAATCGATGCGACGCTGAAGGGAGAACTGTTGCTCAAAGAAATTGCTGCCTTAATTCCAGAGGCGGAAGTCCCGGTAATTAGTGGCCGTGTTGCTTTAGACATGGCTCTTAAAACAAAATTATCGAGCATTGAGCAGGAAAAGTTTGAGCAGATTGACGCTTCGGGCTCAGCAACCTTAACTGAGTTTAAAACACAAATCGAGGATGAAGAATTAGCCATCCAAAAAGTAGATTTGAAGTTTGCTCCCTCGGCCATCAATACAGATGTTCAATATCTAACGCTGGGTAAAAGTGATTTTAACTTCTCTGGAGATGTTCAAAACTACTTAGGATATTTCTTAAGCGATGGCGTACTAAAAGGTCAGTTTAAACTGACTTCTTCTAATGTAGACGCCAATGAGTTAATGCAATTTGTTTCCACTGATACAAGCGATACTACCGCCTTAGATTTAAGCTTGGCAGATAGAATGGATTTGCAGTTCGTATCAGCTATTAAGAAACTTACCTATGAACAGTACGAGCTAAAAGAAGTACGAGCCGATATTGGTGTTGCCGATAATAAAGTTCAATTAAATCCTTTACAGGCTAAATTATTCGGCGGCGAAGTAAGAATGTTGGGCCTAATTGATGTGATTGATAAAAAATCTCCACTTTTCAATTTCGATTTCAAAATAAGTAAGTTTGATATTCCTACCGCATATCAAACCATAAAGCTTTTTCAGGCAGCAGCTCCTATTGCTGAACATACGACCGGTAAATTCTCTGTCGATTTTAATCTTAAAGGAAGAGTTGATGAGCAATTAGAACTTGTTTTCAGCACTCTGCAAGGTGGGGGAGATCTAACTACTACTAAAGTTGAGGTAGAATCTGCACCCGCACTAAATCAGCTATCATCTTTACTTGGTAACGAAGATTACCGAAAACTGGCCACCTCTGGCATCGATATCGGTTTTGAATTTGTGAATGGCCGAGTATATCAAAAGCCGTTCGGTCTTAATTATGCTGGCTCTGATGTTACTATGAGCGGCAGTTTAGGCTTTAATCAATCACTAGATTATGATCTTCTGCTAAATGTGCCTTACGGGAAATTAGGAAAAGAGGTAAGTGATGGAATCGTAAGTCTAGTAAATAAAATCGGGGGAAGTAAAGCAAACCTAAAACCGGAAACCAATGTACAGATTAAAGCCAAAATTTCAGGTTTGGTTACCAATCCCAAGATAAGTCTTGATTATAAAGACTACGCTAACGATGTAAAAGCAGATTTGAAACGCTTGGCTCAACAAGAAATTGAAAACAAAAAAGCTGCTTTAGCGGAGCAAGCTAAAGCAGAAGCGGCAAAAGCATTGGAAGAAGCTCGAAAGCAGGGTGATAGCCTTATAAAAAAAGCCGATGCTGCTGCTAAAACCATCCAAGAGGAAGCTTCAAAGACCGCTACGAAATTACGTGAAGAAGCTGATGTAAGGGCAGAGCAATTAATTGCCGAAGGCAAGAAAAAAGGAATGATTGGGGAACGACTTGCGATAGAGGCTGCTAAAAAAATCCGAGCAGAAGCTGATAAGAAAGCATCACTTTTAGAACGCGAAGCCGACCAAAAGGCATCAAAGTTACAGGCTGAGGCAAAAACCAAAGCAGATACACTTATCAAGGAAGCAGAAAGAAAAGCAGGAATCTAGCTGTGATTTTTGAGCTTGTTTTCCAAAGCTGAAAGCAGGAATGCATTCATATGATTGAGAAGTATTAACGGCAAAGAGAAAAAAGAAGAGTAACCTCCTAACAAGATTGACTTATTCCTCTAAAAATAAGAGATTCAGTGAAGTTAAACGCATTGTCGTTTTATTTTAGCTATAACAGATAAGTAAACCAACGAGGACTAAGGTCTTCACTACTTGCATTTATAAAGCCCTTCGAGTTTCGGAGGGCTTTTTTTATGCGCTTAATAGATACTACTGTAACCTTAAAGAGTGTTAAACCTGACTGAATAGAGTTCGAATGCTCAAAATTTCTCATTCACTCCTAACAAGAAATTCTTTCTTTTTGGTTAACTTTAGTGCATAGATTGTTCTCAAAATTTATGCTAGTTTACTCAATAACTTAGCTTTAATGATTTCATCAAACCGATCTTCTCGAATGAAAAATTATTTATTTATCGCCCCCGCATTATTATTTCTCGCTTGTTCAACAACAAAGCCAGTTCACCACACCCAACAAGCAACACTGTGGGTCCAAAATGCAGCTGAATTCGACGCTTTAAGTCAACAAGCCTACAATGCAGCAGGAGTTTACCTTCAAGAAGCTCTAGACGACAAAACGTGGTCGGCATCGTTAGAGCAATCGGGTAAAGATTTTACCTCTCTGCCAGCTGCTATCATTTTAGATATTGATGAAACTGTTCTAGACAATTCGCCCTATCAAGCCCGTATGGTTAAGAAAAATTCAGCTTACGACCCCGTTGCCTGGAACCAATGGGTACTTGAAGAACAAGCTGAGGCAATTGCTGGCGCAGTAAGCCTCACTCAAAAAGCGGCTGAAATGGGCATTACCGTTTTTTATGTAACTAACCGCGATGCAGAAACTGAAGAAGCAACTAGAAGAAATATGGAGCGACTTGGTTTCCCGATTTCACAGAATACCGATGTAATTCTACTAAAAGGTGAACAAGAAAATTGGACTTCTTCCAAAATTGAACGCCGTAAAAAAATAGCTTCTGAATACCGTATTGTGATGCTTTTTGGAGATGATTTAAATGATTTCCTTCCCGCAAAAAACATCACTGAAGAACAACGTGATAATTTAGTAACTCAATACTCTGATAATTGGGGAAAGAAATGGTTCGTTCTTGCAAATCCAATTTACGGTTCTTGGGATCAAGCTCTATATAATTTCGAGCGTAACCTAACCGACGAACAGACTGAGCAAGCCATTCAGAATCATCTTAAGACAAAACAATAAGCACTGCCTTTTTTACGCGGATGGAAAAAATTAACTGGGGTATTATTGGCTGCGGAAACGTGTGCGAAGTTAAAAGTGGCCCTGCATTTAGCAAAGTTGAGCATTCAAATTTAGTAGCCGTAATGCGGCGCGACAAAGAAAAAGTAGAGGATTTTGCGCATCGTCACGATGTTCCTAAAGCTTATACAGATGCTACTGCGCTTATTAACGACCCCGAAATTAATGCGATTTATATCGCAACTCCGCCACACATGCACCTGCCTTACACTATTGAGGCTGCTATAGCTGGCAAAGCCGTTTACGTTGAAAAACCTATGGCTAGAACTTTCGGCGAATGCAAAAAGATGATTGCCACTTGTGAGAAATATCAAGTTCCGCTTTTTGTGGCCTATTACCGAAGAGCACTTCCTTATTTCCTAAAAGTGAAGGAATTACTTCATGCATCTGCTATTGGCACTCCCACTTCTGTTTTAATTGAATTTTTATCGCCACCAAAACCCGACGATTTCAAAACCGAGCACGATAACTGGCGTATCAAACCTGATATTTCTGGCGGTGGATATTTTCACGACTTAGCTTCACACCAATTAGATATTATGAGCTTTTTGCTAGGCGATATCACCTACGCAACGGGCGATTCTTCCGATTCTATTGCTAGATACAATGCCCCAGATATAGTTTCTGCAAGTTTTGGCTGCTCTACAGGGGTTATTGGCTCTGGCTTATGGAATTTTGTTGCTGCAGAAAACCAGCGCAAAGATTTAGTTACCATCCACGGAACGGAAGGAAGTATTCAGTTTAGCTGCTTTGATGGAAATGCTCCTATCGTTTTAAAAACTAATTCGGGCAGAGAGGAGTTCAACCTTCCGTATCCAGCACATGTACAACAACCACTCATTCAGAGCATTGTGGACGATTTACGCGGGATTGGGAAGTGTGCTAGTACCGGAGCAACAGGTTCCCAAGCAAACTGGGTGATTGATCAAATTCTAAAAGCGTAAGAGTTGGTTAGTAGCTTGAAAACTCACGCTCTAGTTTACGAATTTCACTTGCCCTATTTGAAAACGCCATAAATTCAGTAATACTCATTGTGTAGGTAAATCCTAACGCAGCTACTGATGTAATTCCTAAAGCCTTGTTCCAACCAACATGTTTACCATCACGTGCGTTACTAAAACCTCTATATGCCAAATACCCGTATAACGCTGTACCCAAAAATGTTACTGTCATTGAGCTCGTTAAGTATTGATCATTTTGCCATTTTAATTCAGAATAGTTGAATAACTTCTCTTCAAATAGCTTTATTGATTGTTCCGCTTCTTCTCTACTCAATTCAAAATCAGTTATCTCAACACCCTTTGTTCTTTGATATTGAATTCTGGAAGCACTCGTTCTTATTTCAATGTCCTTTGATAGCATTTCTTTTTCAGGTAATAAATAAAACAAAGTGTTATCTCTATATCCATAACTAGGATTACTTCTATAATCGGATAGTCTGCTTTTCACAATAGCATATGAAGTATCGTTTACACCGTAGCTAATTTTTATTGGATAGAACTCAGAAACCTCATTGTAAAGCGTATCCGTTTCCTCCCAAAATAGCACTGGGTAGTCTAGTGCCACTAAATAACGTTTTGCTATCTCACTATTTTTAGTTTGAGCCGTAACAACTCCACTAAATAACAGCCAGAACAATAAACTATTCTTTAAATAGATTTTTCCTTTTTGCATACGCTTCAAATGGGAATTCCAATTTATGTTTTACAAGAGAGTCTACTTTACTCTTTGGGAGATCTGGCCTCAAATTGCCTAATGAAACACTGTCTATATGTAACATTAATGGAGTGGTTTCAACACCTAACATTATTCTCCAATCGATTCTTCTATTATAACTAAAGGAACTATCTCTTTCTAAATCTATCCTACTTTCTGCATTATAGATATATGTAGAATCATCCAGTATCTCTCGATCATATATTTCAAATTCATTTTCTTCCAAAAAATTTTCGAATTCAAACAGTACTAATGCTTCAGACTTATTTAACACATAACTTTTATTAGTATCAGATACGATGCTTCTCGTTGGAAAACTTGTAGCCACAAACCATAACATCGACACACTTAAAATCGTCACGGTAGCAATTTCATGTATCTGCACACTCTTTTTAAGCTCAAAACCCATATTTTGCCTTATAAAAAGAGCGAAAACGGGAAACAGTATTAGTACAAACAGATCAGTAACATCTGGGGTAAGGTTTGTTTGGGGAAGGTGATTAGAAATTAGAAAGGCATCAATTCCTTCTACAACAAAAGGGAACTGAATAAGAGTAAAAATTCCTCCTGCTAGTAATGCAGATTTTCCAAAAGCTTTGTGGTCATTTTTTCTTTTATGGAAGATTGTATAAAGAAAAATGGTGAAGCAAAATAGGCCTGTTACATCACTAAGCTTTCCTGTCAGAGCTGACGTAAATGTATATTTCAAATAAACATCATTTACTATCAGTATGAAAAGAGATCCTACATATATAGGATGAACCAATAGTGAATATCTTTTCATTGAAGTAAGTTTTGATTTTACGGAGCGCTTATGAGCACAATGTTTTCTGCAATAAGACCTTTTTCATTTTCTACTAGGTTAAATTCGAAAATAAGTTCCCGACTTGGTAAAAAGTTTGCATCCAAATCGTCTTCAAATTGGGAGATATGAGCGAATACCGTTTCGTAAGGAGAAGCACAATCTCTAGAATCTGTAATCCAGAGTGTATCATTCAATTTTTTCATAAATCGAATAAAGCCGTATCCATCATTTTGCGAGAAATCGTAACAAACACCACGAACTCTAGAGCCTACTTTTCCCCAATTACACGATGAACCTACTGGTAGCAAACCAGGAACTAAATATCCCGAAACAAATGAATCGACTGACTTTTTAAGTACTCCCGATATATTATCAAAGCCTAAAAGTTCAACTCTACAGCCTTTATTCTGAATGGCATTCACTACGCTACAATAGCTTCCATTGCTTGTAAGTAGTACAATTTTGTCCAAATGCTCAGCTTGAGTCAACATATCAACAGCCATATCCATATCAATGGTAGACTTTGTGATTTTTTCGCCCGTTTCGTGGTTATTATAGGTTTGAACGGGCTTTTCGGTAACCTTGTATTCAAAATCACGAAGGACTTCGCAAAATCTCATAGTTTTGCGTCTGTAGTCTCTATCCGTTTTAAGGCGCTCTTCATCGTAGGAAAGATATACGTTTAACCGCGAAGGCGTTCCTCCATCCCTACAAGCAAATTTACGGAGAATGTCGTACCTAAGCCCATATCCACCATTCATGGTTACATTTACCGCATCAACATAGATGCCTACTTTTTGTCCAGATTTCATAATTATTACCAATCACGATTAATAGTATTCATTCACACAGTTAGTGAATATCACGTTGTAGTCTTCTCAAATTGTTTTCCAACTGTCAAAAATCCTATCAGTGAAATTGTAACTACAAATAAAGTTATAGAGGCTATTAGTTCTGAGGAAATAATCTCCACTACATACGATTTTGAATATACAGCCACCGAAGATATCAGAATCACACCAAAAGATAACAATAAGTTATACGGCACATTAAACGATTTTACTGAATATCTATAAATAAGAAGTGCCATTATAAAGTAGCTCGATAAAGTAGCCCACGCAGAACCCATCATACCAAATATTGGCACTAATATGAAATTCATCACTAAAGTCACACTAGCACCTATAAGCGTTATTTTGGCTAACTCTTTCGTTTTTTCAGCAATAAATATTCCCGCCGAGAAATTAATATACCAACCCTGAAACCAGTATGCGGCTAACAGTACAGGTACAATTGGTAGTGCGATCCAATATTGTTCTCCCACCAAATTGAAATTCGTAAATGGAATTTTTAAAGCCACTATTTGCTGCGCAAAAAGAGATACGAACAGAAATATAGCCGCCGCCGCTACATTAAAATATTTAAAGCTCTCGGCAAATATTTTTGGAGCGGTAGCATCGTCCGACTTACGCATAAAAAATGGCTGCCAAGCCATTCGGTACATTTGCACTAGTAATAGCATAAATACCGCCAATTTATAGCAAGCACTGTAAGCTCCCACTAAATCCTCAGCAGAGAATCCCGTACCGTATAATGTTTGAATGGTGCTCTCAGGAATTTCGAGCAGGTAGAATCGGTCAATCATTTCATTGATCACATAACCAATTCCTGCAGGCACAAATGGCAATCCAAATCGTAAAGACTTATGAAGGATTTCTCTATTCCATTTACCTAACATCATTTTATACGTGAATGCCCAAACGGCAATGGTTGTCACAATTGAAGCGCACAGGTTGCTTATGAATACAGCTTCAACACCCATTTTTAGAAATAAAATCAGGTACACATTCAGCCCTAAATTCACTACTACATTTCCAGTTCTTAATACGGCAAACAGTTTTGCTCTTTGAACAAGTCTTAACTCCGCAAAAGGTACTATTGTAAGTGTATCAAAAATTAGGATTCCCATCATCATTAGATAGATGTTGGTCCCATTTGTAATTCCGAGCTGAGGAAGTAGGAGAGGTTTAACAAACCAAACAATAGCTAATAATACAATCGAGCTTAAAAGTAGAAAAATTTGAAGTGTTTTGAATAAATCCCGTGCTTTTTCACGGTCTTTTCCATATCTCAAGTAAGAAGACTCCATCCCCAAAGTGAAGAACACATTAAACAAAGCAATAGCTGAAAACACTAAACTAACTACAGCATACTCATCTCGTTGAAATACACCTGTATGGATTGGAACCAGTAAATAGCCTATAAACCGGGCAAGGACACTGCTTATGCCATAAATAATAGTGTCTGAAAATAGTTCTTTAAGCTGCTTCAATTATTTTTTTGATAAGTGTTCTATCGCTTGAACTCCAAGAATATAACTGTGTTTCCCAAAACCAGTAATTATTCCATTCATCACTTTACCAGTTATAGACTTCTCTCTAAACTCTTCGCGTGCATGAATATTAGAAATATGAACTTCTATTTTTGGAAATTCAACAGGGTCTAACGCATCTCTCAATGCTACAGAAGTATGCGTATAGCCTCCAAGGTTTGCCACAAGACCTTCCGTTCCATCCGACATCGCTTGTTGAATCCGATTAATTATCTCGCCTTCAATATTGCTTTGAAAAAATGAGACCGTGTGATCTGGAAACGACGCACTAATAAAGTCTTCTACGTCCTTAAGTGTACCCGTTCCATAAGTACTAGTATCTCTTGTTCCTAGTAAATTTAAATTTGGGCCATTAATAACTAAGATGTTCATTGTTTTACCGCCTTACTTATCAAACTAGCCAACTCAACCATTCGTTCTTGTTTAACTTCAATTTTACGTGAGAGGCTGAATGGTTGCTCTTCAAAATAAATAGGAACTAGATGTACGTGAGCATGTGGAACTTCTAAACCTTCTACAATAATACCTGTTCTAAGTGTTCCTAACGATAAGTCTATTGCATGGGCTATCTTTTTAGCAAAAAGAGTGAGGCCACTGAGTAAATCGTCCTCTAAATCGAATATATAATCTGTTTCTATTTTGGGGATCACCAGCACGTGACCTTCCGCAATGGGGTTAATATCTAGAAATGCAAAAAAGCGTTCATCTTCTGCTATTTTATAACAAGGAATTTCACCTTGAATTATTTTAGTAAATACGCTGGCCATCTTTTTCTGGATTTAAAACTATATCTTTAATCGAAGATACTATCTCACTCAGAGAAATCACACCCATTAAATGAAGTATTGTATTCTCTTTTTTTACTTGGCATTACTACTTGTTAAGCCCAGCCAAGTTTTCGCGCAAGCTGAACACATTGTCGGGGAAACAACGGAAACCGAAATACGCTCTACTTTCAGGATTTTTGATTTATATACTAATAGGTACCAACCTGATTCAACCTCAATCCAATATTTAAGCTCTGTAACCGATAGTATTTCTATTATAACTGTTATGGGAACTTGGTGTAAAGATAGCCGAAAACATATCCCATCGCTTTTTAAAACCTTAGAGCTTGCTAATAATCCATTGCTTAAAGCCAATTATGTAGCTGTTGATTACTTCAATAAAGATCCTTCAGATTCATATACCAGCTACGAACTTAAAGCAAACCCAACTATTCTAGTTTTTCAAAATAGTAGAGAAATTGGAAGAATTACGGAAGAACCGGCTAAATCTATAGAGAAAGATTTGGCGAAAATAATCCAATCTGGGCTTAAAAATAGATAATATGAAATTTTTAATTCTTTATAGACATTTTAGCTTGCCATCTACATAATAAAAGCCTTATCTTTGGGGCCTTTCGCAAATGCGAATAGACTGATTCGGTAGCTCAGTTGGTAGAGCAACTGCCTTTTAAGCCGTGGGTCGAGGGTTCGAGTCCCTCCCGAATCACTTTTTTATCCCCTAAGAGTTTTTATGACTCTCTCTTGACCAACCCCTTTCGATTGACATTGGAAGGGGTTTTTACTTTCTACCACTCAAACTGCTGAGTAACCCTTCTACAATTTTATCCTTTACCTCTTCCGAGTTTAAAAGAAACTCAATC
>JBLWXP010000009.1:0-98963 GCA_048267405.1 Balneola sp. | reverse complement strand
GAAGATCCTTCTCCCGAAGCCTCGGGATCAGGATGACGGTGAGCTTTGATTTATTTATTAAAACTGTCAACGAATTAACTGACTTCTACAATCCCGAATTTATTTCGGGATCTTATGGAATGGCTTGTGAGTTAAACAACATATCTAGCTTCTTAAAGCTTTATAAAAATCTTCTGGAGAGGGATTAATTGTTAACCTTTGTTCGTGACCAGGAAGTCTTATTAAAACCTATTCCCCACAAAGGTGCTGAAACAAGTTCAACATGACCGATAGTTTTAATATCTCAATCTGCTCACTACTCGTGCATACCTCTCGCTTGTGCGCTAGCTCTCCTATTGGAAGCTAGAGCTTCCAGTCTACATTACAAACGAGGACGTTCGTAACAAGGCATCTTACCACTATCGTTTTCACTAACTCTTATTTTGAAATATTGGTGGGTTTACTAATATTATCGCCACACTTTATAGTGTGAATTGTATTGAGCTCAATTCACACTATTTGCATAAACCACCTGATAACATCGTAATTTGAACGATCTATATAACTATTTTAATACTATCTCACCCATTCAAGAGTGTACTTGGAGAATCGTGAAAAATATTTTCAGCCCACATTCATTAAAAAAAGGTGAGTATTTTATTGAGGGTGGCGAAATTGCTAGAAAAGTCGGGTTTCTTAAACAAGGTGTAATTAGAGCTTTTTACCGTAATAATGATGGTGATGAATATAATAAGCACTTCTTTACAGGAAACTGTATGGTTGGCGGCTATTCTTCATTGGTAACACATCTGCCAAACACTATATACCAACAAGCTTTAACAGATTGTGAATTGCTTATTGGAAACTTCAAAGAAATTACTGATTTATTAGATGCACATCAGGATTTAGAACGACTATTAAGAAAGATTGCTGAAGGTTATTTTGTTGACAAAGAAAAACGTGAAGTTGAAATTGTATTATTAGAAGCCAATAAGCGATATGCAATTTTCCAACAAGAATATCCTCAATTAGAACAATTAATTCCTCAATACCATATTGCATCCTACCTTGGGATCACTCCAACTCAACTAAGCCGCATTAGAAAACAAAATAGTTTGGGCTGAAGGTGTTAGATAATTCGTTGACAGAATTGATAGTTCTTTAGATTTCGGTCATCCGAATTTATTTCGGAATTTTACGGAATGGCTATAAATTCAGGCGTTTATTCTACTTTTTTTTAGGTATTGAACACCGTTTACAATCTTAGATAGTACTTTTTAAACGATTCTTTTCAACTTACTACCTACTCGCTATTGTGACACACGTTGACTGATTTAGTAGCTGATTTATAAGTAGAAAACGCGGAATGTCTTTGTTGATTGTAAAGGGATGTACAAACATCTGTGTCCACACAAAGATACTAAAACAAGTTCTGCTTGAACTCCCGATATATTACGGCGATCATAGATAATTTCTGTCAACTACGTCCTCTTACTCAACAAGGGCTAGTTTTCTTTACATATGTAAATGTGTACGAAGCAAATCTATGCTTTCTTTGTCAAATAATCTCAATACTAGAATTTGACTGGAAGAATTATGTCGCTCGGAATACTACGAATGGTGTTAGTGTGAGCATAATTTGAAGCTTTAAACCTCAAATAAAGCAATGCAATGGCGCAAGAAATTAGCTTTATAAATCCGAAAGATCTTTTTAATCCTAAACAAAATGGTTTTTCACACATCGTAAAAATACCCACTGGTAAAGAACTCTACTATTTTTCAGGACAATGGGCATCAGATACGAGTGGTAAATTGGTTTCCGATGATTTTGAAGAACAAGTCAGTAAAACTGTTTCTAATGTAAAAACTGCTCTAGAAGCGGTAGGACTATCAATAAATGATGTGGTAAAACAAACTGTTTATATAGTAGATTTTACTCCTGAGAAAAAGCAGATTCTCATAAACGTAGCCTCCAGAGAATGGAGAGTGAAATATTTTCCAACTAGTACTATTGTTCCTTTGCCAGTACTTGCAACAGCCCCAAACTGTAAGATTGAAATTGAAATCGTTGCTGCTAAATAAAAACTATGCTTTCAATGGTTACCGAAAATTCTCCTTCTACACAAAACATAAAGATACTATTCGTAATGAGTGCGGCAGATACTTTAGAACTAAATAACGGACTTAAACTACGTCAAACTGGAGTCTTTTTAAATGAATTCTACTTGGCCTATAAATCTGTTACAGAAAATGGATTTACAGTTGATTTTGCCACACCAAATAGAGTTGTTTCAACTATTGACGAAGAAAGCATCAACGATAAGTATTGGAAAAACCGATTAGAAGTTAAGAATGAAGCTTTAGCGTTTGTTAAAAAAGACAGTTCCTTCAATAACCCAATGTCTTTAGAAGAAGCCATTAAAAACAAAGATGAGTATATAGGTTTAGTTATTCCAGGTGGACAAGGCTTAATGGTAGATCTAATGGAAGACGAACATATTCCACATCTTATAAAACACTTTGCAAAAGAGCATAAACCAACAGGGCTAATATGCCATGCTCCAAGTCTACTACTAACTATTCCCAAAGAAGAGAATCCTTACATGGGATTTAAAGTCAATTCGGTATCTCCTTTCGAAGAATTCGTTATTGAAAAATTCATCATGAAAGGTAAACCGAGAAATAGAAAAATAGCCAAAAATTTAAGGAAGCTAGGTCTAAAGTATAAGAGTGGTTTACCAAAATCAGACTTTGCAATAAAAGATAGAAATCTGATTACAAGTCAAAATCCATTTTCTAGCAGTTCTTTCAATACTTTATATTTAAGCGCTCTAGCAGAATATTTAGATAGAACACATTAAAAACACATTCATCATAGTTAATAACTCATGAATTACTCAATCCTCGTATTATATCAAGCAACACCCCTTTGGTTAACATTAAGCAGAGTAGAAAGAACTAAGTTCTTCGAAAGTAACATCGCTCCTCTCATCTCCAAATATAAAGACACTCTTACTGTTCGACTTTTTGATAGTGAAGCTTTTCATGCTAAGACATCCGATTATATGATTATAGAGTGTAATGACCTGAAACACTACTATTACTTTATGGAGTATTTAAGAGATACTGCTCTTTTTGCCAAACCATATATCATACTCAATGATGTAATTATTGGCATCGAGAATGGTTTTGAAGCTTTCGAAAAAGACGAGTATTACAAAGTATAATTTCAACCTTTACTGAAGCCTTTACTTTCTGGAATGATGAATTGCTTAAGCCATCCCTTTTGAGTATTTAGTATATGCTTTAACTGACAATAAGATATGCTTGAAATACCACATGAATACTGGAACAAACTTGCTGAACAGCTTATTCTGATAAGTTCTCTACTAAGTGGATTTTCCATTGCTGTAGTCGCCAATTTACTCGTTCACGACTCTAAAACCCGAATCAACAATACCATCTTCAAAGTTGCAACCGTTGCCGCTGGTTGCTTTTTGGTTTCGGTCTTTGCTTCAACTAGTATCTTAATGAAGACTACCCCCGGCTATCCACTACCTTTAGATGAAAACAGTCTTTTCTTCCCTCAAATTGTTTGTGGCATTACTTTTTTACTTGGTATCGCTTCACTCTCGGCAGTTTTAGCCTTGTCTGGTTGGACGAAATCCAAAGCAACAGGAATATTCACAACCATTATTGGAGTTATAACTTTTCTTTTTGTTCTAACTTTTTTAACGAATTAAACCACATTAACACAAAAATCTCGCGAATATGAAAACAATGACCTGCAAACAATTAGGTGGCGCCTGCGACTTAGAATTTACCGCTGCTACTTTTGAAGAAATAGCCGAACTGAGTAAACAGCACGGCACAGAAATGTTCCAGAAATCAGACCCAGACCATCTTGAAGCGATGAATGCAATGCGAGAGTTGATGTCTTCACCCGACGCTATGGGCGCTTGGTTTGCTAGCAAACGCAAAGAGTTTGATGCCTTGCCAGGATAGACGAAAGTCCGTTTACTAATAGCCAATCAACACGATAATGAAAATCTTTAGAAAAATACGTTACGAACTGATGGAAAAGAATAAAGTCAGAAACTATCTAAAGTATGCTGTTGGTGAAATTATTTTAGTGATGATTGGAATTCTCCTAGCCTTGCAAGTAAATAATTGGAATGAAAACAAGAAAGATCGTATAAAAGAACAGGCTATTCTAATTGAGCTTCATAAAGATTTTAAAAAGAACTTAGATACCTTCTATCCCGTAAAACGTAGTCAATTAAGCACCTTTAATAGTGGAAATATCGTATTTAGGAACATCCATAATCTTGATAAAAAAGAGTCTAGAGATTCTTTATTTAGACATGCCACCAATATGTTTGGCGGATATCCCTATCACCCATCAAACGGAGTAGTAGAATCTTTGATAAGTTCTGGGGATTTTAATTTGATTAAAAACGACACCTTACGGAAGTTTTTAGTTTCCTGGAAAGACGCCTTAACTGGCTATACTGAAAACGTTACGATGGATATAAATTTATGGACAAATATGATAGAGCCATACATTATTCAGAATGGTGATTTCTTAAACCCTGAAAGCGAGAAAAACAAAAAGCTATTTGTGGATCCCGTTTTTATGAATATGCTAGTCCGCAAACACTTCTTCCAAAGGAACATTGTGAGTTCTATGAATGGTGAGGACGGAATAGAACATTATTTAAAGGAAATTGTCCGGCTTTCGGAAGTAGATTCTGATTGACACTTTTGGTTATCTCTGCCCTAGAGTGCCACAATGTCTCCAAACCAATATCATAGACACCATCGTTTTGAGGATATTTCCGAAGAACCTTCAAAGCTATTAAAAAACAGTTGCTACTTCTTTAGTTGAACAAAACCCCATGCCTTACGAAGGCCCCGAAATAAATTCGGGATGATCGAGGAAATAATTCTCCAAGATCCTCATCGAGCAATGTGGCATGAAATAGCTCAATACCATTGGAAGCTGGAGCTTCCAGAAAGCATTACGAACGAAGACGTTCGTAACGAGTTGAAATTATAGAGTTAGTAATTTGATAAATTCAAAACCTATAATTCTTAATTCAACTCCCCTTCTCTTTGATATAAAATCGGTTTTACTCATCTTATAGAATAAAACAACGAGGATAAAATGAAAGTAACAGCTGAGCATAATGAGCGGATGGCAAAAATGACATTTACATCAGTGTACCCACATTATGTAACAAAGGTAGAGAAGAAAGGCAGAACAAAAGCAGAGTTACATCAAGTGATAAAATGGCTAACTGGTTATGATGAACTAGAACTACAAGGCTTTATTGATGAGAAAATAACATTCGAGAAATTCTTCCAAAATGCTTCACTAAATCCCAAGGCTTCCCTCATCAAAGGTGTAATTTGTGGTTACCGAATTGAAGAAATCGATAATACATTAACTCAACAAGTGCGGTATTTGGATAAGCTTGTAGATGAACTTGCAAAAGGACGCAAAATGGAAAAGATTTTAAGGGAAGATGAATCTTAAACACTTACCAAGTACTACAAAGAGATTAAAATAACTGAAAGCCACAATCCCCAATCTGAAGATCCTTCGGCAGTAGCCTCTGGATGACCCTTTTCCTACTATCTAGCCAAGAATGCTTAAATACCTCCAAACCAAAATCCACGTTTAGAATTATTGGCGAAGAAAGTTTTTGAGAACATATCTTACCTTAGTTCTTCAACACTAGATTAAGCTTGAAAGAATAACCAACTAGCTATGAATTATCAGACATTTCAGCCTCATTCAGACTTAGAGTCGCTCATTAACTGCTATTGGACGTTAGAAGTCCCGGCTGATAATGATTCGCAAAAACAACGCATTGTCCCTGATGGTTGTATTGAAATGGCATTTATTCTTGGAGATGACATTAAGCGATATACTTCGGAAAGCGAGTTTATCCTTCAACCTCGCGCAATGGTACTGGGACAAACCATGGAACCTTTTTATATCGAACCAACAGGATATGTAAATACCTTTGCCATCCGATTCTACCCATACGGGTTTGCCAATTTTGTATCTGAACCAATCAAAAACTTAACGAATACTGAGACTCCATTAGCATCTTTGTTTGATGAAAAAATAGCTAAGGAACTCGAACAAGAGATAATCCAAGCAATAGACATTAAGCAGCGTATTGAAATCATTGAAGCTTTTCTCTTAGAAATGTTACATACCAATTCAACGCTAGAGAACATTGTAAAAACAACAGTTGATGCTCTTTTATCTACCAAAGGAAGCGCATCTATAAAGAATATTTTAAAAGATGATTTGTCCAAAAGAAGACAGCTTGAACGAAAATTTAGAAAAGAGATTGGCGTTAGCCCAAAGCAGTTAGGTAAAGTAATTCGGCTGCAAAGCGCTTTAAAAATGCTGATTAACCAAGAAGTAGATAGCCTAACCAATATAGCTTACGAAAGTGATTACTATGACCAAGCACACTTTATCAAAGACTTTAAAGAGTTTACGGGAACAAATCCGAAGGAATTTCTAGGAAATGACCATATGGCCCTCTCAACTCTTTTCTACAAATAGGTAGCGTGTCGCATTTATACAATTTCAATCTTCACAAATGCTCTAAATTCTGTTCATTAACTAAATAGTAATAATGAACAGAATTATACGAAGTGCTGCTGCAATACTTGCTGTAAGTCTTATGGCGTGTACTAATCAAAATGCATCTAATTCAGAACAAACAATGAATGATATGAATAGTTTTATCTCTCTTTTTGAAATCCCAGCAACGGATATTTCCCGAGCAATTAGCTTTTACCAAGGCATATTGGACATTAACATTGAGAAAATGGAAATGCCCGGAATGGAAATGGGAATATTTCCCTACCAAGATCAGCTAGTTCCAGGAGTTATAATGAAAGCTGAAGGAAACGAACCCTCAGCAAATGGGGTGACCATCTACCTAAATGCGGGAAACGATCTTCAACACATTCTTGATAAGGTAGAAGTAAACGGTGGGACAATCATTCTCCCCAAAACCGCCCATGCCGATGAAAGTGGATACTTCGCTTTGTTCCTAGATACAGAAGGAAACAAACTCGGTCTAAATTCCCCATCCTAATACAGGAGGGGAATTCCCAAACCTCACTCCTGTTTCAGCTGTCTTAAATCCTACGTCTTAAATCTTAAGTCTACTCTTCCCCTCTTTCTATAAAAACATATTCCATATAGATATAACACTATCTTCCATTTTGAAATATAGTTGGTAATCTTGATCTTAACCCTGAATTTTTAGAATACGTAAAGTTGTTGATACAACAAGCTTAAAGTGATGGGAATCAAACAAAGAATATTCAACATAATCGATGAAAAAAATAAAGAAAGTACCTTAAGTAGGACTTTTGATTTTTTCATCATCGGATTAATTGTACTAAATGTAGTCGCTATTATATTAGAATCATTTGAAGGTCTAAGACTAGTTTACGAGCAAGAGTTTTATTATTTCGAAATCTTTTCTGTCGGTATTTTTACTGTGGAATATCTATTCAGGTTATTTACAGCCGACCTAAAATACCCAGACAAAACAAAGCTTAGAGCAACTTTTAAATACCTAATATCACCACTAGCATTAGTAGACTTCTTTGCTATTTTACCTACTTATTTGCCTCTTCTTATACCAATTGACTTGAGATTTATACGAATCCTAAGACTTCTTAGAATAGCTAGATTATTCAAGATAAATCGATACTCAAAGTCATTAAAGCTTATTGGAGATGTCTTTAAAGAAAAAAGATCTGAACTTGGAGTTACAATTTTCATTACACTCATTCTATTGGTCATTGCCTCAACTTTAATGTATAGCATTGAGGGACGAGAACAACCAGAAGCTTTTCCAAATATTATTGCTTCTTTTTGGTGGGCAGTTGCGACATTAACTACAGTAGGTTATGGTGATGTTTTCCCAATAACAACTTGGGGTAAATTTATTAGTGGTATAATTGCGTTACTAGGAATTGGGTTGGTAGCTTTGCCAACTGGTATTTTAAGTTCTGCATTTATTGAAAAAATTAATGACGGGAGGGCTGAAAATAACAGTAAAACATGTCCTACATGTGGTCAAGAAATAAATAAAATATAACGCCCTGATTAAAAAGTGTACAATCAATACAATTAAAGAAAAGATAGAGTTAATGTGAATAATTTTACTTTACTCTGTTGTCATATAGTATGTAAATATGGATATAAAAGATCTTTTTTTAAACCCTCAGTTTAAATTTCATCGGATTACACATTTTTTGATTGCTCTTTTCTGCGCTTTAGTTTTATGCCTAACAATCATTATCCCGGCAATTCATGAATACGTTATAAATCCATTTATTGATTTAGGCATCTGTGTTGTTGCTGGTGGTTTATTAACTGCTTACTGGCATCACTATCGAACTTCTTTTCCAAAAGAAAAAAAAGATATTGAGAACATTGTAATTGCGATTCAAACTGAAAATGAAAAACAAAAGGAAAGAATTACAAAAGAATTTGTATCACAAATTAAAAATCAGATTAATACTTATAAGCTAAATTCTTTTTCAGTTAAAGTACTACACAATCATCTTTCTGAAAATATTCAAAGTAAAATTGAAAAGAACTCGATTATCACAAAAGATGTCTTGAACAATTTTAAAAAGGATGAATCATTTGAAAAAGCCCTTAATAAAATGAACACCAGAGTCTTAATTTATGGACATCTCATCGAAAGAAATGAACCAAATAATACTTACTGTTTAAACATTGACGCTTTTGTAAGACACCAACCAATACCTATTGATGCAAAAACCGCAATTTCTAACGAAATAAATGAAGTTTGGAAAAGAGAAATTCATATACTTAAATCTAATGAATTAAATGGTTTTAAAGAAAATGCAGATAATATTTTTTTTGCTTCTAGTTATATGATTGGTGTAGCAGCATTTAATACCGGTAAATTTGAAAGGTCCTATGAAATATTTTTGGCGCTCAACACATACGTTAATACAAAAAATGAATTAAGTATACATAAAGCTAGAGTTATCGAGTTTTTGGCAGCTAGTTGCTACTTCATAGGACTAATTAATCATCACCTAGGAAATTATGAGCTTTCTAATGAGTATTTGGAAAGGTTTAATACTTTAAAACCTAATGAATACTCTACTTTATTAAGAAAGGCAATCAATCAAGCCAAAAATAAAAACAACCCTACTCTCGCACTAGAGATTATTGAAAAAGCATCTACTATTTCAAATGGAAATGGAACTTGGAGATATAGTAAACTATATCTTTTGATTAAAATTGGTGACTTCAAACAGGCTTTGATTATCCTCAATGACATTCTAAAAAACAATTTTGATGAAGAAGATCAAGTCATTCAACAGGTAATTAGCTTTAACAATAATTGTAAAATTGAAGACCCATCTCACATTCAATCAGATTTCATAATTGGCTGTTTACTCTATAAAAAAGCTAATTTGCCTATAGTAGCTTATGAGTATTTAGAAACATTTATTGACGCGGCTCCTGACTCTTATATGGAATTAAAGAATCAAGCTAATGAGTACATCCAAGAAATCAATAAGATTATCAAATTAAAATAATTATAACTCACCCCTCACCCCGACCTATCGCAAGCGTCTCGCTTGTGATTTCTAGTTAATAATCTATTTCTGCACGCAATTATGAATAGATGGATTCTCTTATCCCTGTGAATTTATTTGAAGGGTAAGCGTATTGGAGCAGAGCTCCAAGGTGGCATTACGCAACGGAGCTACGGAACGAGATTTAAGTGTCAGACTTCTGCTTTCCAGCTACAGCCTCTCACCTCTTCCTAATTACATTCACTCCATCTCGGATTGGAAGTAAGACTTGTTCTACTCTTGGGTCTTCGGCAACAAGTTGGTTAAAGTCTGCAATTGCTTGGGCTTTATGGTCTTCTGGGTTTAACACTGTTCCATCCCAAAGTACATTATCGGCTACAATCAAACCGTTTGGCTTTAGCTTTTGCAAGGTTTTTTCGTAGTACAGCGAGTAGCGTAATTTGTCGCCATCTAAATATACTAAATCGAATTCCCCTTCTAACTCATCCACGGTTTGTTGGGCGTTGCCACAGATCATCGTGATTTTGTGTCCCACCGAAGATTCATCAAAATGCTTTTGCGCCAACTTCTGGTATCGCAAGTTCATCTCTAAGGTCACCACTTCGCCATCTTCAGGAAGAGCTTCTGCCATTGTCACCGCAGAGAACCCCGTAAAGGTTCCAATCTCCAGAATGCGCTTTGCTCCAGATATTTGAACGAGAATCTTAAGTAACTCCCCTACAAGCCTTCCGCTTAGCATATCAATGTATTCTAGTTCCGCATCGCTAGAAGCAATGAGCGCTAGAATTTCTTTGCTTTCGGGTGTAGTATGGGCTTCTGCATAGGTATCAATTGCAGAATCGGTAATGGGTACGACAGGTTTGCCACGGTGTTTTTTCATACACTAAAGATAAGAGGCTTAGCATTAATTTTGCCAAAATATCTACCTAAATATTTTTTGGGTTCACACCACTCCTGTAAACCCATTTTATGGATACGCAGTGTTTTCAATTTTATACATTTTTTAAGAGTTCATATTTGTTAAATCTACCTCAATTCATGCATTTATGAGCTCTTAATACCCTTTTTATAAACTTTACTAATTTTCTACTTATAGTTTCATTTTAGTGCTGTGTTAGTCATATTAGCAAGAGATGAAAGTAGTGATTGAAAAATATCTCAGGTTCTTAAGTGTGGAGAAAAACTTCTCTGAACACACTATTATTAGCTATAAAACTGATTTGAATAGCTTTCTCGATTACTGTGCTTTGCAGCAAGAGGTTGAATCTGACAACGTAGCCATCGACAGTATCACCCGCATTAACATCCGACTTTGGTTGGGTGAGCTTTCTGGCAGAGATTTAGCCAAAAGCACCATTGCCCGTAAAGTAGCCTCCCTTCGCTCCTTTTTTAAGTATGCTTTTAAACGAGGTCATATTCAAAAGAATCCAGCGCACTTATTAGTGGTTCCTAAGAAAGACAAAGTATTACCCAAAACGGTTACTTCTGAAGATATTAGTAGATTAATGGAATCCGTAAACACCGAATCGGCTACGGGGAAACAAGATTTAGCTATTTTGGAACTTTTCTATGCTACGGGCATTCGTTTAAGTGAACTTGTTAACCTAAATGCTGAACATATTAATTTTCGTCAAAATCAGGTTATTGTTCTTGGTAAGGGCAATAAACAGCGCATTGTTCCATTAGGGAAAGACGCAGTACAAGCGTTAAAAAATCATTTATCAGAAAAAGAAAAACTATACGGAACCCGAACTAATACAGACGCACGAAGAGCTGCATTTATAGCGGCAAGTGGCCAACGGATGTACCAACGCGCAGCACAGCGTATAGTGGAGAAATATTTAACTAAAACCAGCGAGGTAACACAAAAAAGCCCGCACGTACTAAGACATAGCTTTGCAACGCATATGCTTAATAACGGGGCCGACATACGTATAATAAAAGACTTTCTGGGACATGCGAGCCTAGCGGCTACTCAGATATATACACATACAAGCGTTGAGCGACTAAAAAATGTGTACGAACAAGCGCATCCAAGAGCGAAAACTTAAATTATTTTATAGGAGACTTATGAACATTTCACTAACTGCTCGCCATTTTGAAGCCAGCCAAAACCTAAAAGATTTTTGTACCGATAGCGTTGATAAACTAACCCTGTTTTACGATCGCATTGTCTCATGCGATATCATCTTAGAGCCTACACCAAGCGATAAAACTCCACAAAAAGTGGACCTTATTATTAAAGTACCAAAAAAGATTATTACTGTATCCGAATCTGCCGAATCCTACGAAAAAGCGATGGGTAACGCAGTAGATATTGCCAGCAGGCAATTAAAAAGATATAAAGAGAAACTATACGCTACATCATAATTCATTAATCTATGCCAATTTCAGTCAGTGATCCCATTCCTCGTAAAAACGAAATTAGCGTAAGCTATTTAGTTAAACGATTACAAGAACGCGTTAATCTAGACGTAGTTTCTTGTACAAGTGGAGATTGTAGCGATCATCGCTTTGTTCGTGAAATTGAATTGCACCGCCCAGGAATGGCGCTCGCTGGCTACATAGAATTATTTACCTACCAACGTATTCAAGTAATTGGGAACACAGAGTCCCAATTCTTGGAGCGTTTATCTAAAGAGAAAAAGATTGAAGCTTTTTCAAATCTTACTCAATTTGATATTCCTGTCATCTTTTTAACCGATGGCAATACCCTTCCCGATTACATCATTGAAATGTTACAAGAGGCTAGGATTCCCGTGTATTATGTTTCCAAAGAAACTACCCGTTTTATGTTTCTTCTTCGGGATTTCTTGGAAGATCAATTCGCATTACAAACAATGGTTCATGGAGCTATGGTTGATGTATATGGAATTGGAATTCTGGTTACAGGGAAATCAGGAATTGGAAAAAGCGAGGTGGCACTAGACCTTATAGAAAGAGGCCATCGCCTTGTGGCAGATGACGTTGTGATGCTTACCAAAAAGAATCACATTCTCATGAGCTCGGCCACAGAGATCAGCAAACACTTTATGGAGATACGCGGATTAGGCATTATCGATGTTATGTCGATGTTCGGAATCCGGTCTATACGCTACCAAAAAAGATTAGAAGTGGTTTTAGAGCTCACGCTGTGGGACGAAACCCACGATGTTGAACGCACAGGTCTTAACCACGATTCTGTTAGTATTTTAGGATTAGATATCCCTCTTATTCAACTCCCCATCACTCCTGGTAAAAATATCACCGTAATTGCAGAAGTGATTGCAATGAACTATTTACTTAAACATTACGGCTATGACCCCGCAGAGGCCTTTCAAAAGCGAATTCAGGAAAGTATAGCAAATAAGACGCCAGGCTCTGAAGAAGTTATGAAGCGTGCCATAGAATATTTCGAAGGTGACTTTGAGTAACATTAGAATATGTAACTACTCTTTGTATCATTCGTCTAGTGTTGGTAATTTGTAACATTCGGGAAATAATTAATCTATGCCGTTGAAAAACCATTATTATTACGACGAAGATTCATGTGAATTTTTACCCATAGAATACAGCCGCTCTGAGCAGGTTGTATATAATTTGTCTATTTGGATTCTTACTGGCGTTGTTCTTGCTAGTTTGGGTATAATCTTTCTTTCTAATTATGCAGCTACTCCCGCTGAGCTTAAGCTTAAAGCAGAAAACGAAGTACTTTTTAAGCAATTAGAATCTACAAAGTCTTCAATAATTACATTAGACGAACAGCTTAAGTTAATTGCTACTACCGATAACGAGCTATACAGATCTGTTTTAGGGATGGAAGAAATTTCTAAAGACGAACGAGAGGCGGGCGTGGGTGGCGCTGATGCTTACTCAAAATTTGATTCTTTCAGTGAGTCTACTTCTGATTTACTTAAATGGACGGCCGAAAAAGTAGACAATTTAGAACGCCGTATTAGCATTCAAAAGCTAAGCTTCGAAGAACTTAAAAGTGCCTACAACACAAATCGTGACGTGCTAAAGCATTTACCCGCTATTAAACCTGCCGGTGGAACTATCATCAGCGGTTATGGAATGAGAGATCATCCTATTTTAATGTACAAGCGAATGCACAACGGTACTGATTTCCGTGCCGATATTGGAACTCCCGTTTATTCTACTGCCGATGGAGTTGTTAAATTCACTGGCCTCCGTGGCAATTTAGGCCGCGTTATTATTATCGATCATGGTTATGGCTATGAAACTCTGTATGCTCATCTTTCTTCTTATCCTAAAAACATAAAGAAAGGCGTTAAGCTTAATCGTGGTCAACTAATCGCTTATTCAGGAAACTCTGGCTTAACGGAAGGTCCTCATCTTCATTACGAAATTTATCTAAACGGAAGAACGGTTGATCCTATCAACTATCTTTTTGCAGATATATCCCCTGAGGAATTCAAAATGTATCAAGAGATTGCAGAGAAGAATACCAAGTCGATGGATTGAGCGTCTAGGAACTTTTAATAACTTATTTCAACATTAAAAAGAAATTAGTCTAGCTTTTTCCTTTATTTGCTCATTAATTAATTCAACCATTGATAATGAAGCAACGAACATCCCTCCCTCTACTCCTTTTACTTTTAGTAGCTAGTCCACTTTTCGCGCAACCAGAAACTGTACTTTCCAAAGCTCAAGTTGAGACCGCAAAAAAACTAATCGACACTTCTATTGAAAGTAACGAAGGCTTTAACCGACTTACAGATTTAGTCGACACGTTTGGTTCTCGCTTAAGTGGATCCCAAGGTCTTGAAGATGCCATCGATTGGATCGCCGGAAAAATGAAAGCGGATGGCTTTGATAAAGTATGGACACAACCTGTTAAAGTTCCTCATTGGGTTCGTGGTAAAGAGTCTGCAACTTTGATTCTTCCGCGCGAAAAGGATTTACCCATGCTAGGGCTTGGCGGAAGCATTGGAACGCCTAAGGAAGGAATTAAAGCTGAAGTCATGGTTGTAAATAGCTTTGACGAATTGAACGAACGAAGTGCTGAGGCTAAAGGTAAAATTGTACTTTTCAACGTGGAGTTTACTAGTTATGGAAAAACAGTCTCGTATCGTGTAAACGGTGCTATTGAAGCTTCCAAACATGGCGCTGTTGCTAGTATAATCTCTTCCATAGCTTCTTACTCTATCCAAACGCCTCATACTGGTACAATGTATTATCAAGAAGGCACAAAGAAAATTCCACACGCCGCCATTACTGTTGAAGATGCACGCATGATTCAACGAATGGTTGACAAGGGAGATAAAGTAGTTGTTCAATTAAAAATGGAAGCCGAAACTCTTCCTGATGCAGACTCTAGAAATGTAATTGCTGAAATTACAGGAAGTGAATTCCCTGATGAAATCATCGTAATGGGTGGCCATATTGATTCTTGGGATGTTGGACAAGGCGCAATGGATGATGGTGGCGGATGCGTAGCAGCTTGGGAAGCTTTACGTCTAATTAAAGAAACTGGAATCCGCCCAAAGCGTACCATTAGAGTAGTTTTATGGACGAATGAAGAAAATGGAACAAAAGGTGGTTTAGAATATCATCGTTGGGTAAAAGAAAATGAAAAATCTCTAGATAATCACGTACTTGCCATTGAGTCGGACGGTGGGGTGTTTGACCCAATTGGATTTGGCTTTACAGGCAGCGAAGCAGCTTATGGTATGCTAAAAGAAATTGGCAGTATTCTAGAACCAATAGAGTCTGGTGAAGTTAGACGTGGTGGCGGTGGTGCCGATATTGCTCCTCTAATGCAAGATGGTGTTCCTGGAATGGGTCTTATTGTTGAAGGTGAGAAGTATTTCTGGTTTCATCACACCGATGCAGACACAATTGATAAACTAGACATTGATGAGTTTAATCAGTGCGTGGCTACGATAGCGACCTTTGCTTATGCTGTTGCTGATATGAAAACGAGATTGCCTAGGTAGTTTCTCTTTCTCTTAAGAATTTTGCGGTAAGTTGCTCCCCTGCTTTAATAGAGCTCTGGAGCCAAGTGAGAAGCAAATCATTTCTTCTTTCTTCGGGGAGCCTCCAATCAATATTGGAGTTTTCTTTCTTCATTCTTGTGGTTAAGTCGTACATGCAAATTGCGGCACTTACCGATATGTTAAAACTTTCCGTGAAACCATACATCGGAATTTTAACAAAACCATCAGCGTGTTTTAATACCGTTTCGCTAAATCCATCTAGTTCGTTCCCAAACACTAACGCCGTAGGCTTAGTTATATCGAGATCGTTCAAATTCGACTCTTTCTCGTGGGGCGTTGTAGCTATAATTTGATAGCCTTTAGCTTTTAAATTGTCTAAGCAGCTAACGGTATTATTTTGATAAGGAGTATTGTAGCGATTTATTTCGAGCCATTGGTCTGCTCCGAGCGTTATTTGTATGTGAGGGTCAAATTCGCAGGTGTCTTCAATAACATGTACGTCTTTAATACCAAAACCATCGCAACTTCGAAGTACAGCACTTGCATTATGTGGTTGATAGATATTTTCGAGGACTACTGTTACATGCTCAGTACGTTTATCTAAAACATCGTTAATGGTTTCCCATCTACCCTCTTTAATAAACCCTTTTAAGTAATCTATTACTTCTAATTTTAAATCGTATTCCATAAAACAAAAAGGGCTGCAAGAAGCAGCCCATAAATTAGTCTATATCAAAATTTATTATTCACAGCGAAAAGTGAATCCTTTCTTACGAACTGTTTCAATGTAATCAGTTTCTGTGTATTCGCGAATTTTCTTACGTAAATAACTGATGTACACATTGATATAGTTTGTTTGAGTATCGAAATGAATATCCCAAACTTTCTCAGCGAGTTCTTCTTGGGTTATTATTCTATTTCTATTCTTTAAAAAGTATACCAGAAGGTTAAACTCGTTGTTGGTGAGCTGAACTTTTTCACTATTAACATGGAATTCTCTTCTGAGCAGGTTAACCTTAAGCTCTCCACAGTTTATAATTTGATCTCCTGACGCTTCAGACCTTCTTTTAATAGCTTCTAATCTAGCTATTAATTCTTCAGTATTAAAAGGTTTGGTAAGATAGTCATCAGCTCCAACTTTAAGACACTTAACCTTTACGTCTGTTTCCTGCTCCCCAGAAAGAATAAGTACAGGGGTTGTGATATTATCGTCTCTTAAACTTTTACACACCTCATAGCCATCGCCGTCGGGTAAGCCCAAATCTAAAATAATCATATCATAATTATTTTCAGTTGCTTTGGCCTGCCCCTCTGTTGCAGTATCGGATGTACTTACCTGATTACCATTATGTTCAAGTACTGCCTTTACTAAAGTCCTTACTGAGGGATCGTCTTCTACGACAAGTATGTTCATACCTAAATCTTTATTATTGGTTCAATCACTTTCTTGTATCGTACGCATTTATGATAAGCAAAGCAATAGTATAATTAGAAAATATTAACAAACATTAGAAACTGCAACATTATGTTAATTACAGTCTCTATGGTTAATAACCTTGTTTTATTAACCAATTTTTAGATGCATCTACAAATGGTTTGGTTAGCTTATGCCCTTCGTCAAGTTCTATAAAATCTGCAAGAAAGCCTTCTTTTTTTAATATTTCTATTTCTTTTTCCTGTGGTTCGGGGTATACATCGGTATCATCCTTTCCATGAAGAGCCAGAAATTTAATGTGTTTTGCTAATTCTAGTTTATCCTCAAAGAGCTCTGTTTTTATTCTAGCCCCAACTACAATTGCTTCTGAGATATGTTTCCATCTTGAAAGTGCAAAATACCCAGCTTGATAGCCTCCCATTGAATACCCAAAAATACAGACTTTATTAACTTTAATAACATTAAAGAGCCCTTCAACAATTTCTTGTATAAATTCGGAAGTAACTTCAAGAGATTTGGCGAATTGCCCACGCTTGCCATCATATAAATACCACGATCTTCCCCATTTCGAAACATTAACTTTTCTCGATTCATCATAAATTGGGTATGGCCCTTGGATAAAAAGATGGTAAGCATTCAGCCCCATCATATCCTCAACTAGCGCTTCAAACTTCTTGATATTCTGTTTGTACCCGTGTAGATACACAATCAGCGGTTTTTCTCCCTTAGGTCCTGTTTCAATTAATTTATAAGGAACCTCAATTTTGAAAGAACTCTTGCCCGATATTAAAACTTCTTTTGCTGACATTAATTTGTGTTTATTAGTTTATCTATTGCTTCTTGAGCTCCCATAAGAAGTAATTTATCACCTTCTTTTATCTTGAAATTAGGCTTTATAACTCCAAGAACTTCGTAGACTTTAATCTCTTCTTCGGTATCATTCTTTTCAACTTTTGGCCGTTTAATAGTGAGAAGATTCATGTTGTAACGTTCTCGAATTTTTAAATCTATCAAACTATAACCAATCATATCTTTTGGTGTTTCGATTTCGAAAATACCAACTTCATCACTCAGTTTAAAATAATCTGTGATAGAAGAACTCATTAAACTAGTAGCCATTCTAACACCTTCATCTTTTTCTGGATGAATTACTTCTTTGATTCCAATTTTATTGAGAATCATTTGCTCAGTACTGCTCGATGCTCGAGCAATTATTCTGCCCACTTCTGCTTTCAAAAGTTCCATACAAATAAGAACAACGGGTTCAAAAGACTCACCTATTGCAACAATAACAATATCTGCACTAAAAACACCATGTTCTTTTAGTAATTTTGAGTTTGTGGCATCAAACTGAATGGCTTGGTCAACGTAATTCTTGATGTCTTCAATTCGGGCTAAATCATGGTCAACAGCTACTACATAAGCTCCGTTTTCGGCCAAAGACTTTGCCAGAGAGAATCCATACTCGCCCAGCCCTATTACTACAAATTGATTCTTTTTCACCTAAGCCTCACTAATTAAGCTACAATCACCGCTTCTGTTGGGTAATTGTAATTGGAAATTCGTTTTCGGTTTGCAAAAGCTAGCGCCAAGGTAACACTTCCTACCCTTCCTATAAACATGGATATGATAATGATATATTTTCCACCATCGCTTAAAAGCGGTGTGATTCCACGTGAAAGCCCAACTGTAGCAAAAGCCGAAAATTCTTCAAATACTAAATCTAAAAATGGTAAATCTTCGGTAATAGTGAGTGCGAAAGTAAATACAAACAAACAGATTACTGCCAAAGTAAGCGCCGTTAAAGCAGTGAATATAGTTTGGGGCATTATTGTTCTTCGTGAAAATTCAACCTTATTCTTGCCCGTAATTACAGCCCACGCTGCAAGTAAAATAACTGAGACAGTGGTTGTTTTAATCCCCCCTGCAGTTGATGCTGGTGAAGCACCTATAACCATTAATATGAGAAATATTACCGTTGTGCTCATGCCAAGCCCACCAATATCCACAGAGTTAAAACCGGCTGTTCTTGTAATTACACTTTGGAAAAGCGAGATCAGGAATTTATCAGAAGTCGCATATTCTTTTAATATGCCATTCCATTCTAAAGTTAGAAATGCGATAGTGCCACCAACAATTAACACTGCCGTCGAAATGAGTACTAATCGAGTGTGAATGGATAAGTTCCATTGATTAAAACTCCGGTTTCTATTTCCTTTAACTAACTCCCAAATAGTTGTAAAGCCTAATCCTCCTATAACAACTAAAAATATAGTGGTGAAATTAACGCCCCAGTTTAATGCATTTTCTGGATCTGCTAGGCTATTGCTAAATATTGAAAATCCTGCATTACAAAAGGCGGAAACAGAATGGAATACTGAGTAATAGAATCGTTCACCAGCATCAGGGAAAGTATCTGCCCAACTAAAGTAGTAGCCCAACGCACCACAAATTTGAATAAAAATTGAAATCCCTAAAATCTTCTTTATAGTGTTTAGTGTCTCCCCTGTACTGTCTTCACTTATAACACCTTTTAAAAAAGTCATCTGGCCAACACCTAAACCAGAACTTAAGAAAAGAGCAAAAAGGGTTGCAAAGGTTAAGATTCCCAATCCCCCAATTTCAATAAGCAATAAAATAACTACTTGCCCAAATGTGGTGAATTGAGTAGCTGTATTTACAACTGCCAACCCCGTTACACATACCGCGCTTGTCGACGTAAACAGAGCATCTATAAAGTCTAGCCCAGCATTATCTACGGTTGAACGAGGCAGCATTAACAGAATCATTCCCAATAGAATAAAAGAGAAATACGACGACACTATTACTCGAGCCGGATGCTGCTTTAGTGCTAATAGAATTGGCAACGCCTGTACCACCTTTACAATAAGGTAAACCAACAGATACATTTTTGTTACGATGGAAAGTAAAGCAAATGCACTTTCGATACCGGTTAATTCAAGCAAAATCCTTAGAATATTTTCATAATCTAGGTACATTAAAAAGCCCGATACAATCAAAAATCCAAAGAGAATGGTTTCTAGTATTTTACTTCTTATTAACTCCATACGTTGTGATGTAAGAGCTAATCGGAACAGATAATTGAAAACAAAACCTATTACAATGGCGAATTCAAAATAGCTGTTAATAAGGCCGTAATACGAGTCTAAAAGTAGGATATCTGATATTACTAGACTAATGATAGTGAGTCCAGCAAGTACGATATTTAAAATACGAGAATACGGTGCAGCTTTCTTGTTAAGGTCGTACAACTCAACTTCAACACCTTTAAAAGAGTTTCTCAGAGACTTAACTTTGCTTCTGCTTTGAGCTAAGTAATATAGAAATGATCGCCTCCATTTTCTCGGTGTGTACATACCTAAATATAGAAATTATCTAATTAGAGTTAGGCAAGAATTTTTACTCCAAAATAGTATTTACAGAAAAAGCCTCTTACTTTCATGAAAATTTTTTTAACAACAGAGTATTTTATGACGTCTATTCGCAACAATTGGACACAGGGTGAAATTACCGAACTTTATAACACCCCTTTAATGGAGCTTATTTATAAAGCTGCTACCGTTCATCGGGAATATCATGAAACGGGCGAAGTTCAAGTATGCACACTATTATCTATAAAAACAGGTGGATGTTCAGAGGATTGCGCCTACTGCCCTCAATCAGCTCGTTACAATACTGAGGTTAAAGCTGAAAAGTTAATGCCAAAGGAGTTAATTCTAGCCTCTGCTCAGCGCGCAAAAGAAGCCGGAAGTACTCGCTTTTGTATGGGTGCCGCTTGGCGAAGTGCCAGAGAGAATAAAGATTTCGATCAAGTATTAGAAGTTGTTTCGGACGTGGCGTCTATGGGCTTAGAAGTTTGTGCAACATTGGGAATGCTTACCGACGACCAAGCTGCAAAGCTCAAAAAAGCTGGGCTATATGCTTATAACCACAATCTAGATTCTAGCGAAGATTTCTATAAAAAAATTATTACTACACGAACTTATGATGACCGTTTAGATACCATTAAGAAAGTTCAGGATAATAATATCTCTGTTTGTTCTGGTGGTATTATTGGGATGGGTGAAACGCACGAAGATAGAATTGGTTTACTTTATACTCTTTCTAATTTAGATCAACATCCAGAATCTGTTCCTGTAAATGCACTCATTGCTGTGGAAGGAACGCCAATGGAAAATCAGCCTAAAGTTCCTAGTTGGGACATGGCACGAATGATTGCCACTGCAAGAATCTTGATGCCAGCTTCTATGGTACGGCTTTCCGCAGGACGTGTACGAATGAGTTTTGAAGAACAAGCTCTTTGTTTTATGGCGGGTGCTAATTCCATATTTACTGGAGAAAAACTATTAACTACCAACAACAATGAGTTGGATCAAGACATGCACATGTTTGAACTTTTTGGCTTAAAACCCCGTCCCTCTTACAAAAATGCTAAACCAGAGCACATGTCAGAATTAGCTTAATTGAGATTCAAGGTATCATTTAAACCCTAATAAGTAATTCCAATGTTAGATGAGTAATGTTCCAATTAAGGAGAATGAGCTTGAAAGAATTCTTAGGCTAGCAGAATATGATTTCGACTACTCTAATAATCAAGATAACTTAGATAACCTTACCAAGTTAGCTGCACATATTGCAGGAACTCCAATATCTCAAATCAATTTAATTGGGCCAAATAATCAATGGTCTATTTCAAATTTTGGTATTGATGAAAAACAAACTGCTAGAGACCGCTCAGTTTGTCAATACACCATCAATGAGGCAGGCTCTTTTGAAGTAGCTGATTTATTAAAAGATGATCGGTTTATGGATATGAAATGCGTAAAAGAAGCGCCTTTTGTACGCTATTATTTTGGAATTCCTTTGGAAACCCCTGATGGATATAATATTGGGGCACTATGTGTGATGGATCAAAAAGAGCATTCCTTTACCTCTACCCAAGTTGAAATGCTCCAGACTATTTCTAATGAAATTATTTCTATAATAGAACAAAAGAAAGTAAATCGAGAGCTCCGGCTCGGTTTAGATGAAGCCTCAAAATTGGTATGGAAAGTTAATCATGACATTAGAGGGCCAATAAGTGGGATAATTGGTTTATCTGATATGATTAAGGCTGAAGCAATAGAATTAAAGTCTGAAAAAATCACGGAATTGATTGACCTTGTGAGCAAAAGCGGGCGGACGATCATTGATTTAGCGGAGGAAATACTTTCTACAAAAAATGATACTGCGCTGTTACAAAATCAAAGTGACGATAGAATCACTATTTCAGAATTTCAGCAAAAATTAATCGATTTATATTCTCCGCAAGCATTATCAAAAGACATATCGCTGAACATTCGTACTGAACACTACAATAAGAATATCTTTTTTTCTAAAGCAAAACTTCTACAAATTTCAGGGAACCTAATTTCGAATGCTTTGAAGTTTACCCAAGAACGAGGTGCTGTTTCTGTTAAGCTTGCTCTTCAAGGTGAGGGCCAGTTTAAGAATCTTATCATAACTGTGAAAGATAATGGTGTAGGAATGAAACAGAGCCAAATTCTATCCATGCTAAACTCGGACAAAAACAATAGCACCCAAGGAACCAATAATGAACGTGGGTTTGGATTTGGCTTTCAGCTAGCAGATCATCTAATAAAATCTATGAATGGTGAGATTAATATAACTTCTGAAGAAGGTGTTGGCACTACTATATCGGTGAACCTCTTAGTAAAATGCTTTTCGAATTAAGTTTATTTAGAACTGAATTCTGTTTATATATCGACCGAACTTAAATCTAAAAATAGTATCCACACCATGATTAAAACAAGTTCACTCCTTTTGCTTTGTATTACTCTATTAAGCTGTCAGAAAAAACTACCGCAAGACTACACTCTTGATTCTAGCAAATTACAAGACTCAACACATATCGACTTTAGCGTTACAGAAGGCTTACTAGGACCTGAAGCCGTTCGTTATGATAACGATATGGATGTTTACTTTATATCGAATTTTAATGGCGGCGGCAACGTAAAAGATGAGAATGGATTTATTTCTATGGTATCTCAGCGAGGGAAAATCTTAGATTTAAAGTATATGGTTGGCACCAATAATCATCCACTCCACGCACCAAGAGGAATGTTTATTGTGGATAATGAGCTATTTGTAACAGATGTAGATGGCGTACATGTATTCAATAAAATTAATGGTGAATGGCTTCAGTTCATAGACTTTACCTCCTTCAATCCTGGCTTTTTAAATGATATTTCTTCTGACGGAAGCTCTACCCTTTTTGTAACAGACACGGGAACCGCTTCAGTGTATAAAGTCGAAGATTATATTCCTTCTATCTACTTAGACTCACTTCCTGTTTTTCCGAATGGTATTACATATAACTCTACAAATGATGAGTTTCTGCTTTTGCCTTGGCGCGGAGAGAAAGCATTTTATAGCTTTGATTCAAAGAGCAGTGCCCATAAGTTATACACTGAGTTGAGCGGTGGCTTTTTTGATGGAGCAGAATATATTGGAAACACCTTACTAGTTACCAGCCAACTAGATTCCGCAATCTATGCGTATGATGGAGTTAGAGAGTCTCTTATTATAAAAACGGTTGGGAGCCCTGCAGATATTGGACTAGATACAAGAAGACATGTTCTTGGGGTTCCATACATCAGCCTAAACAGGGTTGATTTCTGGAAACTCCCAATGAACTAATCTTTTAATGGGTGATATTATTTAATCACCCAAGTTTCAGGTCCTTCTAGCAATTCATCTAGATTTGCTGGACTTTGAGTATCTTTTACATGCTGAATTTGAGCATTTGCCTCCACGTCGTAACATGGACGGTCAACAGCGTAAAGTACACCGAAAGGTCGTGGAAAAGCTACTCCATCTCCGTTTCTTGGATGCTCAAAGAAGCGAGATAGCAAGTGTGCTTTTGTAGGATCTTGTTCGTTATGAACCCATAAATCATCTTTCGTAAAATGATCGCCAAGTTCAACTACTTCAGGCATTAAGCCATTTAAACGAACACCTTTTTCTCCATCTTTACCGAAAACTAATGGTTGCCCATGTTCCAAATAAATTGCTTCTGTTGGGCGGCTTTTCTTATCTGTGAACAACTCGAAAGCACCATCGTTGAATACAATACAATTTTGATAAATCTCTAACATCGAAGTTCCTTGATGCTTATGACTTCTCAAAATCATCTCTTTAAGATGCTTTGGATCACGATCCATTGCTCTTGCCACAAAAGTACCATCGGCACCTAAACTTAATGCAAGTGGGTTAAAAGGATGATCAATAGAACCATAAGGAGTAGATTTAAATACAGAACCTTCTGGTGTAGTTGGAGAATATTGGCCTTTAGTTAGTCCGTAAATTTGATTGTTAAACAACAGCATATTTACATTCATATTTCGGCGTAATAACTGCACAAAGTGGTTAGCACCGATAGATAGTGAATCTCCATCTCCCGTGATAATCCAAACAGTTAAATCCGGGCGAGATACTTTCAAGCCTGAAGCTATTGCTGGTGCACGGCCGTGGATGGAGTGCATCCCAAATGTATCCATGTAATATGGAAAGCGTGAAGAACAGCCAATTCCAGATATAAATACAATATCTTTTTTGGCAAGCCCTAGTTCTGGCATCGCATTTTGAACCTGCTTCAATATCGTATAATCTCCACAACCTGGACACCAACGCACATCTTGGTCGGAAGCAAAATCTTTGGAGGAATACGAAGGTAGAATATTCAAGTCAGCTTCGTTATTTGATACAAATTCGTCGATTAGAGTTTCTATAGACATAGTGGTAGCAATTTAAGAGTGAGCTGATACTTGATCAGATTCAATAACTTTGATGATATCGTCTTTAAGTTCATGAACATTAAAAGGACGACCTTTTACTCGGTTTATTCCAACAGCATTCAACATAAATTCAGAACGAATTAAACGAACAAGTTGACCATCATTAATTTCAGGAACGATAATTTGTTTATAGCTTTTAAGTAGCTCATGTAGGTTTTTAGGGAACGGACTTAGGTAACGCACATGGATATGAGAAACATCTCTACCCTCTTTTCTAAGTTGATGAACTACGGTTCGAAGCGTTCCATAAGTTCCACCCCACCCTAATACAAGTACATCACCTCCAACGGTACCTTGATCTACTTCCTGTTCAGGAATGTTAAAGGCAACCTTATCGCGCTTACCTTTTCTCAAGTCAGTCATTTTTTGGTGATTATCTGGATCGTAAGAAACATTTCCAGTTTTATCTTCCTTCTCTAAACCACCAACGCGATGCTCAATTCCTTCGGTACCAGGAATAGCCCAACGTCGAACAAAACGATCATCACGTTCATAAGGTAAAAATGCAGGAGCAGTATCTTTTCGAGCTTTCTGAAACTCTACTTTAATATCGGCTAGTTCGGCACTAGTAGGAAATTTCCAAGGCTCAGAACCATTTGCAATGAAACCATCAGAAAGATACATCACAGGTATCATGTGCTCTACAGAAATTCTCACAGCTTCAAATGCCATTTCAAAACAGTCTGCTGGCGATGATGGAGCTACAATAACAAGAGGACTTTCACCATTTCTGCCGTAGAATGCTTGGAGTAAATCAGATTGCTCCGTTTTTGTAGGCATCCCTGTTGAAGGGCCCGCTCTTTGAACATTCAAAATAACAAGAGGAAGTTCAAGCATAACGGCTAAACCGATGGCTTCACCTTTAAGTGCAATACCTGGTCCCGATGAACTTGTTACCCCAATACTTCCACCAAAAGAAGCTCCGATTGCGGATGAAACTGCTGCAATTTCGTCTTCCGCTTGAAAAGTTGTAATTCCATACTTCTTATACTTTGCAAGTCCATGAAGAACATCTGAGGCTGGAGTAATTGGATACGAGCCCAAAAACATAGGTAAATTGCTCTTTCGTGCTGCTGCAACAAGGCCTAAAACAGTGGCTTCATTTCCAGTAATATTTCGGTATTTACCTGGTTTAAGATCTGCCTGTTTAACCGTAATTCTTGAGCTAAATATTTCAGCAGTTTCGCCATAGTAATAGCCTGCTTTTAACACTTTTATATTAGCTTCTGCGATACCTGGAATTTTACCGAATTTCTTATTCAAGAAATCAATAGTAGAATCCATTGGGCGATTATACATCCAAAATAGTAAGCCTAGAACGTACATGTTCTTAGTACGCTCCTCGTCTTTGTAACTAAGCTTCAAATCTTTAAGAGATTCTTTAACCATCTTGTTTACATCAATCTCAATGAGCTCATAATCCGCTAAGGAATCATCCTCTAAAGGATTTATACCTTCAGGATATTTAGCAAGATTCAAATTCTTTTTATCGAAGCCGGCAGTATTAGCAATGATTATACCACCCCGTTTCAATAGCCCTAGATTCGCTTTAAGTGCAGCGGAGTTCATTACTACTAGAACGTCACAAATGTCGCCAGGAGTTAAAATTTCATGGCTACCAAACTTAAGCTGAAATGAAGAAACGCCTGGAACGGTTCCAGCAGGAGCGCGTATTTCGGCCGGAAATTCGGGAAGGGTTCTTAAGTCGTTACCAAGAAGAGCTGCGGTATTGGTAAATAAAGAGCCGGTTAGTTGCATACCGTCTCCGGAGTCACCTGCAAAACGAATGGTGACTTCCTCTCTAATCTGATTTTTGATGCTCATTAGGAGTGATTTATGTTAAGGCTAATTCGTTGGGTAAAATGTGTTTTTTTACTATTAAAAGAAAACCTTTGCTCGCCTATCATCAAAAAATAGATGGAACCGCTTCTATACTTAAATTCTAATATTTTAAAGCGGCACCATCATCAAAGTTTAAGAAATAACTCAAATTATTAGTCAAACATCTGAGAAACTTCCAGCATATTATCAGTTCGACTTGTTAGATATCTACGCGATTCAAGATAGCGGTTTAGATTGTACTCACTGAAATTTTCAGCATTCGGATCTACACTGTTTATTTGTACACGTGATGAAGAATGAATGTACTCATTGTTTCCTATCCACATACCAACATGCACAACTCGTTGTGGTTTATCAGCTGTTGCTGGCACACCAAAAAACAATAAATCGCCAGGTTCTAGATTTTCAAAATTCTTAGTTAAATCCACATTTTCACCAGCAGTAATTTGCTGAGATGCATCACGAGGAATAATATCTCCGTTCATCAAGTAAATAGTTTTCGTGAATCCGCTGCAGTCAACACCTTTAGTTGATGTTCCTCCCCAAAGGTATGGCACTCCCATTAGCTCTTTACCTGTGGCAACTAAGCTTTCTTGTGTTGCTTTTAAAGACGTTCTCCAGCGCTCAAATGGTTGTGCTTCGCCACGTAATACATAAGCAATCCTTCCATCGGGATATTGAACTTTGTAGAAATTTCTTTGAGTGTCTAGTAGTTGTAATACGTTACCCATTACCAAGTCACCAATTTTAGGAGAGGTAGATTTTGCACTTTCGTAGCTAAAACCATAATTAGATAGATAAATGATTTTATCAGCTTTTTTCCAATTATCTAATTCTTGTTTGTTCATTAGTGTTATACCACCTTGATCAATCCAAGAAATATACTCGTCTGGTGATTGAACTAAATACCAACCTCCATCCTTTTTCAATACATTTAAAGGCATACCTAAAAGTGCTTGAGTAGCAAGCTCTGCAGAATGACGCGCATTAGATCGCATGTTAACAACAGAGTTATTAGCAACAGCATAAACCTTATCACCTAATTCAACAGCTGGCAAGGTTTCAATTTCATTATTAAAAGCTATTCCTTCCTTCTTAAGAGAATCCGCAAATAACTCCATTGCTTCAACTTTATCCGTTTCTCCAGTTAAAGTAAGTGCACCATTCTTTTGTTCAGCTTTAACATTAAATACCGCAACTCTTTTATCCGGAGCATATTTAGTTTTAAAAATTGTTGCAATTTCATTTGTTTTATCGACTGTTTGACTTGAGTTACACGCTAATAAAAGTACAGCAATAACAAGAGTTAGAGGGGATAAAAAATTCTTTTTCACAGTAAAAAAATTATTTTGATTTAGATTGTACTGAAACGTACTAAACTTTTCGGAAAGCCACACAATCTCCTTATCTTTACCGCCATGAAAAAAGTAGCATTTGAAACTCTAGGCTGTAAGCTCAACTTTTCTGAAACATCTTCGATGCGCAGAGACTTTGAGAACGAAGGATTTGCTTTAGGCGAGTTCAATGAAGAAGCCGATATATATATTATAAATACTTGCTCAGTTACTATGGATGCCAACAGCGCCTGTAGAAAAACTGTACGCCAAGCTTTACGCCGAAACCCAGAAGCATTTGTTGCCGTTGTGGGTTGTTACGCCCAACTTGAGCCCGAAGAAATTGCACTAATTGAAGGTGTTGATGTTGTTCTTGGCGCTAAAGACAAGTTTAAGCTCCTCGACCTTTTCGATGATTTTGTGAAACAAGAAAAAACCATCATTCATAACACCGATGTTAATGAAGCGGTTGATTTCCATAACGCATTTTCTTCTGATGATAGAACCAGAGCTTTTCTTAAAGTGCAAGATGGTTGCAATTATAAGTGCGCGTTTTGCACCATTCCATTAGCTCGTGGTGCAAGCAGAAGTCCAAAAATTTCTACCGTAGTTAGAAATGCACAACAGTTAGTGGAAGAAGGATTTCAAGAAATTATTATTACGGGCGTAAATTCTGGCGACTTTGGGTACGGCACCGACGAGAACTTCTTTCAGATGCTCCAAGCTTTAGAACATGTAGACGGATTAGAACGTCTTCGTGTGTCCTCTATCGAGCCTAATTTGCTCCACGAAGATATTATCCACTTTGCAGCTGAGTCGAAGAAATTACAACCTCACTTTCATCTACCTTTACAAAGTGGGTCTGATGAAATGTTGAAAACGATGCGACGTCGTTACCGTTCCGACCTTTACCAAGGCCGTGTAGAGTTAATTCGTAAGCTTATACCTGATGCTTGTATTGGTGTTGATGTAATCACCGGGCACCCAGGCGAAACGGATGAGCTTTTCCAAGAATCCTTCGATTTCATTAATTCGCTCGATGTTTCTTACTTGCATGTATTCACCTATTCGGAGCGCCCAAACACACATGCTCTTACTTTAAAGCCTATAATTGATAAGGTAGAACGGAAAAAGCGTACTCACAAGCTCCGTAGACTTTCGGATAGTAAGCGCTTTGATTTTGATGCCCGTTTTGAAGGCGAAACACGCCCTGTTCTATTTGAAGAAGAAAACAAAGACGGCTTCATGTTTGGCTGGACAAATAACTATGTTCGCGTTGCTACACCATTCAATCCACGTTTAGTAAACTCCATCATAAATGTTGAAATTGGAACTTATTCTAAAGATGGCTTCTATTTTGGAAAACTTCCAAACGAAGTAATAGCTGAGCAAAAAACAATTCAGGAGCTTATTGGTTAATGTCAGATTCTTTTAGTCCAGACGAACTTATTGAACGCTCAATAAAACTTATTAAACAGCAACGTGAACTCTATGGTGATTTTTCCACCAAATTTGATACGTTGGATTCTTCCGTAGAATCGACACCAAAAACCGAATCTGTTCAGGAACCTATTGCAGATTATTCTGAGGCTAGCCCTAAACCCGCTCCTCCAACTTCTCACACTATACAAGAAAAAACTATTTCTATGCCTTCTAAATCAGACTTAATTGCTCAATGCTCAACCTTAGACGAACTTAAAGCACTCTGTGAAACGGAAGAAATTCTTAGAACTGATTTAGAAAACACAAATCTCGTGTTTGGTGTCGGAAATCCAAATGCAGATTTATTGATAGTTGGCGAAGCACCTGGCGTTAATGAGGATAAAGTTGGTGAACCTTTTGTAGGAAGAGCCGGAAAATTGCTAGACCAAATTATGGAAGCAATTAACTTTACTCGCGATGATATATATATAGCAAATATTCTAAAACATCGCCCACCAAACAATCGTGATCCAAAACCTGATGAACGAAAACGTAGCCTTCCCTACCTATTACGCCAAATTGAGCTAATCAATCCGAAGCTAGTACTTTGTGTAGGTCGGATTTCAGCAACAACGCTTTTAGGAAATGATATGTCGTTAAAAGATATGCGCCAACAGTTCCACGAATTTCATGGTCGGGAATTAATGGCAACATATCACCCAGCGGCGCTCTTAAGAAACCCAAACTGGAAACGACCAACTTGGGAAGATGTTCAGCTACTGCGTAAACGCTATGATGAGCTAGGTGGCAAACCCTAACACTCCTCATTGTTAATAAGTTTGTTAACATCGTGTGGATATTTTGTTTAAAACAACCTCAATTTAGTTTTCCATAATTAGCTACTTTAGCTAGTTCTGGGAAGCTCCTTTTTAGAAAAAATTTTAAAACCATAGTGACTTTCATTTCCCTTAAACTGAAATGAAAACGGCTATTTTATCTTATGGCAAAAAACAACGGTTCAGGATATAACAACAATAAGAAGAAAGATGTAAATGCCATTCTAGAGCAAGAAGGCAGAGTTCCGCCACAAGCTGTTGAAGTTGAGGAGGCGGTTTTGGGAGCTATGCTTATTGAGCATGGAGCTGCTACCATTGCCCTCCAAATGTTAAAACCTGAAGATTTTTATAAACCTTCCCATCGCCATATTTACGAAACGCTTACCCACCTATTTGAACGTGATAATCCATTAGATCTTCTAACGGTCGAAAACGAATTACGCGACCGTGGATTACTAGATGTATGCGGTGGGTCTACCTATTTGTCAGATTTAACTCGCTCTGTTAGTTCTGCAGCTAATATTGAATACCACGCCCAAATTATCACTGAGAAAGCGATCAAGCGTAACTTGATACTTAGCTGTACGGATGTAATAAAGGACTCTTACGACTCTACCAGCGATGCTTATGATGTATTGGATGATGCTGAACAGAAAATCTTCGATCTAGCCAATCAAAAGAATAGAAGTGCTGCTCAACCTGTTTCTGATATCTTGAAAGATACTCTTCAGTATCTAGAAGATATGCGAGGTAAAAAATATGGTATTACTGGAGTTCCTTCTGGTTTGGCTATCGACCAGATGACTGCAGGCTGGCAAAAGGGGGATTTAATTATTATTGCTGCTCGTCCTTCTATGGGTAAGACTGCATTCGTACTTACCGCTGCAAGAAACGCAGCTATGCACCCAGATGAAGAACTAAAAACTCCAGTAGCCATCTTCTCTTTGGAGATGTCTAACCAATCATTAGTGCAACGTTTGCTCACCATGGAAGCAAGAGTGCGTGCTGATGAAGCTCGAAAAGGAACGCTAAACGACGAAAGTTTTAAACACCTAATTGACGCTGCAGGGAGACTTTTTACTGCCGATTTGTTTATTGATGATACACCTGCAATTACCTTGATGGAATTGCGTACTAAGTGTCGCCGTTTAAAAAGTGAGCATAATATTGGAATGATTGTAGTTGATTACCTACAGCTTATGCAAGGCTCGTCTAAAGATTCGGGAAGCCGAGAACAAGAAATTGCATCCATCTCTCGAGGGTTGAAATCTCTTGCCAAAGAACTAGATGTACCTGTAATTGCTCTGTCTCAGTTAAGTCGTGCAGTAGAACAACGTGGTGGTGATAAACGACCACAGCTTAGTGATTTACGTGAATCAGGTTCGATTGAGCAGGATGCGGATATTGTGATGTTTTTGTACCGTCCGGAATACTATGGAATTGCAACAACTCCGGAAGGACAAAGTACAGCTGGACTTGCCGAAGTAATTATTGGGAAGCAGCGTAACGGTCCTGTTGGAAGCAAGTGGCACCAGTTTATTAAAGATTACGCTCGTTTCGAAAATCTAACATCTTCGGACTCTGGAAATTCATTTTTAGGTAATGGTGGTGGTGATGAAGTAAGCAGTGGTAATTTTACTCCAGCTGACGCCCCCCCACTTCCTCATAATGTTGCACCCGACGAAGACGCACCTTTTTAGCACAAATTTTTAAACCAGTATTTTCTTCATTACAATTCTGCATTGATAAAAATAGCTTTACTTTTTAGTATCATTCTATTCGGCAGTTTTAGAAGTTCTGCTCAAGTCTTAGAATATGCAAAGGAAGTGGTTGGTACGCTTGCTTCAGATGAATTTAAGGGAAGAGGTTATGTTGAGGAAGGTGATAAATTAGCCGCAAATTACATTCGCTCTGAGTTTAAAAAAATTGGACTCAAACCATATTCAAATAATTATAGCCAGATATTTTCGACACCCGTAAATACCTTTCCTAATGCTATTTCTCTAAAACTAAACGGACAAGAATTAATACCTGGTAAAGACTTTCTAGTAGGCCCAGGGTCTCCCTCTATAAAAGGCGCTTTTGACACTATATCTTTAAGTGCTGTGGAAATGCTAAATGAAAAAGCACTTTTGGATAAACTAGCCCAAGCAGCCAATAAGTTTATCGTCATCCCTCCTTACGATAAGGCCTCATTTAGTAAAGAAGAAAATGACCGAATTAATGGTGTGTTTGGGTTTCTAACGTATCACGAAAATAATCCTGCTAAAGGAACCATTGTTCTTACCGACGCTAAACTCACTTGGTCAGGTTCTACTTCTGTTAACCCCAAACCCATTTTTACAGTAAGCTCTGAAGCATTTAATGGAGAGTTAAGACAAGTTGAAATAGAATTAAAGAATAAGTTTTATAAAAATTATAAGACCCAAAATATACTTGGTTATATAGAGGGCACAAATACCGATTCATTAATTGTATTGGTAGCTCATTACGATCATTTGGGCATGATGGGAAAGAGAGCCACTTTCAACGGAGCTAATGACAATGCCAGCGGAGTGGCAATGTTATTAAATATGGCGAAGTACTATGCCCAGAATAAGCCAAAATATTCAACCGCATTTATAGCTTTTGGGGCTGAAGAGTTAGGTATTCTTGGTTCAAAGTATTTTACTGAAAACCCGCTATTCGAACTCTACAAAATCAAATTTCTTGTCAATTTTGACCTTACAGGCACTGGAGAAGAAGGAATTCAAGTTGTTAATGGCTCTGTTTACAAAGATAAATTCAATCTGCTTAAACACCTCAATGCAGAAAACAATTTATTGACCGAAGTCAAGATTAGAGGAGCTGCTTGTAATAGCGATCACTGTATGTTCGACAAAAAAGGCGTTCCCAACTTCTTCATTTATACATTAGGGGGGAATTAAAGCCTATCACGATATTTACGACCGTCCAGAAACACTTCCTTTAACTGAGTTTGAAGACTACTATAGTTTGATACTTCTTTTTATAGAAGCACTCTAAAACTATTATTCTTGGGATTTCGAAATCATCTGATCGAAAAGCTTATCGTAATCCTTAATCTTTTGATTCCAATCAAGGTGCTTATTAATAGTTAGCAACGATGATTTTGGCAAGGCTTTTGTTTTTGCAGAAAGCAGATCTCTAAGGATGTAAAACAACTCATCTTCCGTCTCATAAATTACAGGAGCGTGTAATAAAGGCTTTTTAAGATGCTCGGGAATCAACTCTGGGTAATGAAGTGATTTTGGTAATAAAGGGTGACAGCCACAATAAATAGCTTCTAAAATGGGCGTACAAAAGAACTCATAAGTAGCAGTGGAAATTACAATATCCCCAGAATGGAGCAGTTTGCTATAATTTTCGATGTCTTCGACATATCCAAAATGGCTAATTTGTGTTCCATAGCGTTGCCAAGCCTTTTCAAACTCTGCGGGTTTTTCATGCTTACTATCCCCTGCAAGAATTAAATCGAACTTCAGGTCAATGTCATTAAGACGGTTTAAAACTCGGAAGAACATCGCCGGATTTCTATCAAACTGCCAACGTTGATTCCAAACAATTACTGGGTTCGGGTTTTTCTCTCTTGTATCTGGTTGGTTGTCGAAATGTTTTAAATCTAACCCAGGATACATCACTATACTTTTTTCCCTAATCTGATCCACGGTTTTGTAGTGCTTATCATCAGGGAAATTATTAAGAAACTTTGGAAGAGCATCCAACAAATCATCTAAATGAAACTGGGAGGAAAACAGAAGTTTGTCAGCTACTAACATACTTAAATAGTTAATGTAGCAAAATGTTAAATCTCTAGTCTCTCCTTCTGGTATGGGCCGCGTAAACTGATTGTCATGCATGTACATGATTTTCGGAGTATAAGCGAAACGTGGATTTGTAAGAGCTAAAAAAGCAGGTAGATTAGTCATACTACTAGTTAGTAGTAGATCAATATCCTCTTTAACCTCATTTGTAAGTTCAGCTAAAGTAACGGAGTCGCCATGCATCCTCCATTTCCACCCTTTATAATTCAGCTTAATAGGAATTATATTATGGCTGGAATGTTTCTCTAATCCTTTTAAAAAAGCTTTATGGGAACCACTATAAAAAGGCTCAATAGCAAGAATATTCATACGTTTACCTAAACCTAGATTGTATCTCATCAAGTGAAAGATACACTATTGTAGGTTTTTGCAAAGGATCTAAATAAGGCTGTTCGCACGCAAAAAGTTGATCTACCAAAGCTTCCATTTCTTCTTCACTAAGCTTCTTCCCTCTAGGAATTGCTGCCTTCGATGCAAAAGCTATTGCTAGTTTTTCACGAGCTTCAAGTTGTAATTTTTGCCCTAATTCCTGGTACTGATGAAGCATTTCAACCAAAACTTCTTGTTCATTGCCAATTTCAATATCAGCAGGAACACCATTAATCATTGCTGTATTTCCACTTAAAAGCTGAACCGAAAACCCCATACGTTGTAAAATAGGATGCAATTCTTTCAACAACGTATAATCACTTGCCGATAGCTCCATCGTTTGGGCAAATAGTAGCTGCTGAGTACTAGGCAAAGCCGACTCAGAAGCAGTTAAAGCCTTTTCAAAAATAATTCTCTTGTGAGCTAGGTGCTGGTCAATTAAGCACACTCCTGTTCTAGTTTGGGTAACTATAAATGTATTATGGAGTTGCCAAAAGCTTTTTTCTGATGGTTTGTTAGATGTTGACTCCGTATTAGAAAAAGCTAGTCCTTCTCCACTCTTAGAGCCTAGTCCATCTTTTCGAGCATACATCTGTCCCGCAAAATGGTCGCCATTTCCTTCAATTGAATTTTTATTAATTCTCGAAGGAATATGAAATCCAGTTTGATCTCTTGTTCCCATTTCAGGCTTGTTGAAACTCAATCCGGAATCAAAACCTTTGCCAAAATCGTCGCTTATAAACGAAGTTTCATCTGGCTGTATATTTGGAACTTGAAAATGGGAATTTAGAGAGCGGTTAACTACCGATCGTGCTAACTGAATTACACTTCTTTCATCTTCAAACTTAACTTCCATTTTTGATGGATGTACGTTTACATCTACCTTTGATGGATCTATCTCGAAAAAAAGTGCGTAAAATGGATATTCATTATTTCGGGTCCACGCATCATATAAACTCAAAATTACGTGGGTTAAATAGCGATGTTGAAAAGGGCGCCCATTTACAAATAGGAACTGTTCTCCCCGGCTTTTCTTAGCCAATTTAGGGTCTGAGGCGAAACCGTAAATACGAACATAACTAGTTTGTTCTTCAAACTTTATAAGACTTGCTTTATACGGAGCCCCAAAGATTGTAGTAACGCGCTCTTTAAGCGTTTGAGCTGGTAAATTGTAAATCTCTTCTGAGTCGGCTATAACTTGAAAAGCAATATCGGTATTAGCTAAAGCCGCATATTGAACAGTGCGTAAAATATGACGTAGTTCGGTGACATCTGTTTTTAGAAATTGACGTCTTGCTGGTACATTAAAAAATAGATTGCGAACCGAAATTGAAGTGCCATCATCGGTTGCAACTGGAACAGGCTCTTTTTCCTTACCACCCCAAATTTCAAACTCCCACCCGTTTTCATCTTCAGCTCTTTTTGAACGGACAGATACTTGAGATATTGAGGCGATTGAAGCCATTGCTTCTCCTCTAAAACCCAAAGTTTTTATACGGAAAAGATCATCAACAGAATTAATTTTTGAAGTAGCATGGCGTTCAAAGCAAAGCACAAGATCGTCTTCACTCATTCCACAGCCATTATCAATTACTTGAATGAGTGTACGACCAGCTCTCTCAATTATAATTTTTATGGAGTCAGCGCCAGAGTCGATGGAATTATCAAGTAACTCTTTAACTACAGATGAAGGTCTTTGAATAACTTCCCCAGCTGCAATTTTATTACTTATTTCTGGGGGTAATTGATGTATGATAGAATTGCGGGTACGCGTCTCGCTCAAGGGTTAAACTCAGCTTAAAAGTGAAATGATATATACAACTAGACCTAATAATACAGCAAGAGAAACAACTCTAGAAAATTGCTTTGGGCGCACTCGGTTATGAGTCTCAAACTTAATATTTCTACGCGCTCTATTATTCTCCCGCTCTTCCTTTTCAGGATCGTAGTACCTTAACGGTAAATCAAATTTCTTAGGCTTCGGGCGGAAACCAAACATAGGTCTAATCATAACTCTACCTCGTTTTTATGGTTTGTTTTCTCAGAACACCATCTACGGCTTTATGGTCATTTTAATATACATAATCTTGTCTTCGGTTTCACATTAAAACCCATTTCAATAGTAAATAGATACCAAATATAAGTTCAGCCGAGGTAATACCTTTAAAGCCTTTTCTTAAAATTCTTACAAAACTTACTATTAGATTAAACAAAGTTAGAGATTTCAAATTATAGTATGTTATTCAGATATAGAATGTATCTCAAAAAGTAATGGAATTAGACCAAATATTAGATCGTATATACCCACTAACTCAATGTTCTAAACTGAGATTAAAAGAACATATAACGGAAGTTTCATTACCTAAATCTCACATTGTTTTAAAGGCGGGCCAAGTTGAACACAGTATATACTTTATAAAAAAAGGAATTGTACGAGCATATGCCAATCATGATGGCAACGAGATTACTTTTTGGTTTGGGCAAGAAGGCGACACTATTGTATCTATGCGGAGTTATGTAGAACAAAAAAAGGGATACGAGGATATTTCTCTTTTAGAAAACTGTGAGCTTTATAAAATATCTTCAAAGGCTTTAAATAAACTCTTTCAAGAAGATATTGAATTAGCAAACTGGGGTAGAAAATTTGCAGAATGTGAATTAATTAAAACAGAGCAGCGACTAATTTCCCAACAATTCCAAACCGCATCCGAACGCTATGATGATTTGGTATTAAAAACTCCTGAATTATTGAATAGGGTCAAACTTGGCCATATAGCCTCTTATTTAGGAATTACACAAGTGAGTTTGAGTCGGATTCGAGCAACATTACTATAGTTTCGTTTTTTATCATTTGTAAAAAGAAAGAATAGATCAATTCAATACATTTTGAAAAAAAAGAAAAACTATGAATTGGATTCTTTTGATTATTGCTGGATTATTTGAAGTTGGCTTTGCCTCTAGCCTTGGTAAGGCTAAAGAAGCCACAGGAAATGATGTGTATTGGTGGTATGGAGCGTTCTTTGTATGCCTTACAATTAGTATGGTGCTTCTTATAAAAGCAACTCAGAGCTTACCTATTGGCACAGCTTATGCAGTCTGGACTGGTATTGGGGCTGTGGGAACAGTTCTAATGGGTATTTTTGTTTTTAAAGACCCTATTACCTTTTGGAGAATCTTTTTCTTGGTAACACTAGTAGGCTCTATTGTTGGACTCAAATTCGTATCGAACTAACACATATTTGTGTGTTTATACCTTTCATATTTTGGCAATGCTTGGCTAGAATCATTAGCCTCTATATCGATGTAGATTATCTTTAAAATCGCTTGGACTATATCCGGTGTGATATTTAAAGAACTTGTATAAAGCTTGCTCATCAGGAAGTCCGATTTCTTGGGCAATACAGTAATTTTTTTGGCAATTCTTTTCACTTAACAGTTTTAATGCATGTTCAATTTTTAATTGAATTAAAACTTTTGAAGGTCGTTTCTGAAAATGATTCCTAAAATATTTCGAAAAAGACTTAGCGTTTGAATACCCATATTCTTTAGCCCAGTCCTCGACCGAATGCATTTGGTTTAAGTTTTGAATTGCAAAATTTACCGCGTCATTTATTGGAGGTGTCATAATTCTAAATTTTAGGTTATAAATTTACATTTACCCTAAGCTATAGTTATTGTCCTTCCAAATTAGGTGCTACTCTTTTATGTTGTTTTTACTTACCCTACACCTAATGAAATATATTATTCAATAAAAATCAATTTTTCTTTAAAATATTGCGAATACTTTACCTAGCACCTGTTCTTTTGGTATAAATCCCCAAAGTCGACTATCCATGCTTTCATAGGCATTATCGCCAACCATAAAGAAAACACCATCTGGAACAATCATCGTATTTCCCAATTCAGTGATATTGAACTTGAATAAACTAAGGCTGTCTTCTCTATCCGTTTGATGGATAAGAAACTCAAAATACATCCTGGAATCGTATTCAGACTCATTTTCTTCATCTTCAGAAACTAGCATTTCATAAATTGGATCATGAGGGATAGTTCTCCCTTTTATAACTAGTTCATTTCTCTTTGCGTGGATTGTATCTCCCTCAATAGCAACAATCCTCTTAATGAAAGTAATAGAGTCCTCGATTGACTTATGAAAAGCTACAATATCACCTCTCTTTAAATCACTAAAATCTTTACTTTTATTAATAAGAACATAATCGTTTGGTTGAATAATATCAGCCATTGAGTTAGTCATGACTTTATAAGGCTTTACTATTACAATCAGATAGACAATGGCTAAAAATATCCCTAACCCAATAATTCTTTTTAAGGTATTGTGATTCATAGCAATTCGGTCTCTCATGTTTTCAAGAGTGCTTCTACTCTTCTAGATTAATACTGAAAGCCATAAGCATTCTCTCTTTGCGATTATCATCGAAAGAGTCCAGAACAATCATATTCCCTTGTACACTCATATAGTTGCTCCAAAACTCTAGTTGAGTAGAGAACTCATAATTTAGCGTGTGTTTATTGTAAAAGTCTATAGACTTTCCGTGGCCGTGCTTTTCTCCTGAATAAAGTACCATAATATATTCTTTGAATTCGCCTATACCAGCCGTTAAAAATTGAAAGTCTTTATGCCTTTTTTCAATTCTCATTCGTTTATCCACTTTAATATCCGTCTTATTATCCACTATTGCATCCACCAAGCTATTGCTTAATTCAAGTGTTTTATTAGTGATACTAAACTTTTTTAACTCCGATCTTCCCGTTGAAGCAAAGTATATTGAAGACTCATTTCCAACTACTTCACCAGCATCTAGAAATGTATTTGGTTCTACTCTATCATCTTTTATACCTACAACTAGCTCTTTATCAAAGTTATATATAAGGTAGTTTCCATCCTTAGACCCAGAAGTATTATATATCAGGAGTTTATCATTATTACAACTTATCCTAAAGGGCACAAATTTCTTTGGGTTAAAGCTATTTTCGAACTTTCCTGTTCTCACATCCCAAATAGAAACTCTCGCTAATTCAGAGTCTATAACAACCAGCTTCTCTCCTTTTGTTGTAGCCGAGATACACATGTCGGTTGGATTGCGAAACTCTCCAGGGCCAGCTCCCTGCCCATTCCCAACCTCTTCTATATCGACTACTTCTCCATTTTGAATTGAAAGCTTAAACAAATTTCTCTTTGTATAATCAAAGATATATAGAGCACTATAGTCTTTACTTATTGTATATATTTCTGCTCTAAATAAGTCATAGTCTGAAGGTAAAAATCTCCACTCCTCTTTTATAACTTCCTTAAACTCCCTCTTCATACTGGAATTTTCAACCTCTTGAGCAGCTACAACTTTCCATTCCAGAAATATAAAAAAAATGCCACAGATGAGTCTTAACAACTTATAAATCATCTTTCACCTCTTTTGTTTATGCTAGCTATTACATGTCTACTCTCTAATTAGTAAAGATCTATATAATAATTTATTATTTTAGTTAAATGCCTGTGTGACTATATAAACTAATATAGAATTCACCACTTTTATCCTCTCTAAGCAGAACAATATTTTTACTTGTTACAGCTATTTCATTAAATATTGAAGGTATTTCAATAGAATATTGGTACACCCCTTTTTCTGAGGAATAAACATCTAGCAGTTGTGAGTCCATGTCTTTTCTATCTGAATATGCAACAATCATTATACCATCTCTCACAAATATATCTCCAGTAGCTCTTCTAATATCAGGCGCAGGATCATAAAAACGACCATCTTTGACCAGAATTTTTTCATTCTTTTCAAAACCATAAATTGGAATTTTAAAAATTAACTCTCCGTCTGAATTAAATTTTTTTATTTCATTGATATATAATGGGGAATGGTACAAATACTCATTTTCATCACAGCTCAACCTGCCATCTGTGAAATATGCCAAGCGTTTTTCAAATGTATCAATTTTAAAAAATGAATTTAGCAGCTTTCCTTCTTTACTAACTCTATGGAATATTCCCTTCTTGCTATATTGTTGTGATAGCACATATAAGTTTCCATTTGAGCACCTCGTTAGCCTTGACGGCGCTGGTAGATGTTTATTTGCCTTATACTCTTTTATAAACTCTCCTAATGTATTCCACTGTACTAGCTTTCCTTTACGACTATCGGTTATGTATATATTTCCCTCTTCGTCGAGTTCTAAATCCATAACCATTTGGAATTCAGCCGGACCACGCCCTCTCCCGCCTTTACTAAACAAGTTGAACTCCATATTGTCAACCGTTGCATGTGCTAGTTTATATTCAGCATAATCAAAAACAACGATATCACCCCGTTCATTTGCTGAAAGCAGGTCAGGGTTATAAACTCCGTGATCTGATAATTTCAAATCCTTAATAAACGTTAAATCAACATCCTTATATACTCGATCTTGGGATTTTAGATTTGAACTTATAATTACAAAAAGCAGAACTATACATAAACACTTATTATTCATAATATTAAATATATATTTGGTTAATTTTTATAGCTTCTTATGTCTCAAACATTTTGTATATATAAATATTGGCACCCTAAATCGGATGCCAATATTCTTAGACTATTCTCCATCCGAGCTTTTTTTACCCTCGCAATATCTCATCATCTTGAATGCGCCTACTTCTACTACTGCATATGCAGTACAGAATCCTTCAGTCCCAGAACAACCTCTTCTTCCACATGGGCCTGCATAGGCTTCTTCAATGCCAATTGCTGATTCAATTGTACTAACCATACCATCGTTAGTACTTATTTGGAATCCACTTACAAGAGTAACAACAGTTAGGATTGCTACAAATTGATTGATATAATTCTTAATCTTCATGATTGTCTCCATTTGTTATTGTTTGTTAGTTAGCTCACTCTGAGCTTCATTTCTTTTTTAGTTTGGTAATACAACCAACCAGACATTCCTGCTAATACAGCATTTCGTATTACCATTTGCATATCAAATCTGCCAAAGGAAAAACGCCCTAAGCATCCACAAGCAAACTCCCAGCCGTTGCTATAACCAACAATTGCTATCAATAAAAATAGGCCACATAAAAGTGTGACTAGCAAGTGTACTAACCTCTGATGTGCTTGTTTAAAAAGAAAGATGGCAAGTAGAATTTCTATGGTAGCTGCTGCGTACACTAAGAATTTAGCAGTACTTTCTGGGTACACTCCAAAAAAGAGTAATACCTCAATCATATTTTCTGGATCAAATATTTTTAGAAGCCCAGCTACAGCCAATACCGCTCCTAAAATCCATCTGAAATAATCGGCTATTTTTCTATTCCCCATAACACTATTCCTTTATAATTATATCATTTAGGAATAATATTTTACATCCGAATTATTTATTCAAGTGCTTTAAGTATCTAAAATTACTATCTAAAAAGGATATCTAATTAAGAATTAAACTACTTCTGCGTTCATTGTGATTATGTTTCCGATAGACTATTAAAAATTTTCCCAAAAATTCTTTTTGCCATATTGGGTGTTGCTGGTATAAATATGCATATCTCTAGAATGGGAAATTCCCACTTCAAAAAAGAGTTGCTGGAGTTTAACATCATCGGAACCACTATTAAGAAAGGCGAAACTAAAACGGGCTTGATTGGAATTAAGGCTGATAGCTATGAGGCTATACTCTGAAAAATGGAATGATCTTTTAATAAAGAATAACTCAGTCTATACCCAACAAATTGAATACCTAGAATTCTTCGCCAAACGTAAATCCCCCCTCCTGTTATTCTTTCATAATTAGGCTGTCTAAGAAGCTCCTTTTTTTGTAAACTCCATGTCCTAATATAATTGCTCCAATTCGGCTAGGTTGGTGGTGTATTACCCACTTCTTGGTTTGGAGACTCACTCCTAATTTTAGTTTACGCATGGCAACAGATACTCCAAAAATTATTTATACAAAAACTGACGAAGCTCCTGCTTTGGCAACTTACTCTTTTCTCCCAATGGTTCAGGCTTTTACGAAAGCTGCTGGCGTGGTGGTAGAAACTCGTGATATCTCGCTTGCTGGACGGATTATTGCTAATTTCCCTGAGTATTTGACGGAAGATCAACGTATCTCTGATGCCTTAGCTGAATTAGGTGAGCTTACTCAGCATGAAGAAGCTAACATCATCAAACTACCAAATGTTAGTGCTTCAATCCCGCAGTTAATTGCTGCTATAAAAGAATTACAAAGCCAAGGCTATGCTCTCCCCGATTATCCTGTAAATCCACAGAATGACAAAGAGAAAGAAGCTAAGTCTCGCTACGACAAAATTAAAGGTAGCGCGGTAAATCCTGTGTTACGTGAAGGAAACTCTGACCGTAGAGCGCCTAAAGCTGTAAAAGAATATGCTCGTACCAATCCTCATTCAATGGGTGCTTGGAGTGCTGATTCTAAGTCGCACGTAGCAACAATGAATGGTGGCGATTTCTATGCAAATGAAAAATCTGTTGAAGTTGCAGATGCAGATACTGTACGTATTGAACATGTAGCTGAAGACGGAACTATTACTGTTTTAAAAGAAAAAACAGCACTTCTACCTAAAGAAGTTATTGACGCTACTGTGATGAACAAAAAAGCACTTGTTAGCTTTTTGGCAGAGCAAGTGGAAAATGCAAAGAAAGAAGACGTATTGTTTTCGCTTCATATGAAAGCAACAATGATGAAGGTTTCTGACCCTATCATTTTCGGCCATGGTGTGGAAGTATTTTTTGCCCCTGTTTTTGAAAAACATGCTGCTACTTTGAAGAAACTTGGTGTTGATGTTAAAAATGGCTTTGGCGATTTGTTAGCTAAAATTGAAACTCTTCCTGCAGATGAAAAAGCAGTAATTGAAGCAGATATTAACGCTTGTTATGCAGCTCGTCCTGATGTAGCAATGGTAAACTCCGATAAAGGAATCACCAACTTACACGTCCCAAGTGATGTAATTATTGATGCATCTATGCCTGCTATGATTAGGAATGGTGGCCAAATGTGGAATAAAGACGGAAAGTCTCAAGATGCTATCGCAGTGATTCCAGACAATAGCTACGCAACAATGTACCAGGTGGTAATTGATGATTGCAAGAAAAACGGTGCTTTTGACCCAACAACTATGGGAACAGTGCCAAATGTCGGTTTAATGGCTCAAAAAGCTGAAGAATACGGTTCTCATGATAAAACGTTTGAAGTTCCGGCAAATGGTAGTGTTCGTGTAGTTGATACCAAAGGAGCGACTTTACTAGAACATGCCGTTGAAGCTGGTGATATTTGGAGAATGTGCCAAGTTAAAGACGAGCCTGTAAAAGATTGGATTAAATTAGCCGTTAACCGTGCTAAAGCCACAGGTTCTCCTGCAGTTTTCTGGTTAGATGAAAACAGAGCACATGATGCACAAATCATCAAAAAAGTAAGAACTTACTTAGCTGATTACGATACAACTGGTTTAGAAATCCATATCATGGCTCCACAAGAAGCTATGGCCTTTTCATTAGAGCGTATCAGAGCTGGTAAAGATACTATTTCGGTTACGGGAAATGTGCTTCGTGATTACCTTACTGACCTCTTCCCTATTATGGAACTTGGAACTAGCGCAAAAATGCTTTCTATAGTTCCATTGATGAAAGGTGGTGGATTATTTGAAACAGGTGCCGGTGGATCTGCTCCTAAACATGTTCAGCAGTTTGTAGAACAAAACTACTTGCGTTGGGATTCTCTTGGTGAATTTTTGGCTTTAGCTGTTTCACTTGAACACCTAAGTGATACCTTTGGCAACGCAAAAGCAAAAGTATTAGCAGAAACGTTGGATACAGCTACTTCCAAATTCTTAGCAAATGATAAATCTCCAGCGCGTAGAATCGGTCAAATTGACAACCGTGGAAGTCATTTCTACCTAGCGATGTACTGGGCAGAAGCTTTAGCAAATCAAGATGCTGATGCTGACTTAAAAGCGACTTTCGCCCCAGTTGCCGAAGCTTTATTAAGTAATGAAGCTACTATCAACGAAGAACTTATTAACGTTCAAGGTAATGCGGTTGATATTGAAGGTTACTATCAACCTAACGAAGTAATTGTAGCAAAAGCTATGCGTCCGAGTGCTACACTTAACTCCATTATTGATGGAATTTAAGTTTGTATAACTAGCTTCGATTATCCGTTAATCGGAATTGTACTAATTCTAAAAGCCCGAGTGTTTCATTCGGGCTTTTTTATTGAATACATTCATTAGTTATAACTTCTGATGTTACGGCCATTACAATAAACCTGTTCATTTAAGCTATAATAACTGCTATTTTGATTGAGTTTAATATCAAATCGCATTACAACTAAGAGTAAATAATGTCGAATAAGTATATAATCCCAACTAAAACTAGAATTGGCCATGTTCACTTAAAAGTGTCCAACATTCAACGCTCCCTCGACTTCTACTGCGGCTTGCTTGGTTTCGAATTGATTACCATGTATGGAGATCAAGCCGCTTTCATTTCGGCCGGTGGATATCATCATCACATTGGTTTGAATACGTGGAATAGCAAAGGAATGCCTCCTGCACCTGCCCAAAGTGTTGGATTGTTTCACACCGCAATTTTATATCCCGAAAGAAAAGATTTAGCCGAAATATTCGTACGCATTCGAAATGCAAACTATCCACTTACAGGTGCTAGCGATCATGGTGTTTCTGAAGCGTTATATCTAAACGACCCCGATGAAAATGGCGTTGAGTTATATTGGGATCGACCTAAAGAATTATGGCCTTATAAAACCGATGGTTCAGTAGAAATGTATACCAACGCTCTCGATATCCATGATTTGTTGACGGAGTTAGACTAAGAAGGTTTATTTATTATATGGAATCGCATATCGAATTATCTGATACCGAATTTGAAGATCAATTTAAAAATTGTTCGTTCCCATCGTCTATGTTCAATCATGAAGCCCATCTTAGGTTAGTTTGGATACATATCATGCGTTACGGCATTGAGGAAGCTCTTCAAACTATTCCAGAGCATATAAAAAGTTATGTCTACTCTCTTGGTGCACAGGATAAATACAACGTTACGCTAACAATTGTTGCAGTAAACATCATCAACCATTTCATGCGGAAAGGAAAATCAGAAACTTTCAGTGATTTCATTAACGAGTTTCCTCGGCTAAACACTCATTTTAAAGAATTTATTATTCAGCATTATAAAGTGGATATTTTTAATTCCCACGAAGCTAAAACGTCATTTTTAGAGCCCGATTTACTTCCATTTGATGATTAAGCTGTTACGCTGGAATCTAGCTTTATTATAAAATTGCAGTTTGTGAATTATCCCAAGATTCCTATCTCCTAAGATAAAACGTCTTTTTTTTGGGATTATGATAAGAAGCCCTCAATCATCTCGCGATGAATGCACGAGGTTTAAATTGCTAATTCGAGTTACGAGTGATTCATAATTCCAGATTCCTGCCTACAAAGGAATGTTCACTTTGTAAAGAAAAAACTAATTTCAAAGATAAACATCACACTTCAACTACAAATATCTGAAACTGAAAGTACTGTTCATAGTATTCCTCAAGCTCATTAAATAGCTCTTGAAGTTCCTCAAACTCATCTATTTCTACACGAGCAATTCTAATTGGTCGATCTTTGGTTTCAATGTCTAGTGTGTACCATTCTTTAGTTGTTAAGCCTCGCTCAGCAAGCGCTTTCCCCGTGTCATGATTTGAAAGTAAAAATTGCTGAACCTCGCCAAATGAAATCGTTCTTCTTCCAAATCTGAAATAACTAAACACTCTGATATAATGTTTAATTTGATAGGTATCTGAATCAAACTCAAAATCGTGACTTGTAAAAAGCTTAATAAAAACCGCCGCCGCAAACATCCATAAAAACAGAGCAAAGAAAATTCCTAACAGAAAACAGGCAAAGAGAACCATGAAGTCTATGAGTGTAAAACTTGCTTCTACATTCAGTCTTCTAAAGTTGGTGCCTTTATTTAGTTTATATCTCATAGATTAAGCTCAACAAATACAAAATTAGAGTCAATTATATTAAGTGTTCTATTAATAAATCCCTTATTTTGGAACAACTCTGTTTATGTACTATACACTTAAAATGACTATGAACAATCGAAATAAAATTTTATCACTTCTTTTAGGTTTAGCTTGCCTAAGCATTACTTCATGCGACTTAGGAGAAGAAGACTTTAAGCCAATAAATGGTGGAATAAACTTTACAATAGCAGAGTATCACCCTTATGCTAATACTATTCCTATTTCAGCGATTGGGTTTAACACCAACGAAGAATATTCTTGTAGCAGTTTCCTTTATCAATATTTAGAAACTACAGCTACTTCGATAACAATTACATTTCGTGGATACCAAAAAAATACCTCTTGCTCTAGTAAGTCTACTCCTGCAACTGCACTCTATGAAGTTTATCAAGAAAATGGAATCTACGATTTAATTATCAAATACGAAGAAATTGAAGACCAATATAAGCTTACGATTACAGATTCTACGCTAGCAATAACACAAGATGAATCATTTGCTTTTTCTAAACCAAATAATACTTTGTATTGGAAATACCCACCAAATTCCTTTGCCTTATTCGCTGGAACCCAGTTTGGAACAGACTCTCTTTATACGCAATTTTTTGATTCGTTAGAACAAAAGTATGACTTCTCTGAGTTCTCATTTCCAGACTCAGGGCTCACTCCATTCACAGATTCTCTTTCTGGCTTTGATGTTAGCCACCAAACCCGCTTTTTTAAATACGAAGATCTTCAAGAGGTATATAGTGCTGGAACTTTTATACGCGATTTTGGCATTAATCACATCCCTGATAGAAGCAAAAACCGTTTTATCCTTTTAAATTGGACAAACGTTTTATTTAGTTCTAGCGACTTATAATTAAACTTGAAGCACGCCTGTTTTATACGTTTCAATTTCTGGGTTTAGATTTGCGCAAGTTAGAGCTTTTGAAATCCGCTCTCTAGTTTCTAGAGGGTGGATAATTCCATCAACCCAAATCCTTGATGCTGCATAACGCACATCCGTTTGTTTGGTGTAACGTTCAGTGATTTCGTTCATAAGCACTTCTTGATCTTCATCGCTAACTTCTTGGCCTTTTTTCTTCATTGCAGCAACTTGAATCTGAAGCAACGTTTTTGCTGCTGAAGCGCCACCCATCACAGCAATTTTAGCTGTTGGCCATGCGTACATAAAACGAGGATCGTAAGCTCTGCCACACATTGCATAGTTTCCAGCGCCATAACTGTTGCCGATAACAATAGTGATTTTCGGTACCGTGCTATTACTCATCGCATTTACCATTTTTGCACCATCCTTAATAATGCCACCGTGTTCACTTCTCTTTCCAACCATGAAGCCTGAAACATCTTGTAGAAAAATGAGTGGGATTTTCTTCTGATTACAATTCATAATAAACCGAGCTGCTTTATCTGCGCTATCTGAATAAATAACACCACCAATTTGCATCTCCCCTTGCTTAGTTTTCGAAATTGATCGCTGATTGGCTACAATTCCAACACTCCAGCCATCGATACGTGCATAGCCTGTTATAATGGTTTGTCCGTATCCTTTTTTAAATTCAGTAAAACTGTCTGCATCAATAATACATTCGAGAATCTCATTCATATCATATGGCGCAGTTCTTGACTCAGGCAATATCTGAAAAATATCAGATCCTGGTCTAGCGGGCTCTTTTGCCTCAGCCCTATTAAATCCTGCTGTTTCGTACGGACCAAATTTGTCAATCAAGTCTCGGATGGTTTGCAGACACTCCTGATCATCTTTCATTTTGTAATCTGTAACACCGCTGATTTCTGTATGAGTGGTTGCCCCGCCTAACGTCTCGTTATCTACGGATTCACCAATAGCAGCTTTCACTAAATAACTTCCTGCAAGAAAAACACTACCTGTTCCATCTACAATAAGTGCTTCATCACTCATAATAGGCAAGTAAGCCCCTCCTGCAACACAACTTCCCATAATGGCAGCTATTTGTGGGATTCCCTTAGCCGAAATAACCGCATTGTTTCTAAACATTCGTCCAAAGTGTTCTTTATCTGGAAAGATCTCGTCTTGCATAGGTAAGAATACGCCTGCAGAGTCTACCAAATATATAAGAGGAATATGGTTCTCAATTGCAATTTCTTGTGCTCTCAAATTCTTTTTGGCTGTTATTGGAAACCAAGCACCAGCTTTTACAGTGGCATCGTTAGCCACAATCATACAGTCTCGCCCGCTAACAACTCCAATACCGGTAACCACCCCACCGGATGGGCATCCACCAACCTCTTCATACATTTCATACCCAGCCCACAAGTTAAGCTCTTGAAAGTCGCTCTCTTTATCAATTAACAAGTCTATACGCTCTCTGGCTGTCAGCTTTCCTTTAGCGTGTTCCTTCTCTATTCTAGATAGACCTCCGCCCAGCTTAATCTCTTTTTCTTGGGCATTAATCTCTTCTATAATCTGTTGTAACCAATGATTGGTAGCGCTTCCAGTTGTTTTGCTCATATTTTTAGAAAAATCATTTAAATTATAATACCTATTCTTATTCGCTCGTTGAAAGTAGGTATTTTATATTAGTGAAATCACGATATTGATGTAATTGAATTTAAAACCTGCTTCCAATGATTAAAGTTCTTTTCACCTTTTTTACAATCTTCTTTATTTCAGCACCCTTGTTCGCGCAACAAAGAGGACGAGGAAGACAAATTAACTATGCATCGCTTGCAAACCGAGCTTCTACCCCAGTATTCTTTTTTGATGAAGTTACCATTCCTGGTAATAGCGATAGTACAACCACAATTGGGTTCGTTTTTCGCATGGATAATAACTTTCTGCCTTTTAAAAAGATACATTTTGAGAACGACTTGAACCAACCAGAAGGCTACGAATTTTTTAGTAGCGCTCGTATTAACTCAGAAATATTTAAAGGTGAATTAAAGAAAAAAGAAGGTTTTAATACAACATCTGTTTACAGAGATTCTTGGCAAGACACTATGTTTGCCAAAGTCTTTGACGATACTCAATCAAAAACTATTTACACCTCAGGAATTTTAACTGCAGATTTAACCCCCGGTTTTTATAATTATCTGATTCAATTAAGTGTTATGGAGGAAACTAACGATAGGAACTCCACCCGCCGGAATATCAAGATTGAAAACTTAAGTACTAAGAAAACTGGTGAAATTCACCTTATCAAATCAACTTCTAATTCTAGCTCTGGTAAATCCCTTACCCTTCTAAATATGGGAGATAATGTAATTTATGGAAAAGATTTCTACACGTTAATTCGTATCCCAGAGTTTGATGCTACCACTGATTATTCCGTAGAGATGTTTAAGGCAAATATTGGGGGAAAAGACACCACCAAACAAGAGTCTGTTTACAAAACTACACTTAGTAAAAATGATATTTTCGAAAATGCTAACCTCACTTTTGATAAAAGTTCAGACCCTTCGCTTATTTTAACTACAGGTACATCCTCTTTCACTTATGCATTGGTAAAAATCCCAAACAACAAGTTTGAAAACTCACTATATAAAATTGAAGTTAAGAAAGCAGGCGGTGCTAAACCCTTTGCGTCTCGAGTTATACGCTCTTATTGGCCAGACATGCCCCCTAGCCTTTTAAATGTTGATATTGCGTTAGAGATGTTGAAGTTCATCATTCCTGAAAAATCAGTAGATGCCCTTAGAAAAGGAAATGATCTTGAAAAAGAAGCTAAATTCCGCGAATTTTGGGCAAGCAAAGACCCAACTCCAGAAACCGAATACAACGAGTTGATGACCGAGTACTATAGAAGAGTTGATTTCTCATTTAAAGAATTTAGAAACCCCGAGAATCCAGATGGACAAGATACCGACAGAGGTAATGTTTATATAAAGTATGGACCGCCCCTCTCTAAAGAACGTCAATTCCCATCAAAAGGACGAGTACTAGAAACTTGGAAGTACGCGGATAGAACCTTTGTATTTGAAAAAGGAGCCGGTTTTTCCGATTTCATATTATTGGGAAAAGAATGACAATGCGTTTTTTAAGCTTTAGCATTACCTTAGTTTGATGAAACCAATTATCGGCATATCACTTGGAGACTGCAATGGCATAGGCCCTGAGATTATTCTCAAGGGACTTAGTTATATTGATTTTTCGCAGTCAAAACCTGTTGTTATTGCCCCATTTCACGTTTTAGAATTTTATAAAGATTTGTTTGGGTTCTCAAAAGAACTTCATCTGATTTCAGACATTCAGCAGGTAAAAGACTCGCTGATTAATATTCTTTTTGATTCAAACTCACCCAACTTTACACCAGCACCAGGCACACAAAGCAAAGAGAGTGGCTTTTTAGCCATGCAATCTATTGAACAAGCCACAGAGCTCTGCTTATCAAAAAGTATAAATGCGATGGTGACCGCACCAATTTCTAAAGAAGCTGTTAATCTTGCTGGCTATAAAATACCTGGTCACACTGAGTTTCTTGCAGAAAAAGCCAACGCTAGTTCCGTTTTAATGATGCTAGTAAATAAAAACTTAAGAGTAGCCCTTACTACTGTTCATATTCCAATCAGGGACGTTGCAAATAGTATTACTTTGGAAGTAATTCTAGAGCGACTGAAAGTCCTCAATCAAAGCCTTATTTCTGATTTTGTAATCCCAAAACCTAGAATTGCAGTTCTTGGATTAAACCCACATGCTGGTGACGGTGGTGTAATTGGAATGGAAGAAATCGAAATCATAAAACCTTCAATCTTAACTGCCAGAAAGTTAGGCATTAATGCGGATGGCCCTTTCCCTGCTGATGGTTTTTTTGGACAAAAGCTTTATGAAAAATATGATGCTGTTCTTGCCATGTATCACGACCAAGGACTGGCTCCTTTTAAACTAGCTTCTTTTGGGAATGGAGTTAACTTTACGGCAGGCCTTCCAATTATTAGAACTTCCCCCGATCATGGCACAGCTTTCAACATTGCTGGGAATGGTGTTGCTGATCCATCTTCATTCAAACAAGCATATAATTTAGCGGTTAAGCTAGCACAGAAAAAGATGTCCTAATGAAAAATGCTGATAACTATACTTCGCTTGCACCATTATACGATCGTTTGATGGAAGACGTAGATTATGATTCTTGGGCAGATTATATCGATGAAATTCTTCAGCTTCATCATCCCTACCCTGAAAAGATTTTAGAGTTAGCATGTGGAACTGGTTCTGTTGCCATATCTCTAGATGAGTTTGGATACTATTATATTACAGCAACAGATTTATCTCCAGAGATGGTTGATATTGCGGCTGTAAAAGCGAAGAATGCCCAAGTAAATGTAGCATTCAGACCTATGAATTTTCTAAATATTGACATAGACGATTCATTCGACGCCATTTACTCGCTATTTGATAGTGTGAATTATCTACATAGTGAAGAAGATATTTTAACTATGCTAAACCAGTGCCAGAAAGTATTAAAGCCAGGTGGACTTCTTATTTTTGATTTTTCTACTCCCAAAAATTCAATGGAAGCCGTAGATTATCTTAATAATGAAGAAGCTACCTCTGGGAATTATCGGTTTTTTAGGACAAGTCGTTATGATCATCAGAATAAAATGCATTACAACGAATTTGAGATTGAAGAATTAGCTGATGATGGAAAAACTGTTATTCAAGAACTTAAAGAAGTTCATGAACAGCGTATATATTCCTTGCAGGAAATGTTGTCAATTGTGGAACAAACCTCCTATCATCTAGTAGCCAAGTATGGCGACTTTGAACTGCTAGATGCAGATGAACAAAGCTCAAGAGTAACCATTGTACTTAGATGTCAGACACCGCAGTAATTGAACTTAGAAATGTTAGTTTGAATTTTGAGCATCGTCCGATTCTCAAAAATATAAATTTTAAACTCCATAACGGTGAGTTTGCTTATTTAATAGGCGCTACCGGAATTGGTAAAAGCTCGTTCCTAAAACTTCTTTATAGAGACATTATACCTGACTCGGGCTCCGTTAGAGTTACTGATTATCCCGTCAATAAAATTAGTTTAAAAGAAGTTCCTATGCTACGCCGTCGCCTAGGTATAGTATTTCAAGATTTTCAACTCTTACAAGATCGTGATGTTTTCGATAACGTAGCTTTTGCACTCCAAGTTACTGGCGAAAAACCAAAGTTTGTTAAACAACGTGTTATTGAAGTACTCACAATGGTTGGGCTCAGTCATCGCCGAAAGCACATGCCAGATGAATTATCTGGAGGTGAACAACAGCGTGTGGTAATCGCTCGTGCTTTGGCAAATGAGCCCCGTATTCTCCTTGCAGATGAGCCAACTGGCAATCTTGACCCAGTAGCGAGTAAAAACATTATGGAGCTTCTCAAGCAAATTAACAACCGAGGGATGGCTGTATTAATGGTAACTCACGACTACGCACTTGTTAAAAAATATCCTTTTCGTACAGTAAGAATGATTGATGGAGCCTTGCAAGAGCTTCAATGGAAAGGTGATAAACTTGTTCCGGTTCAGCCTAAATAATTATTATTAGTATCATGAACTCAGCCGAGCTTACAGCCAAGATTAGAGCTAAAGCAGTAGATCTTGGTTTTGCAGCCTGTGGTTTTGCAAAAGCTGGCTTCATGGAGCACGAAGCTCGAAGACTTGAGGAGTGGCTAAATCAGAATCGTAATGCCACTATGAATTGGATGGAAAACCATTTCGAAAAAAGAACCGATCCAACTCTACTTGTTCCTGGAGCTAAAACTGTAATCTCTGTTCTTACCAGCTATCACCACCCTTCTCAGAAGGAATTTCAACAAAACAGTGAGTTGAAAATTGCAAAATATGCACTTGGCCGTGATTATCACAAGGTGGTAAAAAAGAAGATTAAACTTCTTTATCAGTTTATCGAAGAGTCTGTAGGTAATATTGAAGGTCGTTTTTTTGTAGACTCTGCACCTGTACTAGATAAAGCTTGGGCGGTGCGTGCTGGACTTGGATGGATTGGTAAACATTCAAATCTTATAAACCAAGAAATTGGCTCCTACTTCTTTATTGGTGAGATTATTATAGATGTTGATTTGGTTTATGATGCCCCTAAAACAGATCATTGTGGTTCTTGCACTCGATGTATTGATGCATGTCCTACAGATGCGATTTACGAGCCCTACCGAGTTGATGCGGGAAAATGTATCTCATATCAAACCATTGAGCATCGTGGAGATTTTATTAAAGACCAAGGTAAAGATTTGAGTGGCTGGATTTTCGGTTGTGATATCTGCCAAGATGTATGTCCATGGAACTCTAGAGCTACACTTTCGCAATTTGAGGATTTACACCCTAGAGAAAAAGTGACTAATATGAGGTCTAAAGATTGGCAAGATTTAAGTGAGTCACAATTTGAGGCTATTTTTGAAGGGAGCCCTGTAAAAAGAACCAAATATGAAGGTTTAATTAGAAATATTAAACACGCTTCAAGAAGTTAGTTACAAATTGCATTTTTAAGATCTTCATCCCAACAGACTCTACTACTTCTCTCTTCTAACCAGCCTCTTGGTGTCTCGTTGTTTAATGCTACAGAGAATTCAGAGTAAAGATTTTTAAATTGAATCAACTCACTTTTTTCTGTTTTCTCTATGTTAACCTGAATATTTTCTCTGACATCTTCACTCAAAAAGGTTACTTCCATTATACCATCAACCTTATCAATGTTTACTGTATGTACAGCTCTATTGGTTGAACCTATTTCCCAATTCAAAATCTTTCCTTCGTAGTCATTACTTCCAATCATTACTACTAAGGGTGAAGAGTCAGAGCCCTCATATACCATTTCCCAATTCATCAAGCCATCTTGTATTGAGCCTTTGAGGGAAAACTCTCCGTTATATTTGCCAAAAGAAATAAACTTCGAGCTACTTACTTCACTCTTTCTAAAATTTTTGATAGAGCTTACTAGCTCATTAAAAATGCTCAATTCAATATCAACAAACTCTGAAAAATAGCTGTGAGCTAACTCTAATCTATAAGCAGCCGTTGCCGCATTCTTAGAAATTCCATCTTGTCTATTATTTGCTTTAGATTTAAATAAATTGTGATTGAAATCTAGCTCTGTAAAATTAGGAGCAACTACTGTTTCAACTGATTCATTATCGACTAATGGCGGAACGCATGCTATGTTTGCGAAAAGTAAAAGAAGTAATAGATAGGAAATCTTCATGTCTGCCTTTGTTTATTTCTAAACTTAACGGCAGAACTTTTAAAACATTAAGAAATTTTAATATTAGAATATCTTAATGTTGTGTATCCTATTAAAACGAGTCTTTACGGTCAATTAGGGCTTTGTATAATAACTCTCTTGCTCTGAAAATATGTGCTTTTACAGTTCCTAATGGTAAATCAAGTTGTTCAGAAATCTCGTCATAACTCAACTCTTCCATATGGCGCAATTGAATTACTAGCCTATATTTTTCTGGCAAGTTATTTATAGCTTCATGAATAATAACTTTACGCTCTTTCTTAATAATCTTTTTGTCTGTGGCGTATGTCTCGTCAGGCAGCTGAACTTCTACTTCCCCATCTTTAGTTTTATAAGGGTCGTTTATAGAGAGCGTTTTCAGCTTCTTTTTTCTTAGGTAATCGATAGTATGATTTGTAGCAATACGGTAGAGCCAAGTAGAAAAAGCATATTCATTACTATACGTTTTAAGATTGTTAAACGCTTTCATGAATACTTCTTGCACAAGATCTTCTACGAGCTCTTGCTCACGAATCATTTTCTTTATATGGAAGTAGATCGGTCGGTCGTATTTGTCAACTAACTTCTTATACGCGCTTTCATTACCCGATAAGGCAGAACTAACCAATTTATCATCTTCAATACTACTCGAAGATGCGTTTTCTCTTGGTGATGGGTTATTTGTATTAATGGCGTCTGACATTCATTATTATTATGGTACTAAAATACAAAGCTTGAGCAAAATGAAAATTCCATTTTAAGAAATTTTATTCTTAAGGATTGCTCCGTGCCTAATCCCCCCAGTTGAAACTAAAATCTCCTCTAGATTATAGAATTTCATAAACTCTTCTAAAATTAATAGGCCAGCTAAGAAAATATCTTCTCTTCCTTTCATTAAATTAGGACTCAACTCTAATAGTTGATCGTGGGTATGTAAACTAAATAATTCAATCCCTTTACTAAGCTTTTCTTGACGAATAGGATGTCCGTTTAAAAGCTCGGTATCATAAGTATCTAATTGTAAATCTACAGCAGCTAAAGATGTCATTGTACCAGCAACTCCTATTGCAGTACAATTCTTTTTTGGCCGGAACTTATGTGTGTTCAATAGATTTTTAATCTGTTCCTTACATTCTCTAATCTCTTCTTGGAATGGAGGGTCTTGTTTTAAATAACGTTCTGTAAAACGAACACATCCCATATCATAAGAATATGAATCGATAAGCTGGCCATTTCTTCCAAGCGCAACTTCTGTGCTACCTCCACCAATATCTAATACAAACACATCTTCATCTGAATAATCCTTCTCAAATACCGATGTTGCCCCCAAATAGGTATAATTTGCCTCTTCTTTTCCAGATAACAAGACTACAGTAAAACCTGTTTTAATGAGTACTTGATTTAAGAAGTCTTCTCTATTTGATGCATCTCTTACAGCACTAGTTGCTGTTACAATCACTTCGCAACCAGAAAACTCATTGTCGATAATATCTTTGTACTCCTTAAGTACATTAATAACTCGAATTATACTAGCTTCGTCTATATTCCCATCTGCATCAACACCTTTCCCAAGTCGTGGAACTCTGTGCTCTTCTCTAAGTACGTTTATATGTTTTCCCTTCCCTTCTGCCACAAGCAGAAGTACAGTGTTTGTGCCTATATCTATTGAAGCTTTCATGAGGTAAATAATAACGCAATCCACTCTTGTTGCTGGCGCGTCTCTATATGATTTAAAGGTTGTAAAGATGGTTGCTGAAGCATTGTTTCTTCATCCGCTTCAAGCAGTCCTGAAAGTAGTAATTTTCCACCTTCGCTCAAATGTGTTAATAGTATCGGTAAAAGCTCTATTAAAGCATTTCTATTGATGTTTGCCAGAATTACATCATACTTTGCATTCTGAGGAATCACTTCAGTTGAACCTAATTTTACGTCAAACCCAGACACATCATTAAGTTCTATATTTTCTTGACAGTTATCTTCACTCCATTCGTCAATATCGAAACCAAAAACAGAGCTTGCACCAAGTTTTAATGTAGCTATTCCTAAAATCCCAGTACCCGTTCCTGCATCAAGCACGGTGTCACCTGGAGTTATGATATCCTGTAAAAATTCGAGAACCAATCTTGTAGTAGCGTGGTAACCAGTACCAAAAGCCATTTTAGGATCGATGAATATCTTCGTCAAGCCTGAGTCTATACTTAAAGGAGCTCCCCACGTTGGCGTCACATAAAATTTACCAATTGTTTGAGGCTGAATGGTTTTCTCCCACTCACTATTCCAATTTTGAGGCTCTATAATCTCTTCTTGCTTTACCTCAGTACCTTCAATACCCGAGAGTATAATTTCTACTTCTTGGCGCTTAACGTCGTCGTAAAGATTGGACGGGACCGATGCTATCAAAAGGTTCTCTTCTTCTTCAAAACCATCGAAATCTAAGTCGAATAATTCAGCGATAATAAGTTCTTGAAAATCATTCGGACAAGTAATATGTAGGCGAATATAGTTCATTAAATACGGTTATATATTAGTTCTAAAAGTACTTCACCAACAACTTGAAGCGTGTTTTTGTCAATAATTGGCAGATCATCCTGATGCGTGTGCCAGTGAGGTGCAAAACGAATATTGCCATCTGCACCACGTGTGTGGTTGATAATATCTATCATCGGAATTTTAGTCTCGTTTGTAACGATGTAATGATCATCGAGTACTGCAGCACCAACTTCATCTAGAAATATATCACCGAAGCCTTTCTCTCCTGCAATACTCCATATTTCATTCATTAGATTTGGAGCATACGCAATTGAGTATTCTTCTTTTGGGAAATAAGCATTTTCAGCGCCCACCATATCCAATAAAATTCCAAAACGTGGGCTATACCCAGGAACCGGAGGATTTACAGACCAATATCTTGAACCCAAAAAATAGTTCGACAAATCACCTGAGGTGCCATAATCTTCTCCATCAAACAAAACAATATCCACTCCTATTGGAGGAGGGTTTTCTGAGAACATTCGCGCAAGCTCAAGCAACACTCCTACTCCACTAGCTCCATCATCAGCGCCAGCAATGGCATCAACTGTACGTGTAGTATCTTGATCGGCTCTTGGCCTTGTATCCCAGTGTGCCGCTAGCATAATGCGGTCTGCAGAAGCAGTGTTAAACGCAGCAATTACATTGGCTAATTGTAGAGTGTCAGAAGAATATCCTTCTGATTGAAAATGCTGAGTAAAAACAGCATTCGAGCCTGCATACGCTTTTAAAGTCTTGGTGAGGTATTCCCTAGTTTTAACATGACCGTAAGTATTAGGAACTCGTGGTCCATTTTCTAGCTGCTTCTCAATAAAAGAATATGCCGAATCTGATGAGAAGCTTGGAACATCTCTTCCCTTGTCAGAAAATTGGAGTTTGTTTTGGTCGGTATTGGAACATGATATAAGAACCAATAGAAGTATGATTAAAAACTTAGGCATCTCGATGAACTAGAGTAGGTGATGATTGATAAACAGGATACACAATTGTATCCATAATATTGACGTGTTCGGGGCGGTTGGCAATAAAAATAATTATCTCAGCGATATCTTCTGCAGTTAGCGGTTCTAATCCTTTATAAATAGAATCTGCTTTCTCTTTATCCCCTTTAAAGCGTACTGTACTGAATTCGGTATCAACTAGGCCTGGGGAAATCATACTTACGCGTACTTTTGTCCCATGTAGATCCATTTTTGTGGATTCCGTAATTGCTTTAACAGCATGTTTAGTAGCGCAATAAATTGCTCCGCCTGCATAAGCACCATGTCCAGCTGTTGAACCTAAGTTTATGACATGCCCATGATTACGAGCTTTCATTTTCGGAGTGATTAACCGTGTTAAATTAAGTAGAGCTTTAACATTGGTGTCTATCATTCCGTGCATATCTTCTTGCTCAAAGCTAAAGATGGCGTCCATTCCTATGGCAAGGCCTGCGTTATTAACAAGAACATCTATTTCTCCTTTTAAAGAGTCCACAAAATTGACACAAGCGTTATAATCTCTTATGTCAAAATCGTGCGAAGAAACTTCAACACCGAAATCATTAGTAAGCTCATTACTAATTTCTAAAAGGCGTTCTTTCCGTCTCCCTGTTAATATAAGATTAGCTCCATCTTGAGCAAAAAGTCGAGCTGAGGCAGCGCCAATCCCAGAAGAAGCACCTGTTATAAGTACAGTTTTCCCTTTAATTCTGTTCATAGCTACCTCCTCTTTAACTAAGTGATATACTACTTAGTTCTTTTTAAGCTCTACTAAGCGAGCGGCATTTAAAATATTTAACTCTTTAAAAGTGTCACCCATAAATTGGATTCCATATGGCAAGCCATTTGAGTGTATACCTGCTGGCAAACTAATGCCACATATACCTGCTAAATTCGTAGAAATAGTGTACACATCATTTAAATACATTTGTACTGGATCTTCAATTTTAGCTCCAATATCAAACGCTGTTGTAGGCGCAGTTGGGCTTACAATTACATCAACTTGCTCAAATGCTTTCTTATAATCTTGCTGAATTAAACGTCTAACTTTTTGAGCTTTTGCATAATAAGCATCGTAGTAACCAGAACTAAGAACATAGGTACCTAGCATGATTCGACGTTTTACTTCGGTACCAAATCCTTCCGTGCGCGATTTTTTATATAAGCGAACCAATTGAGAGTCCATCTTTGCAAACTCTACTTCCAACTCCGCTTGCTCACTTTCGGTAGCGGTTTTCATTTTCTCATTAAGAGCCAACTCTTCAGCTTTTAACTCGTCAATTACAGCACCTTTATCAGCTCTATGACCATATCTAATGCCATCATAGCGAGCTAAATTACTTGACGCTTCTGCTGTGGCCAAAATGTAATAGGCTGCAATTCCATATTTTGCATGAGGTAATTCTATTGGCACAAGCTCTGCACCGTCTGCTTCAAGTTCTGCAAGAATATCCTTGATGCCTTTTCCAATTTCTGAGTCTAACCCTTCACCAAAGTACTCTTCAGGAACACCAATTTTGATAGTTTTAGTTGGATTAGAAACTACCGAGAGGTAATCATCGACTTCTACATTAGCAGAAGTATTATCTCTTTCATCAAAACCTGCAATAGATTGAAGCACTTTGGCTACATCTTCTACAGTTTGAGCAAAAGGCCCAATGCTATCGAATGATGAAGCATAGGCGATAAGTCCATATCGAGAAACACGTCCATAAGTTGGTTTTAAGCCAACAACGCCACAATAAGAAGCAGGTTGACGTATAGAGCCACCTGTATCAGAGCCTAAGGTAGCGGTAGCCATGTTAGCTGCTATTGCTGCCGCGCTTCCACCAGAAGATCCACCCGGTACTTTTGTAAGATCATGGGGATTTTTTGTGGGGCCGAATTTACTGTTCTCGTTAGACGAGCCCATTGCAAATTCATCCATATTTAAACGTCCAATAAATACAGCGTCATCTCTTTTTAGACGCTCAATTACAGTAGCGTCGTACACACTTTCAAAATTCTCTAAAATCTCAGATGCGCATGTTGCCTGCTTCCCGCGCTCACAAATTAGGTCTTTGATACCCAACACTGCGCCAGCTAATGGGCCAGCGGTGCCATTTTTTATCTTCTTTTCGACCGCTTCAGCTTGTTCTAGGGCCTCTTGAAAATAGGTAGAAACAAATGCGTTTACTTCCGGGTTCTTGGTTTCTATTTGTGAGATATACTCTTGTACAATCTCTTTAAATGTGGCTTCACCATGGAAAATTTTCTCATGGATCTCGGCAATACTGTACGTCTTCAAACTAAAATTATTTTTTTCGAGATTCTGTTTTTTCTGAATTTACGGCGTCTTCGATATCTCTAGAACTATCTTCTAGTTCTTTTTTAATATCTTGAGATGCCTTTCTGAATTCTTTAATTCCTTGGCCTAAGCCTTTAGCAAAATCAGGGATTCTCTTAGCGCCAAATAGCACCAAAAAAACGATTGCTATGATGACCCATTCCGTTACTCCCATGCTTCCAAACATAAAATAATCCTCTTTGGATTTAGTTGATGTATTTGTGCGAAGATAACAATATTTTCGGCACGATTTATGATCAAAATAATTTTAAATGATACTTGTATAATTTACACACAATTGTATTATTCATCACTTACTTATTTAACAAAATAAAAATACTATGATTTGGACAGTTGAACTTGCGGCAGCACTAGACGAAGCCCCCTTCCCAGCGGATAGAGACGAGCTTATAGAATGGGCTGAACGAAATGGTCTTCCTCAACAGGTACTTATTAATCTCGAAGAACTAGAAGAGATTGACGAAGGCGAAAATACTATTTACGAAGGTATTGAGGATATTTGGCCAGATTACATTCAAAAAGAAGACTTTTTCCACAACGAGGAAGACGAAGGTTTTGATTACGATGACGTTTAATTATTGATATGGCTTTAGACTTTTCTATAGCCACTATTATTTTAACGTGAATATCTCACCTCTTTATATCTAATATTATTAAAGTAGCTTGGCTCTTTCTTATACTATTTATAACTCCTGTTCATTTATTTGCTCAGGAAACAACCAGCACTGAGTCGTCTTCAACTCAGGATGTTGTGAGAAGGTTACGCTTTTCGGGCAATAAGCAAATTAAAGACCGCACTTTAGAGACTCTTATTCGTACTAGAACTAATCGAGAGTTTCTTGGTATCAATAGGTTCACACCTTGGTACTACATCTGGAAAGCAAGCGGTGGTAAATTTGGTGAACAACCTGTTTACCTAGATCGGCAGGTTGTTATAAACGATATGGAGCGACTAACTCTGTACTACAATTCGCTCGGGTATAGAGGTGTAAAGGTTGATACCACCATTATTACTTTTAAGGAGAATCAAGTTGAAGTCTCTTTTTTAATTGATGAAGGAAAAGCCTCTCACCTAAATACCATTGCTTACTCTGGTATTCCCAATTTTGAGGAAGCTAACACCCGAATTAATTTCCTTAGAAATAGTCCTTTAACAAAAAGCCGAATTAACGATTCCACTTTTGTTGTAAACCGACAATTTAATATGCAGGAGTTGAGGCAGGAACAACTCCGGATTATCGATTTCTTAAAAAATAACGGCTACGCATCTATACAAAGAGACTCTGTAATTGCGTTAATTCGACCAATGCCAGAGGACACTACCCAGTTGGATGTCCAATTTCGAGTGAATGCGGGCAAGATATTCCATTTCGGAGAGGTGCATCTTAAGTTAGCCGATACAAGCCTCCCCGATAATTACGATCGAGTAGATACCTTAAGTGGATTTAAATTCACAAACGATAGCACCCAAAAAATTTATCGTTCGTTAGAAAAAGGGACTCAAACTAAACCTTCTTTATTAAGTGATCAAATCCTTTTTAAACCTGGCGACGTATATAATCACGATCTCTACCTCAACTCGGTACGCGAGTTCCAAAACCTTGGAATGTTATTCATTCGCCGATTTGGGCAAAGCGAAAACTCTGTATTACCAGATTATAAAAAAGATAACATTCCTACTTATATAGAATTACAAACTCTTACTAAACATAGCTTTAATACTGAGCTTTTTGGAATGAAACGGTATGGTTACGGAACTGGATTAGGAGTAGATTACACCAACAACAATGTATTCGGAAAAGCAGAGAACTTCACATTAAGTGCTAATACCAGCTTTGAATTTGTGAGTCAATCTGTGCTCGAGAACATTGCCGATACCGCTACTCAATCTTCTGTATTTAGGAGTTACGAAATTCGTGGTGATTATACCGTACCGCGATTAAATTTCCCATTCGCCTTTTTAGATAATACTAAGTATTTCACACGAGGAATAACTCGTTATTCACTTTCATATAGCCGATCTGATCAACTATACTTCGACATTAATTCAGATATTCAGTTTAATTTACGCTACGAGGTAACCCATTCTGAGCGATTTTCTAGTTTCTTAGATTTAGTTGAACTTGACGTTGTAGATGCAAGCCCAACGGATGAATTCCGACAGAACCTAAATAATGAGTTTGGAGTTGAAGATGGCGATGCAAAACCTATAGAACTCTTAAGAATTTTAGAAGATTTTGAGCCTCAGGTTTCTTCGGTTATTCGTTATTCATTCCGGAGTCAACGTACGGATATGATAAAGCGGAACTATGGATATTTTAGTGAGTATTCTATCGCCTCTGGTGGTAACATTCCTTTCTTAGTTGATAAGTTCGTAATTACACCAGGAACTACTGAAGGACACTTACCCTCACTATTTAACCTTAGCAACAACTCGCTAACGTATAGCCAATATTTTAAAGTTACAGCTGACTATAGACGCTATTATCCATTATCAAGCACTTCCGTTTTTGCATGGCGTTTGTTTGGAGGATTAGCTCATCCGTATGGTAAAAATCCTTCAATACCGTTGAATAGACGTTTTTTTGCAGGAGGAAGTAACGACATTAGAGGTTGGGCACCTTTCCAATTAGGCCCAGGAGGTTTGTCAGGTACAAATGTAACGGTAAATGGTGGCGAAATTAAACTAGCTGCTTTTACTGAGGCACGGCAAGTATTTTTGAAAAACTTCCTAAAAGCAAACTGGCACGCGGCTTGGTATGTAGACGCAGGCAACATTTGGTATGGTCCTAGGAACGAAGCAGCTCGAGATGAGGGCCGTTTTAAAATGGATGATTTTTATAATCAGATTGCAGTTGGATCTGGTTTAGGACTTAGGCTCGATTGGAACTATGTTATCGTAAGATTTGATTTTACCTTTAGAGCGCACGACCTTGATGTAGGTTGGTTCAATAACAAAAAACTTTATTTTAGTTTCGGCATCGGTCACTCCTTCTAAACACACATATTATGATAAAACTTAAAAGGATACAGCAGCAAGTTAACATTGTTTTTAACTCACGTTTTTTAAAAAACCTCTCTACTGCTGAGCGGTATGAGTTTCTGCAACTTTGCCATCATAGAACTTACAAAGAGGGCGAATATGTATTTTATAGAAATGATCCTGGAACCGGGATGTATTTCATCCAGGAAGGCAAAATTGAACTAACCATCGACACTTACGATGAAAACTCTACTGAAGAGCAAAAAGAAGGGTTTTTATTAGAAGCTCCAGAAAGTTTTGGGGCACTTTCAATTGGGTATAATTTAAGGCGAAAATCTACTGCAAGATGCTTAACTGACTGCAAACTTCTTGGCTTTTTCAAACCAGATTTTGAAGTACTCAGAGATCGACATCCTCAAGTAGCAGTAAAATTCTTACAAACTTTGTCTAATATTGCATTAAGACAGCTCGAAAGAGCAACACAAACTATAGAAGAACTATCAGATCAGCATCATGCATTGCGTGTTCAGTTCGATTCATATTACGAAGATCAAAACGAAGAATAAGACATGGCTTTAAAAAAAGGCGTTGAACTCACGCTAACAATCGACGGTGCAGCGTTTAAAGGAAAAGGTGTTGGAAAGCACGAAGGTTTAGCTGTATTTGTACATGGAACTGCACCAGGTGATGTTGTTAGAGCTAGAGTTATAAAAAAGAAGAAAAGCTATTGTGAAGCAAAGCTTCTTGAAATTGTAGAGCCGAGCCCCGACCGAATTACACCTAAGTGCCAACATGCATCCGTTTGTGGTGGTTGTAGCTGGCAACATTTACCTTATGAGAAACAAGCAGAGTATAAAGGTCAACAAGTTAAAGACCACGTACAACGCATTGCGGGACTAAAAGACACTATCGTCCACCCTACCTTGGCATGCGATCAAAACTTCTACTATCGCAATAAAATGGAGTATAGCTTTGCTACTCGCCGTTGGTTAACTGAAGAAGAAATTAACAGCGAAGAATTTGTAGACGATAATGGTTTAGCTGGCGGATTACACGCTCCTGGCCGCTTTGACAAAATCTTGAACCTAAATGAATGTCATCTTCAAAGACCAGAATCGTTCGAAATATTAGACTTTGTTCGTCAATACTGTTTAGATAACGATATGCCAGCTTTCGACCACATGAACCATGAAGGTTATTTGCGAAACGTAATGATTAGAAATGCTCAGCATACTGCTGATTTCATGGTAAATCTTGTTACTTACAAAGATGAACCTGAAGTTGTAGAAAAGCTTTCTGAAGCACTTTTAGAGAAGTTTCCACTTATAACCACTATCGTTAACAACATCAATGATACAAGAAGTCCAACTTCTGTAGGGCGCATTGAGAAAGTTATTTATGGGCCCGGTTTTATTGTAGATCACATTGGTAAACATTCTTTCAAAATTCACCCAAACGCATTTTTCCAAACCAATACTTTACAGGCTGAAAAACTCTACGCTGTAGCTCGAGATTTCGCTGAAATCAAACAAGACGACATCGTTTACGATTTATACTGCGGTGTAGGTACGTTAAGCTTATTTGTTAGCGAGCCAGCAAAAAAAGTATTGGGAATTGAACTTATTGACGTTGCTGTTAAAAATGCAAAGTTCAACGCTAAAGAAAACAAAGTTGAGAATGTCTCTTTCATTAAAGGTGACATGAAAGATGTTTTCACCCAAGAGATTGTAGATGAGTTTGGGGCGCCTGACGTTTTGATTACAGACCCTCCACGAGTTGGAATGCACCCTGATGTAGTTAAACGACTTTGTGAGCTTAAAGTGCCACGTATTGTTTATGTGAGCTGTAATACCAGCACAATGGCTCGTGACTTAAAAGAATTAGCTGAAGTGTACGACATCATTGAGGTTCAACCTGTAGATATGTTTCCTCAAACTTATCATGTTGAAGCAGTTGCAAAGCTAGTTCTTAAAAAAGAACTTTAGTGTAAAAGAAGATTCGGACAAAACTTATCATCACCTAAATAGTGATGATAAGCTCCTAAAGCTTGATACTACAATTTGAATATCAAAGTATGCGACTACACTTTAGTGCTTTAAGACTACCGTCTTTAGTAGTACAGAAAACCAAGAATTTCTCTCCCCCATCCTTCAGCTTAAAACGCTTTTTCAAATCCGTGGCTCCTTCAGGATAGTTTCGAACTACCACATTAACTTTACCTGAAGGAAAACGTTTTTTGATTTCCTTTTTTGAAGGCTTGAATACTTCTTCAATGTTAAAAACCTTGCCAGGAAAATCATTAATTAAAGACTCCGAAGTGTATAGATGTGTACTCGAATGAAGTTTTTTCACATTCTGGGTATTCGCTAAAAGCTGGTAAGGTCCCGCTTTCATTATAGCCGAGTTCGGTTCGTACAGATACTTTAAAGGCTCACTTAACTCAGAAAATGAACCCTTTTCATCTGAATAGTTAAAAGAAAAACACGAGTCTTCTATCTTGTTAGAAATATTCCAAGCCTCAATTACAGCCTCACCTTCAAAGCCTTTATGTAAGTAAAAGAGTAGTTCTTTCACTTCATTATCTACCGCTATAGTTTGAACTTTGTAACACTCATTCAGGTCTCTCAAAGTCTTTTTTATATCCAACATTGGCGAAGCTTTTACAAGAATGTGTTCGCCCGCATTTAACAATCCTTCTTTTAGCTCAATTACATTCGGCACACAATCCTCAAGTGCGTATACTCTACTTTTCGTGTCATCTCTTCGTGATGGATCAATAAATACCCAATCGTATTTTTGAGAGTTTGAAGCTAAATATTCTTCCGCCGTTTTTGTTATAATTTCAATTTCGGCATCTAACTTGGAGAAGTTAAACTTTGATATTTCACAAAGCTCCGCATTTGGTTCTACATACCTAGCGGTCTTAAATTTCTTAGATAGATAGAATGTATCAATTCCTGAGCCACCAGTTAAATCAATGAGGCTCTCCCCTTCTAAAAATCGAGATTTAAACTTAGCTGTAATTTCGGAGGAAGCTTGTTCAAGATTTTCCTTGGGTGGAAAAATAATTTCTGTATGAGCAAACCACTCAGGTATTTTTTGTTTCCCTTTTTGACGAGAAGCTATCTGAGTAGAAATATATTTCATGGGCAAGTCAGGAAACTTACCCGCAGAAAGCATTAAAGTGGCAGTATCAGAATTTAAATGAGCTTCAATAAATTCAATTACGTCTCGTCTTGTAGCGTGGATTAAGCTCATAACTATGCTTGAGTCTAGTTAGAGACTCTCAGCCCTAGAGCCTAAGTTTATCACTTCCACATTCAGCAACTTCCCTTCAGTAATCTCAAAACGAATAATAGTTCGTTCTTGTTGAAACCCGTGCCTCCCTGCCGCACCGGGATTGATATACAACATTTTTTCTAATTCTTGGTCTCGCGCAATTCTAAGAATATGAGAGTGGCCACACACAAAAAGTTCTGGGGTATTCCGCTCTATCTCTTGGCGGATTGGAATGCAATAACGACCAGGAATTCCTCCGATATGAGTCATCCAAATATCAAGACCCTCACGTACAAACCTTTGATGTAGTGGGTACTCTTGCCTGATATCTTGTCCATCAATATTACCATAAACTCCAACTAATGGAGCAACTTCCTTGAGCTGATCTGCAATTTTAAGCGTGCCAAAATCACCGGCATGCCAAATTTCATCTCTGTCAGAAAAGTAATCTAATACTTGAGGATCGAGATAGCTATGCGTATCCGAAATAAGCCCTATTTTGATCATACTTTTTTGGTATCATCCTTATTGATTCATTGGGAACAAAGAAACCACATTTTCTTAAATTCTCAAATTCTAATTCTTATAACAAACATTTAAACTTTTTCATTCTTTGCAAGGCTTTAGCATCATCATAGTAACTTGGAATGGTCTTCATCATTTAAAGACTTTTCTCCCTAGTGTTGCGACAACTGATTATCCAGACTATGAGATTATTTTAGCCGATAATGCCTCATCAGATGAAACCAGAATATGGGTAACTGATAATTATCCTAAAGTAAAGATAGCTACTTTTGATGCCAATTATGGATACTGTGGTGGAAATAATCGAGCGGCTGAAATAGCTCAGAAAGATATTTTACTTTTCCTGAATAATGATGTTGAAGTTACCCCAGATTGGCTAAATAAAATTAATGACGCTTTCGAAAATAATGCCAATATTGGTGCGGCTCAACCTAAAATTCTTGCCTACGAACGAAAAGATTATTTTGAATATGCAGGTGCTGGTGGTGGGTTAATTGATGGTTGGGGATACACTTTTTGTAGAGGCCGTATTTTCGATCATGTTGAAGATGACCACGGACAGTTTGAGGAGCAGACCGATATCTTTTGGGCAAGCGGAGCTGCATTGGCCATCAGAAATAACTTATTTAAAGAGCTTGGCGGATTCGACGAAGATTTCGAGTTCCATATGGAAGAAATAGATTTGTGCTGGAGAGTTCAGCGTGCTGGTTATAAGGTGAGTTATATTCCAAAAAGTAGTGTGTATCATCTTGGTGGAGGCTCCTTACCGATGGGGTCATCGCGTAAAGTATATTATAATTTTCGGAACAACCTGTTTATGCTTTGGAAAAATGCTTCTCCAAAGTTCATGTTCATACGATTTCCCATTCGCTTTGTGTTAGATATTGTAGCCGCTTGGAAATCACTTTTTTCTGGGAATCCTCATGAATTTCTAGCCATTGCGAAAGCACATATTCATTTTTTCCTACTACTAAATAAGATTCATAAAAAACGAAAAAATAGTTCTCTCGCTCGTCCAAGCTCACTAACTGGGCAATTTAACTTCATGATAATTTGGAGCTATTTTTTTAAAGGAAGAAGAAATTTTAGAGATCTTCACTTAGATGAAAATTAACTTAGATATCCATCACTCTAGTTTATTTCTAAAAAAATGGGGTTTTAGTATCCTTCTCGTATTCTTTTCGTGGTTCATTGTTAAACAGTTTTGGTGGGCTCTTAGGTTTAATATCTTTTTCGCCACTAGTTACGATCATGTGATAGGGTTTAACATCATCTATTTTATAATGGATAATCTGACGCTCATTATCCATGAAGCGGGCCACACTTTACTCGGTATTTTTGGGTGGCGACTTTTAACAATTTTGGGAGGCACTCTTTTCCAAATGTTAATTCCCCTACTCATTGTAATTTATGGCTGGCAGAATAGAAAAATATTAACCACTCAACTTGCATTATTTTGGCTGGGCTTTAGTTGGCTTGATACTGCAGCTTACTGCGCAGATGCATTTCACCGTCAAATGCCATTGCTAGGTAATCTCCCTAAAAGCGCTCACGATTTTTATAATATTTTGAGTACTCTAAACTTACTTGAACAGTATAAATTCATCGCTTGGATTATATTCGCCATTGGCCTGATAATACTTGTTATATCAGTCCTATGGCCTTTATTTATCCCCGAAAAAACAGAGCGTATCTCATTAGATTTAGACTTGTAGAAATCTAATTCTCATCTTCTTTTATTGGATATACAAACACTGGAGCTTGCTCATACCACTTATCAGTAGTTAGTCGATGAGGGTCTGAGCCATCCGCATTCATTATGTAAATATTGTAATTCCCATCCCATTCAGAGGCATTGTAAGCAACTTGTTTACCGTCTTTAGACCAAGAGTGCCACCCTTCGTTTGCTAGATAACCTTCTTCAGTCAAATCTGGTGTGATTTGAACAGGTTGTCCTCCATTAGGAGTGGTCGAAAAAATACTATAATTATCATTCTGCTTAGACATATAAGTAATGGTAGAGTCGTTAACCCATTGTGGCGGACCAACATGATATTCCCACTCTAATGCTGTAGTGTCATCAGCAGGATAATGAGTAATTTGTCGAAGATTTGAGCCATCTGCATTCACAACAAATAACTCATCTATACCCTCTCGGTAAGATCTGTAAACTATCTGTGTACCGTCTGGTGAAAACTGAGGATCTGAGTTTAGTAAAGTATCGTCGGTAACACGTGTGAGAATATTTCCCTGCAAGTCAATAATGAATAAATCACGAGAATCTGAATCCTCCTCAACATTAGCTGAAATTACAAATTCACTCCCCTCATTTCGCCCTCCAATCCAAGAATCGTGTACTAAGAAATCAGTAACTCTTCTAACCTCTGTACCATCCCACTTCATTTCATACAAAAAATATTTTCTAGAAGTTGTGTCTCTATCTGATATAAAATAAAGACGATCTCCATATGAATAATACAACCAATCAATCCCAACCCTATTTGAAATATTTATTTGGTTAGAGCCATCAGCATCCATTACAAAAATTTCGTAATCATCATTATACCCGTTATACAGCACGTTATAAGCTATTTTATAATCTGCCTTGTTTTCTACATAAGAAGAGCAAGCGCTTAGACTTGCTCCAATAACTATTAATAAAAATAAATGTTTGATAGCTCTACCTCCAAGCTCCAATAATTAATCCCATAAGGGTGAACACTACTGTCCAAAAGCCACCATTGAGTAGAATATACTTGAAAGATCGTTGTTCATAAAGTGCATTTACACCAATTGATAAAGCTACCCATCCAAAGCCTGTTAAAAAACCGTAGAAAGCGCCCATCTGTGCGTTCACTTCATTCCCAAAAAACATAGCTAAACAATAAGCCATAATAAACTGGAACACAGCCGTGAAACCAAAAATTTTGGCCATATTTCCGTTTTTAACATCTTCTTCTGTTAACCCCACCTCGGCCATCCAGGCTTTTCCAAATAATGGACCATACCAAATAAAACCAACAGCAAATCCGACCAGCGTTGCTGCTATAATTGCGTACCAATTAATCATTACTTCTTCCATAATACTCCTTTTATTAATTTGTAAAGAAACGCGTACAAACTGCTATTAGCAATTGTATAGCAACCAATTAACAAAATATTTATACTGCGCACAATCCAATTGCGAATAGTAAATACTTGATGAGTAATATTTGGGCATCCAAGCACTACCTAACATTAGAAAAACGTATTGTTTTGATGATTCCCATTTTATCCAAATGTTGAGTACCTTAAAAGCCGACTAAGTTCCAATTCCCTATATTATTATGAGCGTACAAAGTTTTTTAAAAATTACCCCAATCGACCAGGTTGCTGTTGAAGAGAAAGTAAGTCGATTGAATAAGCGTAGCATTAAAAAAGAATCCAAAGTTCAGGCTTTAAAATTAGCTTTAAGCATGATGGATCTTACTACGTTAGAGGGAAAAGATTCTGTAGGTAAAGTAAAACAACTTTGCCAGAAAGCACGACTACCTCATCCTGCAATGCCAGATTTACCAAGCGTTGCGGCTGTTTGCGTGTATCCAAGCATGGTAAAAGTTGCTAAAGATAGCCTAAAAGGCACCAAGATTAATGTTGCAAGTGTAGCGACAGCTTTTCCAAGCGGGATGTCTCCGCTTAGCATTCGTCTTGACGACACCAAGTTTGCGGTAAGCGAAGGTGCAGATGAAATTGATATGGTAATTAGCCGTGGAGCTTTCTTACAAGGTGAATACAACCAAGTATTCGATGAAATTGCAGCTGTTAAAGAAGCGTGTGGCAAAGCACATTTAAAGGTTATTTTAGAAACTGGCGAACTCCATACATATGAGAATGTACGACTCGCAAGTGATATTGCGATGCATGCTGGTGCCGATTTTATTAAAACATCTACAGGTAAAATTAGTCCAGCAGCAACACAGCCTGTTACCATGGTTATGTTAGAAGCTATTCGCGATTATTATTACGCTACTAATAAAATGATTGGCATGAAACCTGCAGGTGGCATTAGAACAGCAAAGCAAGCCATTCAATACTTAGTGATAGTTAAGGAAACATTAGGTGCAGCCTGGCTAACTCCTGAATATTTCCGCTTTGGTGCAAGTTCTTTAGCTAACGATGTACTTAAACAAATTGTGAAACAAGAAACTGGACTCTACCAAGGGGCCGATTATTTCTCGTTAGACTGATGGAATACAATAACAAATCCACGATTTAAACTTGAATAACTTCGTGGTATAGAAGAATTCTTGACGAATATTTAATTGATACAACTATGTCTGAATCAACATCAAACGAAACTAATTACAAACCAACCTCTCCTACTTCTAAGCTAGATTTTGCTTCTTTATGGGAATACGCACCTGCTCCAGAAAGTGCAGGCAATTTAGAAGTAAAGAAAAGATACGAGCTTTTTATTGATGGCAAGTTTGTTAAACCAGCCAAAGGCAGATATTTCAAAAGCACTAATCCTGCTAATGGGAACGAAGTTTCTGAATTTGCCGAAGCAACTCAAAAGGATATTGATAAAGCAGTTAAATCAGCTCGAAAAGCTTTTGAGGGCGAATGGTCTAGTGTTTCTGCAAAAACTAGAGCGAAATATATTTATCGAATTGCACGCATGTTGCAAGAAAGAGCACGTGAATTTGCAATAGCAGAGTCATTAGATGGTGGCAAGCCAATTCGCGAATCTAGAGATGTGGATGTTCCTTTAGCAGCAGCTCACTTCTTCTATTATGCTGGTTGGGCGGATAAGCTCGATTACGCATTTCCTGGCAAAAAACCAGAACCACTTGGTGTATGTGGACAGATTATCCCGTGGAACTTTCCAATATTGATGCTAGCTTGGAAAATCGCTCCAGCTTTAGCTTGTGGAAATACCGTAGTTCTCAAACCAGCTGAAACAACTTCTTTAACAGCTATGCTTTTCGCTGAACTTGTGAAAGATGCAGGTTTGCCTGATGGTGTAGTTAATATTGTTACCGGAGCTGGGCAAACTGGTGCCGAAATTGTAACACACAAAGACATCAACAAAGTAGCTTTTACAGGCTCAACTAAAGTTGGTAAGATTATTAAGCGCTCGCTTGCCGGAACTGATAAAAAATATACTCTTGAGCTAGGCGGAAAAGGCGCTCTAATCATTTTTGAAGATGCAGCCATAGACCAAGCAGTGGAAGGAATTATCAACGCCATCTACTTTAACCAAGGTCATGTTTGTTGTGCTGGCTCTCGCCTTTTTGTACAGGAAGGTGTAGCTGACAAGGTTATCCAAAAGCTTAAAGACAGATTGGAAACTTTAATTGTTGGTGACCCTTTAGATAAGAATACAGATATAGGAGCCATCAACTCTCGTCAACAGTTCGATAATATTAATAAATATTTAGAAGTTGGATTAGAAGAAGGCGCTGAGCTTTATCAAAGCAGTTGTAATATTCCTGAAACAGGATATTTCATCCGCCCTACTCTACTTACCAACGTATCTCAATCTAATCGAGTGGTTCAAGAAGAAATTTTTGGCCCAGTATTAACTGTTCAAACTTTTAGAACAGCCGACGAAGCCATAGAAAAAGCAAATAACACTCCATACGGTCTCGCAAGTGGCGTATGGACGGACAAAGGCTCCAAGATTTTCAAAGTTGGAAGTGGCCTACGTTCTGGTGTTGTTTGGGCGAATACTTATAACAAGTTCGACCCAACGTCTCCATTTGGTGGATATAAAGAAAGTGGTGTAGGCCGTGAAGGTGGACTACACGGATTAGCAGCCTACGTAAACCTGAAATAATTAGAATTATGTCTGAAAGAATAGAAGTTCAAAAAACGTATAAAACGTATGTTGGCGGCCAATTTCCAAGAAGCGAATCTGGACATTACTACAAAGTGCATTCTAACGACGGAGAATTACTAGCCAATGCTTGTCGTTGTAGTCGTAAAGATGTTCGTGATGCAGTTGTAGTAGCTAGAAGTGCATTTTCAGGATGGAAATCACGTAGTGCATACAACCGAGGTCAAATTCTTTACCGTATTGCCGAGATGATGGAAACTCGTCGTGGGGAGTTTATCACAGGCCTTAGCCGAATCGGGTTCACTGCCGAAGAGGCTGCTGCTGATGTTAATGCATCTATCGATCGCCTCATTTATTATGCAGGTTGGACCGATAAATACCAGCAAGTGTTTGGATCTGTTAACCCTGTTGCTAGCGCACATTTCAACTTTAGTTTGCTTGAACCAACAGGCGTAGTTACAATTTTAGCTCCAGAACAAAGCCCACTTTTAGGCTTGGTTTCTGTAATCGCCCCAGTAATAGCAGGTGGAAACACATGTGTTGTACTAGCCTCTGAACCTTATCCTTTAACTTCTATCACATTTGGTGAAGTTCTTAACTCATCAGATGTACCTGGCGGTGTTGTAAATATACTCACAGGAATTAGAAAAGAATTAGTGGAACATTTTGCCTCTCATATGGATGTAAATGCTGTATTCTACACTGATAATTTGGATAAAGAAACGGTAGTACTAATTGATGAAATCTCTACAGAGAATATGAAACGAGTTATCAAAACTTCTGTAAAAGATTGGTACGATAAGGAATCGGAAAATCCATATTTCATCGTTGATTTCCAGGAAACAAAAACAACATGGCACCCCGTCGGATTTTAATGAACTTTAGAACATCTATTTTAATTTTTAGCTCCATCATACTTTTTGGTTGGAGCTGCGCAACACCACAAACAATAACAACAACCTCTGATAACACAAGCTCAACCGCAACAGAAGCACCAATAAGTGCAGGGCCTAGTGACAATACTTTAAACCAAGACGGATTTTTAATAAGTAGTTTGGGAGACTTGTACGCGTCACAAGAAAATGAAATCCCTGCAGTATTTGAAAAAATAAAAACTTATAAAGAGCAAGAGTTTGACGTTTCAAAAGGGTACCGCATTCAGATTTATTCAGGTGAAAGCGTAGCAGAAGCGGATACTATTGCTTCTAAGTTTAGAGGATGGGTTAACACCTCTATTGAAGGTTATCAGGCAGAAACCTATACTTTTTTTAAGTCTCCTCACTATCGTGTACACGTGGGCGACTTTCATAAAAGAGAACAGGCATTAAGTTACTCTCGATTAGTTAAAGGGCAATTTAAAGATGCTTGGGTAGTTTACGATACCGTAGATCCTTTCATGGTTCCAACAGACACTGTAACGTTTTCAATCCGATAAACAAGAAAGTTCGTATAAATTCCCTTAATTTTAACGTTGAGGGAATTATTAAATTCGCTGTAATCAATGCATCCACCTTTGGAGATATAACTTTCGGAGGGTAGTTTAGTAACTCCTCCGATAACTCATTACTTCTGGTTTTAAAGACCCCATTTATGAAACCCATTATAAAGTTTGCAGTTATTCTTGGTGCATTTTTTACAATCACCTTATTAGTATTCAAAGTATTTGATTTACTAACCGTTGAAGATATTAAAATGTGGCTTACTCAGATGCAGTATGCGCCACATTGGGTGATTGGCCTTTTTATTATAACGCTGCTTATCGTAGATCTATTTATTGCTGTTCCCACCCTATCGCTAACTATTTTATCCGGTTTTTTTGTAGGATTGGAACTCGGCGTATTTTATTCCTCTGTTGGTATGGCTGGTGCTGGTACTTTAGGCTACAGCCTGAGTAGATTCAAAGGAGAAAGCTTCTTAAAAAAGCTTTGCAAGAACGAAAAGGAACTTTCAGACATGAAATCACTTTTCTCTGCACATGGGCCAATGGCTCTGAGTTTATGTCGTGCAGCTCCTATGCTCCCAGAAATTTCAAGCTGTTTGGCAGGTGTAACCAAAATGCCATTTAAAAAATATATTCTCTTCTATCTGTTAGGAACAATTCCTTATGCAATTATTGCGGCGTACGCAGGATCCATCAGTTCTTTAGACAATCCTTCTCCCGCATTGTTTACCTTTGTAGGGATGTTTGCTGTATTAAGCTTAGCTTGGGGAGTATTTCTGATTTATAAGAGAAGTAAAAAGGCTTCCAAACGGAAAAACCTCCAGTAGCTTAACTAAGTAGAGTATTGTTAAAGGGAAATTTTAGATAACTTAGAGTAACCTATACAAACTCTACTATTTTGAAACTTTACGGATTTTCTGGACTTGGTGCTGATGAAAGGGTTTTTAAGTTTCTTTCTCTTAATTGTAAGTTTATCCCAATTAAATGGATTAAACCGATTTCTGAAGAATCAATAGAAGAGTATTCTTTACGTATATCAAAAATTATAAATACTGATGAAGAATTTGGTTTATTAGGTGTAAGTTTTGGAGGTTTAATAGCTGTAGAAGTCAGCAAGATATTAACCCCAAAAATAACCATTTTGATTTCTTCAGCAGAAACCTATCAGGACCTTCCATTTTTAATCCGACTATTTGGATTCACTAAAGTCATAAATATTTTACCAAAAACCACTTTTCGAATTCCTCCAATCATCGCTCAATATTTTTTTAGCACTCCTAATAAAACATTACTAAAGGCTATTCTAAAAGATTCCGATTTAGATTTTACAAAATGGGCTATTAAAGAGCTTTCTTCGTGGAAAAATGTTCAATACTTAAGCCAGTCTTTGAAAATTTCAGGATCGAAAGACAAGGTTATACCACCCAAAATAAATCCTGATATATATATAATTGAAGATGGTGGTCACTTTATGATTGTTGACAAAGCCGATGAAGTAAGCTCAATTATAAATCAATGTCTAATTTCTAAGAATTAATCATGTCCGAACACATCCATTACGATAAAACTTTCGAAGGCATTGTCTATTCCGACAAAGAAACTAAAAATCGAGAGTTTGATTCTTGTACATTTATAAACTGCGACTTTTCTAACGGACAATTTACTTCTAGCACTTTTACCCGATGCACCTTTACAGCATGTAATTTGACTGCTACAAAGCTCACTGATTGTAAGCTGGACAAGATTGCATTTAAAGACTGCAAGCTCTTAGGAGTTAATTTTAGCGAAGCTAACGACCTTCTTTTTTCTGTTAATTTTGATGGATGTATTCTGGATTACTGTGCCTTTACTCGGAAAAAAGTTCGTAACACTGCTTTTCGCAATTGTTCGATAAAGGAAGTAGATTTCAGTGATTGCGATCTTACAAATTGTATATTTCAAAATTCAGAATTAACGCGTTCGGTTTTTGAAAGAACAAATTTAAGACAAGCCGACTTTCGGGATGCAGAGAACTTTAGTATTGACCCTGAGCGAAACAACATCCAAAAAGCGAAATTTTCACTTAATGGACTGCAAGGTTTACTTCACAAGTACAACATCGTCATCGATTAGAACCATAACTTTCCATTTTTTATAACCATATATGCAACTAGATCCCGAATTAGAACTTCTAAAAGAGCAGCTTTATGATATCTGTTCATTACAAATAAGCAATTATCAAGTTGACAAAGAATGCGTTGAGTATTCTGGCAATACTTACCAGATTGAAGGATTAAAGATAATTGGGAGAAACGCTAAAAAGACACCAATTAAAGATGGTTTCTTTGTAACTCTTTGGAAGCGAAATGGTGATGGGCCAATTCAACCTATTGAAAGTACGGAAGACTTCGATTACAGTATCATTACAGCAAGAGAAGATGGCCACTGCGGAGTGTTTATTTTTCCAAAGTTTGCACTTATTAATCATGGCGTGCTAAAAAGTTCATCCAAACCAGGTAAGCGAGCATTTAGAATCTATCCACCTTGGGAAGAAACTAATAGTAAACTCGCCTTAAAATCACAAAAATGGCAATCAGAATACTTCTTGGAGTTGAATTCTCAAGAAAAACTAGATTGTCAGCTTGTCAAAAATCTTTTAAACTTACGTTAGATTACTAGAAGTTCTAGCCTAGAGCATTGCTTCATATCTAACCTTATAAGTAGTTTATTCTATGGAAATATCGGCCGTTAAAAATATTATTGGAAACATTCCTCACATGACGCCCAGTCAAGGTGAGTTGATTTACTCCATGATACTAGATAATGATATTTACGATATTCTAGAACTTGGTATAGCACACGGAACGGGAAGTTGTTATATGGCAGCTGCTCTCCAAGAAAAAGGTAAAGGTTCGGTAACAACTATTGACAATAAATCCGCCATTCTTAGAAAGCCCGATGTTTTTGAGCTTCTAAAAACCTGTGATCTAGAAGCTTATGTAACTCCCATTTTTGCAGATAGTAGTTATAATTGGGAGCTAATGAAACTCATCAAACAACAAACTACCAATGGAGTTTGTGAACCTCTTTTTGATTTCTGCTTTATTGACGGCGCCCACAATTTCGAAATCGACAATAGCGCTTTCTTCCTTGTAGACAAACTATTGAAGCCTGGTGGGTTCATGTTATTTGACGATGTGAACTGGACCTATGCAAATAGTGCTGGCCTCAAAGACACCGAATGGGTTAAAAGTATGGGCGCCGATGAGAAGATGACGCCACATATCAAAACTTTGGTAGAGCTTGTTGTAATGACTCACCCAAATTATACCGATTTTCAGTTTCAAGACGATTGGTTCTTAACGCGAAAGAAATCCTCTACATTCGATGAAAATCCTATTCATTTATCGCTCAAATCTTACAAGCCTCAAACTGGTATTACACACGATTCAATAGCATTGCTTAAAAAAATCGCGAGAAAATTATTAGGCAGAGGTTAATACCACTCCAACTCCTACAAACAAAAAAGCCTGCTCTATAAATTACAGAACAGGCTTTTTCTAAACTAACAGTAAATTCATTTTACTTCTCAGAGACTTCCTACTTAGAAAGCTCCCAAGTATTATTACTCAAGTCCACATCTGGAAACTCACTCTTTGGATCGATTTGAATTTTTGTAATTGCTTTGGTAGATGGGTATTTAAAAGTCCAGCTATTAGTTGTATACCAAACCTCCACAGGTAATTTTACCATAGTTGGAGCTTTTCCCTCTTCTGTTATTTCAACATGAACTGGCATCACCAAATCAAAATTATTACTAATGGTAATTAGAGTGCCGTCGCTAGGGTTATCAGTTACAAGTTCTACGCTTTCAATTGCTTGATCTAACTTAGCTGCGGTTTGGAACCAACCTCTCCAAAACCAATCCAAATTATAACCAGATACATCTTCTATAGTATTGAAGAAGTCGTTTGGAGTTGGATGTTTGTAAGCCCAGCGGTTTATGTACGCTTTGAACGCTTCATCAAAAAGTTCTGGACCAATAATAGATTCGCGTAACATTCTTAAACCAAGTCCTGGTTTGTAATAAGCAACGGTTCCCAAATTACCTGGTTGAACTTGATCGGGAGCTGTCATTAGAGGCTCGGAAAGTGGGCCTGCCATCCATTTAACAATTCCACTAGTGTTAGTTCTTCTAGGCTGATACTCGCCATCATTGAATTTCTCTGTACTATAACCGTTTATAAAAGTGTTAAAACCTTCGTCCATCCAAGCGTATTCGCGTTCGTTGGAGCCCACAATCATTGGAAACCAAGTATGGCCAAATTCGTGGTCGGTTACACCCCATAGTCTACCCTCTCTCGATTTCCAGCTACAGAAGACAATCCCAGGATATTCCATTCCGCCAACAATTCCAGCAACGTTAACAGCCGCAGGATATGGATACGGCAACCAATCTTTAGAATAACCTTCAATGGAAGCCTTTACGTATTCTGTAGATCTAGTCCATGCTAAGTCTCCAGAACTTTCGACAGGATACAACGACATCGCTAACGACTTTTTTCCATTTGGGAGATTAATTCTAGCCGCATCCCAAACAAAAGCTTTAGAAGCTGCCCATGCAATATCACGTGAATTTTCCATCTTAAAATGCCAAGTAAGATTTTTGGCTTTTGGACGAGAATCCTTTTTCCCAATCTCCTCAGGCTTTAGTATAAATACCGTTTTATCACTCTTTTGAGCTTTTTCGTAGCGTTTCAGCTGTTCTTTAGTTAAAACCTCTTCAGGATTCTGTAATTCCCCTGAGCCAGTAACAATGAAATCAGCTGGTGCAGTAATCGTATAATCGAACGAACCGTAATCCAGATAAAACTCACCGCTTCCAAGATATGGAAGTACATTCCATCCCTTCACATCATCATATACGACCATACGCGGATACCATTGGGCAATCTCGTAAACCCATCCATTTTCGGTTTCTAAACGCCCCATTCTGTCAGAGCCATACTCTGGGATATTAAATTGGAAATCGATGCTAATAGTTAGTTCACCACCTTTAGGAGACATTCCCTCCTCTAGATTCAATTTCATATTAGTATCTACTATATGAAATTTTGGATTGTAGCTTTTACCATTCTGTGTAACTTGAATTTTATTTAATTCGAAACCTCCATCAAAGGCCTGGTTTCCGAAGCGAGCCCCTCCAAAAGGTGTTGTTTTAGCACCCCAAGATGAAGTTTTAAATAAATTCTGATCAAGTTGTAACCACACAAAACCCAATTCATCAGGACTGTTATTAGTGTAGTGAATAGTAACAGAGCCACTTACCTGATGTTTTTCAGGGCTCAGAGTTGTTTTAATGGTGTAGTTAGGAACATTCTGCCAGTAAGCCTCACCTGGCGCCCCACTTGCGCTTCTATATGGAGTGCTTACTCCTGTATCGAATGGTAAAAACGCTTCTTGCACATTTGGATTCTGTAAATGTTGGGCATAAACCGAAAAGCACATGCTCAACATAAAAGACAAAACCACTAACTTTTTTGATAACATGGTTCTTATAATTTAGAAATTTGAATAATTAAACTGCCTTAATTTATGACACTTAATCTAGACAAATCCGCACTTTATAATTTTTTACAAAACGCTATGAAATAGGCAGTTAGAAATCATATCAACTTCATGTTCAATCCTGTATAAGTCGAGTAATTCGTTGTTCGTTTCACGTATAACCAAAGAATAAATCGAACGGTGGTTATTGTCCAAGGATCTTCAATGCCATTAGAAAGAAATAGTTTTAGACTAGAATAAAAGCCATTCATCAATCCAGATCTAATCCCTCGAATCAAGTATCTCTAATTCAACTAGTTCTCAAGCACTCCTAGCAGTTCTAAAGAATTGATTCAGAATATCATGATAATGAAATAGAATAAACCGTATATTTCAAATGCAGTAAAAATCTAGCTCCTGTTATTAAAAAAGCTATTTATTCCCCTTTCCAAGTTTTATAAAACACATCTAATGAATTTCCGTTTTTCAATTTTTTTAATCTCCCTCCTCGTACTCGTTAATTGTACTTCCAATAGCCAAAAAGCTCCAACTCAACAAGCTGATACTGAGCATACTAGTAAGAACTCATTAGACTGGTCGGGACAATATCGTGGAGTTTTACCATGTGCTAGTTGCCCTGGAATTGATATCGAAATTAAGCTTTATGAAAACTCGACTTATTCAATTTCCCAAAGATATCAAGAAAATGAAGAATCCATTTTTAGAGAATCAGGTTCTTTCACTTGGAGTGATAACGGTCTTAACATCACTCTAGAACATCCATCCGATAGTACACAGAACCAACTTTATAAAGTTGAAGAAAACAGATTAGTCCATTTAGATCAAAACGGTGACGAAATTGAAGGCGCTTTAGCAGAGCATTATATCTTAGAGAAAATTCCATTCACCGATGCTATAACAGAAAAATATTGGAAGTTAGTTGAACTTTATGGACAGAAAGTTACCATGGACAAAAACCAACAAAAAGAAGTGCATATAATTCTAAAGTCTAGCTCAGGTGCATTGACTGGCTATTCGGGATGTAATTCTTTGATGGGTGGTTATAACACGGAAGCTGGAAATAGAATTAAGTTTTCAAATATTGCTGTTACTTTACGTGCTTGCGACAACCTTGACTCTGAAAAAACCTTCTTAAACGCACTTGAACAAGCTGATAATTACACCATACGCAACGATACCCTTTCATTAAACAAAGCGAAAATGGCACCTTTGGCTATATTTGAAGCTGTTTACTTGTACTAGAACTTTAAGGCTCAGTAGTTACTATTGGGCCGACTCTTAACCACTGTGTTCCGATGACACTTACCCTTATTCTACTTCTCGTTATCCTTGGCTTAGTTACAGGTTTTTATTCGGGACTCATTGGCACTGGTGGTAATATCATACTAATCCCTGCATTAGATATTCTTTTTGTCTTTTTCGACGTAACTCCACACGATTCGGTTAAGCTCATTATTGCCCACTCACTCTTCATTACTTTATTTTTAGGGATTTCTGTAAGCTATAAACAAATTAAAATCCGAAATTTTCATCTCAAGGAAATCCTTTATATCGGAATCCCTGGAATGTTTACTGCCTTTTTTCTTACCGAGATTATTAAAAGCTCTGATTGGTATGACAAAACCTATTTCGATATCACATTTCTTTTCTTAATGATTATACTCGCCTTGCGAATGATATTCTTTCATCCCCAACCACACACACAGCTAGAAGAAGAAAATAGACCGCTTAAAAAAGGATGGTTGGCCAGTTTAGGATTATTTACTGGAGGAGTTACCTCGTTATCTGGACTGGGTGGAGGCGTAATTCTCATACCATTTTTGACTGACCTACTCAAAAAACCCATCACCAAAGCAAGTTCCATTTCTATTGGGGTGATTACACTTCTTTCACTTTCCGTAAGTATAAGTTATTTGTTCGCAAGCAATACAGGCGACGCTCCTAAAGTTTTACCCTACCAAACTGGATACATCTCAATTCCTCTTGTTATACCAGTTGTTGTTGGCCTATTTCTTTCAACTTCGCTCGGAGTTAAGGCTGCGCATAAAGCAAGTCCCAAAACACTCCGCATCATATTTGGAGCAATTATACTTCTACTAACTAGTAAAATGGCTTACAGTATTTTCTTCTCTTGATTTGGTGATCCTTCAGCCTTGAATATTACACCTATCTTCCATTTTGAAAGGATTTATAGATTTAATTCATACTCGAAAGAGTATAAAGTTAATGTATCCAGTTTGAATTCTAGTTTTGGTACTCTAGGTCAGTTTTCTATTAATATTCTCTTCTGATATTCTACAAAATGATTGATTCAGAAATTTCCTGATTGAACTAACAGCATTTTATCCATCTACTAGTGGCCAAACAAACTCCTTCCAAGAAGTATCTAGGATTATTAAAAGGGGGCGAACAAAGGTCGTAACAAACGCGTAACTTTCCCTATACAAGCTCGATAGTAGAATGCCATCAAAAAGAACATAAATAGACAAAGTTAATGCACCAATTATTATTTGATTTCATCTCTAAATACATCTCTCTTACCGAAGACGAAAAGCAAATCATCATTTCGTTAGATGTTTTTCGCTCCGTAAAAAAAGGGACTCCATTATTAAGTAAAGGAGATTACTCCACTCAAGGGTATTTCGTATTGAAGGGCTGTTTACGCAAGTATTACATAATTGATGGAGAAGAAAAGACTACCGAATTTTACACTGAAATGGAAGGTATAACGCCCGACTGTGTTTCTTCAAGAAAACCTTCTGAATACTTCATCGCTCCAACCGAAGACTCTTTAATTACTGCATCAAATCCTGATTTGGAAACTGAAGTTTTTGAGAAGTTTCCAAAATTCGAATCACTTTGTAGAGTGATAACTGAAGAGCTTTTAACAAAGCAACAAGTAGATTTTGATGACTTTAAAACATCTTCTCCTGAGCAACGCTATCTTAGTTTAGTAGATAAGAGACCTGATCTAATTCAACGTGTACCACAGCATCAGCTGGCAAGCTATTTGGGAATCAAACCTCAATCACTAAGTAGGCTAAGAGCAAGAATTAAGAATAATAATGTAAGCTAGTTCACTCCTAATTTGGCACATCGTATTAGATGTAATTTTAATTCTCTAAATACATACTGAAGTTAGTTTCAGAATAATAGTAGTTCCTCGTCTCTATGCCTAATCATTCATTCTTTGGTGCGTTGAAACATCAAACAAAAAGGAAGTAAAACCCGATCGTTCTAGCACTTCCACAACTGCGCCATAGTGGACACAATCCCAAGCAGACGCCAAGGCTACATTGCACACTTACTGAGTTCCTCGAAAAGTGAACGTGGAATTTTTCACTCTCATCAATAAGGTCGGTGTTTGGAAAATTTTTAACATTTCGAATACCTCTACCCCATTGCCCGATGACATGAACATTCCCCACATGTAAACTTTCGCTAGAAGCTACGCACAAATGTAAATCGGCATTGGTCCTGAGTTTGTTACGGGGTTCTTTGAAGAAAGCGGGACGTTACAATTGAATGAAAATCAACCCACTGTGGGAAGAGCTCAAAGTGCTGAATCGACAAAAGGCTTTATGTATGACCTTCAAGATATCGTGGTTAGTTATGACAGCTTTGTAAACAAACCAACGGGAACTCAATTTCATTAGGCACTAACTGCCACAAATTTTGGCCTTACTGGCACAGGTAAAAAAGTTTAAGTAAGTGTATATAAGCTATGGCAAATGGGAAAAAATAGCCTGATTTTAAAGCCGGAAGGACATTTCCCTACAGAGGAGTACAACCGCCAACATGAATTTGGAGTAGAAATTTAACTGAGTAATGGAAAATTTGAAGAATAAAGTTCTAAAGAGTCTAGCTCTATTGTTAGACCAAAATAGACAGGATATAGTAAGTGCTAATAAAGCTGATGTTTTGGCAGTGCAAGACATCGACCCCTCTTTACTAGATAGACTTAAAGTAGACCTCCAGAAAGTTGATGGAATGATTACTTCTGTAGAACAACTAATAAATCTCCCCGATCCTGAAGGCGCTGTACTCTCATCGTATACTCATCCAAATGGCATGGTAGTCGAAAACAAACGAGTAGCTTTTGGAACTATACTTATCATTTATGAATCTCGTCCTGATGTTACCATCGAAGCAGCAATTACTGCATTCAAAGCTGGAAATAAAATCATTTTAAAAGGTGGTAAAGAAGCTAGGTTAACCAATCTTAAGCTAGTAGAACTATGGCATAAAGCTCTTGATCAATATGGACTCGACAAGTCATACATTCAATATTTGGACTTGGGCCGAGATGAAGTTCAAAAATTGATTAAGAACGAGAGAGAAAAGATTGATTTAATTATTCCAAGAGGCGGAGAAGGTCTTATAAATTACATTAAAGAGAATTCTTCAGTACCAGTAATTGTATCTGGTAGAGGGAATAACTTCATGTATGTTGATGATTCTTTTGATTTCGATATGCTGAAAAATGTGGCTTTAAATGGAAAAAGTAGACTCAGTGTTTGCAACGCTTTAGATAAAATTATTTTCAGCTCTAACATTGAAAACCTAGACCAGATAATTAATGAGTTGGCCGACAGCTTTAAGTCGATAGGTATTGAGGTTTTTGGACCTTCGAAAGTTGCAGCAATATGCAATTCAATTGAAATTGATGATAGTGAAGAAATCCTTTCTGAGGAGTTCTTATCAGAAAAGATATACTTCACATTGGCGGATACACTTGACGCCGGGATAAAGTTGATTAACAAGTATTCTGGTGGTCATTCAGCAACAGTAATCAGTTCGAATAAAGCCAATGCAGAAACCTTCCAAAAAGAAGTAGACTGTGCTGCGGTTTATCACAATGTCTCTACCAGATTTACCGACGGTGGACAGTTTGGCTTTGGTGCTGAGATTGCAATTTCTACACAAAAATTACACTTCAGAGGTCCTTTAGGTTTAGGCGAATTATTGACAAACAAATGGTTTATTTCAGGGAATGGTCAAACAAGATAAAATGAGTGAAGTCCAGAAAAAAAGATTAGTTATAAAACTAGGAACTTCAACTCTAACGGCAGGAACGGACCGTATTTCTAGAGGTAAGATAGAAGACTTAGCAAGAGAAATTTTAAAGCTTAAAGAGGAATATGATTTAGTTCTTGTTTCATCTGGAGCAATTGCAGCGGCAAATCAATTAATAATTCAACATAATTGGTCGCATGATGTAAAGTCTAAGCAAGCCAAAGCAGCAATTGGTCAGCCTATACTCTTACAAATCTACAATGAAGTTTTTAGAGATTTTGATCTACGAACTGCACAGTGTTTATTGACGTATGATGATTTTTCAAGGAAAAATAGTCGCAATAATACTTTTAATACGATTAATGAACTTCTATATCATTCATATATTCCAATTATTAACGAAAACGATACCGTTTCGGTAAGTGAAATTATGGTAGGCGATAATGACAAGCTATCAGCCTATGTAGCTAAATTATTGAATGCCGATAAGCTGATATTAGTTTCTGATATAGATGGGATTTATGACAAAAACCCTCACTTACACGCTGATGCACAACTTATTGAAAGAGTTAGTGCTGTGGAAGAAGTGATGCATTGTATTGAAGAAAAAGAAAGTGATCTTGGTACTGGTGGCATGACAACCAAACTTGAAGCCGCCCAAATATGTCTCGATAATGATATCGAAATGTATATACTTAATGGCAATGAGACTTCTTTTATTAGTAACGCCTTTAGCGGAAATAAAAAATATACTCTGTTTAAAAAATAGGTTTAAGCAGAGTATACCAAGCATCCTGATTACAGAGGTGATAATTCTTTAAGACTCGGACATCCCTGTAGATGTCAGTTAATTCGTTGACCGTTTAATAAACCAAACAACGCCAACGTCATCCTGAAGATACCTCTGAAGGATCTTCCCAGCTATTAAAAAGCAATGGTTTTATTCGCGGGTGATAATTGACTTTGCCGTCACAATATTTCCTTACTAGTTATCACATTCATCTCTTTGAGGTATGTACTTTTTATCTCGTTACGAGCGTCTTCGTTCGTAATGCAGCCTGGAAGCTCCAGTTTCCATTCTTCAACGAGCTAGAGAACGTACAAGCGAGGTTAGGGGATTTGTGGTAATGCCCAATCATTTTCAGGCCATTATCCGAATTGGTGAAAATCAATTTAATACGCAACGTAGAGACGCAATGCATTGCGTCTCTACCCAGGGTGTGGAACCAACGAATAATCTAGGTCCAAAACATGGTGTTGCAATTCATCATTCAGAAACGATGCATTGGGGCGAGGAAATTATCCTGCACCTCGTTCCGTAGCTCTGCTGCGTAATTAGAGTAGACGGATTAAAAGAAGAGATTGAGTTATTGAGTGATTAAGTGGTGGGCGTTGTTTTTAGTTGTGAGCTGTGAGTTGTGAGGTTTGAGCTTACCCTCGTTACGTAGCTCTGATGCGTAATGCAGTCTGGTAGCTCCAGCTTCCAATGTTTTGAGCTTTGGTTTAGTTTATGCCACATTGCAAACTTATTACCCCTTCGGTCCTCACCCCTGAGACAAAACACGTTGGCGTTAGGTTATTTTCTTGCTCGTAATCACACTTATCCCGCTGCTCTTTGTACTTTGTGATTAAAACCGTTTATTCATGAATATGACTTAAACGTGAAGCGGGACAAATGAACTCTATGCGTTATTACCCGACGTTGTACCAAAGCTGACCTAAACAATCATAACCCAGTATTTTAGAAGAACAGAAATGGAGAATTTGAATACCTATGTTTCGATATATCAAGAGCAGTTGAAGAAAGGAGATATATTGATAGCATATAACGAATTGGTGAAATTTGTTATGAAATTAAGAACTGACTTTATAAAAAGTCTTTCTGATCACTATTCATTTGGTGGAATTCTTCATGGCTATATGGACTACACCTATTTCTACTATTCAAACGTTTTTTTGAAAAGTAAAAAGCTAAAATTTGGACTAGTACTCAATCACTTAGAAATGAGGTTTGAGATTTGGCTTTTGGGAAATACAGTTTCGACTCAAAAGGAATATTGGGAGCTGATGAAAACGACCAAGTGGAATAAAGACAAAACGGAAATGCCTACCTATTCCATTCTTGAAACCACCATAGTTGAACATCCTGATTTTAATAACCTGAACCTATTGGCCAATCAAATAGAAACCAAAATCATTCAATCTTCTAATGAGATATTGGATTATTTAAAAACACTGAATGGTTAGAATCCAAAACTAAACGTCTTCCCTACCCTTCCTATTCTGATTTGGGTTTGCTGGTTATTAAAGCTTAAATAGTCCAATATTTTTCCAGAATAAGCTTACTTTCATATTTTGATATTAAACTGGTTTTACTCATTTTATTCCAACTTATTTAATAATAAAGTGAATAATATTTTAACATGAAACTGGGATAAAGTGATTAGAGTTCACTTTACTCTGTTGTTGGCAATAATTTAAAAATATGAACTTCAATTTAGAATATTTCTTTTTCAACCTACCTATTTACACTAAAATAGAAGTATCAACTGACGACCAAAAAGAACTTGATTCATTAATGACTTGGTATGGAGCAAGAGATATTGAAGGTTACAACCCTTGGAGAAAAACCCAAACTACATTTTCAATTGACAAAAGGTTTAATTTAAATAAAGATTCAGGAAAAGTTCTTGATGACGGATTTGCGGACATTAGATTAAAATGTAAGAGATATTCAGATGTTTTTAGGTTTTACTGTAAATGGGATTCTGAAAAAAGGACTTTAATCAAACTTGGTCAATTTCCGACAGTAGCTGATTTTCATATTGGAGAGATTAAAAAATATAAAAAACTATTACCAGAAGAAAAGCTTAAAGAATTTACCAGAGCAATTGGTTTATCTGCAAATGGTGTCGGAATTGGTTCATTTGTTTATTTAAGGAGAATTTTTGAGTACTTAATTAATGATGCATTTCAATTAGCTTTAAAGGAAAACACCATTGATAAAAAGACATTTGAAACTTCTAGAATGGATGAAAAGATAGACCTAGTTTCAAGTTTCTTACCTGATTTTTTAGTTGCTAACAAAAAAATGTATTCGATTTTAAGTCTTGGAGTACACGAGTTAGACGAAAACACTTGTCTTGAACATTTTGACACATTAAGAGTTGGAATAGAAATTATACTTGACGAAAAATTGGATGAACTAAAAAAGAAAGAGAAAATTGAATTAGCACAAAAGAAAATGAATATGCTTAAAAACAACATCAAAAAATAACTATTGCCAACAATGTATAAAAACAATTGCTTAATTTTGGGCTTAACCAAAGGTAGTTGCAAGTTTACTACGTCTGATTTTCCTGCGGAAAATCCTCGCACGTAAACCCGCAACTATTCTTATACTAGACCGTTACTTCCAAAACCCAAACCTCCAAAACTACCCCACTTTTCAATTCGTAACTGATCCCACCAACATCACCAATAAATAATTACTAAGTTAAGCCTCTCCTATTCATTACCCATAATCCTAAATCCACGATGTTGAGATATTTAGTCCTTCTGCTGTTCGTTTCTTTAGCTTGTAATAATTCACCTGAAAATAAGTCGGCTCCTCAGGCTTTTGAAGACATTCATAACCAAGCAATCCTCGTTGATACCCATAACGACATCCTCTCCATAACCATGGAAAAAGACTTCATTATGGATACTGATTTAACTGGTAAAACGCATAGTGATTTAGAAAGAATGAAAACGGGCGGTTTGGATGCCCAGTTCTTTTCCGTTTGGAGTTCTGGCGAACAAATTGAGCCTTTTAAGTTCGCCAACAGACAAATTGATAGCCTGGATGCCGTTATCAAAAGAAATCCAGATAAAATCACCAAAGTTACTAACACCAAAGAACTTTTAGAAGCCGTTCAGCAGAACAAAATAGCCGCTCTTATCGGAGTTGAAGGCGGTCACCATATAGAGAATGATTTGGACCATTTGGATGCGTTGTTCAATCGTGGCGTGCGATATATGAGCCTTACGTGGAATAACTCAACAGATTGGGCAACGAGCGCATCAGACGAAACTGAAAACAAAGAGTTAGATCCCAAAGGACTTTCGGATTTCGGCAAACAAGTAATAGCAAGAATGAACACACTGGGAATGTTGGTTGATGTTAGTCATTCTGGGGAGCAAACGTTCAAAGATGTTATCGCAACTTCCACAAAGCCCATCATTGCATCACATAGTTCGGTGTATAGCTTATGTCCGCACCCTCGCAACTTGAAAGATGACCAAATAAAAGCCATCGCCAAAAATGACGGTGTTATTCAGATTAATTTCAATTCTGGATTTATAGATCCAACTTCAGAGAAAAAGGAAGCTGATTTTGTACTAAAACATAAAGCAGAACTTGATGCCCTCACAGAATCAGGAATGGATCCTTACAACGCTACGGAGTTCTTGTTTGCAAAATACGCAGAAGAATCTGAGCAAATAAAAGCTCCGTTTGATCTGGTTGTCGAGCATATTGAATATGTAATCAAATTGGTTGGTGTTGATTATGTTGGCATCGGCTCTGACTTTGATGGAATACTGCTGCCTCCCCAACAACTTGATGATGTAACCGCATATCCGCTAATCACCAAAGCATTGCTAGAAAAAGGATATTCCGAACAAGACATCAACAAAATTTTGGGCGGAAACATATTGCGAGTTCTAAAAGCTAATGAATCGGAGTAGTGGTTTTTAACAAACACTGATTACAACCGATTTCTTATTGGAATTAGAAATAATAACCACTACAAATTTTCGCTAATAAATTGTAAAATACCACATACTTATTAATATCAGCTCGAATCGTGGGTACAAGATTTGAAACACATCTACATAGTATCATAACTCCTCTTAAACGAGGTTCGGTGTTTGCTGCGATATTCATTTGTTGGTATGGGTGTAATAATGGATCTACCGAATCTAAACCAGATCCAGTAAATAACGTACTTACTGTAGACGTACAAGGGCCTTCAATGCTTGAAGTGCCAGCAGAAGCAACCTACAGCTTCTCAGCAAAGGATACGGATGGGTTAACGGATGTAGGAATGATTAGTATAACTGCTCCTGACGGGTCAATAGAACGCATAGACTGGCCGTATAGCGGGGTATCTGCAGACACAAGCATTACACGAACATTTAACGAAGCAGGAGTGGGAAAAGCAGAATTGACTGCATTTGGAAATAATCCTGCAACAGGAGGACGAGATGTTAAATCAGCTGTACAAAACACGCAGTACGCAGTCGCACTTGAAGAACGCGCAATAGAAATAACTGCTCATAATGATGTGTTAAACATCCCTATAACAGGTCAAGTTGTTGAATTATACAAAGATGGGAATCTTCTCCAAACAGCTTCTTTTGTTGATGGTCTTGCACGTTTTGACTTTGAAAACGAGCAAGGAGTAAGTTCCGAGTACCAAGCAAAAATTCTTGCTCACGGATATACAGATACAACTTTTTCTGTGGTGAGTGATGAATTCCTTGAGTCTAGAGCTTTATCTTTGAGTCCTGCTTCTATTTCTCTTGGGAGTATTTCTGAGATGAATCCTCGTTCTGAAAAAATAATTGATGTTACTTCTTTGTATTCTTCTGTTGATCCAGAAACAGGAGAGCCTGTTTCTCTTGAACAAACAGTTTTGTCCAGTAAGGATACTAGATTAGTTATTACCGACCAAGGAAACAATTTGTACAAACTTTCTTTTGCTCCTGGAACTGATCCAGCAGATGTTTCTCTTCCTGTTGTTGTTGGCGTTACTTCTAAAACAAATGTTCTTGAACAAGAAACCAGTGTTTCTGTAGACCAAAGAGAACCTTTGGGTTATACCCAAACACATTTTAGCGGGAAAGAAAACTCAACTCTTAGCTTAGACGATGTTGCTCAGTATATTGCGAGTGCTGTTGCTCTTGATAGTGTGAATGTGAGTTCTTCTCATCCTAGTGTTTCTATTACTCGCACTGGTAGTGATGATTTTGCTATTACGCCAGAACACGGATTTAGTGGAAACGTAAATCTTAACTTATACGCAAGCAACATTGAAGGTTCAGTTGAACAAGTTGTTGGAAGTGTGGACTTTGAGAGGCTTCCTCGCTTTAGTGCGACTGTACATGATAATGTAACTGATGACATTGTATCAAATGCATATCTTGTTTTTGAAGAATTAGAAAATGATGTGTTCGTTCCAAAAGATACGCTTTTTGCCGAAAATGGGCGTTTTAGCGATGTTATTTTGAGTTCTGAATACGCTCGTTTTGGTCAGCGTAAAGATGAAAAGAATTTTGCTTATGAACACAGAATTAAGCCTTCTGCTGATGGTAGTTACGAAGTAGTTATTGCTCCGTTTGTTAAACGAGATGCTTCTGGAAATGCGATTGGTGTTTGGACTCGAGACGAAATGCAGCGAAGACACAATGATATGGAGCGAAGCTGGACAAAAAGTAGTTATGGTCGTGTTAATGAAGGGGAAACAGGAATATTTGATGATCAACTTCCTGTTTTTAATACGGAAAATGGTCAACCAAACAAGGTTATTCTTGCTGTTAAGTTAGAAACGCAGTATTACGATATAAACAATAATTTGGTTATTGAACGAGATAGTATGAGTGCACGAGACGTAGCGTTTATTCAGGAGTGGTATCAAAATGAGACGCGACAAATAAATGCAGTGGGAAACCCAAAAATTACTCAGCCTCCAGAACTTACTGTTGAGCAAAATTATATGTTAAAAATATATGATCGTGAAGATGGAAATGCGTATATCCTCCCAGCAAGTAAACATAATGATCGAGCAGGAATATCTATTAGTTCTAATGGAAATGGAAAAATTTATGATGCTTTTATTCAACTTCATTCAGCTTCTAATAATGATCCTTCGCAATCATCTCAATATGCTGCTTTTACTCAAGAATCCGTTGCTCTTTTTGGAGAGCACGGTACTCTTCCTGCTCAACAACTTACCACTCTAGAAAGCATGGTTAATAATGCAGTGAATACTGATGATGCTCAGTGGTTCCCACTTAATCGTTTTGCAAGTTGGATTACTAATCATACAGGATACCAATCTCTTCCTAACGAGGGAAAATTTAGTAACGCAGTAATTCTTCCAGAAGACAATTAATGTCTCATAGAAGTACCTCCATTTTTTCGTTTAACTACCTTTCGCAATATTTACCCCCATAATTGTCACATAATAGAGACTTCCCAAATTGAATCATTAAAACTGAGTTAGCATTAGTCTTAATTAATTTTTACGTCCCATTTTTCATTTCTAATTCAATTTAGATTATAATTCACTCAGCACTTGGATTAAGTAATATTTTCAGCACACTTAACGTAAAAGCAACAGAACAATGATTAAAAGAATTTTAGTAGCCCTTGATAGAAATAAAGACACTCCTATAGCTACTCGATATGCAATTAATATTGCCCAAACTTTTAATGCTAGCCTTACGGGTCTCGCATCTGTAGACTTACCTACCATTAACTCTGTGGTTGGTGGCGGAGGAATTGGAACCATACATTTTGCCCGACAGCTAAAAAGTCAATTGACCAACGAATCTAGACAAGCTGCTGAAACGCTTCTTAAAAATTTTAAGCGATTAGTGGAAGCTTCTGGCCTCGCTCATTCTAAGTTTATGTTTGAAGGAGTTCCTCACGATCGAATTATTGAGGATTCTAAATATCACGACATGTTGGTGATTGGAAGACAATCTCATTTCTTTAATAACCGTCCTGAACTTGAAACAAAAACACTAGCTAGTATTGTTAAAAAAGGTGCTGGTCCCACGCTAATGGTAACAGAAGCATACCGCCCCATAAATCGTATTGTTATAGCTCACGACGGCAGTAAAGCCTCTGCTTATGCTTTACAGTGGTTCATACAACTAGAACCTTTTGGTAGAGAGATAGAAATTGATTTAGTGTATGCCTGTAATAAAGAAAAAAAGGAAACCGCAGACAAAGGGAATCAAGTACTTAGCCTTGCAAATGATTATCTTAAAATACATGGTTATGATAAAGTGAATACGCTACTGTTAACTGAAAAAGTTGGCTCAGCTAAACAGATTATCAATCATGTTACCGCCACTGACTCTGACTTAGTAGTAATTGGTGCACATTCAACTTCTGCAATCCGTCGATTAACATTCGGTTCTGTAACGCTCGAATTAGTGAAGAACAGCCCTGTTCCATTGTTTATGAGTAGTTAATAAATCAAACAACTTTCTCAGTCATCCTGAAGATACCTCTGAAGTATCTTACAGCTATTAAAAGATCACTGCTCCCAGCTTAATATCGCGAACACCCCTCGAATCATCCAAAGAACTATTTGGATGATTAGCTCCCCTCAAGTGGAGACTTTTCTGAGCTTTTAGTGAATTTTAGAGCGTTACGAACGTATTAGTTTGCAATGTAATCTAGAAGCTCATGCTTTCAATATTAGTATTACTACGCTTTTATAAATCTAGATTCCTGCCTACGCAGGAATGACGGTTTTGGGGGATTGAGAATGAATTTAAAGCCCACAGTCATCTCGCGGTGTATGCCCGAGATCTAGATAGGTAGTGAGAGCTAGGTCTAACTCTAAGTCCATAACTATTGTAGGATGGCCTTATTTTTTGAAATTAGCCACCTAAAATAGTAATCGTTTTGTTATCAGGTGATAGCTGACCGTACCTTCACATTATTTCCGCTGGTGAAGAAATACCACACCTGAAACAACTTCAGTCCAAAATCGTTTGAGGAGCTTAATCTCAAATAATTAGTTGTATATGCCAATTTTAGTAGTAGGTGCAAGTGGAGCAACAGGTAAGCAGTTAGTTGAACAACTCCTAAATCAAAGACAAAACGTCAAGATTGTTGTAAGGTCTCCCGAAAAATTACCCGAGTCTTGGAAGAATAATGACGGTTTGGAAATTATTTCAGCCAGCCTTTTAGATTTGAGTGATGAAGAGCTGAAGAACCTGACTTTTGGATGTAATGCAATCGCTTCCTGCCTGGGACATAATTTGAGCCTCGAAGGAATTTATGGAGAACCCAGAAGACTTGTTACTGATGCCACACGTCGACTTTGTGAAGCTGTTATTTCGAATAATCCAGAACGTCCTGTAAAGTTTGTTTTAATGAATACTACAGGAAATAGTAATCGTGATTTGAACGAGCAAGTTTCATTCGCTCAGAAAAGTATCATAGGGCTTATTCGGCTCTTACTTCCTCCTCATTCTGATAATGAACATGCCGCTGATTATTTACGAACTGAAATTGGACAAAATAACCCAATGATAGAATGGACTGTAGTTCGCCCTGATGGTTTAACAGATGAGCAATCCGTAACTGACTACACAGTACATCCCTCTCCTACTCGGAGTGCTATCTTTGACGCAGGTAAAACAAGCCGAATAAATGTTGGTCACTTTATGGCAACTCTAATTACAGACGATAACTTGTGGAATACATGGCAAGGACAAATGCCTGTAATTTATAATGAGACAAGTTTTGATTAAATATCATAAATAATAAAACATACTAGTTGGTATTTTTTGTATCTTCTATTCATGAAACAAGAATTAAAATCTGAACTTACCAAACAACTGATTATTGATGAGGCTTTTAAACTCTTCTACGAGAATGGGTTTAAAACAACCAGCATTGATAAAGTGATGAAGGCCACTAAGCTTACTAAAGGAGCTTTTTATCATCACTATAAAAGTAAAAAAGACTTAGGGCTCGAGGTTATTAGTTCAAAGTTACAGGCCCGAGTTCATGACTCTATGATCTTACCGCTATATGAGTCTGGTGATGCCTTAGTAATATTAAAAGCTATCTTTTTAGATCGCATTAAGTCCTTCTCGTTGTATTATAAAAAGCATGGATGTCCAATGAACAATTTCATTAACGAAATTGGAGACTATGAAGCTGCTTACCAAATCGCCTTGAAGAATATTATTGAACAGTGGAAGTCGGCACTCATCACGTTGATTGAAAGAGGTCAACTTGAAGGTTCAATAAAGAAGAACATTTCAAGCCAAGCAGTAGCGGTTTACTTGATTAGTGCTTTTGAAGGCATTCGTGGCATTAGAAAGCTTTATGACGATGATTTAATTCTGGATGATTATATATCTGGGCTCTCTATTTATCTCCATCAATTAGAAGTTTAAAATTTTTTACCCTATTACATACTAATTGGTATGTTTTAATCTTAAAGCAATTATGAAATACAACAGAAGAGATTTTATTAAAAAAACATCCCTATTAAGTTTAGCATCTTTGGCAATGCCAGCCGTGGGATTTTCAACCTCAAAAACTAACATCGAAATGAGAATTAATCCAGAAATCAGACCAAAAATTCTGTTCTTTGATGTAAACGAAACGCTTCTTGATTTAACAGCGATGAAAGTAAGTGTTGGAAAAGCTTTGGGAGGTAGAAATGATGTGTTGCCACTTTGGTTTACTACCATGCTCCAGTATAGCTTGGTTTCAACAGTAACAAATCAGTATAGAGATTTTGGGCTTATCGGTGTTGCGGCATTACAAATGGTAGCGTTAAACAACGGAATTACTTTATCTGAAACTGATGCCAAAGAAGCCATTGTAGGCCCTATTCAATCTTTGCCTGCTCACCCAGACGTGAAAGAAGCTTTAAAGAACTTACGGATCGCTGGCTATAAATTGGTGTCGTTTACAAACTCATCGAATAAAGGCGTTGAGACACAATTCAATAATGCCGGATTGATTGATCTTTTTGATGAACGTTTAAGTGTAGAAGATATCGGAAAGTTCAAACCTCATGCCGATGCATATGCTTGGGCATCAAATAAAATGGGTGTTCAACCAAATGAAAGTATGCTCATTGCCGCTCATGGTTGGGATGTAGCAGGAGCACTTTGGGCAAACTGGAGAGCTGCGTTTGTTAGCCGACCTGGAGCTCAGTTATTTCCATTAGCCCCTACCCCAGAAATCAATGAATCTAATTTGAAATTAATTGCTCAAAAATTAGTCGCTTTAAAGTAACAACCATTAAAATTATTGCGAGCACATACTATTATTTAAATGATGCTTACCTCCTATTATTAATTAGCTAGTTAAACCAAATTATTATTACAATGAAAACTGAACACACACAACGCCCATTAGAAATCGATTTAAAAGGTCGAAAAGAAAATTTCGAGAATACCGCTCCTCCTGAAATAATGAAATCTTATACAGAAGGTATAGAAGCTGTAAAAGAATCCAATATCGTGAAGAGTGCATTACAAGTTGGAGATACGGCGCTAGATTTCACTCTTCCAAATGCTTTGGGTAAAGACGTAACTTTATATGAAGAGTTAAAGAAAGGCCCTGTTATTTTAATGTGGTACCGAGGCGGTTGGTGTCCTTATTGCAATGTTGCTCTGCATTACATGCAAGAAGCCCTTCCTGATTTCAAAAAAAATGGTGCAAACTTAATCGCTGTTTCACCAGAATTGCCAGATCGTTCAATTTCCACAAAAGAAAAACACGAACTCGATTTTGAAGTATTAAGCGATGTAGATAATGAAGTGGCTCGTGAATATAAGCTCGTGTATACATTGATTGATGAAGTAGCTGATATTTACGAAGGTAAGTTCGTTTTGAGTAGCTACAATGGCAATGAAAAAGCTGAATTACCATTGGCAGCTACCTATGTAATAGATCAAAACAAGATTATAAAATATGCTTTTCTGGATGCTGATTACAGAAACAGAGCCGAACCATCCGATTTAATTGAAATTCTAAAGGAACTAGCATGAAAAAATTCTGGGATCAAATCACAAATTTTATACCTGTAATAGCAATGATTTACTTTGCTATACCAAAGTTACTAGGTATGCCCCGAAGTATTGCAGGGTTCCAAACATTTGAAAATGCTATCCACATTAATGCTGACTTTTTCAGAATATTCACGGGCGTTTCAGAATTGATACTAGCTACTCTTATTCTGATTTTTGTATTCAGTAAGAATAAAACCATCGGTATAATTGCTTTTGAATTTTTATTAATCACAATGATTACAGCATTAGCATTAGAATTTTTTGCACGCCCAGAGCCTGTAACATTACTAGTAGTAATAGCGCTAATCTTGGCATCAATATCTATTTATAAATTATCACTATTAAGAAAAGAGTTAGCAAAATGAAATTAGATCAAAAAGTAGTTATCGTAACGGGTGCTTCAAGAGGAATTGGAAAAGAGATAGCTCTTCTACTTGCTCAAAATGGTGCAAAGGTTGTTGTAAATCATTCAAATAGCGCCGCTGAAGCTCAAGAAACAGTTGATACTATCTACCAAAATGGTGGAAGTGCTTTGGCTGTTAAAGCCGACGTTAGCCAAAAAGACGATGTAACCCATTTGTTTGATAAAGCTATAGATACTTACGGCAAAGTAGACATTCTTGTAAATAATGCCGGAATTCTAATTACTAAAATGCTGAAAGACCTATCTCAAGAAGATTTTACTAGATTGTTTGATGTTAATGTGAGAGGAATTTTTAACACCTTACAAGAAGCATCTAGCAAACTAGCCGATAATGGAACTATCATTAATTTTTCATCTAGTACAGTGAAATTGATGTTCCCAGCTTACGCATTGTATTCAGCTTCAAAGGCAGCTGTTGAGCAAATGACTAGAGTATTCTCTAAAGAAGTTGGTAGAGGAATTTCTGTAAATGCCATTGCTCCTGGTCCCACAGAAACGGAGTTATTTCTGAATGGGAAACCTCAAGAAGTCCTAGATAGACTGAGTAGCCAATCTGCTTTTAATCGATTAGGTCAGCCCATAGATATCGCTAGAGTAGTTCTATTTTTAGCTAGCAACGATTCTAAATGGATCTCTGGACAAGTTATTGGTGTAAACGGTGCTTTGGTCTAATTAGGCTTGGAATGATTTAAATTTCAATCTATAATATTTATCTATTTTAAAGTAATCCACAGGAGAAAAGCATGAACCCCAAAGTTGATTTATTTTTAGATAAAGCCCAGAAATGGAACTCTGAAATGAGTTTACTTCGGAACATAGTTCTTGAATGTAACCTTGTGGAAGACTTTAAATGGATGCACCCCTGCTACACCTTAAACAATAGCAACGTAGTTCTTATCCACAACTTTAAAGACTATTGTGCGCTTCTATTTCATAAAGGGGCGTTGCTAAAAGATTCTGAAAACATTCTCATTCAACAAACCGAAAATGTACAATCTGCACGTCAACTTCGATTTACCAATTCTCAGCAAATCATCGACTTAGAGCCCATCATTAAAGCCTACATCTACGAAGCTATTGAAGTGGAAAAATCTGGACTGAAAGTAGAATATAAACCTACTAAGGAATATGAAGTCCCAGTAGAGCTTCAATCCATATTAGATGAATCCTCCGAACTAAAAGAAGCTTTTGAAGCCTTAACGCCCGGTAGACAACGAGGATATCTCCTTCACTTCTCCCAACCAAAACAATCAAAGACTCGCACAGCTCGTGTTGAAAAGTGCATCCCCAAAATCTTAGCTGGAAAAGGATTTAACGATAGATAGGAAGTAGAGTGACCTATGTACCACATCTGGGTGACACTCACATAGTTTTGAATTGAAAAGGCTTTTACTCATATTCGACGCTTAATCAAGAAGCACAATCCTTAAGCCTTAAACATACAGTACAGTTAGAACAGATAGCATTCTACTGACTCCTTGTTGGCAATAGTTATA
>JBLWXP010000008.1:0-138404 GCA_048267405.1 Balneola sp. | reverse complement strand
TAAGAGTGGTTAAAAATAACTTCACCAAACAGCGTAAATATGGTGTTGGCGTGAATTATTTTTTTATCGGTCATTCCATTAAAATTCAAAGTGAAGCTAACTTAGTTTCGGAAAATTACGCAAATTCGGGTAAGTACTCGTATGTTGAAATTTTGGCTCAATTCAGTCTCAGTTTTTAGAACAATAAGCACGCAATAGGGAATTGCAATGAAAAGCATAAACAAACAAACAATCGGAATATTCGTTGGCATCATCGGATTGGTTATTCCTTTTTTTCTATCTATAGAAGGCTTATCTCAAGCTGGTCACGTAACTCTAGGTATTTTCTTTTTAGCGGCCGCATTTTGGATGTTAGAGCCGGTTCCTATCTTTGCGACCTCTATAATGGTAATACTACTTCAGGTGCTGTTACTCAGTAAAGAAGGCCTCATATTCAAGACTGTTACAGAAGACTACACCCCAGATTCCTATACCATGTTTATGGGAACGTTGGCTAATCCAATCATAATTTTATTTTTAGGTGGCTTTGTACTTGCAGGAGCAGCTATTAAATACAATCTCGATAAGAATTTAACTCGTGTGCTATTAAAACCTTTTGGAACCAATCCGAAATACATTTTATTAGGACTGATGGTGGCAACAGCATTTTTGTCTGCTTTTATGAGTAATACCGCTACTACAGCTATGATGATGACAGTAATTTTGCCCATAATTGCACAGATTAGTAAAACAGATCCGTTAAGAACGGGATTAGCTCTATGTATTCCATTTGCTGCTAATATTGGTGGAATAGCAACTCCAATCGGAACTCCTCCTAACGCGGTTGTTATAGGCGCTCTTTCTCAACAAGGAATTGACATCCCATTTGGACAGTGGATGGCTTTAGCAACACCTCTAGTTGTTATTGTTTTGATTTTTGCATGGTTTTTATTGTTGAAGGTATTTAAACCAAATACTACGGCAATAACCATTGATATGGCGGGTAAACTCAACAAATCAAAAAATGCCATTATACTGTACGTTGTGTTTGGTATAACAGTAGTTCTGTGGATTACAGAAAGCTTTCATGGCGTAAAAAGTGCGATTATAGCACTAATTCCTGTAGTGATGCTTACATTAACTGGCGTTGTTTCGAAAGAAGATATTAGAAAGTTGCCTTGGGAAGTGTTATGGTTAGTGGCAGGTGGTATTTCTTTAGGAATTTCGATGAAGAGCACTGGCCTTGCCGAATGGATTGTTCAAAGTATTGAATGGAGCGCTTTTGGACCTGTAGTTCTGATTGCTTTATTTGGGCTAGTATCATTGCTGATAGCCAATTTTTTGTCACATACGGTTACAGCAACATTACTCATTCCATTAGCAATTATTATGGCTACTTCTGGAATAGCGGGCGAGGGTTTTAACTTAGTAATTGTAAGTTTGGTGATTGGGATTAGTGCTAGTTTAGCAATGTTACTTCCAATTTCAACACCTCCAAACGCTATTGCAATGAGTACGGGAACTATAAGAACAGTAGATATGGCAAAGACAGGGTTTGTAATCGGATTATTGGGTTTTTCTATTGTTGTGTTATACGCACTGTTCTACTGGCCATTATTATTAAACTGAGAGGTAAATTATGGATAAGCAAATCTATATTATTGTTGTAGAAGATGAATTGGAAGTTATGGATGCTCTTGTTGGCGACTTGGAGTTTATTGAGTCTGTGTTTCCTGTTGAGACTGCAAATAACACCGAAGAAGCCATAGAGATTATGCAGCAGATTGAAGAAGCTGGAAACATGATTGGGTTAATTCTGTGCGATCACGTTTTACCGGGAAAGAATGGCGTTGATTTACTCATAGAGTTACAAAGCCATCCATCAATAAAAATGAGTAAGAAAGTTCTTGTAACAGGGCAAGCTGGGCTTGAAGATACTGTGCAAGCTATAAACAAGGCTGGGCTAGATTACTATGTAGCTAAACCTTGGCAAAAAGATGAACTGCAGCATGTAGTGGTTAATCAGCTTACTGATTTTGTGATTCAGCAAAAGTTGAATCCACTTCCTTATATGATCGTGCTTGATGCAACGCGACTTGCAGAAGTGCTTCGTAACAACACCCTAACTGATAATTAAACAGCATGAATAAAGGACTTATGCTGAATGATAGAAAAGTTATCCTCCGTTTTATTCAACGAGCAATACGAGAGTCAAAGGAGTTACAAGAGCATGTAGTAAGCTTTAAAAAAGGCGATATTATTTTCACTCAAGGAGAGTCGCTTCACTATTTATATTTATTGCTAAAAGGGAAGGCTAAACTTAATCATACCCGAACTGACGGTTCCTCTTTAGACTTGCTGAAATTGATTCCTGGACACTTTGTTGGTTTGTTATCATTTACTACAGGGAATCCATCGCTTACATCGTGTATTGTGCAAACAGACGTTCAGGCGCTTAGAATAGAACAGAATGAGTTTGAGCAATACGTGAACGATAATCCTCGTCTTCGTCACCCATTACAGCAGTTGATGATGAGTAATATGGCGGATAGGTTTTTGAAGAATTTGGAACTAGAGTCGGAGATGAGTGCTTTAAACAAAAAGCTCGAAAAAGAAAGAGAAGACCTTAAAGAAGCATACGAGCAACTCGAAGAATCTTATCAGAAAATTATCCATCAAGAAAAAATGGCAACGTTGGGCGAGTTGGTTGCTGGCTTCGCCCATGAAGTTAATAACCCCGCTGCAGCACTCATTCGCTCTGCAGAAGCACTTAAAGAAAATTTCAAGGACCTCTCAATCAGTGAGCCGTTAGCTGTGATGTTTAAAAATGGATTGGAAGCTGGGCCAATAAGTAGTAGTGAAGTTAGAACTCGGATGCTCGAAGTTCAGAAACGCTTTCCTTATGTAGAAGATAGGGCTTCCACTCGCAAGTTAGCGCAGATGCCAGAAGAAGCCTTATCAGTGGTCGATTCAAACAGAAAAAAAATACCAGTAACACAACTTTTACAACAGTTTGAAGCAGGCAAGCTCATACATAATATTCAATTAGCTAGTGCGAGGATTGCCAACTTAGTTAAAAGCTTAAAAAGCTACAGCCGCCAAGACAACAACCAAGCGGATATGATTGATGTGAGCACAGGTATCAAAGACACTGTTCTTGTTCTAACCAACCGTCTAAAGTTTTTGGACGTAAATCTGGAACTGAATGAGGTCCCCAAAACCTGTGCAAGAATGGGGGAACTTAACCAAGTTTGGACAAATATTTTAGTAAATGCTTGTGATGCACTACCTGATGGTGGACAAATCACTATCAAAACATGGACTGACAACAAATCTATATTCGTAGAAATCACTGATAATGGACCAGGTATACCCGTTGATATACTCGATCGCATTTTTGAGCCAAACTATACCACAAAAAACCAAGGAGCTAAATTTGGTTTAGGTTTAGGTTTGGCTATTTCTAATCAAGTAATCGGGAAGTTAGGTGGAACTATTAAGGCTAAAAATAACGAAACAAAAGGCGCTACGTTCTTAATTTCGATTCCTATTGCTAAGTGCTAGCATAAAGCAAAAGCTTAATATATGTTAAGGATTAGCGAGTTTTTATTTGTTAACTACACAGTTGGAACTTCAAGTATAAAGCAAAGGCGCTATTTAGGCTGAGTAAAGTTTAACTTTTACTTACATAACAGCGCTTTTATTACGACTTCGTTTTCTTAAATTTTACTTTACACAAAATTCATATCTACTTCATAATTATATAGGATATTTAAGACAAATGAGTCTTAAAACAATATATACCAAAACGATTACTGTATTCACTTTACTGCTGATGTTATGGGATACCTTTGGCTGGTTTGGGAGTAATTTATTATTCAAGCATAGCCATTCTGAAAAGGGAGAACATCATTGTGTAGTTTCGTTTTGTACGTGTATAACTGAAGATGATAATTCAATCTGTACCTGTCATCATCCTGAGTTGCATAAAAAGATGGATGGAAATAAAGAAGGTGAAATGAGTGATCATCATTCAGAAAGTGAAGCCTCCATGGATATGTGTTACTTTTCAGCTTCACATCCTAAAGAAAATAGCTCAACAGTAGTTGTAGTTTGGTCAGATTATCATGCGCTATTCTTATTAGAAGATATAGACTTTGGTATTCCTCAGTATTCAGTTCAATATAAACATAGTAATAATAGTGTTGTTTCGGGATTTGAACTCGAAATATACCACCCGCCCAAAGTATAGTTTTTGTACCCCCTTCTTATACATTTTTAAAAAAACTATAAAACACATTTTATTATGAAATCGACTTTTAAACAAAGCCATATCTTGGTGATGGCATTATTATTTATTGCCTTTAACGCATGTAGTACTTCAGATTCTGACGACAGCGACTTAGCATTAACATCTATAAACAGCGTTGTTGTGGATGGATACACCGTTAAACTTTCATCAGATACTGAGCTAGAAACAGGTGCGAATGCACTGTATTGGGAATTAGAGAAAGCAGACAAAAGTGTTGAAATGAAATCAATTACTATGATGCCAATGATGGACATGGGCACAATGATGCACTCATCACCATACGAGAATCCAGTTAAGTTTGAAGAAAACGAGAAGTACTTTAAAGGTATGGCTGTATTTATCATGCCTGGTGGCGAAATGGGCTCATGGAGTATTAATTTTACTATTGTTACTGAAAGCGGAGAAACCGTTGAGGGCTCAATAGCAATTGATGTAGCTTCTTCTTGGAAATTGACAAGTGTTAAAGATAGCGCCGGTGATAGCTACTTTATTTCTTGGGTTGAACCAAGTGATCCTGTGGTGGGAGCTAATGAGCTTACTTTCATGGTTCACAAAAGAGCAACAATGATGTCATTTCCAGCTTTTGCAGATGCCGAAGTTATCATTTATCCGTACATGGATATGGGCGGTGGACAAGGGCATTCTACAAACTTCACAGCTCCTTCAAATAAAGGAAATGGAGTTTACGAGGGCGACATCAATTACAGCATGAGTGGAACTTGGACAACATCCGTAGAGCTGGTTGTAGCAAACGATACTTTACCAGAAGTTGTATTTGAATATAGTGTAAAGGCGAAGTAAGGATTAAAGGCCTCAACCTTAGTTGGGGCCAATTTCTAACGCTACTATTATGAAAACTAAACTTTCCTTTTTGCTTTTGTTCTGGTGCATAGCGCTAAACGCTGTTGCGCAGAATAGAACATTAACGATTCTTGATAAATCCAGTAATGAGCCCATCATAAGTGCCCATTTAATGGATAGCAAAGAAATCGTATTTGCTGTAACAGATGTAAACGGAACAGTAACTATTTCAGAGAATAGAGAGACATTTCAAGTCCATGCTCTTGGTTATTTACTTTCTCGATTTGTTCTTAGTGAAGTGGCAGATACTCTGTTTCTAATCCCAACAATTATCCATACCGATCAAAGTGTGGTGGTTTATGCTTACGATGGGAACAAAGCTAATGTCAAAGACTATCAAAGTACACAATCTCATCACACGCTAGATCATTTTCTTAATAATATTGATGGTGTTTCGATGATTCAACGAGGAGCTTTTGGATGGGAACCTTCCGTTCGTGGACAAAGTGATCAGCGTATGAATCTTACCATTGATGGGATGCAAATTTTCAAAGCTTGTGTAGATAAAATGGATCCTATTTCATCGTATATAGAATCTAATAATCTTTCAAAATTGAAAATCGATAAAAGTGGTTCTGGAGTAGCAGAAAACGGTAACGGAAATAGCAGCATCAATTTGATTTCCAAAAAACCTGAATTTGCTCCTTTCAAACTAGATGTAACTACTGGGTATCGTGTGCCCGACGAATACAGAGTAGTGGCCGTAAATTCAAATTACTCCATGAAAAACACGGCAATTCAGTTATCTGGAAGTATTAAAAAAGCGAGCGACCTTCGTGCCGGGCAAGATTCAACCATTGCCAATACGCAGTTTAATAAAATGAACCTGAATGTAGGAATGAAGCACGTGTTCCCCTCAGAAAATTCATTTGAGGTAAACTTTATAACCGACAAAGCAACCGATGTAGGTTACCCCGCATTGTTAATGGATGCTACCAAAGCACTAGCTAATATTCTTCGAGTACAATACAACTGGAAAGAAGTAGGAGACTCATTTCAGCTAAGTTCAGCGATGCTCTATGGAAACTCAATCCGCCACTGGATGGATGATTACAGTAGAGATGTTGCTCAACGTCCCGTAATGACAGGAATGTACATGCCAATGTATGGTTCAACTGGAACATTAGGTGCAAAGCTAAACGGAACTGCTACGCTAGCAAAGCATAAGTTTGAATGGTATTTGAATGGATTTGTTTCTGAAGCTAAAGGAGACATGCTTATGCAAAGTTTAGACACTAGCATAGAAGATATGTACATCTACAACATGGACGATGTTCTCACAAAAAATGTAAGTTTAGGTGGAAAACATAATTTAATGCTTTCCCCTGTATTACTCCTAAAAGTGGAAGAAAGCATCAGTCTTACCTCCCTTGCAACAAACAGCGAAAATTATGCATCCATGTTTGAGTCGTTGTACAATAAAGATTATGCCCCAAGAAATAGGGCATTACTTTCAGGTTCGGCAAGTGCTATTTGGTTAGCTAAAGAGAACTGGAGTTTAAGCTTTAGCTCTATTTACTCTGAGCGATTAGGCAACCACATCGAATTATTTGGCCACTATATTTACAATTATGTAGATGGCTATTTTTATGATGGAAACCCTTGGCTTAAGCCTGAAAAAAGTTTAAATCTGGAGCTTAATTCTATACTTGAGTTAGATAATCATTCACTTTCTATCTCACTTTTTCACAAAAAGTATTACGACTATATCTCCGGGATTGTAGTGGGCGATGTGAGTAATAATAACTTTCAGTTTAAGCAGTATCAGAACTTAGGCGAGGCAATAATGCTTGGCGGCGAAGTACGAACTATTAATACATTCTGGCAAAGTTTAAGAACGGAAATAAGAGCTTCCTATACATACGCTCAGAATACAACGCTGAACGACCCTCTTCCGCTCATTCCGCCATTAAAAGGTATGAACTCTATCACCTACGCATTGGGGGATAATAGCTTTACCGCGAATATGGAGTGGGCACTAGCACAAAATAGGATTTCAAATATTTCATCCATTGAGGATAAAACCGAATCTCACGCAATTTTTAATGCGGTATATTCGAAGGTTTTATTTAATGGAAATCTTACTTCAATTGTTGAAGCCAAGAACTTATTCGACACCTATTATAACCAGCATACAAGCATTGCTAACATCCCAGAAGCTGGACGTAGTTTTATGCTTACTCTAAAGTACAATTTCTAGAAAAAATTACGAAACGCTCGACACCCAATTAGGGTATAGAGCGTTTCGCAATACTATTTACTTATTTGTAGCCATGTAGTACAGTTGCATGACGCGAAGTTCGTCATAGCCAATTGCTTTGTTTAGCTCGTCGTAAACGGGGCGTAACATAAGCGGGCCTTTTTTCTTGAATGCTGCCATCACATGGTCTTGTTGGCGCTGAGAAAGCGTTGTAAACTCCAATAGTCCTTCCAAACGTAAGTCATTTCCCTCATCTAGGAAGGTTTTAAGATGAGCTAAGATGGTTACTTCTTTTACGCCATGTGCTTCAGCTAATAATGGAATTGATTCACCGTCGTTAAAACCCTCACCAACTATATGGTGCTTTTTATTCCCTGTGGATTTCTTAACCTTGGTAGCCAAAGATTTTTTTCTTTCCTCTAAACCGTTCTCTTGAGTGTATTTTTTGATGATACCCACAAAAGCACTACCAAACTTCTCTTTCTTAACAGCACCAATTCCGTACAAATGCTCTAAGCTATCTTTGCTTTGAGGGAAGAAATAAGCCATTTCAACGAGTGTTGTATCGGGGAAAATAGCGTATGGGGGAACGTCCTGGTCATCAGCAATTTCTTTTCGTTTAACTCTCAAAAGCTCGAACAATTTAACGTCGTAATCTTGTTCAATTTCTGATGAGGTACGAACTATCGATTCTCCGTCAACCGAAGTACTAGTACGATCTAACATTCCGAATACATTTTCATCGCCACTAAGCACTGAAAGAGCACTTTTTTCTAACTTCAAGCTTCCATGGTCGCCTTTGCTTAAATAGCCTTGGCGAATTAAAGAACGGGAAAGCTGTGTCCACTGGTCTTTATTCCATTCAAGACCAATACCATATGTTGGAAGTTTGTCGTGTTCAAATTCTAGTACTTTCTTAGATTTTGATCCTCTTAAAATATCTACGATATGGCTAGCACCAAACTTCTCACCACTACGAACTACACATGAAATGAACTTTTGAGCAGGGATGGTTAAATCTTCAACATCTGCATCAACAGAAAGGCAGTTATCGCACATTCCACATTCTGCTTTCACATATTTCTCACCGAAGTAACTCATTAATGGTTTACGTCGGCAATCGGTAGTTTCTAGGTACTTAACTAATTGCTTTAAGTGATTTTCAGCAACTTCTTTTTCATTGCCTTCTTTCTGATTAATAAAATATTTAATCTTCTGAGTATCTGAATAACCAAATAGAAGCAGACAGTCTGAGCGAAGTCCATCACGGCCAGCACGACCAATTTGCTGGTAATAAGATTCGATATTTTGTGGCATATCGTAATGAACTACATAGCGCACGTTTGATTTGTTAATACCCATACCAAAGGCAATTGTTGCTACAATAATGGAGATATCATCTCTAATAAAAGCGCGCTGATTGAAAGCACGTTGCTCATCATGTAACCCTGCGTGATATGGTTTAACTGAATATCCTTCTTCTTCCAAAATTTCAGCAACCTCATCTACCTGCCGGCGCGAAAAACAGTAAATAATCCCAGATTGCTTTTTACGAGTATAGAGAAAGTCTAAAAGCTGGTTATGAGGATCTTTTTTATCGGCAATTTTGAGGAATAAGTTTGTTCGGTCAAAACTAGAGATAAAAGCTTCAGACTCTTTGAGAGAAAGAATATTCTTAATATCGTCTTGAACACGAGGTGTTGCCGTTGCAGTTAAAGCCAAACAAACTGCACTTGGGAAGTCTTCTTCGCGAACCGTTGCCATTTGGCGATATTCAGGTCTGAAATCATGTCCCCATTCCGAAATACAGTGCGCCTCATCAATAGTAAAACAGTCTACTTTGATAGAACTTAGTAGCTCACGCGTTTTTTCCATCATTAGCGTTTCAGGAGCTAAATATAGGAGCTTTACTTTCCCGCTTTGAATGCGTCTCACATTAAACGCATAAGCTTCAGGTGTAAGTGAGCTGTTTAAGTAAACTGCAGGCACGTTATATTCGCGAAGCTGCTCAACCTGATCTTTCATTAAAGAAATAAGCGGTGAAACCACAATGGTAAGTCCGTCAAAAATAAGAGCAGGAATTTGATAGCAAAGTGACTTACCGCCACCTGTAGGCATTATTACTAGTGCATCTTTATTGTTAAGAACATGAGTAATTACTCTTTCTTGCTGAAGTCTAAAGCTCTCATAGCCAAAGACTTCTTTTAAAATACTTTTTGCTTGGTTAATCACGGATTACCTATGCTACTTTTTAAACTGAATGGATATTTTATAAAATGACTTACATGCATCAAGGAGTATGACCTTTTTAGGACATACTCCTTACACATTCTATAGAAATAAAGCTTTTCGGCCGAGAAGCCTAGAACTTAATTACTTAGTTAAATATAGATTTTTAAACTCGAACGGTTTTTTGAAATGTTCGTCATCAAAATCTTTAGCAAAGTAAATTGCTTCACCGGTCGATTTCATTTCTGGGCCAAGTTCTTTTTTAACACCAGGGAATTTATCAAATGGGAAAACAGGCTCTTTTATAGCCCAGCAATCTAGTTTTGAAGTTAAATCAAACTCGCTAAGTTTTGCGCCAAGCATCACTTTAACACCGATAGCTGCTTCGGGGCGTTGTGTTGCTTTAGCTAAAAATGGAATAGTTCGTGTTGATCTTGGATTGGCTTCGAGGATAAACACTTTTTCATCTTTAACGGCATACTGAACATTTAAAAAGCCAACAATTTCCATGGCTTTGGCAATGCGTTCTTGATACGTTTCGATGTCTTTAATTACTTTGTCGCTTAACGAATATGGAGGAAGAACAGCGGTTGAATCACCAGAGTGAACACCAGCTGGTTCAATGTGTTGCATAATTCCCGCAATGTGAATTTGCTCTCCATCAAAAACAGAATCGACATCTACTTCAACAGCGTGTTCTAAGTATTTATCAATAAGGAATGCATTTTCTGGATGGGTTTTTAGAATACGATCTACATAGCGGCGCAATTCTTCTTCTTTAACGGCAATACGCATGCCTTGTCCACCAAGTACATAACTTGGACGAATAAGTACGGGATATCCAATTCTCTTAGCTACTACGAGTGCTTCGTCCACATCGGTAGCCATTCCATACTCAGGGAAAGGAATGTCGAGTTTAAGAAGTAAATCAGAAAACTGACCACGATCTTCTGCAAAGTCAATCATTTCAAAGGCAGTTCCAAAAATATGGATTCCTTCTTCAACAAAACGTTTGCCAAGTTTGAGAGCCGTTTGTCCACCCACTTGAAGAATTACACCCTCAGGTTTTTCGTGCTCAATAATATCTAACACACGTTCCCAATATACCGGCTCAAAATAAAGCTTGTCGGCGATATCAAAATCGGTAGAAACTGTTTCTGGATTACAGTTAACCATAATAGCTTCGTAGCCCATTTCTTTGGCGGCGAGTACAGCATGTACGCAAGAATAATCAAACTCTATACCCTGGCCAATTCGGTTAGGACCGCTACCCAGAATAAGTACTTTTTTCTTGTCGCTAACGATGCTTTCACTTTCGCCTTCGTAGGAAGAATAATAGTAAGGTGTTACTGCAGGAAACTCAGCAGCACAAGTATCTACTAATTTAAAAGCAGGCTTAAGATCGAGGCTTTTTCTGTGGTTACGAACTTCGCCTTCAGTAACAGTAGTTCCGCTTTTGCTTAATAACCAAGCAATTTGATAATCTGAAAATCCAGCTTGTTTCATTTCAAATAAATCATCTTTGCTAATGTCGTCTAAACTTTGGCCTTCGGTTCTGTTTTCTAGCGAAACCATGTAGCGGATTTGCTGAAGAAACCACGGGTCTACTTTGGTGATGTCAGCAATTTCCTCAACCGATGTTCCAAGTTTAAATGCATTTCTAATTTGCACTGAACGATCCCAATATGGTTTGATAAGGCGTTCACGAACTTCTTTTCGGTCCAATTCTTCGTAGCCATCAGCACCTAAACCGTGGCGACCAATTTCTAGTGATTGCCATGCTTTATTCAATGCTTCAGGAAAATTTCGCCCAATGCTCATCACTTCGCCCACAGCTTTCATTTGGGTAGAAAGCTCTTCATCTACACCAGGGAATTTATCGAAATTGAAACGAGGAACTTTAACAACTACGTAATCGATAGAAGGCTCGAAACATGCTGAAGTTGTTCCAGTAATTTGATTCTTGAGCTCATCTAAGTTATATCCTACCGCAAGTTTGGTAGCAATTTTTGCAATTGGATAACCCGTTGCTTTAGATGCTAACGCCGAGGAACGACTTACTCTTGGGTTAATTTCGATTGCCACAAAACGATCGCTTCCTGGTTCCATCGCAAACTGCACATTACAGCCACCTGCAAAAGTTCCGATAGAACGCATCATCTTAATAGCTGCGTTACGGAGAATCTGAAGTTGTTTATCCGTCAATGTTTGTGTTGGAGCAACCGTTACTGAATCGCCAGTGTGTACGCCCATTGGATCCATGTTCTCGATAGAACAAATGATAACCACGTTGTCGTTGCTATCGCGGAGAAGTTCTAGCTCGTATTCTTTCCATCCAAAAATACATTCTTCAATAAGCACTTGGTGAGTTGGACTCATTTCAAGGCCGTGTAATACTTTTTTGTCGAAGTCTTCTTCGTGCCAAACAATACCGCCACCGGTTCCACCAAGAGTGAAAGATGGACGAATTACGAGTGGAAGTCCGCCAAGCTCTTCTTTAATCTCTTTGGCATCTAAAATAGAAGAAGCGGTTTTACTTTTGCACTGCTCAATTCCAATTTCTTCCATCAAATCGCGGAACTGCTGTCTGTCTTCAGTAATATCTACAGCAGCGATATCAACACCAATGATGTCGATGTTATTCGCTTTCCAAAAACCTTCAATCTCTAAATCACGAGCTAGGTTAAGCGCTGTTTGACCACCCATTGTTGGGAGAACTGCATCAGGCTTTTCTTTAGCAACAATTTCTTTGATGGAAGCAGTAGTCATTGGCAGCATGTAAATTGCATCTGCCATGATTGGGTCGGTCATGATGGTGGCAGGATTCGAGTTGATAAGTACAATCTCGTATCCTTCTTCTTTTAATGATCGGCAAGCTTGGGTTCCAGAGTAATCAAACTCGCAAGCTTGACCAATTACTATAGGTCCTGAACCAATGATAAGGATTTTGTTTATATCGTCGCGTCTTGGCATTTATTCTGTTCTTTGGTTGAAGGTTTTGAGCCTTCAGTGTTAAAAATGTGTTACGTTTTCCATTGCGAGTGCCCTAAAAGCGCTCTTTATTTCATGTGTTACTTTGTAACAGCTGCTTTACCCTCTTTCATCATGTCGATGAACTGATCAAAAAGGTAAGCCGAATCGTGTGGTCCTGGCGAAGCTTCTGGGTGATATTGAACCGAAAAGCCTGCGAACTTCTTAAACTTTAAGCCTTCAATGGTTCCGTCGTTTAAGTTGATGTGCGTAATCTCAGCTACATCATCTTTTACACTTTCTTCGGTAACGCCAAAGCCATGATTTTGGGTTGAGATTTCAACCAATCCCGTAGATAGGTTTTTTACAGGATGATTTGCGCCACGGTGCCCAACAAACATCTTGCCTACTTCAATGCCTTCGCTAAGTGCCATTAATTGGTGCCCTAAGCAGATTCCAAAAACTGGTTTTCCAGTCGACTTTGCGTATTCCACAATTTCGAGTGCATATTCTGCGGTAGCATTAGGATCGCCTGGTCCGTTAGAGAAAAAGAAACCATCGGCATCCCACTCTTTTACCTCAGCAAGTGATGTTTTTGCTGGAAAAACACGAAGCGTACAACCGCGAGCGTGCAAGCTGTTAATGATGTTTTGCTTAATTCCGTAATCGATAGCAGCAACTTTAAAAGTACCGGTACCATTCACAGTTTGGGCTTCTTCTCGGCTAATTCTAGATGCTAACTCTAGGCCATTCATATCTTCCCAATCTTTGGCCATTTGAACCAATTTGGCTTCATCCAATTCGGTAGAAGAAATCACAGCGTTCATCACACCTTTTTCACGGATATGGCGAACTAGAGCTCGCGTATCTACACCTGAAATTCCTACAATTTCGTTATCAACAAGATAATCTTGGAGACTTCGGTCGGCCATTGGGTTGCTAAACTCCCAACTAAAGGCGCGTGTAATCATTCCTGCTACCATCACTTTTCGGTGTTCATCATCACGAGACATCGTTCCGTAATTACCGATGTGTGGGTAGGTCATCATCATAAGTTGGCCGTAATAACTAGGATCGGTGAAGATCTCTTGATAGCCAGTCATACTTGTGTTAAAGCAGAGTTCGCCACCAGTAATTCCTTCGTGGCCAACTGCCCAACCGTGTACAACGGTTCCGTCGCTAAGTGCAAGTATGGCTTTCTTTCTTGGGTACAAAGACATGTTTAGAATTGAGTTTGAGTGAGTTGAGGGTCAAAAAAAATCCGACTACGAGAACCGTGTCGGATTTTAAAAATGATATAGAAAATCGGAAATGACATCAGTTTCGCACCTTTAATTTCAGGTGGCGCCGTGTTGATGCCTCAAAGCTATGTAATAGAAATTGGTAAATGGGTCGAAAAGCTTTGTTCAAAGTTCAGAGAAGATAAGCAAGGAGGAGCTTGGATTCAATTCTCTATTTTAATTTGGTAATAAAAAATGTACAAGCTATAAAATCTCCATTTTTGGGATGTACTATACTTTAAGAATGAAAATACTATAAGTCTCTGCCATCAAGAATTTATTTCGGGATTTTAAGGAGTATTTAACTATCTGAGTAATATTAAGCTCAGGCTTTTTTCTCCGTAATTTCTATAGCTGTACTTATTTCGGAGCTTAAAATGTATTGGTTCTGTAGAAGGATTTGCTGTGTAGCTTCCATAACATTAGTTCGAACTTCGGAAAGGTCGGCGTGTTCAGAGTGAGTGTTAATCCAAAAGTAAATTTCTAGCTCTACATAATTCGTAGTAAAGTTGGCAACTTGAACACTGGCTTTTGGGATTTCCAAAACGCCCTCAGTTTTTTTGAGTTCAGTAAGTATAAGTTCACGAGCTTTTTTAACATCGTTTCGATAATCAAAGCCAATTACAAAGCGGGCTCTACGCAAACCATCTCGGGTAAAGTTAAGAAGTGGGTTTTTGTAGATCATTGCACTGGGAATGAAAATATCGACTCCATCAGCGGTTCGAACATGTACATCTCGAATGTTGATTTGCTTAACTACACCGCGAGTGCTGTTGCTTTCAATTAAATCACCCACATCAAAAGAAGGGCTAAACGACATGAATAAACCTGCGAGGAGGTTTTCACCAATTTCTCTAAACGCAAAACCAAGTACTACAGTTAAAATTCCCCCAGCCGCAATAATACTACTTGCAGCCTGACTCAAACCCATAATATTAAGAGCAATGGTGAACCCAAAAGCATAAAATGTCCAACGGAAAAGGCGGCGGAGTATCCGTGCTTTTTTGGAAGTATCATTTCTTGAGCCCACTACTTTTCTAAGTGCACGAGTAGATAAAAGCCCTAGAAGAATAAAAACGATTAACACTATTATTCCAGCTGCAATCTGCGGAGCAGAATTTAACACCTGTGAATAAAATTCTTTAAAACTTTGTGTGATTTGATCCATAACTGAAATATGAGCTTAAAACTAAAGTATTCAAAAGTACGAGTTATTGCAGGTAGTTGTTGGATAATTAGTGTACGGATTGATAAATAAAAAGAGTACTCACTGTCATTCTGAAGGTTCTTTGAAGGTATTCTCAAAACGGATTAGCTCTTTGTAATTTTTAAAATCAATGATCTAAAATTCATGATTCATAACTACTTATCCTTGTTCAAGATACCTCCATAAGCTCGAGTGTAAATAAATACACCTTGTAATTGGCTATAATTATCAGTAGTTTAAGAAGACAAGTTAAAGTTCAGGTATCGGCAAATCTTCAGTACAGTATTTAGTTTCCCTCCTCTAGTTTGTATAACTAATTTTTAAGTTCACAGCCGATTATGAAATACGGCTCGCCAAATATAAAAGCGATCAACACTGTACCTGTGAGCAACACATAATATATATTATAAAGAATGGAATACGGTAAAGTAAAGTGGTTTAATGAAGAGAAAGGTTTTGGATTCATTGCTCCCGAAAGTGGTAACGAAGATCTTTTCGTTCACCGAAATAATATTGAAAATCTTGGTGCTAATGAAGGCATTAAAGACGGAGAAGATGTGGAGTTTTCAATCAGTGAAACTCCAAAAGGACTGTGCGCAGTAGAAGTTTATATTCTCGAATAAGATTTTCTTACTTATATCTCAAAGCCATGTATACATTGTGTACATGGCTTTTTTTATGCACTTTCGTTTCTGAGTTGGGTTAGCTGCGTTGCTCAGTAGCACTCCAGCTTATCGTTGCAGCTAAAAATGTCTTTATGGTATTATTTTGATTATCTGAATTGGTAATTTCAGATAACGTTAGTGCGGCGCCTTTAAGTTGTTCAGGCAGCCAAGCCCCTAATTCTAACTTTGGTGCAAAAGAATAATCGATGGAATCATCTTTTCTCCACTGAGTTACATACAAGTATGGTTCTGGAATGATAGAATCTGCAATTGCATATCCCACACTAAACGATTGTTCAACATTTTGCTCGTCATCGAAAACAAAAGGAATATACACTCCGTGGTCAAAATGATGGGGCCAAGTTCTTACTTCGGAGGCGTGATTAAATTCCAGAGCAATTTCTTTGCAAAAAATATCAACGAGGGTTCGGTGTGTTGCAAGTTCCTCAAGAATCTCTTTCGATATTTCTGGGAATATGTCACCGCTATCAACAGAGTGTGGTGGGATGTTGTAATGTAGTTCTGGTTTTAATGCATCAGCATCAATTTGTTTGAGGAGCAATGCCTGTTTTAGCCAACCAAGTGCATCAGTTTTGGTTTTACCGAATAGTGAATACGAAATAATTTCTAAATCGGTAGGGCCTAATATTTTCAGAGATAATGTAGGAGGGTGTAAAGCTACTTTCGCTCTGCCGTGGATTTCTTTCCCCACAAAGGAATCTTTTTCTACATCCCAAGCCATATTAGTGTGACTATCATCAGCTTGTTCTTCCAATAAATATTTACCTGCAATAGCTATGAATTGAGCCGCATGATGGACCGCATTTTGTGCGGAATTCAATTCAGAAAGTTCAATTCTTGAAGATAGTTTTGGAAGTGGATACTGTAAGTCCATGAAAAAATGCGTTTTTATTGAGCTTTATAGGGTCCGTGAACTGATTTAACAATCATATTTTCGTTGGAGTTTTCTAAAACGATAACATGGAAAACATCCCCCTTTGGTGAAACACGAACTAGAATATGGCCATTATCACTAGCTAATTCGTCGAGCCCAACAACTACGAGTTTATTGGCTTCATGCATTCCTGTTGCAAAAATATCTCTCTTTCCAGGATACAAGAATTCAGATCTTAACCTACGATAAACCATCGGGCTTGGATGAGCGGAATCCCAAACAGGGATAATCCAAACTTGAGGGCGTAGGGTTTTCACAAAAAACGCATTTTGTGAATCTATATAACCGTGGTGATTTAACACACTTACTTCAACGGGGCCGATAGCTTGTGCGATTGGAGTTTCAATATCGTACCAGCTTGGTTTTCCTTCCAAAGCAATACCAGCTATATCTCCACCTGTGAAATAATCAAACTTTCCGTAGCTAAGTCTTAATGCTAAGCTGCTGATGTTCTCATTTGGATAATCTTCTTTTGCAAGTGTATTAAGTGGCGGGAAATGATTGTGAGTGTTGGTTCCAACTCCTGTCCAAACTTCGCCATTGGCGGCGAGATTACGAACTTCAAACTCTGGATATCGTTCTGGATTATTTTTGAGCACAATCTGCGAGTTGCTTCCTGGTTTAAATCGCTCCGCAATGAGTCCATTATTTTTAACCTGCCACTGCAAGAAAGCTTTGTAATTTATTAGCGTCGCATCATTTGGGTCGGTGAGGTAGTCATAATCTGGCCAGCCTCTGTCGAGTACTTTTCGAATGGGAATGCTGTCTCCAACCAAAGTCATTCCAGCCAGAGCATAATCTCCATTTTTTGATTTTGGAGATGAAGAAGTAATCTGCCCCATGTGATCCCGATGAAAGTGAGAAGGCATTGCGTAATCTATCTGCTTATAGGAACTTTGATTGAGAAGCTTCGAGATATATCGAAGAATCCATTCCCCAGCAGTGCGTGATTCATTTGGTTTTTCAGCGATGTATCGCGGAATGCGCCAAGCTTGATCGGTTTCAGTGAATTCGCCTGCATCAAACAACATTGTGGTGCCATCGGGCAACATCATGAAAGTGGAAACTCCGCGGCCGGTGCTTATCTCATGGATGTCGAGAGTGCCTTCCGTCCATGCAGGTAATGCTTCACCCACAGTTTGAGCCATTCCCGAAGAAATAGTAAAGAGGAGTACGACAATAGGTAAAACTATTCTTCGAGTAATGAACTTGGGTGTTTGCTGGGTCATAGAATTCTCTGAGTTAGATTATTTATCAGTGGTTTTTGGTGGATTTCCAAGAATGATTTCTCTTTCGATATAACCGCCACGTGTGGATAACACTTTAAGCGTTCCCGTTGCGCCTTTTACGCCATTAAGCTGAACTAGGAAAGTAGCTTTTTGGGTTTCTCCCGCATCGGTATATCCGGCAAAAATAGTTTTATCGTAAGTTGATGGAGTAAGGATTTTAACCTGAGCTTTTTCAAAACCCTTGGTTAAATCTTTACCGAACTCGAGTTTTAGTCGGTCTTCTTGAACAATCTTAACAAGCTGAGCCTGTTTTAAAGCCACAGGAAGCTGTCCCGTATTGGTCCAAGTAACACTGATTTCGTACGTGTTATTTTTTTTCTTATTAATGGAAACATCATCAATATTAAGTTGAGGAAGTTCCATGGCCATAGCAAGATTGAAGAGCGCTTGTTTTTTAGCCCAGTTTTCTAGCTGCCAAGCAGGTCCGTTTTGGCTAAAGAATTTAGGATGGAAACCTCCAATTTCAACTTTGCCCAAAGTTGGGTGATCAAAAGGTTCCCAATTTCTAAAACCACGACTTTTATTCTCGCGATCGTCCCAGGTTAAGCCATCAAAATCATCATAAATACCATCTTTGTTGTAATCTTCCATGGCGCCGTTATTCCAAAGTTCGTCGCCATACCAGATGGAGCCGAAATAGAAATAACCAAAATCAGGTCCGTGACCAAAAAGAGGAGAAGCTTTTGATGAGTCTCCCGTTACACTATTTGTTGGATAGCGAGTCATGTAAGTTTCGTATACATCCCCAGCCCAAGGGTAATTGGTGATTTCGAGCCCCATCTTATCATACTTTTCGTAGAGTTTTAGATCATCAGGGTACATTCTCTCTTCACTTTTTGAAGTAGAAGGTGGTCGCAGGTGCATTGGAACTCGTGTGTCCATAGAATTTACAACCGAAATGTTGGGGTGAGTAAGCATCCACATTACAACCGACCTTGACTCGGGTTCGCTCAAAGGATAAGCGCCCGCTCCGTATTGAGTGTAACCTCTTCCTGTGGCGTCTTGTCCAGCATCTGGTCGCCAATTTTCAACATAATTTCTATGTAAATCCAATCCGCCGATGCCATCTTCGTTAAACTTGCCGTCGCCGTCGTTATCAATACCTTCTGAATAAAGCAGCCATTTGCCTTTTCCGTTAAGCACTCGTTTCATCAATCGGCCTTTTGGGTCGCGTGGGTCAATGATGTAATTAGCTTTCTCCAGCTCCTCTTCGGTAGCTTTTTTACGGATTTGGTAAATAATACCATCTCCATCTAAATCCTCTTCAGGATCTTCATCAAACAAGCCATCGCGGTCGTTATCATAAGGGCGGACGGAGCTACGATTTCTTTGTGCGGTATTCAGGTATAAATTAGAACCGTCTGGGTTATTCTGTGGACGCAAATAAATCGCTTTGGTATCAATGAGATGTGTGATGGCGTCGTCTTTTCCATAGTTCTGCAATAAATGATTAGTAAGCCAAAGTATAGACTCGCTACTGGTAATTTCACCACTATGTCGGCCACCTTCAAAATAGGCTGCTGGTTTATCGGTGTCTTTTCCCGTTTTTTTATTGGTGATAGTCATTTGAAGAATAGGGCGACCTTCAAAGCTTTTGGCAACTTCGTATAAGTCTACAATATCAGGATATTGTTCTGCCCACTTTTGGTACCACGCGTACATCACATCTGTTGTGTGATAACCCGAAAAGCTGAGTGTTTCTCCAGCTGTATAAATTACTTCAGGAAATTGATGTTGTTTGAAGAAGCTGACACCGTGGCGTTCTCCTTTAACCGTGTAGGTTGTTGAGTCTATATCAGACTCAGGCCAACTTTGTTGATGTAATGGGCGATAATTTTGAGCGAAAGTAGATACACTGAGAGTTAGTATCAGGCTGAGAAAAGCGAAAAACTTCATGTACTTGTACCAAGTTAAGGTTGTTGTATTGGCTTAAAGTAAACGAAACAGAAAGGAAAGAAGAATAAATATGGTAAAAAAAGCTCTCCGGGTTTCATCCACGAAGAGCTTGGGGTACAATAATGGTATAAATTACAAATAATCGATAGTAGTTGTAAGAGTGCCTGAATATTTACCGCGAGTAACATGAGTAGGTTGAGCACTGCTTTCTAATGCAAAGTATCGGCTTCCAGTTTCTTTATTCTGAGTTACACTGCTATTGGTGTAAATAGTTACTGACTCGCCAAATTCATTGGTAACAAGTACTGACTCAGGGCAGTCGAAATCTAACGCTGTATTTTTTGAAGTAGTAACTTGAAACATTTCTTGGTTTACAGAAGTTGAGCTGTTGCTAAGACTTAAAGGAAGTTCTAAATCGGATGTTTGTGTTAAACTAGCTCCACTAATAACGGTAACTTCAACTCTCATAACTGCGGTTGCTTGAGCTACTATGTTGGTACTGTAAGCTACAGTAAACAAGATGAAGAGGGTTAAGTATGTGGAGGTAGTTTTCATAATCAATAAGTGTTTCATTACTTATCGACTAATGTTAGAAAATCTTAATATTAAAATTTCTTAATATTTAATAACCCTTTTAAATACTGCCTGTTAGGTTTATATGGGGTTTATAACCAAAACAGACGTTTTAATTTTAGCAATTTAGCGCGTTTTGAGAGCGCAGTTAGATCCGCTTTGGAGAGCGGAGTGGCTGTAAGTTTAATTTCTGCTTCTTTTAGAGTGTGTGTTGGGTTTAGAATACCAAGATTGTTTATGAAGGCAATGAAGTTAGATCGAAGGTATTTCTTCCAGTTTTGCTCTAGTGTGGTTAAAAGTTCATCCCAGGCTTCAGGTTTTGTGGAGTACTCGATGGCTAGCCCAATGGCGTCGGCTGTTGAATTGCTATTAAGGCAGAGTTCAAGTTGAATGGCTAAGTTTGCTGGTAGTGGCTCGGGACGTAAAAGCTTTGGACCGCTCTTTGTAGCGGTTCGTTTTGGAAAGAAGCTTTTCCAGAGTTCACCCGTTTTAGGGTCGTGATAGAAAACCTCTAAAGTCTGTTCATTTTTTCTGAGCGTAATCATTTCTCGAATACGCTCCAATTGCCGTTTGTGCTGAATTACATACATGAGATGAGAATAGTCTATTTATTCTCTTATAGAGTAGCCCATATATATAGTTCCAAAAAAGTGAGGGGAAAAGGTCAGAAGTTAAAGCGGGAGAGAAGGAGAGATGTTACTTAATTTTGTACTGATACTTTAACGTTGCATAGAAAAGTATCAAGTTCAGTCTCTGTGCTAAAATGAAAATCACTTTCAACTTTATCCTGAAAGAAGTTGATTAAAGCTAAATGGCTTGCAAAAACTCTATATGAATTTCCGTCATAGTTATAGAGGTAAAAGACTGCACTTGATTTATTGTTTGATACACGTATAGTGTCAATTGTTCTTGATGCTCGTATATATTCGGTATCAATAGTTTTAAAAGTATTCATTTGGCGAAGATATTTTGATAATGATAGTCCAATGAAGCTTAAAATTATTGCTCTAAAACTTTTATGAACTCACCAACAACTCGCATGTTTTGTCCGTTTTCTTCATCGATGAGGATGTCTTTAAAGCTATCGTCGTATGAATTTGGTATTAATACTATTTCAGAATGTACCCAGCCATCTTCAGAATAAGTTTTTTGACTAGAATATGTTTTAACAGTAAATGCAGAATTGAAATCTGGGTCAATCAAATCTCTATTTTCTACCAATACTATTTTACCATTTCTAGAGCCTCCTTGATACTTTTTAAAGATACAAATAGAACCATTGGGAATTCTCTTATTCATAGACTCGCCAATAACTTTACAAGCAAAATAGTTGTCTTTTTGCGCGTATTTTTCTTCTACTTCAAGCTCTGTATATGATTTTTCATGTTGCAGTTCACTAAAACTGCCGGCCGCTGCATAAAAATCATACAGTGGTATTGTGTGCTTAGTTTGAGTTACATCTAACTTTAACTGAGTATCTTTTACTTCCTTAGTTTGCTTTGGAAGCTCACTCTTATTAACTGTAGTTATATAATTATAAAGTTCTTCTGTTACAGGCTCTTCCAAACGGAACTTAAAATGAACTACAGGTTTGTTGGAATCGGGCATGATAGCCTGCTCAATTGAATTATCAATGATTGAAACGTCTCCCATATAGTAAAAATCAGTTCCTTCTGCATCTTCTTTTTTAACGAAAAGCAAAATACGTTCAGAGTCTATAACATTTTTAATTTCTGGGCTATTTAGTTTTCTATTAGATCTAGACTCCCAGGCAAAAATAGAGGGGGTAATAAAATGATCGTTGTAATTAATAGTATCATCAATATCATCTGATTTATGATAGGTTACGAAACAAGGAGTAACTTTATTTCTTGTTCTATATCCATAAATTGTACTACTAATATCGACTTCCCAATTCAATAATCTACATACATCTTTTCTGCTATATTTATTATAGAGTATTAAGCCGTTTTTATATTTAGAAGAATCAAAGTTGATATCAAAAGTTTTTATAGAATAGTCTATAGAATCAGATAGAAAATCCTTAAACGTATTATTTTTGAGTAGTTTGATAAACTCGGTGTGAAATGTAAGTGTATTATTTTCTTCAAATACTATCTTGTCATCTTTACGAATAAATTCAAAATTAAGATTAGAGATACTAGATTCAATAGTTTCTCTACTTACCTCATAGTTATATTTTTCAGATATTAAACTCTTAAGGACTGAGGTTTTTAATTCACCATTATCAAGCAACTTCCTCAAGATTAAACTTTCTTCAATTCTTTTAGAGTTATTAATCTCTCTAGAAAAAAGCTCTAAGAGGGTAGTTAGTTTTTTATCTAAGGTTACATCAAAATCAATATCAGCTTTTTTTACAAAATTAAAGTAGGATTTCGAATACTCAACAAATAGGAAAGGGTCTCTAGACTCATGCTTTAAAAAATCCATCATCATTGGAACTCGACCTAACCTGAATTTCAAAAGTTGATAATCTTTTTTCAAATCGGAAAGGATTCTCATATTGGCAGAATCTATCGATTGGAAAATTTTCTCCTTGGATATTTCGTCAAAGTTGATTGTCGAAGAACCGGGAAGCATTTTACTCCCTTCGGATATTAGTTTTCGTAAAGTATCTTTGTTGAATGATGTGTCGCCATATAAGGCTATTGGGATTAAATAATTATTTTTATGATTTCCTATAAAATCGATGACTGTTAAATAATCTTTACCATCAGCCTTCCTTAATCCTCTTCCTAGTTGTTGCACAAAAATAATAGCGGAATCGGTGGGGCGTAACATTAATATTTGATTGATTTTCGGTATATCAATCCCTTCATTAAAAATATCAACTGTAAATATGTAATCTATTCTAAGATTGTTATCGGTTGATTCCAATCTTGAAATAGCATCTCTACGTTCCAACTCAGAGCTTTCTCCTGATAAAGCAATAGTTTTATATCCTTGGTCATTAAATTTTAATGATAAACTTCTAGATTCGTCATTAGTTGAACAAAAAATTAATCCTCTGGTGATGCCATTATCACTACCATAAAGCTCAGCTTTTTCAATGATTCTCGTAACTCTTTCATCACTTGTTAATAATCTAAAATCTCTAGTATTCTCAAATTTTTCATTATTAACTGTTAAATCTGTTATACCGAAATAATGAAACTCACTTAACATATCTTCTTCCATTGCTCTATTTAGTCGAATTTCATAAGCAATATTATGGTCAAAGAGGTTGAAAATGTCATTTCCATCAGTACGTTCAGGAGTAGCAGTCATACCTAGTAAAAAATTAGGATTGAAGTGCTCCATCAACCTGATGTAAGATTCCGCACCAGAGCGATGGGATTCGTCAATTATTATATAATCAAATTCGTCTGTAGCAAAATTTGCTAAATGATCTTTCCTTGAAATTGTTTGAACTGTAGAGAAAATAAAATCTGCCTGTAAATCCTTTTTATTTCCTGAATAAATACCATAAGTCTTTTCATTTTTAAATATATCACGAAAAGTTTCCAAAGCTTTTTCGGCAATATTTAACCTATGGACAACAAATAATAATTTTTTGGGGTTAAATTCTTTTACATCAAATGCTGATAAATAGGTTTTTCCTGTACCTGTGGCAGATATGATTAAAGCTTTATTCTTATTCTGTTGCCGTAATTTTTTTAGGTTGTTCAATGCCTCTACTTGCATCGAATTTGGAGTGATTACTTCTTCTTTAGAAGTAGTGAGATTATGCTCTTCCTGAGCCCTAAACAACTGTTCTCGGTTATATACAGATTGGTATGATGCAATAAACTCATCATTTACAGGAGTTGCATTATCAAAATCATTTTTAAATTCGGTTAAAACCTTTTCAACAATACCACTAGGTTTTAAACCTGATACTTTTAGGTTCCATTCTTTATTAACAGTTAAGGCGCCCGATGTTAAGTTGCTACTTCCGACGATTAAATTGTAATAATCCTTTTTCTTAAAAATGTAGCCTTTTGAATGTGTATTACCTTTAGTAGATATTCTGAGTTCAATATTATCAAAATACTTTAGTTTCTTAAGGGCTTCTGGTTGAGTAAAGTTTAGGTATTGTGAAACTAATACTTGTCCTTTGACTCCTCTTTTTTCTAAAGAAAGTAAGCTATTAAATAAAGCTGCTACTCCACTAGTGGTAACAAATGCAACTGAAATATAAAATTCATCACAGGTATCAAACTCTGACAAAAGAGTGGATAAAACTTTTTCCTTTGGGATTAATTTATTCGTTAATAACTGAGGTCTCCAAACTATATCGGAATCAATGTTTTTATCAACAAAACCTGTAAGTAGGCTTTTCTCAAAACCATTAATAAGTGTATCACTCATTTTGCATTAATTTATTTACAATTGGGATATCAGCTTCAGCCCAATCTAAATTTTGAAGGTTATCTTTTTTCAACCACAAAGCTGAAATATGTTCATTTAATTTCAAATACTTGGATTCAGTAAAACAAGTATAGCTATGCATAGTTAGTTCAAAATCTGGATATGTATGTACCACAGTTAGAAAAAGGTCACTGATTCTAGGTTTAATGTCTAACTCCTCCCTTAACTCTCTTTCCAATGCTTCTTTTTGTGTTTCACCACTCTCAATTTTTCCTCCAGGGAATTCGAACTTTTTTGAAATGTAGTATAATTTACTCTCTGGACGTTGCACACATAAGATTTCATTCTCAAAATGAATAACGGCTGCAACTACTTCTATTTTTTTAATCATTTTAGATAATTCTCTAGCTTCATTATTCTAACCTTAAATAATTCGAAGTTCAATATATAAATAGTTCAGGTTATTGTCGTCTAATGAGCGAAGGAAGGTTTAGGCGCTGATGTAGTTTGGAGTTGTATTCTAAGTAGCGCCTTATGATTGAAGAGAATCAATTTTGTGATTTAAACACTTCTCAGTGAATAGTGGTGCCCCCCTCACCTATTCCTCAAAGTAATCGTTTATACCGGTTGTTTGGGTTTCAATCCATTTTAGAAACTCTGGTATTGGTCGATCTGGAATGGCTATTTCGCCTTGGTTTGCTAAGGCTTCGAAATACAAATCATAATTAACACCATACCTGCTTAAGTTTGGAAATTGAGTAGTGTCTCGCGGATTTACAGGATGGTAAATGTTATCGTAAGAGTGTGCTATAATGGTTTTAATCTGTGTACGATCTGGTGCAAACAAAATGCTCATTAAAGGCGTGTCCCAATCATTATGAAAGCCATTCGACATTCCATATTGGTTGTTTAAATCCATTAGCTTTGTATCCTGAGCAAGAACTAAACCGGGCTCGCTTTCTTCAATGATAGATTGTAGAATGCTTGTATATTTATTCCACTGATAAGTCGCTGAGATATTCCAAAATATTTGAATAGCACCAAGTATTAGCACAAATGTTTTTGCTTGGGTCACCCATTCTTCTTTTAGAGTCAACTTTCCTATGCTAATCAAAAATAGCGGGACGGTAATGAGTACACACAGATAGATGTTAATCGCCCGAACCTGTTGATGTGTTTCTGGTGCCATGGCTTCTACCCAGAAAATGGGACTTATTACGGCTAAGCTCCCGAATACAATTAGAAGTGTTTTTAGTGTTCTTGGATAGAATTTCTTTGCAAGAATTGTGGGTTTAAACAGTCTGAAAAGGAGTAAAGAAACACCAATTAAACCAAAGAGCAATGGGAATGAAGGGTAACTTTCTTCATCAACAAAAAGAAAGAGTCCGAGAATGAAGGTGATGAAACTAGTTTTGTCTTGGGGGTCTAACACGGAGAGAAACGACAGAATTGCACCAGCTAGGAAGTAAAGACCTAGCGCCAAGTATGCCCAAGCAAGGGGATTGGTTGTTCGATTTTTTATGGTACTAAATTTCCAAAGAGAAAGAAGTGCTAAAACTGGTCCCAAAATCATCATGCCTTGGTAAATTCTAAGTGTGCACCAAGCCACAAAAATAATGAATAGTAGACTTTTCCATGATGTTCTAAACAAGAGCTGTATAACAACTACCCAATAAATAGCTGAAAGCAATCTGCCTGGTGTGATAGGGAAAAATTCTGTCTGCATATAAATGCCAAACATCCATAGTAAAGGGAAGAGAATGTATTGTTTTTTGTCTTTTGGGAGCCCATAAAAACAACCTATCAATGAGAGGAATCCAAAGCTGAAATACCAACCTGTATGTATTCGGGCAAGTGTTGGGATGTCTGTAATGCCTAGTTTTATGGATGAAATTAGCGGAAAGTGCTGTACGTAGTAGGCAAGTTGGCGATCCCAATGCCAGTGAACTGGTTTCACAGTCTCTAATATATGCACGAAATAAATAGTGCCGTCTGGGTAAAAAATACGCATCGAAAAAGCTGCATAGATAGCATAAATACCTAAGCCCGTTAGTAAAGCCCAGAATATTTTTTCAACAGAAAGTGATTTAACAAAAGATGAATTTACCATTTAATTTTTTTCTCGAAAGCGTATTGTTTGGTGTAGAAATTAAATATAAAGAACAAAATGGATACCCCAACTTTCATTAACATTGGATGTTCGATGAAGAAAGGGTATTGATATAGCAAATAAACCAAGGTACTTGCCGATGCTATGGCGATAAGCGAAAAACTAATCGACCATAAAAAGGAAGTGGTGACAGAGCGATTCTTCTCAAATATAAAATTTCTGTGGAGGGTAAAGTTTGTTAGCATTCCACAAGATTGGGCTATTATTTGAATCGTGAAAATGGGAAGTGATTCTACAAGCTTTAACAGAGCATAGAACACAGTATAATCTATGCTAGTAGATATTAATGAACTAGCACCGAACTTTAGCTTGGGATAAATAAATTTCGAAAACGTTTCCTTGAGTTCTAAAATAATGTGCTCGGCATCTTAACGTGAAAAAACGAGATTATAAGTCAATCTATTTGGAAAATAACCTCGAAAAAATAAGCTTTTTTTTGGGGTTATAATAGTGTCTGTAATAATAATCGGATTTGAATAACTATAATTTATAGTGTCTAGGTTAGGAAGTGTTATCTATAAATTATCAAGATATTCTTTGGCTTTATTCTTGAAGTAGGCATCATTATGATGTACTTCTTCCATCCCAAGAATGTGTTGAAAGTGCCACTTGGCGTTTTCTTTGTCTTTCTTTTCGAGGTAAGCTAGTGCCAACCAGTAGTTATGAACGGGGAAATCTTTTAGAGCTACCGCACGCTTAAAGTAGCTGAGTGCATCATCGATAGATGCTTTTGGGGCGGTACCAAAAAATAATCTTGCCAAAAATCTTAGAAATCCACCAAACTGAGAAACTTCATAATGCCATCTTCCTAAAATATGAAGCGCTCTATCATTATTGGGGTCTAAACGGAGAGCAATTTCAGCATTAACACGTACGCTATCTGCTAATTGCACCTTTTCTTTTATTCCATTTACATCCAGAATTCCTGCATATGCCATGGCTTTGCGCTCAAACGCATATTTGTTAGTTGGGTCTAGCTGTGCGGAAATTTCGGCTCTGTCTAAAGCTTTATTAAAATATTCATTTCTTAAATCTTTGTCTTTACTTCCTCGGTCCGAATAGCTTTGGTCGGCAGATTCCAAATAACACAATGAAAGCTGACCATAAGCCTTGCTATCTTGTTTACAAGACAAGGTTATGGCATTTTCTAGAATTCGAATTTCTTTAGGTAAGTCTTTATTTGCCCGAGCTTGTTTTGCCTGTTCTAAAAACGTGTCGCAACTAGTGATTGCTTTAGTAGCAGCAGGGTTTACTCCCGCTTGAAATAGAAATAAAACAACAGCTAAATAGTTTATCATTTTGTTGATTTAAGAAATCAATTATTTGTAGTTTAGGATTAAAAAAATACCCCTTTTTTTGCGTAATTACATTCTATTTATTCTATTCTTATTTACCTGTGTTGAAGCTCGATCGCAAAGCCAAGATAGTGTTCGTTATGGTTTTTTACCGAGCTTCGCTTACGATTCTGATAACGGAATCTATGCAGCAATGGATATTCAACGTTTTAATTACGGTGATGGTACTCTTAAACCTTACCAAACATTTGGTAAATACAGAGTAAGTTACACCGGTAATGGAGCTTATACGTTATCGGGCTCTCGAGACCATGTTCGAACTTTTGGCACCGATAAGCGTTCTTCGGTAGATGCCTATATATCTCAAAACTACGGCAACTACTTTCCGGGTTACACTACCCAAGGTAATTTTTCAAAAGAGAGATTTGATACCACGTCATATTATCAGTTTAACAGCTTTTTGCTGAATGTTGGAGCAGAAACACGCATTCCAATTACTGAAATTGTTGGGCTTAAAAGAACGGATGTTAAAATCGGATTTCGAGTGGTTCATGAAAAACCCTTCGATCTTGAACCGATGTCTTTCATGAACACAAGTAGACCAACGGGTTGGAATGGATCCACTTATTCTTTATTTGAGTTAGCCTATATAAAAGAACGTAGAGATAGTGAGTTTAGACCTCAGAATGGATATACTTTTGTTGCAGGTTTAAAAACAGCACTTCCTGTTATTAGTACAAATATGATGGGGCTTGTGTACTCTGATATAAAGTTCTTTCATGAAATTACCAGATCTAATGAAGTTCCATCATTGGTGTTTGCCCAAAAATTTACTGTTCACCACACCCTTGGCGAAATTCCTTATTGGTTTGCGCCATCATTAGGAGGCTCACCTTCGTTGCGAGGTTTTATCTATCGTCGTTTTGTAGGGAAAGGTTCAGCACAAAGCAGTACAGAATTACGCTCTTGGTTACTCAAATTGCCTTGGCTAGAATCACAAGTTGGAGTGAGCACATTTATGGATAATGGAATGGTATTTGATGGTTCTTTTGAGAATGCACAGGGAGGAACTACCTTCGGTTTCGGCGGTTTCATGTCCATTTTTAGCAGAGACTATATTCTTAAATACGAAATGGGTTTTTCTAGAGAAGGCGTGGGAGTGTCTATCGGTTCTGGGTTTGCCTTTTAGGTCCACTAATCAAGCCCGTTAAGCTCCACTAGTAGAACACTATTACGTCCCAATATTAATAACCGCTGAAAAATGGATGCTCATATTATAATACTGCCCGTTTGTATTATAATTCTCAGTTGAGTTTAGAAGATTTCTCAAAGAGATTAAAAATGATGCTTTTCTATCAAAAAAGTAGGTTTTAGAAGTCACATACGTTAAATAAATAGGCTTCGCTCGTACGGTTGGCCAACCATAGGCTTCTTCAACCAATGTATATTCGTTGTAATATTTGCTGGAAACATATCTAAATAACGTTTCAATTGTAGAGTTTTCACTTAATCTAAATACTAACTCTTGTGTTAACTGTAGCGGGGGTCTTTTGTCCGACTGTAGTTTAGATTCATCTGTTCCATATAATTCAAAGAAGGTATTTATGGATGTGATAGATTCGATTGTTGAGGACCAATTATTTTTAAATCTTGATTGAAAGCTGAAAAAACCAACATTATTATTATCAGAATAGGATAGCGTGGAATTATATGGCACATCCCAATCTACAAATTCGAAATTGGCAGTGGGAGTAACATATTTCCAATAGTGCTTTGTGGACGATGTTATAAATAATGAGGCCTTTTTGAATAAAAACATCTTACTAACCTGAATCTCAAATTGAGATTGTTTCATCTCCGAATCCATAATTACAGTATGCTTACTTCTATCAATAGAATTAAAGCCAATTCCTTTATTCCACAAGTCAAAATTATAGCTTGTAGCCGATAAATCATCCATCGAATAGCCAAGCTGAATATCCAATTCGTTTTTTAGTTTTAACGTATGAGATAATGCTAAACGATGGGAACCCGCAATGACATCGCTAGTTTGATTTCCCTTTTTCCAATTGGTTTGTAATGCTACGTATCCGTTTAATTGATTAATACTTTTTGTCGATTTTGAATCCATCCAGTTAAACCATTCTACTCCAACATTTATTGAAACTGGTTGATTCTCTCTATTCAATAAAAACCCAATATTACTTTCAATTTTTGTCTCTTCTAATCCTATTTCTTGGCTATTTGGAGACTTGATGAAATCAGGTTTGGTATGCAATCCGTTGATTATCCAACGCTTAAAATATCCATTGGTTTTTGATGACAATGTAGCACTAGCCTGAAAGCGTTTATCTGAAGATGGAATTTCAATTCCCGCCGCATCTATCCATTCGTAAAACCTCCAACTATACGTGTATCCTAATACTGAAGAAACCAAAAACCGTTTATTCTCCACCTTATTTAAAAGCAATACGTTGAAGTACTTATTCTGCGGCCAAAATTTCTCCCCTTCTTTGTATGTTCTTTTCAGAAGTGCTTCTTCAACTTCACGATTATAAACCAACACATTAGTTCTCGAAAAGTCGTTGTAATCAAATATCAATTTTGAGTTTAATAGCTGGGGCATATCGATTGATCCAAAATAATCATAGGATATAAACTCTACATTGGGAGTCTTTAATTCCGTTGATGATAAAACACCTGGATCATTAACTTGATTTATCAATGATATCTTCGAAGAACCGCCTCGCCCTTTTTTTATTTTGATGAATACGTCAATAAATCCATTTGGTGTTGAAACGCCATTGTAAGTATTTGCCTCTGTATTAATTACAACAGAGTCTATCTGCTCTCGATCAAAATTTGGTAAATAACTATAATGTGTACCAAATCTTTTGGTGTTATAAACAACTCCATTTAGAAAGATTTTGGGGGGTTCTTCTAAAGAATTAAAATAGTTGCTTGAGTGGGCTGTAAATGTATTTTGATCAGTAGTTTCATAACTCCAATTAAGAGATGAATAAATCCATTCTTCGAAGCTATACCATTGCGTTATTTCATTGTCAGGTACAAGCGTTGCTTTTTGTGCGAACCCAATCGAACAGTACAGTGCAAGAACGAATGACAATAGTAACGCTTTTGTCATTTTACTAAATCCACCACTTTCTTAGGTATATCAATATTCATTTTAAGTCCAAAGTTTAAATGAATAAGCTCTTGTCGATAATAATTATACACTTTTTGGTATTGCACTTCAGTAAATAGAATAATTGGTTCAAACTTTATTCTAAACTCTGAGTGTAGGCCTAAATTAAGTTCTCTTTCCGTTCCAGCGTAGTTAAACTGAGACTCGGTTAATTTGGTAGATAGCATACCTGTTGAGACACCAGAAACGAAACTAAATTTTTTATACTCGATTAGATTAATGCCCCAAAAAAAAATTGTGTTTCTAGCAATGGCATCAGACGCTTGGTCAACTTTTTTTCTGTACTCGAAAAAACTTAGGTTAACGCCTACCGTTCCTATATAAAACGGCATCCGGATATTTAGACCAATGGGATTAGTAGTTTCCCATCTATCTGAGTAAACAGTTTGCTGGATGTTTACATTGGCATAAAAGCCACCTATTTCTAAGCTTTCAAAAGCTTGGGCAGACAGAGTTTGTGTCTCAAGAAAAGTTGAAAAACACAGTATGTATAGTATAAACTTTAGTTTGGCATTCATAGGAAACTGTGCGGTATTCTATGTTTTCAAAAATTTCTTTTGGGCTTTAGTGTCTATCAGAATAATAAATCAATTAGACTAAGATAGTCCTGTTTTCGTGCAGAATTATTTTTTTAGAGTTGGCGAACGGGAATCCAAATAGACTCGCCAAAATAATTGTTATGCAAGTATTATTAGGCTAACTAACTCGGGATGAATGGGTTCGTATTGTTCGTCTTTTACACACTCACATCGAGCTTTTGTAGAATGATTACTCCTTGTAGGAACTCAATATCATCCAAAAAATGTCGGGATGACAGGATTTGAACCTGCGACCCCTCGACCCCCAGCCGAGTGCTCTACCGAACTGAGCCACATCCCGATTTTATGTAATGAGCCAAAGATACAACAGAGAAGAGTTCAATCTCAATTAGATTCTGATTGTACTCAAATTAATGTCTATAGGTGTCATGAATCAAGAAAATATGAATGTAAAAGTGAGATATAATTGTGTCTTAAATACCTATATGGTGCTTTTAAGGCGTTTTTTTTGTAAAAAAACAGGTTAAGTGTTGCCAAGTTGTTGTAATAAATAAATAGAATCGTGAACTTGTGAAAAATATCAGAGCCACTTGGGTACTATAAAAAAAATGGGTTTAGGAAAGCCGTAGTATAATTGAGGCTGTGGGGTAAAAGCGTAAAAAAATACGCTAGTTTAGGAAAAAAATAACGGGGACATGAGAAAAACTAAGAGAATATTGTACGCAATAGCTATATGTGCTATTGCCTTACTATCAACTACAGTAAGCACACAAGCGCAAACCTTTTTGGTGAAGCCTGCAAAAGCAAAGAATGGAGATGGAGATTTTGTATCGAAGCTTTTGCTTAAAAAAACTGAGCCTTTTAAGTTAGAATGGGCAACGCTAACAGGAGGGAGTTTAAATTTAGCTGGTAAAGATGCGAAGCTAATAATTGGACGATCTGCCAACTCCTATAATGTGTTAGAAGTGGCTGCCTCTGGAACTTCACAGAATTTCACTCCTAATGCAATGGGGTTAAGTGCAGGTAGATATTATGCGCGTATTACAAACTCTACAGCTAGAACAGCCGAAGGTATACAGAGCGATAGCGAAAAAAATCCATCTAGTATCGTTTATTCTAACGAAATTCTGTTACTCATTGAGGCAAGCGAAGCTCCTTCTATAATTGCTCCGCGAGGTAGAAGCACCAACGCTACACCTACATTCCAGTGGACAGCGGTTTCGGGTGTTCCTTCTTATTGGCTCATAGTTTCGAGTACGCCTTTTGATATCGTGGAAGATGAAGATGCAAATATTACTATTGAAGGCGCTACCGTAGTTTGGCAGTACATTACAAAGAATACTACCGCTAATTATGGCGCAATAAATAGAGATTCGCCTTTTACCGACGAAGCTCCACCTTTGAATGCCGGCGAAGAGTATAGCTACACAATCCTTAATGTGTACGAAGAGAATAATCCCGTTTTTACGAGTCCTGTTTTTGGTGGAATTGTTCCATTTACTTACACCAATCCTAACGCTGTTGCAAAAACTAAGCTTAAAAGTCCGGTAGTTGAAGAAACTTTCTTCGGAAAAGAAACCATCGTTTTTGAGTGGGAGAAAGTGCCATCGGTAGCAAATTATACCATTAACCTATTGCAAATTGTGAAGCAACAAGGTATTGATGTAACCGTGCAAATTTGGTCGAGCACAACTACAAACACTTCCATTGAATATCCTGCCTTAGAGAATCTGAAAAATGGTAGGTATCAATGGAATGTTATTTCGAACAATTCTTCTGGGGGTGGATCAACAAGCGCAAGCCGATACTTTAATTACAAAGTAGATACCGGCGAGTTTGGGGCTAAAATTCAGTCTAAAACAGACAACTCTAGTTTATTAGGAGTTGAGTTGAAAGCGAGAGCAATTAACGGAGGCGTAACTCCTTCAATCCCGTATTTTGTACAATCAGAAACTCATTATGATAGTTTGGTTGTGGGAACGTATGAGTTTACCGCTGTAAAAGCAGGTTATGAGGACGCTACTACCCAAGTGAGTATTAAGGCGGATAAACAAACCAATTTTACGATGAAGATGACGCCGTTGCCGTCATCAATTGGTGGGACGATTCTGGATGACAAAGGTGCAAAAGTTTCTGAAGCTAAGGTTCTTGTAACCAATAGAGCTACCGGAGTGGTTAAAGAAGTAAGCTCTAATATAAATGGGCAGTTTTCAGTTTCTCTGAATAAAGGCTCTTACACTCTTCAAGTTTCTAAGTCAGGTTTTATAAGCCCAGCTTCAAAAAGTATAACATTGAGTTTGAGCCAGCAATTAGTGCTGGCTGAGTCGTTAGTTTTGGTAAACGATCAGGCAACCATTTCGGGATTTGTATATAACGACAGTGGCCAACCAGTACAACGGGTGGCGGTAACTATCACAAATGGTACTAGAACCTACGAAACCAAAACAAACGCTTCAGGCTTATACCAATTTACAGTAGCAAGTGGATCGTGGACGTTGAAATCAACTAAAGTTGGTTTTGTTGAACCAGCTTCAAAACGAGTTTCATTATCTACTGGGGACTTACTCCAAAATCAAGATTTCACTCTTATTGGGAATGCGAATCAGGTTACTGGTTTTGTACGGGAGCGCATCACAAATAACGATGGTAGTATTGGTACCGCCCCGTTTCAAGGAATTACGGTTACGGCTGTTCCCAACGTGGGTACGCCAATTTCAGTAGTAAGCTCAAAGAACGGCCAATTTACATTGAGTTTGAAAAGTGGTGCTTATACCATTCAAGCCAATAAGAATAATTATACGTCTAATCAGGATAGAGAACTGGTAATTGGGATTGCCATCGGGGAAACTATTTCGGGAATGGATTTTGAGTTGATTCCAAACCCAAGTTCTATTTCAGGAACGGTTACATTACCGAATGGAAATGGTGTTGCGGATGCAAATGTAACCATCCAAGGAGTAGGTGCAACCACCACTTCAAGCAGTGGATACTTTACGCTACGAGTGCCTCAAGGAAGTCATAAAGTTACGGTGAGCAAAACAGGATTGGTTTCACCGTCGCCAAAAACAGTAACTGTTATTGCTGGGCAGAAGCTAACGGGCGTAAACTACGAAATGACGCCTAATGCAGGTACAATTTCTGGGAAAGTAGTTTCGAATGGTGAGGCGTTATCAAACACTTCGCTGATAGCTTACAATGCAACCACAGGTAAAACTGTGGAATTACTCAATAAGCTGGATGGGAGTTATAGTTTTAACTTACAATCTGGACGTTGGGCTATAAAAGCTGTTAAATCAGGCTTTATTTCAGATTCACTTTCGGCATTGAATATTGGGCCTGGTCAATTGCTTGTAAATCAGAATTTTTCTCTAAAAAAGAATTTAACTACGATAAGAGGAACGGTAACAGATGGTGTTTCTCAGATACGTAGCGCACAGGTTACCATAACAAGAGGTACAGGCTTTAATCAAAGTACGGTTACTCAAGTGTCTGGGGTTTACGCATTTAGTGTGCCAGCAGGAGAAATCTACACTATTACAGCAAGTAAAGACGGGTACCGTTCGTCTATAGTTATAACAGATAAGCTTGTAGCGGGAGCAACGATAGCTAAAGATTTTGTTATTTCTGCGAATCCAAGTTCTGTATCTGGTGTGGTTAGAATTTCGGGTGGAGGAATTTTGGCTTCTGCTAAGATTATTGCCATCAATTCAAATGGAACAGCAATTGATAGCACTGTTTCAAAATCTGATGGGTCGTATTTACTAGGTTTGAACCCTGGTACTTACAGCTTAAAAGTATCTAAGCTAGGTTATACTGGCGCAACAAAGTCTACCACTCTTAGTATTGGCCAAAAGTTAACGGGTATAGATTTTAATACTTCCGAAAACTTTGCATTTATTAGTGGAACCGTAAATAGTTCAGGCTCAGAGACACTAGAACAAGTTTTTGTGAATGTAAGTAAACAAGGCGGTGGCGGTGCTAGTGCGGTAACAGATGCAGGAGGATCGTTTAGTATTCCTAGACTTACAGCTGGTGTTTATACAATCGAGTTTTCTACTTCAGGATATATTAACCAAACTGTTTTAAAGGTAATAAAAGACGGTGATTTTGTTTCTCTTACTCCAGCTTTAGTACCTAAAAATGGAATGATAAGCGGTATAATTTCGGATGAGGATAACGCTACTATTGATGAAGCTTCGGTTACCCTTACGCATTCAAATGGCAATCAATATGCTGCCGTAACAGATATGAATGGGGCGTACTCTGTGGGTTCTCTTGAACTAGGAGATTATGTGGTTACGGCTTCTAAAACGGGATATTCATCATCCGCTGGAATTGCAGTTAGCTTAGTTGAAGCGGAGCTCAATAAAGGTGACGTAAATATTTCAGACTTAGTGGTGAATAATGCGACTATTACCGGTGTAATTACCAACGCAAGCACCAATGCTACGTTAAAAGATGTCGAAGTTTCAGCACTTGGTGAAAGAGGTTCTGGTTTTGCGTTATCAAATGCAGCTGGGCAGTTTGAACTTGCTAATCTATCGCCAGGAGAATTTACCTTAATTACACTATTCGACGGTTATAAAGCTGATACGACCACAGTTACAATTGAGCCTAATAATTTGAATGTGATTTCGAATCGAGCGGTCATTCCGAATAATGGAAAGATTGTCGGTAAAATTACTGATCCAAGTGGATCATCATTGCCATTTAGAGTAACGGTTAATGCTGTTTCTGAGGTTAATAATTACACAACTCAAACAAGTGCTACTGGCGACTTTACTATTGAAGGAATTGAAACAGGGGTAGAATACACCATAACTACCGACATCTTTAAAGATGGTTATGAAAATATTCAAGAAGTGGTTGATATTCCTTTTGGCGCGGCAACAACTGAACTGGAAGACGATTTAGAGATTGTAGTTAAAAATGCGCGTATTAGCGGAAATGTGGGGCTTAGTGACGCAAGCGTAACACTCATTAATCCTACTACAAATCAAATTGTTAAGATTGCAACGTCAGCTACTGATGGTAGCTATGCATTCGACTTTCTGCCAGCTGGCGATTACAAAGTTGAAGTTCAGAAACAAGGATACATTTTCACTCCGTTAGAGTCAGATGTAATTACTCTAACTTATGACGGTGTGAGCACTCAAAACTTTAGCTCCCAAGCAAACGTCGCAACTCTAGATGTATTAATAAACGTGGGAGGGAAAGGTGTTTCAAATGCAGATGTAACCATAATTTCTGCCGATACCACGGTAATTCTTACTCAACGTAGTGATAATTCTGGAATAGCACGCTTCACTAAAATAAAAGCCTCTACAGAGTATTTAGTTCGCCCAGTTTTGGAAGGATATACAGCCTCACCAATAACAAAAAACGTTAGTTTAAACTCCGGCGATTCTTTGACTACATCTTTTTCTATGGCGGCAAACAGTTCGTCATTAGCAGGTGTTGTGAAGTATGTAACATCCACAGGAAATAAAAACTTAAGCAGTGCAAAAGTTACTATTGTTGAGCAAAATTCAGGTAGAACAGAGGAAGCGACAACAAGTAGTAGTGGGAAATACGCTTTTGCTAGCCTTTCCGAAGGCTCCTATACAGTAATAGCGAATAAAGTAGGTTATATCTCAGATACGCTCTCCATAACAATTAAGAATGGCGAAGACGGTGTAGCTGATGATTTAGTGTTAACCGCTTCTAGAGTAACTGTTAGAGGGTATGTTAAATTAAAAGGTGAGCCTGTTAAAGGACTGGAAATAACCGCGCAGTCGAGCTCTTCATTTACTGCAATTACAAATTCTAATGGGCAGTTTACTTTCCAACTACCACTCAAAGAAGGCGTGGCAGACACCACAGTATACCAAGTGAAAGTTACTTCTGGTGTATTTTCTAAGAGCTATTTGCTAAGTCTAACAACAGCTAATGTCGGTAAAACGAAAACAGTTTCAACGACGCATTTACCAAGTGGGAAAATACAACTTTCGGTAAGTGATGGAATTTCGCCAATTAGTGGTGCAGAAATTAATTTTGGGATTTTGGGCGGAGCGGCTGAATCAGAAATAACAGGTGACGACGGTATTTACACATCAGAAGAAAATCTTCGCAAAGCTAAATATGTAGTGAGCGCATCCAAAGAAGGGTTCTTGTATCCTAGTAACACCATTACGGTTGACCTAGCCTCTGACACTACAATTTTGGAACGAGACGTGTATCTACCCTATCAGCAATTAGCTGTTACTGAAATTCTAGCTGATCAAAAAACACAAGTACAGGTGGTAAATACCGCTGGTTATAACAATTCGAAAGCTACTGGGGTCTTATTCTATAAGCAGGCATCTGCTGCAAAATTTACCGCTGTTAAAATGGAGAAGAGTGGAGATAGCTTACGTGCAAACCTTCCTATTTTTGGCTCTGTTGAAGAAGTAAGCTTTTATACAGCTATTACCGATTCAAGTAGAAATAATACGTATCTAAGTTCCCAAACAACTATTGCGCCGTTGGCGAGTGGTATTTTGAGCAGTATCAGAATTACCCCAACTTTAGCGGGACAAACAATTAGAGCTGGTGACAAATATAGTTTAGAACTATTTGTTCGAGATGGAATCAATAAATCGCTTGAAGAAAAATTTGAAGGCGAAGCTGCTCAAGGTGATGTGACATGGAGCGTTTTAACTGAGGAAAGTGGTGTTAATCTCACGGATCAGGATGGCACCGGCGCAAAACTGTTAGCTACTAAAGCTGGAACTTTCAAAATTAAAGTGTCCGTAAACTTAGAAGGTAAAACGATAAGCCAATCGCTAGATTTAGAAGTAACTTCTATACCTATTAAAGAGATTTCGGTAAGTAGTCCTGCTAAACAAATTGCTAACTCAAGCTCACACGTATTTAGCTATTCTGCGGTAGATACCTCGGGGGGAAGCGTAATGTTGGGTGAGAGCCTACAATGGAACGTTGTACCAGCAACGGCGGGAGCTATAAACAGTAGCGGCTTATTTGAACCAGCTAGCGAAAATGCAATTGGGTCTTTCAGTGTACAAGTTTCGGATCCAGTTTCTGAAACGGTTGGAGTATCTGATGTGGTTGAACTGACTGCACAAATCGAGCCTGATAAAAATTATACGCTTACGAATGGTAATGGTCTGCAAGTTTCGATTCAGGAAGGCTCAGTAGATGTTCCATCTCAACTTTCTCTAGGAGAAACAGCTCCTGCAAAAACCAAGAAGTTTGTATTTGCTCAAGGAAGTGATGTAAGCTATACCGTGTCAGATAAAATTTACGTGCTATCATTTTCAGGTAGTGATTTAAAAAAGAATGCAACACTGTCTCTTCCAGAAGATTCTTCGCTAGCACTAAACGAAGGAGCTAAAGAAATAGGCTACTTCAATTTCACCACGCTACAATGGGAAGTTTTAGATAAACAATCTTCAAAATCGACTTCTGGTTTTAATAGTGCGGGGTCAGTAGAAGTAACATCATTAGGACAGTTTGCGGTACTCGCCGAAAACGAACCTCTGGGGATTAAATATGCAGTGGTTTTACCAAGTCCATTTTCCCCAGATATTGCGCCTTTGAGGTTGGGATACTTCTTGAACACAGCGTTTCCTCCTGCAAAGGTGAATATTCGGGTTTTCAATATAAAAGGAGAACTGGTGCGGACGTTGCTTGAGGATGACTTACAGCAACCCGGTAGGTATGGCTCGGCTTCTAGTTTACAGGAGTTAACCTGGGATGGATTAACCGATGGAGGTAATCTAGCACGAAATGGGCGGTATGTCATAGAGATACGCGCCAAAGACCAACAAGACGAGAAAGTTAAATTGCTCCAAGTAGTTTTAATTAAATAGGAATTATATCATGAAAAAACTTATAAGAACTATTCTTCTTTCAGCTACTTTGTTAACCACTTCAATGGGGTATGCACAAGAGCTATCACGAATCTCTGGAGCTTTTGCAGACGTTGGCTTTGGAACACGACCAGTTAGTATGGGCTATGCTTTTGTAGGCTTAGCTGACGATGAAAACAGCAGTTTTTGGAATCCCGCAGGATTGTCTCAAATCGATACCTATAAAGTAGGCTTTTCGCAAGCCGATCAATTAGGGCTTATTAAATACAATTACTTTAGCGCTCTTATTCCTTTGCCTTTTAAAAACCAATCGGTGGGGATTTCCGCAATATCATCTGGTGATGCAGCTCTTCAAGAGCTTTCATTTCACGCCGCCTACGGTGCAAAATTTGATTTTGTAAGCGTTGGTATCGGGTTGAAATATAGAAATGCATCTTACGGTAATAATACGCTGAATCCGGATGATTACATCGTGTTCGATGACAATGAAATCTCTATTGGCTTAGGTCAACAGGTTTATGGAAATGCAAATGGCTTTGGCTTAGATATTGGCCTGATGTTTTTCCCTTCTAAAAGGGTTCAGTTTGGAGTATTAATTCGAGATTTATATGCCCCAATGAAATGGGATAGCAAAGCGAGAGATACCGAAAATAATGCACGTGGTAGCTACGACGAAGGAATGCCGATGGAGGTAATCTTTGGTTCGGCACTTAAATTGAATAAAAATATTCAGTTTGTTGGCGATTTCCAGCCCGCACTAAGTGACGAACTCACAAATTGGGTTAGACTTGGTGTTGAAGGCAGGCTTGTAAATGTACTTCTTTTAAGAGCAGGTACAGAGCAAGGGATAAACGATTATGACGACGAAAAATTCACGTTGGGTACGGGGATTGATTTATCGATAAAAGATAAAGTTAGGATTCAGGCTGACTTTGCTTACGTCATTAATTCAATTCACAATTCACAACGCATTAGTTTTTCAATAAGTTTTTGAGGGGTATAATTATGAAATCAAGTTTATTAAAAATATCGATATTTCTGTTACTAAGTCTTTTCTCAGTACAATTAGTACATGCACAAGATGACGCTGAGGGAGAAGACGCTAGCGAAATCCATTTATTTAGAGGTGGATATATGAACTTGGGCTTTGGTCTTAATCTAAACACTGTAGGAAGTAGCTTAGGCTCAGGCTCCATGGGCGGATTAATATCATCTAGAGTCGCCAACAACTCTAGAAATGTGAACCTTAACCCAGCGTTGTTGGGTTACATGAAAACAGCTCACCTTTCTTTTAGCAGTCGACTTGGAATCGGCTCTAATATGAACTCAAGTTTAAATTCATCACTATTATCTACCGTAAATGATGAGATATCTTCCGCAACGATAGATGAGTTTAACAAAACGGAAACCTGGACTAAATTTCCCGAAACCTATATCAAGCCGACTGAGGTGAGAAGTCTAGATGTTGGTTTTGCAGACAACGTTTCTTCCATTTCGTTTGCTGCTCCAATTTACGATAGGTTGGTAATTGCGGGTGCATATACATATCCCACAACCATCGACTTTAACCTAGGCGTAACTGGAATGGCTGCTAAACTTGCACAAGAGCAAGGCACCGATGAAGTTTCCATTCGCTTTGATGTGTTGATGAATATATCTCTGCTAACACAAATGAGCTTCCAAGTGAATGCACTTTCAGGTGGATTTGGCTATAGCTTTTTCAAAGATGAAGCTAGGCAAAAACTTGCTTTAGGAGCTACATTTACTCGATATCAAGTAAACAACACACGAAGTTTATTAGCGGATCTTTCTGGAATGGTTGTAGTTGGGGGGGCTGATGAACGATACTTCAACAATCCAACGGATCCGAATCTTAATTACGACAATGGCGAATCGAATGCATTTTATATGAATGCGAGCGGTAACTATCAATCCACTGAATATGGATATAAAATTGGCTTAAACTACAGCCCCGTTCCTGTGGTGAATTTATCAATTGTGTATGACAATGTACCTGATTTTGAGTTGGAAGGAACGGATGTTGTTTCGGAAGCATATCTCCCGATTTTTATTGTGGGCTCAGGCTCCGATATCCTCGGTGGCGACATCGAGATAGCTCTGGATAGCCTGCGTGCGAATAAGCCAAACCTGACCACCTTCAGAGATATTTCAGACATCACTGACAATGGAAGTTTGAAAATGCCATCGTCACTAAAACTAGGTGTGGATTTAAGTATGGGGCGGCATACAGCGGTACTAAATTACACTAGTTATCTAAGTGAATTTTCGTTCACTCATGGTGGCAACACGATTGGTAAAGATTTACAGCACGGAATTGGAGTAGGTTTTGATTTCCAACTTAAAGATCGACTAAACCATTGGTCGCAAATTTTTGGAATCCCAGTTCGTCTTTTATTCTTAGATATAGACGGGTATCTATTTCAGATTTTTGGAAAGTATACCGGCTATAAAGATTCTCACTACCGTTTTGGTGGAAATGTATTGCTTGGAGAAGGAATCGACTATTCAGATCAAAGTCGAAAAGACCTTTTGGGAGCACCATTACCACAGTCTTTCTCAATGGGTAGACAGTACACCATCTTTGAAAACTTTGAAGTGGGCGTTTCAGTACTCGCTATTCCAGATTTGATGCTTAAGTACTCTGTTGGAGTTAAGTTCTAAGCAAACTCAATTCTTTTGCAAAACCCATCTGAAAGTAATTATTGGATGGGTTTTTTGCTTTATAGAACCCCCAATAAATCCAACAGCTATTTACTCTGACACAACTCTACTAGCACACCATTGTTGTCTTTGGGATGAATGAAAGCTACGAGCTTATTGTCAGCCCCATCTTTTGGCTTTTCGTTTAGCACGGTAAAACCTTCAGCGCGGAGACGTTCTAGCTCCGCATGAATATCGGTAACCTCAAATGCCACATGATGTAAACCTTCTCCCTTTTTTGCAATATACTTCGCAATTACTGATTCGGGGGAAGTTGCGCCAAGTAGTTCAACTTTAGACTCTCCAGTCTCGAAAAAAGCTGTTTCAACCATCTCGCTTTCAACACGTTCTTTTTTTGTGCAAGGACGGTTTAACAATTTTTCGTATACCTCTACGGCAGATTCGAGGTCTTTAACGGCAATTCCTATGTGGTCTATATGCATAATTGGGATGGCTTATATCTTAAAAAAGAAGTTCTTTAAAACAATATAAGAACCCCTTTACACTTCAGAAAAATATAACATTAAAATTCTTATGCGAATCAATGCAAATATTCTATTTTATTCTAGATTTTACTAACTAGTAACAAGTTCATATCAAATTAAGTAAATGAAAAAAACTGATTCTCATTCCCAAGTTAAGTTCCCGTTTTGGTATAAATCTACTGTGATTCTCCTCGGTTTGGTACTCATTGTAGTGGTGATGAGCTACGCTAAGTTTATTTTAATGCCACTTGTTTTGACCGCCTTTTTATCGATGCTTCTAAATCCTGTAGTAAGTTGGCTTGAAAGAAAAAAGTTCGGGAGAGTGCTAAGCATTATAACAACATTATTTTTAGTGATTGTGGCTTTTGTAAGTATAATATCTATTATTTCTGTTCAATTTGTTCAGTTCTCAGACAGAATTCCTGAAGTTACAGACCGATTGAAAACGGTAACAACTCAAAGTATCGATTATCTGGAAGGCACACTAGGACTTACCGAAGAGCAACGCAGTGACTATTTTGAAAAAGGAGTTACGAATCTAATTGATCAAAGTGGGGATTACCTTAAATCTATCGTTAGCGCAACAACAAGTGCCTTTACGCTACTCTCTTTAGTACCCATTTTTGTGTTTTTTATGTTGTACTACAAAAAAATGTATAGAGTATTTGTTCAAAAGCTCTTTGAGCGAAAAGGAGATAACAAACAAATTGACGAAGTGCTCGGCAATGTTCAGGTAGTAACACAGAACTACTTAGTTGGTATGCTCACCGTAATGGGAATATTAGCTATTTTAAACACTCTAGGTCTTTTTCTTATAGGCTTAGAGCACGCTATATTTTTCGGAGTATTTGCGTCTTTATTGGCGGTTATCCCTTACATCGGAATTATAATCGGGGCTATTCCACCGCTACTTTTCGCTTTCTTACTAGGAGATTCGTTACTAACACCACTATTAGTAATAGCGGTATTTAGCGTAGTTCAGTTTTTAGAAGGTAATTTTATAACTCCGAGAATTGTAGGCTCTAAAGTGTCTATAAATCCATTTATGGCATTATTAGCATTAATTATTGGTGGTGAAATATGGGGTATTACTGGTATGATTCTTTTTGTGCCACTGATTGGAATTCTTCGTGTGCTTTTTGAAGAAATCGATGATTTAAAACCTTATGGCTACTTACTTGGCAATCGTATCGAATATGATACAAGAGAAGAATAAAGCAACCTTCTTGATATCATTGTTTCGATAAAAAACATTATAAACCACATTGTTAACTAAATATACTTTATAACTATTAGAATGAGCCGATAAAACAGAAGCCCCTATCAAATAAATGGATTAAGTAGCTTATGCGTTGGCGCCCCTTACAACTTGACTATATTCTAAGTTTAAACAAACCGTTCAACATTCGAGTTGTTGGGATAATTTCTTCCTGGATTTTAATAATCGCTGGATTACTCTGGTTTTCAATTACCAACTCCTCTTCCGTCGCGATTTCATCAGCATTTGATAGCAAAGAAATATTGCGACTTTTCGTGATAAACCCACCAATGCTCATTGGTCTAATACTACTTTTCTGGTTAGGCTTTGAATGGGCTTTTATACCAGTTTTTCTTTCGATGTTTGTAATAGGCCTATTTAGCGAACTTCATTTTGTATGGGCTATTCTATTTGGATTGTCATTCGTTTTTGGGATTTCTATTTATGCGATTGTGTATCAATGCATTTTAATTAGGTATGACCTGCGAAGTGTAGGGAGTATCATTGTATTTATAATCACCTCTTTTGTGGCCTCAACGGCGAGTTCTTTAGGGGCATTTATCTGGAGTTTGTCACATCATCTATCGGCGCAAGATACTGCCGCACTATGGAATGGGTGGTGGTCAGGATCACTTTTGCAATCTGTGGTTATAGTTGGTCCAATATTATTTCTATGTTCACCAAAAGTAGAGGAGTTAAAACGTAGTTGGTATAACACTCCTAAGAGAAGAGAAATTTCAACACGTTGGATTTATAGTGCTATTGCCGTAGTTACAAGTGTGATAATAGTGTTTATATATTCAGGAGATTACCTTGGGAATAAACAAATTTCAGAAGAGCTGGCAGGTGTTCAAAATCTTTCTCAAGAAGCTATAATTAGTTCATTACAGTCTTTTGGTATCATAACGTGGGTTTCTATTTGGATTATTCTTTGCGTAGGCTTTGGGGCTGTTTTATTAATTAGCAGCTGGAATAAAGAATTAGAAAGTAAAGTATTAGAGAAAACTACATCCTTAAAATTAGCGAAGAAAGAGGCGAAGGTATCTCTGAAGGAAAAAGAAACTTTACTCAAAGAAATTCATCACAGAGTTAAGAATAATCTAGCAGTAGTAACAGCACTTTTAGAACTTCAGCTTCTACGATCTACAGAAACGAATACAAAGCATGTTCTAAGTGATGCAATTGCTCGAGTTAAATCGATGGCTTTTGTACATGAGACTCTCTATCAAACCGAGAATTTTTCAGTAGTCAATCTACATGACTATATAGATAGGCTTTGTAACTCTATAAAGTCTGCATACAGAACAAAAGATCAGCATATCGTGCTAACTGTTGATGCAGTTGGATGTACGATGGAAATGGAAAAAGCGATTCCGCTGGGCCTTATTTTGAATGAACTATTGGTAAATATGTATAAGCACGCTTTTGTGGGTAAAGAAAACGGCAAAATCACAGTGAGCTTAAAAATGGAAGGTCAAAAGTTAGTACTTGAAGTAACGGACGATGGTATTGGTTTTTCAGAAGGCGAGCAACAAGAAGATGCTAAAAGCTTAGGTATGACTATCATTCAAACCTTAGTAACTCAGTTACGAGGAATACTTAAAATTACCTCCGAACCAGGAAAAACAACATTTAATTTACTTATCGACTTTGAGAGTTCGTAAAATGACGTCAAAAAGAAAATTATTTTCGTAAAAAGCGCTTCCAATTAAAAAAATTTAAGTTCTGGTATTGGAATTAAAAAACTGATTCCTTTTCTTTACACCCATGCAAAATACAGCTGCACATAGGATTGACTCAAGACCTCCACGCCGGATTCCGCGGCGGCGGTAACATATGTCTTTTAGCCGGTACTTTAATACGGCCCCATCTTTACCAACGTCACTCCTAAATTTCTGCCTAATTGCAGATACATTCACTTAATACTCAAAAAATGTCCGTTACAATTCAAATTGCTTCAAAAAAGCACGCAAGCTATGCCCAAGCTATATGCGAACTTATTGAATCGGCCGCTAAATTGCGGGGCACCGGTATCGCTAAGCGTGATCCAGAATATATCAAAAAGAAGATGACCAATGGCAATGCAGTTATTGCTTTAGACGATGGTATTCTAGCTGGTTTTTGTTATATAGAAATTTGGGAAAACAAGAAATATGTGGTTAACTCTGGTCTTATAGTACATCCAGATTATAGAGGGCAAGAACTTGCAAGGCGTATTAAAACTACAGCGTTTGAGCTTTCAAAAAAGAAATATCCAGAATCTAAATTATTTGGTATAACTACTAGTTTACCTGTTATGAAGATTAACTCTGGTTTGGGATATAAACCAGTTACGTTTTCGGAATTAACGCAAGACGAAACCTTTTGGAATGGGTGCCAAAGTTGCCCAAATTATGATATCCTTACCAGAAACAATCGTAGAAATTGCCTGTGTACTGGCATGCTTTACGACCCAAAATATCCAAATACAAACCCCAAAGTTGTACGCGAAGAGAATGTGAATAAATTCTATCGCTGGGTGCAAATGAAGAAACAATCGTTCTTAAAAGCACTCAATAACGTAAAAATGTTGTTATCATGAAGAAAGTATTACTAGCCTTTAGTGGCGGATTAGACACCAGTTACTGCGCAATCCATTTAGCAAAAGATAAAGGCTACGAGGTGTTTACCGCAGCTGTAAACACCGGTGGCTTTGATGCAGACGAACAAAAAGTTCTAGCTCAAAAAGCAACAGATTTAGGCATTAAAAACCACGTTTGTATTGATGTTGAAAAGGAGTTCTACGAAAAAGGAATTAAGTATCTAATTTTCGGAAATGTTCTTAAAAACCACACGTATCCACTTTCAGTAAGTGCAGAACGAATTTTTCAAGCAATTGCTCTGGCTGAATATGCCAAAGAAATTGGAGCTGATGCCATTGCGCACGGTTCTACTGGTGCCGGTAACGATCAAGTTCGCTTCGACTTAGTATTTAATGTACTAGCTCCAGAAATGGAAATTATCACTCCAATTCGTGATATGAAGATTAGTCGCGAAGAAGAAGTTGAATATCTAAAAAGCCATGGTATTGATAAAGAATGGTCGAAAGCAAAGTATTCTATCAACCAAGGTTTGTGGGGAACATCGGTTGGTGGCGCTGAAACACTTACATCTCATAAGTATTTAGCGGATGAAGCTTGGCCTACTAAAATCACCAAAACAGATGAATCAATTATTGAGCTAGAGTTTAAAAAAGGCGAATTAGTTGGTATTGATGGAGAAATCCTTTCTCCTGTTGAGGCTATTAAAAAGCTTGAGCAGATTGCAGCGCCTTACGGAATTGGGCGTGACATCCACGTTGGTGATACAATCATTGGTATTAAAGGAAGAGTTGGTTTTGAAGCGGCAGCTTCCCTAATCACTATCAAAGCGCACCAGCTACTTGAAAAGCATGTACTTGGAAAATGGCAGTTATATTGGAAAGATCAATTAGGCGAATGGTATGGAATGTTGATGCACGAAGCTCAATTTCTTGATCCAGTTATGCGCGATATCGAAGCTTTCTTGGAAAACACTCAAGGAAAAGTAACGGGTAAAGTTTTTGTAAAATTGGAACCAAAACGTTTTGAGTTACAAGGCATTGAATCAAAATTCGATTTAATGGCTTCAAAATTTGGCCAATACGGCGAAATGAACCAAGGTTGGAGTGGCGATGACGTAAAAGGATTTACCAAAATTCTTGCCAACGCAACACTTATCCAACAATCGGTACAAGATGATGATTAAAGTTGGAATTATAGGTGGAGCGGGTTACACCGCAGGAGAGCTAATTCGTATTTTACTTAATCATCCTGAAGCGGAACTTGTTGCCGTTCAAAGTAGAAGTCACGCTGGTAAAGAGCTCTATGTAGCTCACTCAGATTTAGAAGGCGATATAAAGCTAACTTTCACTGAGAATTTGCCTGAAGGCTTGGATGTAGTTTTCCTATGTTCTGGGCATGGTAAATCGAAGCAGGTTTTGGAAGATGGACTAGTTCCGGAAGGTGCCAAAGTCATCGATTTGAGTAACGATTTCAGAATCGAAGATGCTTCGCACGATTTTATATATGGTCTGCCTGAAATCAACAAAGCAGAAATTAAAAAAGCACAGAATATTGCCAATCCAGGATGTTTTGCAACTGCTATTGAACTTTCACTACTTCCATTAGCTAAAGCAGGGTTGCTTAACCAAGATGTGCATATTTCGGCAATTACAGGAAGTACGGGTGCAGGACAGAATCCTTCCTCTACTACGCACTTTAGTTGGCGAAATAACAATGCGTCGGTTTACAAAGCATTCACACATCAACACCTTGCAGAGATAAAGCAGAGTTTAAAACAGCTCCAGCCGAACTTTGATAAAGATGTGAATTTCATTCCAATGAGAGGAACATTCACTCGAGGAATTTTAGCAGCTTGTTATCTGAAATTAGACGCTTCAGAAGAAGAAGTGAAAGCGCTCTACACAGAGTTTTATAAAAATGAGCCTTTCGTACACATCACGGATACAAACCCTGATGTAAAACGAGTTGCCAATACCAATAAAGCACTTCTCTATATTCAAAAAGAGGGAGAACAAATGTTAATTATTGGTGTCATCGACAATTTAGTAAAAGGCGCTTCTGGGCAAGCTGTTCAAAGTATGAACCTCATGTTTGGCTTGGATGAAATCACAGGCCTTAATCTCAAATCTGTTGCATTTTAATTATGAAAATTAAAGAAAATATCGCGGTATTAGGCGCAGGAAATTTAGGTCTTTCAGTTGCAAAAGGCTTTGTGAAAGCAGGTGTTTGCGAGGCAAGTCAATTTACACTTACACGCCGAAACGTTACTAAATTAGAGAAGCAAAAAGAGAATGGCTTTAAAGTAACTACCAATAACAAAAGCGCTGTTGTAGATGCCAAGTATATATTTCTTTGTGTTCAGCCTAAACAATTAGGTGCTCTGCTCGCTGAAATTGAAGAAGTGTTAGATTCCAAAAAACACGTACTCATTTCTACCATCACTGGCGTAAGCTTGGACGTAATTTCGGGCTACTTAAAAGGCGATTATGCTATCGTTAGATCTATGCCAAATACAGCAGCTGAAATTGCAGAATCTATGACCTGCCTTTGTGCTAATAAAAAGGCAAAGAACGAGGTTGAAAAGGTTGAACATCTTTTAAAAGCTTTAGGCGATACTTTGATTATTGAAGAGCGCATGATGAAAGCTGCAACCGTTTTGGCGGCAAGTGGAGTCGCATTTTTTCTACGATATATTCGTGCGGCAACCCAAGGAGGAATTCAATTAGGTTTTGATTCTGCGGAAGCTCAGAAAATTGCAGTGCAAACAGCTCGTGGTGCGGCTTCATTATTGATGCAAAGCGAAGCTCATCCCGAAACTGAAATAGATAAAGTAACTACACCTGAAGGCTGTACCATTGCCGGATTGAACGAGATGGAACATCAAGGTTTAAGCTCTGCACTTATTAAAGGGATTGTTACTTCTTTCGAAAAAATTAACCGTATCACAGAATGAAACTATTTGAAGTCTATCCATTATTTGATGTAGAACCTGTTAAAGCTGAAGGTTGCTATTTATGGGATGATCAAGGAACTAAGTATTTAGATTTTTATGGCGGTCATGCGGTCATTTCTATCGGGCATACACATCCTCATTACGTTAAACGCATCAATGAGCAACTTAGCAAAATTGGCTTTTACTCAAACTCAGTTGTCATTTCCATCCAAAAAGAACTCGCAACAAAACTGGGTGAACTTTCTGGATATGTAGACTGGAATCTGTTTTTATGCAACTCTGGCGCTGAAGCGAACGAGAATGCGTTAAAAGTAGCATCAGCATATAACAAGCGCAGAAAAGTTCTGGTTTATGAGAAAGGTTTTCACGGTAGAACATCGCTTGCTGTTGCTGCAACTGATAACCCGAATATTCTTTTTCCAGTAAACGAAGGTGCTGAAATTGTTCGTTTGCCATGGAATGACTTAGAAGCGACTAAAGCCGAACTAGAAAAAGGCGATGTTTGTTGCGTGTTGATTGAAGGAATTCAAGGCGTTGGTGGTATTCAAATTCCAACAACAGCTTTTCTGCAAGAAGTGCGCCGACTTTGCGACATCCACGAAACGGTTCTAATTCTAGACGAAATCCAATCTGGTTATGGTAGAACAGGTGAGTTTTTTGCTCATCAGCATTCAGGTGTTGAGCCAGATTTGATTACCGTTGCTAAAGGAATGGGGAATGGATTTCCTGTAGCAGGAGTGCTAATACATCCAAAATTTAAAGCCGTTCATGGAATGTTAGGTACAACCTTTGGGGGTAATCATTTGGCTTGTGCTGCATCTCTAGCGGTGTTAGAAGTTATTGAAGAGGAAAATCTTTTAGAGAATACCAAAGAGATGGGACGTTATTTAACGGAGCAAATCGGCGATATTCTAGGGTTAAAAGAATTGCGTGGCGAAGGGTTGATGATCGGTGTAGAGCTTGAATTCCCAGTAGCAGAAATACGAAAAAAGCTGTTGTTTGAGCATCAGATATTTACAGGCTCATCATCAAACAAAAACACATTGCGCTTATTACCGCCATTGAATGTTAGTAAAGTGGAGATTGATCTCCTTATTGAGTCACTTAAAAAAGTATTGTAATGAAACAGTTCATAAATATACATGATGTCCCCGACTTGCAGAGCTTGTTAGCTGAGGCAGCAGAAGTAAAGAAAACACCTTTTGCTTGGAAAACCTTAGGCACAAACAAAACAATATGCCTACTGTTTTTGAACCCTAGTTTACGTACTCGTCTCAGTTCACAGCGTGCGGCATATAATCTTGGATTAGAAGCTGTTGTGCTAGACATTGGTAGCCAAGGCTGGAAGTTAGAATTTGGTGACGGCGTTGTGATGAACGGCGATAAGGCAGAACACATTAAAGAAGCAGCGGCTGTAATTGGCTCTTATTTCGATATGGTGGCAATTCGTGCTTTTGCAGATTTAAAAAACAAAGACGATGATTATAGCGAACCAATATTAACTGCGTTTGCAAAGTATTGCCCCGCACCTATTATTAATATGGAATCTGGAACGGGACATCCATTACAAGCTCTTGCAGATTTAATTACGATTGAGGAGCACAAAAAAATAGCGAAGCCGAAAGTGGTACTAACATGGGCTCCACATCCAAGAGCTTTACCGCAAGCTGTTGCTAATTCGTTCGCAGAATGGACCTGTGCAGCAAATTATGATGTGGTAGTTACACACCCTGAAGGTTATGAACTAGATGAGCAGTTTACTCAGGGCGCTAAGATTGAATACGATCAGAACAAAGCTTTTGAAGGTGCGGATTTTATATGCGCAAAAAACTGGAGTAACTTTAAAGATTATGGAAAAATCCTTTCTACGGATCCAAGTTGGATGGTAAGTCAAGAAAAGATGAATAGCACAAACGGAGGAAAATTCCTCCATTGCCTTCCGGTTCGCCGTAACGTAATTGTAGAAGATGCCGTTTTGGATGGTGGAAGTAGCTTGGTGATTGAAGAGGCCGGAAATAGAATCGTTTCAATGCAGACAGTATTAAAGAGATTATTGGAGAAGATGAATGAGTGAAATACTCAAGGTTGTTAAGATTGGTGGAAAAGTTGCAGAACATGATGCAACATTAGAAAGCTTTTTGAGAGATTTTGCCGAAATAAAAGGCCCCAAATTATTAGTACATGGCGGTGGCGTAATTGCTACTAAAATTGGTGAGAAATTGGGTATAAAATCAGAAATGGTTGAGGGAAGAAGAATTACTGACCGTGCTACTCTAGATGTAGTTTCGATGGTGTATGGAGGCTTGGTTAATAAAAAAATTGTAGCGGGCTTGCAAGCTTTGGATATCAATGCTATTGGATTAACAGGCGCTGACTTAAACATCATCCAAGCAAAGAAAAGAGATGTAAAGCCGGTGGATTTTGGATGGGTTGGAGATATTGAAAAAGTAAATGGATCTGCATTGTTTGGCTTGATTGAGTCGGATGTAGTGCCCGTATTAGCACCCTTAACACATGATGGTTTTGGGAATATGCTTAATACTAATGCAGACGCAATCGCTTCTTTTGTGGCTTCTGCATTATGTAAAGAGATGGAAACCGAACTACTACTTTGTTTCGATCAACCAGGTGTGTTAAACGAAGGGAAAGTAATTCCTGAAATTACTAGAGAATTATATAAGCAACTGAAAGAGGCAAGAATCATTACCGACGGTATGATTCCTAAGTTAGATCTTGGATTCCAAGCTTTAGCACAAGGAGTTTCAAGAGTGAAAATCACTGCATTTGATGCTGTAAATGAGAATCATAAAGGCACTGTACTGTTATCATGAGTAACGTCGAGTTTATATCAGGAAAAGCGGTAGAGTTTTTAAAAAAATTGATTTCTATACAATCGTATAGTAGTGAGGAAGACAAAACTGGCGACCTTATTTTCGATTACTTGAAAGAGCACGGCCACTCGCCACAGCGGAAATTGAATAATATTTGGGCTTGGGCTGGCGAACGAGATCCTAGCAAACCAACTATTTTGCTAAACTCTCATCATGATACCGTAAAGGCAACGTCAAAGTGGACATTCGATCCATTTTCGCCAACAGTTGTAGACGGGAAATTATTCGGCCTTGGTAGTAATGATGCTGGTGGACCACTAGTGAGCTTATTACATGTGTTTTTGGAGTTATCTCAATGCCCTCAGCCATACAATTTAGTATTTTTGGCTTCTGCAGAAGAGGAAACTTCAGGCAAACAGGGAGTTCCTATTGTACTAGACGATTTAGGAGTTATCGATTTAGGTGTTGTAGGCGAGCCAACTATGATGGATATGGCAATCGCAGAGCGTGGTTTAATTGTTCTAGATTGTGTTGCTCATGGCGTTAGTGGGCATGCTGCCCGTGGCGAAGGAGAAAATACAATCTACAAGGCTCTTAAAGATATTGAGTGGTTTAAATCTTTCGAATTCGATAAAAAATCGGAAGTTCTCGGTGGCATAAATATGACGGTTACACAGGTTGAAGCAGGCTCGCAACATAATGTGGTTCCTGATGAGTGTAGATTTGTTGTTGATGTACGACCAAATGAATTTTATTCAAATTCGGAAATAGTCGAAATTATTCGCGAATACGTTAGCTGCGATGTTCGTCCGCGGTCGCTAAATTTAAATGCTTCTGGTATCGATTCGAACCATCCCATTGTAAAGAAAGGTAAGGAGATGGGAATTGTAACTTATGGCTCACAAACGATGTCCGACCAAGTGCACATGCCATTTCCATGTATCAAAATGGGGCCTGGAGATACGCATCGTTCGCATACAGCCGATGAGTATATTTATTTGAAAGAAATTAGTGGTGGAATCGAGATTTATCTCAATCTACTAAATGAATTAACAATCAGTTAATAATGGGGCTCTAAAGCCCATTTTTATTAAGAAATAAGAACAGCGTTCAAGAAGTTTTAAAACAAAGAGATTATGGCCAAGAAACTGTGGGAAAAAGGAATTAAAACAGATGCTTTTATTGAAGCATTTACCGTAGGCAAAGACCGCGATCTAGATTTAGAGCTTGCTAAATATGACGTGCAGGGTACAATGGCGCACATCACTATGCTTGAGTCGGTTGGTTTGCTGGAAAAATCCGAACTCGAAATTCTTACTAAAGAATTACAACGCATTCTTGACGAAGTAATTGAAAAAGGTACCTTCGAGATTGAAGAAGGTGTAGAGGATGTGCATTCTCAAATAGAGTTGATGCTAACTCGAACTTTGGGCGATGTTGGTAAGAAAGTACATTCTGGTCGTTCAAGAAATGATCAAGTTCTTGTCGACCTTCGATTGTATCTAAGAGACCAAATCAAGGAAATTGCGACACTTTCAGAAACACTTTTCAACTCGTTAATAGAGCAAAGCGAAGCTACTAAAGCGATTTTGCTTCCTGGTTATACACATACTCAAGCAGCTATGCCATCAAGCTTTGGGCTATGGTTTGGCGCCTACGCAGAAAGTTTAGTAGACGATTTGGTTTTGCTAGAATCTACGTATAGAATCGTGAATAGAAATCCACTAGGCTCTGCGGCTGGCTATGGTTCGTCATTTCCTTTAAACCGAACATTGACCACAGAGTTACTCGGTTTCGATGGTATGAATAGAAATGTAATCTATGCACAAATGGGACGTGGTAAAGTTGAGCAAACCTTAGCGTTTGCAATGGCAGGCTTAGCTGGGACACTTAACAAATTTGCTTCAGATGTATGCCTATATAACAGCCAGAATTTTGCTTTTGTAACGCTACCTGATGATTTGACGACAGGTTCAAGCATCATGCCGCATAAAAAAAATCCGGATGTGTTCGAGCTTATTCGCGCTAAGACAAATGTGTTAAAAGCTCTCCCAAATCAAATAATGATGGCCATTGGTAATTTGACATCTGGCTATCACCGAGATTTTCAGTTACTCAAAGAACTGCTTCTTCCAGCCATTCAAGACTTAAAGGATTGCTTGTTCATCACCGAATATGCTGCTAGCAAAATTACTGCGAATGAGCATATTCTAGACGACCCTAAATACAAACTTACTTTTTCTGTTGAAGTTGTGAATGAGTTGGTTCTTCAAGGCGTACCTTTTAGAGAAGCTTATGTTCAGGTTGCAAAACAAATTGAAGAGGGTACCTTTACGCCACCAAAAAATCTAAATCATACGCATGAGGGCAGTATCGGCAATTTGGGGAATAAAGAAATTAGTGAGCGCTTTAACGCAGTGATAAAGAATTTTAAATAGATTTAGAATCACGTCGATTAGTACTTTTATTCTTTAATTCGCTTGCCAAATGGTTTGTAAGGGATGGTTTCATCTAGAAGCAGGGCTTCGTTTATAATCTCAAGGATTTCTTTTTGAGGAATATCTTCGACACTAGCAAAATCTATACTTAAAACCTGTTTTCGTCCCTTGCTTTCTAGAAGTTTATGTTCGTTCGAAAGTTCGTATCCTCGTAAAAAGCAGAGTGAGATTTTGCCATTCTTTTGTGGATTCAAGTAGCAAACCCAAGTTTTCTGATAGTAGAATGGAATGTGAAAACGAATCTTTGCCGTGACGCCAGGAAAGGACGAGATTAGATCATGAAAGTAAAGAAGAACCTCACGTTGATCGCCTTCTTTATCTAGAATATAGTCCTCTACGCTTTGCATTCTGTTTATTTTAATTCGTTGGCTATAAAGAGTATAAAAAAAAGGAATGGCTAAAAAACCATTCCTTTATAACAATCTGAAAACTTTAAATGTGCTCAACTAAAGAACTATAGAGTAGCTTTGTAATGTGTGAAGTACTCAATTGGATCTACTCTGTTAATCCTTCCACGGCCAACAATGTCAGTGTGTAACTCTGGATTACCAACATATGTAATTTCGCCGTCATTGATAATCTTAGCGTATAAAAAGTCGTGTGCTAGTAAGCGAATTAATCCGCCATCGTATACAGAAACAAACATAGTGTCGCTACTAACGTTTGTTAGGTCAACAAAACCACCGCCATGTACTGCAACATCTCTAACTTCTGGGGCTTCAATAACTACCTCAACAATACAGTTATTTGTGTCAGACTTAGAGCGTAGATTTAGCGTGTTCGAACTAACGGTAGCTTCCATATTATCTACACAATTTTTGTATCCAATTAGAGTGATGCTTGGTGTTTCAGCGTATAGAACTTTAACGTCACCCGAATAGTGAAGTACCATATCTTGGAAGCTTTCTAGATTCTCTTTTTTAATGATGAGTTCATCACTTCCGTTAAAAGGATTTCCAACTAAAGTTAACGGAATAATTATGGCGAATATTGATAATGCTAATTTCTTCATGGCGAATTGCTCTTGTTTTTAGATTCTGAATGTTCCACGTTAAAAGACGCAACAGGTTGCAAGAAATGTTTATTTATCTTATTAAGAATTTGTAAAATGAACTAATTAACCATAGCATCTCAAATACGATTAGCCCCATGAAAGACTTTTCCGAGTACTCAAACGCCGATTTGTTCGGAATGCTCAATCATCTAGATTTTTATAAATATCCTGAAAAAGTTGCAGCTGTTGAGGGTGAAATTGAGATGAGAAGGTCGGAAGGGCGTATTCCTTCGCAAATGATTCCCGCTATAAATTGGAGAGATTTGAAGTTTTGGAATAAAGTAAATAGTGAATAAAAGAAGATGAATGCTGTGCTGGGGCTCTGTAAACCTCCATCGATTATCTAATTAGCACGTAACCCTTTTCTCCATTGGGTGAGAGCTTTAAAACTTTGAATCATTCCCGAGCCATACCAGCTAAACCATTCTCCGTTAATGAGCTCTATGGTAGCATTTGGACAGTATTTCTTTATTTCTGAAATATGCTTCTCTTTAAAGGGGTAAGGTTCAGAACTTAGGAGAATCAAATCAGGTTTTGATTTTTGGAGCTCATCCAAATCAATTTCTGGATAGCGAGGTTGTTCATCAAAAGCGTTTTCTAAATTCCATTCCCGCATAACATCGTGAATATATGTTTCCGAACCTGCTACCATCCAAGGTTCTCTCCAAATAAAGTAGGCAGTTTTTAAGGATTCAAAGCTGGGCTTTTGGTTGAGAACGAGGCTTATGTCTCTTGAAATCTGATGAGCTCTCTCTTCTACATCTAGCTCTTTTCCAATCTCAGTAATAGCAGCTAATGCATCGGGAATGGTATTGATATCTGTTAAATGGACATTGCAGTGTTTTTGAAGCTCCTCGATGTCCTCTTGTCTATTCTCTTCTTTGTTTGCAAGTATGTAATCTGGTTCAAGAGAAATTATCTTTTCAATATTCGGATTTTTGGTTCCGCCAATGATGGGAATTTGTGCAACTTCATTTGCTGGATGGATACAAAAACGAGTCCGACCAACTAACCTTTCGGATAACCCGAGATCTATCAGTAACTCTGTAAGGCTTGGTACTAGACTTACTATTTTTTGAACGGCCATCTTTGGAATATGAATGTTAGAATGGGAATTACTATTCAAAAATAATGATTACCCTTAAGAATCCGATTATTTAATCTGCAATTATGGAATTAGGTCTTTTTACTTTCGTCGATAATACCCAAAACCCCGAAACGGGGGAGAAGCTTCATCCAGCTCAGCGTCTTCAGAACTTGATGGAAGAAATAGAGTTGGCAGATCAAGCAGGGTTAGATATGTTTGGCATTGGTGAACATCATAGAGAGGAGTATGTAGCATCAGCACCATCTATGATTTTAGCTGCGGCTGCTGCAAGAACGAAACAAATCCGTTTGACAAGTACAGTGACGGTGTTAGGTTCCGAAGATCCAGTTCGCGTTTATCAACAGTTTGCCACCTTAGATTTACTTTCTAAAGGTCGTGCTGAAATTATGGTTGGTCGCGGTTCTTTTATTGAATCATTTCCACTTTTCGGATTCGACCTCAAAGATTACGAAGAGCTTTTTGAGGAGAAGTTGGAATTGCTTTTAAATTTACGAGAAAGCGAGTTTATAACTTGGTCGGGTAAATATAGAGCTGCAATCGAAAACAGAGGGATTTACCCACAGCCTGTACAAGAGAAATTACCTATTTGGAGAGCGGTTGGTGGGACACCAAAATCTGCGTATGTAACAGGAGCCTTAGGTTTACCGATGGCATTGGCAATAATAGGAGGGCAGCCTTCTCGGTTTAAAGAATTTGCAGATTATCATAAGAGAGGAGCTTTGGATGCCAAAAAATCCGCTCCGAAATTGAGTATAAACTCTCATGGGTTTATTGCAAAAACAGATAAGGAAGCAATAGAAACAGCATTTCCTGCCTTCAAGCAAACCATGGATAAGTTAGGACTAGAAAGAGGCTGGCCTCCAATGAGCCGCCACCAGTTTGAGGCTTCTACTGAAATAGATGGTGCAAACTTTGTTGGAAGCCCACAGCAGATTATCGACAAGATTATGTATCAATATGAAATATTTAAGCACGATCGGTTTTTAATGCAGATGAGTGTTGGGACGCTACCTCACAAGAAAATGCTTGAATCGATAGAGCTCTTTGCGACCAAAGTGGCACCCATAATTCGAAAAGAGGTTGGCAAGTAGCTGTAGATTTTTAGTGTGATAAAACTAGTCTTTTGGTGGTTTAATAAATTAAACAACGCTCACTGTCATCCTGAAGATACCTCTGAAGGATCTTCACAGCTATTAAAAAGCAATGGTTTTGTTTGTAGGCGATAGCTGACCGTACCCTCATATTTTGCCGAGCCGCTAATACATTCATCTCGTTGAGGGTTGTACTTTTGTTCCGCCCCCGAATGCTCGGGGCAGGCGAGTACCAAAAGCTCTCGACAAGAATAATTGGCGCGAACTTCATTGCATCGACTCAATCATTCCAATGGTCTACGTTTATTTTTCCCACATTCAAGCTCGAGCCTGTGTGGAATGATTGCTCCTTGTGGAGACGTCGATTCCATTGCGTTTTTTCTTCGCCAATAATTCTAAACGTCGATATGGTTTGGTGGGCTAATTAACACTCTGGGCTTTGTGAGCAATCTATAAGTTATTTCTGTCAACGAATTATCTAACATCTACAGGGATGAGTGAGAGCTTCTATTGGTTTTCCTCTCGTTCCGTAGCTCTGCTTTAAATGGTTAACCATTCTTCCATAAATAGAAATCCTGATTAAAATCCTATTCCTTACTACTTATCTCTCAACATAAGGCAAAAGCTCGTTCAGTAAAGTAGTGCAGCTGCGGTCTATCATCTGAAAAACATTCTCAAAACCCTGTTCACCTCCATAATATGGATCGGGTACTTCGCCATCATCGGGTGTAGGGTCGAAGTGGCGCATTAATTTAATTTTGTCGTTGTAGCGCCCACGGGTATCCAAATGCCGTAAATTGGCAAAGTTTTCTGAATCCATTGCTAATACTAAATCAAAATCCTCCAAATCGGCATAAACAAACTTTCGTGCCAGTGATGGCAATGCAATGCCGTGTGCATTCGCAGTGGCTTGGCTACGTCGGTCTGCTCTATTTCCGGTGTGATAAGCAGCCGTTCCTGCAGAATCAATAAAAAAATAGCTAGCTAGGCCTGCTTCTTTAACTTTATGGATGAAAAGTCCTTCGGCGGTTGGGCTTCGGCATATATTACCGAGGCAAACAAAGCATAATTTGTAAGGGTTTTCTTTCGAAATGGTGCGCAGATATGAGTTCATGGAGTAAGTAAATTTCTAATTTTTGCAAAAGCTATAATCAAGAATAAGCTCGAGGCATAGTATAGAGCTACAAAAGCGAATATTCTACGGGAATCTACAAAGATGGCCAAAATAAAATGACATATGAAATGTCAGCTTTTCATTAGGTTTTTGTATATTTGAGGCTTAAAAACTATTTGTCGGACAACACACTTTTTATGTCGAAAAAGTTTGAAGAAATAAAGCAACTAAATTACCCCAAGGTAGAACTAGAGATTCTTAAGTGGTGGAAGGAAAACCAGATTTTCAAAAAAAGTCTGGAAACCCGTGAAGACGGTATCCCTTTTACCTTCTATGAAGGACCTCCAACAGCCAATGGTAAACCCGGAATCCACCATGTAATGGGGAGGACAGTAAAAGATATGTTTTGTAGATACAAAACATTGAAAGGGTTTAAAGTTGAGCGAAAAGCTGGCTGGGATACTCACGGGCTGCCCGTAGAAATTGAAGTAGAAAAAGCACTTGGGCTTAAGGGCCGTTCTCAAGTTGAGGATTATGGAATTGCTGAATACAACGCGAAATGTCGCGAAAGTGTTCTCAAGTACAAAGATCTTTGGGACGACTTAACCTCAAGAATGGCTTATTGGGTTGATCAAGAAGATCCATACGTTACTTTTAAAAACGAGTATATCGAATCTGTTTGGTGGGCTTTTCATAGGCTCTTCAACAAGGATTTGGTATATAAAGGGTATAAAATTCAATGGTACTCTCCTGGTAGTGGTACTGTTCTTTCCTCGCACGAGGTTAGCTTAGGCTATAAAGAAACGCAAGACCCGTCCATTTTTGTAAAGTTTAAAGCTGACGGCGAAGAGAATACATATTTCTTAGCCTGGACTACCACTCCTTGGACCACCATTTCAAACATGGCTTTGGCGGTTAATCCTAAGCTAGAGTACGTTAAAGTTGGTCATAATAATGAGAATTTCATCGTTGCTAAAGCTTGTTTAAACCAAGTGTTTGGAGACGAGTATGTACTTATAGAAGATATTTCTGGAGCAGATTTAATTGGTAGAACTTATCAGCCAATTTTCGATTACGCTTTTGCTGAAATTGAGAAATCACAAGCGTGGAGAGTAATTCCTGCCGATTACGTAAACACAGAAGACGGAACTGGAGTTGTTCATACTGCTCCAGCTTACGGTGCTGATGATTATGAGTCGTGTAAGACTGCTGGGATTCCAATGTTCAACCCTGTAGATCGTGATGGTTGTTTTACAAACCAAGTAGCTGACTTTGAAGGCCAATGGTTTAAAGACGCAGACAAAGAGATTGCTAGAGCCATTAAAGAAAAAGGGCTCATGTTTCGTCACGAAACTTGTATTCACAACTACCCATTCGATTGGAGAAAAGGCACACCGTTGATGTCTTATCCTGTTGAATCATGGTTTATTAGAACAACAAGCGTGAAAGATCGCATGGTTGAGCTTAATAAAAAGATAAACTGGAAGCCTGAAAGTACAGGCTCTGGACGTTTTGGTACTTGGCTAGAAAATAACGTGGATTGGGCCGTTTCAAGACAAAGATATTGGGGAACTCCAATTCCTATCTGGGTGAGTGATAAAGATCCAGAATATGTTGAGTGTATTGGAAGTATTCAAGAACTACGTGAGAAAGCTGGAATTTCTGAGCTCGAAGAAATGGACTTACACCGTCCTTACATTGACGAAATTACATGGGCAGGACCTAACGGTGCAACCATGCGTAGAATTCCTGATTTGCTAGATGTATGGTTCGATTCTGGTGCTATGCCTTTTGCACAATGGCACTATCCATTCGAAAATGATCATGAATTTAGCTACAACTACCCTGCCGATTTTATTGCAGAAGGTGTAGATCAAACTCGTGGTTGGTTTTATACATTGCATGCATTAGGAACCATGCTTTTTGATGAAGAAGCATTTAAGAATGTGATTTCAAACGGACTTGTTCTCGACGAGAAAGGCGAGAAAATGAGTAAGTCGAAGGGCAATACTGTTGACCCATTCGAAATTATTGGTACTTATGGTGCTGATACCGTTCGCTGGTATATGATGAGTAACTCTTCCCCTTGGGAAAACCTCAAGTTCAGCGAAGATGGATTGAAAGAAGTTCAAAGAAAGTTCTTTAACACCATCGTGAATACCTATTCTTTCTTTGCGATGTATGCTAATATTGATGGTTTTACATACTCTGGAACGCAGATCTCAATAAATGAGCGCCCAGAAATTGATCAGTGGGTTATCTCAAGATTGAATACGACCATTAAGTTGGTTGAAGAGTTCTTAGAAGATTATGAGCCTACTAAAGCTGCACGTGCCATCGAGGATTTTGTAGAAGAGTTAAGTAACTGGTATGTGCGCCGTAATCGTCGCCGATTCTGGAAAGAAGGTAATACGCTCGATAAAACAGCGGCTTACCAAACTCTATATGAGTGCTTAAAAAGTCTCAGTAAAATGATTAGTCCAATTAGCCCATTTATTGGCGATTGGTTATACCAAAACCTAAATAAGGTTACTGGGCTAGAAGAAGACTCGGTGCATTTGTCGTTTTTCCCTACTGTAGAAGAAACGGCTATTTATAAGAGTTTAGAGCATAAAATGGATATGGCTCGTCTGATTTCTACCATCGTGTTGAGAATCAGAAACCAAATCGATATGAATGTTCGCCAGCCTCTACCAAGAATAATTCTACCAATCAAGGATGCCGCAGAACGCGTAGCTATTGAGTCGGTTAAGAATATTATTCTGGAAGAAGTGAATATAAAAGAAATTCAGTTTGTAGACGACGACTCAGGCATTGTTCACAAAACGGCGAAGCCTAATTTCCCAGTACTAGGGAAAAAATTAGGGCCTAAGATGAAAGCTGTTTCTGCTAAAGTTCGAGATCTTGGAACAGATGCATTATCAGAGTTTGAGAAAAATGGATTTATCGAAATAGATCTTGGTGATGGCGACATTGTTAGGATTGAATCCGATGGGCTAGATATTATACGAACCGGGCTAGAAGGCTGGAAAGTTGAAACGGAACGTGGTTTAAGCGTTGCTGTAGATACCGAGCTAAGCCATGAGTTAAAGCTAGAAGGTTTAGCACGAGAGTTCGTAAATCGCGCTCAGAACATGCGTAAAGAAGCGGATTTCGATGTAGTTGATAGAATTATTATAGGATTTGAAGGTTCAGACGAACTTAAAGAAGCTGTTGTTTCGATGAAAGATTACATCAAACAAGAAACATTAGCTGAAGAAATAGATTTCGAGTTGCTGGATGTTTCAGATTTTATGAAAGACTGGGAAATTGGTGGTGCTGATTGTAAGATATCAGTTCGTAGAAATGTAAATTCTTAATAAGTACGATGATGGCTAAAGATTCAAAAACCCAAGAAAGGGTATCTCCATATAGTGACGAAGAACTAGAATATTTCCGTGGTATTATCACGAAAAAACTAGAAGATTCTACCGATGAGTTAGAAAACTTACAGCGTTCTTTGCGTGAAAGCATGGAAAACGCGTCGGATGAGTCTGCGTATTCTTTTCATATGGCCGATGCGGGTACCGACGCGCAAGAGCGTGAGAAAAACTATGTTCTTCTAAACCGTACACGCAAGTTTGTTAAGTATCTTGATGATGCTTTAAAGCGCATTGACAACAAAACATACGGAGTTTGTAAGGTTACTGGCAAAAAGATTGCGAAAGGTCGTCTAGAAGCTGTTCCGCATACTCAACTTAGCATTGACGCAAAACTGAAGCGTCGTTAACATCTATTAGTTTGAATCGGAAAAAATTACTAGCACTTTTTGTACCAGCAGTACTTGTTCTTGGATTAGACCAACTGACCAAGTGGATTGTTCGAACATCAGCGACCCTTCAAGATTACACAATTGTTGAAGGCTGGCTGGAGTTTTACCTCGTTAAAAACGAAGGTATGGCAATGGGAATTAATATTTTACCCACTTGGGCAATTAGTGTAATAGCTATTGTTGCAACCATAGGTATTTTAATATATCTATTTAAAACTATAGAGCAGGCCAAAATTGGTTATCTGATTTGCATGGGCTTAGTTCTTGGTGGCGCTTTCGGAAATATTTCTGACAGACTATTTATGGGGTATGTATATGGTTATGGTGGAGTTCTCGAAGGCCACGTAATAGATTTTATACATTTTAGCCTTAGAATTGGTAATAAAGCTGTTTTTCCGTACATCTTTAACGTTGCAGATATAGCCATTTCTGTATCCATTATTGTACTCTTTGTATTTAATAGAAGACTATTACAATTAGAGTCGGACGAAGAATTACTGGAAATCGAAATGAATAACGATGAGGCGAATGGTGATGACGATTTAGAAACGTTATCACAAAAAGTTATTGGTGAGGGTAAGGACTAAACCCTTATCATAGTTCTATAAAAGAAAGCGTACCCAACGGTTTAGCTTTCTTTTTCGAGCTTGTATTTATTTGTAGCAAAGTTGAATGAGTGTTCTATAGGAACTTGTTCAACAATTTCTAAGCCAAAGCTATTAATGCCTATTCTTTTTACTGGATTGTTAGATAGTAATCTAAGTTTTCTAACCCCTAATGCTCGTAAGATTTGAGCTCCAATTCCGTAATCTCGAGAATCACCTTTTTTAGGATTATTGTTCTCTTCTTCTTCAGTTTCAAAATTGCCTTCCTGCATCAACTTTAAGGTTTTTAGCTGGTTTACAAGTACAGAACCTCGTTGGTTTCTATTCATGTAAAGTACTACACCTTTTCCTTCGCGCTCAACTTGGAGCATCGCTTGATGCAGTTGTTCGCTAGTATCAGAATTTCTAGCGCCAAAGATGTCACCAATCAAATTCGAAGAGTGCACTCGGGTGAGTACAGGTTCATCTTTAGCCCAAGTGCCCTTGGTTAGTGCTAGGTGAATATCCCCAGAAAGATTTTCTTCAAAAGCGCGGAGTTTAAAATCGCCGTACATCGTCGGCATTTTGATGTCCATCACTTCATGAACAAGAGATTCATTGTCGTTACGGTAAGCAATAAGATCTTTGATGGTGATGAGTTTCATATCAAACTCTTTCGCCATCTTGATGAGATCTGGAACACGAGCCATATCGCCGTTTTCGTTCATAATCTCACAAATAATACCAATGGGTTTAAGTCCAGAGAGTCGAGCGAGATCGATAGCTGCTTCGGTGTGTCCGGCACGACGTAGAACGCCGCCTTCAACAGCTAGCAAAGGGAATACATGACCAGGGCGACGGAAATCGACAGGTTTGGCATCATCGCTTGTAAGTTCTCGAATGGTATTTGCACGGTCAGCGGCAGAAATACCAGTAGTTGTTAAGCGCTTGTGATCGATAGAAATTGTGAAGTTGGCCTCGTCAGGGTCAGCACCTTCCGTAACCATGTGGGTTAGCTTGAATTTTTGCGCAATGTCTTTGGTAACCGGAGCACAAACTAAACCACGACCATGGGTAACCATAAAGTTAATCGCTTCAGTAGTAACTAGTTCCGCTGCCATGAGGAAATCGCCCTCATTTTCGCGATCCTCATCGTCAACTACTATTACCATTTTTCCATTCTTGATATCTTGAATGGCTTCTGTTATTGTATTAAAGCGAAATGATTCTTCCATGGTATTGGAGACTTTACTTGTCTTTCTTTTCAGGCTTATTTGGGTTCACATCAGTGATGGCAGTGGTTAGAAAACGAATTTTAACACTATTACCAACTTCAACAAGAACAGAATCGTCTTCAATAGCATTCAATACACCGATGATTCCGGAAGAGGTAACAACTTTGTCGCCCTTTTTCATTTCAGAAACTTTACGCTGAATATCTTTTTGGCGTTTGCTTTGTGGACGAATGATGAAGAAATAAAACACTACAAAAATAGCGCCTAAGAAAATAAGATTCATGAAGCCACCATCTGCTCCACCTTCAGCTGGAGGTGTCAAAAATAAAAATGTAAGTACGTTCATTGATACAGTTGTCTAGAAATTAATTTTAAGCCCTAAAGATACTGTTTTCTAAACTGAAACACATTTAGAATCGGAAGAAGGTGTAAACTATTAACAACTTCTTTTCAGAGCGGATTTTTCCCGAATTACGGGTTTATAACTCACGAAGAAGTATCAATCTAGTTTTTGAAAGGAGAGTATTACCCATGAAATGTTTTCTTCAGGGATGCATACTCAACTAAAATGTCTGCTGGTTTGAATCGAGGACCATATTCATGAGCAAAGGCATTCATCTTATCAACCAAAACTTGAGCACCTAGCGAATCGATATAACGAAAAGGTCCGCCCAAGAAAGGAGGGAAACCGAGTCCGAGAATTGCACCTAAGTCACCATCGGTTGGCGATTTGATAATCTCTTCTTGTAGACAGAACGCAGCCTCATTAACCATCGTAAAAGCCATTCTGAGTTGGGCTGTTTCTTTGTCCGGATTAGTTCTTTTTGAACCACCAAAGTGAGAATAAATGGCTTGGTTAATTTCCTTCTTCTTTCCCTCGCCGTAAACAAACATGCCTTTTTTATTCTTACGACCTAAATATCCGGCATCAAAAAGCTCTTGGGCTTTGGTAGAAGATTTTGCTCCGCGAGCTGAAAACATCGGTTCCATAGTTTCCCCAACATGAGCGCCAACGTCAATGCCAACTTCGTCCAAAAGAGCCATTGGGCCAACAGGGAATCCAAACTCTTTCATCACTTTATCAAGAAACTCGATAGAAGCGCCTTCTTCAAGAAGTAGCAACGCCTCGTTCATGTATGGAGCTAAAATTCGAGTGGTATAAAATCCAGGTCCGTCGTTTACCACAATCACCGTTTTGCCTTGTTTTACGCCGATGTCGTAAGCGGTGGCTGTTATCCAATCTGCCGTTTGGGGCGTGGTTATAATTTCTAGGAGAGGCATTTTTTGCACAGGAGAGAAATAATGCATCCCAATTATATTCTGTGGACGCTTAGCTCCTTTCGAAATTTCTGAAATAGGCAACGACGAAGTGTTAGTAGCAAAAATACAATGTTCTGATGTTATTGCTTCAACTTCGGCTACCATTTTTCGTTTTAAGTTGATGTCTTCGAAAACGGCTTCTATCACAACATTCGTTTTAGCAAAGCCTTTGTAGGATTCTGTTCCTGTAACTCGGCTGGCAATCTGATCTCTCTCAAAAGAAGTTATAATTCTCTTTTTAGATTTCAGGTTAAGAGCTTCCCAAATTACTTTCTCGCCTTTAGCTGCGGATGCAAGGTCTCGATCTTTCAAAAGAACATCGAATCTTCCTTTGTTGATGCTCACATCTGCAATTCCTGAACCCATCAATCCTGCGCCTAAAACAGCAATATGTTCTACAGGTTTAACAAGTTCAGCATGTGGATTCTTTTTTGCATCAGTTAGCCCGAAAAATAGGTTTACAAGCGCGCGCGACTCTTTTGTAGCTCCTAGCTCGCCAAAAAGCTTTGACTCGTGCAGAAGCCCTTTTTGTTTGCCATGTTTAAATCCATATTTAACCGCTTCGATGATTTTTGGAGGAGCGGGATAGTTTCCTTTAGTTTGTCGGAAGGCCTGTTTGGCTGCTTGCTTAAAAATGATGTTCCTTCCGATGGGATTTCCTTCAAGTAGTTTTTCTGTGAGGGAACGAGTGTCTTTACGAACAAATTTTTTGGATGAAGAAAGAGTGTGAACTGCTTTGATGGCAACTTCTTCTAAAGCGTGTTGATGTGTACTTTCATCCGCTAAACCCATTTTTTTAGCTTGGCGAGCAAAGATGTTTTTACCCGTTAGCATATAGGTCAATGATTTTTGAATGCCAATGAGCCTAGGAAGACGTTGTGTGCCACCTGTGCCAGGTAAAATTCCCAATTTAACTTCTGGCAAAGCAAGAATGGTTTTGGGATGTTCGGATATGATTCGGTAATGGCAAGCCAGCGAAAGTTCCAATCCACCGCCCATACAGCTTCCATGAATAGCCACTACAATGGGTTTTGGGAAAGCTTCGATTCTATCTAAAATAGCATGACCATCTCGGCTTAATTGTTCGATTTCTTCAGCAGTATCACGAGCTTTGAACATTTCAATATCAGCGCCAGCAATAAAATTGTCTTTTTTACCACTGATTAGAATCGCGCCTTTTAGCGATGCATCTGACTCCAACGTATCTAAGAAATCAGAAAAAGCCTCCATCATCGCTTCATTCAGCGTATTTACTTTTGCATCTGGTTGATTGAGCGTAATAATGGCAACTTCATTCTTTGTAGAAATTTCTAAATAACTCATGCTGAATACCTCTCTAGAATAATTGCGTGTCCTTGTCCACCGGCGGCACATGCGGTTACCAATGCGTATTTTCCACCTTCGCGGTTTAGGCGATTAGCGGCTGTAGTTACCAAGCGAACACCCGTTGCACCAAAAGGATGACCAATTGAAAGTGAGCCACCAAGAGTATTGAGTTTATCCATCGGGATGGCTCCAATTTTTGAATCTTTACCCAAAGAGTTTTTAGCGAAATCATCGGAATCGAGTGCGGCAAGAACGGCTAATACTTGTCCTGCAAAAGCTTCGTGAAGTTCAAATACGTCGATATCTTCCAAAGAAAGATTCATCGCATCTAGTACATTAGGCGTGGCATAAGCTGGGCCAAGTAGCAATTCTTCGCCAGGATCTCGAGAAACGTAATTATAAGCTCGGAGATAAGCTTTTGGTGTTAACCCGAGGGCAAGTGCCGTTTGTTCTTCCATGATGAGAGATGCAGAAGCACCATCGGTTAGGAAGGAAGCGTTGCCCGCAGTTATGGTTCCGTGAGGTTTAATGAAGGCAGGCCGAAGTTTAGCAAGTCGCTCCATCGAAGTATCTGCTCGGAAACCGTTGTCGTGTTCAGCAACTGAGAATTTTGGTGGGATTTTAGCGGGAATGAGTTCCTCATCTAGCAAACCTTCGACGGTTGCTTTAGCGGCTAAATGATGAGAACGCATTGCAAATTCATCTTGGTCGTTACGTGAAATGCCAAAGCGAGCAGCCATTCGGTCGGCGCTTTTCCCCATAGTCTCTCCCGTTGAAAATTCTGCGATAGCTGGGAGTTCGGGTAAAAAATCTTTGATTCCGAGCCCTTTAAAGAATTTCACAAATTCTAAAGGTGATTTGTACTTTCTAGCGGCAAGGATATTTTGGCGAAATTTCTTTTTGAAACGCACAGGGATATCCGACATCGTTTCGGTTCCTCCAGCAACAATGATTTTTGCTTGTCCCGATTGGATTAAATCCATCCCAGAAGTAATAGCTTGGTTAGAGGAGATACAAGCCATTGCAACGGTAAAAGCAGGAACTGTATTTGGGATGCCAGCGCCTAAAGCACTTTCGCGAGCAACGTTACTGGTGCGGACTTCCTGAATTACAGAACCCATTATAACTCGATCAATCGTTTTTGGGTCTACATTATTTCTAGCTAGCAAACCTTGGATAGCCATTCTGCCAAGGTCGTAAGCCATTAAATCATTATAGTCGGTTCCCGATTTTAAAAAAGGAATTCGGCATCCGTCAACAAGAACAGGTGTAAAGCTAGAATTTTTAATAGTATCCATAAAATAATTGAATTAATTAATGCCTTAAGTTAACAGTGTTAACTAATAAAACAACAAATTTATGAAATTTTTCTTTGTCCCAATTTGAAATGTTACTATATTTGTCGCCCTTCTAGGGGCGATTAGCTCAGTTGGTTTAGAGCACCTCGTTTACACCGAGGGGGTCGGGGGTTCGAGTCCCTCATCGCCCACCACTAACCCATGTAAGTCATTGATTTGCATGGGTTTTTTTGTTGGTATGGACCAAACACTTCCAAGGACGACTCTTTTAAAGCCAATTGCATTGAAGATTGTATCTGCATTGAACAAATGGATATATTAACTGTACTTGTTTAAGTTTGAAATATATAATTCAATGAAGAGACATATAGATAGCATTTCTAATTATTTGAAATGAGCACAATATTTGGTATTTGGTATAGAAATGGAAAACCAGTGTCCAACGACCTGGACATAATGTTTAGCGGAATAAAACATTTCCCACATGAACGGTATGATTTTATTGTAAAAGATAATATTGCGATAGGGCATATGCTCACTTACAATACTCCGGAGGCTGTACATGAAAAGATGCCTAAGAATTTGGAGGAGCATAATCTAATTTTTGCTGCTGAAGGTCGTATTGACAATAGAGAGGAGCTATTCTTGAAGCTAGGCATTCCCTCCAATCAACAATTAAACTTTCCAGATGGCGATTTAATTCTTAACGCGTACTTAAAATGGGGACATGATTGTGTGGATTACTTATTGGGGAAGTGGTCGTTGGTGGCCTTTCATACCGATAGTGAAGATCTTTTTATAGCTCGTGATCAATGGGATTATACGTCCATAAACTATTACATAGATGAAAATGTCTTTGCATTTGCCCCCTCAAATAAAGCTTTATTGCCCCTTTCATTTGTTGATAAAGAGATAGACGAGTATATGATAATGCGTTTATTAATCGTTTGGCCTGGCGATTTTCATAAAACATTTCATAAAAATATCAATCGACTACTCCCTTCACATTTTATAGTTGTTTTTAAAAAAAGAATCGATATTCAGCAATACTGGGACTTTAAAGAGATAGAAGTTAAAAAAGGGTTGAGAATTGAAGAGTATACAGAAGAACTACTTGAAAAGATGAATTTGGCAGTAAAAGCCAGGCTCCGATCCTATAAACCAGCTGCAGCTACATTAAGCGGTGGAATGGATTCTAGTACAGTTTGTGTACTTGCAGCATTACAACTGGCTGAAGATGATAAATCTCTTCAAACTTTTAGCCATGTTCCTTTTTTTGAACCATCCCAAACAATAAGTAACAGGCTATTTGGAGATGAACGTCCTTATATTCATTCGATTACAGAAAAGTATAACAACATTCACCTTAGCTTTCTTAACTCAAAAGCTATTTCTCCGCTTGAAGGAGTAGATATGTCACTAGAATTATTTGGTGAGCCACTTCACGGAGCAGGAAATGGTTTCTGGATGTGTGATATTTTTAAAACGGCAGCCGAAAATTCTTTTGGGTCGATTCTGATGGGAGAATTTGGAAATGCTACGATTTCCTGGCAAGGGGTTGATAAAAATCTTTCATTACCTTTTTATTTAAAATGGAATGGCATACAGGCTACTCTTAAAAAAACGGTATCATCAATCATCTTTAAAAACGATATCCTTGGAAGTGTTTATAAGAGGTTAAAATTTGGAAGTGATCCAATCTCTGAGCTTTCTTACTGTAATAGCTCTTTCATGACTTCTTTAAATGTCAAAGAACTCATGAAAAAAAAGGGTTATGACATATATAATAATAAATATCGTAGTTATAAGTCCGCTAAAGAACATGCTTTTCTAATACTTGATTACGGGGTAACTCGGTTGCCTTTCGGTGCTCATGTTGGACATGAAACAGGATTAGAACTCCGTGATCCAACGAATGATATTAGGGTGATTACAACATCATTAGCAATACCAAATGAGATATACACTGGTAAAGAAAGCAAACAAGTATTAAGAAAAATGATGGATGGAATTTTGCCCGATAAAATTCGGCTAAATAATAAAAAGGGAAAGCAGAGTTCTGATATTACTTCCAGATTAAAACGTGATGCTCTTGAAATGGATTCTATTATTTCAGAAATGAATCATTCTGAATTTAGAAATATTGGTGATGTGAAACGTATTTGCAAGGAATGGGAAGAACTAAAAGCTTCACCGGATTCTTTTAATGTGGATAACGCTATGCATTTGTTAAAAGCTATAGGTGTTTACAAATATTGGAAACAGTTTTCTTGAACTTAAGTGCAAACTAATTGTATATATATGTTAAGTGTAGCAGGTCATCTTTGAGTTTCTGAGATACAATTTTAGCCCCTTCCATATTCAGGTGTTCAAGATCATAGAACATCGTATCGGCTTCTATTAAATTCTGATAATCCAATATAAGCACTTTTTCTTTCTCTAAGTCACTTAAAAGGATTTTCATATTCTTTTCAAAAACATCCTCTTTCTTAATTTCCTCTCTCAAGAGTTCAGGCATAATTAACAGTATAACCTCGGCATTGTCTTCTTTTATCTTATAGATAAGTTTTTTTAAAAATTCTAACTGAGTATCGAAATTGTCCGATAACTCTGGGTAAGGGAGTACTTTTGGTGTCTCCGTTTTGGGGTATGGCGTATATCCATGATAAGTAAGTTCTGCTAATTCATTGCAATCCTTTGCCCGATTTAACAACGCAGTTCGTTTTAACAAGGATTCTTTCCAGTTGCTTGAATGAATTGTCAAGTTTATGAACTCAGAAATAGGATAAAATCTGCTATCCTGTTCTATTTTTCTAAAACTAAACTCAGTAAACATGGCCCAATTTATATCCATAATTACAAGCCGGGGATTTGGATAGTACTCCCTGAAAAAGTTTGTATACCAGTTATAAGTGTATTCTGGCGAGGCCGCTTCAATTCCAAAATTATAAACCGAAATATTATCCTCTTCTAAAAATTTGGGATCTAACGCTCTTTTTAACTTAGAACTACCAAATATTGCAATGTCTGCTTTTATAGATGGGTTAAATAATTCCTCAAACTTTATCTCATTTAAGCTTTTACACTCATGTTTCTGGCTATAAAAATCTGCCATCTTAAATATGATTAAGAAAAAAAGTATAAAGAGAGCTAAATCTAGAAGGAATTTTTTCATACTAAAACTGGAAATAAATAAACTGTTGCTCTTGACCGACAAAAATCATGCTAATAATTACTAGCGCTGCATAAAACGTCCAGCGTACTGCCCTAGGCCAATCTAAAGCAAAACATTCCAAAGCATGTTGAGTTCTTCTTCCTATCCATTCTAATGAAAAACAAAAGATTATAAGAAGGAGTAGTATTTTAAACTCCATTCCTCCTTCAAATTGAGGTTTCTGAAACAAAGTCGTAGTGAATAACCCCTTAAAGTAACCAAGTGCCTGCGACATGTTTTCAGCTCGAAAAAATATGGTTACCAATACCCATATTAAGAAGGTACGTCCAATTAAGAAGAACTCTTTAACAGATGGAAAGAAGGAATCTTGGGCAACCACTCCTTCATAACGTTGCTTTCGCCCCATAAAAAATACCAAAAGTAAAAGGATTGCATGTGAAGCTCCCCAAGAAATAAAAGTCCAATTTGCCCCATGCCACAAACCACTTACAATAAATATGATGAATGTGTTTCTTACTCTAATCCAGGTACTTCCTCTGCTACCTCCCAATGGAAAGTATAAATAATCACGAAACCAGTTTGTTAACGAAATATGCCATCGATTCCACATTTCATCGATATTTCTCGAAAAATAAGGGAAAGCAAAATTCTGCTTTAAATTAAAGCCAAACAGCCGAGCCGAGCCTATTGCGATATCAGAATATCCCGAAAAATCGCCATACACCTGTATTGAAAATAAAAAAGCACCTGCAGCTAATGTGCTGCCATTCATTTCAGAATAATTAGCAAAAATATGATTTACATATTCGCCACAGTTATCTGCAATTACCATTTTTTTAAAAAAGCCCCATAACATTTGTCTAAGCCCATCTGTAGCATGCTGATAGCTAAAAGTTCTTTTTTTAATAAATTGAGGGAGTAGATCTTTGGCTCTTTCAATAGGGCCAGCCACTAATTGAGGGAAAAAACATACAAAACCCGCAAAAGCAATAAAGTCTTTGGTTGGTTCTAACTTCCTTTTATATACATCAATGCTATAGCTTAATGTTTGGAATGTATAGAAACTGATACCAACAGGTAAGACTATTTCTAGCGTGTTAGCCTGTATTGAAGCACCAAAAAATGAAAAAGCACCTATGAAGCTTTCTAAAAAAAAATTGTAATATTTGAAAAAGCCCAGAAGCGAAAGGTTTGCAAAAATACTTACCCATAGCAGAGCTTTTCTTTTGCTTGGAGAACTAGAATTTGATAGCCCAATGCCCACCGAATAATCTACTAATGTGCTAAAAGCCATGAGCGTCAAGAATCGCCAATCCCACCAACCATAAAATACATAACTAGCAACTACTAGTAGTATATTTTGAACTTTTAATTTTCTATTGGTGACAAACCAATACAATAAAAAAACAAGCGGAAGATATAAAGCAAAATCAATGGAATTAAATTTCACTGACTATTCCCATAATGTTAAAAAATAAATAAGCCGGCATAGTTTTACCCATGCCGGCTTATTTGTAGAAAAATTTATTTAGGAGCCAGTGGATTCGTAGGTAGCACCATCAAACGAGCCCGCACCGCCATTCAAGGTTTCTTGAGTAGAAAGTACAGTAGCTTGTGGAGTTAGCCATTGTTCTTGGGTTGGTTCTAAAGTTTCTTTTTTAGATTTATTATCTTGAGTCATAGTATCAATTTTTAAGTTACTACCTAATATAAATTTTTTTCTTTGAAAAAGTTTAGTGTAAATCAAAAATAATATCTATCGAACAATTATTTTACAAACCTACCTATAGTGGTGTAATCTGAATTATTGGCCCCTCCTGTTACTGCAAATCCTGAACAAATAAGCCATGCATGTGCTTTCATGGTTTCTTCTGAATTGTAATGCCTATTTACACCAAAAAAAACTACACTCTTTATATTTCTAAGACGTAGCATTATTCGGGCAGTTAACGCTTGTTCAAAACACATCGTTCTCCAGGGGCTTCTTTTTGCGGCTCTCCAAATAGATCGCTTTATAAGTAATAATAATTGTTTATCAGAAATGTGTTCCTCTAAAATACCATTGGCTGTTTCTTCATCTACTGATTCTCCTAGAATAGGAGTAAGTGCTTTAAAAGGTCTGAACAAGATTAGAGCTCGTGAAAGTGCAAGAAGTATCCATGCTTCCACAAAAAACCTATACTCTTTTATATTCCGTCTTTTCATAAATTTAAACAATGAGCCTTATTGAATGATTGATTCCTCTAGATTTAGTAAATCTTCAGGGTCACATTCTATTGGCCTTGTAATTCTAAAAACATTGCAATGGTTCGTTAATGAGGTAATTATAGAAAAAGCGTTGGTTAATTGATCGTTTCCAACCATTAACATCGGTCGATATATCTGCTTATATACTTCTTTGAAGGCTTCAGTTCCTGATAGTTTTTCTATGCCAATATTACTAACGTCTCCTTTTTTTAAAATTAGAATTTTCGAAGCTGAATATTCGTTTGTGTTAAATGAATCATGAAAAAAAACTCCAAATTTCTCCATTTCCAGTCTAATTCTAAATGAACGATCCGAAAGGTTCATCTTTGTCATAGTATCATCCCAAAGCTTTATCATTGGATATGATGCCTGGGCCAAAATCTGATGTTCAGTATTCCTAAGAACAACAACATCATCACTAAAAATAGTGTATCCTCTTTTCATTAATCCTGCTACAGATGTTGATTTGCCAGCTCCAGAATCACCGACAATAAGAATCAATGCATCATTATGTAACAAAGCTGAAGCATGCAATGGGAGCTGTTTTCTTTGCTGTAAAACTGATGCCATAACAGACGCCAATACATGTAAACGAACTTCTCTCCAATCTTCAACAGGTTGTTTTGGAGAAATGATAATTGACTTGCCGTTAGCTGAATAATAGTGTGCTATACCTATTCCTTCAAACAGTAGTTCTTGTTCGTTTAAAGTATAGGAAAGATAACTACCAGTAAAGGTATTGCCAACTATTTGCTCGGGAACTTTTCCAATTCTAATGGTGATATCGGGAGGTGATATAAATTTATATGGAAGTAACTCTGGAAATTCAATTTCTGATGAGATTATGTGGCCAAATCCCCAATACAAATAAGGCATTAATTAAAGTTTTATATGAGTTAAAGTAATTTAGATAATCGCTATGTGAATGATATAACTAAGAATTAAAATAATACCTATTTTAAGTCTTTAACAACAAAAAGATAGTATACCCTGATGTTAACACTTTCTACCACTGTAAAGCGGAATGAAGATAGACTACTGATAAGTAAAGTAGACGACGAATTAATAATGATGGATATTGATGAAGGATCCTACATTAGTTTGAATGCGACAGGTACCATTATTTGGGAGCGCATTAAAGAACCTATTAAAATAGAAGATATAGTTCGGTATTTAACCGAAAGATTTGGCATTGATACAGAAATATGCACGAAGGAAACTCTTTCTTTTCTAAATAACATAAACAATCTAAAAGGGCTTCAAATCAACTCTGATTGAAAATCACAGTATCAAACTGTAATGCACCTATTATATATAGGACTGTCTGTTTTTATTATTCTATTCTGTTTGTCTTGCTCACTTTAAAATAACTCGGCATGATTTCTTGAATAACTATAGTTTTATTCTAAAAGTGCAGGAGTTTAAATCATCAGCTTAGACCATTAAGCAACTTCTATATTTAAAAGTATCAAAACAGGTTGGTACGTTATGTAAGTATTTTCTTATAAATACTCATAAAAGGTCGTAATGGAAAATATAACCAGAATAAGGATGGGGGTAATTGAAGAAGTTTAAAATCATCTTTTGTAAGGAGAAAAGTCCATAAATAACTTTTTAAACCACCCAAGCTATAGTTTAACTTTTTATACTGCTTCATTCGATTATTAATAGGGTCATGTATTAAGTTCTCATCGCTAAGAGTGTTTATTGCATCCTCAATTAAATCGAAAATCGTTTCGTCTGACAACTCATCTGTACTGAAAAATTTCGGAAGAGGGGTGTTAAACAGCAAATGAACTAATAATAAAGAAGATACAAGAGTAGGATAATTGTTATTTCTTTTTGAAATATCAGAGATCTCCTGCCAGTTAATGTCGGATATTGAATTAATTAATATCTGTCGGATATCGAGTAGCCATTTAATTCTGAACCAACTATGTTTTGTACCGTGTATACATAAGTATAATAGTTCATCTTCATTCGTTAAAACAGCTACCTCATCAATTTGGTTGTTAGACTTTTGGGCATCTAAAAAGATTTCAGCTGTTTTTTTTGGATAAATACCAGCCTGGCTAAATAAAGACCAATGTAGCTCAACTTTTACTTTACCCTGTTTACTTACATATAAAAGATCTGGGGAGATTCTTTTCAGCCATTTAACATGCCAATCTTTCCAATTCTGTATTTCTAGCTCACAAGTAAATCCGTTTCTTTTTAGTATAGCATTTGCTAATAACAAATCTTCAGAGTGGATTAATAAGTCTATATCTTGTGACTCTCTGAAGGTATAAGAGTTAAACAGTTTTTTAGAAAGAAGCTGCCCCTTAAAAGGAATTACCCGAATACCTGATTCATTAAATGCGGATAAGATACTAAAAGTAACCTGAGTTAGCTTCATTTGCTTAAGTAAAAAAGGCGTGCAAATCGCCTTTATTTGTTCTAACTCATCTGTGGTAAATATTATTTTAAATTCATCAATCCTTTCTACAATAGATGTTCGTACTCTATGTCTTATCAGCAGTTTTAAGAATGTTTCAAAGGAAAAATCATCAGTGCGATATAAAGGAGAAGTTCTATCATTATCAAAGAGGCTTAATAGCATTTTAAACTCAGCACTTATGTTTTCATCTAGCTGCTCTTTCAATTCATAAACGAGGTTTGGCATCTTCTCTTTTTCTTAACTAAGATTTTATTAGAAAAATACTCATCTAGAGTAGATAATGCTGATAAAAAAGTCAGCTTATATTCATTAATAATTTAGTTAAAAAGCTCCCACTCTAATTATTCTTAATTCACTATTTTTTACAAAAATGGTTTTTAATAAGCCTATTCTAGCCCATCTTCCCCAAGTTATAACTTATCGTTTACATTAGAATATACATTCTAGTACAAATATATTTGCATATTAGCGTGTATGAACTATTTTTAATGCATGACTTGTTATGAAAGACATTGTCATGAATCGGAACTAAAAAAAGGGTATAGTGATGGATATTAAATTTGTTAAACGCACAAATATAAAATCTTCAAAAAAGAGAACGTCAAAGTTTAAACCTTTGTTAGAGGCTCTAGAAAAGCTTAAACCCGGTGGTCAAGCTATTGAAGTGGCATACACAAACGATAAGAATATCAATTCTATGCGTACTGCTGTATACCAATTTAGTAAGCTCCATGATATTTCTATAAAGAGCCGTAGAGATTCAAGTACTAAGAAAATCTATTTTTATAGAGACAAATAACAGACTATTTGGGAAGTTTAGCTAGCACTTAATATTACTGTTACCATCATAAGAGATTACAAAATGAGTACTTCTATTTCAGAAACTGAACTATCTAAGAGCCAATCTAAAGAGCGATTTTCGAGGTCGCACATTCTAACACAGTTTAAGGCAATAAGAAGCTTTACTCATCATATTGTTGCTCCGCTTGAAACGGAAGATTTCGTGATTCAAGCAATGGAGAATACGAGTCCAACTAAATGGCACCTTGCCCATACAAGTTGGTTTTACGAGACTTTTGTTCTGGGAAAGTACCAAGCAGGTTTCGAGAGTTTACATCCTCAATATGCTTATCTATTCAACTCGTATTACATACAAACAGGTGTTCCATTTGCAAGAGCGAGTAGAGGGATGCTCTCTCGTCCAACGGTCAAAGAAGTATTTGAATATCGCGCTTATGTAGATGAGCAAGTTGCATTGTTTATAAACTCCGTTTCTGATGAAGCTTGGGAAGAAGCTAGCCAAGTACTAGAAATTGGAATGAATCATGAGCAACAACATCAGGAATTGATTCTTACGGATTTGAAATATTTACTTGCTCAGAATCCTTTGTTGCCTGTGTATAAAGCTAAAGAGCTTCAAGAAGCGACCGACCCTGGTGAGTTAACATGGACGAATTTCAATGAAGCGGTGGTAGAAATTGGGAATGTAGGTAACGAATTTACTTACGACAACGAACATCCTCGCCACAGAACGCTAGTTCAAGATTTTGCCTTAGCCAACAGGCTAATTACCAACAAAGAGTATTTGGAGTTTATGAACGAAGGTGGTTATTCGCGGTCGGAGTTTTGGTTACAAGAAGGCTGGAATAAAGTGAATAGCGAAGGTTGGGAAGCTCCATTGTATTGGTTTAAAAGAAATGGAGAATGGGCTCAGTTTACACTTTCAGGGGCGCGGGAAATAGCCGACTTTGAAGCTGTTACGCATATTAGCTATTACGAAGCGGATGCTTTTGCAAAATGGAAAGGTTTACGATTGCCAACCGAACAAGAGTGGGAACATGCTTGTGGCGATTTACCCGTTGAAGGGAATTTTGTAGATGAAGATGTGATTCATCCTGTTCCACTTTCCAATCTTTCACAAAATGGTTTGCGCCAAATGTATGGCGATGCTTGGGAATGGACCCAAAGCAGCTATAATGCTTACCCTGGTTATGCACCTTTACCTGGAGCACTTGGTGAATATAATGGAAAATTTATGGCGAATCAGTACGTGCTTAGAGGCGGATCTTGCGCTACTTCGAAGTCGCACATTCGTAAAACATATCGGAACTTTTTCCATGCAGATGCACGTTGGCAGTTCAGTGGAATTAGACTGGCTAAATAAATATTTATGACTGATATAGAAATTGGGGTGCAGAAAATGAGCATGATGGAAGAAGTGTTGGCAGGGCTGACTTCTCCCCAGAAAACATTGCCAAGTAAATATTTTTACGACGAAAAAGGCTCGGAAATTTTCGACCAAATTACTGAGTTAGACGAATATTATCCAACTCGTACCGAGCGCCATATTTTGGAAACCTATGTTGATGAAATGGCTACCGTTTTAGGTGAAGAAGTTGAACTTATAGAACCAGGAAGTGGCAGTAGCGACAAAACCAGAATATTACTCAAAAATATGCCTAATATTTGTTGCTACATCCCGATGGATATTTCTGGAGATTACTTGTTCAAAGTGGCGGAACAGTTGCAGGAAGATTTTCCGAACATCAAAATTGTCCCTCTTCAGGCTGATTATACCAAAGAGTTCAAATTGCCTATTACAAATCCGAAAGCGAGAAAAGTAGTATTCTTTCCAGGTTCCACAATCGGCAACTTCAGAAGAAAGAAAATAGAGCAGTTTTTAGAAGTGATTTCGAAAATGGTTGGTGAGGATGGCGCTCTTTTAATTGGGGCGGATCTTAGAAAAGATGTCTCCGTACTTGAAGCGGCATACAATGATAGCAAAGGAGTTACAGCTGCTTTCAATAAAAATATTTTGGTGCATTTGAATCGCAAGTTAGGGATGGAGTTCAATCCTGATTTATTCGAGCATAAATCTATATGGAACGAAGAAGAAGGTCGTATTGAAATGCACCTTTTTGTGAAAGAAACGCATCAAGCTTTAGTAAATGGGAATGAAATCACGTTTACAAAAGGCGAATCCATTCATACCGAAAATTCCCACAAATATACGTTGTCAGGTTTTGCTGAAATGGTCTCGAGTTGGTTTGAAGTCAAAAAGGTTTGGACCGATGAGAAATCATATTTCAGTGTGCAGTATTTGGAGCCTAGATAATTAGCCCATCCAATTATACCCTGATTCGGGTATGGTGAAACTCTCTTCATCCCTTTTTCTTATGTAAGCTCAGTAAGTGCTGAGTTTATATTATTAAAAAGGAGTGATATGAAAAGGAATATTTTCAAATATGGATGGTTATTCGCTGTTTTAACAGCATTAATTTTGGGGTCAAAAACCAGTTTCGCACAAGAAGTTACGGGCATAGATACCGTAAAAATGGTTGAGGGAAGCTGGCAGTTTTATGATTTTACGAGTGGTAAAGCCTTTACAATTGCCGATACAGCAACCTATACCCCAGACTTTGTAGGAAGTAGCAACGAGGGCGTTAATTTTGGAAAAGAGTTTAACGGCCTGATTCCTAGTAAACATATCATGTTTCTGGGAACTGGAAATATTGATACTCTAGCGTCTGTCCCAGCTTGGGATGGAAATGCCCCATGGATTGACACCAGTTGGGATTTTAAATATGGAACTCAAGGTGCTCCCATTTCAGTTGGGCAACTTTGGGTAGTTTACACAAGCGAAGGATTGTATGCCGTAATGGAAATTACCGATTTACCAGATGGCAACTTCGGCGGAAGTTTTGTGTTTAAATATAAATATATGAGCGAGGGTGGGACATCATTTCCGAATGCTGCTTTCGCACAGGTTAATGGTTCGGGAACTAGTGTTTCTGGCGAGGGATTTGATTTCTCTCAACAAGTAGCTGGTGGGAAAGAAGATGTTGGAGACTACCAACCTGATTTTGTTTTTGTAAATAATGAAGGGGTTAATTTCGGGAATGAAGGCAGTACTTCGCTTACTTCTACTGGGCGACGATTTATCCTTTTGGGTGAAGGAGATTTAGATACATTGGCATCAGTTCCAGAAAGAGTTGACGCATCCCCATGGGTAACTGTTTCATACGATTTCTCTGACGGAACTCTAGGTGCGCCCATTTCAGTAGGACAGCTTTGGGGTGTTTATACCCGAGATGGAAAGTATGCCGCAATGGAAATTACGAGCTTGCCAGAAGGTACTTTTGGTAATTCTTTTACCTATGATTTTAAATATCAGCCAAACGGAAGTAGAACTTTTAGCGCTACAGAACCTGACCCTGAACCAGTATTATCTATCGCTATTGAAAGTGGAAATAACCAGACTACATCGGTAAACACAGTAGTTAGTAGTCCTCTAGTAGTTTTGGTAACAGATGACAATGCTAATTTGATAGAAAATGAAGAGGTTAAGTTTAGGATTATTCAAGAGCCTAAAGGCATTGGAACATCTGGATCGGTAACAAGTTCAGCACTGACAAATTCTGCAGGATTGGCTCAAGCTGTTGCTGCCACTGGTGACACTCAAGGAGAGTATCACATCAAAGCGATGATAAGTTCAGATACTACCAAATTTGTAACCTTTATTGTGAATGCAGAGGAAGAGCAAACAGGTCCGCAACCAACAACACTGGTAATTACGGGTGGACAGAGCCAAACGGCTTATTTGGGCGATACTGTAGCAACAAATTTTGAACTCGTCTTAATTGATGATATAGGTGAGCCGATGAACGGTTTAACAGTTACTTTCGAAGAATTATCAGTTCCCGAAGGAGCAGTTTCTGGGAAGTTTTTTACGCCAGATGGAATAACCATAAATAAAGCGGGTATTTTTAATAATCGAGCTAAAATGAGCTACTCTGTTGGCGATAAAGCTGGCGAATATAAAATCAAAGCGTATCTCGCAGAGTATCCAGCGGTTGACTCAGTGGTATTTACTGTTATCGGCGAATTGGTAAAGGCTCCATTAAACTTAGTTGTCGAAGTAGGTGGTGGAATAAATCTTGAATGGGATGAGGCCGTAAGTGCCGACATGTACGCTGTTTATAGAGCTCATAATGATGATAATCCTGCAAGTGCTTCACTAGTGGCAACAGTAGCAACAACCAATTATCAAGATGATGCAGTGACTGCGGGCGAAACCTATTTCTATTGGGTGGCAAGTAAAGATCAGTTTGGAAACGAAAGCGAATTCAAGACTGGTCCAGTTATGGCAACAGCAGTCGCAATTGGTGATATTGTAACTGGAAATGCAACTATAGAGAAAGTAGAAGGAAATTGGCAATACTTCGATTTTTCAAAAGGGATGGCTTCGAATGAAGCAGACACGGGTTCTTATGAGGCGGATTTTAAAGGAACTTCGAATGAAGGTGTAAATTTTGGAAGCGAAGGCGCACCACAAATTGAGGGAAAAAGAATTATTCAGTTAAACGCTTCGAGCCTCGATCAAGTTGTAAGTATTCCAAGTTGGACGGATGAATCACCTTGGGTAAGTGTAACTTGGGCTGGGACGGGGCAACCAATTGCTGTTGGCCAAGTATGGGGCGTTTACACCAGAGAAGGTCATTACGCTGCTATGGAAATTACCAGTGTGCCAGAAAATTTTGGTACTGAATTTTCATTCAAATATAAATACCAGCCAAGCGGTTCTAATCAGTTTGAAGAAGTAGAACCAGTAACACCAGCTGTTTTATTTATTTTTTCGGGGAATAACCAAGTTGGTTTACCGAACACTAAAGTTGCTTCATCGTTAAAAGTGCGTGTTCAAGGCGATGAAGAAATTCCTGCTACAGGTACAACGGTTACTTATAGCGTTACTAAAGTGCCAGAAGATGCAGCGGGATATAGTTTGGAATCGAGCTCTGTAATTGCGGATTCTAAAGGTTTTGCAGAAACTAATTTCACACTAGGCGATAAAGTCGGCGAATATGAAATCACAGTTTCAGTAGATGAGTTGGAGCCTGTAAAGTTCACCGTTACTGCAGCCGAAGCAGAAGCGCCAGAACCTGTAACGCTATTGGATGTTAATGATGGCTTCCGACCTAAAAGCTTAATGCCAATATGGACACAAAGTAAAAGCGATAATTTCCTTCACTATAAAATCTACATGAGTTTTGATGAGGGTGAGTTCATCTTAGTTGACTCTACAAGAAGTGGAGATAGCTTTATTCAAGACACGGCAAAGACGATTGGAGATTTGGAAGATCTAAAAGAGTATACATTTGCGGTTTCTGTTGTAAATCAAGATCTAAAAGAAAGTGTGCTTTCAAATGCATTATCAAACTTCCCAAAACCAGTTCCAGACCAACCCAAGAATGTGGTGGCAACTCCAGGTGATGGTGCAGTTCAGTTAACATGGGCACCAAATGATAGCGCATATTTTGGCTATTACTACGTGTACTCTGGCAAAGATGGAGCCGAAATTCAGCCAAAGGATACGCTTTGGAATGTAATGGATACGACTTTAGTAATTGGCGGACTTAAAAACGACGAGTTGTATCAATTCTATGTAATGGCAGTAAACAGATTTGGAAAGGAAAGTTCATTCCCTCCAAAAACTACAGCAACTCCAGCATCATCTTATGTTGAAGAAACCACAACCCTTCCAAGTTTAATTAATGGTTCAACAGCTTGGGGCGATATAGATGATGACGGAGATTTGGATGTAATACTTATAGGTCAGATTGATGGAACGAGCGATCCGCTAACAAAGCTTTATCTAAACGATGGAGAAAGTGGTTTTACACCCGCTGAAGATGAGTTTGTGGGTGTAATAAACAGTAGCGTTTTCTGGTACGATGTTGATAGTAACGGCTCCATTGATTTAATCATTACCGGAACTTCTACAGAAGGTCCAATTTCAAAAATTTACTTAAACGAAGATGGTTCATTTACTGATGCAGGATTTACTCTTCCTGGCTTAGGTGATGGATTAATTTCTCCCGTAGATTTTGATCAAGATGGCGATTTGGATTTACTAGTTGCAGGAGATGCTGGCACTAGCTTACAAACCGTGCTCATTGAGAATAATGGCGGTGGAGATTTCTTGCCTCTAGCAATTCCTTTTGAAGGTGTTAAAGATGCTGCCGCTGCATGGGGAGATTACGATGGAGATGGATTCCCTGACTTACTTCTTACTGGCTTGAATGGTTCTGATGAAATCATTGCAAGAATCTACAAGAATGATGGCGAAGGTTCTTTTGAAGCTACGAGCATTGAGTTGCAAGGAGTTATCAGTGGAACGGTAGCTTGGAGCGATTTCAACGTTGACGGCCAGAAAGACATTCTTATTACCGGTTTTACGAACACCACTAAAACAGAATTGTTCACAGGTTTGTACACCAATAATAATGGTGAATTCTCGCTGTTTTATTCATCAACAAGTGGAGGGCAAGGCAAGGCCGTTGCTTCGAATCTAAAAAGTAAAGCCACTATTGGCGACTACGACAACGATGGTGATGACGATGTGCTTTTAAGCTCTGGAAGTGATGCATCTATTCTTAAAAATAATAGAGATGGCATTACCACAGAAAACCTAGACCTTGGCATAGAAGGCTCAGTAGTTTGGGCAGATGTGGATGGTGACGGCGATTTGGATATTGTTGCAACAGGAAATAGTAAGAGTGGTGCAAAATCTGTAGTTCTTTCTAATAACACTCAAATCCGAAATACAGCGCCAACTGTTCCAGCAAGTTTGTTTGCCGAAGTATATTCTGATACGGTTATGCTAAGTTGGAATCACTCTACAGATGCACAATCACCATTCAGTGTGCTTACTTATAATGTACGAGTTGGTAGTTCGCCTGGCGCGTCAGATATATTGGCGGTGAATGCGAATCTAGAAACTGGAAAGCTAAAAGTGTTAGCAGATGGAAACATTGGTAACCGAACAATATTGCAACTTAAGAGTTTGAAAAACGGTACTTATTACTGGCAAGTTCAAGCAATTGACAATGCTTATCTAGGATCAGCTTTTACGCAAGAGCAAGAATTTAAGGTAGATCATAATTCTGTTTCAAACGAAGGTGAGTTGGAACTGCCAAGTGTGTTAGAGCTTAAACAAAACTACCCGAATCCGTTTAATCCAAGTACAAATATTCAGTTCTCTGTTCCAAAATCAGAACATGTAACGCTTAACGTATTTGATATAACAGGAAGATTGGTAGCTGAGATTGTAAACGGTAGAGTTAAAGCCGGCGCTCATAACTATACTTTTGAGGCCTCTCACCTAGCGAGTGGTTTGTACATTTACCGATTACAAGTTGGTACAAAAGCTATTACCAGAAAAATGACAATGATCAAATAAGTACAATCACACTTACTATTACTTAACTATAGAATAGCCTCGGAGGAATTTGGGGCTATTTTTTTTCGGCCCACTCTAGATACATCGCTCTGACGCTAGCAACATGCTCATCAAGAGTTTCGGTTTTCCAAGAGGAAGTGTCTACTGCGGGATGAATGGTCGCAACGATTTTTCCACTTTTAGCCATAATGGAGCCTTCGTAACTAAGCGTGTCATTTCCATCAAAATAAATAGGAACGATAGGATAGCCAAGATCCACAGCCATATGAAATGCGCCTTTTTTGAAAGGTCCGATTTTGCCTTCATGCTTGCGTGAACCTTCTGGAGCCATTACTAGGTTGAGTTTATGATTTTGGACTCTCACCAGCGCTTTTTGGAGGGCGGAAATGGAATGCTCTCTATTGGAGCGTTTGATAAAAACTTGCCCTGTTAAACGGCCAATTATAAAAAGAAAAGGTATGTATTGAAGTTCCCACTTAATAATTACACGAAAACGCTCCAGCGCTAATGAGAGAACTGCGGGGATGTCGAGTGTAGAGCTATGATTGAAAATAAAAATAACTGGCTGCGAGGTATCTTCTCGTAAGTCACGCACTTCAAATTCAATGCCCAAAATATAAAGTACTGGTTTACCTAAAATAGGGCCAAAGGTTTTAACCGTCCAATTAGTGGCTTTACCAAAAGACAAAACCGCAATTAGAAAAATAAATATGGAAGCAAAGAATAATAGTAAGTAGAAAACGATAATCGCGAGAATACTTCGCGCATATTCAGAAATAGTAAGAGAATGTTGCATATGTTAAAGTCTGAATTCGAAAACTTAATTCCAATTATCGAAAGGCGTCTTTTAAATGAGTAAACTTAGGTTGTTCCCCTTTTTTATTGAGTATCCCGATAATGTCGAACCGCATTGGGGTGTCCATTAAATTTTGTTCCTGCGCCCATGCTTCGGCAGCTTTATACACATGAGCTACTTTAGCCTCAGTAACATATTCTTCAGGCTGTCCGAATTTAGTGCTAGAGCGAGTTTTAACTTCAATAAATACAATTGTAGAATTTTCTTTTGCAATAATGTCGATCTCAGAATGCCCAGAGAAATAATTTCGATCTAGGATTTCCCAGCCTTGCTTAACCAAAAAATCGCAGGCCATGTCCTCGCCATCATCACCGATTTGTCGGGTTGTTTTAGCGGTCATTATTTTTATTTCCCAAAAGAGATTCTTTCACTTCTACTAACTTAATGAGTTGTTTTAAAAAACCAAGGTTCTTTTTGTTGATGTATGGAAGTAGCGCGTCTGTGAAGCGCTCAAACATCTCCAAAAATTCGTTATAGTTTTCTATACGCTCTTTGAACTCTATACTTTCTTGGTCTTCTAAGCCACCTTTCTCTAAAGTCTTTATACATTCTTTGAGTTCGGCGCGGATGGGTGCAATCTCGCGCTGTTGACGTTCACGAATAATAGTAGAAACAATATTCCAGACGTCTGTTTCGGCGATGTAATAATCTTTGCGATCACCAGGTTTTTGCTCTTTATGTACGAGCTCCCATTCCATCAAACGATGGAGGTTCATATTGGCATTGCCGCGGCTAATATCTAGTGTGTCCATGATGGCATCGGTGTCTAAAGCATGCGACTCTGCATAGAGTAATGCATGAATTTGGGCCATCGTTTTATTAATTCCCCAAGCTGAGGCCATGTCGCCCCAGAGCTTTACGAATTGGTTGAGCGCTTCGTTATATGAATCGTTTCTTTCCATATAGTAAAGAAACACCAATTAGTAATAATGAACAAGTGCTAGCGTAAGAATCGTCAAAAAAGTATAAGAAAATACTTAAACGAATTATCTATTCGGTAATGCTTGAACTAGGCTTCGTTTCTTTGTCTGAAGAAGATGCTTTACCATCTTTTTTATAGTCTGTTACATACCAGCCGTCACCTTTGTAAACAACACCGCCACCGCCAGATATAATTCGCTTAACAGACTGGCCTGTTGTTGGGCAGATTGTTAAAGGAGCATCATTCATTTTTTGTGAAATTTCAAAAGTTGAACCGTCTTCTCTTTTGTAATCGTAAGTAGGCATAACTGAGTATAATAGTTTGGATGTAATTGATGTACGCTGCTTTATCAAAATGTGTGCCAATGTGCACTCGACACCTCTCAAATAATGAGAAAAAATTGAGCCTATAAATTACCGAGGAAATTTTTCTCAATAATCTCTCTTAAATTTTCTTTCACAAGAGGCTTGTTAACAAAGTCGTTTATTAAGGGATTATCTATTGCTTTCTGCTCGTCGTCTGGGTTAAGTGAAGTGCTTAGCATAATTAATACAATAGATGCTTTTTGGGAGAGTTCAAGCTTTTTGTATTCCTCAAGAAACTCCCAGCCATTCATTCTAGGCATGTTAATATCTAAGAATATTAAATCGGGCTTTGGGTATTTCCCATCTGTCATAGATTTAAGATACTCCAGAGCCTCTTCGCCACTTTCCGTAGCTATAACTTTTTCGGCACAGCCCATTTTTTTAATCACTCTATCATGAAAAAAATTGTCCGCATCGTTATCATCAATAAGTAGTATACAGTCTAGTTGTTTATTCATATGTCTATAAAATTGGAATTGTAAAATTGAATGTACTGCCTTTATTTATTTCCGATTTTACCCAAATAGTTCCCCCATGGAGGTTAACTATTTTTTGGCAATGAGAAAGACCTATCCCTGTTCCTGCAAAGTCTTTTCGACTATGTAAGCGTTGGAAAATGACAAATATCTTTTGGATATGCTTTTCTTCTATACCAATTCCATTGTCTTGTACAGAGAATTCCCAAAAGAGCTCTTTCTTTACTGCTGAGATAGTAATTACAGGGTCAATATCTGTTCGCCTAAATTTAATGGCATTGGTAATAAGGTTTTGGAATAAAAGGCGTAATTCGATTTCGAAGCCAAAAACAGTTGGTAACTCCCCAACTGTAATGGTTGTGTTAGTCTCATTTATAGAAGCTTCAAGATCGGCTTTGATTTCTTCTAAAATAGTAGCGCAATTAATTTGGTTTCGCCCAGTAAGTTTCCCCAATCGAGAATAATCAAGCAGGCCTTTTATCAGCTCACTCATTCTTTTTGAAGCATCTTGAATAAAACTTAAGTACCTATCGGCCACAGAATCAAGCTGTCCTTCATATTCCTCAGTAAGTGTTTCTGTGTAATTGATTACGGTTCTTAAAGGCTCCTGTAAGTCATGAGATGCGATATAAGCAAATTGTTCTATTTCTACATTCTTGGTTTTTAACTCTTCGAACTGTTTTGCTAACCGTTCTTCTCCATTTTTTCGATCTGTAATATCATGCCGAATAGATAAGTATTTGTTGATTTTACCATTGTCATCTTTAAACGGAATAATGGAAGTAAGCATCCAATAGAAGCTTCCGTCTTTGGCTTTGTTTTTAACTTCTCCTACCCAAATATTCCCTGAGCTTATCGTTTTCCAAAGTGTCTGGAAAAATTCTTTGGGATGAAAGTCTGAATTGATAACTCGGTGGGTTTTACCGATTAGCTCTTCTCTAGAGTATTTAGAAATTTCGCAAAACTTATCATTTACGCTGGTAATAACACCTTTTTTATCGGTTGTTGCCAGAATAGAACTTTGATCGAGAGCATCTTTAAAGAAAGTTAGCTCTTGGTTTGAGATCCGTAGAGAATCTTCTAATGCACTTCTTTTAATATCATCCTTATTGAGCTTAGTGGCTATGATAGAAGTGTATACAATACTTATTAGTATGAATGTGACAGTATGAAGTGAGAGTCCAAATTCAAAACCTAGAATGTTGTTAGTGCTGGCTTTGAGTAGTATATAGCTTAATAAAAGCGGTAGCCCAATAAGAAAAGGCAAAAGAGATCGCATTAAAGTACTACCAGCATTCTTGCCAAATAGAAGGTTTGCAAAACCTAGAGTCGGATTTTTTAAGGAAAGTGCTAGTGTAAGAAGTATAAAAAGTATAGAGGTATGGATCGCCATGGAATGGATGAAAAAGCCTCTACTTTCTCCTGGAATTTGGAGGGCATATGCAACGATAGATACTAGAGATACTAGTATTATAACCAATAGAGAGTATTGAGTTAATACTCGCATTGTACGAGATGAGGCGTGTGTACCCCAAAGACTTATACCCAATAGCATAAAGCAAAAAGCTGTAGCAGGCGACATCCTTCCTGGATACTCTGTTGAGTAAATATCATAAATGAAGAGATTGTCGATATTGATACCGACACCGAAAAAATAGGTTGCCAAGCTAATCGCTGCAATAAGTAGGATCCCAAAAACTAGAAGCGCATTTAGAACTTGGGTGCTCTTATGGCTTTTAGAATATGTAAGAACGCCTATACTAGAGAGTTGAAAAAGGAGAGCCGTATTAAATTTCATGGTAGCACTACCAGGAATTATACTGAGAATCTCTTTTACCTGAAAAAACCAAGCAAATAACACAACAGCACTTACGCTAAGCGCTAGTGTCCCAAGAATAGTTATTTTTTTTGATGTATTAACTCTATGCAAAGGCTATGAGAATAATTAAAAAGAAGTTCCTAGCGGAGGCTAAGAACTTCTCTGATAATAGTGAAAGTATCAAGAAAGGTTTTCAAGGCCTTTTTTAAATCGGCTAAGGGCTTCTTCTAAATCACTTACAGCTGCAGCATAACTCATACGCAGGCCATTAGGTTCTCCAAAAGCATCTCCAGGAACAACCGCTAAACCGCATTCATCCAAAAGATATAGACATAAATCTGTAGAAGTTTCGATGGTTGTACCGTCTGGCTTTGTGGTACCTAAGTAATGTGAAACGTCTGGGAAAACGTAAAAAGCACCGCCAGGGGTAAAGCAACTTACGCCTTCAATGGAGTTAAGCGATTCTACCATAAAGTCACGGCGCTTCTTGAATTCATCACGCATAGCATGTACTTCTGTAAGGTCGCCATTATAAGCAATCTCGCCAGCTTTCTGAGAAATGGTAGAAGGTGCTGAAGTTTCCTGACTTTGAATTTTAGAAACAGCGCCCACAATCTCATTTGTAGCTGCTAAATAGCCAAGTCTCCAGCCGGTCATTGCAAAACCTTTTGAAAAACCGTTAATGAGTATAACACGATCTTTTAAATCTGGAGCTACGTTTAAAATGCTAACATGTTCTTCGTCAAAAACGATATACTCGTAAATCTCATCTGAAAGAATCAATATTTGCGGATATTTTCTAAGAACTTCCGCTAAGCCTTCCATATCTTTCTTGCTATAGCATGAGCCTGTTGGATTAGAAGGAGAGCAAAGAATTAAAACTTTAGTTTTGTCAGTAATAGCTGCTTCAAGTTGCTCAGGCGTTAGTTTGAAATCGTTATCAAACGAAGTACGAACTATTACCGATTCGCCTTCTGCTAAACGAACCATTTCTGGATAAGAAACCCAATATGGGGCGGGGATAATAACTTCGTCGCCCTTGTTCACAACCGCTAATAATGAAAAACCAACTGATTGTTTTGCTCCATTAGAGCATATAATTTGTGATGGATCGAACTCTAGATTATTATCACGCTTTAGTTTTGCTACAATTGCATCACGAAGTTCTGGAGTTCCTGTGTTCATGGTGTAGCCATGTAAGCCGTCATTAATAGCTTGAATAGCAGCGTCGCAAATATATTTAGGAGTCTTAAAGTCTGGTTCGCCGGCACTTAAAGAAACAATAGATTTACCTTGTCTTTTTAGTTCTTTAGCTCGGCCGGTTACTTTTAAAGTTGCCGATTGTTGTAAATTTTGCGCGCGTTCTGAAATCATTGGTTTACTAAATTGATATTGTGGTGTGAGTGAGTTAGAAAATCACCAATCCTAGACTAAAAGAAAATACTAAATGTTGTTTTCTAGAAATAAATTGAGTGATGAAAAAGGCAATGAAGCATAGCTTACCGGGCATCCATTTTAGCTTGTAATGCTTTTGCTACGACTTCAGGAACAAAAGACGATAGTTCGCCGCCCCAGTATGCTATTTCTTTTACTATAGAAGCAGATATAAATGTAAACTCTTCGTCTGGCATTAAGAAAACAGTATCTACACTAGGAGCTAAGCGTTTATTGGTTAAAGCCATTCTAAACTCATATTCAAAATCTGAAATCTGACGAACTCCCCTCACAAGCGTATTTGCTTGACGCTTTTGGGCGTGATTGACTAGAAGCCCCGTAAATTGGTCTACTTCCACATTCTTCCCCCAATTGGTGTCTTTGATGCATTCTTTAATCAAGGCTACACGTTCATCACCAGTAAATACAGCCGTTTTTTCTTTATTGACGGCAACGGTAACAATCACTTTCTCGAAAAGGTTAGTGGCACGTTCTAAAATATCTAAATGCCCAAAAGTGATCGGGTCGAATGAGCCAGGATAAAGCGCGATTGTTTTCATAAGATATCTTTATTGTGAATCTACCGGCTGCTTTTGAAAGATACTAACAGTAGTACGTCCGTAGGCTTTGGTAAAGAAACAGTGGGGGTGTTTTTTATAGTTGTGATATTTATCGTGTTCTAGAATAAACCAGCCATTTTCGTTCAGCCAATTTTTTTCTAAAACTAGAGCAATCATTTCTTCCATAAAAGGATAATCGTAAGGCGGATCACAGAAAATGAAATCATACGGAACAGCCGGACCAGCAAGATGTTTCTGTACATCGCTTACTTGAGCTCGAATCTGCTTAGCAATATCAAATTGCTCAGCTACTTTTTCAATAAGTTTTACGTTTTTGGAATCAAGCTCTACAAATGTAACATGTCTTGCGCCTCTCGAAATTGCTTCAAAGCCTAAATTTCCAGAGCCCCCAAATAAATCTAGAATTTGGCTGTCTTCAATATATTTATAAGCTTCAATCTTATTGAAGATGCTTTCTTTGGTGCGGTCGGTTGTGGGACGTACTTCTAGACCTTTAGGAATATGAATGCGTCGACCTTTAAGTTTGCCGGTTATTATCCGCATGGCGGAGCGAGATTTTGAAATTCGTAATTAAAATGAAGCTCAAATTTAACCTTTAAATTGAGCAAAGTGAATTTTCTGGGTTCTAAAAATCCAGACTTAATATAATGGCCGGAAATGCTGCTGCAAGGTCAAAGCCATAAGTTTCCTCATCGGCAATTACACCAATATTCTGAAGAGAGTTAAGGTGAGTGACTTCTGCTGAAGTATCCCAAAAGCTTTGTAAGGCTTGTTCTGTTTCGTGCGTATGGTGCCCAAAAAGGTAGATATTTTCGTATAGACCTTTTAACCATTTGGAGTGTGCTGCTTGCTGAAGCCAGTGATAAGGAATATCGGAGTGCTGATCGAACTGTAAATATGTGGCTGCACGGAATTTACCTAAAAGAAAAGAGGTAATGGTAACTACGTTTTTGTGGCAGCCAAGCATCAGAAAAGAGCCTCCAGGTTTAGAAAATTGCGACCATTTTTGGGCAATTTCAAAATCACTTGCAAACTCAGTAATAGCAACTTTTGAGGTCAAATCATCAAAACCTTGCATCACTGCTCTACGTCTGATACTCAAAAATTTAAACTCACTTTTACTAAGTGTATGCCACGTCGGCTCAAGGTCTTCTCGACTTACACCTTTCATTAAAATAGAAAGGTGATCTTCGCGCTCATCGGCATTATCATAAACCACTTTGGGCATTATTGTCCAGCATTCATCAGCAGGATGAGTTAAAGCTCTAAACGAATGAATCTCGTAAGTGCTTAAAAGCTGCGCAATAGTTTTATGAATGGGAGGGAAATTCTCAGAATGTAGGTTAGTAATGGCTTCATTAACATTAAAGTTGAAGTCGTAGGAGCCTATACGAAAAAGGTGTTTATCTTTTTGTGAATCGTTAATCGCATAGAAAAGACGATCTGCAAAAAAACAAACACCTAAATTTGCGGTGGCTTCACTCATTACTACCAGTTAGGAGCATTACGCATCGTAGTTCGTTCAAGGCTACCAACTAAATCTTCACTATCAGGGTCAGTTAGTAAATAAAGTGGTGGACGAAGCGTATCGTTTAGTGTGTATTGGAATTTAGCACCAGTTCTAGGAGAGAACACAAGAGAGTCGATGCTATATTTACCATTACTGTCTACAAAAATTGAGTCAACGCTAGCAGATAGCATAGAATCCATTCTCACAAACTGAATAACAGAGTCTAACCCGCCTTCAGTTGGAGGAAAGTGACCTTTTTTAGCTTCGTATCGTACTAGTACATCTTTTACATTGAGCATTCTTTCACGAACACGTTCTGTCATTTGTTCTTTTTCAATAACCTCTTGGTAAGGTGTGACAATAGCATCGTACAGAAAATAAGCGAGTGCTAAAATTACAATTCCAAGAACAATGCTTAATACTTGATTGCGAGTTTCAATATTCATGTGAGGTAATGTTCAGTTTGTTAGTCGGGTTTCCCAAAATCTATTAAGCAGTAAAAATACATGCGCACTCTTATATATGCAACCATAGGAATTCCTCTTAACTTAATTAAACATTATGTTAAACTTTTAACCTTAAATTACACGATATGAGCAGAAATAAATAAAGGGACATTAGTGAACAAGCGAGTACTAAAACTAGCTATACCCAATATAATAAGTAACATTTCAGTGCCGTTACTCGGCGCGGTAGACACCGCTGTAGTAGGACATTTAGAGAGCGTATACTATTTAGGAGCGATAGCAGTTGGGAGCTTAATTTTTGATTTTATTTTTTGGGGCTTCGGTTTTTTGAGAATGGGAACAACGGGAGTAGTTGCTCAGGCCTTTGGTTCAAACAATGAAAGAAAGACTCGAATTATACTTTATAGAGTTTTAATAGTAGCTTTTGGGGCAAGTGTAGCAATTCTTCTTTTACAAGTCCCTATTATTGAATTTGCGCTCTACATAATTAATGCATCTCCTGAAGTGGAGGCATTTACTCGCCAATATTATCACATCCGTATTTTCGCGGCTCCAGCTACTCTCTCTTTATTTTGCTTAAACGGATGGTTTTTGGGAATGCAGAACTCCCGCTACCCTATGATGGTCACCATTTTTATGAATGTTGTGAATATTATTGCGAACCTAAGCTTTGTGTATCTCTATAATATGAATGTGGATGGCGTGGCGTGGGGTAGTTTGCTAGCTAGTTACCTTGCTTTAGCGCTGGCGTTTGGTCTTTATAAAATGAACTATAAAGCCATTAACATTAAGATTTCACTCAGTGAACTCTTAGAAGCTTCTGAATTGAGGAAATTTTTTGCTGTAAACAGAGATATTTTTATTCGGACAATCTGTCTAATTTTCACTTATGCCTTTTTCACCGCTAAATCAGCAGAGATGGGTGATAACTGGCTTGCCGCAAATACCATTTTACTACAACTATGGTATATAAGCTCCTATGCAGTTGATGGATTCGCTTTTGCAGCAGAAAGCTTGGTTGGTAGATTTGTAGGAGCCCAAAATATAGAGAAGCTTAAGGAAACGATTAAAGCGTGCATGCTCTGGGGTGTAGGCCTTGGGGCCATTGGTACGCTTATGTATGCTCTGTTCCATTATGAACTGGTTTCCATTTTTACGGATAATAAGGTAGTTATAGCTACAGCAATGAGCGTTGTAGGTTGGCTTATCATCGCGCCAATTGTAAACAGTATCTGTTTTATATGGGATGGAGTCTACATTGGAGCAACCGCAACTTCAGCAATGCGTAACTCGATGCTAATTTCCACTCTGCTAATTTTTATACCTGTTTATTATTTGGTAAATGTATGGTATGCTCAACATGCCCTTTGGATTGCCATGACTAGTTTTATGCTTTTCCGAGGTTTGACACTTACTTTATATTCTAGAAAGTATTTTTTTACTCGAAATCCCTTCAACATATTATCTCATGAAACAGATTCTTTTACTTAGACATGCAAAATCTAGTTGGACGGATGAAGGCGTAGACGACTTTGACAGGCCGCTAGCTAAAAGAGGACTTAAGGACGCTCCGCTTTTAGGAAAATTTGTTCGCAAGATTGGAAGGCAGCCAGATATTATAGTAAGCTCGCCCGCGAAAAGAGCCGAACAAACAGCCGTTTTATTTTTGGAAGCTGCACGTTGTAGCGAAGATATTCTTACGTGGGAAAAAGACCTCTATTTTGGCTCACCGTCCGACTACTTAAAAACAATTCAGCAACTACCCAGCAATATTGAACGAGTGCTCTTAGTGGGACACAATCCACTTATGGAGGCTGTTTCTAGCTCTCTTATTGGTGGTTCAAATAAAACTTCTCTGAGAATGCCCACTGCGGCTATGATATCAGTTTCAAGTTATAGCCCTTCTTGGAAGCAAATAAACTGGGGAACTTGCGAGCTTAATTGGATGGTAATTCCCAAAGTATTAAAAGAAATTCTTGATTAACTTAGAGGGTGAGAAATATTAACCTTCTTTCTATATATTCAACCAAAGAAAATCTCAATTAAGAAATTATCCGGACATGAACTTTCAGCAAAATTATTTTTTTCTATGTAAAACTCCACTTAGTGCAGAAGGCTCTTCTGATGTGGAAATTATAACTAAAGCTGAAAACAGCGAAGATTTTGCGCGTGTTTTTAAAGATTATGAAGAGTTACGTTCGCATGCTTTCAACAAAGACAACATTTATAGTATAGTTCGTGCTGATGTAATCTACGACCTAATTAGATCTAACTCTGAGAAAGCTGCTAAAGATGAAGCTTACGAAAAAGCTACTCCCGAAATTATTACCAATTTGCAGCATCGCGTAGTACAAGCTAAAGACGCGAATGCCAAAGCCATATTAAAAGAAGTGTATGATATAGAGGCATAGCCAATTAACTATATCAATTGTATTAAAAAGCTGGCTAGTAATTATTAGCCGGCTTTTTTTGTGCCCAAGAATTAATTGAAATTAATTGGAACATATTTCAAAAATTTCAATATAAAATATCATAAACAATAATTAATATTAGAGATACATGAACGACTTAACTATTAAAGGAAATTGGAACCAGTTAAAAGGAAAGTTAAAGCAAAAGTACTCAGAACTATCTGATGATGACTTAGCGTATGCAGAAGGTAAAGAAGATGAGCTTCTGGGTAGATTGCAGGAAAAGCTGGGCAAAACAAAAGATCAAATTAAAGAAGAGATCAGTAAACTCTGATTAAACGTTAGATTATTATTATTAAAAGAGGATTAACTAATCCTCTTTTTTTTTTGATGTATATTTAGTCACAATAAATAATTAACTAACAAACTATTTATGGACGATTTTAATATTAGTACAGACATGATTTGGGATGTTGTGATGACTTATGGCCCAAAGATTCTTCAAGCAGTTGCCGTTCTGGTAATTGGTTTATGGGTTGTAAAGATAATCACAAGCCTAGTTAAAAAGATGCTTGTTAAGAGCAATGTAGACAGTTCTTTACAAGGATTTCTAAAAAGTTTAGTATCTATCCTGCTTAAAGTAATGGTTTACATTACAGCTTTAGGTATGCTTGGTGTAGAGATGACATCTTTTGTGGCGATTCTTGCTTCTGCAGGTTTAGCAGTTGGTCTAGCGCTCTCAGGAACTTTGCAAAACTTTGCGGGTGGAGTAATGATATTGCTCTTTAAGCCGTACAAAGTTGGCGATTTTATTGAAGGTCAAGGCCATGCTGGTGTAGTTAAAGAGATACAAATTTTTGTAACAATTCTTACTACTCCCGACAATAAAACAGTAATTATTCCAAACGGACCACTTGCTACAGGTTCTTTAACCAACTTTTCAACACAAGCTACTCGCCGAGTAGATTGGACTTTTGGTATTGGTTACGGTGACGATGTAGACAAAACTTACGAAGTACTAAAAAGACTTATTGAGTCTGATGATAGAATTCTGAAAGACCCAGAGCCTTTTTATGCAGTTAAAGAACTGGGCGATAGTTCAGTTAATTTTGTAGTTCGAGCTTGGGTAAATAGTGCAGATTATTGGGGCGTTTATTTCAGAATGAACGAAGAGGTTTATAGAAACTTTGATAAAGAAGGATTAAGCATTCCTTTTCCTCAAAGAGATGTACATATTTTTCAAGAAAAATAAGTTTTATTTCAAAAGCCAACTCTAAACGAGTTGGCTTTTTTTGTTTCAAAGCACTGCTAATTATAAAATATAGGAGAGAAATATTATCTTACCTTTCTTAGAGAAGGCTTACGCCATAAATAATGAACCAAGTGGAAAGGAAGGTTACAGCAATGAACCTGGAGCAAGACAACAAAACTGAAGACAATAAAAAAGAAAATGAATTAGCTGAAGAGATAACTCATGCTAATGAAAAACAACATGATGCGAATCTGGAGGAAGTAGCCTCTATAGAGGAAGTTGAGCAAGAAGTTAGCTCCGATATAGAAGCAGTTGAGACTGAAGAGGAGAGCAAAAGTGAAGAAATCTCGGAAGATGTTGTTAGCTCTGAATCTGAAGAAACAGACGCAGATATTGATGAAGCGACAAATAAATTTTATGGAGACCTTGTAAATAAGGCAAAAGAATTTGCAGAATCAGCCGATTGGTCATACGCCTCAAATGAGTTTGCAAACCTTGCTCTACATTTAGAAGATGCACCAGCACCAGGCTCCGAAGAGAATAAAAATTTGTTGAAAGAATTCGAAGCAATCCGATCCGCATTCGAGTTAAGAAAGAAAGAGCATTACGAAGAGTTAAATAAAAAACGGGAAGAAAATCTCGTTAAAAAGAAATCGTTGCTCAAAGAGTTTACAGACATCATTAACGAAGAGAAATGGTCTGCTACTAAAGAGGTTGCCCAGATAAGTAATAAGTGGGAACACATTAAGCAACTTCCACATGGTGAAGTTGAAGCGCTTAATGAGCGGTTTGCGGCACTTGTTGCAGAGTTTGAGAGCCATAAAGTTGACCGTCTAGTTAAGAAGCTTCAAAAAGAAGAAGAGAACTTAACATTGAAGCTTGTTCTACAAGACAAAATGGATGCCATTAATTCGCGTAGTGGCGAAGGAATCGATTTCGAGGCTTTAGGTAAAGAGTTTGACGACTTAATTGCGCAATGGAGAAAAGTTGGTCGCGTACCTGTTGAAAAAAATGATTTAGTCTGGGATAGGTTTAATAAAGCTCAGGATGATTTTAGCGACTTAAGGTTCAAAAATGACAAGCAGTACCGCAAAGTTATTGAAAAGGCGTTAGAGCATAAAAAGAAGCTTGTTGCTGAAGCCGAAATACTTCTTGACCAAGAAGACATTGCCGAAGCTGCACGTCGAGTAAATAAATTACATAAAGCTTGGAAGAAGACTAAGAATTTACCTCAAAAAGATGAAAATGAATTATGGGATAAATTCAAAGCTGCTACAGATGCTTTCAATGAGAAGAAAGCTGATAATATTGATATGCTTCGAGATCAAGAACAAGAGAATCTTGATGAGAAACTGAAGCTTATTGAAAAGGCAGAAAGTATACAGCATACCGAAGATTATGAAGCAGGCCATAAAGTGATGCAGCTTCTGATGGAAGAGTGGAAAAAAATTGGACCAGTTCCACGAAAAAAATCTTCAAAAATTTGGAAAAGCTTTAAAGCTGCAATGGATGTATTCTACGAAGAGCGTAGAGATCATTTCAAAGACATAAGAAAAGATCAAAAAGATAATCTTACTGCAAAAAAAGAGATTATCGACAAACTTGCAGAGCTAGGTAAGCACGAGGATCCTGCGAAAGCAGTAGAAGAAGCAAAAGCGTTACAAGAAGATTTTAAGAAAATCGGACATGTTCCTTTAAAAAGTAAAAACAAAGTTTGGAAGCAGTATCGCGAAGTTTGTGATACTATTTATGAACGCTTTAGATCACTCGGCGCAGATTTGGGAATGGAACGTAGACTGGCATCTCAAGGAGTTGAACCTGGTAATAGAAAGCAAGTTATTAAGCTTGAGAAAGAGCAGAATAACATAAAAAAGGACATCTCTAGACTAGAAGCAGAAGCCATTCAGTACGAAGAAGCTCAGACTTACTTTAAGCCGACTAAGAAAGGGAATAAACTTCTAGATGAGCTACAAGGTAAAATTGAAAAAGCTAGAGAACAGCTTGTAGAAAAGAGAAAACGTCTCACAGAAATTGAAATTGAAATTGAAGGTTTTACGGAATCTGACGAATAAATAGGACAATTATTTGTAGGTGAATTAAAGTATGAGGTAAGGCGTTAAGTAATAATTGGTGTGTGTAGCATTTTGGCAGCACTCCAATTTGCTTAAGCAAGCTTTACTGGGGGATTTAAATTATACTTACAAGTAATTATGGTGCAGTGATTGAATAATGAATTAAAAATATTCTTTTGGGGAGTAAGAGGCTCTACGCCATGTGCAAATGCATGTAATATGGTGTTTGGTGGTAATACAACTTGTATTCAACTTGAACTTGAAGGGTTTAATGATTTAATAATTGCTGATTGTGGCACTGGTGTTCGAAATTTAGGGAATAAGCTTGCTGAAGAAGCTGGCTCTAAGCAAGGTCGAATTTTTGTAACTCACCCACATTGGGATCACCTTCAGGGTTTTCCCTTCTTTAAGCCATTCTACAATTCAAAAAACTATTTTCAGGTTTATATGCCACCTCAGGGTGAGGTGAGCTGTAAAGAAATACTACAAGGTCACCTTTCAAATACCTTTTTTCCAGTTTCAATTGATATGCTGGAGGCAGATGTTGAATGCTTAACTTTTGAAGAAGGTGTGCTGAACTTCGATACTTATTCAGTTGAGTACATGTTTGCACGGCATACTGCACCAACAGCTATGTACAAGTTTATTTTTGGGGATAGAGTAATTGTTTTTGCACCCGACAACGAGCTCCCAATAGTTGAGAATGCTAGTAATACGTCTTTTATTGAGAAGTTTCAAAGCTTTGTTGCAGGCGCTGATGTTTTAATCCACGATGGACAATTCAATAAAGAGCAACATCAAAATCGGCTTGGATGGGGGCATAGTGACTGGGAAACTTTGCTTGAAACCGTTAAAGGTTTGCAGATTAAGAAACTCTTTTTAACCCATCATGACCCGGATAGTTGTGATAAAACGCTTTCTAAAAGAGATGAAGAAATAAAGAGCAAGTATGGGAAATACTTTGAGCAAGTGTGCTTAATAAAAGAAGGGCAGGAAATTATCCTGCCCTAGAAATCATTTCAAATTAGTACCGCTGCTTAGAAGTAGAAGCGAACACCTAGCGAGCCGTTAACGTCGCCATTAGTATCAGGTAGAAAATCTAAGACGGGAGCTAGCTCAAAAAATACACCAACAGGAGAGTTCTCAATAAGATAGTTAAGCCCGAAAGGTACTCTTACGCCAGCAAAAGGATCGTCAGTAAATACAGCTCGTCCACCAATACCATAATAGAATGCAAGCTCACCTTTGTCGACGTCTAGCCATTTGTGCCATAGATAATCAGCATGTACATGAATCGCATCTTTTCCTGAAAGGGACCACGCTAAACCAAGATCCCAAGCTGTATTAGAATTATTCCAAGATTTTAAACTAATACCAGAAGGTTCTCCAAGCATAATTCCAACACCCGTTTTTCCTCCGCCCGTTTGCTGAGCCTGAACTTTTGAGGAGATTGTAAGTGTGCCCAGAAATAAAATTATTGTACAAATAGTAAGTTTTAAAACGTTCATTCAGTTTTTTTTGTTATTTAAGTTCACTGTAGTATACCTCAATTAATTAATTTCGTTCCCAAAAAGTATTCGAAATTAAAATGAAGTCTCCATTTATATGCCTGAATCAGAATTACTTATAGTTTTTGTCAAGAATCCAATACTAGGAACTGTTAAAACAAGGCTGGCTCAAACAGTTGGGGCTGAGAGAGCTTTAGAAATTTATTTAAAGTTACTAGATATAACCAAAAATGTAATGTTGGGAATAAAAGCCGACAAAGAAGTTTGGATGTCTAGAAGAATTGACGAAAATGATTTGTGGGATAATTCGGGTATCGTAAAGCGAGTGCAGCAGGGAGATGGGTTGGGTGATAGAATGAGTAATGCTTTTAAGCATGCGCTCAAAGAAAAAAAATACGATAAAGTAGTAGTTATAGGAAGTGATTGTCCGGAAATCACCTCTGAAACAATAGACTTAGCTTTTGAGATGCTTGATGAGAAAGAAGTTGTTTTTGGCCCTGCTAGTGATGGTGGATATTATCTAATTGGGATGAAGGACTACTACCCAGAATTGTTTGAAGGAATTGAATGGAGTGTTTCTTCAGTTTTGGAAAATTCTATAAAAAAGCTAAAGAAAATGGAAACTAGTTTCGCTTTGTTGGAAGAACTCAGTGATGTAGATACCTACAAAGATTGGGAAAGATTTTTCAATAATAGAAAATAGACGAGATATGTTGAGTGTAATAATACCTACGTTTAATGAATCGGAAGGTATTTCGGATCTGTTAATTTATTTGAATGCTGAATTAAATGGGGTTGATTCAGAAGTTATTGTAGTAGACGGAGGAAGTACAGATAATACCGTTCAGATTTGCGAAAAGCACGGGGCTGAAGTATTTGTGAGCGATAGGAAAGGGAGGGCCTCTCAGATGAATTATGGCGCGCAGAAAGCCAAGGGAGATGTGTACTACTTCCTGCATGCGGATTCATTCCCGCCGGCTCAATTTTCTATGGATATATTCAATCAAATTGAACGTGGAGTTGTTGCAGGCTGTTATCAATTAGATTTCTCACCTACTCATCCGCTTTTAAGACTTTATGCATGGTTTTCGCGTTTCAACATAGATATTTTTAGGTTTGGTGATCAGAGCCTTTTTGTTACTAATGATGGGTTTAATGAAGTTGGAGGTTTTGACGAACACTTAACTGTGATGGAGGACCAAAAAATCGTGCGCGATTTAAAGAGAATAGGAGTGTTTTCAATTCTCAATAAAAAAGTAACCACATCTTCGCGGAAATACTTCCAGGTTGGGATTGTAAAATTGCAGCTAATTTTCGCACTAATACTTTGCCTTTATTACTTGGGAGTGAAGCAGAGTACGCTTGTCAACATCTATAAAAAATTAGCTGTTTATTAAAATGTTACCAAAGTGTTAAGGTGAGGATTGTGTAAGGGATTCTGATTAAATATTTTTATATTTGTCGTCCCCATAGTAAATAAGTTAAATCCTGTTTGAAGATATTTCGAATCCTCCCAGTTATACTTTTAATTTCTCAAGGTTTGCTAGCCCAACAATCTTTTGAGCGTGCGGAAACCGATGCAGGCACCATTGGATTGTCTATAACTAACTTTGGCACAATAGGTAAGCCAGATGTGAGAAATAACCCTGAAAGCGGCTTTAGTATGCGTTTTCCTAAAAATACAGGAACCGAGCATCTTTTCGAAGCTGGTATCTGGATTGGAATGTATAAGGATAATAGTGCGCAAGTTTCTAGCTCAGCAGTTACAAATTCTGCGGGATATTCTCGAGGAGCTACCGGATTTGAATTTACTGCTGAGGATTTAATTCAACGAAGAAGTACAAATCCAGAAGACGAATTTTTCTCTGTAGGTGCAGTAAGTGAACGTGATATTGTTACACGCTTTTCGGATAGACGAAGGGAAGTAAATGGTACGCCTATTAGCGGGCATGATAATCCGCTTTACGTTGATATAGCCCTTGAAAGCTATAATTGGGGATTTCCTTTCACTGAGAACTTTACCATTCTTCGTTACGATATTACTAACAAGAGCGATGAGTATGCTACTCCAGAAACTTGGGATAGTGTCTATGTAGGGATGTATGCCGATTTAGTGGTTCGAAATGTGAACAGTACTACAGAAGTTGGTGGCGACTTTTTTAATAAGAATGGTGTGGGTTATATGGACTCTCTACAAACCATGTATGCTTTTGATGCCGGCTCTCAGGATAATCCAAGTCTGAACACATACGGTGCTATTTCTATCATGGGTGCTAATTATAGAGATGAATTTTTTCACCCTGCAAATCCAGATACAGCAGGTGGACAGTTTATAAACTCTGGATTGAATGTTCCTAAAATTGGTCCAAGTTATTGGTTGTTTGGTAATGGCTCGGGAGATTTTTCACGCCCTTCTACAGATGGTGATAGATATAATAAAATGGCAGAGGAATTTCCTTATGCTACTAATGAAACGAAGCTGCGTAATGATGGGCAAACTTCTGCAGGAAACTACCTCTCATTTATTTCTATTGGACCATTCCCAAAAGTGGAGCCAGGCGAGACCTTTACCGTGTACTTTGTTTTTTCTGGAGCTATGAAGCCAGATGACTTTCAAGGCCTTTCAGATAAAAAAGTTGATACCGAAGAGACAAGAACTGAATTGGTTAAAACTCTGAAATCGGCAAGTAGTGTATTCCGTGGCGAAGATAAGAATAACAACGGTGTGCTAGATGCAGGGGAAGACACGGATAATAACGGTGAATTAACTCGCTATTTGTTCCCAACCCCACCAGACAATCCAAAAACAAAAATTGTACTAGAAGCGGGTAAAGTTTCAATTTATTGGGATAAAACTGCTGAGCGATCTGTTGATAGAGTTTCTGGGAATATGGATTTTGAAGGTTATCGTGTTTATAGCTCTGAGCTTGGCGATGATTTAAACCCTACGCCTAGGTTGATTCGAGAGTTTGATAAACCATTTAATAATATTGGTTTTGATGTTGGTTTTGGAGAAGTAGCGCTTACAAGTCCAGTCACTTTTGAAGGTGATACAACTAACTACTGGTATAAGTATGAACTCAATGGCTTGCTCAATGGATGGCAATATTTAGTTTCGGTAACTGCGTTTGATGGTGGTGATGAAGTTTTTGGTGTAGAGAGTTTAGAAACGAGTACTAACTCAAACAGTGTAAGAGTATTTCCTGGTACGCCAGCAAATACTGATTTTGGTGACAAAAGATTTGAGGTTGGGGTATATCCAAACCCGTATAGAGTAAACGCAGCTTGGGATGGCCCGAGTGAAGGTGATAGAAAATTATATTTCTACAATTTACCAGCAAAGTCGGAAATAAGAATTTATTCCATTGCAGGTGATATTGTTGCAGAAATGAACCATGATGCATCAACATACAGTGGTGATATAGGTTGGTTCGATAGCTTTAGCGATAATCCGAGGGTAATGGCAGGTGGAGAACATGCTTGGGATTTACAATCGGAGGCTAATCAAATCTTAACAACAGGTTTATACCTTTTTACTGTAAAAGATTTGGATTCAGGTAAAATACAAACAGGTAAACTAGCAATCATAAAATAAATAAATACTTATGAAAAAATTGATACAAGTATGCGCAACTGCACTTGTGCTGATGTTACCGTTTTTGGTACAGGCGCAAGATACAGTTTCGATAAGAGATTTAAATGCGTATGACAACCTAACTGAGTATTCTCAGGCTGCGGTTGAGGCACATCCACTAAAGGATCAAACAGTAGTTTACACCGCTGTAATCGTTTCAAATCCAAGAAGCTCTGGTCTATCTACTCCTTCAGACACTGACAATGACGGCGTTATAGATAGAATTAGCCGTATGCACGTTTTCATTACTGATACTGCTGCAGTTAATCAAGGAAGAGACGGAATGTCTATTCAGTTAGTGGAAGAAGATTTTGGTTTGCTAGCTGGCTTAAATCGAGGTGATGTTGTTACCTTTAAAGGTAGACTTACCTTCTTTAATGCAGTAGCTCAGATGAAAGTTGATGAAGCTCCAACAGTTATTGGTAGTGTTTATTTAAACTATCCACAGCTCGAAGTGTTACTTGACCCATGGGATGTAACAGTTGACGAACTTATGACTGCTAACAATGACGGAACTTATCAAATCAATATTGCTAATTATCCGAAATACAATGGCGCTTATGTAAAGATTTCTGGTGCTACTGTAAGTAATGTAACTATTGCCGATCGACCAAACTGGGCGTTAAACGAAAATGGCTCTAGAATTTATGCTTATGACACTTCTCTTCGTTACAGAAATGACAGAAAAAGTGGATACTTACCAGGTTGGAATTACCGTCGTTTAGATGGCTTAGAAGGTGGTGAGGATGGATTATTCGTGCCTCCAACTCCTGGTGCTATTGTTGATGTGTCTGGTTTTATGCTTTTAGATGGCTTCAGCAATGATGGCCATATTGCAGCAAACCAAGTTGCTTTCAAAATTGCTCCTATGGAAGACGGTATTCTTTGGACTACTGATGACAACTCTGGAGATGATATCCGTTGTGTTGATGGCGAACTTTGTAATGGCGAAACTCTTTCGTGGCCAAATGACGTAGTAATTGTAGGTTTACCTCCAGTTGTTAGCAACGTTGCTCTTTCTGACTCAATGCCTACTACCTCTAGTGAAGTAGTTGTTACTGCTGATGCTATTGCCGAAGGTGATGCAACTATCGCTAATGTTAAAATTGTTTACACTAGTGGGGACTCTACACTAACTTCTACAATGACTAATACAAGTGGTAATTCGTATTCATTTACTTTACCAAAGTATCCAAACTTTAGCCCAGTTTCTTTCTACTTATTAGTAGAAGATAGTGACGGCTTAGTTGGTAGAAACCCTATTGCTGGAACTTATAATCTTTTTGTTGCTGACGAAGTTGTTACTTCTATTGTTCAAGTACAAAAGACTGCTGACCAAAGTACTGGCGTGAGCCCGTTATTAGGCGTAGGTAAAATTCCAGTTAATATTTCAGGTATTATCGTTTCTGATAATAATGACGGTGTAATTATTCTACAAGAAGCTGCTGCAGCTTGGAGTGGTGTTTTCTTAGAAAAGACTTCTGCAACTCAGGCACTTGTTCGTGGAGACTCTATTACTGTAACTTCAACTGAAGTTGTTGAAGCAGCTGTTGCTGGAAGTAACAGTGTTGGACTTACTCAGCTTACTAGCCTAGAGTTTACAGTAAACTCTTCAGGAAATGATACTGAGCAAGTTATTCCTACAGTTGCAACCGATGATGTTCTTCGTTTACAAGCAGCTGGCGAGTTAGAGCCTTACGAAGGTATGATTGTAAAGTTTGCCGATGTTGAGCTTATTGATCGTGGTAACTACGGTGAATATACACTTAGAAATACAGATGCGGATTCCACAGGTGGCGTAATCTTCAATGAAGATATCAGATCGGATGCTGAAGTTGGAGCTGTTAGTATTTCTTACAACATAAACAAGACGCTAAGAGAAGGCATTACTTTTGATGCTTACGGTATTGTAGCTGCTTCATTTGGTTTCCCAAAAGTGCACCCACGTAGCGTAGCTGACTTTGTTGGTAACGATGGTAACTTGTTTACTCCACTTCTCGATTTCGCTCTTGGTGAGCCTGCAGATAGCGCAGAAGTAACAGTTAATGGAGACCTAGAGGTTTCTTGGGGTACTTCAACTGATTTTGATGAAGATGATGTGACTTTTGAGTTTGTACTTTACTCTGCAGATACTACTACTGTACTTGCAACTGTACCATCAAACGGCGGTTCTTCAGAAACAGACGTAACGTTGCCATTTAGCGTGGTTGATGGACTTCTTGCAAACGAAGGCTTGGCAGTTGGTGAGTCTAAAAGCTTTGTTTGGAATGTTCGTGTAAGCGACGGTTCTGATACCTTAGATGTACACGGTGCTTATGGTAACTTTGGCGATGATTTCAGCCCAATTTATCGCTATATCACTTTAGAAAGAGGTTCTGCAACTTCTAACGAAGAAATTGCTGGCTTACCAGCTAAGTTTAGTTTAAAACAAAACTATCCAAACCCTTTCAACCCTACTACTAATATTTCTTTCGATCTGCCAAACTCGGCAAATGTAACGCTTGAAGTATTTGACATGTTGGGAAGAAAAGTGGCAACTATTGTCAATGAGCAAATGACAGCGGGCACGCACAATGTAAGTTTTGATGCGGCAAGATATGCAAGTGGTATGTATATCTATCGTATTCAAGCAGGTGCATTTGCAAGCACTCGTAAGATGATGCTTATTAAATAATACACTCAAATTTTATGGGAGTACAATTATGTACTCCCATATTTTATATAGACAGAACAATTTTGATATCACAAACGCATATTAAAACATCATTACTAGCAACCATTTTGGTTGGATTGGTATTTGGTAGCTGTAAGGAACCAATTACTGGAGATAGGAATGAGAATAAGGCTCCTAGTACAAATCTTACTGTAGAAGCGATAAATAGAGGAAATGATTTTCGCTTGTCCAGTCAGATTACAATCTCATGGTTCGGAATAGATTCTGATGGCTATGTTATAGGCTATGAATATGCAATAAATGATACTTCTGAAGGTGCGTGGACATTCACTACCAAAACAGACAGCACTTTTATACTGCCTATTAAACCCGGACAGCAAAATGATGATGTCCTGTTCAAAATAAGAGCTGTGGATAACGAAAATCTACGTGATCCAGATGGCGCTAGATTAGTTTATCCCGTAGTTAACTCTAAGCCTGAAGTGGCTATAAATAGAACACAATCTCCACCAGATACGCTATACTCTATAGCAAGCTTTGGCTGGTCTTTTAGCGATCCCGACGGAGTATTAAACTTAGATAGAACTGAAATTGCGGTTAACGATACTGTTAATGGTTGGGTAGAGATTCCATTTACAGAAAATGATGAAGGTCAGCTTTTTATTTCGCTCGAAGTTGATAACTCAACTACCGGTTCCAAAGATGCAAAAGTTTTTCTAGGCAAAAGCTATTCGACCTTGCAAGTAAATGGAGAAAATCTGGTGATTCCAGGTGTTAAAGTAGGCGATAAGAATACTTTTTATGTGCGTGCGATTGACGCGAGTGAGACTAGTAGTAATGTGGATACTCTATCATGGTTTATAAAAGAGCAAAAATCAAAAACTCTCATTTTAAATGATTATTCAGGCGCAAGCTCAGCGCAAACATTAGATTTTCATTTAGGGATTCTGAATGAAGCTGGATTAACCCCTGATGTTTGGAATATTAATGACGGAGAAGTTGTTCAAGGAAGAGTAGCACTATCAGAAGCTTTCCCAACAGTTGTTGATCCGACATTGGAAAAAACGCTCGCTAAATGGGATCATATCTATTGGATCTCAGATAATATGGACAGGAATATTGTTTATGCCCAAGAAATTTTAAGAGAGTTCTTTAGAAATGGTGGTACGTCTTTTGTAAATATCCCCATAAAAAAAATGAATACTACGGATGAAGTTTTCAATTTTATACCGGTAGACTCAATTGCCACAGGCGACTACTACCTGTTTCAAGATACTTTGGTTGTCCCAACACCGCCATTAGAAGCTAAATTAAAAGTTGCTGCGGGTGGTTTCGCATTAGTAAGTGCAAAACCTGTAAAAGGTATTAATGGAAGTAAAGCTTTGTATCAAGCAGATTATCATAGAAAGACTAGTAGAGGCTTTAGCGCTTACAATGGCTACGAACAAGTTGCGATAGAAAACCCTGAAGGCAACTTAGTTTACTTTGCTATCGATTTAAAAAATCTGAACGGAAATAACAATCTAGGCCAGCTGATTCAGGAACTTGTTGTCGGCAGATTAGGATTTAAACAATAAATTAATGAAGAAGTTTAGTTATATACTCGTTCTCTGTTCGTTTCTGCTTCATACAGCAGTTTATGCTCAATCTGCAAATGGAAGTTTGGAAGGGGTAATAAAAGAAGACGGAACAGGTGAAACATTACCAGGTGTAAATATTTTAATTATTGGTACTAGTTTTGGAGCCGCTACAGATATAGATGGAGCCTACAAAATTCAAAATATTCGCCCTGGTGAGTATTCTGTTCGTATTACCTACATTGGCTTTGAAACGATTTTACTTACAGGTATCAAAGTAAATGCAGGCGAAGCAACAGAGTTGAATTACACCTTAAAGCCTCAAGTACTTACCTCCGATCAAGAAATTGTAATTATTGGTGAAGCACCGATATTTGACGTAGAGAAATCGTCTACTTCCGCTACAATTTCCAGAAAAGAGATTGAAGCGGCACCGGTTAGAAAAGTTGAAGATGCAGTTTCACTTCAGTCTGGTGTTATTAAAGATCCAACAGGCTTATACATTAAAGGTGGTAGAGCAAACGAAACAGGCTATGTTGTAGATGGTGTTTCTGCTCAAGATCCTTTAGCAGGTACAGGTTTTGGTCTCGATTTGGGAGCTAATTCATTCAGTAATATTGAGGTGATTACGGGTGGTGTTGGTGCTGAATACGGAGATATGACTTCTGGTGTAGTTTCAGTTCAAACTAGAGATGGTGGTGACCGATACGAGGGTTCTTTTTCCCATAAAAGAGATAACCTTGGTTCAAACGTGATGTCTAATCGTGCTAATTACTTTATGGACGTTTATGAACTGAGTTTAGGTGGGCCTGAATTATTAACAGAAAGAATCTTACCAGCTCTAGGTTTAGATTTACCAGGAAGCTTTTCTTTCTATGCAACTGCTCAGGTTTCTTTAGCTGACGGTTATACCAAACTTTCTGCAGATCAAATTAGTTCATCTACTGCTAGCTCTGATTTTTGGTCACCTAGGCAAGGAAATCGTTGGAATGGAATGCTTAAGTTGACATACAATATTAAGCCAGGGATGAGACTTCAAGGTGCTTATCAACGATCGCTGACTATTAATCAGAATACTCGAATGTTGCAGATTACTGGTGCTAACACTCAAATTCAGCCTGGTTTTCAGTTCAATTTTTCGAATGGCTTTTTGGACAATGCCAATACATACACCCACGACTCTAACTTATCGTATTTAAAGTGGACTCAAACGGTTTCAACTTCGGCTTTTTATGAAGTTCAAGTGAGTCGATTATTCACCAATCTTAGAGCAGATGCTAACGGTAGAGATTGGCGTCCTGAAAATGTGGATGGCGAATTCGACCCTGAAAGTATAGTTAGTTTCCCTGCAGAAGAATATGATGCCGGAGAAGATTTCACATATGTGCTTGCTGGCCCCGGTTATTATAATAATGGTGGAATTGCTACTCTTTGGCACGATCATTTTGCTGAGGAGATTACAGTTAAATCGAGCTTTACTAAATATTTTAATGAACGTCAGAACCAGTTGGTGATTGGCTTTGAGTCAAAATTCAATGACTATCAATGGATTGATATTACACGTCCTTGGATTGGGGCCCCAATTAGAATCGATGAAAATACTGTTTCAGAAACATTCCGAGTTGGAGAAAGTTTTGATGCGTGGAGAGTGAAGCCAAATAGAGGAGCAATATTCATTACGGATAAAATTCGATATAATGGACTAATTGCCAATATTGGTGGACGTTTTGAGTATTGGGCTCCTGGTAAATACGTTGATAATAGAGTTAACGAAGCGTTAGACCCTAATATATTTTCGACAATTCCAGCGTTCGTCGCTGAAGATTACTTAGACGAAACGACTGAGATATTCGGAATGCGTTATAAGTTTATTTTCTTGCCAAAAATAAATGTTTCCTTCCCTGTTAGAGAGAATCAAGTGCTCTTTTTTAACTATGGCCACTCTGCAAGAATTCCTCATCCTAGTTTTGTATATGCAGGTTTAGATCCATTTTATCAAGATCAATCAGATCTATCAAACTTGGGTAACCCGAACTTGAATAGAGAGATTGATATTTCTTATGAAATTGGGTTGAGAAACCAAATTTCACCAAATGATGCAATGAATATCTCGGCATTTTGGCGCGATAAATATGACTTTGTTACCTCACAGCAAATAACCGTGCTAGATGTTGACAATAGACCAACAACAAAAGCATTTAGAATTAATGGTGATTATGCTCGCTCTAGAGGGGTAGAACTTACCTACTTGAAAAGATATCGTGATATATTAAGTGGTCAGGTATCATTTACTTATAGCCGAACTGAAGGGCTAAGCTCTACAACCGACGATAATTTACAAGGCATTTCAGCAAGAAAAAATGTGGGTAATAATATTGAAACTCCCCTAGCTTGGGATAGGCCGTTTGATATTAAGGGAAACATCACCTTCACTTACGATAGAGAAAAGCCACTATTTGATTTAAAGCCGTTAAATCAGATTCAAGTATTCTTCTCTGCTGTTTGGAGAAGTGGATCAAGGTATACACCGTATGATCTCGCAGGTTATGAAAGGAATCCTATAACAGGTGATGATGGTTGGAGACCTATTTACGAAATTAATGATGATCCAGCCTTAAGATATAGTGAGCTCGGTCCTGCATGGTTCTACATGGATATGAATATCCAAAAATGGTTTACAATTAAGGGGACTAGAGTAAGCACCTTCTTAGAAATAACGAATTTACTAAATAATAAGAGTGCGGTTATTATCAACCCGGTAACAGGAGAAGGATATAAATCATATCCTAGTGATCCACAAAAACTTGTAGCGTTAAGAAATGACCGCTCGTACGATGTGCCTAACAGCGTAAGAGATCCAAGGTATATAGATCCAACAGATAATGGTTTACCTGCTTATGAAAACCCAGCGAATTACTTAGAACAGAGACACATCGTTTTTGGAGTATCAATACGTTTTTAATATGAGAAAATTGATAAATAAATATAGTTTTATAGTATTGGTATTTGCTTTGGCTACTTCAGTGGAAGTGAAAGCACAAACATCTTATGGTACCGATAGAGCAGGAACAGAATCTTTCCAATTCACAAAAATTACTGTTGATGCTAGGAGTGCAGCCATGGGAAATTCCAACATGGCTGATGCTACCGATGGCTCTAGTTTATATTGGAATCCGGCGTTAGCTTCTAAAATTGGCAAATCATATGCGACTCTTTCGCACACTGATTATTTGGTAGATACTGGCCTAGAATATTTTAGCTACGTTCACAAGTTAGGTGAATTTGCAATTGGTGGTTCTGTACAGTATTTCAACTCGGGAGATATTAACGAAACTACAGAAGCTCAACCTTTTGGAACTGGGCGAACGTTTAGAACCAACCACCTTGCTGTTGGCTTAACTGGTTCTCATAAAATTACAGATCTGTTTAGCTACGGAATTACTCTAAAATATTTAACTATTGGTGTTGAAGAGATTTCGTATAGCACAGGTGCTATCGATTTCGGCTTTTCTTACTTAGTAGGAGATACCGGTCTTAGGTTTGCCGTTGGTATTAATAACTTTGGCTTGGATGCTTCTCCAAGTGGTAAAACTGTAAGAAGTACACCAAACGGTGACGTCACTGAAACGCCTGATACAGATATATCGCTACCTACACGATTTACTATTAGCGCAGCTTATACTGCATTAGACACCGATGATAATAGCTTAGTTTTAACATCACAAATTACTAACCCAAGTGATAATTCTGAACAGCTTAGCATTGGTGCTGAGTATGGCTTTATGAATCAATTTTTCTTTAGAGGTGGCTACGAGTTTGGTATTGAAGAACGCATGTTACCTAGCTTAGGAACAGGTATAAAGGTACCCTTTGCAAATAGAAAAATAGGTATCGACTATAGCTTTACAAATTACGATAGACTAGGCTCTATTCACCGTATTACACTTGGATTTGAACTATGATTATGAAAAATTCAAATAGAATTTTAGGACTACTCTTAATCACTAGCATTGTAAGTTTTAGCTGTGATTCTTTGTTTGGAACAAAAAACGATCCAGCGACCGAAGATATTTTTAATGAAGGTAAAATTGACCCAACTCTAGAAAATGTAGACGGTTATGCACCTGTGCTACCAGTTTGGTCTGATTTTGATGCCCCAACCGATATTCACATTGGGTTCGATACATTTGTATATGTTACAGATGCTCAAGGCCTTCATTTATTAGATAGAGCTGATTTAACCCCTCGTAAAACCATAGCGTTTACAGGTGCAGACGTTGTAACTCAAGACCGGTTATTAAATGTTTATGTTGCAGCAAGAATTGATACCATCATTCAGTCTATTAGCCCAACAATAACTTGGAACTTGCCAGCTATATTCAAGATTAAGAATATGAATGGCTCAGGTGATGTTGTTATTGTAGACACTCTAATATTTCCATTTGATGATGCGAGTTTGAGTACAAGCACTGCGCAAAACGCTAGATTAAATAGAAACTCCCCTAATAATTACGAAAAAGTAAAAATTACGGGTCTTACGGTGCTAGCTGATAATAATGTTTATGCAACAAGAACGGGGCCTTTAAATAGTTCTCAGCAAATTGCAGCACCTGATAATACTGTGCTAGAATTTAGTAGACGTGTTGTAAATGGGCAGAAAACAGATAAAATGGTGAATGTTCGCCAAATTACTACTCTTAATCCCGTAACACCATCACTAAAAAGTGCAATTGGTTTAGGGGCAATAACTTCGTTTGTAGCACCTCCACAGCGAGATCAATTGACTAGCGATCGTAGTTTTATAGTTACGCAAACTAGCCAAACTAGTGATATCGATTTCCGTGTTCTTTGGATTAAAGCGGAACTTACAACGGATGGTTTAATTTATTTGCAAAATTCTTCACTACTAGCCCAAGACACATCTAAAGCGAGTGGATTTTTGTATGAACCCAAAAAATTTAGTTCACCTTCTGATGTTGCCTTTTCAGGTGATGATGACGCATTTATTTTTGTGGTAGATGAGCTACAGAATCGTTTCTATCAATTTCAATCTAGTGGTCAAGAAGGGGTGAACCCTCCAGCTGGTGTAGATCAAAGTGGAAAGAAGATAATTGTATCTTTTGGAGGATTGGGAGTAGGGCCAAAGCAATTCAACCAACCTTCTGGAGTGGCATATTATAACAAAGTAGTGTATGTCACTGATAAGGGTAACAATAGAGTGTTAAGGTTTAAACTTACTTCAGATTTCGAATAAGAAAACAGACGCCTAACTTTAAGTTAATTTTGAGCTTTTAAATTTAGACTTCAACTAAAAAGTCTTTATTGATAGCTATTAAAATCAACTTTAAATTATGAAACGTCTACTCTTGTCGTTATTTATTTTGCTAGCTCCCGTGTTGCTTTTGGCACAGGGAGTTACCACTTCTTCATCAAGAGGAAAGGTTCAAGACAACTCTGCTGAACCCTTAGCAGGAACAACACCTCAATTTACATTTAGCGGCCAAGAAACTGGAAAAGATAGATTTGATATTGTTAGCTATAACTCTCGATGGAGAATGAGAGTTGGAATTAGGTATCTTTTCAACTAAAAATTTAAGTAAAATTAAGAGAAGGCTCTGAAAAGGGCCTTTTTTATAACACCTCTATTATGATAAAGAATATATTACCTCTTATAATTTGTTTGATTTTTTTAAGTTGTGGAAAAAATGAACATCTTGAAAATAATCAAAAACTTATTTTAATATCCTTTGATGGTTTTAGAGCTGATTATCTCTCAAAAGCTGAAACCCCAAATTTTGATTACCTAGTTCGCAAAGGAGTTTTATCAGAGGGATTAATTCCCATTTTCCCTACAAAAACTTTTCCAAATCATTATTCAATTGTAACTGGATTGTATGCTGAGAATAATGGCTTAATTGGAAATAGCATGTATGACCCCGAAATGGGACTAAAGTATTCGATGGGAGACAGGGAACAAGTAGAAAATCCTGATTGGTATAAAGGCGAGCCTATTTGGAATACGGTAGAAAAACAAGGTAAGAAAGCTGGCACAATGTTTTGGGTTGGTTCTGAAGCACCCGTGCAAGGAATGAGACCGAGCTATTGGAAAAATTATGACGGAAGAATGTCTGATTCCACCCGAATAGATACTGTGTTAAATTGGATGACTTTGCCCGCTTCGAAAAGTATAGATTTGGGAACACTGTATTTCAGTTTTGTAGATTCTCAAGGACATCGTTTTGGTCCAGATTCTCCAGAAGTTGTAGCGGCGATAAAACAAGCAGATGATTTAGTCGGATATTTAATTGCACAGTTAAAAGAGAAAGAGCTTTGGGAAACAACTAACATTATTATAGTATCTGATCATGGGATGTCAGAAGTTTCTCGAGAAAGAATAGTTGTGTTGGATGATTTTTTAAACACTGATGATATTGACATTATCTCTGGCTCGCCTGCCGTAATGTTGAATGCTAAAAGTGGAAAGTTAGATGAAATATACAATAGCTTAAAAGCCGATGAGAAACACTTTAAAGTGTATAAGAAAGAAGATATTCCAGAACGATATCATTTAAATAAATCAGTAAGAATGCCAGAACTATTGTTAGTGGCAGAGCATGGATATACCATAAATACGAAATCCTATTTTGATAAACGACCTACTGCACCAAGTGGTGGTACGCACGGGTTTGACAATAAAGACAAAGAAATGTGGGCATTATTTTTAGCGGAAGGTCCTGCCTTTAAAAAGGGAATAAAAGTAGAAGCTTTCGAAAATATACATCTATACGCACTTATGGCTAAAATAATGAACCTAGAGCCTGAAAAGAACGATGGAAATTTAGATAAAATTTCTGTAATACTGAATTAATTTGGATTGCATCTAATTGCGCAGGCTCTGATATTCCAAATGATTTAGAACAACCAATTTAAAATAACTAAATAATGGCTTACGTAGTTACCGAACCTTGTATACAATGTAAATACACCAACTGTGCGGCAGTATGCCCAGTTGACGCTTTTAGAGAAGGTCCAAACTTTCTAGCAATTGACCCAAATGAATGTATTGATTGTGATGCCTGTGTTTCAGAGTGTCCTGTTGAAGCTATTTTCCCGGATGATGAAGTTCCAGAAAAATGGGAGCATTATATCGACTTGAACGAGCGTCTTGCTGAGTTATGGGAAGACAAAGTAATTAACGAAACTAACGACGAACTACCTGACGCTGAAGAGTGGGCTGGCAAAGAAGACAAATTCGATCAGCTACAAGAAGAATGGTAGTAAAAGCGGTTGAGTTCAAATAGATTTAAACTTTCTAGAATAGCTTTTAACAATCCCCATGTTATGGGGATTGTTAATGCTACTCCAGATTCTTTCAGCGATGGTGGGAAGTTCTTAGATATTTCTAAGGCTATTCAGCACATCTCGCTAATGAAAGACCAAGGCGCCACAATTATTGATATTGGAGGTGAATCTACAAGACCAGGTTCTGAACCTGTAAGTGAACTCGAAGAGTTGAAAAGGGTAATTCCAATCTTAGAGAAAGCAGTTTTAAGTTTTCCAAAACTTGTGTTTTCCATCGATACAACAAAACCAGAAGTTGCAAGGCGAGCATTACAAGTAGGTGCTAGCATTGTAAACGATGTTAGCGGTCTTCAGAAAGAAAAGAAGCTAGGAGAGATTGCCGCAGATTTTGATGCGTATTATGTAATTATGCACTCTCAAGGCAATCCTAAAACAATGCAAGAGAATCCGACTTACACCGATGTTGTAGGTGAAGTTCAAAGCTTTTTTGAACGTCAAATATCTCTAGCAAAAAAATTAGGTGTGCAGAATATCATTCTAGATCCAGGTATTGGGTTCGGGAAAAATTTAGAGCAGAATTTAAAATTGCTAGCTCATCTTGATAAATTCACAAAATTTGGCTTTCCTATACTGATAGGTGCATCACGCAAATCAATGATTGGTAGCATACTGAATGAGCCTGTTCCAGAAAATCGGATAATTGGAACTGTGGCCGTACACTATGATACATTAACAAAAGGAGCGCGTATACTTCGTGTACATGATGTGAAGCAAGCCTCAGATTCTATACGTATATTCAACGCAATTAAATCACAACGCTAGACCACAAACCACTTGATCCCAATCGGATTTTTAGAATTCGGAATTAAGGATTTCATTGAAACCTTAATTATTGCCAGTGTATTAGTTTATCTATACCGGTGGATTAGAGGTACGTTTGCTATACAAGCAACTATTGGTATTATCGTTGTTATTCTCATCAACTTCTTTATCCGTCTGCTCGGATTTAGTACCATCAATTTTATTCTTAAAAGTATTCTAGATGTTGGGATACTTGCGGTGTTTATTCTCTTTCAACCCGAAATTAGAAAACTACTTTATCGGTTGGGTAACAACACTAGTTTTGATCGATTTTTCTCGCGAGCAGACTCTTCTGAAATGATAGATGAAGTAATAGACTCTGTAAAAAAAATGGCTAAAGCTCGTACTGGGGCTTTAATTGTATTTGCGCGTTCATCCTCTCTACAAGATTTAGTTGATGCAGGCGTAAAAATAGATTCGGTAGTAAAGGCAGAGCTTATAACAACTATTTTTCAGAAGGATACACCGTTACACGATGGCGCTGTTGTGATTAGAAATAACAGAATTGTTGCAGCCAGTTGTTATTTACCCATTTCGCAAAACCCTAACATTGCGCAAGCATTTGGAACAAGACACAGGGCCGCTGTGGGTATAAGCGAGACTAATAATGTATTTGTGGTAGTAGTTTCGGAAGAAACAGGGCGGGTTTCCATTGCCCGAAATGGAATTTTGACCAGTGGCCTGACGATTCAAAAACTTCGGGCAGAAATGGAAGAAGCGTTTGGGACAACCCAATTTGATGAAGAAATGACTTTCGGGTCGGCTCAAAATGAGATGAAGCTTAAATAAGCTTTTCTAGTTTTGTTACTTAATTGAACCTAGCTAAAAAGCTAAAGATTTTAAGAAGCATATAAGGCTAGTATAATGTTTTACGAAAAACTTAGAAGTTCCTTTTTACTAGTTGAAATGAAACAGCTTGTGAAAAGGTTTCTCAAAGAAAGACAAAAGGCGAAAAGATTTGTATCTTTATAGCCTATTCGAATTTTTAAAATCATACAGAAATGACCAACAAATTTAAAAGCACCAAACAGACCTTTGATACTGGTAATGGTGAATCGAACTATTACAGTGTTCCTAAACTTAAAGAACTCGGCTATGCTAACGTAGACAAGCTGCCTTTTTCTATTAAAATTTTATTGGAGGCGGTACTTCGTGAATTTGACGGTTACGTTATTACAGAAAGTGATGTTGAAGCATTAGCTAATTACGATGCTAGTAATCCTCAAGGCGAAATTCCTTTCAAACCGTCTCGAGTGGTTCTTCAGGATTTTACAGGTGTGCCTGCTGTAGTTGATTTAGCTGCTCTCCGTTCTGCTATGAAAAGAATGGGTGGCGACCCGAACGCAATCAACCCCCAAGTTCCTGTAGATTTAGTGATCGATCACTCTGTTCAAGTTGATATGTTCGGTTCTGATGCCGCTCTCATGTTCAACGTTGAGAAAGAAATGGAGCGAAATCAAGAACGCTATGAGTTCTTGAAATGGGGTAAAGAAGCTTTTGATAATTTCCGTGTGGTTCCTCCAGGACGCGGTATTGTTCACCAAGTTAACCTAGAGTATTTAGGTCGCGGAGTATTTACTCGTGAAGAAGCCGATGGTACGAGAACATCTTACCCAGATACTCTAGTAGGTACGGATTCTCACACTACGATGATTAACGGTCTTGGAATTTTAGGCTGGGGTGTTGGTGGTATTGAAGCAGAAGCTGCAATGCTTGGCCAGCCAATCTATATGTTAGTGCCAGAAGTTGTTGGTATGAAATTAACTGGAAAGTTGAAAGAAGGTGTTACCGCAACCGATTTAACACTTACTGTAACTGAAATGCTTAGAAAGCATGGCGTGGTTGGTAAATTTGTTGAGTTCTACGGTGCTGGTATCAGTAACATGAGCTTACCTGATCGTGCAACTATTGCAAACATGGCTCCAGAATATGGCGCAACTATGGGCTTCTTCCCAATTGATAGCGAAGCTTTACGCTATATGCACAGAACTGGCCGTCCAGATGAATTGGTTCAACTAGTAGAAAATTATACGAAAGTTCAAGGTTTATATAGAACCGATGACACTCCAGATCCAGTATTTGCTTCAACTTTAGAGCTTGATTTAGGCACTGTTGAAACATCACTTGCAGGGCCAAAACGTCCACAAGATCGTATCACGCTAAAGAACATGAAGACTACTTTTGAAGCTTCTTTGACTAGCAATGATGCTACTATGGGCTTCAACTTAGCAAAAGATCAAATAGACAATAAAGGCATTTACAAAAATGGCCAAGAAATAGAAATGCATCACGGTGATGTTGCTATCGCAGCAATCACAAGTTGTACCAATACTTCTAATCCAAGTGTAATGTTAGGTGCAGGTATTGTTGCTAAGAAAGCCGTAGAGAAAGGCTTGAAAGTTCCAGCTTACGTTAAAACATCGTTAGCACCAGGTTCTAGAGTTGTTACAGAGTATTTAAATGAAGCAGGTCTCACTCAATATTTAGACAAATTAGGCTTTAACCTTGTTGGTTACGGTTGTACAACCTGTATTGGTAACTCTGGTCCATTACCAGCACCTGTAGAAAAAGCAATTCGTGAAGGCGATTTAATTGCAGCTGGTGTGCTTTCAGGAAACAGAAACTTTGAAGGACGTATTCATCCGTATGTAAAAGCTAACTTCCTAGCTTCTCCTCCTCTTGTTGTAGCTTACGCTCTTGCTGGAACCGTTGATATTGATTTATCTACAGAGCCACTTGGAAAAGATAAGGAAGGCAACGATGTGTACTTAAAAGACATCTGGCCAACAACAGCTGAAATTGCAGCAGAATTAGATAATGCTATCCGCCCAGATCTTTTTGATAAGATGTATGGCGATATTTTTGACTCTCCTACTTGGGAAGCAATTCCTGTTTCAGGTGGCGAGTTATTTGGCTGGAAAGAAGAGTCAACATACATTCAAGAGCCTCCTTTCTTCATGAATATGAAAGAAGAAGCTGAGCCAATCAAGTCTATTGAAAATGCTCGTACTTTGGTAATGGTTGGAGATTCTATTACTACCGATCATATTTCGCCTGCGGGTAACATTAAGGAAGACGCACCAGCAGGTGAGTTCTTGAAAGCTCATGGTGTTGATAGTGTTGATTTCAACTCTTATGGATCTCGCCGTGGTAATGACCGTATTATGACTCGAGGTACTTTTGCAAACGTACGTTTCAAAAATAAATTGGCTCCAGGTACTGAAGGTGGTTTTACCAAGTATCATCCAACCGGTGAAGTTACTACCATCTTTGATGCTTCATTGAAGTACAAAGAATCTGGTACGCCACTTATCGGAATAGTTGGTAAAGAATATGGAACGGGCTCTTCTCGTGACTGGGCTGCAAAAGGAACAATCCTTTTAGGTATCAAAGCAGTTATTGCGGAATCTTACGAACGTATTCACCGCTCTAACTTAGTTGGAATGGGTGTTCTTCCTCTTCAATTTCAAGATGGTGAAACTCCAACTACACTTGGATTAGACGGTTCAGAATCTTTTACTATTCATTTAGATGATAGCCTAAAAGCTCGTCAAGATGTTAACGTAACTGCTAAAAAAGCAGACGGAACTGAGATTAACTTTTCCACGAAATGTAGAATCGATACCCCTGTTGAGGTAGATTACTACCGTAACGGTGGAATTCTTCACACGGTACTTTTAGATTACTTAAAGAAAAGCCGCAGCTAAGATTCTATCTGAATTCGTTAGTTTTAATTTTAAAAGCCTTGTCATTTTTAATGGCAAGGCTTTTTTTATTTATGAATTTAATCCTAACATAAAAATCAATTTCATTTTTTTATATTGACATCAAACGATTAGGGATTGGCTACGAAAGAGGAAAAAAAATATAAAGCAGTTAATGGTGTTGGGAATAATTCCAATTACCGACTTTTACTGGAAGCAGTAGAAGGCATTAACCGTACCTTTGAGTTAAAAGATTTGCTAAAGAAATGTATGGATGCTACATCCATTGTGATGAACACCGAGGCAAGTTCATTAATGTTAGTAGATGATGCTACTGGTAGGCTAAATATCAGTATCCCAACAGGACCAATTCAAGATCAGATTGTAGGTTTTAGTATTCCCAAAGATAAAGGTATCGGTGCTTGGGTTATCAAGAATAACAACCCATACATTTCCAATAAAATTGACGATAGTGAGTTCTTTTGGAAGGATTTATCCAGCGACTTCACTACAAGGAATATTATCTGTGTTCCATTAAAAAACCAGGATGGAAGTGCATTTGGGGTTCTACAAGCAGTAAATCGAAAGAACGATGTCCCTTTTGATGACAGCGATGTTTTTGTTTTCGAAACCTTGGCAGAGCATGTAGCGTTAGCGGTACACCGGTCACATAAATTTGAAAAATTACAGAATAAGCTAGATGAAAAAACTACTCAACTAGCTGAAGTTCATCATCGCCTTAGAAATAATTTGGCTACCATTTCGGCGCTAATAGAATTAGAGTTAGATGGTATAGATGATGAAAACTCATTAGGGGTTTTGAAAGCAACCAATTCAAGAATTAGATCTGTTGCTGACGTACATTCTATGCTTTACGATTCAAAAGAAACGGGGACTGTAGAGTTAAATAAGTACCTGATAAACATTGTACAAAATGTAGCTAGGATTTACGATGATGCAAGTAAAGACATCAGGATTAGTTATAACATTGCAGAATATAGCCTTGATGTAAATAGAGCTGTCCTATGCGGTTTGATTCTAAACGAACTTGCAGTAAACTCGTTTAAACATGCATTTCGGGAAAGGAAGGTAGGACACATTAATATTTCAGTTCGTAATATAGAAAACGAGAAACTGATTATTGAGATAACCGATAATGGTGTTGGAATGGGAGCTAAGGAAAAGGGTCCTCAAAGTTTGTTTATTGTTAAAGCACTTTCTCGTAAGCTAAACGCAAGAGTTGAAGAATCTGATGAACTTAGTGATGGCTCAAAAATTTCTGTTGAGTTTGCTCTTTAACAGTTAGTTTCAAGGAAGCTTAACTAGCCCTCGCATTGCAAATTGCTCTGCTGCAAGCTTTCGCAAAGGCGTATTAAGAAGTACATATATGAGCGCTTTTTTAAAGAAAGGAATTTTTCGTTTTCTGCCCAATCTCATATTCCATTCTGCTCGTAACGCTACTTTTTTTGAAATCAACTGCTGCTCTTTCTGATATTGCGAAAGATAGTCTTCCGTTTTAGTTGGTTGTTCTTGAATCGAGGATAATGCTTGCGACAACTTCCACGCGCCAATCCAACCTAAGTTCATTCCTTGTCCGCCAATTGGGCTAACAACATGAGCGGAATCGCCAGCGAGTATAATTCTATTTTTAAAAAACTGTTCAGCCAAAAAGTATTGAACTCCAAAACTACTCAGCATGGTGCATTTTGTTTCCGTTAAATCATAGCCTAATCGTTTTCGGATTAACTCCGTTAACAAAGCTTGAGTTGGATTTTTGACAAACTTTTCGGTTTTAACCACCCATCGCCTCATTCCGTTGGGAAGAGGGAAGCACTCAAGCATTCCGTCCTTAGGGAGGAAAACAGTGGCCTTAGAGCCGAATTCTGTTGTGTCTTCGAAGTCACCCATGATGTAAGTGTCGGGATATCTCTTACCTCCAAAAAAGATACCCGCCTTTTGCCTAATCAAACTGTTTTTACCATCACAACCAACTAGGAAGTCGGAAGATATCTGAAATTCACGACCATCTTTTTTATACCAACACACCACTTCCTTTTCATCATGGCGAATATCGGTTACCTCTGCTTCTTGAATAAGTCCGCTTGGATTTTGAGCCAGAAATGTCTCTTTCAAGATTTGTTCTGTTTTAAACTGCGGACAAGAAAGAATGAAGTTGTATGGTTTTTTGAGGGAACTGAAATCTATCTCCCCAAGCTTGCGAATGCCATCATGGGCAATGCCTTTCTGAATATGAATTCCCGCTTCTAAAAACTCTGTTTCCATTCCAAGTAATTGAAACAATTCCATTGAGACGGGATGAATTCCTAACGATCTGGAGTCGGGGACGGGAGCAGCTCTTCGTTCAATGATGAAGCAAGAAATGTTTAGCTTTGCGAGTGTAATACCAAGGAAAAGTCCAACGGGGCCGCCACCTACAATGCAGACACTAATTTTATGCATCTATTGTATAGCTAAGGATTAATCGAAACGGAAACAAGCGTTGTGTATTCCAATTCTCAGGAATTACATGTTTCAATTCTGAAAAAGTAAAAGACCTTTTTACGGAAGTGAGCCCATCGGGGGTGATGAAAGAGTTTCTGAAAAGTAACCTAGAGAAGATGTTAAAAAGTGCGTATCCAATATCACTTCGTTCGATATCATTAAAGATAACTTTTTTACTCGCTAAGGAAATCGCTTCGTCTAAGAATTTTGAAAATGTAACAGTATCGAGATGGTGTAGAACATGATTTGAAATCACAAAATCGAACGTTCTATTTTCTAGAACTAATTGGGTGGAGCTGCAATGTTTAAACTCAATTTTTGGATGAGGCTCTAGCTTGGAAACGAAATCTAGAGCCCGTTCATCTAGTTCAATTGCAGTGATTTTTAAATTTAGCCCATCATTCTGAGCCCATTTAGCAAGCGAAAAAGGAATGTCACCTCCGCCAAAACCGATATCGAGTAGCGTAAATTCTCTATTGTGCTCTTGCATCAAAGGTCGGAGTTGGGTTGTATAAATTCTTCTCCATTGAGAAAGAATTCCATTAATCCTATAAAACTGACGATAGGTATTCTCTAGTTTGTGCTGATCGCAATCATCACTATCCATTAGTTCAACTAAATCAGTCCGACGATTTTTGAGAAAAAAGGGCATAACTAAGAATTAATCATAGTGAAAAGTCCGGACTCTATCGACAATCCTGGCCCAAAAGCCATCGGAAGAATAGTAGCATCCGTTTCTAAATTAGATTTCAGAATTTCCTCTAACACAAATAGAATGGTTGCACTGCTCATGTTTCCGAATCTAGAAAGCACTTTTCGTGAAGCTTCTACTTGTAAGTCAGCAAGCTCCATTGATTTTTGAACTTTATCCACAATGGCTCGCCCGCCTGGATGTACAGCCCATAGATCCACGACATCAGCAGAGATTGAAAGTGTAGAAAATAAAGGATCGATTACAGAAGCTAAGTTTGCAGTAATGATATCTGGGACGTAACTAGAAAGAGTCATCTGAAAACCAGTATCGCCGATAGTCCACGCCATATCTTGTTCGCCTTCATAGGCAAGAGAGGAGGCGAAGGCATTCATCCTAAATCCTTTTTGGGTAGGTTTTTGAGACGAAACCAAAACACCAGCGGCCCCGTCTGCAAATACAGAAGAAGCTAGTAGATTATCAATATCATTTTCGGATTGAATGTGAATGGTGCATAATTCCGCACAGATTACCAATACACAAGCATTAGGATCGGCTTCGCAAAATGCAGTGGCCATTTTAAGAGCAGGAAATGCCGCATAGCATCCCATAAAACCGATGTGAAATCGCTGGGTAGATGCAGATAAACCTAATCCTTTTACCACCTCGAAATCAGGTCCTGGCGCAAAAAAACCAGTACAAGAAACCGTAATTACATGGGTTATTTTAGATTTATCGATTTCTGGGTTTTGCAGAAGTAATTTTTTTCCAACTTCTAAAAATAATGAGGTGGCTTCTGTTTTATACAAGACATTTCTTTCAACGGTAGAAGGAGTATTTTTGCCACTTAATGCTCTGTTGAAGAATGCATCGTCGCTCTTTCCTAGGAAATCGCGTATTACTGTATGGCGTTTCTCAATTCCAGATTGAGTATAAATTCGGTGGATAATGGCTTCCGTTTTTCTATCCCTTGCCAAGCGTTCTTTCATAATCTCCCGAATGGTTTGTTGAGGAATAGCGGTATCGGGATTAGCGATTATAATGTCGTGGATATATGCGGGCATAGAACAGAATACAAGTTTGGCACTGCATTTAAAACCTTTGATTTTTTGGGAAGGTTCGGTTAAGGGGAAATTATTTAAAAGCAGTAAACAAATGATGAGTTAAGAGTTGTTTATATTGTAACTCAAGTCGTAAATAATTAACCTGCTTAGGTTGAAATTACAAGCTCAAATATTGATGTGACTTTAGGTGAGAACGAAAGATGATTTCTAAATTTATCGAAATGAGACCTTATTTCAATTTAGTATTGCTTGTTTTGCTCTGTATATCTAATAAAACCAGTGCTCAAGAAAGGCCGCCTGGACAATTTTTTATTTCAGGAGGTGTTGGTGGATATTCGTTCTCAAAACAAATTCAGAAAGAAGCGTATGGTAACACTCTCCTTTTTGAATATGGTGGAGTAATTGGGTTTCCTGTTGGGAAACTAACTCACATATATCTGAAAGGCTCCTATTTTGAAACCAGTGGCACTCATATTTCTCGTAGTATCACTATTGATAAGGATGGGAATGTTATAGATAGGAGTAGAGAACCTAATGGAACTTCAGATTTTCAGATGAGACGAGTGAATTTTGGTCTTCAAAAGGCATTTCCATTTCCAATGGAGTTTTATCTGCTTTTGAATGGAGGGATTACCACCGTAAAAACAAAGAATAGAATTAATAGAACGGATTTCGAGCCACATCAAGATAACCGGAATGGTTGGCTAGGTTTTTTTGGAGGTATAGGAATAGAAAAACGATTTATAAATTCTCCTTTCTCCCTATACATTGAAAGTCAGTATAATACGACGAACGAAAATTTTATTTTCTACATAGGCGACTTTGGCGGAAATAGCTATTCTTTTGGAGTTCGATTCTATATACCACAATCAAAGACAGCTTTTAAATAACAATGGGCTTGTTAAACCAAAAACTTCGAAATCATCAGCCTTTGCTTTGGGTAGTTTTGGTATGCGTAATAACATCCTGCAACACAAGCACCGACCCCAAAGAAACGTGTGATTTCCCGCCAGGGAATAGAGACTTTACGTGGGCAGTAGATACTGTAGCGTTATGGCCTTCAACTGTTGGAGGTGTTTGGGCTTTTGCAGACGATGATGCCTATGTAATGGGAAGTATAGTTCCAAAGGAAAACCCACAAACGTTATATCTTGCACTGCGTTGGGATGGTAAAGTGTGGAGTAAAGATGTATACATTGAGGATTATTCAGAAATAAATCATTATTCTACTGATGTTACTGGAGATGATTTCTACATGGTTTCAGTAGGATATTGGGATAAAAGTGACGAAAAAGCAGGTTTGGCTGAATTTGATAACCGAACTAAAGAGTGGAAAGGTTTTCAATATAATACTAAAGGCTCTCTGCGTGGTGTTTGGACAGATGGCGAAGGCTTTTTTATAGCGGTTGGAGATAATGGGATGGTTTATACCAAAGATGGGTATGAAGCGGAATGGGTGTATTCCAAAGCTCCTACAGAATTTAATTTTTTTCAAATAGCTGGAGTTTCAAAGGTAGAAATTTATGTTACTAGTTATCTGTCTCTAGCCTCGGGAGTAACGTATGAACAGCTGTGGAAATTTAATGGAAGTACTTGGCAAAAACTTTATGATACTCAAAATCCAAATGAAGGCTTACTTCAACAAGGAAGTATACAATTTGAAGGAGTAAATGATATAGCTCCGTATCGTTGCTCGGTCAGCGACTCACTTAAGTTGTACTGGGTCGCTAATGAATCATTTTTGCTTAGCTCTGAAGGGCAATCACTGAATTATGAAGCACAGAATTTAACCGAATTAGGCCTTCCATTACGCCAGAAAGGACGTACTGGCTTATGGGTAGATTTATTTACGCCCAACGACGTATGGATTTATGTAACTCGATTCAATTTCTACCATTGGAACGGAATCAGCTTCCAAAAAATGACCATCCCGGAACTTCCTAACGACGATACTCAGTTTGGGCGCCAACGTAAAATGGCAAAAACAAAGAGTGGAAAAGTCTTTTTCCCAACCGAAATTAGTTCACAAGTGTATGTAGTGGCGCAGGGTGTGCCAAAATACATTGGAGAGTAATTATGAATCAAGAGATTGCTTTGTTGTCTATTCCTTATTGAAAAATAGAAGAATAGTTTTATCCATTTCCACCGTTGAAACCTATAAAGAAAAGGTTAAATCCTCTAAGAAACCTTTGAGAGTTTATTAAATCGGTAGTTGTGCAATACGGCGGCAACGGAAAGTCCTGATATTAAGCCAATCCATAAACCTTGAGGTCCGTAACCTAAATGTATACCGAGTATATATCCCGCAGGAAAGCCGATGACCCAGTAAGCGATGAAGTTTGCAATCATAGGTACTCGCGTATCTTTGAGGCCGCGTAAGGCACCAAACCCGCCAACTTGGAAGCCATCTGATATCTGAAACAATCCTGCCATAAATAAAAGGGAGACGGCCATGTCTTTAACAGCGGGATCACTTGTATAAATTCGTACTATGGATTCTGGTATAGTAAAAAGGAAAATAGCGGTAACAGTCATTATCAATCCACAAATACCAATTCCGACAAAGCCACGAAAGCGAGCTTTAGTCATAGAACCTTGCCCAAAAGAAAAGCCAACGCGTTGCGAAATCGCCATCGAAAGCCCAAAAGGAATCATAAACATCGTTGAAGCAACATTAAGTGCAACTTGATGAGAAGCCGCCGCGCTAACACTAAGAGTGCCCATCAATAAACTAACACTCGCAAAAAGCAAAACTTCCATAGCTGAACTTACGCCGTTTGGTAAACCTATTCGTAAAAATTCTTTGATGAGTGTAATATCGGGCCTTTTTATTCTAGCAAAGATATTGAACCTCATAAAAGGCTTAAATCTCATCGTGAAAGAAATAAAAACAATGGCAGAGAAAAGGTTTAGAAGTGAAGTGGCATATCCAGCGCCAACGCCACCCATCGCAGGGAACCCAAGTTTCCCATACATCAATACATAATTTGCGCCCACATTCAGCACTAAACTTACAGCAGCAATATACATTGCCGGGCGAGTTACGGATAATCCCTCACTAAAATAGCGAACACCAGCATAGGCAAAGAGCGGTAAAATTCCCCAAGAAATTCCTTTCAAATAACCCTGTGCTATCGGTATAATTTCGGGAGTAACTCCAATCAGCCTCATTATGATATCAAGGTTTCTGATAATGATAATGCATGGAATAGTGAGGAATAGAATGACCCAAAACATTTGGCGGGCACTTCTTCCAATCTCGTCAAATTTACGTGCCCCCAAGAGTTGAGATACAATGGGATTGATAGCTACCAATGTGGCCATACAAAATATTGCAATGGGCATATAAATAGCATTTCCAATAGCTACACCAGCAAGATCTAAGGCAGAGAGATTCCCTGCCATTACTGTATCAGTAAAGTTTAGGCCCGTTCTCAATAACTGAGTGGCAATGATGGGGCCACCAAGTTTTAAAAGTAGCGAACTCTCTTTTTGTATGCTTTTTCTTAAATCTGACATGATGCTTTTTTGGAGCCCGCAATGGTACGAAATGTTGGTGTGAAAGGTAACCCAAAACAGCGTATGCGTGATAAATACTCTCTATGAATCTAATATCAATTAGCAGAGAGTGGTAACGTAATTACAAAAGTTGTTCCTTTGCTCACTGTAGAAGTAAAGGAGATTTCCCCATTATGTGCTTCAATAATCTTTTTTGTGATTGCTAATCCCAAACCTGTCCCGCTTGTCTTTGTACTAAAGTTTGGAATAAAGATTACCGACTTGTTCTTTTCTGAAATCCCTTCTCCTGTATCGCTAATGCTAATTTCAACATGCTCAGAAGTTATGTTTGTAGTAACAGAAATAGTGCCATCTGCATCCATTGCTTCAATCCCATTCTTAATAAGGTTGATGAATGCTCTTCTAAGTTCATCTTTTACGCCATCTATATAGATGTGCTCAGTAGGGATTGAAGAAGTAATGGCAACCTTCTTTTCATGGGCGTAAAGATCTAATACGGAAAGTAGCAACTCTGTAACGTCAAACTTTCGGAGAGGTTGGTCTATGGGTTTCGCAAATTTTGAAAAATCGGAAGCGATTCTATTTAAAGAGTCAATTTGTTCTATCAAGTTGGTGTTTACTTTGCTGAATTGGGTTTTTAGTTCCTCGGTGGTAATGTCTGGGCTTTTAAGTTTACGCTCTAAATGCTGAAGGTTTAATTTCATCGGGGTTAGAGGGTTTTTAATCTCATGGGCAACTTGTTGTGCCATTTCTTTCCAAGCAGCTTCTCGTTCTGCCTCAACTAAGTTTTTTTGAAGTTCCTGTAAACGATAAACCATGATATTGTATGCATTGGTTAACGCTCCAATCTCGTCCTGACTTTTTACAGGCAAGGTGGTTTCAAGGTTTCCATCTGAGATGGTTTTAATACCTTCACTTAACTCTTCAAGAGGTGAAGTTAATTGGTTGGCAATAAAAGTGGCGCCTAGTATGAATAGACCAAAAATTAGAACAAATAACCCAAGAAGATAACTAGTCGTTGATAGGACTTGATCGTTGAATTTAGGAGCTCTAAGAAAAGTTGGTATCCCTGCGATGTTTACAATTTCATTGTTTTTGATTACCGGTTTAAAACCAATCAACATTTGTTGCTCGCCTAAAGTGAAGAATCGAATTTCTTGTTCACTTCCTTTAAAATAAATTTGGTTATACACATCCCAGGGAATTTGTGCTGGTAGTAAATTTTGTGAGAAAATCTGAGGAGCGGTTGAACTTAATTCGATATTATCTTTATAAAGAATTGCATCGGCATCTATTAGGGTAGTGGCGTTGTATAGAATCTTTCGAGTATCGGAGACAGAATCTTGGCCTATTGCGGCAATGAGATTCTCAAGCTTCATACTTATCTCGTCGGTAACAGCTTCATTGCTTTGAGAAATAATTGCGGCATAAGAGGCTGCCACTAGTGCGAGAAAACATGCCAAAGATGCTAGTATGAACCGATCGAGTAGGCGGTCTTTAAACTTTTTATTATGGCCAATTAGTTTAAGGCTAGGGCTCCAAAAGAAGAAAATAGAAACAAGGAGGAGCATTATTAGCAACGTAAAAAAGAAACGAAGTAGCGAGTAAATGTGATTAGCGGTGGTAATTCTAAGTGAAGCTACTCGTGTAATGGAATGAGAATCGTTGGCGATAAACATTTCGCGTAGCTTAGACCTCGATATTTCGGTATTTCTTATTACAACACTATCCCGCTGTATGGTGTCAATTAGTTCTTTATTAAGGCTAGAATAGCCAGGTAAATCAAGAGGAATACCAACAATTGAGGTTCTATTCAATACACCGTCTTCAAATTCATTTAAATGAATGGTGGTGTTAATTCCTTGAGATTGTGCATAAGAAACCACAGCTCTTAAAGCCTTTCGATACTGGGGTTTTTCTTTGTAAACCGAGCAGATTATCCACCCAAGGCGCTTTGTATCGGTAGGGGAGGTGAAAAAAGGAATCCAACCTTGGCGATAAGAAGAATAACTAGTTGATGGTTGTTCCAAAGCTTTCTCTCGGATAATAGGGCGTAACCGATCTCTTTTAATTTGTTCCTCCTCAAATGGAACCTCAAGGCTCAATACATCAAAAACTTTAGTCCAGCCCGGCGCATTTAAATCGGTAGTGTATTCTGAAATTGACTCCCCATCTTGATCCACCAATTGGATTGAAAAGGAGTAATCTTGCCATTGAGGTAGAATTAAATTTGGAACCTCACGGTCGAAAAATGCTTGTAAGTTTGGTTTCTGAGTATCTAAGTTAGAATACTGTTGCTCAGAAAGTGCCAACTCGAGGTTGGTAAGCAAGGTTATGGTTATTTCCTCAGCTTTTTCTCCTTCTTGAAACTTAAATGATTCAGCTACGCGAACCATTTGCTCGTTCTGCTCTTGAATTTCACCAAAGTACGAAGGTACATAACCAAGCACAGAAGCTATGAAACAAACAAGAATAAGTAAGCGGACTCTAGACTTTCCTTTAAATTGTAATTTATGCTTTCGTATTTGAACGCTAATAAAACCTAGAGCTAGATAAAGAATAGTAGTTTGTATTAATTGCCATGCTTCAGGCTTATGGAAACCGAAAGAATAGAGTAGCCAAAGCCCAATAGAAAAGCCTAAAACAGAAAATATAAGGCCCAAGAATTCCTTTTTTGGAAAGTAGATTAAAAGGGTTAATAAAAGATTAACCGTAAGCCATGCCAAAGAGATCCATAAAAGTCCAGTTGCTAGGAAAAAGAGAACAGTAGATACTTCTGGGATAGGTTTAATGGCAAAAATACCTAATGGAGTATTTACTACAATTTCAAAAATACTGGTTGTAGTATTTAAAAATACTTGAGAGAATACTAAGCCAAGAATAATGCTAATAAAAAGGCTAGGTAAGAGTGATGGGCTCGATTTTAAAGAGGCACTATTTATATAGAATCGAATACTTATAATAGCTAATAGTAGCAGTATAACGGTATTTATAAAAAGATTGGAAATTCCTATGACAGCAGGATCGTCCCCAAGCAGGCTATTAAAACCTAAACTAGGTAGGCTTTGAGAGAGAAGAAGCCATCCTAGAATAACTAGGGCAAAGGAGATTATTAGGTTGGTAATCTTATGGAGATAAAAATCACTTCTGGAAGCTAATAGCGAGATTGTTATTAGTATCAAGAGTATGAAAAGGAATCGCCATTTATAGAATGAAGATTTTCTATGCTCAATAAAAAAATCAGCGTCGCTATATTTTGCATAAGCCACACCTACAGTATCATCCCCATGCACAAGTAGACTTTGTTTAAAGTCGAAACTTTGAGGGAGAGGCTGGAAAAAACTAAAATAAACAGGATAATCTAAGTTAATACCGAGAGCTTGAGGTACAGTAATCTCTAAATTCTTGCCAATACTGAGCAAGTTTTGTTGTTGGAGGCGCTGAAGTGTGGCTAGGTGAAATTTTAAAGTGTCGTTGCCTCTAGTAGAAGTAAAAGACTGCTCACCTTGAATGTATACTACATTTCCATCTGTAAGCACCTCCATTGAAAACGGAAGGTCGGTTTCAAATGCAGAAGGTTTGAACTCTCCCTTTGGAAAGCCAGACCAGACCACTAAACTGTCGTTAATATATAAAGCCGTTCCCCAGAATTTGAATTTGGTAGAAATTAATTCTTGAATTTTTTCGAGCGGAGCATCTTGTTGGTGGGCTTTAAGAATAGCTTCAGAGAGTCCTAAGGTTTCATCACGAAATGTTTCTTGAAAATCCTCAAAAGCTGAAGTGGACTTCAGGACATCTTCTTTTGCTATTTGTTGGATTTGTAAATCTGAAGGTTCTAAGCTCAAAAATAGAATTTCGGCTACTAAATAAACCACTACTAAGGCGGTAAAAACCAGCCATGGCATTGGGGTTTTATGCAGAGTATAGCGCTTCAAATAATAAACAGATTGTTAAGGAACGGAATATGAGTTGATATCAGGAGTGAATCAAGTTTGATATCAAATGGGCCGGTTTGTTATTCAAAACAGAAATAATTGCATTAGCTGCGAGCATTCCAATTTGTTCTCTCGTTTCAAATGTTGCACTAGCAATGTGTGGTAACAAGGTGCAATTTGGTGCTGATAATAAGTCTGGGTGAACTTTTGGTTCCTTTTCAAAAACGTCGATACCAGCTCCTGCAATTTGATGATCTTTAAGTGCTTTTGCGAGTGCTTTCTCGTTCACTACAGGTCCTCGCGAAATATTAATAAGAATAGCATGATTTGGCATAAGTTCGAAAATTGGGGTATCAACTAAGTGATGTGTTTCTGGCGTAAGTGGACAGTTTAAGCTTAGAACGTCAGAAGTAGCAGCGAGTTCCTCAACAGACGAAATAAACTGTGCATCAACTTTTTGAGCTGTACCATCAGTAATTCTATTTCGGTTGTGATACGCTATTTTCATACCAAAGGCTTGGGCTCTTTCTGCAAAAGCTTGGCCGATTCGTCCCATACCTACAATGCCAAGAGTTTTCCCCCGCAATTCCATCCCTAAAAAGCCAAGTGGCTCCCAACCTTTAAACTTACCGGCGCGTAGGTAGTTTTCAGCAGCGTTGAACTGCCTAGTAACCGCCATTAAAAGAGCCATCGCAAAATCGCCGCAAGCTTCAGTAAGTACGTCGGGCGTGTTTGCAACTTTTATTCCAAGTTTATGAGCAGCCATAACATCAATGTTGTTATACCCCACTGCAAAATTGGCAACTATTTTTAATTTGGGTGCTGCAGATAGTACATTCTCGGTAACTGGTGTAGATAGCATACATAACAAAGCATCAAAATTTCCGATATCTTGTTTTAAATGCTCTTCGTTACTGTAATAACCTTTTGCGCCAACTGTTACCTTTGCGTGCTGCTCTAAAAAATCTATAACCTTCTCTGGAATAGGCTCGGTTATAAGTAGCGAGGGTAAGCTAGCTGACATTTCAAAAAATTAGGCTTCGTCTTTAATGTGAGTGATTTTAGCATCGTTCCACATTCTTTCAATGCTATAGTAATCACGCTTTTCTTTAGTCATTATGTGAACTACAATGTTAACATAATCAAGAATCATCCACGAACGAGCGTTTGCGCCTTCTTTCTTCCAAGCTTTTTCGGATGCCTTTTCACGTACTTCATCCTCAACAATATCAGCTAGTGCTTTAATTTGGGTATCAGAGTTACCATGACAAATAACAAAATATTCTGTAAGCGTAGTGAGTTCAGAAACGTCTAACACAGTTATATCATTTGCTTTTTTACTAAGAAGAGAATCTACAATAACCTCAAGAACTTCCGTGGTTTTAAGTTCATCCTCGGAATATGCATTGGAAAATTGTTTGTTATTGGGTTCTTTAATTTCAGACATTTAATTTGTGTTAAGCTTATGATAATCTTTGCCCAAAATTACGGTTACATCTAAATAGAAGTCGGGCGATTCTTCTCTGATGACATTTTCTTCTGATACTCCGAGAGCAGCAGCAACTCGCTTTGCATTGTCTATTGAAACTGTTCTTGAAATAACAATTGTCTTTTCGACATCAAAGCGCTCAAAATTTCCAGTTTCTACTACATCAAATCCGTTATCTCTAAGAATACCTGTAAAATTATTAGCAATTCCAGGTTCTCCACAGCCATTCAAAACTTCAAGCTGTATAATTGTTCCGATAAGCTCGTTCGAGGTATCCGATCTTTGATTTAAAATTCTGGGATATAATACGCGAGTAAAAAGCGCCGCCAAAAGTGCAATTAATAAAACGCTTAAAAAGCCGATGGCTGCGTTTAAATATAAGCTATTTTGGGATGAATGTTGTTCTTCTTGTTTTATAGACATCTATAAATTAGCGATACCAAGGATTATTGAAGCGATCGTATCCATAACCGTATCCGTAAGAAGCGGGAAGTTGTTGGAATCTGACCTGTATCAGTGCATTTTCACTAATTTTGTAATTCAGTTCGGCGTTACTAAGAACTATACGAGGGTTGTTTAAATTTGCCCCGTATAAACTAGAGCCACCAAAGGGAGAATGTAAGAAAGAAAGGTCAACACGAGCGTCTAAACGATCGGTTAAGTTAACCTGCATGGTATTAGTGTAAGCGTTTACCGATTGATAGGAACCTGCGAACGAAGACACAGACATTGAGTATGAATGCGACATATTAATGTTGCTAAAAAGCTGGCCTAATTTACTTTGAATAGTAGCAGTCTGGCTATTAATTATAGGGCCTTGGTAATCAAAAGGAGTAGAAACATCGCCTCTAAGTTGAGCAAATGCACTAACACTAGTGATTATTATTATACAGAGTAAAGAGAGTAAAGCTTTTTTCATGATTGTTCCTTATTGGTGCTTGGTGAACGAAAGACCAAACAATTAAGTATAACGAATTGCCACTTAATTATAAATAGCTAGCTTTAGTGCTAGAAAATGATATTCGTTGAATAAGGATTATAAAAAGCCTATCTTATTCGACTTTTCAAAAAGCAAATTCAACAAACTCCCATTCAACCCAAGGAGAGATGAAACTCACTGATTTTAGATTCGAAATTGAAGGCCTTAACGTTCCAGAAGAACCTCTTGAGCAACGTGACGCAGCCCGCTTGATGGTTTTAAACCGAGATGAGCAAACCATTGAACACACCAAATTTTCTGAGATTCATAACTATTTTAATGAAGGTGACGTTGTTGTTTTCAACAATACCAAGGTTTTTCCTGCGCGTTTAAATGGTAAAAAAGAAAAAACTGAAGCCGATATTGAAGTATTTTTACTGAGAGAGCTCCAGCCTGAAAACATGCTTTGGGATGTTTTGGTAGAGCCAGCACGTAAAATCCGTATTGGTAATAAACTCTATTTTGGAGACGAAGACGACGAATTGATGGCAGAGGTGGTAGATAATACTACTTCAAGAGGTCGTACTATTCGTTTCTTATTCGAAGGCACAAACGACGAATTGTATGAGCGTTTAGATGCGCTTGGGAAAATGCCACTCCCCCCATATATAGAGAGAGAGCCTGTTGATGAAGATAAAGATAGATATCAAACAGTATACGCAACCGAGCGTGGTGCTGTAGCTGCTCCAACTGCGGGAATGCACTTTACTCCAGAACTTATAAAAAAGATTGAGGATAAAGGGGTAATCATGGTTCCCGTAACTCTTCATATTGGATGGGGAACTTTCCGAAATGTTGAAGTTGAAGATTTGACTAAGCACAGAATGGATTCTGAAAACTATTTTATTTCAAAAGACACTTCAGATAAAATCAATATTGCTTTAAAATCTAAAAAGAAGAAAGTAGTAGCAATCGGCACTAGCGCTGTTAGAGTTATTGAAACTAGTGTAATGGCTAGCGGGATGTCGAAAATGGGTACAGGTTGGACTGATAAGTTTATCTACCCTCCTTATAATTTCAAGATTACTGAAGCGATTGTAACAAACTTCCATCGCCCAGAATCAACATTGCTAATGCTGGCAGCAGCTTTTGGTGAGTATGATTTCATGATGAAAGCATATGAAGAGGCCAAAAAAGAAAACTATCGCCTATTCTCTTTTGGCGATGCAATGTTGGTTATATAATTGGGAAAATTGGCGGTCATAATTCCGGCTGCCGGTTCGGGAACCCGTTTGGGTTCTCGGCTTCCTAAGCCATTTATAGAAATTGGCGGCAAGTCAATTCTTGAGCGAACAATATCTCGTTTTCTTAAGATTGACTGCTTGCGCCAAGTTATAGTGGTAGCCTCTCCTGAGTACATTCCTACTCTAGAGCAAATGTTCTCATCTTTTTCTAACTCCGCTATAGAATTTACTGTTGTGGAGGGGGGTAGCGAGCGGCAGTATTCAATTTCCAATGCTCTTAAAATGGTACAGCGAGAAATTGAGTTGGTAGCTGTGCACGACGCTGTAAGGCCTTTTGTAATGGTTGAAAATATTCTTGAATGCGTTTCTGTTGCAAGGAAGGTTGGGGGCGCCGTACTAGGGGTCCCAGTAAAGGATACTATCAAGAAAGCTAACTCTGAAGGTGTTATCCTAGAAACACCAAACCGCGCACAGCTGTGGCAAGCCCAAACTCCACAGATTTTTCAAAAAGCGTTGCTTAACAAAGCATATGACGTTGCCACTAAAGATGGGTTTCTAGGAACAGATGATGCTTCTTTAGTAGAGTATATTGGTGGGATAGTAAAAATGGTTGAGGGTGATCATTCAAATTTGAAAATTACTTACCCCATAGATTTAAAAATCGCTGAACTATTAATAAAAGAAGGGCAATGAAAAGTATTCGAATCGGCTATGGTTATGACGTTCATAAGTTTGAAGAAGGGCGGAAGCTTATTCTGGGTGGGTTAGAAATTCCGCATACGAAAGGACTTTTGGGGCACTCTGATGCGGATGTTTTATTGCATGCAATTACCGATGCACTTTTAGGCGCGTTAGCACTTGGGGATATTGGGAAGCATTTTCCTGATACCGACCCTAAATATAAGGGGGCTGATAGTAGGGTGTTGTTGAGAGATGCTTACGCTCTGTTACTTGAGAAAGGCTACGAGTTAGGTAATTTAGATGCTACAGTAATTGCGCAAGAGCCTAAGCTATCTTCTTATATAAATAGTATGAGAGAGGTAATAGCTCAAGATCTTAATGTTAGCGTAGGAGATGTTTCTGTGAAGGCGACAACCTCAGAGTGGTTAGGGTTTGTTGGAAGGAAGGAAGGTGTCGCCGCGTCTGCTACTGTGTTAATAGTTAGAAAAGAAGGCTGATGGTCGATCAAATAGTGCAAAGCATTGTGGATTGGATTTCGGTAGCGCCATTATTAGGTGTTTATCTGATATTTTTTGGCATTGCCTATTTGGAAAACATGCTTCCTCCTGCTCCAGGAGATGTAATAGTAGCTTTTGGAGGCTATCTCGCTGCTGAAGGAGTTGTGTCGTTGCCGTTGTTATGGGTAATTACTGTTACAGCATCTGTTTTGGGTTTTATGAATATGTATTGGCTAGGTCATAAATGGGGTGCTTCAATTGAGAATAATAAAAGTAGCCACTTTGTTTTGAGGTTTATTGACTACAAGTATTTCGCAAAAGGTAAATCTTGGATGGAGAGGTGGGGGCAGTGGATTGTTTTTGGGAATAGATTTTTGGCAGGGACGCGCTCAGTAATCTCTCTCACCGCTGGAATTAGTAACCTAAATATCGGGCTCACCGCTCTGAATTCTCTTATAAGTTCCATGTTATGGAACGCTCTTTTACTAGGAATGGGCTGGTATGTGAGAGATAATTGGAAAATAATTGGAAAATATCTTTCTGGCTATGGCGAATTAGTACTAATTATCCTTATTATTGCCCTCCTTTTGAGGTTTGGGTATAAATTCATGACCACTCAACAAAAAGATTTAAACAAATGAGTAAATAATTAAATTTTTACTCTTCTATTTATTGACTATAAAATATACGTTCGCTATTTTTAAAGTCTTTCGCAAAAGCCAGTGTAGCTCAGTTGGTAGAGCAGCGGTTTTGTAAACCGCCGGTCATCGGTTCGAATCCGGTCACTGGCTCATATGTGAAAAATGGGGAGATACCAAAGCGGCCAACTGGGGCAGACTGTAAATCTGTTGTCGTAAGACTTCGTAGGTTCGAATCCTGCTCTCCCCACATTAAGCGAGCGTAACTCAATTGGTAGAGTGTCAGCCTTCCAAGCTGAATGTTGCCGGTTCGATCCCGGTCGCTCGCTCAAAAAAGCCGATATAGCTCAGTGGTAGAGCACTTCCATGGTAAGGAAGGGGTCGTCGGTTCAAGTCCGACTATCGGCTCAGGTCGATAATCGTTTTTCTTATAAATCAATAAAATTAAGTTTTTAAATCATGGCAAAAGAGACCTTTCAGCGGACGAAACCGCACGTAAACGTAGGTACAATTGGACACGTAGATCACGGTAAAACTACCTTGACTGCAGCTATTACCCCAGTAATGGCTAAGACCTATGGTGG
>JBLWXP010000007.1:0-229596 GCA_048267405.1 Balneola sp. | reverse complement strand
CATTTAACCCAACAACTACCATTAAGTACTCGGTTGCTAAAGCAGGCGAAGTTCACTTAAGTGTGTACAACATGATGGGCCAAAAAGTAACTGACTTAGTAAGCGGAACAAAACAAGCTGGAAACCACGCGATTTCTTGGAACGCCGAAGGCATGGCAAGTGGAATGTATTTCTACCGCCTCAGTGCTGCTGGTCAAACCATAACACGTCAAATGACTTTAATCAAATAGAAGTGGGCTTTGAGTATTGAGTAGTGAGAATATCTTGCTACTCAATACTATTTCTTAAATACTCAAAACTCATACCTCACAGCTCAAACCTATTACAATTATGAAAACACGTATTATTTTTACCCTTACCGCAGTTTTACTTTTTGCTACTGAATTTGTGATGGCTCAGCCTCCTGGGCTTCCAGCTACTCCAGATCAAGCGCCAATCGACGGTGGTTTAAGCTTACTTGCAGTAGCAGGTGGCGCCTACGCTTGGAAAAAGCTAAAAGGCCGAAACAGCGAAGAGATTTAAAGAAGTTCTTTATTAAGGAAAGCTTCCAAAGCCTTGGTGTAAATCATCAGGGCTTTTTTTTGTGCATAAGTTGAGGATGGGGAGGGGAGCTTTGAATGTTAGATTTTGGATTATGGATTATGAATTGATGGGCTAGGATTTAATAAACAACTCCCAAGCCTCACCAACGCCACCATCATCCTGAGGATACCTCCGAAGGATCTTCCAAGTCATTAAAAAGCGATGGGAATGTTGAATGTTAGATTTTGGATTATGAGTTGGGGGCTAGGATTTTAAAACTACTTCCCAAACCTCAATCAACGTCATTCCTGCGCAGGCAGGAATCTAGAGCTAGAATTACAACACAGCCCTCACTACCAACCTAGATCTCGGGCATACGCCGCGAGATGACTGTGAGATGTTGGATGTTGAAGGTCCCAACGAACTAACTCCCAAACCCCAATTCTTAATTCTTAATTCTGCATTCTTAACCCCACCAACGCCCCAGTCATCCTGAGGATACCTCCGAAGGATCTTCCGAGACATTAAAAAGGGATGGGAATGTTGAATGTTAGATTTTGGATTATGAATTGGGGGCTAGGATTTTAAAACTACTTCCCAAACCCCACCAACGCTCCAGTCATCCTGAGGATACCTCCGAAGGATTTTCCAAGTCATTAAAAAGCGATGGTATGTGAGATGAAGCGAGACTCATAAACATAGATGAAGTTTTAATAACGAGAACTTCCCAATTCTTAATCATTAATTATACATTCTTAATTCTCTTACTTCTCAATTCAAATCTGCAAAATCCACCCGTAACTTTACCTTGTATCGCCGTATATTGTTTAGTTCAGAATCATTTATTTAAATCCGATTTCCTTTGAATCAGTTCAGACCAAATACACAGATTTCCATTTTTCCACCAGCTATAAAAGCACTATTGCTTTGGAACGCGATTGTCTTTTTAGCTACTATAAACATCTTTGTTGGAGGTTGGACTCCTCTCGGCGATATTCTTAAACCATTTATGGTTCTTCAACCATTTGGTGATGGCTTTATGCCGTGGCAGTTAGTTACGTACATGTTTCTACACGCCGATTTATCACACATCTTCTTTAATATGATTGCGCTCTGGATATTTGGACAATCTTTGGAGCTACTTTGGGGAACAAAACGCTTTATTATCTACTATTTCTTAACTGGAATGGGAGCTGGGCTGATACATTTACTTATAAGTGGTGGTTTAGCTATTGGAGCGTCGGGTGCAGTGTTTGGTATTTTATTAGGTTTTGGGATAATGTTTCCGAACCGATATATCATTCTTCTCTTCCCACCTATCCCTATTAAAGCGAAATATTTTGTAGGTATATATGGAATGATTGAGCTTTATTCAGGCGTTACAAGAGCGGATAGTGGAGTGGCTCATTTTGCTCACCTTGGAGGGCTAATAATGGGCTTTGTTCTTATTAAATTATGGAAACTAAAAAAGGTTGAATAATAAATTAATACGGTTTGTTTGGTGGAGTAAATAATGCAGAATACGGCTTATAATTCATTTTGGAGCACTTCTAAACGTGGTTTCTATAGAATGCCAATCGCTATCAGAACTATAATTCTGATTAACGTGGTGTTCTTTATGGTGCAAACCTTAGGTGGAGCTACATTAAATGTTTGGCTTGTTCGAAATCTTGGTTTCGATCCAGCTTTTCCTACGTTTCTTACACAACCATGGCGTTTGGTAACCTACGCGTTTCTACATGCCAACTTCATGCATATTCTGTTCAACATGCTTTGGTTGTGGTGGATGGGGAAATCGGTAGAAGAAGCCGTTGGTCCGCGTTCCTTTACTGTAATTTATATGGGAGCTGCAATACTCGGTGGCTTGTTAGATGCTGCTATTGCGCAAGTATTTGGAATGGCACTTGTTATTGGCGCCTCTGGTGCTGTAACGGGTATTTTGGTAGCCTTTGCCATGCTTTATCCTCGCACGCCCATCATGCTATTTTTGCTTCCGCCCATCGAAGCACGCTATTTTGTAGTGGGTTGGATCGCATTGGATATCCTTTTTGTGGGCAATGCCGACGGTGTAGCTCGGTTAGTTCATATTGGCGGTGCATTAGGTGGTTATCTGCTGATTAAAGCTCATCAAAATGGAACCGATTTAAGTAAATTAATTCGATATTTCGAGTATCTACTGAGCTCCTCTAAACCGAGTAAAAGTGCAAAACCAAAAAACAAGAATATGCACATTGTTCGTGATGTTGAGATTGTTGAAGAAGTGGAAGTGGATCAGTCGGAATTAGACGAGATATTAGAGAAAATATCGAAGCACGGTTATAGTGCACTCAGCAAAGAGGAAAAACGTAAATTATTCGAAATTAGTAAGAAGAATTAGGGCTTAAGTATGGCTGCAATTAATCGCAGAAAATCTATTCAAGTAATGGTAGGGAACGTAGCAGTAGGTGGCGGAGCGCCTATTGTAGTTCAATCAATGACCAATACCGATACCGCCGATATCGACGAAACAGTTGACCAAATTGATCACCTGCACCGTGCTGGTTCAGAAATTGTTCGTGTTACCGTAAATAATGATGCGGCAGCTAAAGCGGTTCCATTTATAAAAGAGAAATTACTGAATCGTGGCGTTCCAGTTCCTATTGTGGGCGATTTCCATTACAATGGTCACGTATTGCTGACTAAATATCCAGCGATGGCAGAGGCTCTTTCTAAGTTCAGAATTAATCCAGGAAATACTGGAACTCGTGCCCGCGACGATAACTTTACCACTATTGTAGAACAAGCGGCTAAATACGACAAGCCTGTCCGTATTGGTGTGAATTGGGGCTCACTAGATCAACAGTTGCTTGCCGAACGTATGGATGCCAATAATGCACTTTCGGTTCCAAAGTCGGCCAAAGAAGTGATGCTCGAAACAATGGTTGAAAGCGCTAAACGTTCATCAAAGCTGGCCGAAGAAGTGGGTTTGGCTTCTGATAAAATCATTATTAGTTGCAAGATGTCGGGTGTACAAGATGTAATTGATGTGTATTCACGAATTGCAGAAGCAGTTCCTTATGCACTGCATGTTGGTTTAACAGAAGCTGGAATGGGCATGAAGGGGATGGTAGCTAGTTCAGCCGCTCTCTCCGTGATTTTACAACGAGGAATCGGTGATACCATTCGTGTTTCGCTTACACCTCAACCTGGTGCCGACCGTGCACTCGAAGTTCAAGTAGCACAGCAAGTATTGCAGTCGTTAGGTATTAGAAGCTTTTTGCCGCAAGTAACATCGTGCCCGGGCTGTGGACGAACAAAAAGTACATACTTTCAAGAACTAGCAGAAAATATCCAAGATTATATCGTAGAGTCGATGCCAATTTGGAAGAAAGTGTATCCTGGTGTTGAAGAAATGGATGTAGCAGTAATGGGCTGCGTTGTTAACGGTCCTGGAGAATCGAGAGCAGCCAATATTGGAATCTCACTTCCAGGAACCTTCGAGGAACCTAAAGCACCCGTTTATGTTGATGGTGAGCATTTTACTACGCTAAAAGGGGATAAGATTGGCGAAGAATTCCGTGGTATTTTAAACGAATACATTGTGAAAAATTATGGGGTTAAGAATTAAGAATTAAGAATTCAAAATTTAGAATTATGGATTTTATATTTTGAATGAGGGTTAGCTCCAAGAACCATTTCCCAAACCCTGGCAAAACTCATCGTCATCCAGACCCCGATGCCTCGGGAGAAGGATCTTTCGGTTTATTACGTATTAGAGCTGTGTAACAAGGAAAGAAGTCAGAGACTTCTTGTTTATGTACACTTTTAAGTCACCGCTCCGCTAAAGACTTAAAAGAGCTTTTGGGGTTAGATTCTGAATGTTGAATTGAGTAGCTAGGGTTCAGAAACTACTCCCTAAACCTCCATCAACGTCATTCCTGCGCAGGCAGGAATCTAGAGCGTTAACAAGGCATCAATTCCTCTTTTACGCCCAAGAACCATTTTCCAAACCCTGGCAAAGCTCATCGTCATCCTTGTAGATATCAGTTAATTTGCTGACAGAAATAACTATTTGATTCCTCACAAAGCACCTAGTTGTTTTTAAAACCCAGAGTGTTAATTAGCCCACCAACCCTCAGCGAGATGAATGTATTAGCGGCGAGGAAAAATGTGAGGGTACGGTCAGCTATCACCTACAAATAAAGCCATTGAAAGACGATGAGCTATTCAATCCACTTGCAAGCCTTTCGTATTTACGAATCGAACTCTATTCGTAACGAGAGAATAGAAGTTTCCAAAAATGTACTCTCAAAGAAGCGCTTCCAACGCTCAAAAAATGAAACCCCTTACATATAAAATTCACATTTAAATTACATATTTGGAGCAATAATTATAATGCTTAGTAGAGCAGAATTACGATGTAAATGTACATACAAGCTATCTATAAGCTAGTATGAGAATTTTATCCTAGTTTTATTAAGCGACCTGATTAATACTTGAATACTGTTGAAAAGTTAAAAAAACTTTAAATTTTGATTGTGAAAATGTAAGCGCTTTCATTATTTTACTTCAGTAGGAAAAACAAAGAGTACAATGATTTTGAATAACCGTCAGAAATTGGCTAGCCTTATTTGTTCGTTTACTATTATGTCGACGGTTTTCTCTGCGTGTGATAAACCCATCCAAAAAGATGTACTCGCTCAAATTGAAAACTACAAAGTTACTGAAGTTCATTTTGAGAACGCGTTCAAAGAATACTACTATAGAACCGGTCAGGTTTTAAGCCCTGATGAGCGCACAAAACTATCTGTTCTCAATAGCGCTTTTAACACTTATGTGCTCGCTACCTTTGCCGAAGATGTAGGGCTCGATAAAACCCAAGATGCCCTCTACAAAAAAGAAGAAATTAAAGCTCGTGTCTTAACTGAAGAATATCTGAATCAAGTAGTGCTCGCAGATATTCAAGTTCAACCTGAAGAAGTGAACGAATATTTCGTTCGATTTAATACCACGTTGAGTGCTTCTCACTTATATGCTACTGATTTGGAATCGGCCAATGTCTTATATAATCGTCTGCAAGCGGGAGAACGCTTCGAAGATTTAGCTAAGGAAGTATTTCAAAATCCTTATCTAGCTAAAAATGGTGGTGATATTGGTTCTTTTACTACCGACGATATGGATATAGCTTTCGAGAATGCAGCTTTTGCGTTAAAAGTAGGGGAGATTTCAAAACCAGTACAAACCGCACAGGGCTATAGCATCATTAAACTCACCGATCGTTTTACAAAGCCCATCCTAACGGATTACGAATTAGCGGTTAAGAAACCACAGATTGAAGGGTATGTGCTCAAAAAGAAACAAGAGTTGGCGATGCGCGCCCGAATGAATGACTTTGTTAACTCTATTTGTATAAATGAAAAAGCGCTTTCACAGATATGGAATCAATTTAATGAAAATTATGAAGGTGCCATTTCTAAGAGCTCGGAGTTTTTGGAAAATCTAAAAAGTGACGAAGAGCTCGCTAGTTATGAGGACTTCAATTTTGGGATGTCTGATTTTGCGAAAGAGCTATCCATTTCTCCACCACAATATATTAACTCAATTAACGGCCCAGAGATGTTGAGAAGTTTTGTGATGGGCACCGCTTACCGAGCTTATATGGTTCAAAAAGCTCAAGAGCATGGTATCGATGAACAAGAGCTGGTTAAAGAATCTATCGATGAGACCTACTATCATTATTTGGCGGATGAAGCGTCTGAGTATTTAAAATCAACCATTACTAATACCGACCAAGAACTTAGAGAGGTCTTTAATGCCAATAAAGAGCGTTTCGAAAAGCCTCTGCTGATAAATTTGGCACGTATTGTTGTAGACAATGAGGAAGAGGCGGATCAGATTGTAAAGGAATTAGAAAGAGGAGCTTCTTTTAAAGGGCTGGTTAAAAAGCACTCTATTAATAATGAAGATTTATTTACGGATGGCGAATTGGGTTTCGAGTCTATTAAATCCTACGGTTTTATGTCTACCAAGCTGGCAAATTTGAATGTTGGAGATATTTCGGAAGTGATACACTATGAAACAGGTGGATATCATATTTATAAATGCTTGGGAATTGAAGAAGCAGAAGGGCAGAGTTTTGAAGAAGCCCGCGACCAAGTGGACAATTTTTTGACTACAAGAAAACTAAAGAGCTTAAGAGCGTCAACAATAGAAGATGTTAAGAAAAAGCATAACGCTGTTATTGATACTCAGAAGCTTAAAGAATTAACCATTCAAATTTGATAATGGTGCATGGATACTCTTAAAAAACTCTTTTTATTCGCATTATTTTTGGCCGCTCCTTTGAGCGTTTTAGCGCAATCTGGTAAGATAACTGGACAAGTTACCGATGCTTATGGCGAGCCGTTAATTGGAGCAACTGTTGGAATCCAAGGAACTACAAAAGGTACTATCGTGGATGTTGATGGTAACTACCTGATGCTAAACGTTGCGCCTGGTACTTATACCTTAGAAGCTCGCTACATTGGTTACGCTACGGGCGTTGTGCAAGAAGTAATTGTACGTACTGATTTAACTACCGAGCAAGACTTTGTACTTGGCTTGGAAGCTTTTGAAGGTGAAGAAATTGTTATTACGGCCGCGCGTAAAACGGTTATTAAAGATATGACTAGTTCTGAGTCGCGTGTGAGTAGTGCAGAAATTGAAAAATTACCTGTTCAAGAAGTAACGGATATTATTCAGCTCCAAGCAGGGGTAAACGTAGATAATGGAGGTGGGATTCACATTCGTGGTGGACGAACTTCCGAAGTTTCTTATGTAGTAGATGGTATTCGTGTAACCGATGATTATGATCGTTCAAACGGGGTTCGTATCGAAAATGAATCGGTACAGGAGCTTCAGGTTATTTCAGGTTCTTTTAATGCGGAACATGGTCAGGCTCTTTCGGGAATTGTAAATGTAGTTACCAAGGCCGGTGGAAATGAATTTGAAGGTTCGGTGAATGGTTGGTCAGGTGGTTACATGGCAACCAACAAAAGTTATCTATATGATGGTATAGGGACTAGTTTGAGTTCTTTTAATCCAGTTAGAATGAACAACTTGTCGGCGTCTCTTTCAGGGCCAATTATAAAAGACAAATTGACCTTTTTTGCAACTGCTCGCCGTTTTGAAAACAAAGGCTACTTAACTGGGAGAAATGCTTATTCACCTCACGGTGCATACCAGGATACCTTGCCGTTAGGTACAGATTTAGCTACTTATCGAACCATTTACAACGAGCAAGTTGATCTAAGTAAGCCGTGGTATTCTATTGATACGGTAGTAGTTTTAGGAAATGAAAAAGTATTCCTTACAGATAATGGTAAACGAGATAGTTCTCGGGTTGACATGAATGCTTATGAAAGCCAAAGTTTTCAAGGAAACTTAGAGTTTAAAATTGCGAAAGGGTTTAAACTAAATGCAATTGGCACCTTTGGCAACGAAGAGGGTACAAGTTATGATCATCAGAATAAACTTGTACCTCTAGGTCGCTCTACGAGTTATCGTAATAATTATTCTTTGAATCTTAAAGCAACAATTACTCCTTCAAATAGCACTTTTATTACCTTTAATGTGGCTAATAGGTTTAACGAGCAAAAGAATTACTTATACGAAAACCCTTGGGATCCTCGCTATGCTCAAACTGTAGGTGTACCACAGACTGGAGAGTTTAGCTTTGAAGGGATTGATGTATCTAGATTTGAGCGATCAACGGATACCTATATCTTTAAAGGTGAAATTTCAAGTCAATTAAACGAACATCACTATATCAAAGCGGGGGCAAATGTTCAGTTAGATAAAGTGAATTATGAAGACATCAACTTAATTCCATTATCTGATGGTACTGATGTTTCACTTCCTCCTAATACGCCTACTGAGCTTATTCCTTTTGTTAAACTAGGCTATCCTGCTGTAAACACGCCCGGCTACCAGAAATACTCTGAATCTCCCAGAAATTTCAGTGCGTACATTCAAGATAAAATTGAATACGAGCAGTTAGTAATCAATATTGGTTTACGCTTCGATTATTTCGATCCAAACGCTTTAATTCCAACCGATCTTGAAGATCCGGATATCTTTTTCCCAACAAAACAAGAAAATCAGTACCAAGATACTAATAGCAATGGACAGCAAGATGTTGGTGAACCATCGGTAACACTCGAAGATAGACAAGGTTATTGGTGGAAGAATGCGAGTGCAAAGTATCAGCTCAGTCCACGTTTAGGTGTAGCTTATCCGATAAACGATAATGGTGTTATATATTTCTCATACGGTTATTTTTTCCAAATACCTTCATACAATCTATTATATACTAATAGCCAAATTCTACTTTCACAAAGTGGGGGGAGCCAAGGCTTATTCGGAAACCCAGATTTAAAGCCAGAACGATCCACACAGTATGAATTAGGGCTTAAGCAAGAAATTACAGAAGGAACTTCAATTGAAATCACTGGATATTATAAAGATACAAGAGATTATGTTTCGAGTAGACCTCAAGTAACAGGTGCGCCTTCAATAACATATGGGTTATTTTTTAACAGAGATTACTCTAAATCTATTGGTTTAACTTTCGCCTTTAACCAGTATGTAAGCCGCCAGTTTAACTTTGGTCTAGATTATACATACGGTAGTGTAGAGGGAAGTAATTCTGATCCAAATGCAGAGTTTTTCAACATTATAGGGCAGGGTGGAAAAATCGATTCCACTACCCAAGAGTCGGCATTAACAAAATTAGAACAACCACTTGATTGGGATCGGCAGCACATTATAAATGGCTCCATGTTTTACACAGGTAACAAATGGGGTGCCAATTTATTAACTCGCTTTAGTAGTGGAACACCGTATACGCCTGCATCAAATATTCCAGGTGTTCTAGTTGGTGAAGTAGCTTCAACAAGAGATTTACGCAATACCTCTAGGCTTCCATCTCGCCTTACTATCGATTTAAACGCATACAAAGATTTTGACCTACCCGGTAACTCCAATTTACAGGTTTACCTAAATGTGTATAACCTGCTAGATTCTAAAGTGGTAAACGGGGTGTATAATGATTCCGGCAACCCAAATTCGCCGTTACCGATTAATACTGTTGCTGGCGCTGATTTTGGATATTACGCGAACCCAGGATTTTATGCAGAGCCAAGACGTATTCAATTTGGTGTTCAACTTTCTTTTTAAACTATGATTCAAGTACACATGAATTTTAAGTCATTTACAACATTATTTTTAGTAGCACTTATCTCAGGATCTGTAGCTGCTCAAACTACGCCTAGTAACGAGCGTTCTTCTTTTGAAAGAAGAAAAAACTCGATTATGGATGGGAACCTTCTCCGCGCTACTTATCATAACACTGGCCACGCTGGCCGACGTGGAAGTGGTAGTTTAGACGAGCTTATTTTCGAATACCCTCGAAACACAAATAGAGAGTATATGTACTTTATGAGTGTAATGTTTGGTACTCAGGTTCCTGACGCCACTAAGCCAAATGATCCTCTAGAATTGGTAGATGTAGCTTCTTACAAATCTAGTAGAGATGGAAGAACAAACTGGTCGCTAAACCCAATTGTTGGTTATGTACGCGACGATAGCGATGAAATTGCTAGAAGTGATCGTGGTCCTTCATCTGTGCTTGGTAATACTTGGCCTGATGTTTGGCCTGATAAATTAGGCGATGGTGGCGATGGCTGGGCTGGGTCTTGGAATGGATTTTTTGGGAGAGATCAGTTTAACGCTGATGTGGAGTTTTATTACAAAGCCGGTGACGATACATATACTAAATATGTGAATACCAGTTATTACCCAGATCTTACCGATCCATCTAGAGGTGGTTTAGGTATTATTTTAGACACTCGCGTTTTGGCATGGTCGCAAACACTTGTAAACGCAACGCACTTCAATATTTTTGAAATTAAAAACGATGCTAGTTTCGATTACCCAAGAATGGCTTTCGGATTATGGATTGCTGATTTCGTGGGTGGCGGTGGACCAACTGACAAACCCGTTTTTGATAATATTCGCTCTATTGCTTACCTAACCGATACCAACAGAGAAAGTGGAGGTTCTGCTTTTAATGGCACCAAAATTGGTGAGATGGGGCTTAAATTTCTAGAAACTCCAGGCAACGCTAGCGATGGAATTGATAATGATGGCGATAGTGATGCTTACAACTCATCGGCTAATTTAGAAGCTGGACGCCAAAGTCTATATAATCCAGATAACAAAGATCTTTTTAGTAGGCTAACTACGGATGAAGATGGTTTTTATAGCTATATCGCTTTAAGAGACACAGTGATTCCAATATTTAAAACAACCGATTTTGACGACCGTACTGTAAATATTGGCGACAAAATTGTATTGATACAAAGCGATAATAGTCGTGTTGTTAAAATCCATGATGGAACGCCTTTTGTTTCGCAAGGTATTACCTACAATTTTGCAGGAAGCTTTACAGCCCGCGAAGATTTATATCCAAGTACAGATCCTCTTTCTGGGGTTCATATTGATGGACTTGATAATGATTTTGACGGATTGATTGACGAGAATAAACCGAATCATCTTACAAAGTCTACATTCATAAATGGGGTGTCTGTAGTTCGCTCTGTTCGGTATATCAATTATCTAAGTTTTGCAGATGGCGATACGCTTCAACGCGGACTTATTGTGCCAAACCAAGTTATTAGAGATAGAATGGCTAATGACGCTGCTTTTGCCACAATTGTTAATGATGACCATAATGGCCGTTTCCAAAATTACCATACTAGCGCTCCAATGATTGACGAGGGTAGAGATGACTTTTTTGATAACGATAACGATTGGGAATCTTTACTTGATGACGTTGGCGTAGAAGGTAACCCAGATAAATCGAGTGTAGGCCAAAGTGATGGCAAAGCAACATCTGGTGCTGGAACTTCTTTCCCTGGTGAGCCTAATATTGACAAAACCGATGTAAGTGAAACCGATTTAATTGGTGTTTCTAGAATTACCATCTTTGATGCAGGTGCTCTTCAAGTTGATCAAGACACTGATATTTGGGAAAATTACTTAACTCCTGGCGACTTCGTGGAAGATGTCGGAACCGATTCTGATATCTTTGTATCATCGGGTTTATTCCCTCTAGCTAGAGGCGCTTCTGAGCGTTTTGCAGTAGCGGTTACTGCAGCAGCAACAAACAGTGCAACAGCTGCTGGCGATAGAGAACAAACTAACCGAAATTTGGAACAAGCCACCAAAGCGTATGAGTCGGATTACCAATTTGCAGTGGCACCACGTCCACCTGTATTAACAGCTGTTCCATCCGATGGAAAAGTAACGCTTTATTGGAATACGGAATCAGAAGAAACATTCGATCGCTACATTAGCAGAATCACAGGAAATGGAAACGATTTTGAAGGCTACAAAATCTATCGCTCTAGCGATCAAGCTTTTGAAGATGTACTTACAATTACCGATGCTTATGGAACGCCTCAACTTTTTAGGCCACTAGCAATTATCGATAAGGAAGATGGAATTATGGGGCTTCATCCCGTACCGATTAACGGTGTTCAATTCAATATGGGCTCTGACACTGGTCTAGAACGCTTCTTTGTTGATGATAACGTGATTAATGGCCGAAAATACTATTACGCGGTTACAGCGTTTGATTTTGGGCTTGAGATTGCTGGAATTGCACCATCAGAATCACCAATTCAAATTTCTAGAAATCCAGATGGTTCTGTTATTCTAGGCCAAAACGTAGTTGAAGTGCGGCCTACAGCTTCAGAAGCTGGCTACATCGACCCTGAAAATCCAGGTGCTACTTTAGTATCAGGTTCTCCAGGTGGTAAAGTTACGGTAGATATTATTGACCCAGATGTGCTTAAGCCAGATAATTTATATGAAATTACTTTCGAAGATTCGTTGTACGATGGCGGAGCTAATCAAGACACGCTTAAAACAAAGAACTTTACACTTCGCAATGTTACCGGAGGTGCAAATGATACGTTAATTGCTCGCTCTAAAAACTTTAATGGCGAAAGCAATCCTATCACCGATGGCTTCTTGGTAACCTTAACTAATATTGAGAAGCTTCAACTTAATACCGAACGCTCAGGTTGGTTCGCGAATGATATAGAAAGTTTGCCCGGCTATTCTTTTGTTGTAAACAGTGCAGGGTTCCCAAAAATCTCTGATTATAACATAGTGGTTGGTGATAGTGCTTTTGGTAAATCTACTAAGGCAGATGTAAAAGTGACACAAACAACTACAATTACTATTGATTCAATTGCCACTAACTTTAAAGTATTTAATACCTACACTGGCGAAGAAATAAAATATGCATTCTTAGATTTGAACGCCAAAGGCGCTCCTCAGGCCTCAGCATTTCGAAAACTTGCTTGCGACCCTACTCTAAATGCTCCTTCTAATTATGTAGCACCAAGTTTAGGCTTCTTGAGTTCTGTTACAAGTTTAAGTGGTCCATGTTCTGATATTATCTATTTCATTGAAGATTATAGAGGGACTCCAGACTCATTTACTTACCAAATTGAGTTAAGATCTAGCATTGCAAATAATACGTTAACCACTCGCAACCCACAGCCAGGCGATACGCTAAAATTATTTACAACCAAGCCATTCTCTCAGAACGATAGATTCCAGTTTAAAATGGACAAAGAGAATGTACCCCAAGTAAACAAAGATTCTGTTAAAGCAGACTTAGCTAACATCATGGTAGTGCCAAACCCATATGTAGTTTCTAACATCTATGAGGCAAGTATTACCAATACCAATAAGCAACAAAATAGAGAACTACACTTTAGGGGACTTCCTTCTAAAGGAACCTTGCGCATATTTACAGTTGCAGGCGTTTTGTTACGCGAAATTGAAATTACAAAAGATAAGTTAGTTGGAGCTAATGGCGGGACCTACATTTGGAATATGCTCACCAAGGATAATTTAGAAATATCCTATGGAATTTATCTGTACCAAGTTTCAGCTCCCGGGATTGGTACCAAAACAGGAAAGTTTGCAGTTATAAAATAGTTGATAACATGAAGAAATTATTATTACTCCTTTTACTAGTTCCAGCTTTGTTAAGCACACAAGATGTGTTGGCACAGCTTTCGAAAAGAGGAACCACTGCTTCTGAGTTTCTTAGAATGCCTGTTGGTGCTCGATCGTCTGCAATGGCGGCATTTACCGCATCGGTGAATGACCCTTCTGCAATGATTTTAAATCCTGCAGGTTTAGCCGATCTCAAAGCGAACGAAACGATGATAGAGTTTACCGATTACTATCTAGATATGACTCACAGTTATGTTGGTGTAGCAATTCCTACCAAAAAGGGAGTTGCAGGTATGCATGTTCTGGCTATGAATTACGGTAACTTTAAAGAAACAACTGTAGAAGCTGATGGCTACACAGGTCGAACTTTCGATGCGTATTCGGTGAGTTTTGGAGGCTCGTATGCACAGTACTTAATCCCTCAGTTTACTATTGGTGCTACGGTTAAAATGGTATACGAGAAAATTGCGAATAGCACCGCTTCAGGTATTGCCTTCGACATAGGAACACTGTACGACACTCCATTTTATGGCGTTCGTTTTGGTGTTAGTGTTACAAATATTGGTTCTAAAATGCAGATGGATGGAAATGATTTAATTATTGGTGCAGATCCTGATAAAAATTCGAATGGGAATTACGAGCCGGATTCAAAATTAGCTACTAGCGCCTATGATATGCCTCTAATGCTTCGCGTTGGGCTTTCTTGGGATGCCATTAATAAAGAGAATATGAGAGCTACGTTGAACATTGATGGAAATAACCCTACCAATAACGTGCAGAGTTTTAGTGTTGGTGGCGAAATTTCACTAATGAAAGATTTAGTGTTTATACGTGGCGGAGTTCCATATATAGGACAAGATGATCGTATCGAAAAATTCAATGCTGGTCTAGGTGTTAAGTATAAACTTGACGACAAACTTAGTATTGGATTTAATTATACTTACCATAGAACTAAGCACTTAAATGATCTTAGTAAGATGGGCTTACAAATTTACTTTTAACCGAAACAATAAATAAAATAGGAGTCACAAAAATGACCCATATTTACAAAAATTACATGCTTAGAAAAAGTGTGTTTACTGTATTTGGCTTTTGTATGATGCTAGCAGTTTCTTTAACTGCCACTCAGGGAGCTAATGCGCAGGAATTGAATACAGTTTGGGAACGAACTTCACGAACTGGTGCTGCTGAGGCTAAACCAAGTTGGTTTACAATAGGCTCAGTAAGAGGTATGGCTTATCATAACGGCCATGTTTACGCTGCAGACAGAACTAATAATACCATCCAAATAATGGATGCTGCTACTGGAGCTGATATTACACCAGCTACTGCTTTTGACTTAAGCGGCGTAACAGGTGGAACTTTAACAATGAACGACGTTGAAGTTTCTGAAGATGGCGTAATTTTTCTAGGAAATCTTGGTGGTGCTGATACACCATTTAGATTATACTGGTGGAATGAAGAAGGCGGAGCCTATGCTGACTCTGTTACTATTCCTGTTGCAGATAGAACTGGCGATAAATTCACTGTAATTGGCTCTTTAGCTGATAATACTATTGAAGTTTGGTTACCAGTTGCTTCTGTTGATCCAGGTGTAATTTATGTTGCAACTACGGCAGATCAAGGCGCAAACTGGGATATCGAAACTATTACATTGACTGGTGCAAATACCATCGTAGGTAGTAGTGTAGATGTAGCTCCACTTGCTTTAGGAAGAACCTCTGATTTTTATATTGGTGGTAACAGTTCAGCTCCTGCACGTTATACAAGTGCTGGTGAGTTTATTGCTGATAGTGACTTAGACTATGCTTCTCGCAATGGTATGGAAGCGTTCCAATTAGAAGGAAAAGATCACTTGGCTGTATACACTTACCGTCCAGATGGCTCTACTTTAGAGAAGACAGGAAGAATAAACGTATATGACGTTTCTGTTGCAGCAAGTCCTACATTAGTTGCTCAATCTCCATTAATGGGCGACGATGTTGACTCATATAGCTCTATTCACGGTGAAGCTGAGATAATGGTAAATGAAGATGGTACTTACAACGTTTTCGCACTTGAAGGCGTTAATGGTTTAGCTGCTTTCACAAATGCTGAAAAACCAGAACCTGTTGCTGTTACCTTTGTGGTAAACACAGCTACTTTAGCTGATACTGTTATGCCTACTCACCTAGTTCAAATGAGAGGTACTACTATGGGACCAAATGGAACTGATATTGGAATTACTTGGGGCGATGATACTGCTTTGATAGGTACCAATGTTGGTGGTGATTACTGGGAATTCAACTTTGATATGATGCCTGGTGATACCGTTGAGTACAAATTTTGGACTGGTGTAGATAAAGACAACCCACTTGGTGGAGGTTGGGAGTCAAGTAATAACAGAAAATTTGCTCTTGATTCCGAAGCAACTGGTGAATTAAAAGCACCTGTTCATTATTTCAACAGAGAAACATCACCTTTTGCAGTAAAAGCTGATACAATTGGTGTTCTTTTCAGAGTTAACGTTGGTGCTCAAATTCAATTAGGCAACTTCGATCCTGAATCTCATACCGTTTCTGTTCGTGGTGGATATGCTCCATTAGGATGGGATGATACAACTGTAAAACTAGATGCTGAAGGAAACAGTCCTGGCGAAAATGCTATTTACTCAAAAATAGTTTATTTCAATGCTGATTCTCTTCTAAAATATACTCCGTTTAACTACAAGTTCTTCTTAGATAACGGTAGCGGTGATGGTGGTTACGAAACTACAGCAGATCGTCCATTCAACATTACAAATGCTGCTGATACTACTTTACACATAGTGAACTTTAGCAATAAAGCTCCTATCCAAGGTACAGTTCTTGAAACAAACTTAAACTTCGAAGTAAACGTAGGTATTCTTGAAGGACTTGGTTTCTTCAATGCAACTATCGATACAGTTTATGTAAGAGGTGATTTTAACGGTTTTGGTACGCAAGACATGATGACTTTCAACTCGTTCTCAGGAACATTTGAAAAGGGTAGTATTCCGTACACATCAACTGTTGATGCAAATGTTGGCTATAAGTACTACATCAAGTGGGATAAACGCCGTGATGAAGAAGCTAGTGAGTTCTACCTATCAGGTATCACTCATGATGGTTCAGGTTGGGAAGAGCCAGGTGTAACTGGTGGTGCTAACCGTACTTTCAATCTTATTGACGATGCAAATCAGCCAGTACGTTCTGAGTTCTACAACAGTGTTGAGCCTAAAGCTCTTATTACTTCAGCTAATGCTGATGGTGGCTCTGTTACTGTTACATTTAGTGTAGATATGTCTCCAGCATTGGATGCTAATAATACTTCTACAGTATTTAATCCAGCTAGCGACTCTGTATTCTTATTTGTGGATACTCCTTTCTTTGCACTTACTAACAACATTACCGTACCTGGTGATGATGGTGGCAAGTTTGGTACTATTACTCCTGAAGAGCGTGATAGACTACGTTTTACCGATGAAGATAGTGATGGAATCTATACATTAGATCTAGACCTAACACTTCCTACGCTTAACAATATTGGTTTCCGTATTGCTTATGGTGAGCCAACATCTGAAAGTGGTTCATTAATCATCAATGGTGGTGGCTTTGAAAGTGGTCGTAGACATTACCAATACATCCAACCACAAGTAGATGGCTCAGGTAATGTAACTTGGCCTTCAACGTATACTTTCCCAACATTAACTTGGAAGAAAGACGATCTACCTTGGGAAAACCCACCTACATACAATGCTACTTCTAACGAAGAAGAAATTGATGGTGCAAATACATTTAGTTTGGATCAAAACTATCCAAACCCATTCAACCCAACTACAAACATCAAGTTTAACTTAGCAAATACTGCTAACGTTACACTAAGTGTGTACAACGTATTGGGCCAAAAAGTGGCTACACTTGCTAACAATGTTAGATATACATCTGGTAGCCATATAGTTTCATTCGATGCTAAAGACTTAGCTTCTGGCGTGTATTTATACCGCATTGAAGCAGGTAACTTTGTATCACAAAAAAGAATGACACTCATTAAATAAGAGTTTCTCTCTAATAAGTCCTCGTGGGTGCTTTGATCGGCACCCACGTGTTTAAATTAATTATCGAAATTGGCTTCAACTATATACGACATCGCAAAAAAAGCAGGGGTAAGTATTGCCACTGTATCACGGGTTTTTAACCAAAGCTCGAGTGTTTCTGAACGGACGCGCGACAAGGTATTGGCTATTGCCGATGAAGTTGGTTACCACCCTCAAGTTCATGCCCAAGGGTTAGCTAGCAAGAAGAGCAATACCATAATGGCTGTGGTTCCTGTAATCTCCAACTACTTTTTTATGGAAGTTCTTGGCGGTATTCAGGATAAGCTACGAGAGCATAATTATGAACTCAACATTTTCAACGTCACGGCAGATTCCGACTTTTTTAATCAAGTGGAACATGTTCTCAAACGCCGTTGGGCCGAAGGTTACCTCTTCATATCCATTCACTTGAAAGATGAAGAGTGGGCACAATTAAAAAGATTTGGAGTTCCAATTACTCTTATTGATGAGTTTTATGAAGGTTTCGACGCTGTGAGTGTGGACAATGTTCAAGGCGCCTATCGAGCTACTAAAAGTTTGATTACGAATGGATACTCTAGAATAGCCATGCTTTCTGCCCTTGAAACCTCGAAGCCAATTAGAGATCGTAAAGATGGATATAAAAGTGCCCTTAAAGAAGCCGGAATCCCTTATTCAGAAGATCTTGTTGTCCGAGGTGACACTCTCTATAGAGATGGATTTACCGAACGTGGTGGCTATGAAGCAATGCTCAAAATTCTAACGATGGAACCAACCGTCGAAGCATGTTTTTGTGCATCTGATATTCAAGCAGTGGGCGCACTAAAGGCTATGCAAGATTTAGGTAAGCATATTCCCATTATTGGATATGACGATATTGAACTCGCAGAATATATGGGACTTTCAACTATTCGCCAGCCTATGCATGATATGGGTTTCTTTGCTACCCAAACATTGATTGATCGTCTTAAAAATCCCGAAAAAGCAATCTCACAAACTATTTACACTCCAGAGCTGATTCTTAGAAGTTCTACGGATTAACCTGCAAATTTTGCTACTATGAAAATTAAATTTAGTATCCCTCACTTAACATTATTTTGTCTGTTCGCTTTATTTTTTCAGCAAAATGTCTTAGCACAAGTGGTCACTTTTCAACCATCTTTTGCAACTCAAAATGATTCGTTAACCATCGTTTTCGATGCCACTCAAGGTGATGCAGGCTTATCTGGTTTTACAGGTGATGTGTACCTTCACTCAGGTGTAATTACAAACAAAAGCACTAGCGGTTCCGATTGGAAATATGTTCCATTTGGCTGGGAAACGCATAATGCTAAGATGAAAGCAACTTCCCTTGGAGATAATAAATGGCAATTCAAGTACGGTCCCTCAATTCGTGAGTTTTTTGGAATTACCGACGCTACTGAAAAAGTAGAAAAAGTAGCAGTGGTTTTTAAAGGTGTTAGTGGAGGAGCCATTACGAAGCAAGGAAAAGACGAGGGAGGAAAGGATATTTTTATCGAACTTTCCGAGGGTTCTGTGAATGCTCGATGGGAACTTCCAACTAATGATGCAAGCATTGTTGTAGTAGGCGACTCTGTTAAATTTTTGGGTTTAGGAAGTTTCGAAGGAGGAACACCAACGCTTAGTCTATTTAAGAATGACGAACTTATCAACTCCGTTGATGCAGATACTATCCGCTATACTTTCTTAGCTGAAGAGGGCGGAGATTTCGAGTTTAAACTCGTGGCAAAAGGAGGAAGCTCTGTAGACTCTACATATAGAGCGGTGATAGTTCGAGATAATAATGGAAACCTTACGGCAAGACCAAGTGAACTTGAAGATGGTATAACTGTAGGTCAATCATCAGCAACATTTTCGTTATTCGCTCCAGGAAAAAGATATGTGTATCTAGTTGGAGACTTCAATAATTGGACGCCTTCCTCCGAATACTTAATGAATAAAGATTCTGTGGATGCTACCAATGTGTGGTTTTGGAAAGAAGTAACGGGGTTAACTCCAGGTCAAGAATATGCATTTCAATATCTAGTTGATGGAAATATTCGTGTTGCAGATCCGTATTCTGAAAAAGTTCTACATCCAGATGATAGATACATTTCGAACACAACCTACCCTAACTTAAAAACTTACCCTGTTGGGCAAGAGTTTGCAGTGGGAGTAATCGAGCCAGGTGCTTCTGATTTTGAGTGGCAAGCAACAGACTACACACGTCCAAATAAAGAGAATCTTATAATCTATGAACTTCTATTGAGAGATTTTATTGAAGCTCACGATTACACAACACTTATCGACACTCTCGATTATCTCGAGAATTTAGGAATCAACGCGATTGAATTAATGCCTGTAAATGAATTTGAAGGCAATGAGAGCTGGGGTTATAATCCTTCTTTCCATCTTGCTGCAGATAAGTATTATGGTCCTCAAGAAGATTTAAAACGATTTGTTGATGAAGCTCACAAACGGGGAATCGCTGTAATTTTAGATGTTGTGTTAAATCATGCATTTGGTCAATCACCACTTGTTCGATTGTGGAATGAAGGAGACTACGGTAAACCAACTAGCGACAATCCGTATTTAAATGTAAATGCAAAACATCCTTTTAATGTAGGCTACGACTTTAACCACGAAAGCTCAGCAACACGCTACTTTAGAAACAGAGTTGCTAAGTATTGGATCGAAGAATTTAAAATCGATGGTTTTAGATTTGATTTGTCGAAAGGGTTCACCCAAACAAACAATCCTGATAATGTTGGTGCGTGGGGTAATTATGATCAATCTAGAATTAATATCTGGGAAGATTACTCTGACTACATGTGGTCGGTTGATCCAGAGACGTATGTAATTCTGGAGCATTTTGCTGATAACTCAGAAGAGAAAGTACTAGCTAACCACGGTATGTTAATTTGGGGAAATGCGAATCATGCTTATAATGAATCAACAATGGGTTATGTTTCAAACTTTTCAGGAGTTTTATCTGAATCAAGAGACTTCAATAATCGCCATCTAGTAGGCTATATGGAAAGCCATGATGAGCAGTGGTTAATGCTCAAAAACATTAAATATGGCAATTCTTCTGGTGATTATAATATCAGAAATTTAGAAACGGCTCTAGATCGTCAAAAATTGGCTGGTGCGTTTTTCTTGACTCTGCCTGGCCCAAAAATGATTTGGCAATTTGGGGAACTTGGTTACGGTTATGGTAACGCAGGTGAGCAATGTTTGGAATCTTCAGATTGTCCACCTTCAGCACCAGGAAGAACAGCAAATAAACCAATTCGTTGGGATTATTGGACCTCAGAAAGTAATGTAGCACGTCAGAATTTATATAAAACATGGAGCGCACTTTTATCACTTAGAAATAGCAGTCCAGCATTTGTTTCGCCATCAAATTTCTACCAAGATTTAGGCGCTACCAATAAACGAATACTACTTGAACATGAGGACACTGACGTTGTTATTGTTGGTAACTTTGGTGTAACGGCATCTACAGCGTTTGCTGGATTTTCACAAACAGGTACATGGTACGACTATTTTGCAAACACGGAGTATACTGTAAACTCTACCGTTGAAAGTATTTCGTTAGAGCCTGGTGAGTTTAAGATTTACACTACCAAAAAGTTTGAAAGCCCATTAGTGGTTGTAGGAAACGAAGAAGAACTTCTTTCAGAAGGCCCTTCAACTTTCCGATTAGAACAAAACTATCCAAATCCATTTAATCCGGTTACTAACATCAGCTTTGATGTTGCAAAAGCGGGTGCAGTTAAGCTTGAAGTGTTTGACATTTTGGGAAGAAAAGTAGCCGATTTAGTTGATGGCAACAAAGCGGTTGGTACTTATAACGTAGCATTTGATGCTTCTAAGTTTGGTAGCGGTGTTTACTTAGCGCGTTATACAGCTGGTGGTAATGTGTTTATCCAAAAAATGACCTTAATTAAATAGTAACCCGATGAATCCATCAGCGAAACAACTTCTGGTTTGCGTATTGCTAATAGCTCCTTTTTTTGGAGCATGCTCAGATAAAGATGAGATAAAATATGGAGAGCAGATTATTGGCTTAGGCTCCCCAATTGCTCTTGGCTATGATTCTACGGTGGTTATTCTTCAAGACTATTTTATGAATCCTGAAGGGTTGGATTCTGTTTCTATTTCCTCTGGTTTAAAAACTGATTGGAGTACGGATAAACAAAAGCTGACAATTACTGGCAGACTGCTTCCAAAATTAGGAATTCTATCTTTTTGGGATGAGGAAGTGAAGTACGATTTACTCCTCAAAAAAACCAATAAAGAAGAAGTCGTTTTTAGAGTTAAGAATAAGAATTACAACAAAGTACAGGTAAAAGGGGAGATGAATAGCTGGAATCCTTCGGCTACTCCACTTACTAAGAAAGGTGATGTTTGGGAGGCCAAAATGCTGGTTAACCAGGGGGTATATCAGTATTTATTTGTTATTGATGGTGCCGAAATGTTGGATCCAGAAAATACTGATCGAGTTTCAAATGGAATGGGAGGATTTAATAACCTTCTTAAAGTTGGAAACCTAGACAGTTCTACACTTCCAATTATTGAAACGAGTAAATACCTTAACAACGAAGTAACTTTTTCAGTAGAAAATGCAGATAGAGTATTCATTTTCTGGGAAAATTTTGAATTAACCACAAAACGAAGTGACGATAAGATAACCGTCTCTATACCTGCTGCAGCTTCAGATTTAGCTCAATCTAAAATTAGAGCATGGGCCTATAACAGCAATGGCATATCTAACGACATTCTTATCCCTCTAAACTATCGCAAAGTTGTTGAAAGTCCACTAAAATTAGTGCGTACCGACCCTCATTCATGGAATATGTACTTTGTGCTTATAGATAGATTTAAAGACGGTAATCCAGAAAATACGCGTAAAGTAGATGATCCTGATATTCTACCCAAAGCTAACTATTATGGTGGCGATTTAGCTGGGATTACTCAATCTATTAAAAATGGATATTTCAAAAAGATTGGAGTGAACTCGTTGTGGCTCTCACCCATTTCACAAAATCCAGAAGAAGCGTACGGACTTTGGGATAAAGGCGGTGTTTACACTAAATTTTCTGGCTACCACGGATATTGGCCCGTTTCATCTTCCAAAATTGATGACCGTTTTGGAACCTCCGAAGAATTTGAAGAACTCCTAGATGTTGCTCACGAACATGGGATGAGTGTAATTCTGGATTACGTTGCAAATCATGTTCATGAACTTCATCCCGTTTATCAAGAGCACAAAGATTGGGTAACGGATTTGTATTTGCCAGATGGTAGAATGAACACCGAACTTTGGGACGAACAACGTCTTACTACTTGGTTCGATACTTTCATGCCAACCCTAGATTTCTCAAAACCAGAAGTAATTGAAACCATGACTGACTCAGCGTTATTCTGGGTTAAGAATTACGACTTAGATGGATTCAGACATGATGCAACAAAGCACATTCAGCTTGAATTTTGGCGCACTTTAACTCGAAAAGTTAAGGAAGAAGTAATTGCTAAAGAGGATAAGAGCGTATTTCAGATTGGAGAAACCTACGGTAGTAGAGAGCTTGTTGCTAGTTATATCAATTCAGGAATGCTAGAAAGTCAGTTCGACTTTAGTATGTACGATGCTAGTTTAAACGCTTTTGGGCAAGACTTTTCCTTTAAAGGATTGCAATCTCAACTTCAAGAAAGCTTCAATTACTTTGGTTATCACAATACCATGGGCATTATTTCTGGAAACCATGATAAAGCACGATTCATCAGCTTAACAAGTGGGGAAGTAGCTTGGGACGAAGACGCTAAACTTGCTGGTTGGACACGTGAGATTGGATCTCCACAAAGCTTTGCTTACGATCGTCTTAATATGTTGTTAGCGTTCAATCTAACCATTCCTGGAATCCCAGTTACTTATTACGGAGATGAATTTGGAATGCCTGGCGCAAATGATCCCGATAGCCGTCGCTGGATGAGATTTGAGGAGAACGAACTTTCTGAACTTGAACTTAGAAACAGAAGCATATTTACGATGCTTTCTGAATTGAGAAATTCCAACATGTCGCTTTTGTATGGCGACTTTAAATTTCATGTAAGCGAAGACGACGTGCTTGCATATTCAAGAGCTTATTTTAAACAACAAGTAATAACGGTTTTTAATAAATCAAGTATTACAAAAGATGTAAGTATCCAACTACGAAACGGTTTCGATTATAGTAAGCTGATTAACTATTTCGGTAATCGCTTTAAGGTAGAGAATGGTGTTTTAACTATAACTCTACCAGCAAACCAATTTGAAATTCTAACTTTATAGAAATCCCAATGTTTAAGATGTTATTTAGAAACCTATTTTTACTACTTATAACGGTTGGTTTTTTTGCTTGTTCGCCCGCAAAGAATGACAATCAAGAAGAAATCACAAGCAAAGTAGAGCAACTTGAATGGAGTAAAAACTCAAGTATCTACGAAATCAATGTTCGTCAGTATTCTGAAGAGGGGACCTTTGAGGCTGTCCGTAAAGATTTGCCAAGAATCAAAAGCATGGGAATTAGAATTCTCTGGTTCATGCCTATTCATCCCATTGGAGAAATAAATAGAAAGGGTGGGTTAGGAAGCCATTATTCTGTTCAAGACTATAAAGAAGTAAATCCAGATTATGGTACAAAAGAAGACTTCCGAAAGTTGGTTGATGAAGCACACGAAATGGGTTTCAAAGTTATTATTGATTGGGTTGCCAACCACACTGCTTGGGACAACCCGTGGACAGAAAACAAAGATTGGTTCGCACTTACTGAAGAAGGTGATTTTATGCCACCAACAGGAACAGACTGGTCTGATGTAATTCAGTTGAACTATGAGAATGAAGAAATGCGAGCTGGGATGATTGATGCACTCGAATTTTGGGTTCGCGATTTAGACATTGATGGATATCGCTGTGATGTTGCAGGTATGGTTCCAACCGATTTCTGGGTTGATGCAAAAGCAGCTTTAGATGAAATTAAGCCTGTATTTATGCTAGCCGAAGACGGTAATCCAGAATTGGTTATCGAAGCATTCCAAATGAACTATGGGTGGGAATATGCTCACATCATTCGTGAAGTTGCCAAAGGAGAACGTCCTATCTCTTCCGTTGATTCTCTTTTTGCTGAAGATGAAAAGAGATTCCCTTCAAGTGCTTACAGAATGTACTTTACCTCAAATCATGATGAAAATTCTTGGAATGGAACCGACCCTGAAATGTATGGTGCCAATTTCGAGAACTTCGCAATATTGTCGGCAACTATTGGTGGAATGCCATTAATCTATAACGGACAAGAATCTGGACTAGACAAGCAATTAGAGTTCTTCGAAAAAGATCCTATTGAATGGAAAGACTATAAATACCAAGATTTTTACACCACATTGGTTGGCTTAAAAAGAGACGAACAAGCTCTTTGGAATGGTGATTTTGGTGGTTCGCTAGAAATGATTGATATGCCTGAGGGTCTTTATGCGTACAAACGTGTAAAAGGGGAAAGTGAAGTAGTGGTAGTATTAAATTTTAGCAATGAACAAGAAAATATAAGAGTAAAATTAGCTGATGTTGGAGTGAGTGAAGATTACACTACTTATACCTCAACTAGGTTAATGGTTACTTCAGAAGAAATTAGTTTTGGTCCAAACGAGTGGGTAATCTTCGTTAAATAATTCAATATTAAATTAGGTACAACAATGGAAACAACCTCTGCACAAAAACCCCATCTTAGCTTTTGGCAAATTTGGAACATGAGTTTTGGATTTCTTGGGATTCAATTCGGTTTTGCACTTCAAAATGCCAACGTAAGTCGAATTTTCGAAACATTAGGTGCCGCAGTAGAAGACATTCCCATTCTCTGGGTTGCAGCTCCGCTTACAGGATTAATTGTACAGCCTATTATTGGTCACTTTAGCGACAAAACGTGGAATAAAATGGGAAGAAGAAGACCCTTCTTTCTGGTTGGTGCAATTCTGGCATCATTAGCTTTATTCTTTATGCCGAACTCTCCTGTCCTTTGGGTAGCTGCGGGTATGCTTTGGATTATGGATGCTTCTATAAATGTATCGATGGAGCCGTTTAGAGCTTTTGTGGGCGATATGCTGCCCAACGAGCAAAGAACCTCAGGTTTTGCCATGCAAAGTTTCTTTATTGGAACAGGTGCTGTTGTCGCTTCTATGTTGCCATGGATGTTTACCAATTGGTTTGGTATCTCAAATACAGCCCCAGAAGGTATTATTCCAGACTCTGTAAAATTCTCATTCTATATAGGTGGTGCTGCGTTTTTACTAGCTGTTCTCTGGACCGTTATAAAAACCAAAGAATATTCACCTGAGGAACTAGCCCGTTTTGAAGAAGCTGAGAAACAAGCCGCAGGACTAGCGCAAGCAGATACAGAAAACGACAGCACATATAACGTTAGTGAGCTAGCATCAAAACAAACTAAATACGGTATAGTATCTATTATTGTGGGTGCAATACTTACATTTTTAGTGTTTAACGGAGATTATGACCAACAACTCTATATTATGGGTGGTGGTATTTTTGTTTTTGGAATCGTGATGATGATTTCTTCGATGATGCAATCAAAAGGCGAATCAAAAAATGGTTTAGTTGAAGTAATGAACGACATGTTGATGATGCCAAAAACTATGCTTCAGCTAGCAGTTGTTCAGTTTTTCTCTTGGTTTGCACTTTTCGCAATGTGGATTTACACCACAAACGCAGTAACAGCTCACATCTACGGAACTACGGATACAACATCAGCACTTTACAATGATGGTGCAGATTGGGTGGGTTTCAGCTTTGCTGTATATAATGGAGTTGCAGCACTTGTTGCTTTTCTATTACCTGTAATGGCTAAATACACTAGCAGGAAAATGGTGCATACCATTTGTTTAACCTTGGGCGGTTTGAGCTTGATTTCCATTTATTTTATCTCAAATCCAAATATGCTACTAGTTTCTATGATTGGTATTGGCCTTGCTTGGGCAAGTATTCTTTCTATGCCGTATGCTATTTTAACGGGATCACTTCCTGCAAAAAAAATGGGTGTGTATATGGGGATTTTCAATTTCTTTATCGTAATCCCTCAACTTGTAGCAGCTAGTATCTTGGGCTTTTTAACAAAATCCATGTTTGGTGGCGAAGCTATTTATGCATTAATAATTGGTGGAGTAGCTATGATTTTGGCTGGTATATTCACATTCTGGGTTAAAGATGTAGACGCTAAACAAGCTTAAAACATTGAAGTAGCAACAGAGATTTGAATAAGTTGCAACTATATATTAAATTGGTTGCAACTTATATTTAACCGAAATATCATGGCTGATAAGAACAAAAAAGATATTGTTTGGTTCGGGATGAAATTAACTCCTGAAGAAAAGCAAAAGATTGAACTTCTTGCTAAAAGGAAAGGAATTTCAAAAAAAGAAGCCGTTATGAATGCTGTAAATGAAGTGTTTACAGAATACGAAGTAGAAGCGAAGCCTGGTTCAATGTTAGAACGGTTACAGCCCTACATCGGTGTAATTAAAGATGGTCCTTCAGATCTTTCTACAAACCCTAAATATTTGGAAGGCCTTGGTGAAGACAGTCTTTCTTGATACAGGCCCATTAGTTGCTCTTCTTAGAGAACGAGATCAATTTCATCAATGGGTGAAAGTTGAACTTAGTAAGGAAAATTTTCGATTTATAACCTGCGAAGCTGTTCTCACTGAAACACTATTCATTACAAAAAATGCACTTCCTGTAGTTAATGCTATTTCAAGTATGATTAATCAGAACTTAATCGAAATAAAATCTGCGCTAATTAGTAATGAAGAACAAGTATTCGAACTTCTCAATAAATACAGAGATCAAAAAACGTCTTTGGCTGATATAAGTCTCCTTGTACTTTATAATGATATTGAAGATGCTTCAATTTTTACTACAGACTCAGACTTTTTGGTATATCGCGATTCGAAGGGTAAACCGCTAAACTTAATTTCACCCTATATAAATTGAAATTATCACATTTCTTGTCGTCCATTCTGATTGGATTATTATTCCTTTCCTGTAATCACAAAGCTACAGATAAAAGAGAATTCTCATCACCTGAGTGGGCAAAAGGAATAGTTTGGTATCAAATTTTTCCAGAGCGTTTTAGAGATGGAGATTCTACTAATCAACCAAATAGAGAACGAGCTAGAGGTCCTGAAAGCTGGGACATTACTTCTTGGACTCAAGATTGGTATGCTCGCGATGATTGGGAAAAGAATCATTCCGATGATTTCTACTCCATCGTAAGGGAGCGGCGTTATGGTGGCGATTTACAAGGTATCATTGATAAGCTAGATTACCTCAAAGAGTTGGGAATTGGAGGGATTTATCTTAACCCCATTTTTGATGCACAATCAATGCATAAGTACGATGCCTCTTATTATCATCACATAGATCGTAATTTCGGTCCAAATCCTGATGCAGACCTTGAACAATTTAATGCAGAAGATCCTGGAGTTTCTTCAACTTGGGAATGGACGAGTGGCGACAAGCTTTTCCTTCATCTCATTCAAGAAGCACATAAAAGAGATATGAAAGTGGTTATTGATGGAGTATTTAATCACACTGGAACTGAATTTTGGGCTTTTCAAGACTTGGTAAAAAATCAGGAGGAATCACGATACAAAGATTGGTACATCGTAAATGAGTTCGACGACCCAAGCACTGAAGAAAATGAATTTGATTATGAAGGTTGGTGGGGATTTAAAGGCTTACCAGTTTTTCGAGAGGAAAACGGGAATTTATTGAACCCAATAAAGAAGCATGTTTTTGATGTAACGAAACGTTGGATGGACCCGAATGGTGATGGCGATCCGAGCGATGGTATAGATGGATGGCGATTAGACGTAGCTGAAGAAGTGGGTAAAAATTTCTGGATTGAATGGCATGAGGTAGTTCGTGACTTAAACCCAGAAGCGATTACCATTGCCGAAATTTGGACAGATAAAGCCAAAGAATTTATTAGTGCAGATATGTTCACAACTGTGATGAACTACCGTTTTGCGTATGCGGCTAAGGATTATTTTATAGATGAAAGAATTAGCATTTCGGAATTTGAACAGCGTTTGAATCAAATTGAAGAGGATTATCCAGAAGAAGGTCTAGATGTGCTTCAAAATTTAATGGATAGCCATGACACGCCTCGTTTAGCATCTATTATTGTAAATCCAGGTAGAGAATACGATAGAGACGGTTTGCCGAGAGATGGGTTCAACCCTCGAAAACCAAATGAAAATGAAAGGGCTATCCAAAAATTGGTAGCTATGTTCCAATTTACTTGGAAGGGTGCACCGATGATTTATTACGGAACTGAATCTGGAATGTGGGGTGCTGATGATCCCGACGACCGGAAACCGATGGTTTGGGAAGACATGGATTATGAGCCAGAATCTAATCATCCACTAGGAGAGCCAAGGACAAGTGATGACATTAATTTTGATTCTGAACTTTTTAATTTCTACCAAAAACTAGCCGAGATTAGAAATACATCTTTAGCAATTCAGAAAGGTGATGCTGATTTTGTCGAGCTAAATGAGGAAACAGGATTGGTTGTATTCAAGCGTACCATCAAGAATGAACCAAGTGTTTACGTTGCCTTAAATCGATCTTTAGAACCGCTGTCATATATCATTAATAGCTGTTCCTATACAGACCTAATGAGTTCTGAGTTAAAGGAGTCTGAAGAGTGTTCCATAGAAATTGTAATTCCTTCAATATCAGGCAGAATAATTCAAGTTGAAGAGAGATAGATTTCAGATTATCATCGTAGTTGAAATAATTTCTGTCAACAAATCGCCATGCTTCTATAATTAGCGAACTCTATTTATTCTTCACTAAACCAAGAGCCAATCCTTAAATTGATTAAAATCCGTGTAAATCAATTTCATTAGCATTAACTCTTGTTATCGGTTTCCCCATTTTTTTCTCGATAACGCTAAAATGATGTTCTTCACTAGGTGTGATTAACGAAATAGCGATACCTGTAGACTCACTTCGGCCAGTTCTACCAATTCTATGAACATAGTCTTTAGGAGAACGAGGAAGCTCATAATTGATAACGTAAGGGAGGTATTGAACGTCTATACCTCGGGAGAGTAAATCCGTAGTTACAAGAATACGAAGGTGACCAATTTTAAATGAGTTCAGGGCTCCCGTCCGATATTGCATGCTTTTCTTGCTATGGATTGCCTTCGCTTCGATGCCATTCTTGGAAAGTTTATTGGCTACCGAATCAGCTTTTTTTGCAGATGAAGTAAACACGAGCACTTGTTTCATCTTCTGTTCTGTGATCAGATACCGCAAAAGAGGCCCTTTCTTTTCTTCTGTAGTGAAATAAGCTAGTTGCTCTATCAGGTCGATTTCATCTTCGTTTTGATCGGGGGTAACATCTACCACTACAGGCTGATTTAGTAGAATCTGATGAACAGCCTCAACATCATCATTCAATGTTGCAGAGAAAAGAAGATTTTGGCGCTTTTTGGGAAGTAGGGCGAAGACCTTATTCATCTCCTCTGTAAATCCCATATTCAACATTTTGTCAGCTTCATCTAGCACTAAGGTTTGTACATCGGAAAGATGAACAGCCTTTGATTCTATTAAATCCAACAAGCGTCCTGGAGTTGCAACAAGAACATCTACGCCTTGTAACGCCATCATCTGTGGGTTGATGGAAACTCCGCCAAATACAGCTAGAGTTTTAACTCGCTGTGGAAGTCCTGATAAAAAAGCACGAAAAGTGTCGTTGACCTGAACAGCAAGTTCACGGGTAGGAACCATTACCAAAACGCTAACATGCCGATTTTTGGAGCTACGTTTAGTTTGCAATTGCGTTAGTATAGGTAATACAAAACTAGCTGTTTTACCAGAACCAGTTTTTGCAATTCCCAGCACATCTTTATTAGCTAGAACCGCTGGGATAGCTTGTTCTTGTATAGGAGTGGGTTCTTTGTAATTCTGCGATGCTAAAGAAGGTAGTAAAGGCTCAGATAAACCTAAGGAAGAAAATGACATAAATTATGTACTGGAAATGGTTGAATATTTGCTAGAGTGAATATACTCAGTTTTAATGGTTACTATAGAATCTAAATTAATAGGTATTATTTTTGAAATGGTAGCAATCTCAGATAGAAAATACGAGTTTGAGCACCTTGAGGTAAGCAGTCCAATTCGTTAATGTTAGCTTAGTAATCTATTAGATACCCCAAAACCTGGAATAAAAATGATTCGATTTTTTCAAAATTGATGGGTAGAACTTTCTTAACTTACATCTATGAAAATCGACAATAAATATTTCCCAGCTTTTATGGCAGTAATGGCGCTGGCTTCAGCTCTAATTATTGTGTATTCCTCATTTTCATATAAAAAAACTGAGAAAACGCGTTTCACTAAAAGCATTGTCGAGAATGATTCTTTAGTCAATCATTCTCTGAGATATGTGCTAGAAGACGATAGTGTTTCGGTGGGTGATTTTGAAGGTGAGCATGTAGTGCTTGTATTCTTCTCTAGCTGGTCGGAAAAGTCCAATTTTTTGTTACAAGAAATACATACGCTGGCGGACGAAGAAGGCTCGATTAAGGTGATAGCTGCATTGGTAAAGGATGCTACAGATACTATCAATTTTGAAGAATTGCCTGAGAGATTTCTGTATGTTGATGGAGCTTCACTTTATAATGATTTAAAAGTGCCCGGGATACCAACGTATGTTTTGTTCGATAAACAAGGAAAATATGTTTACTCGCATGTTGGTTACCAAGAAGGGGCTGGCTATAGTTTGCTCAGAGATCATCTGAATGACTAAGGAGCCTAAATATGCGATTTTTAATGGCGAGTTGATTGTGCAATCAGCTAATGTCATTCCTGTTTCATCGCGAGGCTTTATGTATAGCGATGGTTGCTTTGAGACATTTAGAAGCTACAAAGGAAAATTTCTTCACTTCGATAAACACTTCGCTCGTTTACAGTTAGGCTTGAACTATTTAGGAATGGATTTGTTTCTAGACTCTGAAACACTTCTAAAACAGATTGGGTTGTTACTTCAGTACCATGAAATGGTTGATGTTGACACTGCGTTTCGTATTCAATGTGTAAGAAAGGGTGGGGCTGGATTTGCAAGTACTTCAACCAAAACGGAGTATGCAATTACTACTCGTTCTTTACCAGATGTGAAAAAGAATATAGTTCTCAAAACAGTTGAAACTCGCGCTATTCCAGAAGTGTCCCTTTCAAGAAAAGTAAAGCTCGCCAATTCCATCAATTATATAAAAGCAGCTCAGCAAGCGACACAGCATGGTGGCGATGATGCACTAATGTTAACCGTAAATAATACGGTGAGTGAAACCACAATGGCGAATATCTTTTGGGTGAAGGAGAATCAGATTTTTACGCCAAGTATTAATTGCGATTTACTCCCAGGCGTAACACGGGAAATAGTTTTTCAGCTAATCTCTGAGATGGCGGATATTGAACTTGTTGAAGGAGAGTTTCTTCTAGAGGAATTGAGTAAGGCCGAAGCGGTCTTTTGCACCAATTCCCTTCGTGAAATTTTCCCAATTGCTGAAGTAGATAACGCTGTGTTTGATAAGTCGCACTCCATAGTAGAACGTCTCAAAAAAGACTTCGAACTGTATAAAAAAAATTACCTTAAGTGATGAGTACATTCGCTTCAATAGCTGATGTGTGGGCTTATCTCGACCAAATCCCCAAGTTTCAGATTCAAGGTGCTTCAGCGGCTAAATTTGGGCTTCATAACATCACTGAGTGTTGCAAACGCTTAGGAAATCCACACCTGAAATTTCCAACTATCCATGTTGCAGGTACGAACGGAAAGGGAACGACTTGTTATTTATTAGAGCATGTTTACGCTGATGCAGGTTATAAAACTGGATTGTTTACATCACCCCATCTGCTGCGTTACAACGAGCGAGTTCGTGTAAATAAAGAGGAAGTTAGCGATGAGATATTGCTACAGTTTTTTAGAGAAGTAGAGCCCATCTTAACAGAGCTTTCATTTTTTGAAATTAGCACAGTGTTAGCATTTTGGGTTTTTGCTCAACAGAAAGTAGACATCGCCATTATTGAAACTGGACTTGGTGGTCGCCTAGACTCAACGAATATTGTAGAGCCAGCTCTGTCTATTATTACTAGTATTGGCCTAGACCACCAAGACGTACTAGGGGAAACAGAATCTGAAATTGCAGTGGAAAAAGCAGGAATTATAAAAAAGGGTAAGCCCGTTATTCTTGGTAATATGTCAGCCGATTGCATTCAGGCAATTTCTAAAGTTGCAGATGAGAAAAAATCAGAGACGATTCTTGCTCAGAAATATGAACCATTTTGGGAACGCGGTAGGTTTTTGTTGAAAGAATTGGAAATCAACATCCAAACAAATCTAATTGAAAGCGTAAATAAATGGAATGTATTGATGGTTTTGTTAGCTCTTGAGAAGTTATCAAATGAGTTTCCTATTGAAAAAGAAAATGTAATCCAATCTATATCAAGCTTTAAAGGTGTAGCAGCACGGTTTGAAAAATTACTACCAGACAGAGATTGGTATTTTAGTGGAGCGCACAATCAACAGGCCTTAGAAGGTACTATAGAGACGCTAAAGCAGTTTGGAGAGAAAAACCCGGTACTAATTTTCTCTATGATGAAAGACAAGGTAACTGTGGATTCTATCAAACTTTTAAGTACATTTAGGCGCAGATTATTCTTTCAACAAGAAGGCGATCGCGCGGCCTCAACCGAGCTTATTCGTTCAAAAATGAATGTTGAACTTATTTCAGAAAAGAATAATCAAACTATTTTAAAAGAACTTGAGACAGAGTTAGTAATTATTGCTGGAAGTTTTTACTTTTACCCTATAATTAAGCGGTGGATGAAAGACTTAAAGTAATAACACCGACTCTTTTCCTTACCTGATGAATAACCCAGAAAGCGCTATCTCTTGTTGATGGCAGGGTGTTCACTTCAATTTCAGTAAGAACTCATTATTTACTTAACAGCTACAATTTTATATGTCAGATAATCAGACCGTCAATATTACGGCTGGGGAGCTGGTTTCCTTAGAAAAGAAAAAATTACCAGAGCTTCAAACTATTGCTAAAGCATTAGGCATTAAGCGGGTAACCGGTGTCAAAAAGCAAGATTTGATCGACCAGATCAAAGAAAAGAACGTGAAAACTCCTAAGGGAGTAACGGTTAAGCTTCGCCCTCGAAATAAGAAACCTACTGAGGTTACTAAATCTCAACCTTCTTTAATTTTTAAAAAATCTGAGAAGGTTGACCTTGAAGAAATAACCAATGTGGTAGCTAAAGAACCGGAAGAAAAGCCTGCTGATAGATCTACTCAAAAAGAAGATGAGTTAACCACTTATGGTGGTCAGTCTCACATAGTTTCTTACAGAAAGAAGGAAGAAGAAACTAAAAAGCCTGCTCGGAAAAAGCCTGTTCACAACAACAATAACAGGAACAATAACCGCCGTACTGAGCACGATCAACTCCCAGAGTCTAATGCACCTACTTTAGAAGAACGAATTGCTGAACTCGAGCCAAAATTAGGGCCGTTTTTGTTTAATGAAGGTACGTTAGAGATATTACCTGATGGATATGGCTTTTTACGCTCTGTAAATTATAATTACAAAGCTAGCCCCGATGATATTTATGTATCACCTTCGCAAATAAAGCGCTTTAGACTGAAACAAGGCGATTGTGTGATTGGTATTATTCGTCCACCAAAAGTAGGCGAACGTTATTTCGCTTTACTTCGTGTAGAAGGTGTAAATGGACGCATTCCAACTGATATGGATAATCGTCAGGATTTTGACGATATGCTTCCTATTCATCCCGAAGAACGTTTTGTGATGGAGCATAATCCAAGTGATTATTCGACTCGGTTTATCGATTTATTTTCTCCACTTGGAAAAGGCCAACGTGGTTTGATTGTAGCCCAGCCTAAAACGGGAAAAACTACACTGTTAAGAGGTGTGGCTAATGCGGTTGCAAAAAACCACCCCGAAGCAAAGATTTTAATTTTACTAATTGACGAACGTCCCGAAGAAGTTACCGAAATGGAACGTTCTGTTAAGGGCGCTGAAGTAACAGCTTCAACCTTTGATGAAAAGCCAGAAAATCATATCAGTTTGGCTGAATTAGTGTTCCAAAAAGCAAAACGCTTGGTAGAAAGTGGACACGATGTAATTCTACTTTTAGATTCTATAACACGTCTTGCAAGAGCATATAATGTGGTAGCGAGCAACAAAGGCCGTACAATGTCGGGTGGGGTTGACTCGGAAGCACTTAAAATTCCACGTCAACTTTTTTCTTCTGCTCGTAATATCGAAAATGGCGGCTCACTTACAATTTTAGCTACTGCTTTGGTTGATACCGGATCTAGAATGGACGATGTAATCTTTGAGGAATTTAAAGGAACGGGTAACATGGAGTTGGTACTCGATCGCAGAATTTCTGAACGCAGAATGTATCCCGCTATTGATATTTTCAGAAGTGGAACTCGACGTGAAGAATTACTTGTTTCGGAGCAAGAAAGAGAGAAAGTAGTGCTATTACGTCGCTACCTAACAAACATGAATGCTTTTGAAGCGATGGAGTTTCTACTTAAACAGATTAAAGGAACGAAGACCAACGAAGAGTTTCTAATTTCGATGAATAAGTAATCTTACTCTATCTAATTTCTTTTCAGATATAAGAAGTTAGATAATTCATTTAGGGATGAAGGGTTATTTAAAAGCATTAGTTATCCCGAGGGATTAGCTAATTCAAAAACCTGTATAAAGAACACCCCTCAAAGGGAGACTTGCTACTTGCTCTAGCTTTTCTCAAATATAAATATATCAGATTCACAATCTGGGAAGCAGTGCTGCTATTTCTCGAAGAGATACAATACTGCGTTTGGAGTATTACTTTTTTCCGCAGATAAATAGTAAGTAGTAGGTGAAACTTGGGTTATGCCTTCAATCTGTTTGGAGCCTTCTGGTGAAATTTCGATTCTATTAACTTTCCCACTAGAGAAATTACTTCCTTTGAAATCAGAAATCTCTATAATAAAATTGGAACTCACTCCATAACCTGAAAGCAATATCGTATTCGATTTCTGGCTATAAGTAGCGCCAGTAACCAAGCCCAGAGAATTAAGACTATCTATTTTTGATAGTGTATAAGTTCCTGGAGTCTTTGGAGAAACATACACATTGGTCCAGCCATTTAGCCAATTTTTTGAGAATATATATAGGCTATCATTTATTGAAACGAGAGCTTCAGCATCAAAATTTGTTTTACGATTAGATTTTTTGAAGCTACTTTGATCAGCGTACTTTATAGATATAGTCTCAGCTTTTATAGAATCTCGTTTTTCATCCATAAATGACGAAATGAGGAGTCGGTATATTTTAAGATTTTTCCTTGAGCCTAGGTTGTTTCCAGTATCAGCAATGTAAATGTAATTCTCATCGTGGGTTAGATCTTCCCAGTCAATATTTTTAGCATTCTGAATGTAAACTTTTCGAGCTACTTCACCTGTTTTGGTGTCAACTTCGAATAGAATAGGTTTTCCACCAGAATCATTATGAGTAATGAGTTTTCCATTTATGTAAATAAGGCCAGATGTCTCATTAACAGAAGAGGAGAGTGGTGTAATGGTTTTAACTGTTTGCGCTTGGCAAAGTATAGAGAGGATGCTAATTGTTGAAAATATCAGAAGTCGTTTCATAAACTACAAAGGATAAGAATTAGCATAAGTGTTAAAGTAGGGAGACTAAAAAGCCTTCTCTAGAATACGGAGAAGGCTTTAGCAATAATAAATCAGTAAATGTTGATTGGAGTTCTTTAGTCGCTTTGACTATCAGAATATCCATTTTTACCATCAAAGGTATAAAGGTTCTCGGTTTTAATGCATTCGAGGCCAGCGTTGTTCAGACTTTCCAAAAGCTGAACTACCTTTGCGTACTCTACTTCGCTGTGATGGCCACCAGTTGCGATAAAGCGACATCTCCAATGATCAGTACAGAATGTATTTGGAAATCCTTCAGGATACACATTAACACCACGATTTGAAATCATGTTAAGAACTAAACCATCGGTAGTATTTTCTTCTACAATCTTACCTAAAATGGCAGGATTTCGATCTGATTCATTCCAATCTAAAAATACATCAACACCAATTAACTCTTTCTTTGGTCTTGTATATTCTCGGAGTTTGATATCAATTACATGTTCATTAGAGCCGTATGAAGCTGATTTCAAAGATTTAGGTTCTTGTCCTAGGCGATCGATGATAGCTTGAGTGAATGCTTTTGTACCTACTAGTTCTTTAGTGTACTCTTTGCTTCTTAAATCAGCTGTATGAATACCATCTTCAATAGTAGTTAGCAATGCATTTATAATCAATTCAGCTTTATCTGGTTGACCGATATGAGCGAGCATCATTGCCGCGCCATGTAATAAACCAGCAGGGTTTGCGATGTCTTTTCCAGCAATGTCTGGTGCCGAACCATGAATGGCTTCGAACATGGCAAAGTCGTGACCAATATTTGCAGAACCACCTAAACCTACCGAGCCAGATACTTGTGCAGTGATGTCTGAAATGATATCGCCATACAAGTTTAGTGTTACAACAACGTCAAACCAGTGTGGAGTATCAGCTAAACGAGCAGCACCGATATCAATGATAAAATGATCGGTTTCAATTTCAGGATACTCAAGTTTAATCTCATCAAAAACTTCATGGAATAAACCATCGGTTTGTTTCATGATGTTATCCTTGCTCATGCAAGTAACTTTTTTGCGGCCATAAGCTTTTGCATATTCGAACGCATAACGAACAATACGTTCACAACCAGGGCGAGAAATAAGCTTTAGGCATTGTACAACTTCGGCAGTCTGTTGATGCTCAATTCCAGCATAAAGATCTTCTTCATTTTCTCTTACAACAACTAAGTCCATCATGTGGAAATGGCTGTGTACAAAAGGAACGAGAGCTTTAACAGGGCGAATGTTTGCGAAAAGTCCTAGCGTTTTACGGATGGTAACATTTAAACTTTTGTAACCGCCACCTTGTGGAGTTGTGATAGGGGCTTTTAGAAAAACTTTATTCTTGATAAGTGTATCCCAAGCTTCTGGAGGCATTCCAGAATCTATACCACTTTCGTAAACTTTCTTTCCTATTTGGATTTCTTCATAATTAAGAGCAGCACCAGATGCCTTAAGTATCTGAAGTGTTGAATCCATAATCTCTTCGCCGATTCCGTCTCCGCGTGCAATCGTAATTGTGGTTGGAGTTGTACTCATATCTTGTCTAATAAAATTGATGATTCGTTCAGCATAATGCTGAGGTGATTGAATGAGAAGTGTGAGAGAGTGAGAGTGAGAAAAAAAAGCATCGTGCTTTGTAGCACGATGCTTTAAAAAATAAATTAAGCGGTCTCTAACATACGCTTAAGAGTTTCACCGATTTCAGCAGGGCTGTCAACAACGGTAATACCAGCTTCTGAAAGAGCTTTTTTCTTTTCTTGAGCAGTTCCTTTTCCACCAGAAATGATTGCGCCAGCATGGCCCATTCGGCGGCCCGGAGGTGCTGTAGAACCAGCGATAAATGCTACAACAGGCTTAGTTACGTGTTCTTTAATATAAGCAGCGGCTTCTTCTTCAGCTGAACCACCAATTTCACCAATCAATACGATTGCTTCGGTGCCTGGGTCTGCTTGTAAAAGTTTAACTGCATCAAGGTGAGTAGTGCCAATAACTGGGTCTCCACCAATTCCGATTGCTGTGCTTTGGCCAAGTCCTGCTTTTGTAAGCTGATCAACGGCTTCGTAAGTCAAAGTTCCAGATCTAGAAATTAAACCAACCGTACCTTTAGTAAAAATACTACCAGGCATAATTCCAACTTTAGCTTCGCCTGGAGTAATAACACCAGGGCAATTAGGCCCAACGAGAGTAGCGCCTCTGCTTTTTACAACTTGTTTTGCCAAAATCATATCCTTAACAGGAATTCCTTCAGTAATACAAATAATTACTTTAATACCAGCGAAAGCAGCCTCAGTAATGGCGTCGCCAGCAAAAGCTGGGGGAACAAAAATGATAGAAGTATTTGCGTTAGCTTGTTCAACAGCGTCTGCTACAGTATTAAACACAGGTCTATCAAGATGGGATTGTCCACCTTTTCCTGGAGTAACACCACCAACAACATTGGTACCGTATTCAATCATTTGTTCTGCGTGGAAGGTTCCTTCACTTCCAGTAAAGCCTTGTACAATTAGGCGCGTATCATTTCCAACTAAAACACTCATTTTTGCTCGTTAGGTTCAAAATTTATGGGGATGGAATATACGATGCTTAGTAGATAGTTGATAGTTCATATTTTAGGGAACTCGTCCTATAAATTAAATCCCGTTTAGTCCATTTTAAATGCGAAATTAACTTTATTCCTATCACCAAAATCGCCATTTTCAATTGTGGTTACCGAAGATAAAAAAGAAGAAGTACGAGACGCTGCCGACATAGTGGAGGTAGTATCAGATTATGTGAAGTTAAAGCGCTCAGGGAGCGGTTTCACAGGGCTATGTCCATATCACAATGAGAAAACACCTTCTTTCCATGTAACCCCAAATCTAGGAATTTTTAAATGTTTTGGGTGCGGCGAATCAGGCGATGTGTTCAAATTTATTATGGATCAGGAAGGCATCGGATTTAGTGAAGCTGTGCGCCAGCTTGCCGAGCGATACGGTGTTTTCATCCAAGAAGAAGAGTCTAAAGAACCAAGCGAGAGCCATCAACTAAAAGAAGGAATCTACCACGCACTTAAATTTGCGGGAATTTATTTCTATCGAAACTTAATTGAGAACCCAGAAGCTGAAAAAGCGCTCAAGTATTTAGAGAATCGTGGCTACAATCGCGCTGTTTTTAAAAAGTACGGATTAGGATATGCTCCATCATCAGGAAGCGATTTATGGAACGCATCTCAAAATGCAGGTATTGATCAGCAGTATTTACTGGAAGCGGATTTAATAAAACCTAGTCAACGAGACGATGGTTTTTACGACACATTTCGGGGTCGTTTAATGTTTCCGATATTTAGCCCAACTGGAAAAGTAATTGCATATGCTGGAAGAGTTTTAGGCAATGAGAAAATCGCCAAATATATAAACTCGGCGCAAACCAAGGTGTACAATAAAAGTGAAGTTGTATACGGGCTTAATTTTGCTAAGAATGAAATTCGAAAGAATAAAGAAGTAATTCTTGTTGAAGGCTATACCGATGTTATCACGCTGAATGAGCATGGCATTGGCAACGTGGTTGCGAGCTCTGGTACAGCTTTAACACCTGGGCAAATGAAAATTCTGCACCGCTATGGCGAGCGAATCATTATGATTTATGATGCGGATAATGCCGGGCAAGCTGCAATGAAACGTGGAATTGATATTGCATTATCGGAAGGGATGGAAGTGCAATTGTTGGAACTTCCTGATGGAGAAGATCCTGATTCATTTGTGAAACAATTCGGAAAAGAGTCGTTCACTGAGCTTAAGAATAAAGAGTCGCTAGATTTCGTAGACTTTTTAATGTTGAAAGCTGATGAAGAAGGTCGCCTTCAAAATCCAATGCAACAGAGTAAAGTAATCGGCGAGATTATAGAAGCCATTGCCAATATTGGCGACGACATTCAGCGCCAAGTTTATGTTCAGCATTTACACCAAAAATCGCAGAAATTTAGAAGAGGAACGGATAGGGAACTGTTCGAAGAACTTGAACGCGTAAGAGCTCGAAAAAGAAAAGAAGATCAACGAAGTAAAGATAGAGAAACTGCACGGAATGCTCGGAAAGGGAATGTTGATGAAGAAATCCCATTTATCCACCAAGATGAACATGCCACTTTTTACGACGAAGAGTTTCATGATGTAGTACATTTCGAAGAAGAAATACCTATTAAAACACGTAAGAAAGCAGATTACGAAAAAGAACTCGTCCGGCTAATGCTTTTGTTTGGGAAAAGTATGGTGGAATATATTTGCTCTTTTACCCACGATAAAATGTTTGAAGACGACGAGCTCAGAATGTTTTACGAAGATATTATCAAGCGATATAAGGAAGAGAAAGAAATTTCGATTGCAGCGTATTCGAGTCAAGAAGCACCGTTTCCTCGTTTGTTGGGAGATATTATGCTAGAACAACATTCTGCCAGTGATCGCCATCATGAGAAAGTGGGACTGAAGTATGTTAAAGATAAGAATCCATTTCTATCTGCTAAAAGTTCAATGAAAGCACTAGAGTTGAGTTTTTATAAGAGAAAAAGAGGGGAGCTGGCAGAGTTATTTAAAACAGCCAGTGCAGATGAGAAGAAGAAAATTATAAAGGCACAAGCTGAAGTGCAGTCTAAAATCGGAAAGTATGAAGTAACCGATTCAGACGAGTTATACAGCGACCCTCAAGATGACAAAGGGAATATAGTTACAGAGAAAAAGTTTGAGTATAAAATGAAAAGCGAAAGATAGGTATTAGCTTCGGTTCAGGTTAAGCTGCCACTTTACACCAAATTTATCGGTAAGCATTCCATAACGAGCACCCCAAAAAGTATCTTGAAGTTCCATTATTGCAACGCCACCTTTTGATAAAGCATCAAAAATCTTTGTTTGTTCTTCCTCACTATCAAAAGAAAGAGTAAGGTGTACATTATCTCCGAGTACAATTTCTTTAAAAGGTGCACCATCCGAAAACATTAGAACTACGTGTTCATTTACGGTTAGTTCCGCGTGCATTATCTTATCACGGTAGTTCTCTTCAACAGGCATCTGAGTATCGCCAAAACGTTGTAGGGCAGTAACTTCACCACCAAGACATTCTTTATAAAATTGAAGAGCTTTTTCGCAGTTTCCAGGAAAGAATAAGTAAGGATTAACGCTTTTCATATAAGTGAATGTGAGTTAGAAGTTTGTAAGGGAATAAACTAAAATATTTGAGCCCATTTCCAATGCTTTTTGTCTAGTTGATGGCGGATCGTTATGAATTTCTGCATCTGCCCAGCCATCTGCAAGATTGGTTTCGTAGGTGTAAAAAACAACAAGTTTCCCGTTCTTGAAAATCCCAAAACCTTGAGGAGGTTTGTTGTCATGTTCATGAATTTTAGGTAAGCCATTGTTGTAATCAAACAACTGATGGTAGATGGGATGCGAAAAAGGAATTTCTATCATTTCTTCATCAGGAAACACTTTCTTCATCATGGCACGGGCGTATTCATCTAAGCCATAATCATCATCTATATAAAGAAATCCACCATTCTCCAGATAATTTCTAAGGTTGCTAGCTTCGGAATTATTAACGGCAATATTTCCATGTCCTGTTAAGAACAGAAAGGGGTAAGAGAATAAATCACTGCTTCCCAAAGCAACATCTTTATACTTTTGAGAGATACCAATTGATGCGTGTTGCTTGGTAAAAGAAATGAGATTTGAAAGAGCGGAGGGATCGTTGTACCAATCGCCACCGCCTCTATATTTTACGCGAGCTATCTCAAACTCACCCTCAGATTGCGCCATCACAGGAAGGCTTGCTAACAATAGAAAACCAATAAATACTGTTCTGAAAAAAGTTCGAAACACAGAGGATGCTTTTTTTGAGGTTACTAATTACTCCTACAAAATACCAAAATACTAGCTAATCAAAAGCCCGCAGGTCTGGTAATATTTGTTTGGATAGTATCTGCGGCGATTGAGCCAAAAACACCAATTCCACCCTCAATATTATAAATAACATTCGGTATTTCGCCAGGAGAAATGGATGAACCACCTAGTTGCACACTTTGTGAACGGAGAAAATCATAGATATTCACATCAATGATATTCGTCACAATTTTAGTCTCACCATAAAAAGCCACTGCTAACCATGGATACTTTAGTGTTACAGTACCGTTGTTATTATTTTCGAAATTTCCTTCACTCACAATACCAGAGCTCAGAGTTGAGTAATCTGATAACACATCTCCTTCATCTGGGGCGTAAAAGTCGCCATAAACAGGAGTGAAATTTTCTTCAGATGCCTCAAGTGCAAGTGTTGTGAAAATGAAGTAATTCTGTCTCGCATTAGAATTACTAGCAGGAATCACCACTTCAATTTGGTTTTCGGATTGATATTCCACAGAACTAGGAACGGAATTAGCCGCAGTAAAACTATCTGGAACGATGGTGTGCCCAATAATTTTCTCGCCAGTAGAAGGAATGGTAATATGAAGCTGATACGTTCGTGTTGGCAATACATTATGAGGAACGGTAGCTACAAAAACACCAGAACTATCAAGTTGGTACGTAAAGGTCTGTTCGATTGCTGAGCCAATTCCAGTTTGCAGAAGGCGAACTTCAACAATAGCAGCAGAGATAGCTGTAGCATCAAAATTATACTCGCTACTAACAGGTGCCGTAGTTGAGAGATACAATTCTGGAAGTTCCTTATCTGCAATGAGATAAGACTCAACTACATAATATTCTTTGTAATCATCTTGTGGGTAGATATCGCAACCGCCTACAATAAGGAGTAGGGAAAAAGAGAAATATAGAAATAATGATTTCATATCTATTAAAATTTAACGGTGTAAGAAATTGTTGGGAGAAGTGGAAGCAAGTAAACAGCTTCTTTCTTAATGGGGTTTTCGTCGAAGTCGTAGGTGTAGAACCATACATTCCTACGCGATAGCAAGTTTACTATCTGGAACTGCCATTCTGCTTCACCTAAACCAAAAAAGGTGCCATATCTCGAGAAGGAAACATCAACTCTATGATAAGCGGGCAAACGAGATGCGTTTATTTTTCCACTTACAATGGTGTCATAAACTTGGTTGTCCCAAGCAGGGTTTTTTAGCGAATATCGACCTAAAGGCTCGGTATATGCTTGTCCTGTTGCGTAATTAAACGAAGTTGTAGCTTTCCAACGTGTACTAAGTTGATAGCTCATTACTAAGTTGATGTCGTTACGGCGATCGTATTTTGGAGGATAGGAGCGACCAGAACCATTAGGATTTTCAATTGCATTATTGTAATTCGGAAAGCGTCTCCATGTATAAGAATGTGTATAACCAATAAACCCTGTGAAATCTCCAGCTCTTTTTTCAAAGAAAACTTCAGCTCCGTAAGCGTCTCCACTACCTATTCGGAAAATATCACTATAAGGAAGTCCCGAAACATCTTGAATGAAAGGATCTAATTCAAACAAATCGTTCATTGTTCGGTAATATACTTCCACATCGAAGCCGTAATCCTTAAACGGAATAGTTTTAGCGCCTAGCACAAACTGATCGCCATTGGCTGGTTTAATCCCTTCATCAGCAGTTAACCAAACATCAAAACCAGAAAAAGCCTCGTTAGAAATGAGCGTTAAGAACTGGTTATAACGCCCATAAGCCGCTTGTAATCGAATTCTATCTGCTGGCTTGTACTCAAGAGAAACTCGTGGTTCAGGTCGTAAATAATCGCCATCCGAAAAGTAATTAAGACGTGTTCCATAGGTCAATTTCCAACGGTCAGTTGGGCGCCATGTATCCTGAACGTAAAGTGAGAGGTAATTAGCTTGAATACGAGAGCTGAAGCTTTCTTCGTTATCAAAGCGGTCTTTTAGAATGAGCGTCATTACGCCACCCCAAACACCGGTTTCAATGGTATGCTTATCATTCAATAAATATTCTAAATCACCTTTTACCGAAAAATCATAAATATTATTATCTCGTTCAAAAGGAGTGCCACCAAGTTCAAAAGTTGGAAAGTTGAAATATCTAGAACCTGTTACTACAAAGCTCGAAAATAACTGTTCGTTAAAAATATGTTTCCAATTTCCACTAACGGTTTGGTTACCATAGTTTAAATTAAACTCTGCATCTTCACCAAATGGGAAGGAAACGGCATCTTTACCAGTGTAGAAAGAAAGACCGAATTTATCGTTCTGCCCCGCATCAAAATTAATTTTTCCGTTCATATCATAAAAGTAGAAACTAGAAGGAATGTTATCCGAAGTTTTGCGCAATGCAGCTAGCAAAGGCTCGAGCGTAGAACGACGAACAGCCAAACTCCAAGAACCATATTTGTAAGGGCCTTCGAGCGAAGCACGCGATGAAAGCATACCTAAGGTTAGTGAACCATGCGTTTCGTTTCGATTTCCATCTTTGTTATAAATACTTAGTACAGAACCTAAACGTCCACCAAATTCGGCTGGATAGCCACCTTTGTAAAGTCGAACATCTTTAATGGCATCTGGATTGAAGGTTGAAAAGAAGCCAAAAAAGTGACTTGGGTTATAAACCGTAGTTTCATCTAGTAAAATGAGGGTTTGGTCAGGACTTCCACCGCGGATGTACAAACCACTAGAAAAATCAGAAGCTGCTTTTACGCCAGGAAGGAGTTGGATGGATCTAAAAACATCAGCCTGAAAAACAGAAGGGAGTTCTTTAATTAGAGATGTTCCAATTTGAGCGACCCCAATTTCTTTAGCTTTTTCTTTTTCAGCTTCGGAAGTGACAATGATTTCTTCAAGCTCTTGAGAAGTAGGAACAAGTTCCACATCTAGGCGGAGATTCTCATCCGCCTTTAAAGTCACCTTTTTCTGAAAAGTATTGAACCCGATATAAGTACATACCAAAATATACTCTCCAGGGGCAATATTTGTAATGCTGAAATATCCTGAAGTATTTGAAGAAGTTCCCTTATTGATATCTAGAAGTGCAATGTTTGCACTAATTAGTGTTTCACCAGATGAAGAGTCTTTTATATAGCCATTTATAGAGGCTGACTGTGCTAATGTTGTTTCTGTGAGGAGGAGTAACCCTGCAAAACACAGAATGAGTGTTCGTATCATAGAATAATTTTAATAAATGCTGTAAACTTTTAGGAAGGCCGTTACACGAAAGTTATTGAGTAAAGTTAAGCGCTATTATTAAGTTAATGTTACTTTTTTTCGTAATGCTGAAATTATGCTCGATTAAAGCCCCAGGCTTGGTGGAGCTGTTTGTGTAATCGGAATTTTTAAATTTGTACCTATCCTAGCATTTAAGCCTTTTATGAAATGCGCAGTAAGAAGAGGGGACTCCAATTCAATATTCTGGTGAATGAAGAAATAGAGTTTTTCTAATCCATGTTCTTTCCAAAGGGCAATGCGCTCTATCCACTCATCAAGGCGAGGATAGTCGCTAGCATGGTTTGCTCCCACATAACGCACAAAGGCAACGGGAGATGTAAGTCGCATATGTAATAAATCCCGACGACCAGCAGTATCGGTAATGATGTTTGCCACATTATGTTTCTCAAAAAGCTGATACACTTGGTTGGCAATATTTTCGTCGTTAAACCAATCGGTATAGCGCAATTCTATGGCTAGTGGTAAATCGGTAGGCCAAATTTCCACGAAACGAACAACTCGATCCATGTCTTGTGGTTTGAAGTCATCGCGAAGCTGCAAGAAAAACATTCCCAGTTTATCGCCCAAAACCCGAAAAGGTAGAGAATACTCCTCCACCAAAGCTTCCACGCCTTTAAGTCTTTTGTAATGGCTAATGCTGTTCACCACTTTAGGGAAGAATTTAAACCCATCGTCCGTTTTATCGCGCCATCCTGAAATCACATCTTCGCCATACATTTTGTAATGGGTGGCATTGAGTTCTATAGAATTAAATTGAGTAGCATAGTAAGAGAGTTCGTCTTTAGTGCCACGAGGGTAGAACCCCTTTAAATCTTTCTTATTCCATTTAGCACAACCAACAAAAGCTTCAAAGTTAGCTGAATTACCGTCTCCAAGTACTTTAAGAGTATCTGGATGGTCGGATGGAAGACTGAAGTCAATATTTTCGGGATCGGTTACACTACCAAATTTCATGTGTTTAGTACTCGTTTATTGTGAAGACATTTACAGAACTCCAATTTAACACATATCGTTTAAGGAAATTGCAAAGACTGAAAAAAAAGTTGGGAACCATACCCAATAAAGAGCGATAAGATTCGTATATTACGCATCGTTCTTTAACGTATTGGGGGTGTACTGGATTCGACGGGATGAGTACTATCGCAGGTTGCATGTCGAGAGTGTCCAATGGATCTCGTAATAATATCCATTATGGCATATAATATAATTGACAACAATTATTCATACCGCCTAGCAGCGTAAGCTGACTAAGCCGTTCCCTTGGTTATCGTGCCTATCAGTGCCAAGCCGAACGCCATAAAAGATAGGATAGCGTAACACGGTTTTCTGTCTTTGTTGCGTAAAATTTCACAGAATAGTATGAAGTCGCTTTGTTGTTGGGCTAGGCTTCATGCGAAATTCAATCAGCAACTAAGCATGTAGATGTTTGCAGATTTGCCGTTTCGGACCGGGGTTCGACTCCCCGCACCTCCACCAATACTTAAAAAGCCAATTCGAGAAATCGAGTTGGCTTTTTTTTTGTATACTCTAAAAGCTATTGTGAGCTATCCCTCAACCCTGTAGATCCTTCGGAGGTATCCTCAGGATGACGCCTTACCGTATCTCTAACCCAGACCGCAAATCCATTAACTAAAGCTAATCATCAACAGCTATCCCCAATTAACCAATAACCTCATTCAAAATTCATAATTCAAAATTCATAACTTAAAATCGCTTTTACATAGCTCCATAGGTGTTACGGGAAGTCCGTAAAAATTGATTTTTTCGCCGACAATTTTTCCACCTAGTTTTAGAATCATATCAACAGTAATATCTCTAGCATCAATTAGGATGGTTTCTATTTCCATTTGAAATGATTCATCTAAAGATTGCATCACCAATTTTTTACCAAGGCCAAGCCCTCGTAACTTTTCATGGATGGCTAATCGTCCCCAATGCCATTCGGAATTGATTTGCCAGATTGCGGCAGTCCCAACAATCTGATTACCGTCTTTTATGGCCCACCATTTTTGCTGGTCAGCCACAACCGGAATGAGCTCTTTGGGGATATTTTGCTCTACACTAAAAACCTGCTCAAGGAATTCAAAAGCTAAATTGACTGATGTCGGATTCAGCGGCTCTATATGGTATGTGGATGAGTTCATATTCTAATAATCTACTTACTATGCTTTAAAATCACGGAAATAATGTAACGGTACGGTTAGCTATCACCACATACTAAGCCATTGCTTTTTAATGACTGTGAAGATCCTTCAGAGGTATCTTCAGGATGACGGTCAGCGTTGTTTGATTTATTAAAACTGTCAACGAATTATCTAACATATACAAGGATGACCCAGACTTCTATAATTCCTGTATAAACTTTGGCTAATTCATTGGCGTTCGCTATTTACTTTTTAAGTAAATATGGCGGACGTTTTTTTCACCCGTATCTCTTTCTTCGATATCAAACTCACCAATACTTTTTATCAATGGATATAACTTTTGGAAACCGTAATTTCTTGGATCAAAATCTGTCTTTTTCTTCATTAGAAAACTTCCTAGTGTCCCTAAGAAAGCCCAGCCGCTATCATCTGAAATCTCTTCAATGCTATCCTTAATAAGCTTTACTAATTCCTTATCAATCGTATTAGCCGAAGTGGGCTTCGTTTTGGATTTTTTCTGATTGTTTGGCTTTCCTCCAATATCAGCTTCTTGTTCTTTTTTCAGAATTTCAATGTAGATGAATTTGTCACAGGCAGTAATAAATGGTTTAGGCGTTTTCCTTTCGCCAATACCAATTACAAACATCGCGGCTTCTCGCAATCGAGTTGCAAGCCTTGTAAAGTCACTATCGCTTGAAACAATGCAGAATCCATCGACTTTCCCCGAGTAAAGTAAGTCCATGGCATCAATGATAAGAGCACTATCGCTAGAGTTTTTCCCTGTGGTATAGCTGTACTGTTGTATCGGTGTGATTGCATTTTCGAGTAAAATATTCTTCCATCCCGAAACAGTTGGTTTAGTCCAATCAGCATAAATACGCTTGATTGTTGGGTTTCCATATTTGGCAACTTCGTCAAGCATTTCCTTTACGTAAGCATATGGAACGTTATCTGCATCAATTAATACGGCAAGTTTCTCGTCTTTCATGGTTCGGTTTGCACTTTTGAATTCGATGATAAGATGAGTAAAACAGATTTTATTTCAAAGTGGGAAGGGAATACTAGATGTGAGTATTTAGATGTCAGTAATGAGTAAATAACTCAATCCCTTAACAATTTTAAATTATGGATTATGAATGAGGGAGGGGAATTGAGAATTAATAATCCATAATTAAAAAAATGGTAACTTTGGATGTTAAATTTTGAATTGTGAATGAGGAATCGAAGCTAATTGCTAATTCCCAAACTAGAACGTATAGCCTACATTAATGCGGAAAGAGAAGGGGCCGTTTATATCGTCGGCATCAAGCATAAGTTCTATCGGGCCAATAACAGTTGGTGTTCCAAAGGAGAAGCCGAAACCGTCTTCTAGATTCATGTAGTCTGCATCCCAGTCCCAAGTATTGCTGATGTTTGCGAGGTTAAACAACCCACGTAGATAAAAATCTTTGGTCACGTTAAGCTGTCCACCCATCTGAAGATACTGGATGTTTGTTCCTCTAAGTTCCTGAACATTTTGCCCAAAAAAGGTGAATTGATGTCCTTCGAAAAGTGTAGTTGGCAACATACCACCTGCAAAGTAATAATAGTGCAGTGGAATATTATAATCATTGTTGATGGTTCTACCCACAATAACTTTCGTAAACATAGAAAATGTTGGTGAGAAAGGGATATACTGATCCCAAAGAAAAGAAAGCTGGCCTAAGTGTTTACTAGTGTCCCAGCCTTTTTGTGAAAATTCGCCTTTTAGAGATGCTCTATAACCTCTTGTTGGGTAGACGTTTCTATTAAAAGTATCTGCATAAATAAGAAATAGCCCGGAAGCATTGCTATTAATTTCTTCGAATAGAAGAGTTTCACCAACCTTTTTGTTGATGTTGTAAGCCTCAAAATGGAGGCCGCCTGCAATCGAAAAGTCTCTCATAAACTGAAGCCGTGTAAGTACATCAAGCGAGAGCACTTCCACATTCACAGAGGAACTTAAGTTCTGATTGGTATAGATGTTAAAAGGACTTCGCCGGACCTGTGTAACTAGGTTTAGCCCGGAGGTTCTAAAATAAGAGAAGGGTTTAAAGTAGTTAAACTTAAGCTGAAATTGATCGCCTACTCTAAGGTTGCTAAAAAGGAGGTCATTTTGGTAGAATATGGAGTTCAAATCTAAACTGAAAAGCAACGAGGCTTTGTAGAAACTGTCGTACCGTGCACCAAAACCAAACTGCTCTTTATTATAGCTTGTTATATTAAATACAAGCTCTTGCCCTTCCTTGTTAGGTTTATTTTGTAGGCGATAGGTTATCATACTAAAAAGCCCAGTTCCATAAAGCCGATCGATAGCTTTGTCTAAGTCTTCTGTACTTACTTGGTAGTTGGAGCGAAAAGTGAGTATCTGTTCGGATATCATTTTATCATCGCCTGAGATACCTTCAATAAGTATCTCGTCAAAAGTGATAATGTTGTTGACCTCAATTTTCTTGAAACGTGATTGCTCTACGCTATAAGAGAATTTATCGAGGAGTTTTTTTAGAGCAGGAATTTTTTCTCTAGTAGCATCTTCGCCTGCTTTTATAAGCTCTTGTACTTTCCCAACATCATAAATAGTGTAATCGTCTACGGGTGGACGAATATGAAAGTCGGACAAGGCAATCTGTTCGAGATCCGATTTCTTCATTGCGAAACCCATGGCTTGGTTCATCACATCTAAGAAAGAGAATAAACTGTCTGCAGGTTTTAGATCGCTAGCTACATCCGAAGCAATTACGAAAGTGGCTCCTAAATCTATGGCGTCAGATACGGGAAGGTTTCTATTTAAGCCACCATCAATATAAGTTTCATCACCAATTTTAACGGGTTTGAATGCACTTGGGAACGAGATACTTGCTCGTATTGCTTGTGTTAAATCACCTTGATCAAACCGAGTACCTTCGCCAGTTCTCAAATTTGTAGCAACGCATGCAAATGGAATAGGGAAAGTTTTAAAGTCTGTAACATTATGGTAGGGAAGTGTGAGCTTGCTAAGCATTAAGGAAAATTTCTGACCTTCTAACAATCCTCGAGGTAGCGAAAATTTCCCATTATCAAGAGGTACAGAAATAATATGTTGGTCTTCTAAAGTCCGTTGGAAAATGGATTGGGCTTCTCTTGTTGGGTTCTCATTAAAGAAATCAATCCAGTTATCTCGTAATGCAATATCTTCTAGCATGGATGGACTATAACCAATGGCATAAAGCGCTCCAATGATACTCCCCATACTTGTTCCCGTCACAACTTGAATTGGAATACCTTCTTCTTCCAAAACCTTGAGCACACCAATATGTGCGAAACCTTTTGCTCCGCCACCGCTAAGGGCTATACCAATAGTAACTGGCGGTTTCTGTTCTTCAACTGTTTGTGAAAACAGGAGAGGAGAACACAGTAGCGCACATAGGGTTAAAACAAAAGCTTTATTCTTAGTATAGGAAAGAATCATTGCTTGGGTATGATGAAGGCATGGATTTTAAAAATTGATGAGTGCGAAGATACTCAATAAAAAGGGTTTACTAGATATATATTCGAATGCAATTACGCAAAAATTTAATTTAAGATTCGGAAATTTAAAATAGAAGAGCTGAGTTTCTTTGGCAAGGAAAAGCAAAGAGTCTAAAAACTTAAAGAAGCTTTTAGGGAAGGTTGAAAACCTAAATCGTACACCGATATAAAGGCAGTTTCTCGTTGTAGAGTAGTAGTATTTAAGCCAAGTCTAAGGTCTGCATAGATTGGATTATCTCGATCGGTTAAATTATATGCAGAAATTGATAACATAGCTTTTTGTCCTGACTCAGAGACATGAGTGTAACGAAGACTAAGATCAATTCGAGAATAGTCTGACAGTCTATCACTTTGGTTAGAGTTGATAACGGCTCTGTTTGGCGTTCCTGTAGAGTAATTCCAAGAAGAAAAAAACTCAAGACCTTTAGCTAGAGTTGTTTCTATATTGAACGAAAACTGATTTTGTCTGTCCCAATTGGCGTAGTAAGATTCTCCGCCATTAAGTCTTGGGTTTTTAATTTTGATGGATGAAAGCACGTAGGTTGCTGATATAGTTGTTTTTTGAAACCGTTTTCTTCCAAAAAATTCAACACCTTTGCCTGTGCCAGAATTTGAATAAAGCCATGGTAATTCTTCCTCTTGAAAGGTATTTGAAATAAGCCCTGTATTAAGCGTATGGATTCGCATATTCTGGTAGAGTTTGTAATAGCCTTCAACCTGGAAGTACCAATCGTTACTAGGACGGATTTTAAGATTGGTGGTGAAATAATCACTTGAAGAGGGCGGTTGATCTTTGTTGGTTATAATCCAGAAATCGGTGCTGTTTATGTTATAAAAATCTAAACGGTGAAGGAATTGATAGTTTTTACTGTAGCCAAAACCTGTCGAAATCTGCTTCTCTGGATAGAATTGGGCTTTAAAACGGGGCGACCATTTTACGTACTTACCATTGCTGAAGTAATGAAACCTGCTACCCATTTGAACTTGAGCAATTTCGGAGAGGTTTACATCACCTTGAGCAAAGATATCTATAAGTTGGCTTGTACGACGGCTGAGGAAAGATTCATTCCTCAAACTAAGTTCTTTATAGCTTACCTGGAAATCGCTGTAGTCAATCCCGTAGTTTATGTTTGCGTGATTAAGCGAAGTTGAAAAGCTTTGTTTTGCACTAAACTCTTTAAGGTTATTATCTAGAATTAATGACTGCGTAGAAACTGAAAAATTCCGTTGACCATTGCTAGTTTCAATCTGTAAACTCTGGAATCTATAATCTTCTTTAAGATAATTTGCGGAGTAATCACTCCATCCCAAACTTGAAGAGGATGACGTCTCAGGAGTAATTTGTGTGTTATATGATGCGGATAAAATATTACTCGACCAATCGTTTGTGGTACTATAGTCGGCGCTTATAAATCGCGTGAAAATTCGTTCATAGGTTTGAGAAGCTTTGTCTGAACCAAAGAAACCACTAAGAATAAGTTGACCTCCATTCTTTTGCTCAAGATATAGCTTTGTATTGATATCGTAGAAAGATGAAGCTGTGTTTTTCGGAACACGAGAGGCTTGGATTAACGGAATTATATCTTGGTCCTGGAAATCGTAAGGAAGGTCTAAATCTAGTCCATATTCTATGATATCATTATTGTTAAGCCAATTGGCTTGATCTATGTAAGAATGCCGCCCAGAAACTAAGAAGCTGGATTTTCCTTTCTTTATGGGGCCTTCCAAACTAATGCTTCCTGTTGTATTACTGAGGCCTAACGATGTGTTAAACTCTTGAAGATTTCCTGTTTTTGTAATTAAAGCTAAGATTCCACCATGAGGTGCTTTAAATGATGCGGGTGTTATATCATAGTAAAATCCGCTTGTTCTAAGAACATCGGAATTAAGGGCGTCAATTAATCCAAAAAGGTGGTTTTGATTGTACAGCGTTTGTCCGTCAAGCAACACTCTAAAACCGTCGGGCGGACTCCCTCTCACACTCAAATTGCCAGTGATAGAACTACCACTTTGTACCGAGGGCAATGCTTGGAGGGAACGGATGGAATTTTGATCGCCCAAAGGACTAAACGTTCCTATTTTAACCAATCCGTTTAGAACGGTGTCTGCAGCGGTGTAGGCATTAAAACCGCGAACTACAATTTCTTGTCCAGCATAGGGAACGGGATTCAAACGAATGGCTAAGTTATTCCAAGAATGTTGTTCATATAGATCAAAATCGATGGTTTTTGCTTCATAACCCGTATAAGAGAATAAAATTGAAATGGGCTGTTGTTCTGAGCTAATTTTTGTTGTGAAGGTTCCATTATCGGAAGTTGCAATGCCAGTGAGTTGACCATTTTCAAGCCAAGCGAGCGTTGAGTAGGGTAGACGTTCGCCAGTTTTCGCATCCAAAACATATCCCGAAATGGAAAGTGAGTTAGCGTTCTTTTTTGGGGTAGAAGTAAAAAGTAGAGCTTGTTTTCTATCTTCGTCTAGTCTTAAGCCAATATTCTGATTTGAAAGTTCCTGCTGCAGTGTATCAAAAATGCGTTCTTTTGTGGCACTAAGTGAAATTTTGACATCGGCAATAAGCGCTTCTCTATACAAAAAATGAAAAGGAGTTTGGTCTTCAATATCGTGAATTACAGATAGCAGCGGTTCATTGGTATATTCAAAATGCTGGGCCTTTACCTCGTTCGAAAAAACTAGATATACTAAACAAGCCAGCAGTATTGAGTAAGTCTGTTTCATCAATTAGATAATGGAATATATTGGTAGCTATTTGAATTGGTAGATTTGAACGTTCCACCAAGTATAACTCCCAAATCATTAAGTGTTTTGTCTACGCCATCAAGAGGGATGGAGCCGCTCACCAGTTCGTCTCTATTTACAATGGCAGAGATATCAATTTCTACGTGATAATGTTGCTCAATTTCAGAAATAGCAGCTTGTATAGATGTTTGTTCTAGGCGAAGTCGAGATTCAATCCAATCTTTGAAAACATCGGGATTCGAAATTTCGGTTAGCTCAAGGTTCCCATTTTGAAGGGAAGCACTTTCACCAGGGCTCAATACAACGGAATACTGCTTATCATTACTAAACTGAATTTTGCCTTCTTCAAGAAAAACTGAAGTTGAATTTCCCCAAGTGCTAACATTAAATTGGGTTCCTAGAACAGTAATGGAGCCTTCTCCGGCATCCAATGTAAAGGGTTTTGTAGGATCTTTGGCTACGTGTAAAAAGGCTTCTCCCGTAAGTTGATAAGCTCTTTTCGTATCAGAATACTCAATTTCGTAAAGTTTTGAATAAGGACGAAGTGTAACTAAGGTGCCGTCGGTTAAGGTTACTTCCACTTTACTAGCCATACTTTCTGCAACAAGCTTGGGCTCTGAAAAGATGTTCATCCAAAAAATGCCTATAAAAGCAACTAACAACACAGCGGCTGCGCTAGCCCATGCCCAAGAATTTCGTCTATAAAAAGGAAGTATGACAGGAACATGAATGGGTTTGGTTTGTTGAGTGATGAGATCCCAAAGTCTATCTGAATCAAGTTCAGTGGTTTCTAGCTCATCAAGTTCAGACATTTTGAAGCTGTTGATAGAATCAATAAACGGATTGGTTAATGATGTGAAATTTGAACGCGACTCCAATAGCTCCCCAATCTGACGGGCAAGCATCAGGTCTGTATCATTATTGGGTAGTTGGTTATTTGCGCTCATAATTCTTTTTAAAATGAATTACAGCCTACTTCCGCAGACTGTAATTCTAGGTTGTCGGGGTAATCTATTCTTCTTCTTCGGTAGTTCCATTTGTTAAATTGAAACGAATAACTTTTGCAATTTTTTTGAATTTCAAGAGTGCTGTTCCATCACCTACTAATTCAATTTCACCAGATATTTCTTTCGCATCAGATTCGTCACCCAAGGTTCTGGTGATATTCATGCTGTATGTAATAGTACCTGTTACACCTTGTGCTAAGTTTCCAAAGGCTAATACAGAATCTTTTGCAATACTAACATTGGTTAGCTTAAAGTTTACATCGAAATTTCGAGAAGCTTCAGTTCCATTTCTAAAAGTACCTGAAGTACTACCTTTGCTTTCGTGCGTTCCGTCAATTCCGAGTTTGTTACTTGAAGAATGTATTCCTGAGATAAAGAAAGAATCAGCATGTGCGAACTCAGAAGTTCTATTTGGAGCAGTAGAGCTACCGCTACGGTTGCTAGTATAATCAACACTTTCGATGGTTGAGTAATCTACTTTTGGGAACTCTACAAATTCGTTTTCTGGAGTTAAGAAAAGATGGGTGTTTACAATACTTACACTTTTTGAGAATAATTCTGTTACAACACTTCTACTAAATTGAGTTGTATGAATACCAGTTGTACTGTCGTAAGAGTGAGTAAAGTTTCTCTCTTGACCACGGCCACTTCTATTATTCTCAGGACTTACTTTCTGCTGACTTTGGTTTCCGTAAGAGATGCCAGAATTATCAACAGTTGAAACTGCGTCGTATAAGCTACTCATCACGCCAGAGTTATCATCTGACATAGACTCTGCAATAACTTCGGTTGCAATGGCAATATCGTCGTCGGTTAGAGATTCTACATCGTTATTCACAGCAGAGCACCCGATAAAGAGTGTAGTGAATACCAATGTGGTAATAGCGGTACTTATTTTGAGGGAATTCGTTAAAGTTTTCATAATGTGATTCTCTGTATTAATTGAAAGGTTTTATGTGTTATTCCTCCTCAGTACACATCACATTTTAAATACCCCTAATTTTGGGTTTATTTTTTTCGGCATATAAAAAACATTGGTTAGACATTATTATTGGCTGTTTATCTATATTTCTCAAGGGCAGCTCGAAGGTCTTTAAGAGCTAAACCCATATGATTTTCTATCGTTTTGATGGAAACATCGAGAATCTCAGAACATTCTTTGTAGGTAAACTCTTGGATGAAACACAGCCTAAAAACTTCTTGTCGCTTTTTGGGCATGCTTGAAATGGCATTTTCGATGGCAACTTTAAGCGTTTCAGAACGACTTTCATCTTCTTTGGTACTGTCAGGATCTTCAATGTCGATGTGCTCAGTATCATCAAACTTGGCAGAATCTCTATAAAGATTTAGAAGTCGTGTATAGGCAATGCGAAACAGATAAGATCGTAGCGATTTGTTCTCATCAATAGAAGATCGCTTTTCCCAAATCATCACAAAAGCTTGTTGAATTAGGTCTTTTGAAGTGTCTTCGGAAGCTCCTTTTTTCAGCAAAAAGTAGTATAGATGTTTATGATACTTATCAAAAAAGGTTTTGAAAGCATCATGTTCGCCGTTCTTAATAGCTAGCAACAACTCCGGATCGTCGATATCAGCGGAGGTTGAAGTTGCTAAAAGTATGATGAGTTGTAGTATGGCCGTTTGCATGCTAGAATATAGTAGCAAGATTAACTATTGCACAATGCTATATAGATTGAATATTATAAAGACATGAAATTCTATATACTTTTATTGGCGTTATTTAGCATTCCATCTTTACAAGCGCAAGAAAAAAATGTACTTCTAACTACTGAAAATATTGAAGGTGGGGTGGAGATTCATGCAAGTAATCGAAATTTTTATCCCATAACGGTAGAAGTAGAGATGAAAGTGGTCAACTTAAAATCTAGCCAAGGTAATCGCTTTTCAGAGGTTCTAGCTGCTGGTGAAAGTAAAGTATTAGCTACTTATAAAGCAGAAAAATTGAATAAAGAATGGAGTGTTTCATATAGCTACACACATTATATGGGAAGTATTTTTGTAAAGCATGACGATAGTTTTGCCTATCGATTACCGTTTAAAAAAGGAGTTAGCTTTCGTTTGGATCAAGGTTATGGTGGTAAATTTTCGCATAAAGGAGAGGAACAGTATTCCTTGGATTTTAATATGCCCATAGGAACTCCCGTTTACGCGGCAAGGAGTGGAGTTGTGATTGAATTGGAAGAAAAATTTACCAAGAGTGGAACAGATAAGAACTTTATGAGTGAAGCAAATTTTGTAAGTGTACTTCATAACGATGGAAGCTTTGCTATCTACTCTCATCTCAAACAAAATGGAGTTGTCGTTCGATTAGGGCAACAAATTCAGCCAGGACAACAAATTGGTTTTTCTGGCGACACCGGATATTCTACAGGGCCGCATTTGCATTTTGCAGTTATGAAAACCAAAAAAGGCGGCGGATATATTACCATTCCTACAAAATTCACTACACAGCAGGGTATCGTAAATCGTTTAGAACAAGGGCAGATCTATACGGCTTATTAGTACAATGCTAATTAAAAACTAGAAGATTAAATTAGTTTTGAGGATGTACTTCTTCAATAAGAAAGCAGCTAAGTAGCTTAGAGTTATAACAGAGAGTATAGATATCCAAATCAGTATTAAGATCTCGGTGTCAGCTAAGAATGGTAACACTTGAGGTACGAATTTCATCAGAAACGGATGAAGTACATATAACGCCAGCGAATAGCTCGCCATAAACTTGATCAATTTGCTCGCTTCTTTTTTGACATTCATTGCGATTAAAACAGAAGAAATTGCCCCAAACAAGACAGAAACCCTCGTATAAGCAGGTAATGCAAAACCCTGTCCTGCAATAAAAATTTCATCGGTATAATAGTGCCATTCATACATAGCAAATAAAGCACATAGCGCTACAGAGAGTAAGATAGGAAATACTTTTCCTTTTAAGCTTTTCTCAAAACTCATCAACAATAATCCTGCAAAACTATATGGAATGAAATTTAATGGACTCCAAAATGAACTTAGAGCATGATTACCTGTTAGAATGGATATTTTAGGAAGGACAAATAAGCCAACAACACTTAGTACAAACCCAATGAGTTGAACGCTCGTTTTCTGAGGCTTTAATAGATAAGAAATCACCAGGCAAATAATAAGGTTTGTGAAGAAATAGTAGATGGTGTCACCGCCGGTCAAGAAGAATGAGACTAACTCTGAAAATGATTGAGGCAGTGAAGTAATCATTCCGCTAAACCCAAAGTGCCATAGTTTTAAAGCGAGCAGCCAAAACACAAAGAGGAGGAAAAAGCGTTTAAGCTTTCCAAAAAGATAGCCAATTGCTCTTATTTGACTCGAAAATAGGAAGGTTGAAATAAGAATAAAGGTTGGAACAGCAAGTAAGAGCAACTGAAAGTTTATGAAATCAGAAAGGGAATAGCTATGATTTGAAAAAGCCTCGTTAGAAAATAATGAAGAAGTCCCAGCACCTTTCATGTGCCAAACCACTACAAAAACAGACATCAAAGCACGTAACCAATCAAACCCATTGTAATGGTTAATTGTTGATATTTCGCTATTGCTTGATTCCAAAATCTACTATTGAAGTTTTTGTTAGCTTAAATAGAAATGAATATAGGTGATGGCAACCTATTAATCTTCTCCAAATAACTTCTATTGAAAACACCTTCAGCGTGGAATACTGCTTAAGTGTTCTGTTGGAAGAATTACACTATCTGCGATGAATTTTGAATAAGCTCGATCTCCAAAATAGCGATAATTCTTTTCCTCAAAAGGTGTTCCGCTAAGCATGCTGTGGATAAATCCATTACGTTCTACCTGTACGGTATGATAAATCTTATTGTTGGGATTCGTTTTTAGGATAAACTCGATTCTCCTTTGAGGAGAAGTATACCAAAGCAGTGAATCTTGGTTCACTTCATCCAGAGGAAAAGACTTTGCCAGAAAGTTCTTCATTTGTTTAGTACGGTACCACGTGCCTCCCGTAGGCGAGACCAAAGGCTTGCCATTATAAACTACCACGCTATCATTATAGGCGATTACAGAAAGTTTGGCGTCTTTTGTGGAGTTCAACCAATGAACGAGTTTAGGTCCGTGTGCTTCATCTTCATAACCATAATCGCTATCTAAGAAAGCAATGCGCTTTATGGATGTTGGAACGTGTTCAACCGCATCTAGATAATTGAAGATAAATCGACCTCCACCACTATGGGAATTTAGCACAACCTCTGGTTTCCAATCAGCGAATAAAGCTGTGATTTCAACTACTAGCTTCTGTGTATCCGAAAGGTAATTGGGATTTTCTCTTTTCCAAGAAGGCCAGCTTTTTTGATTAGCTTCCAAATACACTACAACTACTGTTTTTTGACTTAGTTCTTTTCGTAAAAACCGAGTTTGTGCCCCAATATGTTGGATGTTAAAATGCCAATCATCGGTTTCTGTTGTAATCTTTCCGAAAGTTTGTTCAATCGTATTTCCATTCGGAAGGGCATAAAAGACTAACAAAACCTGATCCGACTTTTCAAATCCGTCTAGCGGAGCATTGATTAAAATCCGAGTGTTGGTTTCTTCACTTTTAATAAGAAGCTGTTGTTCATCAAAAGAACCCGAGGCTTGAAATCCTGGCAAAAGCTGAGCCTGTACCCAAAAAGGGAAGAGGCAAAGGAGGAATACGAGCGCTTTAGTTTTCATTGGGGAATGAGAAGGGTGATTAAGAGTAGTATTGGGGCTCTATTGTCTGAACTTTGATTCTACTTGATTTTAGGATTGCCTTGATTCTTTTGGTTAAACTTTTTATTGGATAAGCGTTTAAACTCTAAACTCTTTGAACCAAAATTTACAAGTAAACCAACTTCCAAATCGTATGCCTCTAAATAGTTGATTGCTTGTGCAAGATGGACATCTTCTAATTTCGTTAAGGCTTTTAATTCTACAGAAATTTTCCTTCAACCAAAAAATCAACTCTACGGGTTCCTATTTGTTGGTTCTTGTAATAAACAGGCATTTCAAACTCTCTACTAAAATTTAAATCACCTTCTGCCATTTCTATCTCTAGTGCACGCTGATAAATTACTTCCTGAAAACCACACCCCAATGAATTATGAACAGTCATACTAAATCCAATAATTTTTGAAGTCAAATCACTGTATTTGTAATTTTCATTTATCATAGTATATCAATTAATCATGGTTCAGACAGTTTTTTATAGAATCTTTTTGTTCATCACATTGTAGCAAAGAGATAAGCGGTGAAAAACATATTCATTATTACAGAACAGAAGAACTGGGGAAATATTCCCCAGTTACCAATCTCCTTAATTACGAATAATAATCAGCTTTTAACTTTTTTTGAATCGATGATGATATCTTCTAAAGAAAGGCCAGACATTACCGCATCATAGTTTGAAATGTCTTTAGGAAGGATGATGTTGTTTTCCTCACGTCCAAGTCCAGATAGCGTACCAAGGTATTTTTCGGCAAGGCGAAGCTGCATAGCTTGCGTTCCCATTGGTTGAGAAAGAGCTTCAGCAATTTTCTCGATGGATACAGCTGTTGCTTCGGCAAGTGCTTCAATTTCGTTAGCTAAACCTTCCGCTTCGTTTATTTGGCGCTGCATTTCGGCTTCAGAAATGTTAATCATTTCCGTTTTTAAACCTTCTGCATCATTTACTTTTGCACCTTTAAAACCTTCAGATTTTGCAATCACAGCACGTCGATCACGTTCTGCGGTCATTTGTCGCTCCATGGCATTTTGAACCGTTCGTGGAGTTACAATATTCTTAATCTCGTAACGGTGAACTTTAATGCCCCAAGGCATTTCCATCTCACTTAACACTTCAACAACTTTTTTGCTCATTTTGGCACGTTCTTCAAAGGTTTCATCTAAGTCCATGAGACCGATTACAGAACGTGTAGTTGTTTGTGCTAGTTGAATAGCAGCGTACCGATAATTGGTCACGCCATAGCTCGCGTTTACAGGATCCATCACACTTAGGTAGATAACTCCATCAACCTCAACTTTAACGTTATCTTTGGTGAAGCATTCTTGGGGTTCAACTTCAATAGTTTCTTCCCGTAGATCTTGTTTATAAACTACCTTATCTAAAAAAGGAATAAGGGCATGGAAACCAGGTTCTAAAGTTTTATGATAATTACCTAAACGTTCAACAATAAAAGCGAACTGATTAGGTACCAATCGTAAAGATTGAATGATTTTAAACACTAAAAATACGGCAAAAAGACTAACTAAGACTTGACTGACTAATTCTACAATTTCCATCGTTATTTTCCTCCAATTTTGGTTGAAGAAGCACTTTCAGTATGATTACTCACTGTTTTAACTCCTTCAAAAAATGTTTTTAGATTAGCCGTTTCGGTAGGTAGAACGGAGATGTTCGAGTTCTTTACAATTTTTCCAAACTCGTTAATGTACTGTTCTACTAATTTGGTTCGTACTGCCAACTCACCACCTGGTTTTTGCATGGCTTCAGCAATTCGTTGTAGTCCTTTTGCTGTAGCTGTAGCAATCAATTCAATTTCTTTAGCCTTACCAATAGCTTCGTTAATACGGCGTTGACGAGCTCCCTCAGATATTAACACTTGGCTTTGTTGTTCACCTTCTGACTCGTTAATTCTAGATTGCTTAAAACCTTCGGAATGTGTGATTTCGGCTCTTTTTTCACGTTCGGCTTCCATCTGCTTTTCCATCGTATCAATAATTTCGTTGGAAGGACGGATGTTTTTAAGTTCGTATCGAAGCACTTTAATTCCCCAAGGATCAGCTGCTTTGTCAATTTCACGAACAATATTCTCATTCATTTTTTCACGTTCCGAAAAAGTATCATCAAGTGTAATCTTACCAATTTCGCTACGCATAGTGGTTTGAGCAAGATTTACGGAAGCAGCTTGGTAGTTGGCGATTCCATAACTCGCTTTGTACGCGTCCATAACTTTGATGTACACCAAACCATCTACGGCAACTTCAATATTGTCTTTGGTTATACAAGTTTGGCTGGGAACGTCTAATACTTGCTCGCGCATTTCTCTACGGTAAGCAGGACGATCAACAAAAGGGACGAGGAAGTGAAACCCTGGTTTTAAATTACTCTTAAATTTACCAAGCCTCTCTTGAATTACTTCTTCTCGAAATTCTACGATAATGAATAGCCGTGTAACAATGAAGTACAGGAATATGAGTGCAATAAGCGTGGTGGTCCAAAACATAATGAGCCTTGTTTATTCTTTTAATTTGATTGAGGGTGATTGTTCAATAATATCAACTGGTTCAACAATCCAAGTGGTGTTATCTCTGTATTTTATCTTAACCTGTGTTCCTGCGGGAACCGTTCCATCAATTGTCCGAGCTTGCCAAGATATCCCTTGGAAGCGAATGCGGCCGCTGTTGTCTTCGTCGTTAATGGGTTCAAGTACATCAACAACTTGGTCCATGGCTTCATAATCTTCATCAGCATATTTAAATGAAGTTTCTCCACCAAAGTACTTTTTTATGAGTGGACGAATCATGATGATTAATCCTACCGAGATAAAGAGCCATGCCATAGTTGCAGTCATAGGTTCTTCAAATATTCCTAAAAATCGAAGAAGCCCAACAATGACTCCACTCAAGCCTAAAGTAAACGCAGTTCCGCTAGGTATTGCGGTCTCAAGTATCATTAAGACGACGCCACCAATCAGAAAAATCCAGGTTAATAGTTCGCTGTCCATAGGCTCAAATTCATAATTTTTAGTCTACTTAGTAGATAATAATTTGCTGTGAAAAAAACTCAAATACTTGGCACTAATTTTGATAGTAAAGGGTTTTAAATCGATATTATGGCAAAAAACGAATCTTCCCCTAAAAAAAGATACAGTGTAGCAACTCTTAAAGAGACACTGGTTAATATATTTGCACTCAGTAAACCGTATAGAACTCGCTTTTATTCGGCTACAGCTGTAGTTCTCATTGCTTCCTTAATCTGGTTAACAGTTCCTCTAGGATTGAGGGAGTTACTGGATGCGGTATTTGATAAAGGCGACGAGAGTTTACTAAACATGCTGGCACTCGGACTGATGGGACTTTTTGTGCTTCAAGCGGCCTTTAGTTTTACTGGAAATTATTTTCTAGAATGGGTTGGTGAGCGTGTTATTACCGATTTAAGAAAACAAGTGTATGAACATCTTCACAGGCTTGGATTTCGGTTTTTTGCGGAACGTAGGTTGGGCGAAATTACTTCACGTTTAACCAATGATGTTGGCTCTATCAGAGTTGCTTTAACTGACTCTTTGCCACAGTTACTTACTATTTCATTTTCACTGATTGGCTCCGTTACCTTAATGGTAATTCTGAATTGGCGCTTAAGTGGAGTGATATTTTTAACCGTTCCTTTTATAACCATTGCTACACGATATTTTGGACATAAAATTCGAGAGCTTTCTAAAAGCATTCAGGATGATTTAGCCAATTCTACCGCAGTAGCAGAAGATGCTTTAGGAGCCGTTCGTTTAGTTAAAGCATTTGTTCGCGAAGATTACGAAGTAAGTCGTTATTCCAACGCGATTGAAAAACTCTTTCTTACTGCCCGCCGAAAAATGGTGCTTACTCAAGTGTTTTGGTCGGGTGTAGGCATTATGTTTATGGGTACGCTAGTTACCATCTTTTGGTATGGTGGTAAAGAAGTTCTCGCAGAACGACTTACCGCTGGTGACCTCGTAGCTTTTATCATCTATGCGTTGAATATTTCTCGTTCTATTAGCCAAATTTCAAGATTGTATACGGCCGTAAATACTGCGGCAGGGGCTTCGGAAAGAATTTTTGAATTACTAGAGGAAAAACCTGAAATAGAAGATGAAAGTCATGCGAAAGAAGTTGACAGCTTAAGAGGTGAAATCAGCTTTAATGAGATTAATTTTGAGTACGACACTGGCAGAAAAGTATTAAAGGATATCAATTTTGTTGCCAAACAGGGACAAACAATTGCATTGGTTGGGCCTAGTGGTGCCGGTAAAACCACATTGTTAAATTTGATACCGAGATTCTATGATCCAACTTCGGGAAGCATCAAAGTAGATGGTGAGAACATTCGTGATTTAAAAGTGAAATCCTTTAGAAATCATATTTCGATGGTTCCGCAAGAAGTGCACCTCTTTGGCGCGAGTATTGAAGAAAATATCAGATATGGCCGATTAGATGCCACTCGAGAAGAAATTGTGCAAGCCGCTAAAGACGCCAACGCCCATGAGTTTATTATGGACACTCCAAAAAATTATGAATCTACCATCGGAGAGAAAGGAGTAAAGCTTAGTGGTGGGCAGCGCCAAAGATTAGCTATTGCTCGTGCTATCCTAAAAAATCCTGAAATTCTACTGTTGGATGAAGCTACTTCGGCACTCGATTCAGATTCAGAATCTCAAGTTCAAGAAGCCTTATACCATTTAATGAAAGGTAGAACAACTTTTGTGATTGCTCATCGACTTTCAACCATTCAGCATGCAGATAGGATTTTAGTTCTTAATGAAGGTGAGATTGTAGAAGACGGAACCCATCAAGAATTGTTAGCTCAAAAAGGACTTTACAGTCACTTGTATGAGCTTCAATTTCGGGATTTGGATAAAGTGCAGGGCTAGGGCTAGATTTAGGTCGTAAGATTTAAGACGTACATCTAATTTCTAATTTGTCTTATAAGTTGTTTTATAAATTAGAGTTATCCATAATAAATTGACTTGTTGAACGGAAGTACTATTTTATACGAGCGTTGGAAATTAATTTCTTACACTTTCGGGTAATTATGTCATACTGCAATTAGACGCTAAGTGTGCCTAAAATCTTAGAACGTAACTTCTAAAGCTTTATCAAAAACTTAAATCAGATGATGAAATCACTAAGCTCGGTACTATTTATACTTTTATTATTTGCTGCCTGCAGCCAAGAAATTCCAGAAGAGTATATAGGTTCTGTGGAAACAATTTTCAGCGATATTTCCGTTTCTGAGGAGCTCAATCTCTATATTGATGATGACAAACAACCTGCTGACGGGCATTACACCTCCAACTATCAAAACGGGGCCATGCAAGCCGATGTGACGTTCAAGGATGGGATGATTTCGGAGGGTGAGATTTTTACTAGCTCAGGGAAACTAAGAGCCCGTTACTCCACTGAACGTGGCATGATGAAAACATCCTACTACTCCACAGCAAGCCATCCCACAATGGTAACTCTCCATAAAGATCTATCAGATTATATTGAGTTCCACACTTGGGCCGAGGACGGTACCCAGTTAGTAAAACAAGATCAAACTGTTATGAAAAGTTGGCTCTTAAATGGACAACAGTTGTTTGATTTTCCGTTGAAAGATGGAGAATTACACGGCAAATCGGTTAGATGGTTCGAGAATGGCCAGGTAAAATCCGAGGAGTATTTTGCTGATGGAGTGGAACACGGAACTTTCCAAGAGTGGGATGAAAAGGGAAATCTTATCACTAAGAAGATTTACGATATGGGGAAATTAGTTTCGGAAAATGAACAAGCCCCGTAATCTGCAATAGTAACTCTTATGAGTTTCAATTCCGTGATTTGGATAAAGAGAGCAAAGGATTTCAGTTGTCGGCTAAGTAAGCTTGTATAATTTCTGAATAACTCATGTCGTCGAGTAAATCGCGATTATCTAAAATAGTTAAAAACTCAACGGGTACGTTAGCGTTGTAAAGACCAATAATAGCGGAGTAGGATAGCTCATCTAAGTAATCAGCTTCATCTAAGCTTTTTATGTACGCCAGAGTCACGCCACCATTATACAATCCAATTACCGCTGAGTAAGAAAGGTCATCTAGATATCCTGCTTCATTCAAGCCTTGAAGATAATTACTTGTTACGCCTCCGTTATACAAACCAATAATAGCGGAGTACGAAAGCTCATCTAAATACCCAATTTCGTTAAGTTGATTTAAATAGTTGGTGGTTACACCACCATTGTATAGCGCAATAACCGACGAATAAGAAAGCTCCTCCAAATATCCAGCTTCATCCAAACTTCTAAGATACGTAGTAGGAACACCGCCGTTATACAAACCGATTACTGCAGAAAAAGAAAGGTCATCTAAGAAATCAGCATTTTCTAGTCCCGTAAGATAGGAAAGAGGAACGCCACCAGAATACATGGCTTGTATTCCATTGCTATTAAAGATTTCTGTATAACCTAATTCTGTTGCTTGGGCTAAATAATCCACGTAATCACCAGAGAGTCTCGGTTCATTAATAACAGGGGGAAGAGGTGGTGTTGGGAATCTACTCTCAAATTGTTCTTCAAATCTTGCTTCAGCATTAGCTATTTGATCATTAGAGCTAAACATAGCAAGCGGGTCACTTTTTATAAACCAAAAGGAAGGAAGTACAATAAAAAGCAGTATAGCTACTAAGTTTCGTTTGGTAGAAGTTTTAGGGGGCAAAGAATGATAAAACTCTGAGGATGGAGACTCTGCTTCTTTAGCCTTTTCTTCGATGTATGCGTCTAAATCAAAGTCATCATCGTTATCGGTGTTATTTAAATCGTTGCGAAATTTTTGAGTAGCCATAGTAGTATTTACATTTTGACTAAAGACGAAAAAAACATTCAGAATGTTTCAATTCTGTTTAGCAATTTAAAATCACACTGCAGTCAGTTTTTTATTGCCAAGGTAAATTACTCAAATCTAAATTTCCACCAGAGATAATAACTCCAACTTTTTTGCCTCTAAAGAATTGAGTATTCCTGAATATGGCTGCTAATGGTACTGCTGAAGAGGGCTCTACAGTCATATTCATTCGTTCCCAGATAAAACGCATTGCATCTATAATTTCATCTTCAGCAACAGTTTGGATGTCGTCTACAAAATTCATGATAATGGAAAAAGGAAGCGTCCCTAGTGAAGTTCGTAGTCCATCGGCAATGGTATTGGTTGTTAGTGCAGGAATTAGTGTTTTCTGTTGAAATGACTGATAAGCGTCGTTAGCATTCTCAGGTTCAGCTCCAATAACTTGAACTGATGGGTTTAATGATTTCGTTGCAATAGCGGTTCCACTTAGAAGTCCACCTCCGCCAACAGGAGTTACAACCATATCTAGCTCGGGGTGAGCATGAAGCAACTCTAGAGCCGCAGTTCCTTGTCCTGCAATAATTCGGGAATCGTTATAGGGATGGATAATAGTTGCCTTTGTTTTGCTAACAACTTCATCTAGCGTGCCTTCTCGAGCTTTTAATGTGGCCTCGCAAAAAGTGATCTCTGCGCCATATCCTTTTACCGCTTTAACTTTAACTTTAGGAGCATTTTCGGGCATAACCACATAAGCTTTAATCCCACGTAATTTGGCAGCAAGCGCTAAAGCTTGGGCATGATTTCCTGAAGAATGCGTTGCAACACCCAAGCTTGCTTCATCATCATTTAAACTCATTACGGCGTTACAAGCTCCTCGAAATTTAAAAGCTCCTACTTTCTGAAAATTTTCACACTTAAAAAAAACGGAGGCCTCTGCGCGCTCATTAACACTCTTGGAAGTGAGTATAGGCGTTAAATGCGCAAATGCGGCAATAAGTTTATGAGCTTGCCTGATTTCTAAAAGAGTAGGTTGTGTAAGAGTATTTAGCATGTTAATGTATAATTACACGAAAAATGAAGGATTGAATAGGGGATTGGAGCTTGATAATTGTCATTGAAGCAACCGTCAAGTTAATAAAGTGATTATAAACATCAAGCTTAATTATAGTTACTAGGTTCACTTGCTCAAAAAATGGAATGGAATATTGCTAAGAACTCTTCTCGTTTTACTAATAGCTATAGTTTTTGCAGTACAAGCAAAAGCTCAAAATGCTATCAAGCTCACTAAAATTACTACTCCAATTGTACTAGATGGTATAATTGATGAACCTGCCTGGCAAAATATAACACCGGTTACAATGGTACAGTATGAGCCCGTTTTTATGGGCGAAATGCAAGAGAAAACGGACGTACGTGTAGCCTATGATGACCAATACCTTTACGCTGCAGGAAAAATGTATACTAAAGATCCTTCAACAATAGCAGCAAATAGCTTGTATAGAGATCGCTATAGCTCAGATGATGTATTTGCTATAATTTTAGATCCATTCAATGATAATCAGAATGGGTTGAGATTCTTTACAACCCCAGCTGGTGTTCGATTTGATCAATCTATTTCAAACGATGCAAACTCTATTGCGGGCTCAAACCCTGTGAATGGGAGTTGGAATACCTACTGGGATGTGGTAACTACAGAAACAGACGAAGGTTGGTTTGCAGAAATTAGAATCCCACTTTCAAGTATTGGTTTCCAGAGTAATGATGGAGTAGCAGAAATGGGACTTATCGTATATCGTTGGTTAGCTCACCATAACGAACGTTATATATTTCCAGCTATTCCGCCAAATTGGGATCAAGGAAACATAAAGCCTTCACAAGCTCAGGATGTGATATTGACAGGGGTTGAGTCTAAAAAACCAGTTTATTTTACGCCGTTTGCAGTAACAGGAGTAACTCGTGAAAATCAGTTGAACTCAACGAATACAGAATATAATTACATAGATGATACTGCCGCAGAAATCGGATTTGATTTGAAGTATAACGTGACTTCTAACCTAACACTAGATGTTACCGCAAATACAGATTTTGCCCAAGTGGAGGCAGATGATCAGCAGTTAAACCTAACTAGATTCTTATTGTCCTTTGATGAAAAGAGACAATTCTTTCAACAACGATCAGGGCTTTTTGATTTTAGCTTTGGCAATACAAAATTATTCTATAGCCGTCAAATTGGACTAGATAATAGTGGGAACCCTGTACGTATTTTTGGTGGAGCCCGTCTAACAGGACGAATCGGAGACTTAGACGTTGGATTCATCAACATGCAAACGGCTAGTAATGCTAACCTGAATTCAGAAAATTTTAGCGTTCTTAGACTTAAAAAGAAGGTGCTTAATACAAACTCCTATGTAGGCGGATTATTAACTAGCCGTATAGAAGCAGACGGGAATACAAACTTAGTACTCGGTATCGACACGGACTTCAATATTTTTGGAGATGATTATATTGAAACCAAAGTTAGTCAGACAATGGATAATAGAGTTCCTAGTGATAAGCGATGGGGCATAGAAAATAACAGCATTTTTAGAATTACATGGCAGCGTAGAGCATCTGTTGGATTGTATTATAGGTTATTTGTAAATCGTACTGGTGCAGACTTTGAACCAGGTATTGGTTTCTATAAAACTAGAAATACATCCGATTATTACTATAGTTTTGGATATGGTATTCTTGCACCAAGTAACTCAATATTTAAAAAAAATAGCTTTGAACTTTCAAGCTATAACATTTCGGAAAACGAGAGCTTTGATTTAAGAAGTCGCTTTATCGGAGCTCAATGGGATGGCGAATTCAAGAGTGCAGGTAAGGTTAGTGCTGAAATTAAACTGAACCAAGAGCATCTATTGGCTAACGAAAGTTTTGATCTTGTTGGTCAGATTCATATCCCTGTAGATGACTATAGTTTTGTGGAATCAATAATTAGCTATGAAACTCCTGAGAACAAAAGTCTGAAAAGCTCATTCAGCTTAGAATATGGGAATATCTTTGATGGCAAGAGAACACAGGTTAAGGTAGAACCGAAATGGATTGCTAGTCTTCATTTTGAATTAAGCGGTAGTTATCAAATCACAAAGCTAGATTTTCCATCTATTGCTGGTAGAGCAGTAGAAGATTTTACTGCACATTTAGCACAGTTAAGAGGACAATATGCATTAAATAAGAAGCTATCAGCCAGCGCGTTTGTGCAGTATAGCAATATCTCTGAACTAGCTGGAGCTAACTTTAGGTTCAGATATAACTTCAGTGAGGGGAGAGACTTTTGGATAGTTCTTAACGAACAACAGTACACAAACAATGACCCACTTCAGTTTGGATATCCTCGATTACCAAATGTTCAAAGTCGCTCTGTATTGATTAAATACACACATACTTTTATTTATTAATCATTAAGCAAGGCTTGTTACCAATAGCCTTAACACCCTTTATATTCTCACAAGTATAATAAATTTCCACAGGCTCAAGTTTTGAGCCTGTTTCATTTCCGCAATAATAACACCGCAGATTTAACTCTTATTTACGTAGAATTTTAGTAGTCTTTAGCAAGCAACTAACTAACTACAAGTATGAAAAAACTATTACTACTACTATTCTTTTTAGGGATGAGTACACTTCCCGCATTCTCACAAATAAAGCAAGCCATCGAACGGTTTCAGTTTGAGACCGATATAAGCTTTGACTCAAAGATTCCATCTCCCGAAGAATTTCTGGGATATGAGCTTGGTGAGGAATACACTTTCCATCATCAAATAATGGATTATTTTCGAGCACTTGCCAAAGTATCGGACAAAATCACCTTCCACCAATATGCTACTAGCTACGAAGGACGTGACTTGAATTATGCGGTTATAACTTCAGCAGCAAACCAAGCTAATATTGATGATATAAAAGCTGCGAATCAAGAAATCGCCTATAACCCTGAAAAGGCAAACATTGCTGATCAACCCGCTGTAGTGTGGATGAGTTACAATGTGCATGGCAATGAGCCTTCCAGTAGTGAAGCTGCAATGCAAACAGCGTATCGTCTCGTGGCGGCTAACGATGCACAAACTAAAAAGTGGCTAGATAATTCTGTTGTCATCATCGATCCCGTAATTAATGTAGACGGTAGAGACCGTTATGTGTATTGGTATAAATCTTCGCAAGCAAACATCTTAAATACAGATGCTACTGATCTAGAGCATGATGAGATTTGGCCTGGTGGAAGAACAAATCACTATTGGTTTGACTTGAACCGTGATTGGGTTTGGTTGGTTCATCCTGAGTCGAGAGGAAGAATTAGCGTTTACAAAGATTGGATGCCTCAGGTTCATATTGATTTTCATGAGCAAGGTTTTAATAACAACTATTTTACCATGCCAGGCACTACACCTCGAAACCATGAACTGCCTAAGGATTACGAAAAATTTGCTGATGTATTTGGCAGAGGTGCCATTGCTGAGTTCGATAAAGCAAATGTAAACTACGCAACTCGCGAAGCTTTCGATTTCTTTTATCCAGGTTATGGTTCTTCCTATCCAAGTGTGATGGGAGCTATTGGTATGTTAGCCGAGCAAGGCGGACACAGTCGTGGTGGACGAGCTGTTACTACCGATGATGATTACGTTCTTACTTTACGTCAGCGTGTTTTTGATCATTACAGAAATGGTGTTTCTATTGTTGGAACTTCAGTTGAAAACCGCAAGGAATTGTTGACTTACTTCAAAGAAGCGAGATCTCAATCAACCCAAAAAGGAAATACCAAAGCCTACATTCTGCCTAATAATCCAAATGACTACACCTACCAAGTTGTCAATTTGATGAATAAACATGGCGTTGAAGTTGAACGTGCTACTTCAGATTTTTCTGTAAAAAAAGCATATAGCTATTGGGATGGGAAAGCGTCATCAAAAAGTTATAAGAAAGGCGATTTCATCATCAAAACTGATCAGCCGGCGCATTTGTTGATTAACACGCTCTTCCGTAGACAAATGGAAATTAAAGATTCAGTGATGTACGATATGTCAACATGGTCTATTCCGCTTGCCTACAACTTGGAAGCAACCTGGACTACTGAAAACGTAACCGCAAAAACGGAAAAGATTACGATTGATATACAGCAGCCAAACAGCGTTACCAACGAAAATGCTAGTTACGCATTTGTAATTGATTGGAGCCAAAAGAATGCACCCAAAGCACTTTCTATGTTGTGGGATTTGGGGTATAACGTAAGAAGTGCTGGTAAGAAGTTTAAGAAAGATGGCGTTGAGTATTCCGAAGGTAGCATCATAGCTTTAGCTGGACGTAACTTCGATAAGAAGAACAGAATGCGTGCTGATTTCAAAAAAGTAGCCAAACAAGCACAAGTTAAAGTGATTGGTTTTGATACAGGAAGAATGGACGAAGGAATTGATTTAGGGTCTGGCGACAGCCAACCTATAAAGCAGCCGAAAGTTGCTTTGATGATCGACTCAGGTTTCAATTCTTACACGGCAGGACAAATCTGGTTCTTATTTGATCAATGGACCGAGCTAGGAATTTCTAGAATTCGTTCCGGTAGTTTCTCCAGAATGGATTTGAATGAATACGATGTAATTATTCTTCCAGGAGGTTTTGGCTTGAATGGCGTATTTAGTGAATCTGCTCGAAAAGATCTTAAAGATTGGGTAAGAAGCGGTGGTACGCTAATTGGTACAGAATCGGCCGGCGCTTGGTTGAGCAAAGAGCAATCGGGCATTTCTAGTGCTGAATTATTTGAGCCAAAGAAAGATAAAGAAAGCGATGAGATTAAAGCCAGCGCTTACACAACCTATGCAAATAGAAGTGATTCCTCAGGATTGAAACGAATCCCAGGTTCGGCTTTTAAAGCCATTGTTGATAATACTCATCCACTTGCATTCGGAATGTCAGATAAGCTGTACTCGCTTAAATTTAGCACGAATGGATTAAAACCAAACGATAGCTTTAGCACCGTAGGTTATTATGTTAAAGATGGGGAGACAGTTTTAGCATCTGGTTATGCTTCTCAAGAAAATCAGCGTAATGCTGCGGGGATGGCTTTTGCAGCCGTACAAAATGTAGGTCGCGGTAAAGTGGTTCACTTGCTTGATAACACGCAGTACAGAATGTTCTGGGTTGGACCATCAAGAATGATGCAAAACGCTGTAATGCTTTTATCTGGGTTTTAGTAACTAGAACCAAATATGAAAAATATAGAAGATGAGAGAGGGCTGGTTTTAAATCAGCCTTCTCAAACTTCTTAAAACTACTTTCTCTTTAGTTCGAAAATATCGGTTCTACGATCTTTTAAATTTCGAACACTTCCTTGCTCATGAAGTTCACGAAGTAAATCGATATCCACATCTGCAATTAGTATCATCTCTGCATTTGGAGTTGCTTCAGCTTTAATTCCATTGGTAGGAAAGGCGAAATCGCAAGGCGTAAATACCATCGATTGCGCATACTGAATGTCCATATTATGCACTTTCGGTAAATTACCAACACTTCCCGCAATAGCCACATAGCATTCGTTTTCAATGGCTCTAGCTTGCGAACAATGGCGAACTCTAGAGTAACCGTTTTGAGTATCGGTTAAGAAAGGAACAAACAAAATATCCATGCCTTCGTCGGCTAGTATTCTGCTCAATTCTGGAAATTCTGAATCATAACAAATTAAGATTCCAATTTTGCCGCAATCCGTTTCAAAGGTTTTGATTTCACTACCACCTTGCATTCCCCAAACTTTGGATTCATCAGGGGTTACATGGATTTTTTCATAACGTTCTGTTTGGCCATCACGCTTGCATAAATAACCAACGTTGTACAGAAGATCGTTCTTGATCTCAGGCATGCTTCCCGTAATAATATTGATATTATAGGAAATGGCTAATTCTGAAAATTTCTGAACGATGGCGGCAGTATGTTTAGCCAATTCACGAATGGCATCTGCTTCTGAAAGGTGATTGTTTTCGGCCATCAACGGAGCATTAAAAAACTCTGGAAAAAGCGCGAAGTCGGCCCGATAACCGGAAACAGCATCCACAAAGAACTCAGCTTGCTGTAATAAATCGTCTAAGTTATCGTACGGCCTCATTTGCCACTGAATCAACCCTAAACGGACAATTTTCTTTATAGTGGAAGCTTTCTTATTGGGTTTTTCATAGTAAATGTTATTCCACTCTAGCAATACTGCATATTCAGCAGATTCTTTATCACCTTCTAAGTAACCCTTCAAAACCTTAGTAGGATGGAAGTCGTTGGAAATTTGAAAGCTCAATACAGAATCGTGAATCTCTTTACGCTTTACACTATCGATGTATTCTTTTGGAGTAAGCTCCCCAATGTAATTATGGTAATTTGGAATACGGCCACCAAAAGCGATTCCTCGTAAATTCAATCGTTCACACAATTCTTTGCGGTATTCATAAAGTCGACGAGCTAGGCGAAGTCCACGAAACTCGGGTTTAATAAATACATCAATTCCGTATAACACATCGCCTTTTGAGTTGTGTGTATCGAAGGTGTAGTTTCCAGTGATTTCTTTGTAAGTGTGATGTTCTTCGAAATCATCATAATTCACAATTATAGAAAGGGCACAACCTGCAAGCTGACCATTCGCTTTAATAACAACTTGCCCATCGGGAAAACGGTCAATTAGCGAAGCCATGTGACTTTCACGCCAATAAGCATCAGGCATGGCAGAATAAGAGGCTATCATAGCAGTTTTAAACTCTTGATAGTCGCTAAGACTTAAATAGGTTAATTCAATGTTTTCTATTTCTTGCATGGTATAAAAAGGTGAGGGATAAAAACGATGTAAGAATTGGTAAGCTATTCTTCAACCTAAATATACGAATAGAAAACGTGCTATTATATAACTACGAATCAGTTGCTGATATATATTTTCCCTAACCTAAATAACCTGCACTCGAATTTTCTTTTTCTTGAGGCGTGTTTGGTCTGTTAGTTTTATAACATCCTGTGTTTTCGATGTTGGAACAGCTACAAAGGCACAATCTTGTTTTAATTCAATGGAGCCAACTTCATCTTTGTTGAGCTTTCCTTGCTTAAAGAACAATCCTGCAATATCTCCTTTAGAAATCTTGTCTTTGCGACCACCCGAAATGTAAAGCGTTTGCCATTTTGTACCTAGCGGCTGACTAGATTCTTCGAGTTCAATAAGTTCTTCATCGGGATGAATAAACTCGGGCAATTTCTCACCTTCCCAAATCAAGACATAAGCGGTACCGTTGCTATTCATTCTAGCCGTTCTACCATTCCTATGTGTAAATTCTTCGTTCTTTATTGGCAAGTGGTAATGGATAATAAAACCAATTTCAGGAACATCGATTCCACGAGCTGCTAAATCGGTTGCTAGCAAAATATGGTGCGTTCCATTACGAAATTTGATAAGAGCATTTTCGCGATCCTGTTGCTCTAAGTCTCCATGAAAGCAACCATGACTAATATTGTTATCGCTTAAATAATCACTTACACGCTGAATAGAATCTTTGAAATTACAGAATACAATTCCAGGTTCATTCCCAATGTGTTTTAGTAAGTTGCCTAACGTCTCTAACTTGTCTTTTGAGGGAGATATAACCGTTTTTATTTTTAGAACGGAGCTACCAACATCGCTAAAATCGACGGTAGTTGGATTCCCCAATTCCACAAATTCAGGGATTTCAATCCGATTTGTAGCCGAAGTTAAAATCTTCTTTTTAATATTCGGCAGTGCTGAAATTATCTCCATCATTTCAGCTTCAAAGCCTACTTCAAGCGACTTATCAAATTCATCCAAAATAAGCGTTTTAACGTGCTCTACTGAAAAGGACCCTCTTCGGATGTGATCGGCAACTCGCCCAGGTGTTCCTACCAAAATAGCAGGAGGATGGCTTAAGTCGGCTTTATCTTTAGACATTGCTCGTCCGCCATAAACCGCATTTACTTTATAGCCAGTTCCCATCTCGCGTGTAACTTGCTCAATCTGTATAGCTAATTCCCGAGAAGGAACTAAAATGAGAGCTTGAACCTCGGTATTCTTTTTGTCTAAACCTGCTATGGTTGGAAGCATAAAAGCAAGTGTTTTACCAGTTCCTGTTGGGGAAAGTAAAATTACTTCGTCGTTTGAATGTATGGCGTATTTAGCCTCTTCTTGCATGGCATTGAGTTGCTCAATACCAAGTTTTGAAAGAATGCTTTTTTGGTTTTTTATAGTAGATGTAGACATACTCCAAATTTACAACTAATTAAGATGGAATATGTACGTTTATTTGCTAGATGGGAGAGAGGTAGAATAAATATTTTCAGCCAATCTGATGAGTTTATTTTTTTAGAGCTTTCTGTAAAGCATCTTCAAGAAGTGGCGCCATAACCGCATAACCAGCTGAAGTTGGATGTACACCATCATTAGAATATTCTGCTTTTAATCCATCTTTTTCGTCAACCATTGCAGAAAAATAATCTAAATAGATGTGATTGTGGTGCTCTGCATATTGTTTAATCATAGCATTTAGCTCGATAATTTTAGGAGCTGGATTGAGTCCTTTTTTCCAAGGATAATCATAAACAGGAAGCACCGAACTAAGCACTACTCTAATTCCATGTGCTTCAGCAAGTTCTGCCATCGAGAAAATATTATCAGTAATCATCTTTAAAGTAGTAGGGCCGGTGTTTTCAGCAATGTCGTTGGTTCCAGCTAAAATCACAACAACAGCTGGTTGCAAATCGAGGACATCTTGTCGGAATCGGAGAAGCATTTGCGGTGTTGTCTGCCCGCTAATTCCACGATTTATGAACGGTTTATTCCCAAAAAAATCAGGATCTATATCCTTCCATCCAATAGTGATGGAGTTCCCCATAAAAACTACTCTTTGTTCATTCGGGCTAGGCTTTTCTAGTAGCGCATTCTCTTTTTTGAAACGGTTTAGATCTGCCCAATCTTGAGCTTTAACAGTGTTATTAAAAAGGAATGCCATTGAAATAATCCCGAGTACAAAAAGTGTCTTATTCATTATAGTTTTATCAAGCAGATTTAATATCCTTAAAACGCTTACGATTTTTTCGTTTTGAAAGGTAGGGAACAAGAAACAGATAAATTCCTGTAATCCATAAAACTAAAACGATAATGCTTGATGGCAGAAAAACCCAAAGTTTGGCACTGTCATGAAACCAAGTACCATCGTGTAAGGATTCGATGATATTCGTTCGGCGGAATTCTGTTTGAAGGATTTCACCTGTGTAAGTATCAATTTGAACTTCCCAATTGTTAACTGCTCTAACTTTTACAACGCCTTTAGTTGGACGGACGTCAAGTCTATCGATATCTGCCCAAGTTTGAATTTCTGCTTGCGGTACAGTTTTGGCGGTTTCAAGAATTTGGTTAAAACTTATCTCAGGCCAGGGCTGAGCTCCATTCTGAGTTACGGGTTGAATCCATGCCACATCTTTCTTTAGCTGAAGGAATAATCCCGAGATTAAAACAATTAAAAAAGGGAGCGCAATAATTATCGCTCCCCATCTATGAATTTTGCGAGAATCTCGCCTAGAATGCCATGCCATATTCTACTGTAAACTATAGTTTGTTAAAAGAAATATCTCACACCCATAGAACTACCAAAGTAAAAGGCGGTGTTGGGTTGTGCGTTTAATGTAGGGGCAACATCCATATAAATTTCAAGAGGTTGATCTTCAAGGGCATATTCAATTCCAATAGGAACTCTTATCCCAATGTTAGTATCGCCAAACTCTTGAAAAACTAAATTTAAACCAAGCCCGTAATAGCTTCTAAGTAGGCCTGACTCTAGACTGAATTGGTCTCTTGCTCCATTTAAGACAAAGTTAGCTTGGAGGGTGAAGCTATCATTGAATTCGTTCAAATTAAAAGTAGTCATACCTGTAATTGATGAAGACTCTGAAAGCGTATATTTCGCAGAAACACCTGTTGGGCTAAAGAGCTGAGCACCAAGGGCAAAACCTTTGTTCTGTGCTTGAACAGAGAATGTTATTAGCGTGAATAAACCTGCGATAAGTATCTTTTTAATAGTCATTATAATTCTCAATTAGTTAGTAGTATTTAGTGTGTAATCTAATGGTACTTCATTTCAATTAGTCTGTTCCATAGTATTGATGTTTATCAACATCTAACGGAAATAACATGTTCAAGAATTCAGCTGAAAGCTACTTAAAATAAAAGTTCGTAGCCGTAAAAAAGCGTTACAATAAAATGGAACCTTCATGCTTTAGTAGCCACTCTTTGCGTTCTCGTCCACCAGCATAGCCTACTAGTTTATTATCGGATCCAATTACACGATGGCAGGGAATGATAATAGCTATTGGATTTTTACCATTAGCATGACCAACAGCTTGGGCATAATTTTTATCGCCGAGCTGTTTTGCAATGCTACCATAACTTGTGGTTGTGCCGATAGGTATTTCATTCAGTTTAGCCCAAACGGAACATTCAAAGTCTGTTCCATCTGGTAGAAGTGTAAGGCTAAATTCATCTCTCAACCCAGCGAAATATTCTTTAAGCTGAGTTTTTGCGGACTCAGTGTGGATGTCAGGATCATCTGGACCATCATAATCCAGAAATTTAATTCCTGTAATTCCATTACCGTTAGATAATATTCTTAAATATCCGATGGGAGTTTCTAAATAGCTTACGTAAGTCAAAATAGGAGTTTTACTTTTACTTTAGGATATCAACAACCCCAGATTTATCAAAATCAAATGCGGAGGTTTTAAAGATTGGCAGGGAAGAACCCACATCTGCATTTCCGGTGATGCTGTACTTAAACGGCTCGCCATCAACTAATGCTTTTCTCACTTCAGAGCCAAGTTCAAATAAATTTAAGCTTATGGGTAGTGTTAATTTAGAACCAGATTTCTTGAGGACATTGATAGTACTTTCGGATTGTCCAGAAATTGCTTTGATGCCGTTTAATGCAAAGTTGTAATTCAAGTTATCAAAATTAAGATCGAAGTTATTTGGGTTATCGATATCAATTTGAACTTCTAAATCTATTTTTGTGAATGACATTTTCGAAACTTTAACGCCACCCACATTAATGCTAGGAAATTTTACAACAGGGAGCTTGCCTGATTTATTAACTGGAATAGTGATTTTACCAAGTATTGGCACATCAATTTCAGCATTACCTGCAAAATTAAAATCCGCTTCGTCTTGGTCTTTTATTGAGCTAGCAATATCGTAAAGGTTTTTAAATCCAAAAGAAACGGGAATCTGAACGGTACTTTTACCAGAGGCTTCAACACTTGAGTTTGTAGGTTGACTGCCTTTTACCAAAGACTGCGAATTTAACTGTAAATCATAATCGTATTGTGAAAGAGCTACAGAAACAGGGTTAGGGTTGTCCACTTCCATATCAAATGTCAATTCAATATCCTGCAATGAAAAGTTTGTTACCTTAAAGTCACTAATTCTTGCCGTAGGCTTTTGCATACTTGCGAACTCTTTAATAGATGCGCAGCTCAGCGTTACAAAAATAAGAGAAATAAATAATATTTTTCCGAAATGAAATTTTAAATGCATTGTATGTTTAGTTTTAATAGATTCTTACATAAACAAATAAACAATTTATTTGTTTGTAACATTACCAGCTTGAAGAACTCTTTTATCTATAGAGAGATTTATACGATTACCCGTCGTATAAAAAGAGCTACTCCTTAAGCTATATTAAATGAAACCTCAAGACTGATTGTTTTGAGGTTTTTTTTATTCTAGAAATATACACGATAAAGTAGACTAATATTCCTTCCAGGTTCTGCACGAATATCCTTAATTCTTGATAAGTGGTTATAATATTCAGTATTAAGGACATTATTAATGTTAAGTGAAAAAGTGTGTAATAGTTTTTTAGTATTGAAACGGTATTGGGCAAATATATCAGTTAAAAAATACGAATCGGTCGGGGTTTCAAATTCTCCTAATCGAGTTTGTTTATTGGCAAAGGTAAATTTTGTACCTGCATCAAATCTATTTTTTGAATATTTAATAGCTCCTTTAACTTTTAATGGAGGTATTTGAGGCAAAGCCTGAGTCGAAGTGCTTCCATTGCTAGTAACTTCTTGCTGCGCGTGCGTGTAGCTAGTAGAAGCTTCAATTACGATGTTTTTTATCATTTCAAATTCAGTCGATAACTCAAATCCATATAATATCGCTGGATTTCCTACAAATTGATAATTATTCAAACTTGGAAAACGAGAATTAGTTGAGTCAGTATCTTGAGCAAAAATAAAGTTAGAAAACTGATTATGAAATAGTGCTACTTCTAAGTACGAATTAGAACCTTGCCAGCGGGTAAATATTTCTTTTGCAAAGCTACGCTCTGGATCAAGGTCTGGGTTACCAATTTCATAACTAAATGAAGCTAAATGAGGACCTTCTGAATATAGCTCTTCCAACGAGGGCGCTCTGAAAGAATGAAGTAAAATAGTTCCAATAGAGAAACCTTCGCCTAAATCATAAATAAGATTAAGGGAACTTGAAAGAGCAGGGAATTCTCTCGTTCTAATATTACCAATAAAGGAGTCACTATCAGCTTCCTTAGGACTGTTTCTTACGTAATCAAATCTTAGCCCTAATTCTAACACTAGTGCACTGTAGTGCATTTCTTCGATAATATAACTTGCATAGTTATATCTGTTTGCATCAGGTGTATTCGTTCCAAATACGGCGTAGTCTTGCATCTCCATAGAAAACCCAAAGCTTCCTTTATGAAAAGGGCCCACTTCTCCATGAGTGAAATTTGCTTGTGCTGATGTTGTAACTAAGCCAAACTCAGTTCCTAACGAACCATTTCCTTCAAACTCCTTATGGTTGTAGTTGTTGATACTTAAATCAGTTTCTATAGTTTTTATGAGGCCACTAATAGGAAGATATTCACCTTTTAAAGCGTAGCTGAATTTTGTCATTTCAATATCAACACCATTAGCATGCCCCGTTGGATCAGGAGGGATTCCATAGTTGTTTAAATAATATCCAATTGAACCTCCTATATACCCTCTGTTGGTTACATAACTTAATCCTAATAGATTATTTGTAGAAGCATAATCCGTATTCTCAATTACTCCAACTGGAGAGTGAATTTCATTACCTGCACGGCCACTCAATTGAGCGTTCACAACTAGATTATTTACGGGAACTGATAAATTTATACCTGTAAAGCCACTTTTATTAACAGATTCTCCACCTAAAGTAAAAGTACCATTTGTGTTAGTGGGCACATTAGTAGCTATTATATTATTTACCATATTTATAATTCCTCCAACTGCATTTGCACCATATTGCATTGCATTAGCTCCTTTGGCAATTTGAATCTCTGAACTTGCTACTGGATCAACTGAAACTGCATGATCTGAAGATTGACTTGAAACATCGCCAGTGGTGAGACCATCTTGCAGTATGATAACACGTTCGTCACCTAACCCTCTAATTACTGGTCTACTAGTAGAGTTTCCCAGAGAGCGTTGGTCAATTCCGGGTACATTTGAAAGTGTATTAGCTAAGGTAGTTCCTAAATCTCTTCGTAAAGTTGAGCCAGAAACGGTTTTGGAAACATGACCAACATTAGCCCCTGTAAGCTCGTTGTTAGCGCTAATTACTTCTATTGTACCTGCTGTAAGTGGAGATGGAGTTAACTCTATTTTGAGTATGAGATTTTGAATTACCTCGATGTATCTTTTTTGGGTTTTGTAACCCATTCTATGGAAACTGAGAGTATAGTCTCCTTCTGGGATATTATTTAATTCAAAATACCCTTCATTGTCGGCGACAGTAGTTCTGTTTAATTCTTCTAAATGAATGTAGGCAAAAGGGACTGTCTCGTCGGATTCCTTATCTATAATTGTGCCAGATACTGTAAAAGAACCCTCCTTAGGGTTATTGGGCATACCAATAAACATACTAAGGAGGGTTATTAGCGTAATGAAACTATGCATTATATGCTGAGTCCGTTATTAATGGTCATGATCTTCATCGTCATGTTCGTGAACGTGTACATGAATTTCTTGAGAATCGAAATCAGAATGATTGTTGTGAAAAAGTTGAATAGTCATACCTGTGATTCCTTCAGCTTCAGCATGTAAATGGAAACTCCATTTGCCATCTTCAGCATGTTGTTCAAATTCAACGATACCTTCATCCTCAAATAAAACGTTTAGGCTATATTCATCATCTTCTGGTTGAAATTCATCACCATCATGATCTAAAAAGTAAACAGTGATTAATGATGTTTCTTCACCTTCGTCTAATTCAAATTCACCGGTTAATGTTTCATCAGGTAATTGTTCAATAACGGTTGTGCCACTAATTTTTAAACGAATACCTTCTGGGGCTGAGCTATGATCATGATCTCCGTCAGAGCTTGTTGGATTACTACATGCTGCAAAGAATGTGGCGACTAGGATGGCAAGGGTATAAATAACCCGTAATGAAATATTTTTTTTCATGGCTTATGAAAATTATTTTAAAATTAAATAGAATTATTATTTGAATAATTGTGGGTAATTAAGCCAAGAATGGAGGGGAACGTCCTAAATTAGGATGAATGTAACCGTGATTAATTTTCTGTTCCGCTTGTGGAAGTACGGTATCAAGAATAATAAGGGTGATACCACTACTAAGTGATGCAGAAAAATCATAACTAATAACAATAGAACAAAGTGGGCAAACATCTTCATCAGGGGTGAAATGCTTTTCACCTTGATGTTGCAAGCACTCTAGCGATTCACTATGATAGTGAATGGTAGACATGAACATTCCCAAAATAGATAGGAATGAAAGAAATGCTACGATATGTTTTTTAGTTGATAACACAGGGTGGTTCTGATTTTGTACTAAAATAGCACTTCAAAAGTATTAAATGCACAAAACTAAATCATTATTGCAAAGTATTACATCAAACGTATAAGTGAATATTTTATGACTGAATTTGTAGAGATTGTTAAAGAGTGGTTTTTGGGATTAGGGGAGAACTATGGGGTGAATCCAATAATTTTTGGAGCTATTTACGTAGGAGCAATTCCGTTTTTTAGTATCTCGTTAGCTTGGTTGGTTAAGAACATTCGCTCGAAAAAACCTATTGTACTGCCTGTATTAAGTACTAAATTCTTCTTTGTTTCAGCTTACTTGTACTTAATTGTAGCTGGTAAAAATGTGCCTTGGTGGGTTTATCTAGTGGTGTTTTTAATGGTTCTATTTGGAGCATACTCAACCTTCGTGAAAATTAGGAAGAAAGTTGAGGATTAAAGTACTAAGTATCTCTAAAAAAATGAACTCCTTCATTTTCATAAATGTTTTACACTGAATTAATAAAAGTAAAAGGAAACAAGTGGCTAAATTCGATTTTGACAGTATAGTTATTGGAGGCGGTGCAGCTGGTTTAACCGCGGCCGGAATTGCAGCTAACTTTGGTGCTAAAACAATGATGGTAGAGGCTAATTTATTAGGTGGAGATTGTACTTGGACAGGCTGTGTACCTAGTAAACTGCTTCTAAAAGCTGGAAAAGTAGCACATCAAATAAAGAAAGCGAGTCAGTTTGGCTTGATCGATTCTGAGCCCAATATAGATTTTCAAAAGGTGATTGAGCATGTACATTCTGTAAGAAATGAAGTCTACGAAGAAGCGGATAGACCTGAGATTTTCGAGGAAATGGGAATTGAAGTAGTTTTTGGGAGAGCAAGTTTTGTAGACGCTCACACTATCGAAATCCAATTAAAGGATGGAAAGTCTAGAAAAGTTAGTTCGAAATACTTTTTTATAGCTGCTGGAGCGAGTGCAATGGTACCGCCAATTCCGGGAATAGATTCTGTAGACTATTTAACCAATCATAATTTATTTGATATAACGCAGCTTCCTAAAGAGCTTATCATTGTTGGTGGAGGGCCAATTGGTACTGAGATGAGCCAAGCATTTACACATTTGGGGAGCTCAGTTACCGTTGTGGATATGGCGCCACGAATAATGATGAATGACGATCCCGAACTTGTAGAAATTCTTTTTAAAGAATTGAAAGAACAAGGAGTAAAGTACGAGTTAGAAGCTTCTGTGAAAGAAATCCAGAATCATGATTCCAAAGTCAGAGTTGTTATTGAGCGAGATGGAAAACTTCAAAATGTTGATGGCGATAGTCTACTAATGGCAACGGGGCGTAAACCCAACTTAGAGGGCTTGAATTTAGACGCTGCCGGCATTGAATACACAAGAAAGGGAATTACAGTTAACGACTCATGCAGGACGAATGTGAAGCATATTTACGCGATTGGAGATGTTAGCGGTCGCTACCAGTTTACCCACATGTGTGAGCACATGGCTAAAGTGGCTACATCTAGGGCATTACTGAAAGTTCCTATGAAAATTGACAGCAAACACGTGCCTTGGGTAACTTTTACTTCTCCTGAGTTGGCTCACGTTGGTGCTACTGAAAAAAACCTTCGAGAAAACAATGTGAATTTTGAGGTGTATAAATTTCCGTATTCCAAAATTGACAGAGCTATAACTGAAGGCGAGACAACAGGACTGATAAAAGTATATGCCAAAAAATTAACTGGAAAGATTTTAGGAGCATCGATTGTGGGCGCTCATGCTGGGGAAATGATTTCAGAATATGCATTGGCTATGAAAAATGGAGTTTCCCTAAGAAAGTTCGCCGATACCATTCATCCATATCCAACATGGAGTTTAGGTGCACGAAGAGCAGCTGACCAATGGTATATTAAAAATCAAAGTGCTAGTACTGTAAAGTGGATTAAACGAATTTTCGGTTACAGAGGCGAAATACCAGATTATAGTGATAAAGATCGCATTGTGTAGTCTCTACATCTCTTCTATTTATTTATCTAGTAATATTCACTAGCGTGATAAAAAGACCTCATCAAGTAGTTGATGTATATGAATTAGCTATTTTGTATTTCTTGCAGTTTGGATAACGCTCGTTCTTTCAAATTCCCAAATTGATCTTCAGGAATTAGACCGATGGTGTATTGATGATATAACCACACAATATAGGTTGCAATTACATCTTCGTAGCAATAGTGCTCAATCAAGTCTAATTCGTTCCTGTTAAACATAGCGAGTACTTCATTACCTTCGCCTGTTTGTTTAAATGGAATTCCGATTAGTTGACCTAAATGTTTTAATTTCGGCCAAGAACTTGCTCCATAGTTGCTGAATTCGTCAACTAAGTCAATGTTATGTTTACTGTAGCGATAACGAATTTCATAATCATTCATACGAATGGGCATTTGAAGTCCGTGCTTCATGGCTCTATAAATAAGAACTGGAATATCAAAGCCTTTACCGTTGTGGTGAATGAGCCCAAAGTCTTTAAAAGAACCAATAGCTTCAAAAATTTTGGAGAGACCTTCTTTTTCATCCGTACCACTCCAAGCTACTTTTTGGCGAGGTTGTCCAGAATTCTCAATCCAAAGTCCCACCCAAGAAACCATGCGATGGTACATCGGAGGGAGAAAGCCAGATTTATTGCGAGCTAGTTCTTCGCTAGCAATTTCTAGCAAGGTCTCGTCGTCAGCTTCGTAATTGTTCAATACTTTACGAACAAACTCGAAATCGGGGATAGTTTCAATATCAAATATAAAATACATGCCAATCTTTGTTTTGATTGAGTATAGTTAAACCGATGGAAAAAAGCATAGGTTCGATAAATAATCAAGTTAAATGGTTACTTCATCGGCTAACGAAAGTTGAAATTGTTCTTCAATCTCTGCTTTAGACTCATATCGAGCTAATAAGTACATCATTTTTGTAAGAGCGGCTTCTAAGGTCATGTCTCTACAAGAAATGGCACCCACTTTAATGGCTTCTCGCCCTGCGGGATATTTGCTAAGGTCTACGGCATCAAAGTCTGCTTGAGAAATTATCGCAACAATAACACCATTTTCTCTACATTTTTCGAAAAATGGAAGAAGATTGAAAGTTCCCTTAATTGGGATGTTGCCACTTCCAAAACTACGCACAATAACTGCCCGTAGTTTGGTTAGATTGATACACTCTAAAAAGGCAGGATTCATGGATGGATGTACCGTGAGAATAAACACCTCGTTAGAATACATAGCGTTATTGTAAAAAGGGGCAGCGGTTTCCTTAGGGGAGACTTTCAATTCAATATTAAGCCCAATTTGAGCAATTGGTGGGACATTAGGTGAGGCAAAAGCATCAAAATCACCAATACTCATTTTTGTAGAACGGTTTGCTCTAAAAACATGATCGTTAAAACAAATAGCTACTTCATGAAGTGGCATCGTTGCCATTTCAATGGAGTTAATGAGATTCCGCTGTGCATCACTTCGTATACTACTCATAGGAACTTGACTTCCAGTAAAAATAACGGGCTTTGAAAGGTTCTGTAGTCCAAAAGAAAGCGCGGACGCGGTATATGCCATCGTATCGGTGCCATGTAGAACTACAAAGCCATCATATTCTAAATAGTTGCTATCAATACAACGAGCTAAATTAACCCAATGGTCGGCGTTTAAATCAGAGCTATCTTCAAAAAAAAGAGGGTAGGTATGAATCTCAGCTAATTCAGCCAACTCAGGAATTTGTTTATATAGCAGGTCTGACCAGGAATCAGGATCAAGTTCTACACCCTCTCCTTTAGCACTCATGGCAATGGTTCCGCCTGTTTGAATGAGTAGTATTTTTTTCATCTTGATTATTACCTGTAGTCGCTTAAATTATTTCTTCACATTGTTTTCATTTAACAATGCCAAGTTCATTGACAAATATAAGTGCAAAAATGGAAGCACTTCAATTTTATTAAGAAAGTGCTTTCAATTTAATCTTTATTAATTCAAGGAGAAAAGCCATGAAAGTATATAATCCCGACCGAATTCGTAATGTAGTTTTGTTGGGGCACTCTGGCTCCGGTAAAACAACACTAGCTGAAACGATGTTGTTTGAAGCTGGAGCCATAAATAGAAGGGGTAGTATTGAAGAAAAGAATACTGTTTCAGATTACGATGCTTTAGAGCATGAAAAGGGGAAATCCATCCATTCCTCTTTTATGAATTTAGACTGGAGAGGCCACAAAATTAACATCATTGATACTCCAGGTACCTCCGATTATATAGGAGAAGTTGTAGGCCCACTACGAGTTGCAGATACTGCTTTATTTACTTTAAATGCTGAAAATGGGGTGGAAGTAGCTACAGATGGACTTTGGAAATACGCTCAAAAATTTAGCATTCCATCTATGTTTGTGGTAAATAAATTGGATAACGAACGATCTGATTTTTGGAAGACTGTAGAAGAAGCAAAAGAGAATTATGGACGAAAAGTAACGGTAGTACAATTTCCTTACAGCGAAGGTAATGACTTTCACGCCATAGTTGATGTGCTAAGAATGACAATGTACGAGTTTCCTGAAGGTGGGGGAAAACCAGATAAATTACCTATTCCTGAGTCTTTAAAAGAACGTGCTAATCAACTTCATCAAGAATTGGTAGAGATTATTGCTGAAAATGATGAAACCTTGATGGATATTTACTTTGAACATGGAGAATTGGACGAGGAACAAATGCAAAACGGTTTACACCTTTCCTTAGTAAATCGGCAGATTTTCCCTCTATTTTGTGTCTGTGCAGCGCGTAATATGGGTACGGGACGTGTAATGGGATTTATTGACAATGTTGCTCCTAATCCATTAGAAGTGAAACCACAGATAACAGAAGCTGGTGAGGATTTAATTTTAAAACCAGATGGTAAAACTATTCTGTTCCTCTTTAAAACCCATTCAGAGTCACATGTCGGAGATTTAATTTACTTTAAAGCCTACGGTGGTTCAGCGGTTCCCGGAATGGACTTGGTGAATAGTACAACATCAAACACTGTACGCTTAGGAAGTTTATTCCTTACAGAAGGGCATAAACGAATTGAGGTGAGTGAAGTAAAAACAGGCGATATCGGAGCTGTTGTGAAGCTCAAAGATGGCGCTGTAAACGACACACTTACAGAAAAAGGGGAAAATATTGTTTTGAAAGGAATAGAATTTCCTTCAACAACTATAAGAACAGCAGTTAAACTTAGAAACGAAGGAGATGAAGACAAGCTTGGTAATGCCCTAAATCAAATCCACAAAGAAGATCCTTCGATATTAATTGAACACAGCCAAGAACTGCGACAAATAATTATTCATGCTCAAGGCGAAGAGCACTTGAACGTGGTAGAGTATTTGCTACGTAATCGGTATAAAATTGATATCGAGTTTATAGCGCCAAAAATTCCATATCGTGAAACAATCACTAAACCGGTTAAAGCCACCTACAAGCATAAAAAGCAGTCGGGTGGTGCAGGTCAGTATGCCGAAGTGCAATTGCTCATTGAGCCTTTTGAGGAAGGAATGCCAGACCCTGTGGATATGAAGGTGAGAAACACTGAAGTTCACGAACTCCCATGGGGAGGTAAATTGGTTTTCAATAATTGTATTGTTGGAGGTGTAATTGATAATAGATTTATGCCGGCTATTCTAAAAGGAGTGATGGAAAAAATGGAAAACGGCCCTATGAGTGGTTGCTGTGCGCGTGATATCCGCGTTTCTGTTTTTGACGGATCAATGCATGCCGTAGATTCGAACGAAGCTGCATTTAAAACAGCGGCTCGAATGGCATTTAAAGATGGCTTTCTAAAAGCTAATCCTCAATTGATGGAACCCGTTTACAATGTTGAAGTGATAGTTCCTGCTAATTACATGGGAGATGTGATGGGTGACCTTGGAACTAGACGAGGACAGATTCAAGGAATGGATGCAGAAGGAGCTTTACAGAAAATAAAAGCAACTGTTCCATTAGAAGAACTTGACCATTACTCTACACGGTTGAAGTCAATGACCCAAGGCAGCGCTACCTATTCTAGAGAGTTTTCACATTATGCGTCGGCACCTTTTGACGTGCAAGAACGTGTGATGAAAGCTAATATAGAGCTAGAGGAAGCGTAGAATAAGCTTAAAAAAAGCCCCATGTGAGAATGTCATGTGGGGCTTTATAATGAATTAATCTGTTAAGGAAGTTTATGGCTTAATACTTAGCCGGTGTTCCTGCAGAGGGAAGAGAGCTATTGATAAACTCTCTAATATCTTGGTTTGCATTTTTTAAATCCTCAGCTCTTAAATACATCATGTGGCCACTTCTATAGCCTTTAAAGCTTAGTCTGTCTTTTAATCGACCGCTTGGGTCAAGATTCCACATGGTATATTTTGCGTCAAAATAACTTGTAGCACCATCATAATAACCACTTTGAATCATTGTGTGGAGATAAGGATTTTGAGCCATTGCTTGGCGTAAATTATCCCCAGTTCTATCGCCATCTCTATTCCAAGGATATACAGGTCCAAACATATTATACTTTATGTCTGTTTTGAAATTTAAATCATTTCTGAAGTAAGAATTAATGGCAGGGGTAAAGGAATGTAGCCATGAAGTAAGTTCAGCGTTATAGTCAGGACGCATACCAGCTTCCATTTTATCAATGCCTTTGTATCTAGAATCTAGACGACCAACAGTATAGCCTTCATCACGAAGTAGATCTTTCCAAAAGAATGACGTAGGTACATCCAAATTATGTTGCTCAACCACTTTTGCATTTAACCCAGAGTAGTAGCTAAACTTTTTGATAGCATCGGATTTCTCACTGTCTGTTGCCCAAGCACCTTTTGCCATTACAGGTAGCAAAGTATTTATTGCATACATTTCAGCTTCTTCTAAAACTTCTGGTAAGTCTTTATTTTGGAGCGCTGGAGATAGTTTTTTGTGATACCAAGCTGCGGCGGCGTAATATGGCAAACGATTAGCAGCTTCTACCGGGCCTTCTCTTTTAATACCTAGATCAGTTGGAGAGACTAAAATAACTCCATTTAGATACATCCATTGTTGGTTTTGTAGCGCTAATGCAAGCCCAGAAACTCTAGTGGTTCCGTAACTTTCACCTATTAGGTACTTCGGTGATTTCCATCTATTTACACGAGTAACAAATGTTCTAAGCCATTCAGAAAGGTATTTGATATCCTCATTTACTCCGAAAAAGTCTTTACGGTCGGCATCTTTATCAAAGATGCGTGAATAACCTGTATTTACAGGGTTTACATAAACAATATCAGCAACATCAAGTACAGAATGTGGATTATCTTTTACCCCATAAGGCTGAACAGGATAGCCCTCTTCGTCGATGTTTAAAACTTTAGGTCCTGTGTATGCAATATGCATCCAAACAGAAGCTGAGCCTGGCCCACCATTGAAAGAGATTAGTAATGGTCTGCGTTCATTATTGGAAACTCCTTTCCTCTCATAATAGGTATATAATAATGTGGCAACAGGTTTTCCACTGTTGTCCCAAACAGGCTGAGTGCCAACAGTTGCTGTGTAAGCAACTTTCTTTCCATTAATCACTACTTCGTGATCTGTTTTTGTAGCAGAATCGATAGGCATGGATAGCTTTCCATCTTGAGCGTAAGCTTGGATAGCACTGAATAGTACAATTATCGCAAGAGAGAGTAATTTTTTCATGGTACAGAATCGGTTAGATTGATTTGAAGTGCGTCAAGTTGCGGAAACAATTTGAGATTATCTGTAAAAGTTAGTGTTTTAGATCTACTTGTTTTGAAATTCGACAAAGCGTTTCGGGAGGGAGAATGGACGTTCAACAGAAATGGGGGGTAACTTTCCTATAGGATTTACGGAAGGTCGGGATGGCCTAAGTTCAGGACTCCAAACAAAGCCTTCTAATCTGCGGTTTGCTAAATCGGTGTATTCAGGTAGGAAAAGTCCTTGGTTTTTCCCCATCCAAGCTCTAACCAATGCGCCATCCTCGAAGGAGAGAATAGTTTTTGGAGAGGTATTTTCCATTGCACCGTCAGGTTTACCATTGCTACCTTTTGTGTGGTAAAGAATCTCGCTGTTGGGATAAACAGTTATTTGAGAGATATCACCATTAGTGAAATCAGCGATGAGTGTATCACCTTTAATTTGGTTTAATCGACCTGTAGCAGAATCTTCTTGAACAGCAATAGTTTTGTAATAAGAAGTGAGTTGCTTTACGCTGTTGCTATCTAATTGCACTGAAATGAAAGGGCCGGTAAGCTGGATTTGTTTATGCCAAGCTTTTGGTTTTTCTCGCAATTGAAAAAGTTCATCGCTAGAGTTGTAGAGAAGGGTGTCGGATAACGATGAGAATTTCTGAGACCAGACTTTAACTTTTGTATAGGCATTGATATACGTGGTGGAGTCTTTTTCTTGTAAGAGGATTTCATTCGCAAATATATGAGTAGTGTCGGTTGTATCTGCCGAAATTCTTCGTAAATAAGCATTCCCATCAATATAACGGCGACCCGTAGAGTCTGCCTCCAGAAAGTCTCCTTGGAGAATGGAGTTATTTACACTATCGGCTACAAATATATTGCTGTAAAGGCGTGTAAGTTTTTTTTCCCGATTGATAAATAGGCTATCGCTTTCGGCATATTTTGCGGAGTCGGTCAGCTGGACATTCCCTCTAAATTCAGCGCTATCTTTTAGTTGGTAATAGATGCCAGTTTTAGCAGTTAAGGTGCCTTCAGTATCTTCTAATCGAATATTATCTAGGAAGTAGGCTTCTTTAGTTAAGAAATTGTAGTCAACTTTATTGCCAAAAAGGAGAGTGCTGTCTTGTTTAATAATTACTCGGCCGCGTAATTCACTCAGTTCTTTATCAGTGAAATAATAAAGAGTATCTGCCCAGATATTCTCTGTTTTAGTATCAATTTGGATATTTCCGAATGCTCTAATTTCGTTTCTATCAATAAACTGCCAAGCGCTGTCACATACCAAAGTTACATTACCCGTTCTTAAGCGTGCATCGTATAACTTTCGAATTGATTCACCATTCAAGGTAATGCTTTCAATAGTCCTTGAACGCTCAATAGTTATTACGTTTTGAGAGAAAGCACTTGTTGTTGTGAAAGCGAAAATCACAAAAAAAAGTAAACTAGAGTATAATTGAATGAAAGCTCTCAATGGATCACCGTTTGGCCAGTTACTTCATTCAACGTGTAATTGGTTAAATCGGCATTACCAACTAACCCTATTGCGTTTATACTATCACTGGGAGTAACAATTGTAACGTATTCATTGGTATTAATCATATCGCTTGATCGTTCCCATTTAAGATACTCTGTACGTAGCCGCCTTCCTGATTTGGTAAACACTTTCACAGTCCCAAACAGCTCGAAACTAGAATCAGAGGGCTTGTATAGAGCGCTGTCTGAGAAAACTTCAGTTTGAAGAGTATCACCTTCAAATATCTGAATGCTTACAGGGCCACTTAACGTAGTGTATTTAATATCATTTTTTGAGTAACTAACAGCTTTTGAACTTTTGAGGTTTAGAGAGATAAACCCGTCTTCGATAATATCCATATCAATATCCCAGCTAGATGAAGTAGAAAGTAGAGAGTCGCCAAGAACTTCTTTTATGCGTTGGTTATCAAACTCAGAGAGCTTTGAACAAGAAAAAGTGCATAATAGAATTACAAATAATAGAAAGCTATTGCGTACCAAAATAACGATCTCCTGCATCTCCCAAACCAGGTACAATAAATGCTTGTTCGTTTAATTTTTCGTCTATTGCAGCAGTAATTATAGGAACATCTGGATGGTCGTCTTGAAGTCTTTTGATGCCTTCTGGTGCAGCTATTAAGCAAACAAAGCGAATATTTGTTGCACCTGACTTTTTCAAGTAACTAATGGCATGCGAACCACTGCCTCCGGTTGCAAGCATTGGATCCACAACAAGAGTGTAGCCGTGCTTTATTCCGTTCGGTAGGTTGTCGTAATAGTTAACAGGCTGATGTGTGGTTTCATCTCTGTACACTCCAACGTGCCCAACTTTTGCCTCAGGAATGAAATTGATAATACCATCAACTAAGCTTAAACCAGCTCTAAGAATGGGAACTACAATCACATCGTTTGCAGGAACAAATCCTTTAGTTTTTTGGATAGGAGTTTCTACTTCAACTTCTTGAAGGGGCAAATCACTTAAAGCGTGATAGGCCAAAATATTGCCAATTGTTGCCATGGCGCGGCGAAAAGAAGCCGTATTAGTAGTTTTATCCCGTAAAACGGTGATGTATCTATGTACTACAGGGTGATCAACTACTAATACGTTTTCCATAATTCTATTAAGACTTTGCTTCGTTCATTTTTTTGAAATATGTCTTAGTTGATGTTGCAACAACACCAGAAAGAGCAAATAAAGCGATGATATTTGGGAAAGTCATAAGACCTAGTGCAATATCACCAATGGCCCAAACGGTTTCGAGGGTTAGAATGGCACCAACAAAATGCATTGCTACATATACAAATTTATAATAAATGATAGACTTGTCACCAGCCAAATACTGAATTGCTCTATCGCCATAGTAACTCCAGCTAATTGCTGTAGAAATTCCGAATAGAAGAACGCAGAGTGTAACAATGTACTTACCTCCAGGGAAAAGAGGGGCAAGACCATTTTCAAAAGCGAGTGATGTAAGTGGAGCACCGTTTTCTACAATATCAGCATGTAAATCTTTTACTACAGTTCCCGCTTCTGTGGTAATAAGTGTTTTTCCATTGTCAACATTAATGGTTCCTGTAAACTTTTCTTTAGAACTACTACCACCAACAAATATAACACCAGTGGTTGCTTCGTTTACAATAATTTGACCATTGGTAGGTACGCCTTCTTCTACAATTAAAGTAGAACCAGATTCAATATTATAGCTTACTTCCTTTCCATTTGGATTGAAAGGAATGTCGTGGCGTTGTTGATAAACACCTGTACTCACAATTACAAGACCAGTCATAGTACAAACTACTAACGTGTCAATAAACGGTTCAAGTAATGCAACCACACCTTCACGAACAGGCTCTTTAGTTCTTGCAGCACCGTGAGCTATAGGGGCAGAACCTTGTCCAGCTTCATTCGAGAACAATCCTCGTTTAATACCCCAAACTAGCGTTGTAAGGAAAGCACCAGTTACAACTCCGTACATACCTGCTTTAGGATTGAAAGCTCCTGTAAAAATAGTTTTGAATGCAGGAATAATTTCTTGGAAATTTATAAGTAGGATAATTAGAGCACCTAATACATAAATAAGTGCCATAAGTGGCATTAAGCGAGCAGTAACGTTACCAATTCTTTTAATCCCACCAATAATTACAACTCCAACAATGGTAGCAGTTACAAGGCCTGTAATCCAGCCAGGAAGAGCGAAAGTACTGTATAGTGTATCAGCTACTGTGTTAGCTTGAACCGCATTACCTGTTAAGAACGAGCATATTACTGCCATCACAGCAAAAAACATGGCTAGCCATTTCCAATTTGCACCAAGTCCTTTTTCAATGTAATACATTGGACCGCCTGAAACAGAGCCATCTGCATTTTGGACTCTATATTTTACTGCAAGAGTACATTCTGTGAATTTAACGGCCATCCCGAAAAAAGCGGTGACCCACATCCAAAATAAAGCGCCTGGTCCACCATAATGAATTGCAATGGCAACTCCAGCGATGTTACCAATTCCAACCGTAGCAGAAAGAGCTGTTGTGAGAGCTTGAAAATGATTTACGTCTCCTATTGCGTCGGGGTCATCAAATTTACCCATAACAGAGAGTACACCGTGTTTGAACTTTCTAACCTGTATAAATCCCAATCTTAGCGTAATAAAAATCCCAAAGCTAAGTAGTAGGGCTACCATTAGTGGGAATTTAGAGGGTTGAGACCAAACCATGTCGTTCAGCCAGTTAATTACATTTTCAAACATTTCCATAAGATTTGCTAGATTACTTTGTATTTACACATTCAATTTATGCATGTGAAAGTAAAAAAGATTTAGCAATAATTAAGAGGAACATTTATAGAAGTCCAAAATATCATACATTTGAGCTTTGGAACGATTTATTGAGTTCTGTGTTTTAACCTATTGAACAGAGAAAAATTAACATAAAAAACCGCCTATTATGACTAAAGCAGACATGGTCGATATTATTTCGGCATCAGTTGGCCTTACAAAAGTAGAAACAGAAGCTGTTGTAAATGGTTTTCTTGAAACTGTTATCGACGCAATGAAACGGGGCGATTCTATAGAACTAAGAGGATTTGGGAGTTTCAAAGTTGTGAAAAGAGCGCAACGAGTTGCAAGAAACCCAAAAACTAATGAAGAAGTTATTGTGCCAGAACAGTTCGTTCCAGTGCTCAAAATGTCTAAAGAATTTAAAGAAGCAGTGAACGTAAAAATGATGATTGAAAATTGATTTAGAAAAGCATCAAAAAAGTTCTTATTTTTGACCCGTTCGAACAAAAAACAACAACTAGTAATTTCTGGTGATCATCAATGCCAAGTGGTAAAAAAAGAAAGCGCGCTAAAATTGCAAAACACAAGCGTAAAAAGCGCCTGAGAAAAAACAGGCATAAGAAGAAAAAATAGATTTTCAGGCTTCGAGTTACTTCGAAGCCTTTTTTTTGGCCTTTAATTTAGGTTTTGCCCCAAAATGGCGCAGGAATTCTCGGCTCGTTAGAAAAAATTGTTATAGCGAAACACCTAGAGAAATTCTCAACCTATCCGCATTACGAATACATCAGAAAGATAAATCTTGCTCTGTAGGTTTACTTGAAGGGAATGAGAATTGAATTATTTTATCCTGTAAAGAGTGCTCTCGCTCGCTCAGAAAACTAATTTTCTAGCACAGAAGAATGTTAAGCAGCGATGGTTTTACTCAAAATATCATCAGCAATATAAAGCACCTTATTGGCTTTGAGGAGTAAATCGTGTAATCGGCGACTTACATAATGCTTCACCTCATTAAGACTTTTCGGGGTATCAAGTCTATATTGAAAGTATGAAATTAGGTTAATGGCGGATAGATATTTGCCGTTCTCATCACCCTCAATTTCTATATGCCAACGTGTGATAATGTCGTCATTCACTAATAAATGGTTTACTTGGCGGTTAATCGACTCCATCCAAGCGCTTGCTTGTTCTATTCTATAATTTCCGGAGAGTTCTGGGATTTCGGGCTGACATAAATTCACATCAAATAGCCAAGCCATTTCTACATCAATAGTGGGGACAATGCTACTCTCATTTAGTTTGTCGATTTTAAGAAAAGGGTGAGATGCCATGCCCTCAAGCTGCTTAGCAAGAGACCGTTCACGAAATCCATCCCAATCAAAATTGATTGATAGTGATTTCATATATTGAGAGACTTTCGATAAGCCAATTTCTAACTCTAAACCGGTGGCATTAATTTTACTATTTTCCCAAGTACTAAATGTTTCGGCAGAAATTCCACGCTTTTCGAGTTGCGTATCTACCGTATTTACGATGGAACTGAATATTGGATAATGCATAACTTTCTTTATTTCTCTCCCTTTCTTCAATGAATTACTACGAACTAATATATTTAAAGAACATCTTAAAACACAATTTGATAGGTGCCCAAATTGTGTTGTCTACCACAAGATTCAAAAATCTAATAGAGTTTCATGTGGAATTAGAGCGGAAACGAATGAAGCTGGTTTTTAGTACGTCGCCTGGAAATATCGCATTGTTTTTGGACACCTATGCACCACCTAAGCAGAAGAATAGATTAACATTTTTTGAGGAGCTTGAAGATCTAAAAGTATTGGATATTTCTATTGCTGAAACAGACCGAATACTCACAATAGTTTTAGAGAACGGATATGAACTAGTTTTTAAGTTGTTCAGTAATCAAGCGAATGTATTTCTTATAAAAGAAGGAGTTTTTGTTGAAGCTTTCAAAGGGAGCTCTAGTGATTTACCGAGTTCAAAAGAGATTATACTGTTTAAAGAACCCAGCTCCGAATTAAGTATTAAAGATAAAATCACAACCATAAACCCTTTACTCCCCAGAACACATTTAACAGAGCTTATTAAGGAACATAAGCTTACTGAGATGGATAACTCTAGTCTAACTCAGAATATTGAACTGTTCTCAAAAAGTATACTAGAAGAACCAGAGTTTAGGCTGTTAGATAATGGGAATACTACACTTTTTAAGCAGAGTATTCTACCGATTAAGACTGAACGGAACTTTAATTCCGTGAATGATTTAATTGCCTATAGATTTAAAACCTATTCGCATACACAAAGATTAAGGCAGAAAAAGGGGGAGTTGCTTAAGTCGCTTAAAAGACAAGTAAAGAGAACGGCTTCAGGTCTTAAAAACCTTTCGTTAGCAGATAAAGGATTATCTCGCTCAGAGGAATATGAAAAATTTGCGCACTTGTTAATGGCGAATGCACATTTAGGAAAAATTGATGGGGACAAAATTGCTGTTGAGGATTTATACGATGCAGGTAAAAAAATTGAGATACGATTAGACCCTAAACTGAGCATTGTTGAAAACGCGGAGCGGTATTATGAAAAGGCAAGGAACTCTGCGATTTCATATAAAGAGGCTTTAAAGCGCATCCCACTATTGGAGGGGCGAAAAAAAACATTGGAGTTTCTGATTGCTGAGTTCCAAGAAATTCGAAAGTTATATGAACTTCAGGAATGGGAAAAAAAGCATAAGGAACAACTCTTGGAGCTAGGAGTTGGTACTAAAGAAAGTACTGTTGATTCGGGGCACCCATTCCATGTGTTCGAGGTTCAAGGTTTTACTGTTTGGATAGGGAAAAATGCCCGAAATAATGATATTTTAGTACAAATGGCACACAAAGAAGACATTTGGTTACATGCACGAGGGGTTTCAGGTTCACATGTTATAATTCGGATGGGAAATAATAAAAAATTTCCACCTAAAACGGTTGTTCAAGAAGCAGCCGCTTATGCGGCTTATAACTCAAAAGCCCGAGGTGCAGAATTAGTTCCTGTTATAGTTACAAAGAAAAAATTTGTGCGCAAAGTTAAAAAAGCAGCTCCTGGAGCTGTGATTGTAGAACGTGAAGAAGTGGAATTTGTAGCTCCAAAGAATCCTAGTAATGAATGAGCATCGATTAAAAAAGTATGTAGATATCTTCTACTTGTGTGGTTTTATGGCCACTGGTAAAAGCAGTATTGGTAGTTTACTATCAAAGAAGTTGGAATTACCCTTTCAAGATTTAGATCGTTATCTAGAAAGGAAAGAAGGGAAATCAATCCCAGATATCTTTAAGAACGAAGGAGAATCCTACTTCAGAGAGAAGGAGCGAGAGTACCTGATGGATTTATCTTCTAGTTTTAAAGGCATACTTGCTTTGGGAGGTGGTTCATTACAAAACCAAAACATTGTAGATCATCTTAAACTTCATGGGCTTCTCATTTTCATTGATACACCAATGGACGTAATTGTTAACCGTGTTCGTCGTAATAAAAAAAGACCGATAGTTCTTGATAAACAAGGAAAAATAAAGTCTAGAGAAGAACTTCTTAATGAGCTTAATATGCTATATTCCAACCGAGAAAAATATTATAAACAAGCTCAAATACAAGTGATAAGTGATGGGTTTGCCATAGAAGAACAGCTTGTAGATATTATTATTGATAAGATAAAAAAACATGTTTGATCCTTTAACTCTTACTACCACAACGTCTGATTCGTATAAAATTAGGGTAGGCTATAATATATTTAACGAAGCAATTAGCTTTATTAAATCGGAATATTCAACTCAGAAAGTTCTTGTACTTATAGATGAGAATGTAAACCTGCTACATAGTGAAACCATTTTTGGTGAGTTAAATACAACTTTTGAAACGGTGGTAAAACATGTTATTCCTGCGGGCGAGAAGAGTAAATGTATAAACGAATACTCTGAGATTTTGGATGTAGTTCTGAAGGCTCAGATTGAACGTAAAACACCGTTACTAGCAATAGGTGGTGGAGTAACGGGAGATTTAGCTGGTTTTGTGGCAGCTTCTGTACTACGCGGTATTCCACTTATACATATACCAACCACACTTTTAGCCATGGTAGATAGTTCAATAGGAGGCAAAACAGGAATCAATCACACTACGGGTAAAAATCTAATTGGAGCTTTTTATCAACCTAAAGCTGTTTTTGCGGATCTTCAATTTTTGGAAACTCTACCAAAACAAGAATGGATTAGCGGTTTAAGTGAAATACTAAAGTATGGCTTCATCCAGGATAAAAAGATATTTGATGAGCTTAGAGAGTTGATTATTGATCAGGAATTTAAAGAGCCAAAAGCCTGGAAAGACATAATCGAAAAAAGTGCAGCTATAAAAGTTGCGATAGTTTCTCAAGATGTAAAGGAGGCAGGAATTCGTGAATTTTTAAACTTTGGGCACACTTTTGCACACGTAATTGAGAGAAAAGGCGAGTATAAAAGATTCACTCATGGGGAAGCCGTGTATATGGGAATGATGGCTGCTGTGTTTGTGTCAAACAAGCTGGGGGCTGAACTAAACTTGGCTGATTTAGTACGTTTTAAATCTCTATATAATTTGAGCCTAGATAACTCGTTACTTCCAAAAGAATTAACTAATCTAATGCTACACGATAAGAAAGTTGCGAACTCTACCATTCGCTTAGTATTATTAGAAGATTTAGAGAAGCCGTTTACAAAGAAATTCGAACAAACTGAGATAATTTTAGAAGCTTGGAAATTTATTTTGAAGGAGTTTAACTAAGTGACCTTATTACGTTGGTTACATAAAAGCTGGAATGCCTTTTGGGTCTCTTTTGGGATTATAGGTTTGGCATTGATTGTAGTTGGAGCAATCGGCTTTGGTATCTTGCAATTAAAATTAACCAAAACGTATATAGCCACTCGAATAGAAAAGAACTTTAGTTCGAAATACGAAGGTGTCTTAACAATTGGTCAGCTCCGAGGGATTGTGCCAATGACCTTCGAACTTAAAGAAGTAAATCTCTATCCAGATTCGTCGAGCACAGAAGCAGTATTCCACGCAGATAGCCTTTCAGCAAGTTTAGATATTTTTGCATTGCTTAGGCAAGAATTCATAGTTACAGGCCTAAGCGTTAGTGCCCCAACAGTTGTAATAGACGGAACTAAAAAAGATGCTTTTTTAGCGGCAATCAAAAAGAGACCTGAAATTGTTCTCATCGATAAAGAAGAGGCTGAAAAGCCTTTTTTCGAAATCTTAGCACCCAACGTTATTGTTCAATCTGGTACGGTAATTATTAGGCAACTATTTAAACCTCACCAAACATTTTCATCAAGCGATAGCCTCACCTTTCGGAATATCGACCTATCTATGTTTTTTGAATATAAAAGTAGCCAACGGTTCTTGGATATAAATAATCTAACACTGAGCATTCCTGAGCTTGATGTTCCTAAAGCACAGATTTATGGCCAGATTTATAACAACAATAGATTTTTAGAATTTAATTCATTCAACTTAAATACATCAGATACCTACCTAAAATTTAGTGGGAAGTCTAATGAAGTTGACTTGTTTAAAGGTGATCTATTAACTCAGTTAAGGGTAGCTTCTCTTGATATTGATTTGAATGAGTTAATTGTGGCACCAAGGCGAATTAAGCAATTTATACCCTATGCTCCTGCATTAGATAAACCCATTTTCGTAGCTATGAATATCGAGGGCGATTTGGATTTACTTTATGTTAATGATTTAGCATTGCAATATGGGAACTCTGGGTTTAAGGCAACGGGAAGCCTTAGTAGTCTACTTAACAGCAGTAACCTTGGATATAATTTAAGTCTGCGAGAAACTATTTTTGACAAAGTAGATGCCAAGTCTTTGATAGATCAAATTTCGCAACCTCAATTAGAGGCCCTTAGCAATTTAATATTAACGGCAGATATCGAAGGGAATTTAAATAAGCTAAATGGGATTGTAGAAGGGATTAGCGACCGAGGTTCGGTAAGGCTAGAAGGAGAGATGGGATTACAAAACACTCGAGACTTAAATCTGAAGTTTAGAACAGATTCTTTAGACCTTGGAGGTGTATTAGCAGGAAGAATTACCACGTCAAAACTTACTTCTCAAGGTTCAATTAAGTTAAAAGATTACCGAGATTTTAATACCATTGAAGAACTAAGGGCAAACTTCCAAAAGGGGCAGTTTAATGGCGTTCGTTTCGACTTGCTAGACATAAATGCACCAACTAAAAATGGATTAGTAACCCCAATTTTCACACTCGTCACACAGAATGCAACGCTAAGTGGCAACGGTGTGCTTGACCTTAGAAATGAGACCAAAACACTGAAGCTTGAAGGAAATGGTGTTAATGTTGATCTAAAGAACTTAGTTCAATTAGATGCAATGGCAAATGCCTTTGTAGATGTTGAGTACGTTATAGATATTTCAGGAAGTAGCATTGATAATGCCTTCGGTAAATTAAGTATAGACATTCCAGAAGCAGTAGTTGGTAATGATACTCTATTATCTCATTTAATCTATGCTGATTTATCCAACAACCAGAACGGAACGAAACTATTGCGGTTAACCACATCTGCTTTAGACCTTTCTTTGGAAGGAAATTATTACCCATCACAGCTTCCAGAATTAGCAATATATTGGCGTAAATTCTTCAAAAAGAGACTTAATGACGAACTTCTTTTTGAAGAAGAAGGCAACGCTTTAAAGAAGCAAATTCTATTTCAAAATCACGACTTTAAGCTTGTCGCTCAATTAAAGAACCTAGATTATGTGAAAGCTTACTTTCCAGAAATTCCCAATTTCTATAGTCAGGCAAAAATCACTTCTAATATTTCTGTAAATAACGATCGGCTATTATTTAATGTAGATATCTATGATAAATTGCTGAGTTATAATGATAAGCGTGCTGACAGTCTTCGTGCTCAGCTTACGGGTAGTTTTAGGCATGACGAAAGGATTAGAGATTTTTCAGGCTTTGAACTGCAAACAAATATTGAGCATCTAACATCAGATATGTTTGAAGCTGAAGGTTTCGAATTACAAGCATCACTGAACAGAGATTCACTTTTTGTTACTCAGAATGTTAAGCGAATTGGGAATGATGTTTCTTTTAATATGCAGGGAACAGCGGTGATTCAAGACACTTCTGTTACGATGAACATTAACGAGTTTAAGTTAGGCAGCGATTTTTATAATTGGGTAAATAGAGCAACGCCTTCGGTAACATTTACGAATAAGAAAGAATGGATTGTACAAGACTTTATTTTTGAGAGCGAGCAGCAATACCTGAATGTAGAAGGTATTTTTAGTGATAATGTAGATGATTCGGTGAACTACCTTATACGAGGAGTAGACTTAGGCAAGATTTCAGATATTATTAGAGGAGCTATTAGTTTCTCAGGGAATTTGAATGGGACATTTACCACCCGTTCACTTTCAACCATCCCATCTATAGAGGGTTTAATAGATCTTAAACGTTTTACAATGAGCGATAATGTAGTTGGAGACTTAGAGATATCAAGTAATTTTAATAATTCTCTTAATCGCTTCGATACAAGCATAAAAATCAAAACAGACTCAGTAAGTTATCCCGAGTATTTTGCTCGAAATGATAGAGAAGGCCAAGATATTGAAATAAACGGTTATGTATTAGCACCTAAGAACGGAGAGTTTCCCGCAGTAGATTCACTCTTCAACTTCGATATAGATTTAAACTCCGTCGACTTATGGATTATTCCTTATTTAGCGCCGAAAGTTTTTACCGAAATGGCTGGTATAGCAAAAGGAAAGGGGAAAATTTGGGGAAATTTAGAAGATTATGACTTCTATCTGAATTTCGGAATTGGTATGGAAGACGCGGTTTATATGAAGCCTCGGTTTTTAGATACGTATTATTATGGGCAAGGACCGGTTAGCTTTTCAAGAAGAGATGGATTGGTTTTTAAAGATATATTTCTTCTCGATCCCTCTGGAGGATTAGCAACATTGGATGGCTATTATAATTTCAATGATTTTTCAGGTACCCATAGTATGGATATCAATATTAAAGCTGAGGAATTTCAGTTTTTGAATAGCCAATTTGCTCCCGATTTACCCTTTTATGGTAAAGCCTATGGGAGTGGATTAATTAGAATGTATGGGTCAAATCTCAAGCCTGTTATTGAAACCACTACACCATTTGTACTTTCAGATTTCTCTGAAATTGGGTTACCTCTGCTAGAAGAAACAGAGTTTGATGAGGATAGTAAGTTTATTCGCTTTGTTGATTCCTTCGATGTATATGATAGCGATTCAACAAAAACAGGAAACAATTCGATATTTAACAACACGAAAGATTCTGATCCTTCGAACCTAACTTTTGCTGAGCGTTTTACTTTAGATCTACAATTTGTAGCGAATAATCCAATGACGGTTAAACTCGTTTTTGACCCTGTTACTGGAGATGTAATTACAAGTGACGGAACAGGTCGACTTAGAATTAGGCTTCAAGATCAGGATTTGAGCATCTTCGGGAGATTTGACATTACTGGTGGTACATATCAATTTGTGAGTGGGGATATTTTTACCCGAAAATTTACACTAGAACCTGGTGGTAGTATTGTTTGGGAGGGAGAGCCTGCTAATGCAAGAATTAATTTAAACGCGGTATTCTCAGCACGCCCAGATATCCAGACGTTAACATCTGTTCGAGCTGAAAGAGATCCATCCACTGTTCAGCGTGTACCGATAGATTTAGTACTTAACATTGGTGGTTCGCTATCAACAATCGAAAATAATTTTTATTTCAGACTGCCTAATACTTTCGAATCAAGGCAAAATTCCACTTTGTTGGCACAGATAAATGCGCTCAATCAGAATGAAGAAGAGAAGCTCTTACAGGCAACAAGTTTCCTTTTACTAGAAGATTTTATTCCTTCTAATTCTTCAGTGGGTGGTGCAAGTTCGTTAACAGACAACTTGTCGAGTAATGCTGGAGCTGCGGTATTAAACCCATTGCTATCTAGCCAAGTGATAAGTCCGTTACTATCTAATCAAATAAATTCGCTCTTAAGAAGTGATTTGAGTACGTTAGATGTAGATTTTAGCTTAAATACGTATAATCAAATTGATTTAGGAGTTGCACTTAGATTGTACAACGACAAAATAATTCTGAGTAGAGATGGTCAGATTACTGGAGCACAATCGAATATTGGCGACCTTGGGGCAACCTATAGGATTAATAGAACGCTATCAGTATCAGCTTTCCATAGGCAAGATCCTACCTTTAGTGGAAATGAAGGTGGCCAACAAACTCAACAGACTCAAGATATTAATGGAATAGGTATTGAAACGACGTACGGGTTTAATTCATGGAATGAATTCTTCAAGAAATTGGCTATTCCTTTTAGAAAGATTTTTGGGATAAAAGAAAACAATGATATTGCTAGTTATGAGCAAGAAGAGAATCCAAGTTAATAGAAAAGGTACTAATGAGTAGAAACTCAAGACTGAGTAGTTTAGAAGAAATTGTAATTGATCTAGTTAAAAATAGCGCTGAAAAGCGACTATCGATAGATGTTTTGGCCAATGCTCTGGCAATGAATAGCAATAAAGATATGGCGCGGCTTAAAAAGACAATTACGCGGCTAGTATCTAGAGGTTTGTTATTCAGACAAGGGGATGTAATTCACTTTAAAGCAGCTCTAAAAAAGAAGAAAGTAGATAGAAGTTTAATTGAAGGAAAAATAGAGATCACCCAAAGAGGTACAGGCTATGTTATCGTCGATAATCTTGATGAAGACATTATGATTTCTCGCCATGATACAGGTGTAGCACTACCTGGCGATAGAGTGGCAGTTAAGATTTCTGGGAATAAAAGAAATGGCCAACCTAAGGGGAAAGTAGTTGAAATCATTAAAAGAGGTAAAGAGTTTTATGTAGGTACGCTGAAGAGTACAGGTGTTAATACTTACATTATTGAGCCAGATCAGAAATCGGCTCACACCGACTTCTTTGTATTGGAAGACTCCTTGCATGGTGCTGAAGATCAAGAGAAAGTTATTTTTAAACTCAAGAAATGGATTCATCCTTTAGCGTTGCCTGAAGCTGAAGTTATGTCGAGACTAGGCAAAGTGGGTACTAATGACGCTAATATTCTCTCCATTTTAGCCGAAAATCAGTTGAGATCCGACTTCCCCGAAGAAGTGGATAAATTCGCAGATCAAATTCCTTTAGAAGTTCCTGAAGAAGAGATTGCCCGACGTAGAGATATGCGAAAAGAAATTGTATTTACCATAGATCCGGTAGATGCTAAAGACTTTGATGATGCATTAAGTATTTCGACTTTGGAGAATGGCAATTATTACTTGGGAGTTCACATCGCAGATGTTTCGCATTACGTTCGCCCAGATACCCCACTAGACAAAGAAGCATTTAGTAGAGGAACGAGTGTTTATTTGGTTGATAGAGTGATACCAATGTTACCCGAAAGGCTAAGCAATGGTGTTTGTAGTTTAAGGCCTAACGAAGACAAACTAACTTACAGCTGCTTTATGGAGCTTGATAGTAAAGGTAACTTGGTAGATTATTCTATTGAAGAGACCGTAATTCACTCCAAATTTCGATTTAGTTATGAAGAAGCGCAGGAAGTGTTAGATGGTAAAAGCCATAAAATAAATAAAGAGCTAAAATCTGTTGAAAAGTTAGCTAAGGTGCTTCTAGAAAAACGATTTAAAGAAGGCGCTATTGATTTTGACACACCTGAGCCACGGTTTATTCTAGATGAAAAGGGCAAGCCAATTGAAGTTGTTATTAAAAAAAGAATATTTGCTCATCGCCTGATTGAGGAGTGTATGTTAATGGCTAACAAAACGGTAGCCACGCATATCGATAACCTCAGAAAACAATCAGGCAAAAAGAAAACTAAAGATCTGTATCCATTCTTTTATAGAGTGCATGACAATCCAAACTTAGAAAAATTAGCAGGTATAGCAGAGCAAGTAAGTCCATTTGGGATCAAATTTGAAGTTGGTGATAATATCTCTCCCAAAAGGCTTAATGAGTTACTTCTGAATGTAAAAGGCACTGCTGTAGAAACAATTGTAAATGGACTAATGCTTCGTGCAATGGCAAAAGCAGAATACAGTCCTGCAAATCTTGGCCATTTTGGTTTAGGATTTGAACATTACGCACACTTTACAAGCCCTATTCGCCGTTACCCCGACGTTATTGTGCACAGGCTACTAAAAGGGTACGCCGCAGGTACAATGGCTTATACATTTGATGCTCTTTCAAAAGACGGAGAACATTGCAGCGAACGTGAACGTGTTGCGGTAGATGCAGAAAGAGATTCTATTAAATTGAAGCAAGTGGAGTTTCTAAGTGATAGAATTGGAGAAGTTTTTGAAGGAGTGATAAGCGGTGTTACAGAGCGAGGCCTTTTTGTAAATCTTAAAGATGTACACTGCGAAGGAATGATTAGAATTGGAGATATGAAAGGTGATTATTATCTATACAATCAACAGCGACATGCTTTAGTAGGTAAGTCATCAGGAAAGAATTTCCAACTAGGCGATACTATTAAAGTAAAGGTGCAAAGCACAAATTTACAGAAAAGACAAATTGATTTTGTTCCAGCGTAACTATTGATGGAGAAAATATGAAATTAGGACTGTTTTTAACTCTTCTCTTAGGCTTAATTATTACGAGTAGTGTTTCGGCACAGTATTATTCATTTGGGAAGAATAGAGTTCAGTACGACGAATTCGAATGGCGTACCATTAAATCTAAACACTTTGATGTATACTATTACTCAACTCAGAACTATGAATTAGCTGAGTTTGCTGCCCTAAGTATTGAAAGTGCTTATAAACAGTTGGAAGAAGATTTCGATCATGAAATTTCAGATCGTATCTCAGTTATTATTTATGATTCTCATAACGATTTTTCACAAACTAACGTAGTTACATTACCAACTAGTGCAGAGGGGATTGGTGGTGTTACCGATAAGATGAAAAATAGAATGACTATTCCGTTCTCAGGAGATTATGCAGAATTCAGAAGAACTTTACATCATGAATTGGTACATGCTGTCTTTAACGACATGTTTTATGGTGGCACCATACAATCTATAATTCAGAACAACATCCAACTAGTATTTCCACTTTGGTTTGAGGAAGGTCTTGCTGAATACACCGCTCTCGGTTGGGATACTAATACCGATATGTTCGTAAGAGATGCGGTAATAAATAACTATCTACCGCCGATTCCATATTTGAGTGGTTATTATTCCTATAGAGGTGGCCAATCAGTTTGGAATTTTATTGTAGAAGAATACGGTAGAGAGAAAATTGCAGAAATTTTGCAGCGTATTAAAACAAGTAGAAGTGTTGAGTACGGTCTAAACCTTTCATTGGGTTATACTTTAGAGGAGCTATCCGACAAATGGCAAGACGCGCTTAAAAAACGCTATTACCCGGAAGTTGCAGAAAGAGAAAGCGCCGATAATATTGCGACTCTACTCACGAAGAGAGGATTATTTGGTACATATAATACTAGTCCTGCCATTTCTCCCCAAGGCGATAAAGTTGCTTTTATAACCAACAAGCGCGGCTATTTTGATGTTGTAGTAATTAACACTATTGATGGTAAAAAGCTCAAAACATTGATTAGGGGAGAGGATAATCCTGATTTCGAAGAACTAAATATTTTAAACCCGAATCTTACTTGGTCGCCAAATGGAAGGAAGTTAGCACTCTCAACAAAATCTAAAGGGAGAGATGATATTGCCATCATAGATTATGCTACAGGTAAGTTAGAGAAACTTAAATTCCCAGATTTAGACGCCATTGGCTCAGTTGCTTGGTCACCAGATGGTACTAAAATTGCTTTTGATGGAAATGTTGGCCCATATCAAGATATATTTGTCTACAATTTGGAGACAAAAGAGCTTATAGATTTAACGCAAGACTTTTTTTCTGACAGAGAACCTGCTTGGGCTAGTGATTCCAAATCAATCTATTTCACTTCCAACCGAGGCGCTAAAACCGAATTAGGTACTTACACTACAGAGTATAATTTGCTCAATAACGAGAGCATGTATCAAACCGATATTTATCAGATTAATCTAGACTCCAAAAAGACTATCCGATTAACAAGTACGCCAAATTGGAGCGAGATGCAACCAAGCTCAACATTAGATGGTCGTATTGTTTTTATATCTGATGAGAATGGTATTCAAAATATCTATACACTTGATACAGCTACTAGAACTTCTACTCCATTAACAGACTTACAAGCTGGAATATCTCAGCTATCTATAAGTGCAGATGGGACAAGAATTGCTTTTGGAGCAATCAATCAAGGATATATAGATGTATTTCTACTTAAAAGTCCTTTTAATAGAAAGAAAAGTACAAGCTTAAAAGCGAACTATTGGGCACAACGCAGGGATACAGAAACAGAAGAGCAAAGAGTGCCTGCAACGGCTTATGCTCGGCAAATGTTCTCCTCTGGAGTAGCTTCTGTTGCCAAAATTGAGGAAGAAGAGAAAAAGGAAAAAGTTGTTGAAGAAGAAGAGACCGTTGAAGAAGGAGTTATTGACTTCAGAAATTATGTATTTGCGGATGACGTAATTCAAGACACGACACTAGTTCTTAAAGACATCATGAGTTTTGATGTTAAAAATAACATTACGGAAGACGGTAAATATGTACCTGAAGAATATCGCCTTAAATTTGATGTTGATATAGCTTATAGCCCAACTTTTGTAGCTTCAACATACGGCTCATCAGCTTTAGCACAGTTTTTAGTAACTGACTTGCTGGGAGATCATCAGATCTCCTTAGGAACAAATTTTGTGTTTGATCTTCGCGATAGTGACTACAGTATACAGTATGGGAATTTCAAGAATCGTATGAATTACTTTTTAAGTTATTTCCATACAGCTAGGAAGTACCAAACTTACTATGGTGAATTAATTCGATATAGAACCTACGGATCAGGAATGACTCTGCAATATCCTATTGATAAATTCAGACGTTTTGATTTCAACTTAACAATGATTGGCGTTATTCTAGATTACAACACAGTTTATGGTGTTATTGATGATACGGGAGCCACTTCTAACTCAAGTAGAAATCCGAATGAGAAAAGTCAATTTATCAATCCTGAGATAATATTTACAAGCGATAACACTCGTCCTGGTTTTATTACACCAGAAGCAGGCTCACGTTACTCTATAGGGATTAGCGCAAGTCCAGCGTTTAGTTCTTCATCTCCACAGTTTGCGTCTGTCTTGGGCGATTTTAGAAAGTATGTAGACTTAGGAACACGTTACTCTATAGGGCTTAGATTTTCTGGTGGTGCGTCGATAGGGAAAGATGCCCAGAATTACTTTATGGGTGGTAAGCTAGGATGGCTAAATCAAAAGTGGGCGGATAACGGTATTTCTATAGATCGTTTGGCAGATTCTTTTTTCACTGTACCCGCGGTACCGTTACGTGGTTTTGAATACAACTCCATTTACGGTAACTATTTCGGGTTGATTAACGCTGAATTTAGATTCCCTATGTTTGCAGCTATAGTACCCGGCGCTTTACCAATATTACCACTCTATAATTTAACAGGTTTAGCGTTCATTGATGCCGGTACTGCTTGGGGTGAAAATATTTCCTACAACTTATTCGATGTAAACAATAACCCAATTACGAATAGTAGAGGATTGGACTTTACAGTGGGTAAGCAACGGGTTGGCTACGCACCAATAGGCCCAGGAGAATATATAGAAGTTCCCTACATTGATGGAGATGTGCTAATTGGAGCTGGCTTTGGTATTCGGTCTATTCTTTTTGGTCTACCTTTTGGATACGATATCGGTTGGGCTTACGACCGCACAGGTTTCAATCCCAAAGCTGTTCATTACTTTAGTATTGGGATAGATTTTTAATCGTTAGAATCGAAATTTGTAGTAATAAGCAAGCGCTGGTAATTGTACTCAGGGTCTCTGTAGTAGACAAAACCGAAATATTCTTGTTTCACATTTGAAATGGCATCGTTTAAGGGTACAAAATCAGAATCAGAGTATTCATTCTTCATAAAATACTTATAGCGATACTTGCCTTGTTTTATTATTACATTCGTTTCCCATAATCCAGAGTCATTATTTTTAAATAGCTTATACTGAGCATCAGCACGCCATTGGTTAAAGTCTCCTGAAATATAAATTTCTGGATTGGAATTTTGAAGGTCTCCAAGCTCTAAGGAAAACATTACATTAGCATATCTATCAAAATTACTGCCGCTAGGGTTTCCAAAATTTGAAGAATACGTAGGGGTTGAACTGGCTGAGAAGTTAATAACATCTTCTTTAAGAACGATACGAGGAGGGGTAAACTCTGGTTGCCAATCAACTATTCTCCAGTTATCGATATTAAGTTCGGAAAGATCTAAAGGAATAAAATCAAACTCAGCAGAAAATGAATTTCTTCTAGCCGTATAAAAACGAATTTTTCCAGGATTGCTCATATCCTTTTCAGTGGGGGTGATGGAGCTTCCCCAAAACCTATTTTGTACGAATGAAAAAGTAAGGTCAAATTGAGGCATTGTTATACCTTCTGGATACTCATATTCAGAAAAAAGTTGATTTATACTAGAGTATGAAGACCCGCTGTTGTAGACTGTTTCACTATTACTTGTAATGCTACCCACATCTTCAGTAACGAAAAAAGGTAAGCTGAATAATTCGGTATTAGATGAAAAGTCGTAAACGTGTAGGAGATAGTTTCCACTTGTTTTAAACTTCATCTGCTGATTTGGAAACTCAGTTTTATATCGATAAAAATTTGGCTTTGAAAGTCGGTTAGCATCTCCGTTTTGTACTAACAAATCATTAATTCCATCTAGAAACCATACATCGGGAATGTTACTCGGGCTCCAATCCTGATTGTGATGAGTGAATCGAATAGTATATTGGCCACTTAATGAACTAAGCTCATCAAATTCCAAGACAATGCGTGCTGAAGAACCAAGTTTTATTATTGGAGGGTTTTGCGAGTTACCCTTTCTGTATAATTGTATGCTTTTGATGGATTGAGGAGCCGGAAGTTGGCCTTTAATCAGTAAAGGACTATACAAACTGTAATCGGGAGTAGCGAAAGTATTGGTATTATTAGCTGTCTGACGTGAACTAGAACACGAAAGTAATAAAACGCAGAGTGCAATTACAGTGAGAAATCTATGCATTAAATATACCACTGAATACAAAATTAGCAGGACCTTTGAGCTTGAGGTTTTTGTAGAGATTTTCAGAATTATCATACTTAAACAAGATTTGAAGTAAGCCACCTTTCACATTTACATTAGTGGTAAATGCTCCCTCAATAGCGCCACTTTCGTGGTGAGCTGCAATGGCTGAAGCAATGGCCCCTGTTCCGCAAGCGAGTGTTAAATCTTCCACGCCCCGTTCATAAGTTTGCAAATCGATATTGGCTGCATCAGCAATGTGAACAAAGTTTACATTTGTTCCAGGAGGGTTTAAAGAGCTATGCCAACGTATCGAACTTCCCTCACTTACTAAAATCTTCTCATCTTTAAGTGTCTCTGAGGGCACAAACTTGACAACATGCTCGGTGCCTGTATATACTTGAGAGAGTGTTTGATGATCAACCTTCACAGAATTCGGAACTTTAACTTCTGGGAAAGTAATTTGCACTGATTGTTGCTTTAAATCTACTTCAGCAGTGTAGATTGCACTATGTACATTAAAGGAGTGAACAGTATCAAAGCCTTTAGTTACAGCGTAAAGTGCGAGGCAACGGCTTCCATTTCCACACATGCCAGCATCACTACCATCTGCATTTCGGTAAACCATGGTGTAGTCTACATTGGCGATTTGCGGATTCTCTAAAACTAATATCCCATCTGCACCAACACCAAATTTTCTATCACATAGTTTGGGTGTTATCTCGATAATTTCATCAAGATTAAAAAGGTTACGGCGGTTATCCATAACAATAAAATCGTTACCGGCACCTTCCATTTTATCGAAGTAGATTTTTGCCATTATTCTACAAATGCAGGTAAATGTTTCCAGTTTTCATTGCTGGCTATTATGGGTTCATTACCTCTCATTAAGCTTGAAAAACGCAATGCTAATACTACAAAAATAAGCTTTGCCGATACATTTTGGCGTAACATTGGGCGACACTCATTTAAGTGTTTAATCATCTCTTCCAACTTGGCATCTTTCAATGCTCCAACGAATTTTTTGATAGAATCAAGTTGATCGATATTGGTAATCAGCTTTGGATTTTGAGTGGTTTTGTACACCATAATATCTCGAATATACATCTCCATCAAATTTGTGAGCGCAATCATTCCTTCAATATTGTTGGAGCTTTGCCAATCTTGGGTGAGTTTAGAAAGTTGTGTAGCATCTTGACTAAAAGAAAGACGAAGGAAGGTTATAATTTCTTCACGAGTTTGCTTTAGCCTACCAATATCAAAGAAACGAGTATTAGCGTAATTTCCCCCAGATACACGTGCTAGATATTTCGCATCCTCAGCATTTATACCGTCCACATGAATCAAACCCTCTTCAACCTCAGTAGGGGTTAACGTTGCTAGTGGAATGTGTTGACACCTAGAAGTGATTGTTGGAAGAAGGTTTTCATAGCTTTCTGTAGTCAGAATAAACATGAGACGATCCGATGGTTCCTCAAGTAGTTTTAAGAACGCATTTGCCGTTTCTTTTCGCATAGTTTCAACTTGTGTCATAATTATTATAACACGCTCACCTTCGTTTGGTCTTAACTTAGCAAGAGGGCGGATATCGTCTCTGAAGTAATCAACAGGATAAAAAGCTTGTAGGTTTTTGGAAGATTGGTTGTCGTTTACCGATGGTCGTTGGGAGTAATTAATAATCTCGTAAGGATCTTTTGCCAGCAGCTCTAACCTGCTTCTTAAATCCGATATATCAACAGAAGTTGGCTTTGGTATAAAGATGTGAATATCAGGGTGTGTAAACCAAGATGATTTTTTTGAGGTTGTTTTTTCACCTAAATCGGTGAGGTGGCTTATTCCATTAATAATCTCTGCAAAAGCAAGTGCAAAAGCTGTTTTCCCAACTCCATTTGGCCCCGAAATTAAATATGCATGACTTATTCGTTCAGAGTCTAAAATCCGTTCCACCTGATTCTTGGCTCTTCTTTGGCCAATAATGCGTCTATTTCCAAAAGCAATACTCAAACTCATTCCTCCCAAATATATTCAAAAAGTATAATTCCAGCTGTAATAGTAACACCAATAAACCCAACAAGTGCCATTAAATCATTTGTTACTCCTGTATTCATTCCATTTACAAAAGCAGCTTTTGTTAAATTAGTAAGCAATAGAATAAACGGTATAAAAAGTGGAATGGTAAGTACTGAAAAAATGGCTCCTTTACGATCAGCTTGCGATACAATAGCAGCTATCATTGTAGACACACTCGATAACCCTGCCGTTCCCAAGAAAAGAATCATAATAAAAGCCCACCAGGAAACGACAATTATATTTGCCAAAAATATATAAAGCGTAAATGTTAAAAGGTTGATGGCTAGTGTGAAAAGCATGTTGTACACCATTTTGCCAACAAATACGGATGATCCTTGAGCGTAAATCCTTAATACGTTATAAGTGTTTTTATCAGTTTCGATGATAAAGCTACGCCCCAAAGACGAAAGAGCTGAGAAAAGAATAATAATCCAAACTAAACCACTTTTTGGCGTAGGGTTTAAATCTTGAACTTTCAGGGTAAACATCACAAGAAGTAAAGAAGCCACAACGAATGCTAAAACCATATTTATGGCATGTTTTGTTCGGAGTTCTATCCTTAAATCTTTCTTAAAAACGGTGAGGGTACTTGCTATCCAATGCATCCCTAAGTTTACGGATTTAGATGGTGAAGATGTAACAGTAATTGAATTATGAAATGAAATTTTAGGAACCTAAAGAAAAAATCTTTCTGCTTCGTAATAAAATCAGATTTGAATGAATCAAAAAGTTAAAAACTCTCAAATTAAACTTTGATAGAGTAGCTAAGTCATTCATATATTGCCGACCTAATAATTCACTCTATTGGATATGGCATGCCTATGAACTTATTCTCACTTCTGGATACTACAACCACTTTATCTCAGCTAAGAGTAAAGAATAAAAAAGAGCTAATCTCAGTACTGATAGACACATTAGAGCCTAAAATAGGTGCAGATAAAATTGCTGAAGTAAAGGTCGCTGTTCTTGAAAGAGAAAAGGTAATGTCTACTGGCGTAGGAAAAGGATTAGGAATTCCACACTGTAAAACAAAAGCAGTAGAAGAAAATTACGCGGCTTTTGCCCTTTTAGACGAGCCTTTACCATTCGACTCGATTGACGAAGAACCCGTTCGCATGGTTTTTCTTCTAGTAGGTCCAGACTCCCGGAATAGCCTGCATATTAAATTGTTAAGTAGAATTTCAAGACTGATGAATAGTGGTTCGTTTCGAGAACAGGTTTTAGCTTGCCAAACTCCAGAAGAAATTCTTGAAGCTTTCAAAGCTGAAGAACAAAAGTACTTTGTAAACTGATGATGAAATACATTAGCCGTAGCGTTCTTTTTTTCCTATTTATTATTTTTGTTAGTAGCTCTAGCTTTGCTCAATCGCTTGAAGAGCTTATAAGTAAACAACCCAATCAAGAAGCATTTTGGGGTGTTACCATTCGAGCAGAGGACGGCTCAATCTTGGAGAGCGTTAATCCTAAGAAACTCATCATTCCAGCCTCAAATCAAAAATTATACACCACTGCCGCCGCAGTAGATCGATTAGGTAGCGACTTTACCTACACAACTAATATTTATAGCCAAGGTGAATTAGTAGATTCCACGTGGCATGGAGATCTAATTATTCGCGGCTCTGGAGATCCTTCCATAAGTGGTACATTGTACAATGACGATCGTGAATATGTTTTTAAAAGCTTCTTAAGACAATTAAAAGCAAAAGGAATTGCAAAGATTGATGGTAAGCTTATAGGTGAAACCAGCTATTTTGACAATGAAGTTTATCCAATAGGCTGGGATTGGTACGATTTGAATTTTTATTACGGTGTTCAAATCAATGCGCTCTCATTTAACAACAATGCATTCGATTTAGAAGTTTTTGCAGACGGGAAGGTTGGCGACACCCCTCGTATAGATTGGTATCCAAAAATTGATAAGATTAAGATTTCGAATAAACAAACTATTGTAGAGCCAGAGAGAGAATACGATGAGTTTTATAGACGACTAATGGGGCAGAATCAATTTATTTTAGCCAGCGATTTACCTCAAGGCTACTACGAAACAGAAGCGTTGTCTGTTGATGGGGCAGACTTATTCTTTTTAGAGAGTTTTGAAGACTTTCTAATTCGTAATAATGCAAAAGACACCAAACAAGAATCTTTTGATTCGGAAAAATTCCCTCGCGATTACACCAACTTCCAGACACTTGCTACTCATACATCAAAACCTTTGGTAGATCTTGTTAATAGATCAAATAAAGTAAGTGATAACTTTTATGTAGAAATGTTGCTTAAAACTATTGCTGCCGAAAAGCGAGGTATTCCAGGAACTTTTGATAATGGAATTTCAGAAGTAAGAAATTTTTTAGCAGAACAGAAACTAGATACCAACTTCGTACTAATGAATGATGGTTCTGGAATGGCTGACGGAAATTATACTACCACAGAAAATCTATCTCAGCTTTTAAGTAGTATGCAAAAGCATAATAAATTTGATGTATTCTATAATAGTTTGCCCGTAGCTGCAATTGATGGTTCGCTCTCATATAGATTTAAAAATACGCCATTAGCGAATAACCTTAGAGGTAAGACAGGATATGTAAGGGGAGTGCGAACGATAGCAGGTTATTTTACTTCAAAATCTGGACAGGAGATTTCGTACAGTATTGCTACAAATAACTTCACGGGAAAGGTTAGTGTAATTGACGCATCACATCAAAAAATTCTTGAGTATCTGTATGCTAAATATTGATTAGTTTATCGCATGGCCAATCAAAAAGCACATATCTTAGTTACTGATGATGAACGTGGCATCAGAAATACGCTCAAAGAAATTTTGGAGTTCGAGGATTACGATGTTACCACCGCCGAAAGTGGAAGCGAGGCTCTTGAACTAATCTCCCAGAATAACTTCGATTTGATGTTCCTTGATATAAAAATGAAAGGAATAGATGGCATTGAAACATTAAGGCAGCTCAGAACTGCTGGGTTTGATTTACCTGTAATAATGATTTCGGGGCATGGTTCTATCGATATTGCTGTAGAAGCAACTAAAATGGGAGCGTACGATTTCCTAGAAAAACCACCAGATTTAAACCGATTGTTGCTCACGGTTAGAAATGCTCTCTCTCAAAATAATCTAGCTAAAGAAGTAAAGCAGATTCGTCGCAAATTGCCAAAAATTCAAAAAATTATTGGTGAGAGTAAATCAATAATGCAGATTAAATCGATTATTGAAAAAGTAGCTCCTACACAATCTAGAGTGCTTATTACAGGTGAAAATGGTACAGGCAAAGAGCTCGTTGCAAAGTGGATTCACGAAAAAAGCTCTAGAGTAAATGAGACTTTTGTTGAAGTAAACTGTGCTGCCATTCCTGCCGATTTGTTAGAAAGTGAACTTTTTGGCCACGAAAAAGGGGCGTTCACAGGTGCTAATGATCAGCGTATCGGAAAGTTCGAGCAAGCACATAAAGGAACGTTGTTTCTAGATGAAATTGGAGATATGACTCTTGATGCGCAGGCAAAAGTACTCCGCGCTTTACAAGAAAATAAAATTACACGTGTTGGTGGTAATGAGAGTATCTCTGTTGATGTTAGAATATTAGCAGCAACAAATAAGGATCTGAAAAAAGAAATCAAAGCCGGAAATTTTAGGGAAGATCTATTTCATAGAATTAGTGTCATTCCTATCCATGTTCCCTCACTTGCTGAACGGAAAGAAGACATTCCTCTTATCGCTCAAGCGTGTTTAGAAAAATTGAAGACTTCTGATATAAGTTTTTCTGGAGTAAGTATTTCTGAATCGGGGTTTAAAGCTCTTCAGAAAAAAGGTTGGTCTGGAAATGTACGTGAGTTACAAAATGCGATTGAACGGTTAAGTATTCTGTCCCAAAGTGACGTTATTAGCAAAGAAACCGTAAATGACATTCTTGAGTCCAAATCGGAACCGAACGATTTAGAAGGATTAGGCTATAAAATTGACAATTTTCAAGACTTCAAAGAGAAAGTAGAACGTGTTTTTCTTGTAAATCAACTTGAAAAGAATGATTGGAATATTTCACAAACGGCAGATGCTATAGGTTTACAGCGTAGCCACATCTATACGAAAATGAAAAAATATAACATAGAGCGATAACGATGAGTGCAGAAATAATTGATGGGAAAAAAGTAGCGGGCCTTGTTCGAGAACGAGTTCGTGAGGATGTGGTTGATTGGATGAATAAGGGCAATAGAGCTCCTTTTCTACAAGTTGTGTTAGTTGGTGACGATCCTGCTTCGTTGGTTTATACGGGTGCTAAAACCAAAGCTTGCCAAGATGTAGGTATCGAGACAAATACGATGATTCTACAAGACACCATTTCTGCGAAAGAACTCAAAAGTGTTATTCGAGAACTTAATACCAATGATAATGTAGATGGCATTTTAGTTCAGCTTCCTTTACCATCTCATCTATCTTCCCATGATGTTATTGAAACCATAGATTATCGTAAAGATGTGGATGGCTTTCACCCAATGAATGTTGGCCGATTGTCGCTCGACCAACCATGCTTTAAAAGTTGCACGCCATCAGGAGTGATGGAGCTTTTTAAACACTATAGCATTCCTGTTAAAGCAAAACATGCTGTGGTAGTTGGTGCAAGTAATATAGTTGGTTCACCCATGGCAACCATGCTGTCTAGAGAAAACTCTAGTGGTAAAGCTACAACCACTATTTGCCATAAATACACAAGAGATTTGACCTTACATACAATTAACGCAGATATTTTAATTGTAGCAGCAGGACAACCTCACTTAATTAAAGGTGAAATGGTAAAAGAAGGTGCTGTAATAATTGATGTGGGTATTAATCGAATTGCAGATGAAACCTCTGAAAAAGGGTATAAGCTTGTTGGCGATGTTGATTTTGAATCAGTTAAAAAGAAAGCGAGTTGGATAACCCCAGTTCCTGGAGGGGTAGGTCCGATGACCGTTGCCATGCTTATGAAGAATACTCTTCTTGCTGCAAAAAAGAGTGTCTATCCAGAATAGAGTTTCCTAATTGTTTTAATATATATATAACTAGATTTTCAATTGAACTTGAAAATCTGAAACTGATTTGCTTAAAATTGAGCATTGAGACCTCATTGCGATTTATAGTCTATTGGCTTATTTGGGAAAATAAATCAAACATCTTTAGTTATTTGGTAAATGTCAGATGCCCCAACTACTCTGTAAATTATCTAATAATTACTTTGATTTGGTTAGTATGTACAAGGCCTTAAAATAAATCACATTCAATTTTGGATATGTTTAGATTTCTTAAATGAATTAAAATACTCTTATTGGATGCCTATAGGAGTATTTTCATACTCTCAAACCCAATTAGTGGAATCGTTTGTGATATCAATTAATTTAAGTTTTCTAATGAAATAAATTTGATAGAGTAAAAAATATTAAGTATTAATCATTAAGCAAATGCGATGCTTTAAGTTAATAGTATATAGCTTAATATTTTTTTAAGGGTGTCTATGTCTAATGATGGTGATGATGTTAAACGAAGAAAGCTTTTTAAACAAAATCGGAAGTGGGCTGAGCGATATCTACCGGTATTATTCTCAATTGCAGTCTTTACCCTGTTAGGAGTATTCAGCCTGAATATCTCTCAAGATGTAAATAAGCTTACAAAGAATTTCGATAAATTTTATAAACACTCATATATAGTTGGGGATGCAATTGATGAATTTAATCTGAACGCATTGGAGATTGTAAGCTTATTATCAGGGAATAATATGGAGAACCTGACTGTAGCAGATACTGAGTTTAGAATCAAAAGTAGTTTCACTTTAATAGATAGCTTATATGTGATAATAAAAGACAACTATTTAGGAGGTAATGAACAGACTAGAGCGTTAAGCGTTTCCTATAACGCATTCAAAGATTATGTAGGCTCAATTAAAGTTAATACTGCGAAGATAAATCATATTGAGTCTGATTTTATAGAGTTAAACCTACTTTTTCAAGACATTACGCAAAAGATTGAACCCATCGATAATTATGTAAATGCTAATGCAGATGATTATCTAAGTGAAAACATCATTGAAGATGATCTATTACTCAGAAAATTAAAACAACTGTATATAGTAATAGTTGTTTTTTTCGGTATAGGTTTATACTCGACCTTATATCTTTTAATGCGTAAAAACGGGGTACTTTTTAATGAAAAAGAAAAATTTGCAAAAGCCATTGAAACTGCACCTGTTCCTATGATGATTCATAAAAATGGAATTATAAAGCATATAAGTGAAGAATGGTTGAAGCTAACGGGATATTCAAGAGATGAAATTCCAACTATAGAAGCATGGTGTAGAAAAGCCTATGGAGACGATTATAAGGCTAAAATGGAGTTTATATATAAAAAATATGAGCTAGAGACCATCCATGAAGATGAAATGAATGAGGTAAGAACTAAGACAGGAAAGAAAGTATTATGGAAGTTTCGTTCAGGTCCATTAGGCAGAGGTTATTTTTTTAGTTCTGCAATTGATTTTACAGAAGAGTCTAATAAACAACATCAAATTGAGAGTCTATATGACGAAAAAATAAGATTGGCTATGGCCGTAGATCAAAGTCCTGCGAGTATATTGATAACAGATGTGAAAGGTAAAATACAGTATGTAAATAATTATTTCACTGAGTTAACTGGCTATACTTTAGAAGAAGTGGTTGGTAAAACCCCCAGTGTCCTTAAGTCGGGAGTTCATGATACTGATTTTTATAAAAATCTATGGAAAACTATCTCAAGTGGAAGTATTTGGAATGGAGAACTAGAAAATAAGGCCAAAGACGGAACAGTATTTTGGGAATTGGCCTCCATATATCCAATTATAGATATTTATGGTAAAATTATAAACTATGTTGCAGTTAAAGAAAATATCACTGAGAAAAAAAATACTCAGGAAGCTCTTGTTAAGTCTGAAAAGAAGTATAGGGATTTATTCAGCAGATCAACTGACCCATGTCTAATTTTGAAAGACGGAGTATATGTAGATTGTAACAATGCAGCTTTGAAAGCTTTAGGTATGCGATTCAAGAAGGAGCTTATAGGACTTAAACCGAGTCAAATAGCTCCAGAATTTCAAGAAAATGGCACTAGATCTGATAGTGGATCAATAGAAAAAATGATTAAGGCCTCAGAAGATAAACACCTCAGGTTTGAGTGGCTTCATAAAAAAGTAAATGGTGATGTGAGTCCCTCAGAAGTAATGCTAACAAAAATAGAAGAAGGAGATGGGGATTATTTTTATGTGGTCTGGAGAGATATTAGTGCAAGAAAAAAATATGAAGAAGGATTAAAAGAAAGTGAACAAAAGTTAAAAGCAATCACTGATAATATTGAAGGAGCTGTTCATAGATATATACAATATGAGGATGGTAAAAGTGCTATTAACTATATGAGTAAAGGCGCAAAAAAGCTTTATGGGTTAACGCGAGAGGAAGTAATGAGCAACCAATCCTTACTCTGGAATCAGATTATGGAAGAAGACCGTGATAGAGTTATCAAAAGCCTGCAAAAATCTGCAAAAGATTATTCTTCATGGAATTGTATTTATCAAATTAAAGCAGCTGATGGGGCAATAAAATGGATTAGAGGAATAGGGACTCCCATTAGAGACCATGAAAATAAGTGTACGGTATGGGACATTATTGTGTTAGACGTTACTAATTACGTTAAACTACAAGATAAAATAAAGCAACAACTAGACGAAAAAACAATCTTACTTGCAGAAATACATCATAGGGTTAAAAATAACTTGGCAATTATTTCGGGGCTGTTAGAGCTACAAATATTTTCGAGTGAGGATTCTAAAGTTCTAGAGGTTCTTGGATTAAGTGTACAAAGAATTAAAACAATTGCAATTATACATGAACAAATATATAACTCAGGGGATTTTACAGCGATTTCTATTGATGAGAGTATAAAATCAGAAATAGAAAATATGCTGAAAAAGCATAACACATCTGGAGAAAATGAAATAAATGTTAACTACGATGTAGAGAGTATTAAGCTAAATGTAAATCAAGCGATTCCATTTGGGTTACTAATTAATGAACTAGTTACAAGTTCAGTAAAGCACTCATTGGCTAGTATCAAAAATCCTTCGTTTGAAATTTACTTACACCATAAAAGTGGGTTTATTGAATTTATTATTCAGATCAATGGAGTTAGTTTCGACGTTAATGACTTCAATAGCTCATTAGTGAAAAACTTAATAAGTGTTTTTGTTTCACAGTTAGATGGAAACTTGGACGTTAAAAGTAGTCCAAAAAAAGGGACAAATATAACTCTGACGTTTAAGCCTACATTAAAACGAGGATCTAGTTCAAATTATGATGTATGATCTAAGTATTAATTGAAGGGCAAATTCTAGAGATAAAATAATTAATTTAAGAGTGACATAATGTTGTCACTCATCGTGGTTAGATTTGGGTAAATCAAAAAACAAAACCCAACTATCATGACACCTAATGCAATTTCTAAATCACATGTAGCTCCTCAAATTGAAACAACTTTTTTTGTTACTCCACTTTTAAATCGTATTAAAAAAGAGAGCAAGAAAGAGTTTGATGAAATGGAGCAAACTTTTGAGCTTATGGGTTGGGCACAGTTACCTGAAGAGCTCAAAATTGAAATCTACAGCGATGTAAAGTTTATGGTTCAGGAGTTACAAGGCTATTTTTCATCTTGTGATCCATACGTTTTACGCCGAAGAGAAACCGTTCATTACTGGGTTTCTTGCTATCAAGATGGAATTTGCTCGCTTAATACAGCTATAAAAGCAGTAAAAATCAAGCAACTAGCGTGATTGTTAAGGTTAAGATTTCAGCTTAGAAGAGGAAATGTTTGATGTTTCAGTCAAATCTATTTCCTCTTCAATATGAATCCTTGAAGCTTTACTATTCCTAATTTTCTTAGATATAGATTGCACTATTTCCTGGAGTTTTTTCTTTTCTGAGTTGAAGTAAAATTTCAAAAATGTTATTCCAGAAGAAAATCCGATAAGCCCACTAATAGGAACGAAGAGAATAGCTGTAGCTTTTGGATAGCCTAAACCTGCCATAGCAACAAGTGGTAAAGTCGAAAAAAGAAAGGTTGCCATGAATAGAGTCAAGAACTTTAAAGGCGACCAGTTAGCGACATATTGAAATTTCGTTTTCCCATTTTGAGGTGTAAGTGAAATATGTTTATATCCAAACTCTTGCTTTCTTTGTTCCCATTCTAAAGACTTTCCAGTATTACTTGATTTACCAATACCACCTGTTATTCTCCTTATTTCTTGAATAATTTCTTCCCAAAGCTCCATTGAAACATCGCCATCAATTACCGAAATATCCTGAATGCTACTACTTGCATTTAACCACTTAAACGTTGATTCAAACTCGGGGGCGTCAACATTATTAAGAGCTTCAAGAAGAGATTCTCTATCAATACCAACCTCTTTTGCGAGCTCTAAAAGCTCTTTCTCTGTTAACCCTTCCTTATTGCCATATAAGTCTTTCTGAGTTTGAATCTCTGACGCTTTAGAGAGAATCTTAGAGATTTCTTTTTTTGTATAGATATGATTTGAATGAGTCAATTTTGTGCCCTTATTTGTCCCTTAGTAAAAATACGCTCTTCCTCTTCAAAGGCGCTGTCATCGCTTAATATTTGTTTATTTTCGAATTTAGATGAAATAAGTTTCGTTGCTTTTTCAATAAAATTGGTATAGAAGACAGACTTCTTATTGAGATAACCCTTCAATATAGATGTACTTGATAAGTATCCCAGTCCTGCGCCCGTCAGGTTTAGTGCGAGTGGGACAAAATTCGAAATAGAGTCTAGATTGAGTAAAGACGAAATAATTGCGAAGGAAATAAACCCTACTAATGATGCTATAATTTTAATTTTATTTGAAATAGAAGAGTAATCTACATGAAGCTTTAAACGACTTATATCTTTTCCAGAAGAAATAGAAATATGTATAACGGTATTGTTCTTCGTATTTCCAACCCATTCACAGGTATTTCCAAATTGATTAGTTTGTCCTAAATTTCCAAAGTAGTTCCTACACTCTCTCACTATGCGTTCCCATATTTCAGGAGTAACTTGATGCTCAATAAATTGTTCAATCGAAAAAATGGTTTCGGAATTAGAAGGGGGAGAGTTTAGATCTTCACTCTCAAGAAATTGTAATGCAGATTCAATTTTCTGTAACGAAATGCCGGAAGAAATCGCAATTTCTCTAATATCTTCTATAGAAAAGGAGGCATCACTAGAAATATTTTGACGGCTCTCAAGCTGAGTAGCAACTTTTATAATAGATTTAACCTCGTTTAAGGAATATTTTTTATGTAATGGCATAGATTACAAAACTTAAGAAATTTAAGTGGTGATAGAAGAGGATAATAAACTAAGAGCGAAAAAAATCAAAAAATGTGAAAGAACGGTTCTAAATCCTCTGCAGAAGTTCGTATCTTTGAAAAACTGCAAGCCAAATATACTGTTCTATGCCTAAAATGAACGAATCCTCACCGTTTGATCGAATCACTCGGCAAGGGCTCACCTACGATGACGTTCTTCTTGTTCCAAACTATTCTCAAGTGCTTCCACGCGATGTAGATACTAGCGTTCAACTCACTCCAACAATAAAGCTAAATATTCCGATTGTAAGTGCCGCAATGGATACTGTTTCTGAGTATCGATTAGCTATTGCACTAGCTAGAGAGGGAGGAATTGCAATGCTCCACAAGAATATGACTATTGAGGAGCAAGCTGAGCAAGTGCGTTTGGTGAAGAGAAGCGAAAGCGGAATGATTGTAGATCCTGTTACTTTACATAAAACGGCTACAATTAATGACGCAAGAGCACTAATGAGTATGCACAAGATTGGTGGGATTCCAATTGTAGATGAGAAAGGATTACTTATTGGAATAGTAACCAATAGAGATTTACGATTTGAGTCGGAACTAGGTCGTAAATTGGGTGAAATAATGACCCATGAGAACTTAATTACCGCCAAAGAAGGAACTACGCTAAAACAAGCAGAGCAAATTCTTCAGAAGTATAAAGTCGAGAAGCTTCCTATTGTTGATAGCTCAAATAAATTAGTTGGGTTAATTACCTTCAAAGATATTGAGAAGAAAATGAACTTCCCTAATGCTTGTAAAGATGATTTGGGGAGATTAAGAGTGGGCGCCGCTGTTGGCGTAACTGCTGACACCCTAGAGCGTGTAGATGCTCTAGTTACTGCTGGAGTAGATATAATTACTGTTGATACCGCACACGGGCATTCTGATGGGGTGCTGAAAACAATTTCTCTTATAAAAGAAAAGTATCCAAAGTTGAATATCATTGGTGGTAATATTGCCACTCGTTCTGCTGCCGAAGCATTAGTGGCTGCTGGTGCTGATGTTGTAAAAGTTGGTGTTGGACCAGGTTCAATTTGTACAACTCGTATTGTAACAGGTGTTGGTGTTCCTCAGCTTAGCGCAGTAATGGAAGTAGCTGAATATTGCAATGCCAATGGAATTGGTTTAATAGCTGATGGTGGAATTAAGCAAACCGGAGATATTCCAAAAGCAATTGTTGGTGGTGCTGATGTTGTAATGATGGGATCTATGTTTGCCGGTGTTGATGAAAGCCCAAGTGAGACTATTATTTACGAATCTCGGAAATATAAATCCTATCGAGGAATGGGTAGTATTGGGGCGATGAATAAAGGTTCAAAAGACCGATACTTTCAAGATGTGGAAGACGATATAAAAAAATTAGTTCCAGAAGGAATTGAGGGACGAGTAGCTTATAAAGGTACTTTAAGTGAAGTTGTTCATCAAATGATAGGTGGGCTAAGAGCTGCGATGGGGTATGTTGGTGCAAAAAATAGCCAAGATATGCGGAAGGCTGAATTCGTTCAGATTTCTGCAGCTGCATATAAAGAAAGCCATCCACATTCTGTGCAGATTACTAAAGAAGCACCCAATTACTCTTTATGAACCAAGCTGTCTAAATGAAAAATGTTCTTTTCATTGCTTACTACTTTCCTCCAATGGGGGGGAGTGGGGTTCAGCGTCCACTTAAATTTGTAAAGTATTTACGCAAATCTGGTTGGAATCCGATAGTACTTTGCCCAGAGCCAGGTGCTTATCACACATTCGACGATTCCTTGGCTAATGAACTAGAACAATTAGATATAGAAGTTCATAGAGTAAAAGGAAATACGCCATTTCATAAAACTGGTACTCAGAAAAAAGTAACTCTCCCAAATTGGTTAACTCATATACTACGCAAAGTATCAGTTTTCTTTTGGCTCCCCGATAATAAAAAAGGGTGGATTGAACCAGCAAAAAAACTAGCTCTAGAGCTTATTGAGAAAAAAAATATAGAAATTATTTTCTCAACAGCTGCCCCATATAGTAATTTAATGCTAGCTGCCGAACTAAAAAATGAAACAGGCATTCCTGTGGTTATGGATTTACGAGATGAGTGGCTTGAAAGTCATCTCATTAAGTATCCAACCAGTTGGCATAAGAAAAAAATGAAGAAGATTGAGGCTGAAACTCTTTCTCACGCCAATGTTTTAACCGTAATTAATGAGCCATACAAAGAATCTATAGGTGGCCGATACCCTACACTAGATATAAGAGTAATTAACCAAGGATTTGACCCAGAAGACTTTGTGATGGGGACTGAGAATGAGCAAAAATCCGATAAATTAACTCTTTTTTATAGCGGCTTATTTTATGGAGATAGGAAGCCAGATTTGTTTTTAAAATCTATTTATGAGCTCCTCTCAGAGAATCCTAGCTTCAAGAATAAGCTTGAACTTCATTTTCAAGGTGGCTTAGATGCACAGACCTTATCGCTAATTGAGAAGTATGAGTTACAAGGTGTTATTAAAAATTATGGATATGTGAATCATAAAGTAGCCGTCAAAAATATTATGAAAGCAGATGTGCTTTGGCTGATGGTTGGGCACATGAACCATTCAGATAAAGTTACAGTAGGAAAAATGTTTGAATATTTTGGCACAAAGAAACCTATTTTAGCTCTTGTACCTGAGGGTGGAACAAGAACTCTGCTAGAGCAATATGGAGCTTTTTATATTGCCAACCCTGGTTCAAAGAACGAAATTAAGATAGAATTACAGAAAATATTCAGAGATTTCGAAAACAAAACATTTCCGATTGCGAATAATAAATTCGTTGTGCAATATGACAGGAGTAGAATAGCTGCTGATTTAGCTAAGCTGTTATCTGAAGTTATTGAAACCAATCAAGCCAAGTAGATAGAAACTTAGAATGAAGGCATTTCTAAAAAGACTTTTTAAAGAACGCCATAAAACCATAAAGGTGTTACTACTAGATGATTCTAGCCCTGGTAAGGATAATTCATATATCCTAAAACCTAACTCATTATTCGGAACTTGGTTATTTACATCCATAGCATTGGCTTTTTTAGTTGCCCTAATTTTTATGCTAACTCCATTAGGTGGATTACTTTATAATTCAGATGAAGCTGAAATTAGAGGGGAAATCGAGAATATTTCTGTACGCTTATTAGCGCTACAGGATTCTCTTGATATTAGAGATCGGCAGTTGTTAGTTATTAAAGATGTTATTCGAACCAATAAAGACACAACATTAGCTCAAGATCAAAAGCTAAGTGATGAGCTAATCTCACGAATGCAACTTGAAGGAAGTAACTCCCAATCTTTTGAATATGTGAATGTTTTTGATGATGTCAATAATAGTGACTTTTTAAATTCTAATATTGTTAATAGCGCTTCTGATTTTCCGTCACGGTATCCGGTTCAGGGAACAAATACAAGAGGTTATGAGCCTGAAAAAGGGCATTACGGAATAGATATTGCTACAAAAAAAGATCAGGTTATTACCAATATTGCTCACGGAACTGTGATTTCTTCTTCTTGGACGCTAGATTATGGATACGTACTATCCATTCAACATAACGATGGACTAGTTTCAACATATAAGCATTGTTCAAAGTTGTACAAGCAAGAAGGGGATAGTGTGCAGAAAGGTGATATGTTAGGGTTAACAGGTGATACTGGAATATCAAGCTCAGGCCCACACCTACATTTTGAAATATGGAAGAATGGAGTTCCTCAAAATCCATTATTATACTTAATACAATAATCAGGTATGTTTAACTCAAATAAAAAGAAGAAAGTCGTGAGTAATAATTCTACAAATAGCACAACACCATCGGTTAATATTATTAGTGAAGGCACTAAAATAAAAGGAAATATTCAAACCGGTTCAGATATTAGAATTAGTGGAGCTATAACAGGAGAGGCAGTATCTAAGGGGAAGATTATTATTACTGACAAAGGTCTAGTTAAAGGAAATGCCACCTCTAGCGATGCGGATATTGCAGGAAGAGTGGAAGGCGATATTCGAGTTACAAACAAATTAGTGCTGAGACATAGTGCTGTTATCGATGGTAATATATTTACTAAAACCGTAATTGTAGAAGAAGGCGCTCAGATTAATGGCTCATGTAAAATGGGATCAGGATCACAAAATCTATCCTCTGATAGTGATGCTGAATTTGTTCAAGAAACAAAAATGAAAAGCTCTTAGGTTAATTTGGCAATATCCGAAGAATATGCTCGCTATTTAAGTTTAGGCAGTGAAATCGCAGCCTCACTGTTAATCCCAATAGGATTGGGATATGGAGTCGACTTCTTTGTTGGGACATCGCCATTTGGAGTATTAATAGGAGCCTTAGTAGGTATCATAATTTTTTTCTTAATAATTATGCGAATCTCTAAGCGCTTTGAGAACACCAAAAACACTGACGATCTCAAATAATGGTTTTACGGTTTTTGAAGTTTAATATTCCGCTCCTGATTCTTATAGGTATGCTGTTCTTTTTCATCCCATTTCAGTTAATCGGTTCAGGTCTACTAGGATTTTTACTTAGTTTTGTTTTCGTTTTAACTAGTGCATGGATAAATGAAAAATTAATAGATAGTGAATGGAGTACTTTTACTGAGGTTTTCTTCTTCACAATGTTCATTCGATTCATTGTAGTAGTGGTAGCTCTAATCTTTTTTCTACAATTAGAAAAAATTGACGAAATCTTCTTTACAGTTAGTTTTATAATTTCCTATCTTTATCATTCTGTAACGGAAATGATTTTATTCAACCAACTTTTACACAAAAAAAGTAGCTAATAGTAATGATCCAGACGCTTCGTCGCTTATTCCTCACATTTTTGTTTATTTCAGTGAGCACGTCAACCACTTCTGCAGCTGAAGAGAAGAGCGGTGGCTCACCTTTAGATGTAATGGGGACTGTTGCAGACCACGATTATTTTAATTTATTTAGTATTCATATTCCTCTTCCAAGGTTAATTGTTTTGGAAAGTGCTGAAGGAAATGTGAGTTTTGAAGTTTCAAGAAGTACGCAAGCTGCTATTGAGTCTGGGTTGTTTGAAGATGTAGATCATGTTCTAGTTCCAACTAATGGTGGTCACATTCTTATAGACTTTTCAATCACTTCTCATTTAGTTTATTTTTGGTTGGGCATGGGATTAGCAATATGGTTTACAGTTGCTATGTCTAGTCGATACAAAAAAGGACTTGGGCAAGATGTTGAGCCAAAAGGTTGGTTGCAGAATATTTTTGAGGTTTTATTCTTATTCATTCGAGACGATGTTGCCAGAGCAAACATAGACGACCTTAAGGCTGATAAATACGTTCCATATCTCTTTACAATGTTTATGGGTATTGCCTTTATGAACTTGTTTGGATTGTTGCCATGGGCAGCTACAGCTACGGCAGATTTGACAGTAACGGCAACGCTTGCAGTAATTACATTTTTTGTAACTCAGTTTAGTGGCACAAAAGATTATTGGGGGCATATTTTTTGGTTCCCTGGAGTTCCGGGTTGGGTAAGAATTATTCTTACACCTGTTGAAGTGTTAGGTATGTTCACAAAGCCATTTGCATTAGCTATTCGATTGTTTGCTAATATGCTGTCTGGTAAAATTATGATTATTGCCATCTTGGGATTAATATTTATTTTCGCAGAACTTTTTGGATCAATAGGGGCTTACGGAATTAGTGTAGTTTCCGTATCATTAACAGTGGTGTTATATGCACTAAAGGTTTTTGTAGGGTTACTTCAAGCTTATATTTTCACCCTATTGTCAGCGGTATTTATTGGAATGGCCGCAGAAGATCATCATCATGAAGAAGAACATTATAATGCTGAACACGTAGCATAAATTTTTTTCACTCATAAACTTAAACAACAAAAAAAATAATACTATGGGACTTTTAGCAGCTGGCATTGGAGCTGGAATAGTAGCACTAGGTGCTGGAATTGGAATCGGAATGATTGGTAAAGCAGCTACAGAAAGCATTGCACGCCAACCAGAAGCAGCTGGCGATATTCGTGGCGCAATGATTCTTACAGCAGCATTTATCGAGGGTGTAGCTCTTCTTGGTGCGGTTATCTGTATTCTTCTTGCTCTTGGAATTGGTCAATAAAAAGCGATAAAAGATGACTTTTCTTTTAGCCGGCGGAGGAGGTTTACTATCATTTAACCCAGGGTTTGCGTTATGGATTTTGATATCCATGATTCTATTTATTCTGGTGATGATGAAGTATGCTGTTCCACCAATCATGTCTGCGCTTAATGCTCGCGAAGCTAATATCAAAGACTCTTTGGAGTCTGCGGAAAAAGCTTTAGCAAGAGCAGAACAAGTATCGAAAGATAATGACAAAGCGCTACGTGATGCAGAAACTAAAGCTCAAAAAATCCGAAAGGAAGCTTTAGAAGACGCGGAACAACTTCGAACCGAACGTATTTCGAAAGCCAAGGATGAAGCGGCTCAAATTATTGAGCAAGCTAAAGCCTCTATTGAGCAAGAAAAGAAACGTGCTCTTTTAGAACTTCGTAATGAAGTTGCGCAATTAGCTATTAAGTCTGCTTCTATAATTATAGATGCAGAATTAGATAACAATAAGAATAATAAGCTTGTCGATAATTTTATTAACGACTTGTCTAACAACTAAGCATAACATTAATGTTGGTATCAAAAGCAGCACGCCGTTACGCTATAGCATTTCTTGAAACGTCTAAAGAGGGAAAGTTTGTAGAAACTTCGCTTGAAGACATGCTTTCCATTAAAGCTACAATTGAGGGTTCTAAAGAACTTTCGCTTTTTCTAAAAAGCCCAATTGTTAAGCCTAAGGATAAGAAAGAAGTGTTGGCCTCAATATTTGATAGTAGAATATCAAAAGAGGCTGCTCAGTTTGTATCTCTTATTACGGAAAAAGGTAGAGAAGATATTTTATATGATATCGTTTCTGCCTTTGTAATAGAATACAACAAGTATGCAGGCATCATTTCGGTAGAAGTTAGCACGGCACAAGCTCTTGATAAAGAACAGCTTGCTAAGCTTACTGACAGTCTTGAGAAAGCAACTTCTAAAAAAGTTGACCTTTCACAGAAAGTACAAGCAGATTTAATTGGTGGTATTTCAGTGAAAATTGAAGATACCGTCATAGACGCAACAGTTAAATATAAATTAAATCAGCTCGAAACGCTGTTCCTCGAATCATCGATGGAATAGAAATTGAACAGATTCAGAAATTAAAGTAAAACAATGAGCCAAGTCAGACCCGACGAAGTTTCAGCCATTCTGCGTAAGCAGCTTGCCGGCTTCGATAATGAAGCAGAAGTTTATGATATAGGAACCGTACTTGAAGTAGGAGACGGTATCGCTCGCGTATACGGCCTTTCTAAAGTACAACAAGGAGAGCTTGTAATATTACCTGATTCGAAAGATGAAGAAGGTAAAAGCGTTACAGGTATGGTGCTTAACCTTGAAGAAGACAACGTAGGGATCGTATTATTCGGTTCTTCTAATGCTGTTGAAGAAGGGCACACTGTAAAGCGTACTAAAGATATCGCTTCTATTAATGTAGGTGAAGGCGTTCTAGGACGTGTTATTGATCCTTTAGGAGTTCCAATTGATGGTAAGGGGCCAATCTCTGGTGATACTATTAAATTACCACTTGAGCGAAAAGCTCCTGGTGTAATTTATCGTGAGCCTGTAACTGAACCACTTCAAACCGGTATTAAGGCTATTGATTCTTTGATTCCTATTGGTCGTGGTCAGCGTGAACTTATTATTGGTGATCGCCAAACTGGTAAAACTTCTGTAGCAGTAGATACTATTATAAATCAAAGAGCAACTCAGGATTCTGATAATCCAGTTCTTTGTATTTATGTTGCAATCGGTCAGAAAGGTTCTACCGTAGCTGGTATTCAAAAAGCGTTAGAAGATAATGGCGCAATGGATTACACAGTTATTGTATCAGCCCCTGCAAGTGCAACTGCTCCAATGCGTTATATTGCTCCTTTTGCTGGTGCAGCTATTGGTGAGTACATTAGAGATACTGGGCGTCATGCTCTTGTAATCTATGATGATTTGTCAAAGCAAGCTGTTGCTTACCGTGAGATGTCATTGTTATTGAAACGTCCTCCAGGACGTGAAGCTTATCCTGGCGATGTATTTTACTTACATAGTCGTCTTTTAGAAAGATCTGCTAAAATCATTAGAGATGATAAAGTAGCTCAGTCTATGAACAATATTCCAGATACACTTAAGCCTTTCGTAAAAGGTGGAGGTTCTTTAACAGCATTACCTGTTATTGAAACTCAAGCTGGTGATGTATCTGCTTATATTCCTACAAACGTAATTTCTATTACGGATGGTCAGATATTCCTAGATACAGATTTATTTAACTCTGGTGTTAGACCTGCAATTGACGTTGGTATTTCAGTATCACGTGTAGGTGGTTCTGCTCAGGTAAAATCAATGAAGAAATTATCAGGTACGCTTAAGCTAGATTTAGCTCAGTACCGTGAATTAGAAGCGTTTGCTAAGTTTGGTTCAGATCTTGATGCATCAACACAAGCTCAGCTAAGACGTGGTGAAAGAACTGCGGAACTTCTAAAACAAGATGTATACAAACCACTTCCAGTTGAGCAAGAAATTGTTCTCCTAAAAGTGAACAGTGTAGGACTTTTGGATAAGCTTCCTGTAAAAGCAATTAGTGGTTTCCAAGATCAGTTTCTTGAAACTGTTGGAATGAAACATGATTCAGAAATGAAAGAACTAGCTAAGTCTGGTGTTATTTCTGATGATCTTTCTGAAAAAGTAATTGCTATTGCAAATACTGTTATAGATCAAATATTAGCTACTGAAGAAGCATAATTTATGGCTAATCTACGCGATATACGTAATAGAATTGGTTCTGTAAACAACACGCAGCAGATTACTAAGGCCATGAAAATGGTTGCTGCTGCTAAGTTGAGAAAAGCCCAGGAAAGGATGACGAAAACTCGTCCTTATGCGGCTAAAATTCAAGAAGTTGTAGGACGCTTAGCGGGTAGTAATTCCGATAACAATCCTGTTATGCAAATTTCAGAAACCAATCAAAATCTATTATTTATAGTTGTAGGTTCTGACAAAGGATTATGCGGTGGTTTTAATAACAACCTTTTTAAGGAAGTTGAAAAAACACTTCAAGCTACTTATGCTAAACAGTTAAATGCTGGTACTATTTCATTGATAACTATTGGTAAGAAAGCTTCAAATCATTTCTCTAAGAGAAATTATAATGTAATAGAATCTTTCCCTGGTTTCTTTGATAATATAGAATATGAAAATTCTTCAAAAATAATGGAAGCCGCTATAGAGCAGTTTGTAGAAGGCGTTTATGATGAAGTATTTATTGCATTTAATGAGTTCAAATCAGTTATAGCACAGAATAGAAAAGTAGAAAAAGTTCTACCAATCGACCCAAATTCTTTAATTTCTGTGAATTCTGATAGTGCTTCTAATGATGTTAATGACTATATTTACGAGCCTAATTCGAAAGCGATTCTAGACAGGTTACTTCCACTGCATTTAAACATGCAATTATGGAAATCAGTTCTTGAATCAAATGCATCGGAACAAGGTGCTCGTATGACAGCAATGGATAGTGCAACTGAAAATGCGAAAGAATTAGAACGTACTTTGAAGCTTAAATATAACCAAGCTCGACAAAGTGCCATTACTACTGAAATTTCAGAAATCGTATCTGGTGCGCAAGCACTTAGTGGCGATTAAAAATAACGGAGAGTTGGCAGAGTGGTCGAATGCGGCGGTCTTGAAAACCGTTGAGGCGCAAGTCTCCGGGGGTTCGAATCCCTCACTCTCCGCAAAACAAATAGCCCCTTATGGGGCTATTTGTGTTTTAAATAAATGGTGAATTATTTCGTTACTGGTTCTTTAAAATCGATTAAATTAGATATGAAAATACTTAGTATCCTTGTTTCACTTATTTTATTTTACCCCGCTGCTGTCCTAGCTCAAGATACTCTAAAGATTTCTTTTGAAGAGTTTGTGGACAAAGCGATTGCTAATTCAGGCCAGATTGATTACGAAAAATCTAAGGTTAACCTAGCAAATAATCGTGTTCAGCAAGCCAAAGACCAACGTATTTTACCAAAACTTTCCTTTCAATCAGAACACTCTTTGGTGCCTGGGGTAACTTCTCCAAACAACTTACCAGAAGAAGAGATATATCTTGACCCGGATGCTATAAACGATTGGGATAAAGTTGGAGTTTTTACAAGACTTCGTGTTTCAGGTGTACAGCCCGTTTTCACATGGGGTGCAATTAATAAGGCTGTGAATGCCGCACAAATTGGCGTAAAGGCTGCTCAACAAGAATTTCAAGCCTCTAAACAAGATTATGAGCTTAAATTGCATCAATTGTATTACAGCTATGTATTAGCGCTGGAAATAGAACGGTTAATAAAAGACGCTGATGATAAAGTTGGCCAGATTGAGCGTGCTTTAAACAAAAGACAAGATGATGCGGAAACGGACGAAAGTGATATTTTTAAATTTAAAGTATTCAAATCCCAATTCGAGATTCAGAAAGTAGAAGTGTATCAAAGCTTGGAGTTTGTAAAGTCTGCATGGAAATATGCACTTAGGAATGAACAAAACACAATCTATGAGCCTCAAACAAAATATCTTGACCCTGTTTCTGTAGATTTACTAGGTTTGAATTACTATCAAAATAGCGCATCTATAAATAGACCAGAGCTACGTGGTCTTGATTATGGAAAAGAAGCTATGCAAACATATATCTCCTCGCTAAAGGCTCAAAATTTACCAGGACTATATTTTGGTTTTACCACTACGTTAGCTTCAACTCCAATTCGTCCACGTCAGCCAAATCCATTTATAAGCACCCCAGAGAACACATTTAATACAGCTTTAGGTTTTACAATCAGACAAAATTTGAACTTTTTCCAAGCTAATACCAGCTTAGAGCGAAGTAAGATTGAATTGCGTAAAATGAGTAGTTTAAGGCAAGCAGCTCATGATGGTATAATTCTACAAGTAATTGATGCATATAAAAATGCTACAATTGATGAAACTAGAGTTAAAAAAACTAATGAAGCATTGGTTACTACAAAAGAGTGGCTTACAATGGAACAACTTGATTACGATTTTGGTATAGGTGAAGTGAAAGACTTAATTGACGCAATGAAAATGGAGCTCGAACTTAGACTAAAAGAAAAAGAGTCTATATTTGATTTTAATTCTTCAGTCGTGAAATTAAATATATCGGCAGGATTACCGTTAACAGGTTCAACGATAAAAAATTAATACTATGAGATTTTCAAAAATATTTTTCGGAATGTTATTAATGGTTTTGGCTTCATCTTTTGTGCAAGCTCAAACAGCTAAACAAGATATTAAAGGAATGTTGGAACAAAGAGATCTTGAGATAAAGACTCTTCTTGGCCCTAAAGATTCTGAGTATACTGATGCTCAACGCGACAAATTAAAAGATATCGTGAACGGTATAATTGATTTTAGAGCGATGGCAAAATTTGCACTTGAAAATACTTATGATACTATTGAAGTAAAAGAACGAGAAGAGTTTGTGGAACTATTCGCTACAATTGTTCGAGATCAATCATTAAATAAATTAGATATTTACAGAGCTAAAGTTACTTACAAAGATATTACTGTTAAAGACGATAAAGCAGATGTAAGCACATATGCTGAGTTAGACGATGTACGTACTCCCGTTAATTACGCAATGGCCTTAGAAGGCAAAGAATGGGTGATTACAGATATGATTATCGATGATGTTTCTACAGCAGAAGCGTACAATCGTCAATTTCAAAGAATTATTAGTAGAAAGGGATTTAACTCTTTACTTGAAAGCTTAAGAAAGCGCGCTGCAAGAGCTTAGTGCAAATTAAAGCTTCAATAATTGTTCGATCGTACAATAGGGTACATGCTTTATGTGAATTAGTTGAAAATTTGCTAGAGCAAGAATATGATTCTTTCGAAATAATAATTGTTGAGCAATCTACTAAGTACGAACAAGAATATTGGAATAGACTTTTAGAGCTTTCTAAAGATTCTAGAATTGTCCTTCTAAAGTACAAGCCTTTAGGGGGGCCAAAAGCTAGGAATGAAGGTGTTCTTAACGCTTCCGGAGAAATCCTATTATTTGTAGATGACGATGATTTACCTGTAAACAATCAATGGGTGAAACAACATGTGGAAGCATATAACGACGAATATTTAGTTGGGTTTACTGGAAGACATATATTTCAAGGGAAAAACCACCGATGTACTTATGCAGAACCAATGCGTGCGTTTATACGAATGTGTTGTATGTCTTATAATTGGTTAAAATTTCCATATACGTTTGCTCAATTTGATGAAGATGTTTCGAATGTGAGTTGGCTCCATGGTACAAATTCTTCTATAAGAAGAGATTGGGTTTTAAAAGTTGGTTTATGGGATACAAATGTAGAAAATCAAGATGAGCACTCATTCGCGTTTAAGTTGCATAAATTTCTCAATGATGGTTTCCGTTTAGACTTTAAAAAAGAGCCCGCTTTAATTCGAAGAATGGATATTGATGGGGGGATGGGTAAGCGAAAGTTTAGTTTAAAAAGAGGATGGAACAATCACTATTCATATATGAAGAACATTATTTACAACTTTCATCCTAATAAAAAAATATTTTATCCATGTATGATTTTATGGATATCATATAAAGTACTTGGCTCCAAGATTAAAGACCTAAGTAAGTCATAAATGAATATCTTTTTTTTATCGGACCAATTTTTTCCTCGCACCTCTGCCGACTCTGAACAGATTGTGTCTTCATTATCAGGCCTTTCAGTGGCTAATAACGTAACCCTTGTCTCAGCAAAGTATAGGAAAAATTTACCCGTTAGTCTTTCCGAGCTAAATGCCTATTACAAAACCAATGGCCATTTTAACTTAGATTTCGTGTCGCACTGGTTTAAGTATTTAAGAGGTATTGAGAAGGTTTTATTTGCGTGGTCGGTTGTTAAGAGCTTAAAACAATCAAAAGCAGACATTGTTATTACACGTAATATTCCGATACTAATCTCAGTGCTTTTACGTACTAACATACCGATTGCTTTTGAATCCTATAGACCTTGGCCATCTAGGAATGTATTTGCAAAGAAATTCTTTGAGAGATTGGCCAAAAAAAAGCAATTTCAAGGAATCATCTTACACTCAAAATTCGCAGGAAATAGCTTTAAGAAGGTCGGTTTTACGGAGGATAATCTACTAGTCGCTCATAATGCTTTTGATACAAAAGACTTTTATATAGAAGGGTTATCTTTATCAGAGATTAGAGCAAAGTACGACTTACCAAAAGAAAAGCTAATAGTTACTTACTCAGGTCGTGTTTCACCTCAAAAAGGTTTGTTTCGATTGATTGAGTTAGCAAAAGCATTTCCGGAAACATTATTTCTAATAATCGGAGTAGAAGGAGCAGGGGAAGGAGAAGTTGAGAAGTCTGCACGTAGTCTAGCCAATATAAAACTCATTGGCTGGCTTGATAGACGTGAGCTATTTCAAATTCTAAGAGCTTCAGATGTTTTGTATATACCCACATCTTTAATGGCGAGAGAACAGTCTGGGAATACGGTTTTGCCACTCAAAACATTTATGTACAAAGCTAGTGGCACTGCGATATTAGCGCCAGATATTGATGATATAAAAGAGGTATTAACACACTCTAAGAATGCTTTTCTAGTACAACCTGACTCTTTTGAAGATGAAATAAAGGGAATGAACGACTTAATTTCAGATAAGAATCTTAGGAGCATACTAGGTCAGACTGCCAAAGAAGAAATGGAGAAACTAACTTGGGAACATCGAGGACAGTTAATAACTGATTTTTTGCAAAGTAGACTAAAAGAATTTTCTAAAAATTCTCTAAGATGATGAAATCTCTTGTTTGTATTTTTTTAATAATAATCTGCATTCCATCGAATGGCTATTCTCAAGAAGCGAATTTTGAATTTGGGTTACACTCCGTTATATCTAAGAACACCCCATTTTGGATTCAAAGCAATGAGTTTGGAAGAATAGATGGCAAAGGTATTAATACCATTGGTGAGTTTAAGTCGAATGTTTCTTACGAAATTAATTCTTTAATAAGCATTGGTTCAGAGTTAAATCTAGTTTCAAGAATTTCAGATAAAAGTACTTTTTTTGCACCTCTAGCTAATGCATCAATTACTGCAGGAAAATTTCAACTTATTGGAGGGCGCTTTCATTTTGGGCGTAATCAACAACTCGAAGAGCTATCAACGGGTAGTTTAACGATGAGCCAAAACGCAGTACCTATCCCTAGACTGTTGCTTAAAAGTGATTACATCTCATTTCCATTTACAAACGATATTCTGCGAATCAAAGGGACATTTGCACATGGAGTGGTAGATGGAAAAAGAGCGGTTACTAAACCATATTTACATGAAAGTAGCCTTTATGGGAAATTACAGTTTCCAAAATTCTATGTTTATTTAGGTTTGCAACGCTATGCTTTTTGGGGAGGGCACTCAAATAACCCAACTTATGGTAAATTACCAAACTCATTAGATGATTTTTTCCGAATCATATTTTCGAAAGAAGGGGGCAGTAATGCTCCAGCCCTTGATCAAGATTATAAGCTTGGAGATCAATTTGGTAATTATGATGGTGGTATTAGCTGGAATACTAGCAAATATAAAGCAGAAGTTTACTGGCAGAATTTCTTTGAAGATAAAGACGGTTTGACGTTAAAAAATTATACAGATGGATTATTTGGAGTAGCCGTCAAGCTTAAAAAATCCAGCATTCTGGATTCTTTTGTTTACGAGCATATTTACTCGAAAGATCAAAGTGGACCAATTGCTGCCGATGGAACAAGAGGCGGACCAGGTGGCCAAGATAATTATTACAATCATTCTGTGTATTTAACTGGCTGGTCTTATTATCAAAGGTCAGTAGGTACGCCATTTTTTAGTAGTTCAACGGGTAGGCCGAGTAACAATTTCTATTTTGAGAATAATAGAGTCGTTGTTCATCATATTGGTATTGGTGGAAGTTATAGCCCCAATTTATACTATAGTTTTAAGCTGTCTACTTCCAATAACTATGGTAACTATAGAGATCGTGATTATGCCAATGCTAATGGATTTTCTTATGAGTTTAGTCCACCAAAACGCCAAACTTCAATGGTAGCTTTGGTGGTATATTCGCTTAAAAGTGATTCCAGGTTTAGCTTATTGAGCAAAGTAGCTCTAGATAGAGGAAGTTTATATCCAAACAGCATTGGGCTTCAATTAGGCCTTATATATAAACCTACTAGCTGGAACTAAGCTTAGTTCGTACTTTCGAAATCAAATTTTTACCAACGCCAGCTGCAAAAATACCGAGAGTTGCCGCCGCTAAAACAAAGTGTGTAATGAAGGTTGAAGTAAACCAAGGGATGTATAAAAGTGCATAAGCAAGAAATGCGCTAGCAGCTATACCGGACAGATGTGGACGTATAATATCTTTAAAGTAGATTTTAGTATGAGCCACAATCCTGGCTTCAATCACTTCAGAAATATTCAAGATTAGCATTGCAATAGCAGAGGCAATTGCGGCTCCAATCAATCCAAAAGGTGGTATTAGAAAGATGTTTAAAACAATATTAGTTGAAGCTACTACAATACTGTTGAAAAGAGTTAATCGAGAGTGCCCAGTCATAGCAACCACATTGCCTGCCAAACTAAATGAGCAGAATAAATAGGGGATTGGCAACAGAAAATACATGAATGTAGTGTTATCCATATAATCTGGATGAATAATACCTAAGAGCTGATCTTTAAAAATTGTGATGAGCAAAATTGTTGGAATAGCCAATGTAGCTATCCAGCCTATTGTTTTTGAGAAGTGATGAGATAATTCTTCAAATTTCTCTTCTTTATGTAAACGGACTATAAATGGAGCAAAGGCTGTGGAAAAAACCATTTTTATAGAACGTATTTCTCTAATTATCATAGAGCCCGCACCGTAAAAGCCCACAACGGTAGGGCTTACACCAAATAAAGGTAGCATCAGAATATCAATACCAGTTATAAAGCGGTTTAGTGTCATATTAATACTTTGAGGGATAGCGAAATCAAGCAACTCGGTATTAAGTTTAAACTTAAAAAAAGCTCGAGTTAACCTACTCCAACTCAATTCCCGTGAGTAATAATATATTGAGATGAAAAAAAGCAACATCTGAGAAGTGAAATAGGCGAGAGCCATACCTAAAGGACCTGGTGCTACTAACCAGAAAACTATCGAAGTAATTAACAAGGAGAGTGGTCGTAACCATCCGTTGCTAATTGCATCATACTTCATGATTTTCAAACCTTGTGTAGCTGCGAGTACAATGCGCTCAAAAGCCATAAATGGAATGGCTAATATCATGTACTTAAACATCACACTTAATCCTGTATTGAACTCTTCTTTATATGCTGATTGAAGAATGTCATCACCAAAAACGACAGAAAAAATTAGCACCACCATTGAGAGTCCAATACTCCAGCTAAAGGCATTAGCAAGTGAAGTGTACAGCTTATCATGCTCCTCATCATCCGCATAGCGTGAAACGAAAATCATAGCTCCATCTTTAAAGCCAGAGGTCAAAAATGCGATAATAATTTCGATGGCGATGTTAGCAGTAATAAAAAGGCCAAATATATCGGTGCCATATAAACGGTTAACCACTACCAGAAGAATTGGTGCAGCCATCTTACCAATTACGCCAACTAAGTTTACAAGCGCTCCGGCTCTAAGTTCTTTACCTATGCTCATTGAACCTCACTAAGCACTTGTTCGTAATATTGCTCCAGCAAAGCAACTTCCGTATTAATATCAAAATCGGCTTCTATTCGTTTTCTACCCTCGCGTCCAAATTCTTCAATAAGGTTTGGGTTTTGAATGAAAGCAATCATTTTCTCGGCCAAACTGTTAATGTCACGTTCAGGAACTAGAAAGCCATTTTCGTTATCTGTTATTAGCTCAGGGATACCTGCATGATAGGTTCCTATCACAGGAACTTCGATAGCCATAGCTTCTTTTATGACAGTAGGGAGTCCCTCACGATCAAAGTTTGAGGCAACCACGCTTGGCACTAAAAGCACATGAGTGGAGTTTAGCTTTGCCGCAATTTCATCTGATGGTAGTACTCCGCTAAAAATAACTGAACCTGTGAGGTTGTTATCGGAAACAAACTGTTTGCATTCCGAAAGAAGTTCACCGTCTCCAATAAAAGTTAACGTAGCCTGATGACCTTGCTTTACAACTTTTTCTAAAGCTCTAAGAGCATAAATATGTCCTTTCTTTTCTGTAAAACGCCCTATTAATAGAAAATTAGTAATATCGCTTTTCTTTACAGAAGTAGGTTTAAAGGTTGAAGTATCAATGCCTAGCCTAAAGTGCTTCATTTTATCTTCTGGGCAGCCAATATTTTTGAGAAGTTCCATCAACTCTTTACTCACTACTAAGCCGAGACTCATTTGGCTAATAATTTTTTTAATAAGAATATTATATCGCCATTGTGAAGGATGATTTCTGCCAGGGCCAAATAAACAGGCAACGTCATTACCGTGAAAAGTTACCACTAATGGGATATTGAATTTCTTTGCATAATGAAGTGCGTATACAGCACCTGTTCCAAAGTGTGCATGTATTAGATCAAATTTTTTCTCTTTAAATACTTTTGAAAATGGAGGATAAAACCCAACGTTTTCATAAAAAAACTTGGAGGCTTTGTTCTTAGGGCAATGAAAGTTTGTGTAAGGAAAACGCGACTCATTCATTCTATTCTTACAAAATACCTCAATATTATAACTCTCAGAATGAGCTTTAATCTCATCATAAATGAAAGTTTGAGAATACGCTAAAAAGCTTGTTGAGAATAAAGCGATGTTTCTTTTGGTAGCCATCAATTATTAAGAATTTAAAAAGTGTTCGACTAAAGATAAAAAAAGGGTTTACAAAAGGAGTTTATATTTTAACTGTTAAATACTGTATATTTGCGCCCGAAAATTGAATATATCCACGATTCCTTCTTTAATGAAAATTCTGATTAAAGCAACAACTTTTGGTGCAGATCTATACTGGCTTACCCATTATTTGGATAAGATACCAGGAGTGACTGTAAAAATATTGCTTAAAGATCCTGAGAAATTTGAAGAAGAGGCTATTTTTAACATCTTTCCCTTACAAGCTGAGCTAATTCGAAAAAAGCTCCTTAGTTATATTTTAAAGCCAGCTGGTTTTAAGCCCGATATAACCATAATGGATAATAAGCTACCCTTAAAAGCTCAATCTCCTAAAGGCTTTATGTTATGGCATGGCTTCGGCTGGAAAGGCCCGAACGATATGGAAGAGTTTAGTTGGCTACATAGGGCAATCAAAACTGCATGGGGAAGTGCTTTAGTTCCAAACCCAGACTTTATTTGGCAATGCTTTGGAGAGTGGGACTTTGAACATCGCACAAAAGTAAGTGGGTTTCATCCAGATAATTGTAGAATCTTAGGAGCTGCAAGTCACGACCTGTTGAGAAACCCAGTTCCAAAGGAAGATCTTCAGCCTTATTACCCGTTCGATATTGTAAACCGAAAAACGGTATTAATAGCACCAACTTGGCATTACGGAGAGGTGTTTGCTCATTGGGGAAAAGACAAAGAATTATTTGAAGCTCTATTCAATAAAATTGATGAATATGATGCTAACGTTATTTTAAGGTTGCACGACTCGTATCGATTTGATAAAGAATATGTTCGATTTTTAGAAGAACTTTCCGAAAAACACCCAAGTGTGATGCTCAAGTTCAAGGATAAAAATCCAGATAACTTAGCAGATTTAATGGCATCAGACATTTTAATCACAAATTTCAGTAGTATAGCCAATCTATTTTATGCTACACTGAGACCTACTATCCATATTTATCCAGTAAAAAGTGAAGATGAAGAATTTTATTGGAGACAAAGCACTGTTGTTGGGGTAAGAGGTAAAAAAATAGATTCCGTTAAATACATCTGGAAATTGCCACCTGAAGAAAATGGAGGCTTGTTAGCTGAGGATTTTTCGATGCTTATCGAACAGCTAGAACAAGCATTTGAAGACCCTACTTGTTGCAGAGAAAAATCGCAACAATTCTTAGACAAATATATGCTCGGTGCCGATGGTAAAAACTGTGAGAGAATTTGGCAAGCCATCCAAGATCAGGTAAACGAAACAAGTTTAAGATAGTATTACTTTAAGTTCATATTTAGAGTAAAAATCCTTAGATTTAGAGGATTAAAAATAGAATTTCTCTGAACAGTTTATTTATAAAATAATGTCTCAAATCAAACCCCATGAAGGCAAACTCTTGGTATTAACACCAGGAATGGGAGCCGTAGGAACAACATTTATCGCGGGAGTAATCTCAGCTCGAAAAAATCTTTCAAAACCATTTGGCTCGCTCACGCAAATGCAAGCTATACGATTAGGGGCACGTTCGGAGAATAGGAACCCTTTGATCAAAGATTTTCTAAAGCTTCCAAACTTAGACGATATTGTTTTTGCTGGTTGGGATGTTGTTGGTGATAATGCATATGAAGCTGCTAAAAGAGCAGATGTTTTAAAACCTCAGGATTTGGATCCACTTAAAGAAGAGTTGGAAAAAATAATTCCAATGCCGGCTGCTTTTGACCAACGTTTTGTAAAGTTGCTTTCAGGTACAAATGTTAAGAATATCGATAATAAAATGGAGCTAGCTAACGCGCTTCGTGAAGATATTCGCAACAAAATGAAAGAAACTGGCGCTTCTCGTGCAGTAATGGTTTGGTGTGGATCAACTGAGATTTACTTACGCCCAGCTGCGTGCCACGACTCTATCGAAGCTTTTGAAGAAGGTTTAAGAAACAACGACGAAGCTATTGCGCCATCGCAACTGTATGCGTACGCAGCAATTAAAGAGGGTGTACCTTATGCTAACGGTGCTCCAAACTTATCAGCTGATTTCCCAGCTCTTGAGCAACTTGCTGAGAGTGAAGGCGTACCTATCGCTGGTAAAGATTTTAAAACTGGTCAAACTTTGATGAAAACCATCTTAGCTCCAGGCCTAAAAACAAGAATGTTAGGAATTAGAGGCTGGTTCTCTACTAATATTTTAGGAAATAGAGACGGTGAAGTATTAGACGATCCGGACAGTTTCAAATCTAAAGAAGTTACAAAATCGGGTGTGTTAGATTCAATTTTACAGCCAGATGTTTACCCTGATTTATATAAAGACTTGTACCATAAAGTACGAATCAATTATTACCCGCCAAGAGGCGATGCTAAAGAAGGTTGGGATAATATTGATATCTTTGGATGGATGGGATACGACATGCAAATTAAGGTAGATTTTCTTTGCCGTGACTCTATTCTAGCTGCTCCTATTGTTCTTGATTTAGCTTTATTCTTAGATATGGCAAAAAGAGCTAACAAGTCTGGTATTCAGGAATGGTTATCATTCTACTTCAAGAGTCCACACGTTAAAGTTGGTCATATCCAAGAGAATGACATCTTTATTCAACATTTCCGTCTCAAAAATACTTTAAGAGTTTTAGGTGGTGAAAAACCAGTTACGCATCTCTCTGAGAATTTTGAAGAAGAAGCGTTAAGCTAATTGATGCAAGATAGTACGCCCAAAAAAGGACTCATTCTTGCAGCTGGTTATGGTTCTCGACTAGAAGGAGTAAGTGCGGTTACAGAATTTAAACCGCTTACTCCTATTGTTGGTAAGCCACTTATATTCAGGACTATAGAAAGCCTTGAAAAAGCAGGATGTACGGGAATAGTGATTGTGCTTGGTCATGGTTATAAAGAGATTCAAGAAGCTATTTTAACCAAATACGAAGGGAGTGTTCCTTTAGAATTTGTGTTCAATAGCCAATTCGAGCTTAGTAATGGAGTTTCTGTTCTTGCAGCAGAACCCTTACTAACGGATACTTTTATCATGACTATGGCAGATCATATCTTGGGCGATTCTCTAATGAAGATTGCAGGCGAGTATACACCGATTGAAAACGGTGCTGCACTTTTAGTTGATTACAAAATCGACACCATCTTTGATATGGACGACGCTACCAAAGTGTTATCCGATGAAGGAAGAATAGTTTCTATTGGTAAGCAAATAACAGAGTACAACTGCATCGATACAGGTGTTTTTGTTTGTACAAAAGGCTTGTTAGAATCTTTGAACAAGCATTATAAGCTACACGGCGATACATCCATCTCAGATGGAGTACAAGAGTTATCTAGTACGGGTAAAATGGTCACAGTTGATGTTGGTGATGGTTTTTGGCAAGATGTGGATACACCAGAAATGTTAGAATATGCAGAAAAGGTTCTTGGATCAGGTAACTAATCCAAGAGCGTTGTGCTATAAAATACTGGGTATTTGTTATTTATTAAGGCAGATCCTCTTAACTCAATTATATCACCGCCAAGAAATCTTTTTGCGAGCATTTTCTTAAAGCCGCCTAGCTCATCTAACATCGCTATTTTCTCATTTATTTCTTTAACGGTAATAATCTCGCAAGGATGCTCAACATAGCAAATTTTGATTTTACTGTAGATTTTCTCGCCTAAAAACTTTTTGGAATCTAGTCTTTCTAAAGAAGTAGGCTTTTTTATTTCAAATCCTGAATTAGTGGATTCGTAAGCGTATCCAACAACTTCATTTTGTCTGTCTTTGGGAACTAGAAAATAGCCGGCATTAATTTTGCCATCATTTTGAGAATAGAATCGAAAGCTATCCTGAAATAGCTTCGTACCAATATTAGTTTGATAGGTTTGGTTCATTGATGCTGTTCCAGAAACTTTTACAGTATCACCATTTAGAGCAACAAAACCAGATATACGTGCATAGGGGATAGGAGTAAATAAACCAGCTTCATCATCATTACCGAGTAAAAATTTACCGTCGCCCCAAGTAAACCCTGTTTCTATATCACTAAAATCTAACTTGATATCAAAAAGGGTACCATTCTTTTTAGTGTTAAAGTTAATAGAATGTTCATTAGGTAAGCGACCTTCAAACCAAATACCTCTATCAGGGTTTAAATCGAATTTGTAGGAGTCTTCGTGGAAAATAAATCTATCTAAATTATATTCTCTGGCTGCTTCGTAGTTTTTATTATTCCAGTTAATAAGAGAAAGTCTGGCGCCACTAACAGCATCTCTAACACCGCCATAATGTGAAATTGAATAGTTAAGATAGATTTCAGAACCGTTATCTAGAACGATATGGTAATTCCACAACTCATTGTAGTATCCGCCTTTTTTTTCATGCTGCTTTATATCGTCACCGTTGAGAAATTCTAACCCACCATTTGGAGAGTCAACAAAGCTTTGGCTAACACCTTTATATGGAATCAAGAATGTGATAATAAAAAAAATAAGAGGTGTTAAAGCTCTAGAAAGCATAGAACGGTAAATGCTAGAAAGTGAATAGTTAATTATATGCTGTTGAGGTAATGGTAAAATTGTTTTGAGAGATTAAATAATAAAAACTATTGATAATGATTATAGTATGTATCAAAGTAAAGAATGTCTAAATTTCTTATACTTGGCACTCACAAAATCTAGTAGATGAAGAAGCTTTTAAATTTATTTCGCCCACTCCTTAAGTTAAACATAAAATATCCGTTTTTAGTATTGGGTATTTCACTTATTCTAGCAATAGTAAGCGGTTTTTACGCAGCCAAGCTAAAAGTTGACACTGATATTGCGAATTTACTTCCAGCTGACAATCCGAATGTGTTAGCGCTTGAAGATTTGAAAAATCAAGTAGGTGGCGAAACTGAAATGCAGGTGGTTATTAAATCACCAAGTTTTGAGGCCAACAAAGCATTTGCTGAAGCCTTAATCCCGAAAACACTTGAGCTCACTTATGCTAGGTATAACGATAAATATTTCAAACGTGCAGAGTTTAGAAAGAATACAGAGATACTTAAGGATAATGCGCTTTATTTAGCCAGTAATGAGGAAATAGACGAGATTACAACGTGGCTAAAGGATGAGATTACTAAAGCCAAAGAGGATGCGAACCCTTTTTTGTTAGATTTTGGTGATGACTTTGATGAAGAAGAAGAACCAGAAGAAGATAAATCTGATAAGTTTAAAGAAAGTTATGACGTTCTAGTCCCTTCAGAATATCCTGTAAATGCCGATAGTACCATTATGGTGCTTAAGTTCTTTCCAACAGGCTCAAAAAGTGATATACAGTATTTAGAGGATATGTTTGTGGTTTACGATTCTTTGGTAACCGCTATCAATCCTGCTTCATTTCACCCTGATATGGAAGTTAAATTTGGTGGGCGTTTAGAGAGACATCTCGAGGAATTAACTTCCATTATGAACGACGTAATTGGAAGTTTTGCATCAGGTATAAGCAGTGTTATTCTCTTAGTAATGCTTTACTTCTTTATAAAAAAATACCTGCATTATAGAAATGGTGAAAGTGAGGGACACAATATATGGAGCCATGTTATTCGAATTCCTGTTCCTGTTTTAATTATAGGTATCCCACTTATTATTAGTTTACTGTGGACCTTCGGGATTACCTATTTCTATCTAGGGATGCTCAATACCATGACCTCAGTTTTATTTGTGATTCTATTTGGTTTAGGTATCGATTATGGTATTCATTATTACGCAAGATATATTGAGCTTCGATCGTCAGGGCTAGATGTGGAAGGGGCTATTTATGAGACTAATGAAAAGACTGGTGAAGCTATTTTTGTTAGTGCAATTACCACGGCTGCAGCGCTATTTATTCTGATGATTGCGGAGTTCAGAGGATTCTCTGAATTTGGGTTCATTTCAGGAACAGGGATTATACTAGCATTTTTAGCCATGCTATATGTGCTGCCATCGTTACTAGTAATATTTGAGAGATGGAACTGGATTCTGTTCACTAAAGATAAGCCTCAAGAGGCCACGGCGGTACATAGATATCCGTTTGCAAGAACAATCGTAGTTGTTGGACTAACTATTTCAGCTCTAGTAATAGGGTTTAGTGGGAATTTACAGTTCCAGTACGATTTTGGTAAACTAGAACCAACATTTCCTAAGTATGAAGCTTTCAAAAAGCTTTCAGGACAAGTAGGGGATTCTGACAAAAGAAACCCAGCTTACATAATTGCAGAGAATGACGACGAAGTTGATGAGCTACTAGTCGCAATTAATAAAAAGATTGCATTCGAAAAAGAAAGTGGAGCTCAGACTATTCAAAGTGTTGAGGCTTTACAAGAACGTTTTCCTTCGAGTAAAGAAGAGGCAGATGCTAAGCTAGAATCTATAGCAAAGATTAGAGAACTTCTTAAAGATCCGTTCATTATAGGTAAAAAAGATGCTGAGTTAGATAAGCTTCGCAGAGCTTCTAAAACTACAAAGCCGCTAAATATCGAAGACATTCCGGATTATCTGAAATCCCGCTTTATAACTAAAGATGGAGAAGTTGGTCGATTTGTGATAATATACCCTGAAGGAAGCTTAGCCGACGGTAGACGATCTATTGCTTTTAAAGACTCTATAGGAGAAGTAGTACTAGATAATGGCAAAGCTTATTACGCAGCTAGCACGTCGATTGTAGCAGCCTCTATGTTAGACCTAATGAGAACAGAGAGTCCGTATATGGTTGGTGCTACTTTTATTTTCATCTATATCTTTATGTTATTCACATTTAGATCGTTCCGATGGTCTATGATTGCAATGCTACCGCTCTTTGTTGGCTTACTCTGGTTATTTGGAATAATGATGTTATTTGGGCTACAGTTCAACTTCTACAACCTTGTAGTTTTACCTGCAATTTTGGGTATTGGTGAGGACAGTGGTGTTCATTTAGCACACAGATATAGAGAAGAAGGAAAAAACTCGATGTGGAAAGTATTGTCAAGTACAGGGCAACACATTACCATGGGTTCGGTAACAACCATGCTTGGTTTTGCTGGTTTACTTTTCACTAATCATCCAGGCTTACAATCATTAGGAGTGATGGCTGTTGTTGGTATTGGAATGACTTTATTGACATCTATTACTTTTTTACCAGCTCTAATCCAGTGGATGGAAGATAGAGATTGGATTAAGTTTTAATTAATAAATAGAATCATCTTTAAGTTAGCTTCTCGACTCCTCAGGATAGTCGGATTCAGATTTGCATAATTATAATAGGCTTTAACTGTAATTACTTGTCTTTATGATTTGAATGTCTATATTTAGACCAATGGGCGAGGAATTCCTTACAAAATTTGTGGATTTTATCAGAACTAAAATGAGCAAATTAGTTTGGATAACATCTTAAAAGACAGTCATACGCTGTTTAAAGACGTCATTTCGGATTTTATCGGGACTAAACACAAAAATCCTTGTTCGAATAATATAATGTTATACCACCTATCAGGAATGAGAGCTTATTTAATCTTTATCATTCTTCTTCTTATTAGTTGCTCTGCTTCTGACCAATATCAGTTTCGAGTTCTTGAGATAAGAGATGAAATTAATCTGGATTATTTAGTGAGTAATCTTTTTTTCCAAACTGAAGGAGACGTAATATCATATGACCGACAAATCAGTGATACTCTAATTGTGGTTCAACTTGAAAAATATAATGATCAGTTTAAACCATATACCATAAGCTGGACTTTTCCTACCAGTTCAAATTTAAATAAAGCAAAAGCAGAACTAGAAAAACTTGGTATTAAAAGATTACAGCAGTTAATTGGATGTGAAAACATCGAGGAAAGCTGCACATTTATTGGTCAAACAGAAGACAAGAATACTTTTAGAATTCATTGGGGAGAAAACTTGGAAACCGATGTTTTTCCAGATGATTTTGATAAAGATTATAAGCTTAGGATCGAATATAGTTTTGATCCTACATTTGATAAAGTATATGGCATCAGTTAACTGGTGGTATAACAAGCGTTTCAAGTCGGACTCGTTTAGGGTTTGGAACTTTATTAATTTTAACTCGGCTCGCCGCTTAAACGCAGGGTCGTTATGTGCCTGGGCAGGCTTGTTTTTTCTGTGGGTAAATATGCTTTGCCTGTTCTCGTTTTTTGCTAATACAATAATTCGTCCGTTGTTTGTGGTTTGCCCTTTTCTCATTCCTAATCTGCACCGTTGTTTTTAAGAATCTTCGTAAAGGTTCAGCATTCTAAGTTATTCTAGAAATCCGTTTGTGCTCGGGTCGTTGGTCAAAAAGCTTATAGTACATTCCGAGTGAGCCTGCCCAGTCAACATCCAAAATTACAGGTTGCAACAATGCATTGCTTTTACCACATTTAGCGCTAGTTCGTGGGGCGTCAGTTTTCACATAACAAGCGTTTCAAGCGGACTCGAACAGGGTTCGGAACTTTAATAATTTTAACTCGACTCGCCGCTTAAACGCCGGGTCGTTATGTTTCTTAATCTAAAATCAAAAAAATGAGTTGGTTTCCAGTTGTTCTCTTTTCGACTTTTATCGGTTGGGTTTTGTATTCAAACTTTACAAAGAAAGGTCGTGGGTTAGTTCTCGGTGGTGAGATTGAAAAAACCTTAGATAGAGAAGTTGAAAATTCAGAAGGTTTTGTAAAAACAAAGATCAAGGTTCATATACTCAAACCAACAAATTCTGAAGAAAACAGAATTATAATAGAGTATCTCAATAAATCGAAAATGCACTGGAATTCTACCGATATTAATTTATCGAAAAATGAAGTTAAGGAGATGTGTAAGTTACTTAACGAAGCTTTAGACTATAATAGAACAGAAACATAACAAGCGTTTCAAGCGGGACTCGTTTAGGGTTCGGAACTTATTAATTTTAACTCGGCTCGCCGCTTAAACGCGGGGTCGTTATGTTGCTTTAATCAGAAATGAACTTGAAAAAGATATTCTTACTTTCGATTCCTCTAATAATCTTATTATTCGTTGGTTGGTTTTATTTTGCCATTTCGGGTTTATCTTATGACTATTCTCCATCATTTGAGAAAGTAAAATTTACAAACTCAGAAAATTCTGATTCGGTTTTTATCAAAAAAAAGGTTTGGGGAATTTCCGCAAATAGCCAAGTCATTATAATTTCAAGAAATGGTGAAGTTCCCTTTTCACCAGATTCGATAAATGATTTCGTGTTTAACAGTTGGGCCCCTTTTCTATATAAGTTTGAGAATGATACGTTATCGGTTTTTATTCGATTAGCTTCAAATACACCAGCAAATTTCAAAAGCGATATAAAAATTGAACAGATAGTTTTATCAAATCCAGAGATGATGAATCTGATTGACAACTACAAAGAAAAAGGGTTAATTCTTTTTAGCAAATGAAAAGAAAACATCAACATAACAAGCGTTTCAAGCGGACTCGATTAGGGTTCGGTAATTTATTAATTTTAACTCGACTCGCCGCTTAAACGCCGGGTCGTTATAGGGCTTAACCAACTATTACAGATGTATAAACTCACTGAGGGCTTTTGGAATAATGTAGTTGTTTGGTTAAATCAACAAGGAATAAATCCAATTTATTTATCTGCGGTTATTAGTCTTTTGGTCGTTTTTAGTTATCGAAAGGAGTTTAATAATTGGGCAGAAACAGAATCTTGGAAAAAAGGTTTAGCAGCTTCAGCGGTTTTTGGTTCTGTTATTCTAGTTTTTTCTAGTATTCTACAATTGTTAGGTGCTTTATAATAAATAAATTCAGCCCTATAACAAGCGTTTTAAGGCTGACTCGGGTAAAAGCTCCGCAATTTTTAATTTTTAGCTAAGGAATTAATTCTGTTACTTTCACAAAAATCGAAAACCCTCGCACCTTAAACGCGGGGACGTTATACAACATTGAGCATTTAGAACTTTGAGATGAAAGAAAAAGCAGCAAATCTTTTCACTGATTTCTTTCAAATGATAGGAATAGACCCTTATTTAGGATTTCTCATAGTCTTATGTATCATGCTCGTATTTAAAATTCGAGGGTATTTAATCGGGAAAGAGAAAGATAAATGGGACTATTTTTATGATATCACCTTTTTCATAGTTTCGGTTGGTTTAATAATTTTTTTATCTCTGTATCTATTCGGTTATATAAATGTGTAATTCCCAAAAAACTTTGTTGTATAACAAGCGTTTCAAGCGGACTCGAATAGGGTTCGGAACTTAATAATTTTAACTCGACTCGCCGCTTAAACGCAGGGTCGTTATACTGCTTAATAATGGTTTAAATAATGGACAGTATTTTCCAAGCTCTATATGAAGGAATTATCCCCATCTTAATGCTGATATTGGTAAATATTGCTTTGTTCTTTGTTAAAAAAAGGCGAATAGTTATCAGATTTAATATTGCTTCCAATATTATTCTAGTGGTCTTATTTGCCTGGATCATATATGTAAATAGAACCCATGTGTACTGTGATCTACAAATTTATCATATGCCTTTTTTAAGAGAAGAAGCTTTACGCTTGGTTTATAATCTGTCCAACCAATTTATAGCTCTCATGACTTATGGTTTAATAAATATCTTACTTTTGTATTATAAATTTGTATTCAATAAAAATGAGAACCCAGCAGTATAACAAGCGTTTCAAGTCGGACTCGGTTAGGGTTCGGAACATTATAATTTTAACTCGGCTCGCCGCTTAAACGCGGGGTCGTTAGTTGTCTTTTACCTTTAAATCTAAAACCATGGATGTAATTACTGATACTCTAAATGTCTATCTGCTTGAGCCACAATCTACAGGTATCAGTTTGAGTTATGTTCTGGAAATAGCAAAAGAGGTTGCGACAATTATTGCCATCATCGGGGGATTAGTTTTAGGTCATAAAGGAATCAGGAAATATTTACTTGAGGACTTGATAAAATCTCGTGTAAGTAGAATTCACGATGCAAATGAAAAAGTATTCGAGTTATCCAGCGAAATTATAAGCGAAATTTCTGACAGAACTGATTTACATCGAATTCTTGAAGAGGAAGACATTACTGATATTAATGACTTAACAAAACAACTTTATAAAAGTGCAAAAGGAAGTAGTTTTCAAGTTGAAACTTTAGCCTATTTGCTTCACGAAACTACAAAAAATATACAGCCGTCGATAGAGAAAGGTAATTACCGAGAAAACAGCACTGTAGCAGATTTCTTCAATTTGATTCATAGTACATGTGTTACCATCAATGAATATGCTGGAACAATCGTAGAATTACCTAAAAGCACTAAAACTTTAGATTATTCTTCAATAAATAAGTCTGTTCGGAAATATTTAGACGATACAGAATACAAGGTGTTTAAAGATATTAAAACAGGGGTTACTCTAAATCCTAATTCTGCTATAATTAACATTTTTCACGAACTCATCAGAAATAGTACAAACAGCTATATATTTAGCAAGAGACTATTTCAAACCCTCCAAAACAATAGCCCAGTTCTAATAAAGCTTTTTTTAAATAAAATATATTTCCCACTTGTACTAGAAAAAACTGAAGAAAGTGTGATGATGGGAAAGCTACAATTACATCTAGTAGATTTCAGGAAGCATAAAGAAATAATCAAAGATGGAAAGGAAGCAGACGGAAGTTTCGTATATAAATTCTACTACAGTAATATCCATCCCATTAAAAGATTCGTTGATAATATCAATGATATTGATGCTATCAAGAATGAATACGAAGATTCCTTCTTACAGGATCATTGCGATTGCTTTAAAAGCTCAATTGAAAAGTTTGAAATGCGAGGCGAAGAAACAATTGTATTAACATGTAGCGAAGAGTCAGTGAAAAAGTATTATGAGCACCAGAAAAAGCAAATCAATACCAAACTTAAATCAATAAAAAAGAACAACTAATAAGCGTTTCAAGTCGGACTCGTTTAGGGTTCGGAACTTTATTAATTTTAACTCGGGTCGCCGCTTAAACGCGGGGTCGTTATATGCCTAATCTACTTTATCAATTGAAAAAAATTTTCACCTTCTTATTTCTTTTATTTTTTCTTACTGGCTGTCCTGAACCAAGAATTTGGTTAGCCAATATGGATGGTGAAGACAATTTTACTATTCATGATTCTGATAGTATTAAATTGACAATCAAAAATCCTGCCATCTACTATCCGGGAGAAATCTTAATTCCAATTGATATTGTTAATAACAGTACTGAATCTGTCATTTATCAGATTGAAAATGATTTTGTACACTTTAGTCAATCAAAAGTTAATTGTACAATTAATTGTATAACAGCTTTTTCATACTCACAATGGAAACCTAATGAAGGACCAAGTTCTGTTTGGCACAGCACAAAAAAGTTTGCAGATGAACTACCAACCATCGCAGATTTATATTATGAGATAAAGCCGAATAGAAATGCTCAGGTATCTATTGTTGCAATGATTCCGAAAGAGATTAATCTTAACAGAAAAAATTTAAAACAAATTGAAAAATCTCTTAAAAATGATTCAATGTTAGTTAATCTTGGACATATTTTTATAGGGAGTGATAGCCTCAGTATCAGAAAATTTCATTTAAGAGTAGATGAACGAATGGGTAATATAAACCGATAGCGGCATCTAGGTTCAAGTTTAAGTGCAACAATTAGTAATTCTAACACAGTTTCACAAATATGAAGACACTCTACATATTTGAAATGGATGAATCTAGCCAAAGCAATCGGTTTTCAATCCATTCTTTCAAATAATCAACTTCTTGCTGATATGTTTCACCTACATAATTATTGGGACGAACATAAATGCCAAGAACTTCCCAAACACTGAAATTCTTATCTACGGCGCCTGTTTCTTGAAGTAGGGTTGCATAAGCATCAATTTTTGCCATAATTTTAGATTCTGAAAACTCATTACTTCTAAGCTTTGTCCAGCGTTCTTGAAGTTGCGTTACAAAAACAGGGTCTTCTAGAAGCTTACTCCACCAAAAGGGCACTTGTTGGTAATGATTGCCACAGCGCTCGTTAAACTTGTACGCCCAAACGTCGGTATCACCAGAGTTACAATAGTCTACGTTGCCCAGGGCATAGTTGAAATCCCAAATAGGCCCCATTGCCAACTTCTTGTTTTTATCTTTATGCATGAATGTACTAAGGCGGTAGGCATCAACATTGTTAGCAAGTTCATTCATCAAGAAGAAGTCTATAAAACTAGAAACATCGATATAGCTTAAATAGCCATTAACAGGATCATCAAAATCCTCAGAAGATAGAGTTGTTTCAAAACTAGATATATAATTGGTTATATAGGTTTTTTGCTGTGATGTGATTTCATCTGGATCGGGATACTCAAAAACGAAATTAACTTTTTGTCCTTCTGTAGCAAAAGGTGGGTCGAAAGAAGATGTGAAAAATGATCCTGCACCATCTGTGCGATCAATTTTTAAAATATAGCCCCCAGTGATGTCTTCACCGGAGTTTTCATCGGGATTTAGTTTACTTATATCAATTCGGTTTACATCTCGCTTCAATTTTTCCAAAAGTAGATATACGCCTTGAAGTTCCTTATTAATGCTTAACTCGACAAAAGCACTTCGGCTAGCATATCTATCAATGTCTCTAGAAAGATCATACATAAGCATATTTCGTAAGAGCGTTTTATCACTATAAGGCCCATTTAAAATCCAATCTTCTTCTTCCGGAAACTGTAAAAAAGAGGCGTCTAAATCTTCGTTATTTTCATCTCTTGTTTCAAAACTGTACGATTTTTTAGGGAATCCACTAGATGACGAGCCTCGGGTTTCTATAGCGATGTTGCCCGTGTAGGTAGTTTTATCGTCGATAAAAATTTCAATAGTAGCATCAATTTTTGGGTCACTTAAGATTGTATTGCCAGAAGTTCCGATTTCTATTTTCGGGATTACATCTTCCAACTCTTCTTTTGGAGGTTCGCTATTACTAGTGGAGCAGCTACTAGCAATAATAAGGAAAGCGAAATACAGTCCGAATGGATAAATTTTAAAAGAAGCTTCATTTTTGTGTTGCATGCTTATAAACCCATCTACCTAAATGAAAAGAATAAAGAACTAAGAAGAAATTTTCTTTGTCTTATTTTAGTAATTAGAATAAGGGGGGAGATGCTCTTAGTCAATCATAAAAACAATAAAAATTGTGTTTTAAAAGACTTTGGGGCTTAAGTAATTAAACTATTTATTGCCTCCAAAAAGAAGGCGAAAAGATTATAAGCACGGTGAATATTTCTAAACGGCCAATCATCATCAGCATAATTAGTACCCATTTTCCCAAATAAGGCATTTTAGCGAAACTATCAGTTGGACCAAATTCTCCCCAACCAGGGCCAATATTACCTAAGGCCGAGATGCTTGCTCCAATAGATGACATAAGATCATATCCGAAGAAGCTTATAATGAAAGCGCCTGTAGCGAAGATAAACATGTATAGGATGAAGAAGCTCAATACGGTTCTCTGTATGTTTTGGCTAATTGTTTGCTCACCAATACGAACAGGAAGAATTGCTTTCGGGTGAATAATCTGTTTGATTTCTCTGCCCGTATTTCGAATCAGAATCATCCAACGAATCATTTTAATACCACCACCTGTTGAGCCTGCACTACCACCGGTAAAGAATAAAAGGAAGAGGAAAAAAGCTCCAAACGAGTACCATAGTTCATAATCGTTGGTTCCAAAGCCTGTCGTAGTTATAACAGAAACAGCTTGAAATGCTCCATATCTAAGTGCTTCCATTAACGAATAACCGTCGAAATTCCAGAGGGAAAACGTAATTCCAATAACCCCTAACAAGGTGATTATTGTATAAAAGCGAATTTCACGATTTCCCAAAAATATCCTGTAATCGCCTTTTAAGAGCCTGAAGTGCATCGCAAAGTTAATACCAGCTATAAACATGAAAATCGTAATAACCCAATCGATATAAGATGAGTTAAAAGCTTCTACACTAGCATTTTTTGTAGAGAAACCTCCTGTAGCTAATGTGGCCATTGAGTGGTTTATGGCATCAAACCAATCCATGGAAGGGTGAGCCCAAAGCAATAGAAATTCTAAAAAAGTAAATGCAAAATAGACTACCCAGAGTAGCTTCGCTGTTTCTTGTACTCTTGGGGTAAGTTTGTCGGTTGTAGGCCCCGGTGATTCTGCTTGAAAAAGCTGCATTCCACCAATTCCCAATAAAGGGAGAATAGCAATGGATAAAACGATGATACCCATGCCACCTAACCAATGGGCAAGTGAACGCCAAAACAGAAAACTGTGGGGGATTGATTCAATGTCTGGATTCACAAATCCATCAGATGTGGTTCCACCAAGAATAGTTGATCCTGTAGTGGTAAGACCGCTCATAGTTTCAAAAACGGCATCGGTGTAATTTGGGAGGATACCAGAGATTGTAAATGGTAATGCACCTACTAAAGAAAGGGCAATCCATGTTAAACTAACTACTAAAAAACCTTCTCTAATACGTAACTCTTCTTTTGGTTTAAAGAAAAACCAAAGAGTTCCTCCAGCTACAAATGCAATTCCGGCAGAGATAAGAAATGCGCTCCAAGTATTTTCACCGTAAACAATATCGATGATGGCCGGTAATAGAAGGGCAAAACCCATAAAAAAGACAAAAGCTCCTAGTACTCCAAGAACTACTAAAAAATCTATCTTAGGCCGATTGAAGGCATTAATTACGCTTAGAGCCATTATTGAAAGAGTTGCGTTATTTTGTCGATTGCTTCAGGTAAACAAAAAATCATTACACGATCGTTAACTTTAATTTGAGTTGAACCTGTCGCAATCTCAACACAACCATTACACAAAATCCCACCAATTATACATCCATCAGGAAGCTTTAAGTCTTGAATGCGTTTGCCAACAATTTTAGAATCTTTTGAAGCTATGAGTTCGAGTACTTCTGCTTTTATACCACGTAGTTCTGTTACTGAAATAACACGTCCTTTCCGAACAAAACGATGAATTTCATTAGAAGCTGCTACTTTTTTGTTAACAACGGAATCGAGGCCAATTGTTTGGCTAAGGGGAATAAAATCTGGTTTAGAAACTAAGGCTACGGTTTTCTTAACATCTAAATGCTTTGCCATTAAGCAGGAGATGATATTGGATTCTTCATCGTCGGTAACGGCGATGAAAGCATCCATATCTGTAATGCCTTCTGTAGCAAGTAAGTCAGGATCGGTTGGGTTGCCGTGAAGAATCATTACATTTTTGAGTTCGATGGCTAGCTCTTCGGCAATATCGTAGTTTGGTTCAATCAGTTTAACAGACCAATTTCTTTTTGTATCACTGCTAAGCAAGCGAGCAATCATTGCGCCAATTGCTGAACCTCCAGCAATCATAATTCGGTAAAGTTCAGTTTCCTTTTTACCGGTGGTTTTAATAATCGCAGGAATGTCTTCGGTTTTTGCTAAAACGAAAACTTGATCAGATGACTGTAGCTTAACCGCACCTTTTGGCATTAAGGTTAAGCCTCTACGGCCAATGGCTACAACTCGGAATGTGATGTCGGAATGTTCAGAAGCATAGTCGATTAAAGATTTTCCAATTAATGGAGAATCTTTATCTAAGCGAATACCAACCAATTGCATTTGGCCTTCCGCAAGATTTATAACATCACTAGCGGCAGAGCGCATTAAAAGGCGAGTTATTTCTTGTGCCGCACTCATTTCTGGGTGAATCATCACATCAATGCCAAGATCGATAGGCTTGAGAGGGGCGTCTGGTTTTGAAAACTCATCGTTACGAACACGAGCAATAACCATTTTAGCTCCAAGCTTTTTACTAATCATGGAAGCGATCATATTAATCTCGTCCACACTAGTTACAGCAATGGTAATATCAGAAGTGTCTACACCAGCATCCATTAAGTCTTTTGCGGATGTAGCATTGCCTTCTTTAACTAAAACATCAAGGGTTTCGGAAACATGAGACAGACAGTCTTTTTCACGATCCAAAACAATAACATCATGTTTCTCTTTTGATAGTACGCTAGCAAGGTCGTAGCCAATTTCGCCGGCACCAATAATAATAATCTTCAAGTGGATCGCTGTTGAGTGATTAAAGAACTACGAAAATTAACACCTTTTTAGCTGAAATGAAAGAAACATACCGAACCATTAATGCTCGGTATGTTTCTGAAATTATAGAATTTTTGTGTGATGGGTATAGCTTATTCTGTAACTATAACAATGTCTATAGTAATAGGTTTAGATTGAAGTATGGCTTTGTCTACCACCTCAACTGTAAACCTATTTTCACCTTTAATTAGTTTTACACCTATTTGGAGACCTTCACCAATTACTTGGCCGCGTTGCTTCCAAGTGTAGCTAACTTCGGATAAATCTCTATTTACTTCAGGAGCTGAAAGTATGAAACTAGGGTTAGCTGGATTCCAAGCTAAACGTTTCGGTGTTACTTGTTGCGTGAATTGAAGTGGAGCTACTACTTCAATTTGGAAAGTTTGAGTAGTGAGTTCTTGACCGGCAGGAACCCAAGCCAAAGTAACAGTTGATGTTCCAGGGCTATAAGCTATCCAGCGGTCTTCGTAAATTGCTTGATTCTTAAATTTCCAGGTTGGTGGAACCATAATGTCCGCTGTCGTAAGTGCACCACCAATCGCGATTTTCCCAGGTACTTGAGGTTTAACAACTGGGAATGGAGTGGGGGTAAATGTAACTACAGCTGAGTCTATAGAATTAGACAAACCACGGCCGTCATTCTGAACAAGTGTAATTTTGTAGCCATTCTTGTCTTCAGCTTTAAAAGTAGGAGTTGGAACAGCTTTGCCATTAACAAACCACGAACTACTTAACATGTCGTTATCACGGTCTTGTGAAAGTCCACTTTGGAAGGTAACAGTTTGATTCTGATACACAACGCCAGCTGGCATAACAATTGAAGGCGTTGGAGCACTGTTAGCAAAGAATGTTTTCTCGGCAATAACCATATTGTTTTTTGCAAGTGAGTTGTCGGTTATTTCTAAACTTACTTTATGCTGACCAGGGGCAATAGCCTTTATAATTTCGGAAGCATTGTAGCTTACAAAACCATCGTCTAAGTACCACTTATATTCTTTAATGTAGCCGTCAGGATCAGAAGAGCCGAGGGCGTCTAATTTTATGTCTGTTCCAGCTGCAACATTAGCAGGTAAGTCCCAAGCTATAACAGGTGGTGCGTTAACTTTGATACTTTTAGTTTTAATTACCGTATTACAAGAAGTACCAGAGTTAGTAGTAAGTTCGAGCGTTACAAAATATTCGCCAGGAGTGGTGAAGGTATAAGCACTGTTGATTCCAGAAACTGTGTCTTGAACTTGTTCTCCATCAATAACCCAAGTTGCAGTTTTGATACCACCTTCAGCAGTTGATGCTGATCCATCTAATGTAATTGTCTGTCCTGGTTCTGTCCACACAGGAAGCTCGAAATTAGCTTCAGGACCTTCAATAACTCTTACTGTAGCCGTTGTCTGACTTATGTTACTACAACGCCCTGAGCCAGAACCTTCAACGGTTAGGGAGACATTGTATACGCCTGGTTCTGTAAATACATGATTGATTCTTGGTCCAGTGTTTGATTTACCATCGCCAGTATCCCAACTAAAGGAGGGAAGTGCTCCGGAAGGATCCGTACTTAAAGAACCATCAAAAATAATGCTAGAGTTTACACAAATGGTAGTATCACTGATATTTAACTTTGCAACAGGTGATCCTTCAATTATAACTGGAATTTTGGCTACTGTCTTCATAGTAGAAATTCCATCATCAAGAGTTAGTTTAGCATTATAGATTCCAGACTTCTCATAAACATAAGATGGATTAGCTTCATCAGAAGTTACACCGTTTCCAAAGTCCCATTTTACACTAAAAGGGTCTCCATCGGGGTCAAAACTTTGAGAACTGTTAAAGAGAACCGTTTGCCCAGTACACGAAGCAATTTCAGGCTCTACTACCGCTTTAACTGCGCGATTTATAAGAACACGAATAGATTCGGTTGTTTTACTATTACTAAGACCTAATCCATCGTCAATAGTGAGGCCTATGAAATGAACCCCAGACTCTGGTGCAAGCCAGTTAAAACTTGCTTCTTTTCGCTTAGATCCATCAGGTAACGTCCATTCAAAACTCAAAGAGTTATTATCTAAATCATAGCTTGAAGCCGCGTCTAACTGAACATTGAGAGAGTTAGATCGAATTACAGTTTCTGTAACAATGTAAGGTTGGTGGTTTACATTGGTTTCAGCCTCAATAGTAGTTGAGGAATTGGAAAGGTCGTCATTATCAACTACGGTTAGGCTAAATTTCTGAACACCGCTTTCGCTAAAAATTCGTTGAATTTGCTTACCTCTAAGACGAGTACCATCAGCAAATTGCCATATATATTCCGAAATAATTCCATCAGGGTCATAAGAATCTTCTGCTGTAAATTTTATTTCGGTATCGGGTACAATTTGGTCAGGAATTGTTTTCCACTTTGCAACAGGAGGGGCGTTAACTCGCACAGTTTTTGTAGCAATACCTTCAGCAAACTCATATCCAGAATCATCTTTAACACGAAGCGATACATTATGAGTACCAATGGTATTAAAAGTAATAGATGCATTAGAAGATGTGCCAGCAGACATTCCATTTGCAAGCCATAGATAACTGCTGATACTACCATCGGCATCAGTACTTAATGTTCCATCAGTAGTAAAGGTTTCGCCAGGGGCAACTACCAAAGGAGCCGTAAAGTCTGGTTTAGGATATTGGTTAATTATCAAACTATGTTCAGTAGTTCTAATACTATTTGCTAGCCCTTCACCATCATTTACTGTTAGTAAAATTCTATACTGTCCTGTTCTCTGGAAAGAATGCTGGACATTTGGACCAGATGCACGGTTTCCGTCACCAAAATCCCAGTCGTAGGATGCGATGGCTGATTCTGCATCTGAACTCTCAAGCGCTGAAAACTTTACAGTAGAAAGAGAAGTGATTCTATCTGCTGAAATTATTGGAAGAGGAGCCGAGTTAATTCTAATTTTTTTAGCGAGTTGTTGAGATGAATTAGAAACACCTCTACCATCATTAACTACAAGTTTAAACTCGAATGTTCCAGGATCGTTAATGGTGTAGGTTGTATTTGCTTCCTCAGCAATTAAACTATTATTCAGAAACCACTTGTAATCTAATTTGTCTGAGTTTGCATCGCTGGAAGAAAGGCCATTTAGTTTAATGATATCGCCAGGAGCAGCTTTTTCAGCTAAAGCAAAAACGGGAACAGGAGCTGCATTTACCTCGTATTTTTTTGAAATGGAATATGAAGCGTTTGAAGACCCACTACCATCATTTACAGTCAAATTTAAGTTATAAATGCCAGGTTTAGAATGTGATACAGCAATTGAAGTTCCAGTTGCTTCACCTTCAATACCATCACCAGACCATCTATAGCTTAAACTATCGTTGTCAGAATCATTTTGATTAATGATAGTAACGTTTTGAGCTTCATCAGTACCAATTACTTGTAGTAGATCAATTTCTGCGTAGGGCTGAGTATTTACTCGAATTCGAACTTGTTTCTGATCGATGCTACATGTTGAAGAAACGCCACCGTCTGAAACTCGAACTGAAATGTTATACTGACCAGAAATAGAATTAGAAAACTCAAAAGTGGCGTCGCTACCACGTTGTGCACCGTTTACAAACCAAGAGTAACTAATTGGCTTGCCTTCAAGGTCATAAGATTTCTCTGCAGAAAGCACTACTTTTTCTGAAGGGGAAATAATTAGTTTCGGAGCATCTAAACGAGCGATAGGAGGAGTGTTTACAAAAATGTTCTCTCTGTAAGCCCAATATTCAGGAAAATAGGTTTTCTGATTTGGAATAAGAATATCCATTCCAGTGTTGCCAGTATTTTGGAAACGAATAACAGGTCGATTTCCTTTCCCAACATTTTCGTCATTCAAAATCCATTGAGCATTATTTAAATCGAATGCTGAAAGGTTTGTACCACTAAGCTCGAACCCTTTTTCAACGCACTTGTTAGATGGGGTTTCACTAACTACTAAACTTGGCTTAGCTAAGTTATCTGTTGCAAGCGGTTCAAAAAGCCAAAGTACAGGTTTTTCTGCGCCATATACGGTAAGAGTATTTAACCATTCTTTAGAACCTCGGATGGTTAATCCCCAATTATTTTTTATACCAAAGCGAGTGCTAGGGATATTAGAGTCACCAATTTCGTATCTATCCCCAAAAGAATCCATTTTCTCTATTTTGGAATCTTCTTCGCCATTTGATTTTAAGTTCGGAGAGCTACTATCGGTTAATAAGTAGGGCTTAAGTTGAAATGATTTTCCAACAGAAGAGTTATATAAACCAACTGATAAATCAATAGCTATAATTTTCCAGCTTGAGCCTGAAAGTACATCGCCATTCGCTGAAACTACACGGAAATTGAAACTGTTAATGTCGTTGCCTTCATCGGCGGTAACTCTAATAATATATCCATCATTATTAGTTGAGCTAACCTCGCTTAGAGGAACCCATCTATTTTTAAAACGTTCTTCGCTCTTTGTTACTAAAGTAGAAGTGGGCTCTTGTGAAGAAGTTTTAGCTTGTACAGAAGAGCCTACTATAGAGTAGGTAGATGCAAAAGGAAACAATTGAAAGGTAGTGGTTGTGTTAGGAGCGTTTTGTGCAATAATGTCCACAACGCCACCAAGACCAGCATCAAAAATTTGAAGACTACCATTTTGAGCCCCGCTTTCAGGCTTTATCCAAATGTCATACTGATTTCGAGTGTCTCCACTTTCAATCCCAGTGCTTTTACCCGAAATAGAAAAATACATTTCCTGTGCGGTAACAGCTTTAGTAATAACCAGTAATGAAACGACAAGTGCGAATCGTTTAATCATGTTTCCTCAATGTTGTAGTTATTTTACTGTATATGTTTTGGATGAAACTGCTTCCCCAAAATTAACAGCTTTTAAGGTAATAGAAAGTTTCCCTTCTTGCATACTCATTGTGACGCCCCATCTACCTTGTGGGTCAGTTTTTACAGTCTTTATAATATCATTATTAGAAATAATAACTTCCATTTCAGGATAAGCTTTTCCTGTAATAGTAATAGGAGTTGGAGAAGGACTGACTTCACTCGAAATTTTAGCGCCATTCAATGAGATATTAAAAAGAAATTCTGGAGTGAGTTTTACAAGTCGCACTCTTTTTTCTGACTTATTCAGAGAGTTGTCAACTGAAGTAATCACAAGATTTTGATCGTTCGATATTAAAGGAATTACGGAGGTAAATGCGCCTGATTTACTCACGCTAATAACCTTACCGTCTATTGCTACTTTTGCATCTGGTTCCGTTACACCTTGTAGAGTAAAACTATCTGATTTGGTAAATAATATAGAGCCTTTAAGTTGATCTCCAAAAATTGGTGGTGCTTTTGTATCAATATTTCGAATAACTCGGAGTGTTTCAGAGAAAGGACCTCGAAGTCCTAAATTGTCAACAGATTGAACTTTTAAGTAGGTTGTGCCTAATGGCAATTTTTCAATTTTAACTCTATTCAATTTTGTTTCTAAATCAATAACGTTTTTATCAAAATTATACGATTGACTGCTTTGTACGTGATACTTTGTTGCCTTTGGAACATCTTTAAAAGCGTAAATAAAGTTATCAGAATAAATAATGGTATCTCTTTTTTCAGATTGTAACTCTGGTGCAGCAAGTAGCTTAATAGGAGGGAGAGGGGCATTATTACCACTAATGATTGTCCCTTCATTCTTATTAATTGTAATAGTTATATCATTTGCCGTAACGCTAGCATTTCCATCGTAATTGGTAAGCTTAACATTTTCGCCCCCATTATTTTCAGCGTAGAAATTCTGAGTTTTTAATTCGGTTGTAGAAGAGCCTGCATTTAGGATATAATTGCTTTTCTCACGGCCAACACTAGAAAGTTTGGAGAGTAGTCCACCTTCTACAAGAGTTATTTCAGTATCTGAGCTTTCATTAAGCTTATCAATTCTAGATTTTCTAATAACAGCGGTAGTAGATGCGTCTATATAGATGTTACTACCATCTGTAAAAGAAAGAGTAGCAGAGCTTTCTTCATGAGTTTTAATAGCGTCTGATTCTTGGAGTAAATCTCCTTCAATGGCCTCTAACCAAGAAGAAAGTAAACCAACTCTTTTATCTACTATACCATCTTTTTTTGATAGTTGAGCTTGTACATCTACTAATCTATTTTTATTTAAACTAGTTTCTAGAGCATCTGTAGCAGGTTTAAGTTCGGTGCCTAAAGAGAGAATTTTTTCTAGATTACCATCATTTACAGATGAGAAGTAACTAGTAATAATAGAGTTTACAGCTTCCATCTCTTTTTTTGCGAAGATAGTAGCACCTTCAGAAATAAGAGTTTTTATTCGGGCTTGTTGATTATCAAATATGAGAGAGGTTTCAGATAAACTTTTAAGTTGTGCTATATCAGATTGTGTAAGAACAAATTTATTATTTGAAATATCATGATCTGCAAGCTTAACTAAAACAGGCCAGTTTAGTGAATTACCACTATAACGCTGTGCCATTTCTTGAAGCAACTCAGCAGAAAAGGAAACATCACTTTGAGCGTAGACATTAATCTGTAATATTGATGTTAGGAAGAGTGTTCCTAGAAAAACCTTCATATACTATTCTTATCTTTTCTTTGGGAAAATAATAGTGAATTTACTGCCAATTTCTGAATTTGATTCTAAAGCAATATCACCGTTGTGGCGTGTCATTATCTCTTTGACATAAGCGAGACCTAAACCAGTTCCTTTTTCGTTAGCGGCTTTAGCATTCGATTTAACTCGGAAGAATTTATCAAAAACTTTCTTTTGATCTTCAACACTTATTCCAAAACCATAATCGGTAACACTAACCGATACATTAGATATGGTCGAAATTACATCTATCTGGATGGTACGAACAGGGTCGCCGTATTTAACAGCATTACTTACAAGGTTCTGAATGGCGTCGAAAAGAAGCTCTTTGTTGGCTGAAATAGTGAAATCCTTACCAATTGAACTAATTTTTGCCTTCATTTTTTTATTAGTAAGCAATGAGTTAGATACCATTTTAACGTCATTAACAACTTGTAGAACATCAACAGAAGAAAAATCTAAACTAGTATGTCCGGCCTCAAGTTTCTGAACTTCTAAGAAACGGTTTACTAGTTCATTCATGCGTTCGCCAGAGGCAAATACTTCTTTTAAAAGTACAGTGACTTCCTCTTTGTTCATCGACTGGTTATCAATTATAAGCTTTGTTAAGCCTACAACACCAGTAATTGGATTTTTCAACTCATGCACAATAACATTAATCATGTCATTTCGCTTGATATCTAATAAACGATCTTCAGTTTTATCGTGAATAATTAGATACGCACCTTTTTGTACCTGATTCTCATCTAAAATGGAAAGATGTTGGCAATCATAGTAATACGTATTTCCATTTGTGTGCATATTTATCAATTCAGCCTGCTCTACTTTTACAGTAAAAGGATCTGGATAATGGAAGGATTGATTCGACTTACTAAGCTTTAAATTCGGATGCTTAAAAACTTCTGTTATAGTAGCTTCAGTAGGGTTTATTTTTAGAGATTCTAAAAACTGAGTGAGTTGATTATTGGCAAAGCTGAATTTTTGATGTTCGTTAATAACACCAATTAAATCATCAGAGTAGGTAACCATGTATCTATTTTTCCACTCTTCAAGTATGATCTTCTCAACGTTTAGCTTGCGGTAACGTTTTAAAGTGAGTCGTATGTTCTCTAGAGTATCGTGCATGGTTTGAAACTCAGGAAGTGATACAGAGTTGAAAGAATGTTCAAAATCTAGGTTAGCTAAATGATCTACGTCTGCAAGTAAAGATTTTACAGGTTGATTAATTCTGTCACTTACATACCAGCTAAATCCTAACATCAGTACTAGAACTGAACAAGCAGCGATTAAAGAGAACTGTAGGAGTTGATTTACTGGTTCTAAAATGAAACTGTCTTCAACCGCTATAACGTGCCAAAATGGTATGGTTTCAAATCGGGAAGAAAGAACAAACCACTCTTTTCCGTTTAAAGAGATAATTTTTTCTCTTGAGTAACTAGCTTCTCCGGCGAGCTCTTTTGGGAAAGTAAAAGATTCATTAGGGACAATGTTCTCTCCATCGGCACTCACAATATTTGCCACGTAATTTCCACCTAAAGGAATGTCAATCAGGTTATCGTTGAGTCGCTGTGAGTCGAAGTACATATCTAACGTGTAAACTTCTCCATCAATCTGAATTGCATGTTGTGCGATAAAGAAATCAACTGGCTGTGAATTATCAGTAACCCAATTAATACTTACTTGTTCATCTATTCGTGAAGGTCGCCAAGTAGGGGTTATGGAATCAAACTTAACAGATTGGTAGATAGACCTTACTATATCAATATTTTGTTTTGTTTTGATATCAGTAATCAAAATTCGCATTAAACCTGGGGTGTAGTTTACTGCTTTTGAAACTAAAGACTCTGTCTCTCCAGGGCTAAGAACCAAATCTTCTGCCAAACGATTAACAGAATTTAACCAGTTGTTAATAGTATTGTCGGTTTGCCTGAGCGTGTATTCTTGTAGTTGGGATACAATAGTTGTTCGTTCAGTAATAATTGTCTTTGTATACTCTGGGCGCACAAATAACCAGATCAAAGCTACAGCAAGCAGTATTAAGCTTGATGATATAAAAAATATTCGACCGCGAAGTGTGAGTTTTTGGAACATATCAATTCAATTGTATAAAAGAATAAGTTCTTCTAATTCTTCTTCAATTGCGATTAGAACATCTTAAAGAAAGCGCTTAACAATAGCGTAAAATTTAGGTAACCATAACTTTAACTAAGATTCGGATTTTTCTTGTACTAAAGTAAAAAAAAGGATTTATGGTTATTGGCGCTGATTTTAATAGAAATGCACGGTTTTTACTAAAAGAACTCGCACAAATTAGCAATAATACAGATGGGGCTGTTGTAGAAATAACTGCTATTTGCGGAAAAATGGAACTTGATAAAATTCAGGCCAAGAATTTATTGGAATACTTAGAGAATAAATCGTGTATTGTGATTCATACATATGGAGGGCCTTATTTGTATCACGATGTTTCAATTACAAAAAAAGGATTGCAGAATATTTAATATAAAAAGGCTCCATGTGGAGCCTTTTTAGTTCATCATTATTTAGGATCTAGAGTAGCATCAATACGCTCAAGCACATCTTTTAAATGAGCTTGAGTTGCTCTATCGGTTCTAGAACTAATTTTTGCTGAAATAGCAGTTTTCAATTCTTGTAACTCATAGCGCAAAGCAGGGCGGATATCTGAATCTTTTATGTCAATGCCTCTATAGCTATCGTCGTCAAATGAGGATTGTACTAAACTCAGGTATTCACGCTGTAAACTTCGGCGATAAGCGTCGATGTTCTTATTTCCAGAAACATAAACCTCACTCCAGATGCCTTTTCGTAGCTCTTCAAGCATTTCTTGTAGCGAATAAGCGTCGCTATTGAAAGCTGTTTGCTCAGATAATCTAGTCATAATACCAGGATTAACTGTAGAGCGTAGAATTCCAGATTGAAGACTTTTAATTCTGTCTATAGCTCCTGTGGGTTCAATTCTGCGTAAAATATCTTCATCTAGTAACCAATCTGGTGTATTAAATGCGTTTTCAATCAGAAAATTCATTGCACGTTGCTGATCATTTTTAGAAACAGGAGTGTATAGCATACCGTTTTGATTAGATGCTTTTCTACTTTGATACACACCTCCAATATTTGTTGCTACATGGCGTGCATATCTAGACCATTGCCCAATAAGTTCACCATAAATCTCTTCTAAGTCTGAATAACCTTCACCAGGGGTGGACGTCCATTCTAATAAATTTGGTACCACACGTTTCAAGTTCATCAAACCATAGGTACTCGCTTTAACTGGGTCGTCTCCTAAATCTTCAGTTTGAGAAGAAGGATCATAACCAGTACTAGATGCAAAACGGTAAATTGGGTCGCCATCTTTTTCTCTAATCCAACTATCTAAAATAGGTTTTTCATCTTCAGGAGTTTTAGCATTAGGAATGATTCGGTATCCCCAATTAATTGAATAGCTATCGTACGGTCCAAGTTGACGGATGAAGCGAATTCCTTGGTCACCAGGTTGAGCTACATAATTTTGGCGAGCATACTCCATAATGGTTGTAGCAATACCGTATTTTTGGGTAAAACTACCAGAACGAAGTGAGTCTACGGGATAGGCAGAGCTTGACTGCATGTTATGAGGCAATCCGAGAGCGTGTCCTACTTCGTGAGAAATTACTCGTCTCATGGTTTCCCCAATTAACTCATCATCTAACTTTAGTTTTCTTGCAGCAGGATTGGCGGCTCCAGTTTCAATCATAAGTCTATTTCTGTAAGAACGCATGTGATTGTGATACCATACTATATCACTTTCAATAATTTCACCAGAACGAGGATCTGAGACACTTGGCCCAACAGCATTTCTGATGGTACTGGCAACCCAACGAACGGTAGAATAACGAATGTCTTCTGGGCTCCAATCTGGATCTTCTTCTGCAGATGGAGGCTCTTTGGCGATAATGGCGTTTTTAAATCCAGCAGCTTCGAATGCTTCTTGCCAATCTTCAATACCTTGAATAATGTAGCTTCTGTATTTTGTTGGAGTAGCAGGATCTAAATAATATACGATTGGCTTAACTGGCTCAACTAATTCACCTCGTGCGTATGCTTCAGAATCTGTTGGTTCCAATCTCCAACGGCGGATATATTCTTTAGTTGCTGCTTTTTGTTCATCAGAACCGTAATCAATTTGTTTAACAGAAAACCAACCAACTCTGTAATCAGCAAAGCGTTTGCGCATTGGTTCTTTTGGAAGTAGCACCATAGATTGGCTCATCATCATTGAGATGGTTGCCGTTTCTTGATCGGAAGGAGGATTACCAGCCATATAAGTCATTACATGTCTTACTTCAATATTCTCTGGAAAGCTTTTTACTGATTCAATATAGCTTCGTTTAGAATCTTGCCGGCGAACTTGGTACTGTTTCCTCAGAAAGCTAACCAAACCGCTAATGGCTTCCACATCCGATTCATAGAAATCGGTTACGTCTATTACAATGCCAGAAGAATCTTTACTTAAGGCTTCAATAGGGAAAGCTGCAAGTATAGGTTCGAAGTTATTAGCACGTACAGATTTGTAAACAGGTAAACTGTCGTTAGCTACGTTGCTGTAGGATTTCTTGCGAATGAGGATTTGATCTTTTTGTCTTTCAAAAGTGATGACTTGCTCACCCGTTTTAGAGCCTCCAGAAAAGAATCCAAAGAAGTCTGAAGGGACTTCTGCGATCCTGCTTACGAGTAAAAAATCTCTATTAAGTAAGTCATTTGGAATTTCATAGAAAACCTTGTCCTCTTGTTGGTAGACATTAAAAACACCTTTACTAGAAACAGCATCTTTATTAATGACTTCAGAAAAAGCTTTAATTCCGTTCTTTGAAACAGGTTTTTTTACTTGACTTGAAACGCTGGGTTTGGATGCATTTTTTGAAGAAGAGCAAGCAGAGGCATAAAAGGTAACCGAGAGAATCGTAAATAGAAGTAGTAATCGGTTTCGCATAAAGTAGTAGTATTAAATAAATAGTTAGATTTTAAAGTATAAAAATCCTATTAAAACATTCGTAAAATGCTTTAATAATGAAAAACTTAACTTTTGTACAGAATACTTTATTTAGAAAAATAATTAGGGCGTTTTTTGTAATAAATTTGCCTAACTTTTCATCCCAAAATTTTAGCTAAACAAACCCTCTCGTTATGATTATTGGTGTACCCAAAGAAATTAAAACACACGAAAACCGTGTTGCAATTCAGCCTGGCGGCGTATTATTAATGAAGCGTAATGGACATGACATTCTGATTCAAAAAGGTGCTGGATTAGGTAGCGGCTTTACTGACCAAATGTATATGGACGCTGGCGCAACTATTTTAAGCGATGTTGAAGAATTATGGCAACGCGCTGAAATGATTATGAAAGTAAAGGAGCCAATTGCTGAGGAATATCCTCGCATGCGTGAAGGCCAAATTATTTTCACTTATTTCCACTTTGCTGCAGATGAAGCACTAACTAAGGCTGTTGTGGCTTCAAAATGTGTTGCTATTGCTTATGAAACTGTAGAAAAAGCTGATGGTTCATTACCGTTGTTAATTCCAATGAGTGAAGTTGCAGGTAGAATGGCTGCTCAAGAAGGCGCTGTTTATTTAGAAAAACCAAAAGGTGGACGTGGTATGCTTATGGGTGGAATCCCTGGTGTTCAGCCAGCTAAAGTATTAGTTCTTGGTGGTGGTATTGTTGGTGTTAATGCCGCAAAAATCGCTGCTGGTATGGGTGCTGATACAACAATCATGGATATCAACATGCCAAGACTTCGTTACTTGGATGATGTTATGCCAAAAAACATTCACACATTTTTCTCTTCAGAAGCGAACATTAGATCAATGCTTTCTAGCGTAGATTTAATTATCGGCGCTGTTCTAAAACCTGGTGCAAAAGCTCCTAACCTTATTACTAGAGAAATGCTTAAAGAAATGCGTCCTGGTACTGTTTTAGTAGATGTGGCTATTGATCAAGGTGGTTGTTTTGAAACTTCAAAACCAACAACTCACCAAGACCCAACTTTCGTAGTTGAAGAAGTTGTGCACTATTGTGTAGCGAATATGCCTGGTGCAGTTCCTTACACATCTACTCTTGGTTTAACAAACGTTACTCTTCCTTACGCAGCAGCTATTGCTAACAAAGGTTGGAAAAAAGCTCTTACGGATGATAAAGAGTTATTACAGGGCTTAAATATTGCAAATGGCGTTATCGTTTATGACGATGTTGCTGAAGCATTTGGATTGCCTTGGGAAAACGTTGATGCCGTTTTAAACTAATCTATTTGACCAATATTCTTCAGTAATTTTTACAGAGGAATGGCTTCAAATTTTAAAAGCTGAATAGGAAACTATTCAGCTTTTTTTATGAATTGATGCTAGATTTAAGAATGCAGAACATTTTATTTATTTGTAGCCGAAATCAATGGAGAAGCCCAACCGCAGAAGCTGTTTGGCGTAAACACCCCGAAGTGAATGTGCGCTCTGCTGGTACAAGCCCCTGTGCCAAAAGAACAGTAAATAGCACGGATATTAAATGGGCAGATATCATTTTTGTGATGGAGAAAAAGCACAAAAATAGAATCATCGCCGAATTCACACAGATGATTAAATATAAACCTATTCACGTGCTAGATATTCCAGATGAGTATCAATATATGGATCCAGAGCTAGTGGAGATTTTTGAGGATGTAATTCCTATGTATCTAGATAAGTAGCTAGCTAGTTGATCATTTAGCTTCTCGATATTCCGCAGGAGAGCTACGGAACGACAGAATGTGAACATAGATATGGTAGTTCTCTTGGCTCCATTGTCAAGCCACCCAATACCGTCATTCCTACGAAGGCACGAATCTAGAGCTTTAGCAAAGAATTGGCACAAGAAAACCTAAATAGTTCTTTGGATAATTCGAGGGATGTTCGTTTTAACGAGCAAGGAATTAACTCATAGCCAAATCAACGTTGAAAGAAGTCAGAGACTTAATGTTATGCACGTTCAAGTCATCGCTTCGCTAAAGACTTAAAAGAACTTTTGGATATCTACAAGGATGATTGAGACTTATAAAACAACTAATTACCTAATCCCAAAAAGAGTAACTAGGTAGGAAGTTCCCAAAAATCAACGACCGTAAGCAATTACTTTAAGAGGGTCTGTTTTAGCGGCTACGCGTGCAGGAATCCAAGAAGCCAGACCACAAAGCACAATAGTTATAACTGTAACAACTATAAAATCGAACGCATGTGGTTCAACTGGGGCGTAACTCATATAGTAGTTCTCTTCAGAAAGAGGGATGATTTGATATTCCATCTGCAGATAGGCGAACAACAGCGAAATTCCCATTCCGATAATAAGCCCTACAAAGGAGACTAAAATTCCTTCTAACAAGAAAATGCGTTGAACAATAGAAGCCCGAGAACCAATGGTTTTAAGAATTCCGATATCACGAGTTCTTTCAAGTACCATCATTAAAACGGTGCCAATTAGATTAAAAGCGGCTACAATAATCATCACGCTTATAACTAATGGAATCATATTTTCTTGGAGCTCAATCCACGCAAAAATATTGCCAAATTTGGTAAAAATTGATTCTACAAAGTAAGGGAAATTGACTTTTTCATTCAACACTTCCTCAAACTCATCAATCTTGTTAATGTCTTTGATTTGCAACTCAATTCCTTGAGCTTGAGTATCTGATAGCTTGAAAAGTTTGCGAACATAAGAGCGCTCTACTAACGCGTATACATCATCAAACTGATCAATCCCAGTTTGATAGATTCCTGTTAATTGGAACTGTTGAATTTCCGGTGAATTGACAAGAGAGGGAACACCATCAACTGTAAACACCGTAATGATGTCTCCAATTTTAGCAGTAAGCTGTCGGGCTAATTTCGCACCAATAACAACGCCTGGCATTCCATTGGGTTGATTTCGTAAATCATACGTGCCTTCAGTTACATAATCGTGCAACTTTGAAACACCGCCATCAACACTTACACCTTTTAGAATAGTACCGCTTACTTCCTCGCTAGTCTGAATCATTACCTGACCTTCGATAGCAGGTTGAACGTTTTCAACTTCAGGGAAGCTTTGTAGATAGCTGACTAAAGTATCGGCACGTTCAATATACGGATTAGCGTAGGTTACAACGGTAAAGTGAGGCGCAAAACCGAGGATTTTCTCGTTGATAGTAGATTTGAACCCGTGAACAATTGAAAGAGCGATAAGTAAACCCGCAGAGCCGATTGCCACGCCGGTTATAGACATCACCTTTATGAATGATAAAAAACGAGCACCTTTTCGGGTGCCCTTAAAGTAGCGTAGTGCTAAATACCATTCAAAACTCATGCGATATAAATCAATTAATTCTGCTGAATGTAGGAAGAAGCGTTCTCAATAAGAAAGGATTATTACTGAGAACACTCTTTAGATTCGTATAGACTTGAACCTCATTTGTAATCAAAAATGACTACCAACTTGGTGCTATTCTGGCTTCATTTGAGGGAAGAACAGAACGTCTCTGATCGACTTAGAGTTCGTCATAATCATTGCTAGACGATCGATTCCAATTCCGATTCCCGCTGTTGGAGGCATTCCGAATTCTAGTGCACGAATGAAATCTTCGTCAATAGTCATTGCTTCGTCATCACCATCAGCACGTAAGCTAGCTTGTTCTTCTAAGCGTTCGCGTTGATCGATAGGGTCGTTAAGCTCAGAGTAGCAATTTGCAATTTCTTTACCATTACATACACATTCAAAACGTTCAACCAAACCTTCTTTTGAGCGATGCTTTTTAGTAAGCGGGCTCATTTCAACTGGGTAATCAGTGATGAAGGTAGGCTGAATCAATTTTGCTTCAACAAATTCACCAAAAATTTCGTCGATGATTTTACCTTTTCCGTAAGAGTTGTCTACATGAACATTAAGTTCGTTAGCAACAGCTTTCAACTCATCAAGATCTAAACCAGATAAATTTTTCCCAGTTTCATTCTTGATAGCATCCAGTAGAGGAAGACGTGGCCAAGGTGCTTTAAAATCAATTTCGTGATCACCACATTTAACTTTAGTAGAGCCATGAAGCTCTAGAGCAACTTTCTCAATCATCTGCTCGGTAAAATCCATCATCCAATTGTAGTCTTTGTAAGCAACGTACAGCTCAACTTGAGTGAACTCTGGATTATGGAAGCGAGAAAGACCTTCGTTTCTAAAATCTTTAGAAAACTCATAAACGCCATCAAAACCGCCAACAATCAATCTCTTTAGATATAACTCGTTCGCAATACGAAGATATAAATCCATATCTAAGGTGTTGTGATGAGTCACAAAAGGACGAGCAGCAGCACCACCATAAACAGGCTGTAAAATTGGTGTTTCAACTTCTAAGTAGCCTTTTTCATTCATCACGTTGCGCATAGTTTGCACAAGCTGGGTACGCTTTCTAAAAGTATCGCGCACTTCAGGGTTTACAATCAAATCAACATAACGTTGACGATAACGCAATTCTTTATCAGCAAAAGCATCAAATATTACCTTTTCGCCAGCTTCATTCTCAATTTCTTTTGGGATGGGAATAGGGCGAAGAGTTTTAGACAAAAATTCAAACTCCTCAGCATGTACGGTAGTTTCACCGGTTCTAGTTTTAAATACAAAACCTTTAATACCTACGATATCACCGATATCTACTAACTTTTTGAACACCGTATTGTAAGCTTCAACTCCAACGTCATCACGACGAATGTACACTTGAATGGTGCCTTCAGAGTCTTGAAGGTTGAAGAAAGCAGCTTTTCCCATAATACGACGAGTCATTACCCGCCCAGCAATAGAAACAGTCTCCGTCTTAGGATTTGTTTCTTCGTCTCTAATTAGCTCAGGATTCTGTTTAATCTGTTTACTATTTTGTGTTACATCAAATGAATAAGGGTAGGGGTTAATTCCTAACTCTTGAAGTTGAGATAACTTCTCTCTTCTAATTTCTTCTTGTTCAGAATGGGATAATTCCTGTTGAGACATGTATTTATTTTATTAAGATGTATTTTTCAAATCACAAAGTACAAAAATACCGAATTGTGCATAAAATTGTGACATTAACCTGAACATCTTTACGGATTCTTTTGCAAATCATTGATTCTAAAAATATAAGCAGTTTTCCTTCTAACACTTTGGTGGGCTATGCACCTATTAATGAAGGACTATCACCGAGTATTCTAACTCAAAAAGAACGAGCTGAGTGGCAAGGTTTTACCAATGAATCTCGTAAGAAAGAGTATTTAGCTGCACGACATCTGTTCCGGTTTCTATTAGCTCAGGGCGACTTAAACCCAAACTTTGAGTTGAATAAAGAGGCTTTGGGAAAACCCTATGCTCAATTTCAGAGTGAAATTCTGAATGTAAGCTTTAGTCATTCTAAAGAGTTAGTGATGTGTGCAATTTCACCCCAGTGTGATATTGGGTTGGATATTGAATGGAGTAGAAGGCAAGTAAACGAGCGTTTGGTTAAAAGATTCCTGAGTGAGAACGAATGGAAAGTTTTTGGTGAGGAGAATCCAATCAAGTTATGGACTATGAAAGAAGCCGCGGTTAAATGTTTAGGAACAGGACTGCGTACAAACTTGATTGATCTTGAATTACATAAGGTTGAGGAGAATAAATTTTCAGTAATAATTAATGATGATAAAAGCTTTCAAATTTGTAGTTTCCAGCTGTTAGATCATCAGATTTCAATTGCTTATTAAAGCTCAAGCTAAATGTTCAGACTTTATAAACCTGAAGAGATGCACTCGTTCACGGGTAAGGTGTCTTCGGGTTTTTTTATGTCCTAACTTTGAATTAACCAATCAATCAGCACATGCCTTTTACTAGCCTAACTAAATCAGAACTACAAGAATCGCTTCAACGAGCGAGCGCAGTAAATTCCACTCCAAAAGCCGTACGAATATTATTTGCGCCCACCAAAATCGAAGCTAGTTATGTGGATGATTTCACAAGCATCTACAAAAACTTAGCTGGCGATATTTTTGATACTCTTGTTGTTGTAGAGTCCTATACCGGCGAATTGGAAAAGAAGCTAAGTTTGCCTTCAAACAGCAACTTTGAAACGCCTTTTGGAATTGTGGAAGTGAACGATAAACTCCGAGATGAGCTTTGTGATGAGGAAGATGACTTCTATATCAGCGATTCTGGAATGAGCGATAAGGTTAGCTTATTCACTCAACTCATGATGTTTCAGGCCTATCAAGAGAAGTTTAATGTGGTAAGCGTGCAAATTGGTGATTACGATACTGCGATTGTGAAAGAACTAGCATACGCATTGGATGAACTCATGGAGAATAGAAATGCCCTGCTTGTTTTTTGTTGCGATATCCCATCAGAAAACAAAGATGAGCTCGCTGAATTAAAAGCTCTCATTGAACGAAATAATGAATCGGCATTGCATCATTACATTAACAGTAATCAAAAGAAAGTTAACGGAGCTCGTGCGCTAATTACGGGTGTTATGGTAGCAAGAAGTTGGGGACTAGATATTCAGTTTATGGATGATGAAAACAAATCTAAATTTATTGGTGGTTTTGCGTGTACTCCAAAACATCAATTAGCTTAATAAAATTACTGTAGTACTAATGGAAAAACCAACGGTTACTATTATAGGTTTTGGTAGAGTAGGGCAGGCGTTCTATCGTGCGTTGCCTAAAGCTGGTTACCAAGTGGTTTCAGTGTTCTCAAAATCTCCACATAACATTTCTGTTTTTGAAACGGGATTTCCTGCTAAAAAAGAACAGCTCGGTGAGTTGATTTTGCTAACCGTTCCTGACGACGAAATTGAAGTGGTTTCAACAAAATTATGTGATGCTTTTAACACATTTGAAGGGAAGAAAATAGTGCACTGTTCAGGTACTATTAGTTCAGATATTCTTCTGAAACTGAAGAAAAAAAAAGGAGCAATCGCTTCGTTTCATCCCATCCAAGCAATTACTGTTGATACCAATACTTTCGAGTCAACTTGGTTTGATGTTGAAGGTGATGATGATGTAATTAATTTTCTTGGTAAACTAGTTAAAGACATTGTAGCCAATATATTACCGATTACAAAAAGCGCCAAGCCCTATCTACATGCAGCGGCTGTTGTTGCATCAAATTATCTAGTTACTTTGATGAAAATTGCCGAAGAAATTGCTGAAATTGGTGGCGTAGATAAGGCTCAAACCATGTCGGCAATGTTACCATTGATGCAGTCGGCATTAAGCAATATTGAAGCAAAAGGAACACAGTATTCATTAACAGGACCGATAGCAAGAGGCGATGTTAAAACAGTGAAGAATCATCTTGATATTTTGCACAATCACGACCAACTTTTAGGGATATATAAAGCCTTAGGTTTGGCTACTTCGGAACTTTCTAAAGCACCAGAAAAGAACGTGATGGAAATTAAAAAGTTACTTCAATGACCAAGCCATCTACAAAAGACTTTTACCAAAAAGTGTATGAAGTAGTAGCTCAAATTCCATATGGAAAAGTAACAAGCTATGGCGCAATTTCAAGATATTTAGGCGTTGAATCTGGTGCAAGAATGGTTGGTTATGCCTTAAATAATTACTCAAGTGAAGATCTTGGTTACGCAATCCCAGCTCATAGAGTACTGAACAGACTCGGTCAACTTAGTGGAAGAGGTCATTTCGAAGGGGATACAATGAAAGATCGGTTGGAGCAAGAAGGAATCACCTTTAAAGATGAGAATACCGTAAACATTAAACAGTATTTTTGGAATCCTTTTGAGCTAGATGAGAAATAACGCGCACAAATACGGTTCAATTACTGTATATTTACACCTTAGTATTAATAAAATAAGTCTTGTGAATTTTCTTTTAAAATCCCTTTTAGGTGCCTGTATAATTTTAACTATCCCATTTGGTAGTAATGCGCAATCAGCACTGAGGATAGGGGCGAAGGCTCCTCAAGTAAATCAAAAGGTAGAAGATTATTCTGGGCGTACGATAACGCTTTCGGAAGCAGCCCAAAGAAATGGCCTAATTGTTCTCTTTTCTTGTAATACATGCCCTTGGGTGGCTCGTTGGGAGGATCGTTATGTAGAAACGTCCAATTATGCGAAAGTCAATCAAATTGGTATGATTGCATTGAATTCGAATGAGCGTATTAGAGAGCGTGGTGAGTCGATGGAAGACATGAAGAAAAGAGCGAATAAGAAAGGTTATAATTTTTATTACGCGCTCGACAAAGACAACATTATTGCAGACGCATTTGGCGCAAGTGACACACCTCAAGTATTTCTTTTTAACCAAAATTTGGAATTGGTTTATTCTGGTGCCATCGATGACAGCCCAAATTCGGCTAGTGGAGTTAAAGAAAACTACCTTAGAGTAGCAATGGACCAAATGATATCAGGTAAAAAGGTTGCAAAAACATCTACAAACTCTGTTGGATGTCCAATAAAGCGAAAAGAGTAATTCTCTAGAAAAACCCGTATTTTTAACAGGCTCGTCACAAATGATGAGCCTTTTTTATTAGAACTGAGCAAAATATTACGATGCCAACCTGGACATTAAACACAGAATTTAAATTTGACGCTGCACATTCTATCGATGGATATGATGGAAAATGTGGTAGAATGCACGGCCACTCCTACAAAGTTAGAATGACCGCCAAATCTCATAAATTAAATCCATCGCTTTATCTGGATTCTGCAGATATGGTATGTGACTTTAAGGAGTTGAAATGGGCTGCCCGCGATTCAGAAAAGGGTGGACTTGATCACGGTACGCTGAACGAATTGATGGATATAAATACTACTGCCGAACGCATTGCGGAATACATCCATCAAGAGACAATGAAGAAAATTCCAGCAGGTATAGAACTTACTGTTACTGTTTGGGAAACCGACACTTGTTGGGTAGAATACACGGATAAAGATGTCTGAAACAAAACTAGATAGCATTTCTGAGATTACACAAGACATTTTGGATGTAGAATATCCGATTATGGAGCATTTTTACACCATCCAAGGTGAAGGCGCGCATACTGGACGTGCTGCATATTTCATCCGTACAGCGGGGTGTGATGTTCAATGTTGGTGGTGTGATGTAAAGGATAGCTGGAAAGAAGAAGGTCACCCACGCATGAAAGTGAGCGAACTTGTAGAAGAAGTGCGCAAAAGCGGAACTAAAATTGTTGTTATTACTGGTGGAGAGCCACTTTTACACGATTTGCTACCTCTCACTAGTGCGCTGAAGGAATTGGGCGTGCAAACGCATATTGAGACGAGTGGATCATCTGCACTTTCTGGGAAGTTAGATTGGATTACACTTTCGCCAAAACGTTTTAAAAAACCGACCGACGAAATTTTTCCTTATGTAGATGAATTGAAAGTGGTTGTACTTACGAATAAAGATTTTGCTTGGGCTGAAGAAAACGCTGCTAAGTGTCCATCTACAACACGACTTTTATTACAACCGGAATGGGATACTCCAAAGTCTATTCCACTAATTGTAGAATACGTTAAGAATAACCCGAAATGGGGTATTAGCCTTCAAACGCATAAATTTTTACAGGTTCCATAATGAGCTTTGAGCAAACATCCGTTCTTATAACTGGTGGAAGTAAAGGCATCGGTTTAGAGATTGCCAAAGTGTTTGCACGATCAACCGAGCATCCGATTGTGCTAATTGCAAGGAATAAGACCGAGTTGGAAACAGCAAAGCAAACTTGTGAGCGAGAAGGTGCCGCTCATGTAGAAATTATCTCGGCAGATTTAACTGATGCTGAGGCATTGTCTTCAATTAACTTTGAGGCTTTGAATCCTGGAATAGTGGTGAATAATGCGGGCTCTTTTTTGTTCAAGAACTTGGAGGAAAGTTCCACTCCTGAGTTTGAAAGCCAATTCCGAATTAATACGCTCGGCGCATTTAACATCAGCCAAGCTGTATTACCATCACTTAGAAAACAAGATCGGGCACTTATCGTGAATATTTGCTCACAGGCCTCTCTAAAAGGCTATGGAGAGAGTGGAGCTTACACCATGAGTAAGCACGCCTTATTGGGTTACACACGCTCTCTTCGTAAAGAATTGATGCAAACTAACATCGCGGTTTCGGCAATCAATTTGGGGCAAACCTATTCTACCTCGTGGCACGAAGTAGATATTGATCCCAAAAAACTTATCGATCCAAAAGATGTTGGCCAGCTAATTGTAGCTCTTTCCCAATTAAGCGTACAGTCTGTTGCTGAAGAAATTAACTTGATGCCTCAAGGTGGTGAAGTAAATCCGATGTAAAGGATTTACAAATTCGTTAAATGGTTTCTAGTTCTACACCAAGGCATTCCTCTAAGAAATGGTGTAGATGAACCATTTGTTTGTGCCCAAATTTTTGCCCCAAATAAGCAGTTATAAACAAGGATGCAAAAAGCAACAGCAGGAAAGGTACAAACCATAAGATGCCCACACCTTTGCCTAATGAAAGAAGTGAGAAACCAACCAAGGTTACCATTAGGGTCGCAAAGCCAATAAATGCATAAAAGAAGATAAACATTGTCCATACAGTTGGTTTAGGGCCATATAAACCACGTATTAAACTTCCGTCTTCATTCTCTTCTATAGTTAGTGTAAGCTGTGGTGACCAATAATGTTGGTCAGATTTATTGGGATATATTGTTGCAAAACCCTCAACTATTTGTCCGTCCAATACATTCTTTTTTTCTGATAATTTGGTGGAAAAGAGGGTAGATAAATCACGCGAAGAGCTCGTTGTTTGATAATAGATTCTTGGGCGAATTCTGTGAAATTCTATATGTCGTAATGGTTTTGTTGACAAAGCTTACTAACTCTTAATGGATATTTTTTGAGGGCTAAATTTGAATAAAATGAAAGTACTTTCAAAATGGGAAATTATAGATGGGCTGTATAACACCTATAAGGATGACCGAGACTTAGAGTAGTCTCAATACTAAATAATTAGCAATATGCTTTGCTTCCAAAACTTGACAATGATGTAATAAAGGGATATGATTTAGTAATTAATTTATTAAACAATTAATTCATTTTTTAATCATGACTATTATCAACTTAAATCTATTGCGGTTTATACAGATGGTTTCTGATAAAATGATTCTGCCTAGCTTAGGCATCGGCTTTAGTAAACAAATTACATTTACTAACTTGCGTAAAGCGAGAATAATCTTTCCGAAGTAATAAGCACTCGCGAGTGTGCTTTAAAGTCTTATACATCTTATAAAACATTTCCAACCAACTATTCAATAGTATTGGTTAACTCGCTGCATAAGATTACGATATATTTATATCTATAGGGCTAGATATTTCAGTCATTTAAATATCAATACTATAATTTTAGAATCATGGCAAAAGTGAAAGATAAAAAAGCCTTAAAACAAGATTTAAAAGCAAGAAGACAAGCAAAAGCACTTCAAAGATTAGAAGAGAAGAAAGCTAAGAAACGTAAATCTAGAGCATAGTTAGATTTATAAATTTTTGTCTGAGAGATGTGGCCTGTTGGGATTATTCTCAATGGGCCACTTTTATATAATGGATATAAAAATATATTTATTGATGTGAAAATAGATTGAATTAAATCTCAATCTCTTTTAGGTGAACACAGTAATTTTTCACAACTGGCTCAGTTAAAGCAATGATGTTTTTAGTGTCTGCCGCTTTAGAAAATTCAATGGCATGTTCATCTTCCAAAATCCAGATACTCTCGTTCTGATATTTGTACGCCTCAGTATAACTTTGGTCGAAACTAAAGTAGTATTGCAAGCTATCATCCCCATACGGTAAACCAGCTTTTTTAAGTGCGGCTTTCGTTTTAGCATTTACTTTCGCTTTAATCTCATCGGTAGGTGCTTTATCAAAGAAAGTAGTGCGGAAAAGGGAGCGGTTCAGAAATCGCTTACATAAATCAGAAAGGATCTTGTCGTTATGTTGCGTCCAGAACTTGATACACAAATAAACGTCGTGATCGTCTAGTTGGGAATATTCTTGGATCATTCTCTTGCTTAATCTCTTTTTAGCAGAAGGTTGTTCTACCAAAAAATACTCCAAGCTTTTTGAGGCAAAAGGAAGTTCAACGCCAGCATCAATTAAATGGCGAACACGTTTGAAGATATTTCTGAGGAGTGCATCAGCGGCAAGCACCGTTTTATGTAAGTAAACCTGCATATACATTAATCTACGAGAGATTATGTAATTCTCAATCGCGTATATACCTTTCTTCTCAATTACGATATTCCCTTTATAAACACGCATCGTTTTCAAGATTCGGTTTATCCCAACCGAGCCTTCCGAAACACCTGTAAAAAAGCTATCGCGTCTCAAATAATCGAGGCGGTCTAAATCTAATTGCGACGAAATAAGCTGATGCAGAAACTTCTTTTTATACTGATTGGTGAATATGGCAATAGCCGTATCAAGTGCGCCATTAAACTCTTTATTGAGTTCGTGCATTAACGCCAAGCTCATCATCTCATGGTTGAAATCCTGTATGAGTGAGTGCTCTAAAGTATGTGAAAGGGGACCATGACCTACATCATGTAATAAAATGGCGATCAAAGTAGCTTGATATTCTTTCTCGCTGATGGTGGTGTCTTTCTCTCGTAAATTTGTAAGTACACGCTGTCCCAACTCTAAAGCTCCTAAAGCGTGTGAAAAGCGAGAATGCTCTGCTGCAGGAAAAACCAAATAGCCTAAACCAAGTTGTCTAACTCTACGCAATCGTTGCACATAAGGATGGTCAATTAACCTCAGTATCAATCCTTTTGGAACGGAGATGAACCCATGAACAGGATCGTTGAATATTTTGTAGCGTGTGCTTTTATCCATTAGAGTTCAGTTTTTATGAACATATCTTCCAATTTAAGAATCTCAGGAAGCTTAACTGGGCGCTGCTTATTGATGTCAAACCAAACGCCCGTAGTGTTTGCCACACTCAGTAACTTTTTTGTTTCGGAATGATACATGCCTTGCGAAGCAACCATACTTGAGTTGCCTACTTTCGTAATTCCGGTTCCAATTAAAAGTGTATCAGGGAATTTAACTTGACCAAGATATTCTATTTCGGAGCGAACCATCACAAACGAGCGGCCTTGTTCAAACTCTTGTGCCATAGAAGCGTTGTCGCCCAGAAAACGTAATCGGGCTTCTTCATAATAGGTGTTAAAAACGGCATTATTAACGTGCTGAAGGGCGTCAACATCGCTGAAACGAACTGTTAATGTGTGCCAATGGTAAAAAGCGTCGGGACTATAAGCTGGTTTATACATGAACGTAAATTAGGGATATGCAGTGTAGGAATAAAGCACCTAAATGGATTACGAATTATAGCGAATAACGAAGCCCAATTATTATGGAACGAGATAGTATGGAGCAAATCTAAACGTAATGAACAACGAAGGAATTACAAAAATCCATTGTTCTTAAAGCTAATCTTCGTGATATTCCAACCCTAAATTAATCATATAAAATCAGCACATGTCGAACGCAGCAGAGAAACAATTTTTAGAAGATCTTTTAATAACTCCAAGTCCTACGGGCTATGAAAGTGGTGGTGTTAAAGTATGGAAAGACTACGTTTCTAAGTTTGCGAGTGAAGTTGTTACCGATTCTTATGGTTCATGTGCAGCTAAGTTAAATACCAGTGGCGATGTAGCTACTGTGATGCTAGAAGCGCATTGCGATGAAATTGGAATGGTAGTTCAGCATATTTCGGATAATGGATTTATCTATGTGAATAAACTTGGTGGAAGTGACTCAACCATCGCTCGGGCTAAGAAAGTATTCATCCACAACAAACGCGGACGAGTAGTAGGCGTTACCGGGAACACAGCAATCCATTTACAATCCACAAAAAATGGTGGTGGCAAACAGCCTGCTTGGAAAGACATTTATGTTGAAATCGGTGTTTCTAGCAAAGAAGAAGCGTTAGAATTGGTACAAGTTGGCGACCCTATTACGTACTCATCCGATTTAGAATTTTTGAACGACGACATCCTTACTGCTCGCGCCATTGATAATAGAATGGGCGGTTTTATAATCGCAGAAGCAATGCGAAAGCTGAGCGAGCGCAAAAGCGAATTGAAAGTAAATGTGATTGCACTCAATTCTGTACAAGAAGAAGTTGGCGGCTTTGGAGCTCAGATGATGAGTTATCGTTTCATGCCCGATGTTGCCCTTGTAACGGATGTAACTCATGCAACCGATACTCCAGGTATTGATCAGAAAGAACACGGCACCGTGCTACTGGGTGGCGGACCTACCATTCAACATGGTGGAGCAAATCATCCTAAAGTAGTGAGCTTTTTGGAAAATGTATGCGAAAAAGCAAAGATTGAAATTCAACACGAAGCAACAAGTGTAAGAACTGGAACGGATACCGATAGTATTTTTAACCAACAAACGGGTATTCCAAGTGCGCTAATTTCACTTCCTCTCCGCTACATGCATTCTCCAGTTGAAGTGTGCTCTATGGAAGATGTGGATGCTGTAATAAACGTTATGGTGGAAGCTGTGCTTGCTATGCGACCAGACCAAACCTTTAATGTGTTTGAGGGATAACCCCTCTCGGTCAAATGCATCGTTTCTGAATGATGATTTGAATCACCATATCCAGATCAGCCGTTGGTTCCACACCCGGGGTAGAGACGCAATTTATTGCGCCTCTACGTTGCGTAATAAATTGATTTTCACCAATTCGGATAATGTCATGAAAATGATTGGGCATTATCACAAACTCCCAACTTCGTGCAAGCGCCTCGCTTATACGTTCTCTCGCTCGTTCGTAACGAGATAAAGCCACACCTTGAAGGGACATGAATTCCGTGTAGGTTTTGGTTCGTTTAAAAACCTCAGTCATCCAGAGGATACCTCCGATGGATCTTCGGAATGAGTTTTCTATTCAGTTACCCTCGTTCCGTAGCTCTGCTGCGGAATGCCCAAGGGAAGCTCTGCTTCCTTTACTTAAAATTTTGTAAGGAATAGCTGATAACACTGTCTTACCATGTATGGGAAGAAGCAGATACAAAATATTCGAAGAACATTATCCTTACTTCATTACCAATTCGATCTCAAAAGGGATTTCTCTTCTGGCTGTTCCTGAAATAGCAGAGATTGTACTTGATAGTCTAGCTCATATAAGCAAGAACCATGAGCTCCACCTTTTCGGATATGTATTAATGCACAATCATATGCACTGCATTCTGGAGGGAGATAATTTGTCTTCTGCAGTAAGAAAATTTAAATCGTATACTGCACGTAGAATTATTGACCACCTCACGAATCGTAATCGTGCTTTGATTCTTCGTGCTTTACAAGCGCATGGTTCAATTACCGATAGTTCATATAAAGTTTGGCAAGAGGGGTTTCATCCTAAACAGATTTGGGATGGTTCCATCATGCTTCAAAAAATAGAATATATTCACTACAATCCTGTAAAGGCTGGATTTGTAGACAATCCAATAGACTGGCGATATTCGTCTGCACGCAATTATGAAGGGATGGATTCTCTTCTTTCAGTGGATTTATTTGAAGGGTAAGCGTACGTGGAGCAGAGCTCCAAAGTAGCATTCCGCAGCAGAGCTACGGAACGAGAGTTAACCATTGCTTTTTAATGGCTGTGAAGATCCTTCGGAGGTATCCTGAATGACTGTTGGCGTTGTTTAGTTTATTAAAACAGCCAACGAATTACTAAGCAGCATTCTTAGTTTGCTTTCTCTTGTTCAGAATTACGGCAAAAAGCACGGATGCAATCACAATGGAAGCCGTAACATCAGTGAGATAATGACTTCCCAAAACCATCCGCGAGTAAGTCACTAAGATCGCCCAAATGAAAAAGGGAATCGCATACATTCGCTGTTTAATTATAAATAAAATTCCAAGAGCGATGGCGAAGGCCGTGATGGTATGTCCCGAAGGAAAGGAGTAAGGACCAGCATCGTACATCTTCAAAATTTCGGGATGGGTTACAAAAGGTCGTGGACGAGCAACCAGAAATTTCAGAACTGCATTGATGGATAGCGAAGTGGCAAACAGAGCCCAAAAGCTCACAAAGTCGATTTTTGAAATCGAATCTTTCTTGAAGAAATAGATCGCGGAAATCACCAAAACACCAACAATAGCAACCATGGTGGTAGAGGAAGACAACGCATGAAAAAAGGAATCGAACGCTTCAATTCGATGTGACTGAAGCCATTGCAAAAATTCTAGGTCGAAATTAGAAAGTGCAGTCATAGAACAGGAAATTACAATACGTTCTTAACTCGACCAACAATGCCCGACTCAAGTTGCACTTTGATGCCATGTGGATGAGAAGGGGATTTGGTAAGCAAACGTTGCACAACTCCTTGGGTTAACTCGCCCGAACGCTGATGATGTTTTTGCACCACCTCAACCGTACTTCCAACGCTAATATCTTTTCTTTGAGTTCCGTCCATATTCTTTAACTTATTTGCTAGTAATTGAAGGGACAGAATACCCTTTATCTGAATGAATTTCATCAACTCATAATTTAGAGTAACACGGTTTAATGAAGAAAATTTCAAAGAAAATGTACCAGAACGGAAAATTGAAGTACGAACATTACGAGAAGGAACTGGCGCGCTTACAAGCTGAGTTACTGAAACTGCAATATTGGGTGAAGGAGAACAACCTGAAAGTGGCGGTTATCTTTGAAGGCCGTGATGCAGCAGGCAAGGGTGGCGTTATAAAACGAATTACAGAGCCTCTAAACCCTCGTTCGGTTAGAATTGCGGCATTAGCTAAGCCAACAGAGCGGGAGCGAGGACAGTGGTATTTTCAGCGGTATGTGCAACATTTGCCAGCGGAAGGGGAAATCGTGATTTTTGATAGAAGTTGGTACAACCGTGCTGGCGTAGAACGTGTGATGGGCTTTTGCACGGAAGAGGAATACCAAGAGTTTTTGAGAAGTTGTCCTGAGTTTGAAAATATGCTTATTCGCTCGGGCATCATTTTGATAAAATACTGGTTCGCCATTGATGATGAACAGCAGGACAAACGATTCCACGCTAGAAATAACGACCCATTGAAACGCTGGAAATTAAGCGACATTGATTTGCTAGCCAGAAGTAAATGGGTGGATTACTCTAAAGCCAAAGATGACATGTTTGCCCACACCGACACCAAAGAATCCCCTTGGTTTGTGGTAAATGCCAATGTGAAACGCCACGCTCGGCTAAACTGTATGTCGCATTTGCTAAGCCAGATTCCGTACAAAGATCTAACTCCCGAGGCTGTTGAACTAGATCCACTCATCATTGATGAAGAATACGATCGTCCGCCCATCTCAGACCTAAACTGGATTCCCGCAATCTACGGCGAAAACCCAGACGGCGTGGGGAAGTTTTAGCTGGGAAGGTAACTTATTTTCAAGTTCACTATAAATTGAAATTTATCGGGGATTTACGTTGGTAAGAACTAGTATGTAATAGAATTTGTGTGGTGGTAGAAATAAATTTTACAAATTCTAACATCGAGGGGGAAGTTTGTTTCGTTTATTTCGTTTATTTTCAAGAAAAATTAAATAATAGACGCAATGGAAACTTACGATAAAATTAATAAGCCTTCTAAAGATGAGCAAAAATTAGCAATAGAATCCTACGATGCTTTAGCTTCTGTAATTAAACAATTGAAGTCAGAAAACCCAGAGATTGAAATTGAAGAAACGCAAGAGAGAATTAAAATTCCTTTAAATGCTTTAAAATTTTTAGGTGAAATATTAAAGGCAATGAGTCAAGGGAAACCGTTTTCATTAGTTCCTGTTGCAACAGAGGTGACAACACAGAAAGCGGCTGAGATTATTGGTTGTTCAAGACCTCACATAGTGAAGTTACTTGAAGAGGGACAAATTGAATATACTAAAGTTGGTAAGCATAGAAGGGTTAAGTTTGAAGATGTTATGGGGTATAAAAAGAGAATGAAGGAAGTTCAGAAGCAAAACATTATTGATATAATGAAGTCGGACGAAGAGTTGGGAATATATGATTCATAGTGTAAGATTTAAATGCGTTTTAGATACCAATGTGATTTATCCGATTGAGATTCGAGATTTATTATTTTGGTTCGCATATTATGATATGTTTACTCCAAAATGGAGCGACCACATTTTTGATGAATGGAAAAGTGTAATGTCAAGAAAAGGTGTAAGTGAAGAAGAAGCCAATAAAAGAGCAGATAGAGCAAATATTGCATTTCCAGATGCTTTAGTTAAAAATTATTCGGGTTTAATTGATGGTTTGACATTGCCTGATCCTAAAGATAGGCACGTACTTGCTGCAGCAATAAAGACTAATGCTAATGTTATTGTCACAAATAATATAAAGGATTTTCCTAAAGATTATCTCGCATCATATGGTTTGACAGTAAAAACAGCGGATGATTTTTTGACAGACATTATAGATTTAAATCCGGAGCAAGCAGTATTAGCTTTTAAAGAATTGGTGTTAAACAGAAGAAATCCAGACTTGGATGAATATGAAGTTTTGGATATTCTCAGAAATAGGGGTTTAAAAGACACAGCTAACTTTCTGCATTCACAATTGTAGTCAAATTATTGTAAAAGTATTTGGGATCAGTTACCTGCGTGGTTAAGAATATAAACTAGATATAAACCAAACTGAAAACCTGTGAGTATTTTTAGAAGTAGACTAGAATCTAGCAATTAATTATACACGGTGTTGGCAAATCGTTAATTTTTTATAGCTCAATTTATAATTATTCTAAAGTAAATTTATAAGTGGAACCTCCAAAAGCAATAACAACCATTATTTTTCCTTTTGCATTTACTATTTCGTTGTATATATCGCTTTGTGACCAGTCATAAAATCCATATTTTACTTGGGTTTTTACACCCATTGCACCAGTCGTTAATTCTTTGAATCCAATTATTGTAACGTTACCTCCCAAAAAAGCTGTTGAACTTAAGTTTGCCTTTATTTTTTTGTCTTCTGATGTCTTAATTGAAATTATTCCCGTTTCGACACCTATCATACTTGCACTATTGTCTTTATATTCATAAAGTTTGAATTGTATAGAGCCGTTAGTGTTTTTTGTTGCCTCCAATGTTTTTTTAGCATTTTTCAAAGTAGTTTTAATATCTTTTTCTGAATATCCATTTTCCTTCAAATTTTGGCTCAAATATTCTTTATAGTCATCTAAATTCTTAAATTCTGGCGTTTCATTTAAAATAGTATGTACTCGTAAATCTGAATTATTAGTAGCTGAATTTGAAAAAGTACCAAACGAAACATTTCTTTGTACTTCACCAATCTTATCTCCAAATTCATCTATTAAGTCTGTCTTTTCAAAAAGTGATTGAGCATTAATAGTATTTAAATATAGTAGAAAGAAAAGTATTGATGCTATTTTCATAGTTATTTCGGTTTTTAATATTTGCCAACAACAGAATATCATGAACTCTATTCATCATACCCCAGCTTAATGTGCAGTTGTTATTCAATTTATTCTTCAATTCAGTGGATAAGATGAGCAAAACCGATTATATATCAAAACGGTAGTTAGTGATATCTATTGGTGAAATATGTTTTTACAGAAAGGAATTGTAATAGATGTGAGCAGTGAGCTATGAGCTATGAGCTATGAGGTGTGAGGTGTGAGAAGTGAGAAGTGAGGGGAGGCAATTCCATTAACTATCAACCAATAACAAAACCCCTAACTCCAGCAGCGCGAAACCATCCGTTAACGGTTTAATAGATTAAACAACGATTCGTGTCATTCTGAGGATACTTCCGAAGAACCTACAAAATTAACTTTAGGCTCAAGTTTTTTTGTAAGCACTCTACGGGTTACGAGTCTTACCAGATATGAAACGCGATTATTATACTTACATAACAACCAATCCAAATAGAACTGTTCTCTATACAGGAGTAACCAATAATATTCAAGAGAGGATAGTGTAGCATTATTTACAAAGAGGTAAGAATAAGACCTTTGCAGGAACATATTATTGTTATGGACTTGTCTGGTATGAAACCTTTCCAACCGTTGATGAGGCCATTCAGGCAGAAAAATATATCAAGGGTAAAACCCGAAAGTGGAAGGAAGAATTGATTGCGAAAACTAATCCAACATGGAGGTTTTTGAATGAGGAGGTATTGGGAGAATGGCCACCAAACAAAACCAAAGCTTCTCAATAGCCGTGTAGGTTCTTCGGAGGTATCCTCAGAATGACCATTTCGCTCTAACAGCTAGGAACTAACTCCCAACCCAAACAAGGAAGTAGTTAATCTCTGCCAATTCGTTAACGGGTTAATAGATTAAACAACAATCAGGGGCATTTTGGCGAGTTAAGAACTAAAGCAAAACCCCAACGCCCACATTTTATTCCGAAATAGTTATTCCACCGATCATTTCATCTTCAGTCGGTTTCTCGAACCAGCTTTCCATGAAGTCAAAATTTTCTCGGCTTACTTCAAACTCGAAAGTTTCTCCTTTCTCTGTATTTCTTTTCAGCACTCTACTAAGTCGAGTTTCTTTAGAGATGTCTAAAAAGTGCGTAGTTAAGTCGTAGTTGTTTAGCTCGGCAAACGTCCTGAATTTTTCACGATGTTCTAATTTTGATAGTCCCAAATCAAGGATGGAATCCGTTTGTGAGCCTTCCAATTGTTTGACTAAATCCATAATCATTTTTTCAGCACGTTCTATCCTTTCGAGAAACCATTCGAGTCCATCATCTGGTTTCTTATCCGCAAGAAATAGCGTGTTATTCCATTTGTCAATAGAGAAAATAACTCCATTGGTTTTGCTTCTTAACTCGTTCGAATACGTAGTTTTTCCGGAGCCTGTGTTTCCAACAATTAGATGAATCATAGATTAGTTTTTGGTCGTTAATAAGCTTTTTAATTTCTCAATTTGAGTGTCAGATTTCCCGAAGCCTCGGGATGAAGGATCTTCCATATTAACTATTCACTCACCCAATCCAGTGCCAAGCTATCGCTTGTACGCTCGGTTTGTCCGCTTCAACCAATAGAAGCTAGAGCTTCTGGACTGCATTACGAACGAAGACGTTCGTAACGAGAATAACTTTAGAAATAGATATAAGCCTCAGGTTAATTGAAATAGATTCTGCTTTTTTTAAAACTGTTAGTAAACGCTGCGCGTTAATACATCCAATGATCGTTCCAATAACCGTAGCTGTATATTGTTGTAAGCTTAAAATGCGAAGAAAATTTAGAAGACTTTTCTTTAGCTAAAGTAGCATTTAAAATTCCATTAATGTTCGCGGTTTCCTCTCCTAATTGGGTTTTTAAAACTGCTTCTAATAGGGTGCTAAGGTTTACATTTTCTGAAAAGTGTGATGTTTCTTCAATGACTTTAACTTGTCGAACAAAAGGATATCCATTCTTTCGCAGTCTTTTATAGGCATTGAGATATCTAATATCTGTTTCTATACCAGCTTTTGCATCCATAATGCCTCTTTTTATGTGAGGCTTTAGTGTAAATGTGATTATTTTGCCTTCAATGACAAGTTTGTTTTCTAATTCTTTCTTAAAGTCATTCAGAATATTTGCAGAAATATCTAAATCAATTTTTTCCTTTTTTAATGTTGTTCCTAATTCTGCTAAAATGTCGGATAAATTGTTTTGTTTGAAGTCATAATCTACTAGCACAGTATCTATTTTCTCTAAATCGCTTTTCTCTAAATCAATTATTGTTTGGACTGGATTATGAAAAGCTACGTTATCTACGGTACCTCCTAAATTATAATAATTAAACCCATGAGCTCCATTTTTACCTTTACCGTCGGGTCTTTGTTTTAAATAATTTCTATGCGATGATAGGTTTTTGGGAGATTCACCCGTTGCTTCACATTTATACTTTCCTTGACTTCCGCATACCTTATAAAAAGAAACTTTATTTTCTCCAATTAAAAGATAAGATTTACAGTTTGCTAATAATATTACTGATAGTAATATTATTGTGAGTTTTAAAAACTTCATTTTATTCAGTTTAATGTTTACTAACAACAGAGTAAAAGGAACTCTATTCACTGTATCCGAATTCTTGTTTAAGTATTATTCAGCTTATTCTTCATAAATCAGAAGATAATATGAATAAAACTGTACTTATATCAAAATACTGGTTAGTGGTAACTTATAGCGAATTATAGATATAAGACGAGATATTAGATTGTTTGGAAATGGGGCTGAGGCTGTAATTTCATTCGAGCCTCAGCCCCAACAGAGCGAAACCATCCGTTAACCGTTTAAAAGATTAAACAACGATTCGTGTCATTCTGAGGATACTTCCGAAGGATCTGCAAAATTAACTTTAGGCGTAATTATTCTTTTTACCAATCCGAACTACTATTCGCTTCAGTTTTTGTTAACTCTATCGCTTTTTCTAAAACAACATCTTTATCCGATAAATAATCGTCAATGGATTGTCTAATGGCTATATCAGGTTCAATGGGAGCCTTTGAGTCTTTCTCTTGAACGTCATTAATGAACGTATTCCTAGCTACCATATATGTGAACTTGGTGTTGGTTAACTCAAATTGCTTCTGATTCGCGGTGTTGAAATGGTTTGAACCTAAAGTCTCTCCGATAAAGGTGACTCTTTTCTTGTCTTTATAGATGGAAGCAAGTTGCCCTACACTTGAGTAGCCTTCACCATTCATTAGTATAAATATGCTGCCCTTAAAGTTATTCTCGAAAGGAACTTTAGTATCAGTGTTTCCAAAATCACTTTGTGAAAAGTACTTAAATGGTTTATTTAAAGTATGCTTTAGCAGATGTCTGCTTATTACTGATGTTCCTCCTAAATTCCCTCTTAAATCAATAATTAAGTGTTGATATTTTTTTTGGTGGATGGTCTTAAAAGAATCGTCAAGGAAATCCAGCACCGTATCAGTTTGGTTACCATAATAGGCAAAGCTCCGTAAGGTCAATAAAGCGGTTTGGTCATTGATTTCGGTTAAACAGTAGTTGCTTTGGCAAGGATGATTTTTACTAACTAATGGAACTGAAGGCGGATTTTCAACTAGCGGTTTTAATGTGATTGGCTCATTATTTCCTGCAATTTTAATATTGAAAACATCTGGCGAATTTAGCGCATAAGGAATGAGCGAGGTGTTATAACCATTAAACATTCTTCTCTTTGGACTTTCAATATCTGCTTGTGAGTTGATATGCGAATATATAATCGGCATAATTTCACTAATAGATTTCCCATTAATCTGTGTGATTTCTTGGCCGATTTGAACGTGATCTTTGTTTGTTAAATGGTCTATTACATATAGTTTATCATCAATAAGTCTGGTTAGTAAAGGGAAATATTCTTCGGGTTTTAGTAATTCTCTCTGTTGATTAAAAAAGCCAAGTGAAGTATGTCCACAACCAACAAGGGCAAATACTTCACTCACTTTCCAAATGAAATCTTTCTTGGTTGTTTTATTATCGATCTCGGCTCTTAGCTGTTCTACTTTTTTATCAAAATCAGGTTTTGAAGTAAACTCGTTGAGGGCAGGGTGGTAAAAGGATAACGTATCTATCAGCTCATCATAATCCGATAAATAACTTTGAGCTTGTTCGTTTAATGATTCTGTAGTGATTGAAGCGGAAGGTTTTTGAACTTCCTTGCACGATAGGAAAGCAAATCCAATAAATAGTATTGCTATTGTTTTCTTAATCATAGTATTACTAAAAATTCAATTACGATTATAACTGGTGTTAACATAGTTGTATTTTTTCAATCTTGTCTTCATAGCTTTGTAATAATCCCAAAGTAGAATATGTATGTTCGGGAAGTATAAATAGGCATTGAAATAGAGGCTCCACCTGTTAAATTCCATTTATCATTCAATGGATGTTCAAGACCGATATCTAATGGTAAGTTATATCTCCAAAAGGATTCCTTAAACTCTCCATCTTGATACCATAAGGTATATTTAGGTCCAAAATTTAATTGAGATTGTAATGCTAGTTTTCCAACGATTGGCGTTTTTAAACCTGCAGTAAATAAAATAGAAGTTCGATATACGTTAATATCTGCATCAGGATTAATTTGATATTGCGTATAAATTCCTTTTACATCTTCTTTTATCTGCTGAATTCTTGCTCCAATCATAAAAGTTATCTTTTTTCTTTTTAGTTGTTTCCCAACCTCAAAATCAAACATATAACCACCAAGATAATCGTGTTCATCCCGATTCAATATTTCTGGATTTAGTGGTTTATACTGTTGATGTACATAACCAACCCTTGATTGCACATACGTTTGTGCATAAGAGTTGCCGATGTTAAAAAGTGAGATGAATACAGTGCTGAAGATAACTGCATAGGTCATTGGTAAAATTCGGTTAGTAATCTGTGTATTACTGATTTTTGTAAATAGTTTCATTTCCAAGATTAAATTTAAAAGAATCTCTAAATTTGCATAGTTAGAATAAAAAAAGCATTCACTTTAGTTAAGAAATGAAGTTCGTCTGGTGTATCTCATTTAGCCAGTCTTGCTTTCAAGAGTAACCAAATCCCAACAATCCTGCCTCTGATTTCCCGAAGGTGCGACTGGAGGTACAATTTGCCCAACAACGTCATACCTGCGAAGGCAGGAATCTAGATTTATAACAACGGCTGTATAATTATTATTGGAAGCTAGAGCTTCCCGAAGGCATTACGAACGAAGACGTTCGTAACGTGGATAAATTAGCTGTGAGATGTGTGGAATTTCAATTCGATTAACCATTAACAATTAGCTGATAACCACTTCTAATTATAAATAAGGATGTATGCGTTTAACGAGGTTGCAATGACTAGCCAAAGTAGATATGGCAATATAAAGACACTTTGTGATTTTAAGGTCGAGTAGTATTTAAAAAGGAATACGCCAACGAGAATAGTTAGGCTGCTAATCACAATAATCCCTAAAAGCGGATTCTGGAAATAGAAAAACACAGGATTCCACAACACATTGAGTATCCATTGGAAAGAAAAGAGGCTGACCAGGAGTTTTTTGTTTTGTACTGAAGGCCATAAATATGCCATGTAAAACGCGAAACACACCATGATGGTAGTCCAAGCTGCTCCGAATGTCCAGCCTGGAGGAGTCCAAGGAGCTTTGCTTAGATTGTTGTACCAATCAGAAGTGACGCCTGTTCCTGTGAATAAACCTCCAATACCAAGTGCGGCAAAGTTGAGGATTAAGAATGTTATTACTCTAATTGCCATAGTGTTTGATTAAGTCTATAAACTAAGATAAGATGACTAAAACGGATTGTATTTCAAAATGGGCTATAAGACATAAGATATAGGACGTAGGGTGAAAGATTTAAGCAATTAGCTAAAAACTCAACCTAGTGCAACCGTCTTGCTTGTATGCTAGGTTCGTCCGTTTCAAACAATAGAAGCTAGAGCTTCCAGACTGCATTACAAACGAAGACGTTCGTAACGAGATGAATGAGATGAATCGAAACTAGTTTAATTAGACTGATCTACTTATCTGATTGTGAAAGCTCACTTAATAATCCTTCAAAGATAATTCCATGAAAAGGGAGCACTGCAAACCAGTATAAGCGTCCATAAAGACCCAATGGTCTGAATGTAGCAGTTTGAATAAGGTTATCTCCATCTATTCTAAATTCAAGCCAGGCGTCTCCTGGAAGTTTCATTTCAGCAAACAGTAACAATCGTCCTTCTTCTTTGTTTGCATAGAGTACGCGCCAAAAGTCTAATGAATCACCAGCAAAAATGGTGTTTTGATTGGTGCGACCTCTTCGTAAGCCAACCCCGCCAACCAATTTGTCTAAAAACCCACGGATTTTCCAAAGCCAAGTCCCGAAATACCAACCATTCTTTCCGCCAATGCTCCATATTTTCTCGACCGTAGAATCTCTGCTTTCAATTTTTCTTGTTCGTTTATCTTTGAAACATCCGTATTCAGGAACGTTAACGAACTCTGAAATATCGATCGTGATACCACTGCTAGAGTAGGAGTCCTTCCAACTTGAGACTATTTCATTGTTTTCAATTTTGTCGAATGCGCGAATTAATGCTTGTGTATATGAAATCGGCTCAATCCCTAAGATCTGGTTGATTTCATGATCCCGACAAACCACCTCAACTTTCATGCTACTAACTAAAGATCGGGCTAGTTTATACGATGTTGATGTAACAAAATAGAGCCAGTAGGAAGAAAGGTTGGGAGACATTACAGGAACTGTCCAGATTTTTCTAGTTAAATTTCTGATTCTGGCTAGCTCCAATAGCATTTCTTTGTAGGTTAGAACGTCATTACAACCTATATCAAAATTTCTGTTATAGGTCTCTTTAACGGAAATACAGTTTATTAAAAACTTCAAAACATCAGATATCCCAATAGGTTGACACCGTGTTAACAGCCATTTTGGGGCAATCATTACAGGAAGCTTTTCAACTAAATCCCGCATTATTTCAAACGAAGCACTTCCTGAGCCAATTATAATACCGGCCCTCAAGCAAGTAAAATTATACTCGCCTTTACTTAATTCGTCTTCAACCTTTTTTCTGGATTCCAGATGCTTAGATAAATTTGATTCGTTTACAATACCACTCAAGTAAATGACTTGATTTACTCGGGTGTTTGAAAGAGCTTCTCGAAAGTTTTGGGCAGATTTATGTTCCAATTCTGCATAGTTCTGGGAAGAGGACATGGAATGCACTAAATAGTACGCCACATCAATATCTGGTGGAATTTTTGATAGAGAGGCTTCATCAAGCAGATCTATTTCTATGACAGAAATATTATCTTTTAAGGAAGAAGGTGGGTTGAATCTAGATTTATCTCTGACGCAACAGACTACATGATGGCCTTTGTTTACCAATAAAGGGAGAATTCTTTTGCCAATATATCCTGTTGCACCCGTAAGTAGTATGTTCATTTAGTTGAGATAACTTCGACGTTAGAAATGAATGATTTTACTCATTATATAAGTCAAGCAATTTAACCTTAATTTCGTTCAGTTAGGTGTTGGGGCGAAGGAGTAATGTATTGTTTGGTGCGTATCCCACAGGGTATGCACTATACACCTTGTTGGCATTTCGTTATTTTTTTTCTAACCGTTTAAATCCATAGAAAATCAGACCGCAACAAATAAATAAGCCAAGAATCGCTGGTATCAATATTGATTTTCCTGACTCACCCACATTTTGAATACTCCAAACCATTTTACCGGTTGCCATAAGAACAACTACCGCAATGCCCATTATTACACTTCGTTTCCAAAAAGCTAATCCTAAAGCAATAAATGAAATAGGGATTGTTAAGGTCAGTAGCTGTTTGCTCAAGTTCCATTCACCGTACAGATACTGTTTCTCAAATTCTAAAAAATTTATTACGCTTTCACTCACAATCTCGGGCTTGGGAAACCAAAACATGCTTGTGAACAAGGCAAAAATCGAAACCATCATCCCAGCAAAGCTTTTTTTATAAGCGAAATAGCAAAATGGAAGTAAAAATAATGGTCTTAGATACCAACTCCATTGATTATGGTGTCGTTCAAAAACCCAATCAAAGAAAGGTTTGTTAGTCATTGAAATCACAATGAAGGTAGTTGTCAGGATTAAAAATATACCTCCTACTAATAAGTCTTTATTTCTACTTTTCATCTGTATTATTTAATGAATGCCAACGGTTAGGCTATGAGTAGTAGCGTCCCGAAGTGCGCTATTGCTTAAGGCTTTGTTGTAGGCAGTGTTTTATTAATTTTCAGCACTATTTTTCAAATCACCCATTATTGTCTTGGCTCGTACATAGCCCTCTTCAATTGGCTCATCAACAATTAGTCTCTCAATTTCGTGGAGTTGTGTTCTAAAGTCCTCATTTGCCTCTAACATCTCATCTACCAATGTCCTCCATTCAATGTATGTACTGTCTTTCTTTTGAATTAGAACATCCTGGTAAATTGAAGCCCAAGTTCCCCGCATTCTTTCGTCCCATTTATTTTTTATGGTAGTAAAGAACATTGTATTGACGTTGTTAATATTCATTTGCTGTTGAGTCTCGATGAGCTCCTTTCTCAAACCTCTGGCGCACATTTCAACTACGTCAAATAATAATTGATAGACAACTAACTCTGCAGAATCCTCTGAAAGCATGCAAGAGCAATTTTTGGAGAATATAGGTGCTAAATAAAGCTTATCGTTGCCTGTCCTTTTTTTAATCTTTCTGGACAGATGTGATTTCGGAATATCTACGATGCCTTTGAGTTGGATGTTGGCAGACATTTTTAACCCATATTTTTCATTGTACTTAATGCAGTCTGCATCAGATTCTGATTGAAAATGGGAATAGCTAATTTCAACATTTGGTTGCCAATACAAATTGTCTTTGTCTTCTGTCTGAAATTGATTTTGTGCATTTGCAGAAGATGTCACAATGATTATTAGGATAAAAAGGATTGTCTTAAATTTCATACGTCTCAACTCTTGTTTTCATATCGGATGTGTTTTGTCACATTGCCTACGGTTTAGCTATGCGTCAGTTTGGGATTGAAAACGATAGTTTTCGATCGAGTTTTGGCGGAATAGAAGCACCGACCTTTCGTATATCATGTTAACCCGCATTGCGTATAGGTTTTGTTGGTAAACGTTATTTTTCTTTTCTCTTTTCAAATTCAGTCCATTCGTTTTCAAATTCGTCTTGTGCAATTTCTGTTACTCCAAAAGCTTTAAAATCATCAAGAGTTAAATTATTGTCAGTCCAATAACCATAATTCTTACCCAAAGGCATTGCCGCAATTGAATGACCATTTTTATCAAATCCAATTTCTCTCCAAACAGCATTTTCGGTTCTCTTGTATTCTATTAACCAATACTCAACTTGGTCAATTAATTTGTCAAAGTCAGGGTTAGCTTTTGGTATAATAGTCGATAATATTTTGACCACAGTTTTTTTAACTCGACTTGGCTGAGAAACAGGTTCACTTTTCGGGTCTTTGAATTTTATATAATTGAATTCGCTCATTGTTTACTAATCAATGCAATGAATAGCCAAATTAGTCCGCCAAGAAACCCCGAAACACCTACAATAAGGAAAATTGTATTTGTTGGGTGTGGTCCTGCAAAAGTCCAAGCAATTGCATTTAAAATCCACCCAAGAATTATTAATCCAATCGAGAATGTTATCTGTTTCTTACGTGTCATTTTTTAATGCTTGCCAAAACGGAATTTCATGAACTCTATTCAGCATATCCCAGCTTAATGTGTAGGTGTTATTCATTTTATTCTTCAAGATTCAGAAGATAAGATGAACAAACCCGATTATATATCAAAATGGGAGTTAGTGATATCTCATAGCTATGAGCTATGAAGTGTGAGGTGAGACAATTCCATTAACTATCAACCAATAACAAAATCCCTAACTCCAGCATAGCTTTGAGATGTGAGTGATTTCTGTTGTTACCTATTTCCATAACCTCAAACCCAACATTCCGCAGCGGAGCTATGGAATGAAATTAAGTCTATTGATCTTCATTGGTTTGAGTAAACAATCGTTCGTTGTCTTTAAGGTCTTTATCTATCAAGAGGAGGTAGGGGTCAACCACTACCTTAACGGGCTTTCGAGGAAGAATCAGCTCTATTACTTTCTGCTGTTCCTTGATTTTGTACTTCTCTAAGCTGATAAGACTTTCTTCTCCGTTATCGTCCTCTGTGTAGATTCCCAACTCAATCCAATCGTTTAAGTGAGTGGGAGTGTCTGTGCCTATGATATCTGTTTTCGATTTATTGAAATCCATCGTGACAGCTATTTTGTATTGGTTTTCCGAAAGCTGCATATAGTCTGCTTGTACTATCTTATTATCGTAGATGGTAATAGATTCAAATAAATCATCAATGAGACAATACCCGAACATCAACCCAACATTTATTGAAACAAAGTCAGCTTAATTACGACTTACAGTGAATCGATTATTTCAGTTTATATAATATAGAACCTCATTCACCCTAAAAACCCAGAACAACATTGTTTTGAGTATTAAATACCTATTTCATGAGCCATTCAACAAAACTAATTACATTTTTCCTTACTAATCTATTACTCACATTAGCGGTAAGCGGACAATCACTAACTCCCCAAAATGCTACCATCAAAAGTGAATTGATAAAGCCAGAATCCTACCAAATGAAGTGGTTGATGCTACAAGATTCTACCGAAATGCAATTAGCCGTTATAACAACAGAGATTCAACAAATGGCGGATGAATCTCTCTTCATCACGAAAGTAAATATGCCAAATGCCACTATGGAGTGGGTGGACAGTACCATTGTTAGAAGTGAGAACCTTGCGCCTATTTATCATTCATCTCATAACCAAAGTAGAGATATGGTTATCAACTTTGGGGAGACTATAACAGGTTTCCATCTAGATAAGAAAACGAATGAGAGGATTGTACTTAATGAGAAGCCAACGGAACTATACTTTGACAGCATTTAATCAGATGGTTGCCTTTGGATGAAAACTACACTAAAACTATTTCCATTTTTGATTTCAATCCAGCTAAAAAAACAATGGTTCTAAATGCCATCATTAAAAATGTGGTAAGTGATACGTTTCAAATTAACGGTAGTAATAGAGAAGTGTGGAAAGTGTTGGTTGTAGATGGAATTTCTGATTACAAAGTCTTAAGCACTTTTTTTATAGATAAAGAGACTAGAGAGCTACTCAAACAAGAAATTGAAATGCCTGGTCGCAAGATGGTTATGGAGCTCATCGACAATTAAAGAACTCTAAACTCCTTAAAAAGGATTTTATCCCCTTTATAGGACCAAAACTGTAGCGACATCACATCATGGTAAAGGGGAGAAGTGGAAGTTTCTTGAAATCGCCATTTTCGGGGCCGTTTCATTTCTAAATCATATCCGAGTTTTTTCTTCAATCCACTTATCAAAATAAGTACGGAATTAGCCTTGTTACCAGTTACGCCCTCTGTAAAAACACCTATAATTTCATTTTCTTTAGGCTTGATGCTTAAAATCATATCCAATGAAGAAATGTCGTCGAGTTGCTTGAGCGAGCTTTTATTCACTAACTCAAATTCCATTCCTTTCTCTAAATCGGTAAACTGAATAATGAAAACCGAGCCTATTTCTACTTCTTGGGCAAAAGTGGAAGTCGTTAAAACTAGAAGTAAGAATAGAATTTTTCTCATGGTTCAAATCGGCTGGATGCAGAAGTGTACAACATGATAGCAATTTACGAGAAGTTATTCTGTCTTAATCTTATTTTCCTTTTCCCGTTTTTTCAGGTCTCAGTAGAGTGACTATCTTTGTAACTTTTTTATTTAGAAACTCATTGAGAGTCCAACCCCAGTTCCAGTTAGAGTAAACTTAAATTCAGGATTAAAAACATTTGTTACTGTTGAGTTTAAAGATGCATTATATAACTCCACAGCCTGTTTGGATTTGTTTTTTGCTTGGGATGAAAAAGGAAGCCCAATAGCAATAAGTCCTGTTCCTGCTCCTGCTAAAGTCCAGTTAGGCTCACCTCCACCCAAAGCTGTACCAATTGGCCAACCGATAAGAAATCCACCTGCAAAACCAAGAACTGAAGCCGCAGAATTACTTGCTTTGGCTGACTTCATTAATTTAAATGCTTCTTGATTAGATTCCATTGTTTTAACTAGGGCTCCCATTGACAGTTGTTTGCCGTCCTGTGTAAACTTGTATCCTCCAAACACTTTATCGATTTCAATTTCTTGGGCGTTACAATAGCTCATTGCTGCTATTAAAAAGGTCAAAGTAAGTAAGAGTTGTTTCATATTATAAATAGAATATTTGCAGGTATAGTACAATAATTCCCTTTTAGAGAATTGTCATTCCTGTTCCTATGGTACGATTTGATTTTAAAGGAATAATAATTAAAATCCCAAATCTTTTTCAAAACGGTAAGTATTTGTGTATTAAGATATAAGACTTATAATTTAAGAAAGGAAAACCACTCAACCCCAATTGCCATTAACCAACAACCAATTCCTACTCCCCAATAACCTTGATCTGTTTGAGTGCATTATAAGTAACTTCCTTGCGGATTGATGCAAACAAGCTCATGTCAAAGTCTTCTGTAGGCTCAACATTGGTAGCGAAGAAGTAGGTGTTGTTTTGGGCTTCAATAAATCCTACAAACCAGCCATTATTAATTTCATTATTGATTGACCAACCCGTTTTTCCACTAAGCTTATATTCTTCATTCTCATCTAAGACCATCATACTCTTAACTATCAATTCGGTCCGTCTAGAAATGGGCAACTCCGATTGATAGAATCTCTTTAAGAAATCAATCTGCTGAAATTGATTGATACGAGATTCCCCGACCAACCAAAACATATCGATGTTGGAAGTGTCTACGTCCATATTTCGGTATTCAAGCTTATCTAGATAATGGTTCATCTTTTCCGCTCCAATGTCTCTTGCCACCTCTTGATAGCAGGGGACACACGAATAACGGAATGCTTGTCTAAACGTCAAATCTTGTTCCCAAACTTCGAAATTTCTATCCTCGCCGGCCCATTCAAAGAGAGTACTATCGTTTGCAATAACTGTTGTTTCAAGAGCAATAATTGAGTTAGCTATTTTAAATGTAGAAGCGGGTAATTTGCCTTGCTTAGCCCATTCAAAATCATTGGAATAGTAGGTATCGCCTAGTAGATCATAAATCAAAACCCCGCCTTTTACTTTGGCAGCATCAAGAATTGACTGAAACTCTGCGACCGTTGTTTCTTGCTTTAATGCAGGATTATTTTTCAGGTCAGAGTTCTTAGAATCGCCACAAGATATAAGCAGAATGAGTACAAGAAGGGATTTAGGCATGGGGGACTGTTCTATAAAATTCCAGAATAAGATGAATAGAATCGATAGTATTTCAAAATGGGAGATATGGTTAGCTATGAGATGTGAGGAGGGAGAGATTTTAGATTATAAATTCTGAATTTTGAATTACAATTCCATCAACCTCTCAATCCCAAATAACAAGCAATACTGCTGAAAAATTAAAGTCGTGAGGGGTGATTTAGTAACTAACTAGTAACTGTTGACAAATGAGCTTTTTCACCCAAACAAAAAAGCCTTCCAAACGCATGTAAAACATGATCTAAAAGGCTTTTTGTAATCGTACCAAAGAGGGGAATCGAACCCCTACTCCGTGAGGAACACGAGTTTGAGTCGTGCGCGTCTACCAGTTCCGCCACTTTGGCAATTGTGTTAAAGTAATGATAATCATTAGTTTAACTGAGTTTCTTTAAGGTACTCAATAAGAGTAATATCGTACTTTTCACCCTCAAAAATACCCCAGTTTAGTAACTGTTTGGTAACTGTTTTGAGGAGATAATACCACTCACAATATTGTAAAGAACATTCTGCTTTTCAGCAGTCACCAATATAAGAGTTTAAGTATTACTTCTTCAACGTTCTTTTCCAATTTGTTGGATTATTTTCGAAAATTTGGAAATATCGCTTAAATAATAGATACTACTTGACTTCTATACAAAATAGGCAGGAGAAACTAAAATAATCTAGAAAATGAGTAGCAAAAAGAACGTACCACGAGGCAGTTTCCAAGTACAACGAGAACGGCTTGCTTCATTGATTAAAGCATTAAAAAGTGCAAAGGGTGAGATAACTTATGAAGGTATTAAATATGATCTTCAAGGGAAGTCACCCGTTTTGAATTATAAGACATTTATACTGCAAGCTACGGATATGAGTGAGGGTGAATTTTATAAATATTTTCATCCAGATATTGAAAATAACTCAAGTTATTCATCGTCAGGTAAGACCTTTAAAGAGCCTGGAAACGTTATTCACACAATAAGACCATACTTAACCATTGATGGGGATAGAAGGAGTCAAAAAAATTCACTTATTGTGAAAGGATCTTTAGGAGTAAAAAATCACAAACCAGAAAAACCAAAATTAAGGGAAGTTCAAAGTTTAGGAGGCCCTGTTGCTGTGTTTTCTAATAAGAAGCATGAACCTGAAAATATTGGGCAATACTATTATCAGTTTATTGTATCGCTCCAAACTGGTTTGGTTGAGTTATTTTCCAACAGTACTGATACTTTGAATGAATTCTCTAAGAATAGATTTTTTGGAAAGTACATTAAGGCATTTTATAGGAATGAGGATTCAGAGTATAAAATAGAAGAGTCTACATTGTCGGTAATTGGTCCAATAGTTGGAAAGTATATTGAAGTGTTGGATACGGCTCCTACCGAAGATACAATTCACTCAATTTGTATTGGACTTGACTTCTCTGATAATTCTAAAGAAAGACTCGATTATCTGAGGAATTTTGTTTTAGGAGATGAGAATCTTAAAATATCTGACCTACCTATAGAAGAATTACTTGATTACAGGTACGAATTAGTGTGGAATGCTGAGCGAGAGAGCTTGGATTACAAGAATTGGTCAAATGAATTAAAAGCATTATTGTTAATAATAAATATTGAAGAATTTAATTTTTTTAAACTAATATTTAGTCTAGCTGGATACTTATTAAATCAAACTAAATTCATTATTGAATCATCAAGTGATGGAATAAGTCCAAATAATTTGTTTAATGATTATAGTTTAGAAAAATTATTAATCTGTCTGGATAAATTCCAAATAGATGATTTGAAAAAAGTTTTTAATAACAATTTTGTTAATCTGATTTCCCAGCCTATCCATAGACATTCAGTGGAACAACGGTCAAAGCTAGAATCTCACAAAAATAGAGTTAAAAAATATATTAAAAACTTATTGTATGCCATGTACCTTGAGAAAATTGTTACTGACCATGATAATTTAGAAAATAATATTAATGGTCTATCAGAAGTATTAAGTCATTTAAAAAATAATACTTAGAGCCGTTCTCGCAACATAAATTATTTATGTTGCGAGAACCAAATACATTTATCTCCAGACCTTTAGAACTACAATAATCGCAGTAATAACTGTTGATTGAATTATTAACTAAACAGTTCTAAAGATGAGCACTATTCAAACTTATTTAACCTCCGGTGAAGCCACCGAATATCTATCCAGTGAATTAAAGAAAGAGGTAAAGTATTACGACCTCGATAACCTAATCAGATCGAAAGCTATTCCCGATCCTGAATTAATTGCAGGAAGGAGACTTTGGTCGCCTTCATTAATTAGAGAGGCTAAAAAAGCCTTAAAAATCAGATGGGCTAAGCGTCCTAACCTCACGAATAAAAGAAATGATTTTATTAAGGAGGATAGTAATGGTTGATCAAATTATAACAGACAAAACAGCCCAAGAGATGTTTAAAATAAGCGGTTCCTACTCCACTGGAATATTTGTAATTGATCCTACCATAGTCGATTCAAACATCAACAACTTGCAACGGTATTCGTTCAAAAAGTTTAGCAAGAAGCTACATGAGGGCATTTCGAGTTGGCTGGCTGCCCTTAATGTTACCGACATGTTTAGTCCTTCATTAAAGGACATGCCTCCGATTTTCGCATTCTTCATTGAAGATGTAGTAGCTGAAAGGATTTTCCAAATGACAAATACAGAGCTACGAATGCATAGGGAGGCTGGTAGGCTCTATTTCAGATTCCATAAAGGAAAGGTCATCTATCCACTAAAACAAATAATGGAGCTCAGTTCCTAACCAAAGCTCCATTCTCCACCACATAAAAACTGGGAACACCCCAAAAAATTTAATCAATAATTCAACTGATATGGAAAAAGTACGTCCATTAAACACTGATTTAAGTATCCATGAACAAGACTTAAAAGATGCTATTTACTATTTGCCGGAAGGATTTGAACATGAATTATTGTTCAAAGCACTTAAAAGTATTTACCAAGACGAGAAAGGGAAAGATTTGGCACTAGAATATTTACACAAAAGACATCTACCAGTACCATCTAATTTTGACGAAAAATGGACTGAATCTACTCTTACCACATTCCAAAAGCATGATTTGATGGGATTTCTTAACAAGAATATCTATGATATAGCCAAACAAGCAGGTTGGATACCTAAAGCTTTTCGAAAAGGAAAGAACTCTAAGCGTCCTCCATCCAAAAGGAGCTTAGCGTTAGTAGAACAGGATCTCAATGCGAAAGAGAGGCTAGAGGAGAGTCTAACAAGCGTTAAAGAACGTAAGCTGGGTGAAGATGAGAAATCATTTATTCCTCCTCAGATAATGAATTTAGATGGGGCATGTTACGATCATCCTTATTTAAAAAAGTCGGATATCCCAAAGAATCATGATGACTATCTAGGAAAACTAGACAAAATTGTAGACTGTGAGGTTATAGTGGAAGAGGCCATTGAAACCTTAATTAAACAACCTGGGCAGTTAGAGGATGATAAAACGGTAAGTTTCAGAATTCGATTAAACAATCAGCAAGGTAACGAGGTGTTGACGAGAGCTTCATTTGAGGAGCTAACAACTATGACTCGTTTTTCTAGTTTCTTGGTGTCAAAAGGATTCGTCAAATTTAAAGGTACAAAGCTTCAGTTTGATAAATTTCATGAGTTTCTTATCAACAAACAAGAATTCCCAACTGTTAGAATGCTTCAATGCTGGGGTGAATATAAGCCAGGAATGTTTTTATTCAAGAATGGCCTTTTTGACGTTAAAGAGAACTTATTTTATCCTGCCGATGAAAAATTTCGTATAAGGTATCATAACCGTCTGTTAATTTGTCCAGATGGTAGTGAATTAGTACAGCCACCTAACATCTCAATTCCTAATGATGAAGACGAATCTACCCAGTTCTTAGCAGAGAAATTTACTCTTTGGGAATCGTTTAATGGGAGGTTAAATGTTCGGAGTACATTAGGGTATGCCTTAGCGTGCTTATTTAGCCAAAAAATTATGATGGTCGAAAAGTCATTTCCATTGCTCTTTAAATTTGGAGAAAGAGGTACTGGAAAGAGTTCAAGTATGGATTGGTTTATGGCACTATTTGGATATAGGAATGGAAACCGACAATCTGTATCAAAGCAAAATACTTATAACGGTGTGAAGCGAAATATGACACTTAGTACAACCTTACCATTCTTCTTAGATGACTTTAGGAATATTGAAAATAATTCGCAGGCTCCAGACCTGACTAGTTCGATACTTAATTGGTATCACCAAATTGGAACTTCAATGGCCATGAAAACTACAGATCACCGAACCGTAGACACTCCAATGAAGGCAACCGTAGTTATGACCGGTAATGACAAGCCAACTGACCCAGCCGTATTATCTAGGTTTATTATCCTTAACTACTCCAAATTTTTAAAGAAAGATGAACTTTTACGAGTACCAGAGGTGACGCAGCACATCCATCGATTTTCTGAGTTTACAGCTCACATTCTAAAGTCTTACGAAAAGGCCTTTGAAGCCTTTTCATATTACCAAAAGCAGAATAAAAAATGGTTAGCTAACCAAAATTTTGAGGGAAGGACGGTAAACAACTGGAGCATTGTACTTTCTGGGATTCAAACTATACCTATGATTTTTCCAGGACTATCACATTGGAAAAAAGAATTTGAGGCTCTTAGAATCGAAATTTGTCAGGCCATAAGAAAAGAAGAGGCGCTTCAAAAGGAAGCGAACCCTTTGCACGACTTTTTTGATGCGATAGAGTACTATGCCACACAAAAGTTTGACCTAGAATCAGAATATAGCAACAGGACAAATGTATTAGATCATCGCCACTTCCGATGCAAAGTGGGATCAAATACGCTTTTAGCAACAGGTGAGAATTATAGTGGTTATATTTTATATCTATCCTTAAATGGGATATGGAATGTTTTACAGAGTGTACATGCTGATATAACTAGAACGACCACGCTAAATATGTTAGAAACGAAGCTACAAAATAGTAGCTACTATATAGCTCATGGTGTACAGACGATATTGACAAAATCAATTGGTGAGGCTAAAGAGAGTAATAGACGTTGCTATGCTATTAATGTGGAGCAGCTAACGAAGAATCATAAATTAAAAGAACTGATTGAAAAAGCACGTCAATATGAACAAGAGAGACCTTTAAGACTGAAGTAAAAAAAGGGATATAATTTGAACTTAAATCTGCTAAACTGCTTAAAAGTCAGCAAAACAGGGGATAGGATAGTAATAAAGATAGATTACACTAAATAATGTAACTGCTAAAGCATGCTATAAGATGCTAAGCCTTGCTTAAATATATAGCAACTATTAGCAGTATTTAGCAGATATATAAATATGCTGCTTAACTAAATATCTATCTAAACTCTCTCAAAAAGGCATTTATAAAATAATTAGCAAACTTTAGCGGCTTAGCAGGAAGGGTGGATGTGGTTTTTAGGTTAGACAAGTATCAACTTATATAGGTTATATCATCCTCAATGAATATCCAAGTGCAACGAGACCGGCTTAGCTCATCGATTAAAGCACTTGAGTAGCTATCAGTATTTTTATGTGAATAGTTTGAGCTTCTCTTCCGTAATCTATTTATTCTAATAGTTAGAATCAAAGTATTCATTAATTAGTACTTGAATGTAATTAGTAAATTTAGTTTTTTTATATACAGATTAATTTTGTTTCGATTTAACGTGGATAGTTATGTTTCTAAATCATAATAATTTAATAACGGTTCCGAAATGATAAAATCAAGCAGCATTGTTTGCATCTTTATGATGTGTCTATTCTTGTCTAGCTGTGACTTATGTAAATTAGACGGAAGTTGTAAAGACCCTGTATCGTATGTGCCAGATTACACTCATCCAGCGGCAACAGTTTTAAATGTTAGCCTGAGCCGTCAACAAAGCGAAGTTTGGTGTTGGGCAGCAACTATAGAGATGGTTTCAAGTTATTATGGGAACGGTGTAGCCCAATGCGTCACATTATCATATTGGTATAACGCAGATTGTTGTACTTATGCTCGTTTTTGTCAAACGACAGGGACTGAAGCTCAAATTCAAAATTCTTTTTCTGCACTTGGAATTAGCTCAACTTATTGGCGTAATCCTCTAACTTGGGATCAAAGTACTGGTGAACTAAATAGTGGACGACCGTTCATACTTTACTATCGGGGCTCATTTTCTGGTCATGTTGTTGTAGCGTTTGGGTATAATAGCGAAAAGAAAACATTATTTATTCATGATCCATATTACGGTTCGTTTGAAGTTCCTTTTGGCGAGACGCTTAGTTACAATGGCAACATGAGATGGTCACAAACTCTATTTGGTTTCCAGCGCATGTAACATAACCCCAATAATGGCATAAGTCGACGCATATGTGTTAGAGAAACCATCCACTTCCATACTTCTCCTATTAAAAAAAGGCTGAATCTTACCTATCCAGCGCGTGATACAATGCCCATCTATGCCTCACGCTTTGTGCAACCTAAAAGCACATCAAAAATGATAATTCACATCCTCTATGAGATATAAAACTAAAGAGAATTGTAAATATAATTAACCGTCTTATTATCTAACATTTACAATCGGTTTTATGTATAATCACTTAATTACATAGAAAAACTTTAAGTGTACAGATGGCGAAAAAGAATTCGGGTAAAAATCAGAAGAGTATAGAAGAAACTTTGTGGGACTCTGCCAATAAATTACGTGGTACGGTTGAGAGCTCAGAATATAAACATGTTGTTTTAGGGCTTATTTTCCTGAAATTTGCGAGCGATAAATTTGAAGCTCGCCGAAAGGAACTTAAAGACGAAGGCAAAGAACAGTACCTCGAAATGAAGGAGTTCTACAACATGAATAACGTCTTCTTTCTAGCTCCAGAAAGTCGTTGGAGCTATGTTATAGAAAACTCCAAGCAAGACGACATCGCGCTTATTGTTGATACCGCACTACACAACATCGAGAAAAATAATGCTTCGCTAAAAGGAGCCTTGCCCGATAATTATTTCTCTAGGCTGAATCTAGATCCTAGTAAACTTGCTGCACTTCTCGATACCATCAACAATATTGATACGGTGGGAGATAAAGAAGAAGATGTGGTTGGCCGTATTTACGAATATTTCTTAGGTCGCTTTGCAGCCGCTGAAGGTAAAGGTGGCGGAGAATTCTACACACCTAAAAGCATTGTAAACCTAATTGCGGAAATGCTAGAACCCTACAAAGGCAAAATCTACGATCCTTGCTGTGGCTCGGGTGGCATGTTTGTGCAATCCATTAAGTTTGTAGAAAGTCACCAAGGCAACACCAAAGACATTTCTATTTATGGGCAAGAATACACCGCTGTAACGTATAAACTGGCTAAGATGAACTTGGCTATTCGTGGAATTGCTGGGAATTTAGGCGAAGTGCCTGCCGATACGTTTAGCAAAGACCAGCACCCCGATTTAAAAGCCGATTACATAATGGCGAATCCTCCGTTTAACCAGAGCCAATGGCGGGAAAAAAACGAATTAGAACACGATCCCCGTTGGGCTGGTTTTACCACTCCACCCGTTGGAAATGCGAATTATGCATGGATTTTGCACATGCTTAGCAAGCTTTCTGAAAACGGAACTGCTGGTTTTGTATTAGCGAATGGTTCTATGAGTAGTAACACTTCTGGCGAGGGCGACATTCGTAGAGAACTCATTGAAAAGGACATGGTAGATTGCATGATTGCCTTGCCTGGGCAACTGTTTTATACCACGCAGATTCCCGTGTGTTTGTGGTTTATTACCAAGAATAAAAAAGGTGGAGACTCTACGGGTGTAAACTTCCGAAATAGAGAAGGCGAAACCTTGTTTATTGATGCGCGCGATATGGGAACTATGATAGACCGTACCCAAAAAGAGCTAACCGCTGAAGATATTGCCACCATTACAAACACCTACCACACTTGGCGGTCTGTGCCAGACGGGCAAGCTGAAGAAACACCGTACCAAGACGAAGATGGCTACTGCAAGTCTGCTACGCTAGAGGATATTAAAGCCAACGATTATGTACTTACCCCAGGGCGATATGTGGGCATTGCTGAAGAAGAAGATGACGGCATACCTTTTGAAGATAAGATGGCTGACCTCACTGCCACACTAAAAGAGCAAATGGCACAAGCCGAACAATTAGATGCCGGTATTCGTGAAAACCTAAAAGTGTTGGGTTATGAGTGAGTGGATGGAGTATGCTTTAGAGGATTTTACCGAAATAAACCCACGGGAATCTCTTCCAAAAGGAAGTTATGCTAAAAAGTTCCCAATGGATGTTTTAGGTGAGTTTAGAAGAAATCTAAATTCATTTGAATATGGAGAGTATAGTGGTGGCGCAAAATTTAGAAATCGCGATACATTAATTGCCAGAATTACACCTTGTTTACAGAACGGTAAAACAGCGTTTGTTGATGTCTTAGATGACGATGATGAAATAGCATATGGCTCAACTGAGTACATAGTTTTTCGTGAAAAAGAAGGGATTTCGCATGATTTATTTCTTTATTACTTATCGATTTCACCTTTGTTTAGACAAGTTGCCATAAAATCGATGACAGGTAGCTCTGGAAGGCAAAGAGTCCAAAATGATGTATTAAAATCCTATACATTCAATCTACCCCCACTCCCAGAGCAAAAAGCCATTGCTCATATTTTGGGGAAGTTGGATGATAAGATTGAGTTGAATAGGCAGATGAATCAAACTTTGGAAGAGATGGCACAAGCCCTGTTCAAGAGTTGGTTTGTAGATTTTGATCCCGTGTTTGACAAAGCTTTAGCGGCAGGAAATGAAATCCCAGAAGCCCTAAAAGCCAAAGCCGAACGAAGAAAGCTCGTCCCCGATGAGAAAAAACTCATCACCAAAAACCCAGAACTTGCCCAACTATTCCCAAGCCAATTCACCTTCAACGAAACCCTAGATAAATGGATTCCTGAAGGGTGGGAGATGAATAAAATAGAGAATGTTGGAAAAATAGTAACTGGAAAAACACCTTCGTCTAAAAACCCTGAGCAATTCGGAGACATTTATCCATTTGTTACACCAACAGATTTCAAAAACTATTTTAAAATAATAACAAGTGCTGAGAGAAATCTATCGCAAGAAGGATTTAATAAAAATCATAATCGAATTTTACCTAAAGACTCAGTCATAGTTACATGTATTGGGTCTGATATGGGTAAAGTTGCTATGAATAAAGTGAAATGTTTGACTAATCAGCAAATAAATTCTGTGGTTTCAAATAATAAATTCGTCTCGGCAGAATATTTATATCATTTTTTTAAATGGAGCTATGATTTGCTGCGTAATCTTGCATTTGGTGGATCTACAATGCCAATATTAAATAAGACTGATTTTGGGAACATTGATATTATCATACCGCCTCTAGAGTTAATTAACAGCGCTAACAAATCCTTTAAAAGATTTGATGATATGATTCTTAATAATGTTAAAGAATCCGATACCCTCACCCAACTCCGAGACACATTACTACCACAGTTAATCAGTGGTAAGGTGAGAGTGCCAGAGGCGTTTGTAAAACAAGACTAAACCACACTCATTATGTACATAAAAGAATTGTATTTAAAAAATTTCAAGAGTTTTGGAAAAGAATTTAATAAGCTAAGTTTTGGTATCCCAAATGGTGAACCTGGGAGTGGTCTAAATATATTTTTAGGAGAGAATAATACTGGGAAATCAACCATATTTGAAGCTTTTGATTTTTTGAGAAATAGGTCGTCCAAACCTGCTTCAAGTTTAGTCAATATAACTTACCCAGAAGAAGATGCTATTGTAGAGATGGTATTTGCTGGTGATATTGACAGTGTAATAGAGCAGTTTTCACCTGATAATAAAAAAGCTGTTTTTAGAGACAGAGTTTATGTTAACGAAGGTGTTGAACACCTTAAGCTTATTAGATCCACTGTTGATAGGAACCCAATACGTATTTGGAATCCAGTGACTACTAATTATGATAACGTTTCGGGTATAGATGCACCTGTAAAGAGTATGTTTGAAACCAATTTTGTTTGGTCAGATACCAACCCTAATGATGAAGCAAAGTTTGGTTCAAGTACTATAACAGGGTATTTAATTGGTGAAATTCTTAATTCATTTGTAGAGCATCCAGAATATCAGAGTTTTCTAAATCAATATGATACTACCTTTAATAAAGACACATCTAATCTAAAACAACAACTCAGAGGTATTGAAGAAAAAACACAGGAAATTTTTCAACAACAATTTGGTAATGGAGACATTCGCTTTCAATTTGAACAAGTTAGCCCAGCTAGCTTCTTTAAAAGTGTTAAGGTTTATATAAACGACGGTACTGAAACCTCAATGGAGGAAAAAGGAAGTGGAATGCAACGAGCCGTTGCACTTGCTATGGTGCAAGTTTATGCTGACATATTAAAAAATCAACCTGATAGCGAAATAAGAAAACCTCTTTTTCTATTTATAGATGAACCTGAGATCTGTCTGCATCCGAAAGCTCAAGAAAAGTTATTTATTTCATTACTAGAGCTTTCTAAAAACAGTCAAATTTTTATAAGTACACATTCGCCTTATTTTTTAGCTAGCAAATATGTTTCCCACATCAATTTGTTTATTCATAGATTTGGTGAATATGGTTCTGAAGTTACCCCGCTAACAAACAAAGGTCTGTTTCCTTGGAGTCCAACATGGGGTGAAATCAATTATTTGGCGTATGAAATGCCAACCGTAGAATTACATAACGAACTTTACGGTAGGCTCCAAGAAGTCTTAGAGAAATGGAAGTTAGAAGATTTAGATAATTACCTTGAGTCGTTAGGCATACCCAAAGATAGGGCATGGGTAATGGAAAAAAATGGAGTAGCAGGCAATTCTTTTGATGTCACTTTAATGACTTTTATTAGGAATAAAATACATCATCCAGAAAATAATACAATGCAAGTACATGAATATTCTATAGAAGAATTAAGAACTTCAATTAATTCTATGATTTCAATTTTAGCTGGACTAAAATAATTATAAAATGAAATTCACAGAGGCACAATTAGAGCACTTGCTAGAGTGTAGATATAATTAAGGTCCTATTGGTACCCCGTATTGAACCGTTGCTTGCAACGGTTCAATACGGGGTACCATCTACATTGTTTCAATTTATTTTAAAGTAATTTATATTTGTCCAGTTTATTAATTAAAAAACTGGACATTCTCTAAAATTATATAGACTTTAAAATTCTATGAAAATTACTGAATACATAGCATTTACAATAGATCGTTTCCCAAAAGGATATGTGTTCACCTATGAGGATTTTTATGAAGAGGTGAAAAAGAAAGAAGCCATTATAAAAGCGCTCAACAGAATGGCAAGTTCTGGTAAAATCACCAAGCTGAGCAAGGGTAAATACTACAAGCCAGAGAAAACCACTTTTGGAGAATTACAGCCAGATCAATATCAAATTGTTAAAGATTTACTAGAAGAAAATGGTAAAACGGTGGGCTACCTTACGGGCTATAGTATATATAACAAACTGGGATTAACAACGCAGGTTAGCAATGTCATTCAGATTGGGAAGAATGTAGTTCGGCCTCCGTTTAAACGAGGGAGATACAGCATCCGTTTTGTACGCCAAAAAAACACGGTTACTAAAGAGAATATTCCCCTTCTTCAAATCTTAGACTCCATCCGTTACATAAAAAAAATCCCCGATACTACCATCCCAAAATCTACTACACGGTTAACACACATTATTTCAGCGCTTTCAGAAGAGAATAAGCAAACCTTAGTTAGGCTAGCCAAAAAATATCCACCTTCATCAAGAGCTTTACTTGGTGCAATATTGGAATATTCTGGAGATTTGCAGTACTTAGATAAACTGAGAACTTCGCTAAACCCTATTACAAGTTACAACATGCCTGGGGTGATGGATGTGTTGCCCATCGCTAAAAATTGGAATATCCAATGAGGCTTCATCAAAATAAAAATCTATTCCAAGAAGCCGTAAGGGCAACGGCAGATTATAAAGGTATTGCACAAATCTATATAGAAAAGGATTATTGGGTTACAGTAGCTTTAAAATCAATTTTTACCCATCCAGAATGCGGAGATGCTATTTTCAAAGGAGGCACAGCGTTATCTAAATGCTATAATATTGTAGAACGGTTCTCTGAGGATATCGATCTGGTTGTAGTCCGGAATTCAGGGGAGTCGGATAATAAGATGACCAATAAAATTAAAGCGATTACTAAAGCAGTTGATGTAGTGTTGCCAAAAGTTGAAGTGACGGGTATATCCCACAAAAGAGGAAGGAACCGTAAAACAGCCCATGCCTACTCTAAAGAGTTTGATGGAGAGTTCGGCCAAGTAAGGGATATGGTTATAGTAGAAGCCAGTTGGTTGGGGAGTTCAGAACCAAATAATGAACACTCTATTTCTTCTTATATCTATGAAATGATGATAGAAACAAAGCAGCAGAGTATAGCCAAAGAATATGAGATGGAGCCATTTGATGTGAGAGTGTTAGACTTGAGCAGAACTTTGTGCGAAAAAATTATGAGTTTGGTACGGTTTTCCTATGATGAAAATCCTATTGTATCTCTTCGAAATAAAATTAGGCACTGTTATGATCTTCATTTAATGCTCCTAAAAGACGAAGTGAATACTTTCTTCGAGTCTTCAAAATTTGACGCACTACTATCAACAGTAGCCCAAGATGATATTGCTAGTTTCCGTGTGAATGAGGAATGGTTGAAAATACATCCCGCTGAAGCCATTTTATTTAAAGATGCTGATAATATATGGAAGCAACTTCGCACTACGTATGAGCAGGAGTTCAGTGCTCTTGTTTATGGAGATTTACCTAATCAAGAAAAGGTGTATGAAACGCTTTTACGAATACACGATAGGTTAGCCAAGTTAGAATGGAACTTGAAAAACGATGTTAGTTCTTAAGTCTTTATTTTTATAATATCATTGCCATGAAATTCACAGAAGCACAATTAGAGCAAGCATTTATAGATCTTTTAGGGGAAGAAGGCTATCCGCATGTATTGGGTGCACAAATTGTGCGGTCTGCTGATGAAGTGCTTATTCAAGAAGACCTTAAGACGTTTCTGCTTCAACAATATGCCAAGGAGAACATTACAGAAAGTGAAGTAACTGGCATTATCCGAGAGCTACTAAAACTTCCTACCTCAGATTTATACGAGAGTAACAAAGCGTTTATGAAGTGGGTTACCGACGGATTTTTACTTAAACGTGAAGATCACACCCAAAAAGACCTTTACATACAGCTCATAGATTACTCTGCCGAAGATCAGAACATCTACAAGATGGTGAATCAGCTGGAGATTCAGGGCTTTGAAAAACGTATTCCAGATGGGATTTTATATATCAATGGATTGCCATTGGTAGTGTTTGAATTTAAGAGCGCTATTCGAGAAAATGTGCCTCTGTATAATGCTTACGAACAACTCACCATTCGGTATAAACGAGACATTCCTGAGCTGTTTAAATACAACGCCTTTTGTGTGATTAGTGATGGAGTAAACAACAAAGCGGGTTCTTTCTTTGCTCCGTACGAGTTTTTTTATGCATGGCGGGCGGAATCAGATCGACAATTATTCCAAGAAGGCAATGAGAAAGATGGCTTTAGCAGTATGCTAACCATGATAAAAGGAATGTTTAATAAAGTGACGCTACGCGATGTTATCCATAACTTTATTTACGTACCAGATACATCTAGGAAAGACGAGAAAATTGTTTGTCGATATCCTCAATATTATGCAGCTACCAAACTTTATAGCAATATAAAAACGCACCTCAAACCTAAAGGTGATGGAAAAGGTGGAACCTATTTTGGTGCTACGGGTTGTGGTAAAAGTTATACCATGTTGTTCCTCACTCGTTTGTTGATGAAGAGTAAAGATCTTGCAAGTCCTACTATTGTACTTATTACAGACCGAACCGATTTAGACGATCAGCTTGCTGGCCAATTTACTAATGCAAAGGGCTACATTGGCGATAATGTGGTGGTGAGTGTGACTAGTAGAGTTGCTTTGCGCCAAGCGCTAAAAGGGCGTAATAGTGGAGGTGTATTCTTAACAACCATACACAAATTTAATGAAGATACTGAACTACTCACCGACCGAACTAATGTAATTTGTATTTCGGATGAAGCGCATCGTAGCCAAACTAATCTGGATCAAAAGATTAGTGTTACAGAAGACGGGGTTAAAAAGTCGTACGGTTTTGCTAAACACCTGCATGACTCCTTACCAAATGCCACTTATGTAGGCTTTACAGGAACTCCTATTGATGCCACCATGGAAGTGTTTGGTGAGATTGTGGATTCTTATACAATGACGGAATCTGTAAAAGACGATATCACCGTTCGTATAGTGTATGAAGGAAGAGCCGCCAAAGTGCTTCTAAATACCAGCAAAGTTCAAGAAATTGAAGAATATTACGGAAATGTAATTGAAGATGGTGGAAGTGAGTATCAGGTAGAAGAAAGTAAAAGACAGATGGCGAGCATGTCTACCATTCTTGGCGATCCTGACCGAATTAAAGCCATTGCCATCGATTTTATAAACCATTATGAAGCTCGGGTTGAAGAAGGTTCTACCATAAAAGGAAAAGCCATGTTTGTGTGTAGTAACCGAACTATTGCTTATCAATTATACCAAGAGATTATAAAGCTGCGACCAGAGTGGGCAGTAATAAAAGCCTATGAAGAGGGAGCGGTTCTTACTCGTAAAGAGAAGAAAGAAGTTAAGCCAATGGCTAGGCTACAAATGGTAATGACGCGAGGGAAAGACGATCCTGAAGAGTTGTACAACGCTTTAGGAACCAAAGAAGACCGAAAAGAATTTGATAAACAGTTTAAGAATGCCAAAAGTAATTTCAAGATTGCTATGGTTGTAGATATGTGGCTTACAGGGTTCGACGTTCCTTTTCTAGACACGATGTACATTGATAAACCCGTACAACGTCACAGCTTAATTCAAACAATATCTCGTGTGAACCGCAAGTTTGAAGGAAAGGAGAAAGGCTTAGTAGTAGATTATATAGGCATCAAAAAGCAGATGAACCTTGCCTTACAGCAGTACTCTAACGTGGATAGCCAAAACTTTGAAGATATTCAGCAAAGTATAGTTGCCGTAAAAGATCACTTAGATTTATTAGAAGCTATTTTCCACAAGTTTGATTACAGCGATTACTTTAATGGCTCTCCCATACAACAGCTTCATACGCTTAACAATGCGGCCGAATATGTGCAGGTAACACAAGATTTAGAGAAGCGTTTTATGAATTTAGTAAAACGTATGAAAGCTGCTTACGATATTTGTGCGGGAAGTGAGGCTTTTACTTACCTAGAGAAGGATAAGATCCATTTTTACTTAGCCGTTCGTTCTATTGTGTTTAAACTCACAAAAGGAGAATCGCCTGATACAGCGCAAATGAATGCTAGAGTCCAAGAGATGATAAAGGAAGCCATCATAAGTGAAGGGGTCGAAGAGATTTTCAAGCTTGGAGATGGCAATCAGACAGAGATAGATATCTTTGATGAAGACTACCTCGCTAAAATTGAGAAGATTAAGCTCCCTAATACCAAAATTAAGCTTCTACAGAAACTACTTACCAAAGCCATTGACGACTTTAAGAAGATTAATAAGATTAAAGGAATTGATTTCGCCAAACAGATGCAGAAAGTGGTAGATAAATATAATGAGCGAGAAGAGGCGGACGTATTAAGAAGTGAAGTGCTCGAAGATTTTACCGACGAGATTATTGGCTTGTATCATGCTCTAAGAAAAGAAAGAGTGTCTTTTGAAGAGATGGGGATAGATTTTGAAGAAAAAGCGTTCTATGATATTCTAAAAGCATTAGCTCATAAGTATGATTTTGAGTACCCAGAAGAGAAGCTTATTGATTTAGCCCAGAAAGTAAAAACCGTAGTAGATGACAAAGCCAAATACACAGACTGGAGCAAGCGCGACGATATTAAGGCAGAGCTCAAAGTAGATCTTATTATTCTACTCGCAGAAAATGATTACCCGCCCGTAGATAGGGATGAGGTTTATAAAGAGATCTTTGAACAAGCAGAAAACTATAAGAAGAATAGGTAGAGTATTTAATAATAAAGATTCTGGATTTCTAGAAAAATAATGCAGTAAAGGGTACGGATATATGGGAATATTAAAAGCAGTTATTGATAGGCTAACGAGTTGACATTAGCAAGATTATGTAGTTCGTGTTTCCGATTCTATTTTATATAAAGTAGTATTGATGGATGGCTTTCGAAACTGTTATTCGATTAGTTTGTTTTATGAAATGTTATAGTGTTTTAATTTAATTATAGTGGATTAGACGTTAAAAAATCACGTAATTAAAACACTGATAAAAATTAGTTTAATCGTAATAAATTTGGGGTGTATATCTTGTTCTTATTAATTCAAGCGAGTAAAGATGGATTATTAGATGGATTATTAAAATCTGTTTTTCCATTCTTTTATAGAACAGGAAACTGGGTTTTACCAACTATATTTATAGTTCTAATTGTAGCTGTGTTTTGCTTCTTTCTTTTTTATGCATTAAAAAGATATTCGGCATCAAAATCTCAAATAACAGAACTCCTCTTTGAGTTATCTAAAACGTCAAGTCAGACTATTCATGCAGATTTTGAAGAGATTAGACACAGAATCATAAGGGACAAAATTTTTGATGTTCATTGGAGAGAATTTGATAAGTCACTTATTAAGATAAAAGAAGGTGAGCAAATTAAAATTTATAGTACTTCAAACTCTGAAGATCACTTTAATGAATATAGTGTAGTACGTAAGCAATTAAATGTACGCTTATTGAATTCAGTTTCCGGGATATTAGTAACACTTGGGCTAATTGGGACTTTTATTGGAATATCAGCAGGGCTTGGTGAGATTTCATTTGCAGGGAATGATAGTGCAAAGTTAACACAGGGAATAACAACTCTATTAGGGGGAGCTCAAGTAGCATTTTCAAGTTCTGTGTGGGGACTTATTCTATCATTAGGGTTTAATGTTTTTGAAAAGGTTCTTATTCAGAAATTATCACTAATTGTGTTGGAACTTCAAGAGTTGATTGATAGCCTTTTTGAAAGAAAATCCTCTGTTGGAATTCTTGCGCTTTCACTAAATGAGGAAAAAGAGCAGACTCGTCAGTTACAGACTTTTAATGATGATCTAGTATTTAGATTGGGCGATGTTCTAGATAAAACAATACGGGAAAACTTCAATCCAGTTTTGGAAAAGTTGCTTGTGGCAGTAAAAGAATTAACAGATTTCAAAAAAGAGAGTGCAACTGATGCGATGAAGTCTATGATAGAAGAATTTAAATCTTCAATGACTTCGGGAGCAAATGACCAAATTAGAGAGTTATCGGGCACTTTACAGAAAACAGCTGATCTATTAAATGGAGCCAATGAAAAGTCAATGAAAGATCAGCAGCAAATGCAGTCATTACTTGAAAATCATTTAAGCAATTTTGAAAATAAAGTTGATGGGATATTGAATGGTGTAGCACAAAACCAGAAAGAATTAAATGATCAACAAAGAAATGGATTGAATCAAATAATTGAAAGCTTACAAAATGGTGTAGATAAAACAGATCAGCATTTCAAAACATTATTAGAATCTACAGAATCAAGTGTTAATGAAAATCTAACCGAAATTAAGAACATGTTTTCTTCTTTGAGCGAAGACTATGGAACCAACTTAAAGGATTTGAAAACACATTTTTCAAAAGAAAAAGAAAATATTTCTAACCTGATTGATCTTATAAGCAATCAATTATCTGCGTTTGATAAGTCTGTTTCATCTATGAATTCATCGGCTTCTCAGATGAATGAGGTAGTACCTCTTTTAGAAAGAACGACTTCTAACCTTAGAGACTCTACTGATAAGTTTAATGATAGCCAAGAACAGTTTTTAGAGGATATTGGAACTTATTTCGTTCAGTCTAAAGATATTACATCAGGAAATTTAGAGTTAATTGTTCAAATTAATAACTCATTAGAAGAAACTCGTAACGCATGGACTGCTTATGAAGAAAGGTTCGGAGGCTTGAAAGATGACTTAAATAGTGTATTTGATGAGCTTAGTGATGGTTTAACTAATTATCAAGTATCAACAAAAGATGGATTAATGAATTCATTACAACAGTTTGATAGTATAATGGAGAAAGCAATTGGTAGTTTATCAACTGGTATTGATGAAATGAAAGAGATTTTAGAAGGAATAGAATCAAAAGGTTAATTAATGAGTAAGAGGAATAATTTTTATAATGGTTCTGAGTCAGAGGAAGACGGTAATCATTGGCTACCTGTAGGGGACTTAATGGCAGGCTTGATGTTTCTTTTCATTCTAGCGTTAGCTGCTTATATGCTTAATATTACGAAGATAGTTGAGGATGTAACCCAGAGTAATAAACTAAGAACTGAAATTCTACTCGAGATCAAAGATGAGATGGTAGAACGCGGGTTTTCTCAAATAGTTATAATTGAAAATCAAGGTATTATTAGATTAGAGCAGGGGGTTCTATTTGATAAAGGTGAAGCCGATCTACTTATTAGTGGTAGAACTTTATTAGCTGATCTTGGGCCGGTAATGAACATTGTACTATCAAAAGCTAAGTATAAGGATAAGGTAGATACTATTTTTATTGAAGGTCATACTGATAGTGATCCAATTGTTAGTGTAGGTGAGTTCAAGACTAACTGGGATCTATCTGCATTTCGGGCAATTAATACTTGGAGATTCTTAAGTGCTTCAGAAAATCAGTTAGAGATGCTAGAGAACATAAATGGGAAGCCAATTTTTTCTATTAGTGGATATGCAGAGTCTCGACCTGTATCCTCAAATGATACGGAAGAGGGAAAGCGAAATAATAGAAGAATTGATTTCCGTGTGAATATGACACCACCTCCAGCTCCAAAGGGAACTACAATTGAGAATGACATCATCAACTCTCTTAAATAGCTACAATGGATTTTAGACTGCAAGCCTTCAGAAATGTTATTAGGAGTGAATTTGAACCTTTAGAATTCTTTCCTAATAAAACACATAAAGCTTATGAAGTTGTGCGATCAAAATTTGAAGAAGGAGATTTAACACCTCCAGTAAACCTTGAAGATTGCCTAAATAGAATAGAAAAAGATGTTATTGGCAAAAATAAATCAATAAATAAAGTTTTAACTAAAAAAGAATTAAGATATCTCCCTTATCTGTCATATCAAGGGAATCCTGAATTTATAAAAAATGATCAATTCTTTTCCTATATAAGAAATGAATTCCTAACGGAAGTTAGCTCATCAGTACTATCAGGATGGATTCAGAATTATCTAAAGAACAAATCAAAAGATTCGGAAAATCACAGATATATTGGAGAATTGATAAAGAATTGCATAATAGATTATAACGGAAAAAGTAAGCGTTGTGTTCACTGGAAAGAACATGTGAATCTTATGTTTTCTGATGAATCCCATATTGCAATGCATCTCTTGTCTCAGAGTAAGTCAATAAGAGATTTTTTAATCGATTTAAAGTTAACAACAGAGTTGAATATTGGTGATTGGTCTAATGAAATAATAAAGAATATGATTAACCAATGTAGTAATTCGTTTCCTAGGCACTTATCGCAATGCCTGGAGGAGTTAAAGTTTAAAGATCGTGATGGCAAAGAGTATTATCGACAAAATGATCTATTTAGATATGCTGCTACAGTATTACTTAGGACTGCTGGTATTTCAGCACAAGAAGAACAAAAGGAAAAAATTAAGCGTCCTCTATTAAACAAGATGAAAGATCCAAGGGTATTAACAAATAGAGTTAATTGGACAGGTGTTGATCAAGGATCAGTTGATATAATGAAACAATGGCTCTCGGCAAGGGATATAGAATTCTTTTTCGAAATAGTTAGTGAAACCGAAGCACGATTGAACCTCGATACACATTGGGAATATAGGAAGGCTTTTTGGATGTCATACCTGCCATTTATAGAGGATACTTGGGTTGTTATGGGATCAAGAGCGAAGGAGATTACAAAGTTCTTAATCAACAGAAATAATATGGAGCATATTAAATTTGGCTCACTTAGCGGTGCCGAATCAATACAAAGTGTTTTTTTTCTTAGAATTAAAGGAGTTGATATAGTTGAGTATAGTCATAATGGTGCTTCAAGAATATGGTCTATTGATAGATCACCATTAGATTTTAGAGAGAATACTATTAATGTAAATAAGTTTAGAAGAAATGCCCCTCCTGAGCTAGAAAAATTTTCGCATTATAGTTCAGAATTATATAAGTGGCAAAGAGATATGTCGTATTGGTTGAGAAGACATTTAGGAATTGAAGCAAGTCAATCATACAAAATTTAAGTAATGGGATATTTTCAAGTAAATCAAAATGGTTTTCAGTTTCAGGTTAAGGACAGTGAATCGAGACTATTTAATATTCACTCTGTTAACACTGATATACTCTCTTTAAGTAATCCAATAATAAGAAAATTATTATTCCTTGTAGATGAAGAGATTGCAAAGTGGGATGAAACAGCATGTCAGGTTAGTATTCCTTTTGATTCTATTTATTTACTTGAAAGAGAAGAGTTAGATCTCCTTAAACTTCCAGAGTTTTATCCATATGGCTTTGGTTTCAGAGTAAATGACAGAATTACATCATCCGAATTCAAGCTTGATCTTGAATTTAAAAGAACTGATATAGACTTAATCGTTAATCCATTAGTAATTGGTTCATATATAAGAATAAGCTCATCAGAAGAATATATCTTTGAAAAAGATTCGTTTGAGCTAATTGAATTAATAGCAGAATTAAATCAATCCGGATGTGAAAACAATCAAAAATTAGTTTTAATTAGTCGGATTGCAACCAGTATTAATAAAATAAATGAAAAAGTACCCGATCAATTAGCAGTATATGATTTAGAAGAACTTGAAAATTTTGACCTTGAATTAATAGAAGGTACTGATGGGGCAATTTCCGTCTATCCTGTACCCTTGAAAGACGGAGAGGAAGGAAGAAGTAAATTATTAAATACTGAAGAAGAGAAAGAATTTCATAAACAGTTTAGTAGTCAACAAGATGTTCGAGGACAATATTTATTAAGAGGCAGGAAGCTGTTAGTCTATAATGATACTACTAAAAATGAAAATGGTGAGAAAACTAAAGATGATGTGCTGAGGCATTTTAAGAATCTTCAGAATCTTAAAGGAAAAGAGAAAGAAGCTTTCTTAAAAAACCCTGAGACGTTTTTTCCTCAAACTATTCGTGTTGATCTCTCCGAATTTAGTGATAGAGTAAAATCAATTGGCCGTTACGTCCCGGTTGTTCTTCCTTTTGTTATGCAATCAGAAAATGATTGGTTCCCAAGTGAAGGTGGTTTAATAATTGACGGTGAACGTATTCTTCTTCCGCCAGAAAGTAGAGATGAACTGATCAAATTGATTAGAGAGGGTTTAGAGTCTGAAATTCAATCAATTGAGTTCAATGGCAGAGATTTTCACGTAAACGAAGAAACACTTGAAGCACTTCAAAAATTAAAGAAGGCTGAAAAAAGTAAAACTTCGGATTCAAAAGAAAAAGAAAACGAAAATATCAAAACCGATTCTCAAAATACTATTCTAATTATTAAGGATAATTTTTTCGAGCTTGAACAGAGGGGCAGCCTTAATAAAGAGAGAAATGGTAAGGTTTCCATACCAGAATCTATGAATAGTAATGTTAAACTCTACAGGCATCAAGAAGATGGTATTAGATGGTTACAAGATCTATGGATTAAAGGTAGTAATGGGGCATTATTAGCAGATGATATGGGGCTCGGAAAAACTATTCAAGCACTTCTATTTTGTGCATGGGTAAAAGAGCAAAAACTTCTTATGGGGTTCAAAGAGGATGAAATAGGTCCATTTCTTATTGTAGCACCGGTTGCCCTACTCGATAATTGGGATAATGAATACTCTAAGTTTTTAAACTGGGAAATATTTAAAGAACCATTAAAGCTACATGGTTCAAATCTTAAACAGTTTAAATTGGAAAATAAACTTGGATTAAGTAATGAAAGGGATCTTGATCCTGAAGAATTAGAAATAGAGCAATACATAGCTGAAAAAGGTGGGCTTCTAATAGATATTTCTGAAATTAAGAAGTATGGACTTGTTTTAACGACTTATGAGACTGTCAGAGATTACCAATTCTCACTTTCCAAAATAGATTGGTCAGTTATGGTATTAGACGAAATTCAAAAAGTTAAAAATCCAAAAGCATTAGCTACCCATGCAGTAAAGGCAATGAATTATAATTTTGGACTGGGCCTTACTGGCACCCCAGTAGAAAATTCGTGGATTGATTTATGGACAATCATGGATTTCGTACAACCAGGTCATCTTGGAACTTTAATCGATTTCAATGATAGGTATGAGAAAAAATTAAATGAAAATGATGTAGACAAAAACGAGCTTGGAGAACAACTAAAGTCTGAGATTGGCAATCTTTTGAGAAGAAGATTTAAAGAAGATCATATTGATGAATTACCAAATAAAGAGATTAGAAGAATTCCCGTTGAATTAACCAAATACCAAAAAGAAGTATACTCACAGGTTTTAGAAAGAGTGGCAGACAGTGATAATGAGGAGCATACTCTAACTCAGTTGGCTGCAATAAGAGATATTTCTTTATGTCCTTACCTGCCATTTAAAAATGAAAATAGAATAGAGAATATATCATTAGACAAGATAGTTGAGAATTCATCTAAGATTTGGCAAGCTTTTAAAATTATTGACGAAATTAAGTCAAAAGACGAGAAAGTTATCCTGTTTTTAATAAGTCGAAAGACTCAATCAGTATTACAGAGACTGATAATTGAAAAATATGGAATAAAAGCACATATAATTAATGGAACGGTTAGTGGCGGTCGTAGACAGAGTTTAGTTGATGTATTTCAAAATGTAATAGGATTCAATATAATTATTATGTCACCAGAAGCGGCTGGAGTTGGGTTAAATATAACAGAAGCTAATCATGTTATACATTTAAGTAGGCCTTGGAACCCCGCTAAAGAAGATCAAGCTTCAGATCGTATATACCGAATTGGTCAGAAGAAGAACGTAACAATTCATATTCCCATAAGTACTTTTAAGGAATTAGGTGAAGGTAAATCATTCGATGAAATTTTAGATCATTTATTAGAAGAAAAGCGAAACTTAAGTAGAAGTGTGCTTGTACCAGCTAAAATTGATAAGTCAGACTTAATGACATTAAAAAAGGAGATGTTAGGTACAGATTACAAAACAAACGAAAATACCCAATTAAAAATTTCGGACATTGATGATCTCAACGGAGTTCAATTTGAATTGTTCTGTAGTATGATCTACTCGAAATTGGGTTACTCTGTAGATATGACTGAAAGATCTAGAGATAAGGGTGTTGATTTAATTGTTAGGGACATTAAAGCAAACAATGGATTCCTAGTTCAATGCAAGGCAAAAGACAATCCTAGTAAGAGAGTTAATCAGTCAGGCATACAAGAAGTAGTGAGCGGAAAAAAGTATTATGAGAGTCAATTTGTAGGATTCAAATTCGAATTACTTGTGATAACAAACTCAGTGGGTTTTACTGAAGGTGCCAAAAGTCTTGCAGAAGAAAATATGGTTAGACTCATAAGCAGAGAGGAGATAATTAATATGGTTAGAGAAACTAAATATAGTTGGAATGACCATGTAAAAGTCACTTCTTCCTTTTAATTACATTTAGGCTGTGCGTAAAACTTCAATTCGCCAAATTTACTAAAGCAAGGTTGATAAACCTATGATACCCAGTTAAGTCACTTTCATCTCAGAAGTATTTCATTTGACAATTTCCTTGTATTGATATTGGTATGTATCCACTGATATGAATGCCAAACTACATTAGGTTATATGTAAGACAGGTATTCTATGTTGAAGTACCAATTAAGGTAAGGTCTTATAATATCTTTTCATGAAGTAGTAAAATTTTCACCCATTCCTTTCCAAAAAGTGCGTATTCCCTCGTACTCTTTCTAGGGTGTGTGCTTTGGTGAGGGTTCCTTTTCCGTAACGGTTGTTAATCTGGTCGATAGCTTTGAATCGTTCTAATTCTTTGGCTTCATCGGTAAAGAATAGATTGAGTTGGTCGGTCTTGTCAATCTCTTTGGTGCCGATGATAATATTCCGAATCTCCATTCCTGCTTTACACGCTGCTTCAATGGCGGGGAGTATTCTGTCCATTAGAGCTTCAAAGACAAGCTTATCAATATTGGTGTATCCATCTACGGCAAATCGGAATCCTACTCCTGGTTGATCGGTGTTATTGAATCCAAACATTCCACTAAAGGAGCTGGCTTTAATTTCGTAGGCTCTGAGTCGGTAGCACACTTGCTCTACAGCTATCGCAAACTCACCTTTGATTTGCTCCACATTACAAGAACCTTCAGAAAAAGTATGGCCATAACTCACTCCCCATTTTGGTGTGTAGCTGTCATTCTCCTCTAAGACTCTAGCTTGGTCTTGCCCCGTAATGGTTTGATAGAGCATCTTTCCGAAGTTGGCTCCAAAAAGACGCATAAACGTTTTCTCACTTCCTTTGTCTACGACATCTCCAATCGTACGAAACCCTTCAGCGAGGATATGCTCATACCGTCTACCACCCACACCCCAGACTTCATCAACATCTAGAGGATAGATATAGGCTCGTTCATCTTCTTCTGTGATAATAGAAGTAATGCCTTTGGGCTTGTCTAAACTACTGGATAGTTTCGCATAGGTTTTACTCCGAGCTATCCCAATGGAGCCATACAAGTTGGTCGCCTCAAACACTTTGTCTTGGACACTTTTTGCAAAGTCTCTGACCTTCGTTTCAGGCTTACCCAGAAGGAAAGAAATATCCATGAAGTACTCATCCATGGAGTAGCGCTCTACGGTATGGGAGCATTGCCTGAAGATGTAATGCACTTGCTTCGAGATAGCCGTGTAGGTAGTATAATCCACTTGTTTCATGCACACGTACGGACAAATCTTATACGCTTCTAAAGCGCTCATTCCTGTTTTGATACCAAAGGCTCTAGCTTCGTAAGATGAGGTAGCTACAATTCCTTTTACTTGTCCATTCTCTTTTCTCCATCCTCCGATAATGAGAGGCAATCCATACATCCGATTTCGGAGCTGTTCTACTTGAGCGTAAAAACAAGCGAAGTCGAAATGAAGATACAACCGCTCTTTTTTAGAGCGGTGTTGATGCTCAGGATACACGGTGTTATAGAGGGTGATTCTATGCACATCGTTCTCTGGCTGGTAAGAAAAGTCTTTTTTAGTGGGCATTTATTTCGCTCATGTGTTGATATGTATAATATATGTGTATAGTTTAAAACGACCAACCCAATTTGGTCATGAATAAGTATCCGTTAGTAGAAATCTTAGTATTCTTTTGCAGGCACAGTAGACTCGTCAAACCTACGTGGAGACCAGAGTATGTGAAGCATTTAAAACGCATTCGCAGTTGCTACAGCAAGGTAGAAGGAGGTATTCGGAAGTCTTTTTATACCATTGAAACGAAAGAAGGCAGTATCTATGAACTCGAGTTTGACCAGGAAGAACTCTTGTGGTCACTACTTAAGACGGAGGAGCAAAAAGATCTACTCGTGGATAGAGTACTCGTGCAAGTGAAGAGGCACAAATACCTACCTTCGGATGCGCATCGAATGGTTCCATTACGCTTCGAGATCATTGACAAAGAAGCCGTGGAAAGAAAGAGTCCTATTGAGATGGCGCTCATCGACAGATTGAGACCGTACCGCTTTCTAAGAGGAAAACGCAACTCTATACAGGTAAGCAGGATTGAAAGCGCTCATATGGAGAATACGATGATTACAAAGCATCTTCACTACGTAACTGAAGACACCGACGAACGATTCTATCATCTTGTGTATACCCTAGACCAAATGGACTGGCGCTTTATGCAGGAAGTAGATAAAGAGTATTTATTTGTGAGGTAGGCTAGAATAAACTTGCAGGCTCAATTAAGCTTGGATTGTTATTTCTAACATTTCCGACTTCTTTTGAGACGATAAAAGCCTCTAGTGCGTCATCAGGATAAGGCCGTAATAAGTCTTTAAGATAGTCATCGGAGTGATTAGGGTTCAGCCAATCGCTAAACTCAGTAGGATGGAGGAAGGCAGGCATACGATCATGAATATCCTTCATTAGACTGTTGGGTGAAGTCGTGATGATAGAATAGGTTTTAATCTGTGAATCATCATCGAGACTAAGTTCTGAATAGATTCCAGCTGCACCAAGTAATCCACCATCTTTGGGTTTAATCAGGAACGGAGTTTTATTCCCCTTCGAGCCTTTCCATTCAAAGAAGCCATTCATAGGGACAATGCAGCGCTTTGATTTAAAAGCTCGAGTCCACATAGGCTTCGGGCCAATGCTATCATCTCGAGTATTAACGGGAGTAAAAGCCTTTTGTCCTGGTTTAGGTTTCCATCCAACAAATCCCCAACTCATATTTTCAAGAACTCGAGCGCCATCACCATTAGAATAAGCGACAGGCATCCGAAGTGTAGGAGCTACGTTATAATTGGGCTCAATAGTATTATCCCTTTCCAAAGTACCAAGAAAGTGATCTATTTCATCTAGCAGTTTAAATAAGGCGTAACGTCCACACATAGAAAAGAGGGTTTATGAGTATTTAAACCTTAATGTGATAAA
>JBLWXP010000006.1:0-251211 GCA_048267405.1 Balneola sp. | reverse complement strand
CCCGAGCCGGTGTGGAATGATTGCTCCTATCGGAGACGTCGATTCCATTGCGTTCTTTCTTCGCCAATAATTCTAAACGTCGATGTGGTTTTGTGGGCGTATTGACACTCTGAAGGAAATCAAAAAGCTATTTCTGTCAACGAATTACTTAGCATCTACAGGGATGACCGAGGTGTTTTACGTGAGTAAATCTAAATACAAATCCCGTCATTCAAAGGCTACTGCCGATGAATCTTCGGGATGACTGTGAAAGATGTTTTGAGTGCTAACTCTAGCCAATTACCTGAATATCCGAGAAGTAACAATCACTTCTTTTCTAACTTATCTCTATTCCAATCAGAGGTGTTTACGGCAGCCTCGTATGTGCTTTGAAGAAAATCGTGCAAGATCTTTTCTGGATTGTCTGAAGTTTGAACATCTTCATACTTCAAGAAAAACTCACCCATCTCAGGACTGTAAAAAGCTTCTTTTGGAAGTACTTTCTGTTCCCCAAAACGTGCATCACTTGGGTAAGCGTATGCATAAAAGACGGGTAGAGGCGAATCTTTAGAACCTGGCCAAAATCCAGCACTGCTTACTTCTTGGGAATAAGCTTCTTGCATCACATCTAGCGGCATATTAGGCATCCCGCCGGAATGCATAGGAGCTTCGTTTCCTGAAAATCGAGTAACGGCCAAATCGAATGCGCCCCAAAACAAATGGACAGGACTCGCTTTGCCAATAAACTCGCTTCTAAATTGATTAAATACCTCGTTAGCCTTCAACATGGCTTGCCAAAGATTATAAGCCGCTTCTGAATTGTATGTTTTGTTGATGGTGTTTTCAGCAAAAGGAATGGCGGGCTCCATCTCATTGGGGCGAGCATGGATTTTTATATCAATTCCAATGCTTTTTAGCTTCTCGAACAATTAAGCATAAAAGTCTGCAACCGTTCTTGAATACAAATCCATAGTTACAGATTCCGTATTCGAACATTGAATAATTAGTTTGTGTTTCTTGAAGTCAAAGTCTATTTGGAAAATACGTCCTTGATAAGGAATACCATGAGTAGAATAACCGCTTGAAGTTATATAAAGGGCGGTATGCCAAGAGTGATTTTGCCAAGGCATAGTTTTTAGTCGAATTTTACCAACAATCTGAAGCCATTGATGCATGGTTTCGATGGTTTCCTGCATTTCTGCAAAATTAAGAACGGGCCAGCTTTGGAGAGATTCGTTGTTTTTATTCATTGATATAATAGCTTAAAGCGCCAGAAGGACACTTGTTAATCTGATCTTTGAGTTCTTCGGTAGAAGCATTAACTGCATTTATCCAAGGCGTTGCCTTTGGATTATAAACTTTAGGTAATGTTGCTACACAAATACCGGCATGTTGGCACTTCTTAGGTTCCCATTTTATGGTAATGGTTCCATTCGAATATTCTTTACTCATAGTACTGAAATTGGTTTGAAATAGTAAATTAGCCTTTGGAGCGCTATTCCCAAATACTTACTCATTCCAATGGTTTGAATATTTATTTCAGTGCAATGTGTAAACTTAGGATGAGCTTTGCATTCATCTAGATTAATAAATGTGAGCTCTAATTATTTCGTGCAATCTTACCTCTGATGGTGCTTAAGGCTTGCGGAGTGATTCCTAGATAGGAAGCAATCATGTGTTGAGGAATGCGATTCAGTAAATCTGGATATGTTTCTATGAAGTAAAAGTATCGGTCTTTGGCAGGAGAACTCATTAGCATCAGAACGCGACGCTGTAAAACGCCCATACGCCTGTATAGTAACTTAGTATTGTTAATGGCCGACTTGGAGTTTGATTCGGAGAGGAGCAAGGAATAGCGATCAAAAGTCACTACTTCGGAGTCTTCCAAGCAATCAATATATAATTCGGAGGGATGATCAAACTCTTGGGATTCAATATCAGCGATAATCCAACCTTCTGAGGCAAACATGAAGATGTGTTCTTTACCTTTACTGTCTATGATATAGCTTCTTAAAAGACCTTTTTTAACAAAGAATGCGCTGGTAGAAAGATGTCCTTTTTGTAGTAACAACGTTCCTTTTTTGAACTGCTTTGTTTCAGCGTTAGAATCAATATGAAGGATGTCGTTGAGGTTTTCCAAGTAGCTGTCCGTTATTCGTATTTGAAGAAACGGATTTACAAGCTAAATACAAATAGGGATGGCTTGATTCAGGGATTAGTGCAAATCTTTAAGAAGGTAAATGACTTGTTTAACTCACGAGTCATTCCATAAGATCCCGAAATAAATTCGGGATGGGCGAGGTTTTTTAAGTGTCTAACTTCAAATAGAAATCTCGTCATTCAGATCCCGAAGCCTCGGGACGATGAATCTTCAAGATTAGCATACCATTCAGTATTTTTGAATCTAATTCTATAACTCTGCTGCGGAATGCTACCTCGGAACTCTCGTCTACAGATAGGCCAATTGCTTTGAAGATCCCTCTCCCGAAGCCTCGGGATCAGGATAACCGTGTCTTTTAACTGTTAATCCGTAAACGAACTATCAGAGATCAACAAGGCTTTTAATCATCAAGCTTCATTCAGTTCCTTCATGATTTCAGCGAAAAGTTTATAAGACTGTATACGATCTTTAGGATTATGAATACTAGCTGCGGCAATGACTTCATCCACGTTGGTATGGGCTAAAAAGTCTTTGACTTGTTCCTTCACGGTTTCTTTACTGCCAATGAACGAGAAGCGAGTCATTTGTTGGATGGAGGGATGCAACGAAAGCTCTTTTAACTCGGGCGTCATTTCAGTGGCTTCATCCAGAAACTCTTTTCGTGAACCCGTTAAAATTCCCACAATCATCTTTATGAAACTCGTAGACATTCGTGCTGCTTCTTCATCGGTTTCGGCAACAAATACGTTAATCCCCGCAATCACGTATGGCTTATCAAGGTATTTAGAAGGCTGAAATTCATTTCGATAAATATCTAAAGCGTTAAATAATTGGGCGGTGGCAAAGTGACTCGCAAAGGCGTAAGGCAAACCTTTTTTGGCTGCCAAATGAGCACTATCGGTACTAGAGCCTAACACGTAAATCGGAACATCAACACCTTCGGCAACGGTAGCACGGACTTTTGACGTTTTATTTTCTACAGAAAAATATCGTTGAATGGTTTCAATATCTTCGGGGAAGGATTGTGTTGCTTGGATGAAATTAGGTCGGATTGCATGCGCTGTTTCTTGATCGGTTCCAGGAGCTCTTCCTAAGCCCAAATCTATTCGATGTGGATATAAGGCACCCAATGTTCCAAACTGCTCGGATACAATAAGAGGAGAGTGGTTTGGAAGCATCACACCGCCAGAGCCTACACGAATGGTATTTGTGGATTGGGCAATTCTACCAATTAAAATGGGTGGGGCACTACTTGCAATGGCTGCCATATTATGATGCTCGGCAAACCAAATCCGTTTGTAACCAAATTCCTCAGCTTTTTTAGCTAAGGCGATACTGTTGGCGTAAGTCTCTGTGATAGTGCTTCCTTGAGTTACAATGGCAAGGTCTAAAATAGAGTAAGCGGTAGAATTGGTCGACATGAATAAAACTGATAAAAGTTAAAGCAACAAAAGCTAAGAAATGCTCTGTTCAAAGGTAGTGTAGCTAAACCATTGGGAAATAGATAATCGTTCCTAGGTTTTGAGTATTGAGATGGGCGGCTCAAAAAAAGGGAAGAGCTAAGAACTAGCCAAATTGGAAGCAGAACTTCCATATATGCATTCCGCAGCGGAGCTATGGAACGAGGAAGACTAAGTTACCTATCATAAAAGGATTTTCTTGTACTAGGTTGTGAAAATCAGGGTTTAATGTACAGAATTAATCCACTTTTTTGCCATCGTCCCAGCTTCCTGTATAAATTGTGCCATCAGCGTATTGCATGGTTCCCTGACCATGCATAAGGCCGTCTTCAAATTCACCAGAGTACATATCACCATTTTCAAAGTTAACTACACCTGTTCCTGTAACTTCATTATTATTGAATTCACCCACATATTTATTTGCCATTCGGTCTTCTTGAAATCCAAACCCATGTTTTTTGCCACCTTTCCAAAAACCTTCATATCTAACTTCAAAAGTGTTTACATAAGCTTGATAAGCATCTTCCCAGCCCGGTGTAAAAGTTTCTATATAAACGCCGTAGCCATCAATGCAATTTCCTGAGATACATTTTCTATTCTCGGTATAGTTTTTTTCGGTATTGGAACCTTCAATATACTGCCCATCGACGAAGGTTCCTTCCATCGCTACATTACCGTTTTCGTCAATGTATCTTCCATAGCCATTTTGCAGACCCGCTTTAAAATTACCAATGTGTTTACTTCCATCACTCCAAGTAATGGTACCTTCTCCTTGTTGTATGTTATCACGGAACTCACCAATATGAACATCTCCATTTTTCCACTTGTAATGACCAAATCCATTTTCGCAATCACCCAAAGTACATCCTTCTTCTATATCTAACTCAGAATAGGTTTTGATAGGTTTTCCATCTTTTAATTCTCCAGAAAAGATGAGCTCGTTATCTAAAGTGTAGATCTTTGAAAACCCATTTTGTTTATCATTCGCCCATTCACCAATAAGATAAACGTTATCGGATAGATTCAGTAATAACCCCGTTCCATGTTTCATCCCGTCTTTAAACAATCCTATATATCTACTTTTATTAGGGTACTCAACTACAGTGTACCCATTAGTGCAATTGCCGGCTAAACAGCCTTTATCTGTATTATTTTGAGCAACGACGGGAAGAGTGAATAGTAATAAGAGGGTAGTTATTGTGATTTGAAATAAGGTTTTCATAAAAGGATGGCTTTTATAAGTGTTGGAACGAGAATGAGTAATATTCAATAATCGGTAGATAAGATTAATAAAACTGATTGTTTTTCAAAATGGAGAAGAGATAGTAGTATTAATATGGGCGGCTAAAAAAAGGGAAGAGCTAAAAACTAGCCAAACTGGAAGCAGAGCTTCCCTATATGCATTCCGCAGCGGAGCTACGGAACGAGGTGTAAGGGGAGTAAGTTGATTTTACTCGATATTTTGTAACTGTTCAATCTTTTTAATCATCTCAAGGGCTTTGTTCTTTTCCGGTTTTAATTTGAGCGATTTTTTAAAATTATCTAAAGAGAGGGCGTATTGTTCATTGAGAAAATAAGCTTCTCCTAAACTATTATAGGCATATACTGAATTAGGAAACTCAGAAACCATCAGCTGAAAAACCTGAATTGCTTCTTTAGTTTTATTCGATTCTAAAAATTCATGGCCCAAATCGTATAGCAAAGAAGCATCATCAAAATTGTATTCGGTGCCATTGTCCTTTTTTAATTGGTGGTATTTATCTACCCAAGTATCTGGAGTATCACGAACGTAATCTCTTAATAAGTAATAGGCATTTTTAGTAGGATAATTTAAAAGGTCCGTGATAAGAAATGAAGCTATGGTGTTTATTAAGTCACCAGCGCTATCGCCATTATAATTAAACGAAACGGTAAATCCAGAGTTAGTTTTTGGCAATAAAATCAACCAATTTACACTTCCTCCTGTTCCTCCATTATGTAACATAAGGTCATCTCCATTTACCATCCAAAAATACCCGTACTCTTCATCTTCGTTTTCATCATAAAATAGAGGTCTTCTCATTTCTTTAACTACTGGGTTGTCACCTTTAAGAAGAAACTGAATGTACTTTAACATATCAGGAACTGTAGATTTCAATCCTCCACCAGCACCTGTTAATGGCATTTGTAGAGACTGTACCAATTGATTGTTATTGGTATATCCATTCAAAACATATTTTTCATCTTCATCAGAAACAAACATTGAAGTATGATTCATTTGAGCCTTTTCAAGAATAAATTCATCTAAAAGTTCTGAATAGGGTCTTTGGTATACTTTTTCCAATATCAGTGCTAATATCTCAGGTGCAACAAATCCTGAGTAGTCATATTCATCTCCTGGAAGAACTTCTAGTTTGTAGTTTTTTAAATCTTCAATGAAATCTGCTTTACTGTACTCGGTAATTGCTTTTCGTTCATCTTTAGTAGCATCGATTGAAAACATTTTTGCTAACGTTTTAGAAAAGTGCTCTCTTTTTATTCCCGTCGTGTGGGTCAATATATCTTTAATGAGAATAGGACGATTATCTATCTCTAGGTTAGTATAAGATCCGCCCAAGTATTCCCTAATATCATCATCTAAACGTAATTTTCCTTCCAACACTGCTTGAGCCGTTATATAGGCCGTAAATGTTTTTGTTACTGATGCTATCTCAAAAATTGAATTGTCATTCGCTTTATTACCTTTGCCTTTATCAATTTCTCCGTAATACTTTGTATAAGTTGCATCATCTTTAAAAACTCCGATTGAAATTGAATTGATTTGAGGATTTTCCAAAATCACCTTTGCACTTTTGTCCATTGAATATTCAATTGGATTTAGTGTCTTTTCGGTAGAAGGACTAGAGCTATCTTTGCAACTAAATAATAGAAGAGCAATGGTTGGGAATAATAAAAATCTAATCATGAAATATTTGTTCAAATTACATGTAACAATGGAGTATGACGCATTTAGTTCTTTATATACCAATTGGATAATTAAATGTTACAGTATACTCAAAAGTATTCGCTGAATAGGAAATCAAACTTAGTATTGAGGTGGTGTTCTTAACTCTAGTGCTAGGGCAAGTAAAAGCTATATAGAAACAGGGCCTTTTAATGATCGAATTATTCTAGAGATTCGCTTTGATAGGAGTCGTGAATGACTTTGTTGTCAAAGTAGACATGCTCTAAGTTTCCTTTTTTAATAGATTTCAAAATAGTGTTTTCAAAATGAGTATTGAATTTTTCCGAAGAAAGAGATTTGAAGTGTTCAACATCTTCAGCGTCTACTCCTGTAAAAAGCCCACCAGTAATGACCCCATACAAAACTGAATCGAGAACGATTTTGGTTTTGGTTGAGTCAATCGTAGTTATAGTAATGAGTGCTGTCACGTCAATACGACTGCCATCTATCATCTCAAAATGTAAATAAAAAAGACTGTCGGCCAAGTTTCTTGCTTGGTTTTCGCTATATGGATGCTCTGCCGGAATTGAATTCAAGAGTTCTGTTTTACTCAGTTGTATTTCATAAGCTTCATCTACATTTAGGTTCAATGCAACTCTTTGTTCGGGTAATGTAGTTGCCCAAATTGAAAACAAGCTTAGAACTCCTAGCGGAACTGTCAAATATCTGCTTGTATTTAATTCAGTTGAAAGTTGTTTCTGAAAGTATCTGAACGAGAAGGGGAGAATTATTAAGGTGATTAAATCAGTGTAATCGATAACTCTATTGAAGCCAATTCCAATTGATTGAAACCAATTGATTAGTTCTTGTGAAAATGGGGATTTCCAAAATATAAAAAACAAAGCAGTTCCAATATAGATCGACTTAGTCCATTTGATTTTGAAACTTGATATGAAATAAGGAAACAGGAAAAGCCCGGCTAAGTCAGAAAGCTTACCGGTTAAAACATTAGAGAACTCATTTTTCAGATAAAAGTCATTGATGAGCAGAAGAGCTATCGCTAAAATGAATAGAGGTCTTGATAATAAATCAGGTCTTGAGTTTCTCATTCTAAATTGCTTCAACTAATTGGCGATATGTAATCCGCTTTTTAAAGCAGTAAAGAAGATGAAGAAAACCAAGTGTATTTCAAAATGGATGTTGAGGTATTAGTAGTTAGTAGGTAGATGCGTGTTTTCAACACTAATGTTATAAAAAGCTATGCAGGTAACAGTGCTTTAGTGTTTACTGATTATTATCATGTTCTTCATTCTATAAAACAATACTTTAAAGTTGAATTTATTTTTAAGAGCACTATCATAAATATGCGATCAAAACTCCTTTTAGTTACTCCTCCTTTTACACAGCTGAACACGGCATACCCAGCTACGGCTTATCTCAAAGGTTTTTTGGAAGAACATGATGTTTCTATTTCACATTGTGATTTAAGCATTGAGCTTTTTACCACTATTTTTACGGGTGAATTTTTAACTGAGATTATTCAGGAAGCAGAAGATTTGGGTAATGATCTGTATCCTACTGTTAGAGAACTCAAAGAGTTATACATTTCAAGGGTAGATCAAGTTATAGCGTTTCTACAGCAGTCTGATTTTGAAACAGCAAACATAATCTTGGAACCCGGCTTTTTACCGATAGGCCACAGGCTGGTGAATGTTAACACTGAAATTAAATGGGATGAGGGTGAGATTGGCGTTATTGATAAAGCGAAGCACTATTCAACTCTTTTCATTGAGGAAATAGGAGATTTTATTCACGCTAATGTGGATGAGTTTTTCGCTTTCACTAAGTACGCCGAACAAATCGCAACTTCTGCAAGTAGTTTCGATCAATTAGACGAGTTTTTGACATATCAACCAACTCTCATAGAAGATGAGATGTTGAATATTTTGGAAGAACAAATTAAAACACATACTCCTAATCTAATTGGGTTTACTATTCCTTTTCCTGGGAATTTGTTTGCAGCCTTACGTTGTGCTCAATTCATTAAACAGTTTTATCCTGATATACACGTAGCTTTTGGTGGTGGATATTGTAACACCGAGTTACGAAGCCTCGAGGACCCTAGAATCTTTGAGATTGTTGATTTCATTTCTTTGGACGATGGGGAAGGTCCACTGTTAAAAATGGTTCAATATCTAGAAGGTAAAGTTGATATCGATGAGCTCGAAAGAACGTATGTACTTGAGGATGAAAAAGTAGTTTACAAAAACAAAACTCCGAACACCATTTACCATCACCAAAGTTTGCCAGCACCTAGTTATGCTGGATTGCCGTATGAAAAATATGTGTCATTTTTGGATGTAGTTAATCCTATGCATCGTATGTGGACGGATAAAAGATGGAATAAATTGACTATTTCTCACGGGTGTTATTGGCGACAATGTTCATTTTGTGATGTGAGCTTGGATTACATCGGCAACTACCAAAATACCACCGCTGAGGATTTGGTAGATAAAATTGAAAAAATTATTAAAGATACTGGAATCACAGGTTTTCACTTTGTGGATGAAGCTGCTCCACCAAAAATGCTAAAGGCGCTTTCAAAAGCCTTGATAGAAAGAAATCTATCTATTACTTGGTGGACCAACATCCGATTCGAAAAGACTTTCAATTTCGAGCTCTGTGAACTTATGGCAAAAGCAGGTTGTATCGCTGTAACTGGTGGATTGGAAGTAGCCTCTGATAGATTATTGTCTAAGATGAGAAAGGGTGTAGATATTGCTCAAGTTACCAGAGTTACTAATAACTTTTCCCTAAATGGAATTATGGTTCATGCGTACCTTATGTATGGATTTCCTACCGAAACTCAGCAAGAAACCATTGACTCCTTAGAAGTAGTAAGACAGTTATTTGAGAAGAACTGCATTCAGTCTGCATATTGGCATCTATTCACTACTACCATTCATAGTCCGATTGGGAATAATCCCGATGCTTTTGGAATAATAGTTACAGGACCAGAATTTGAAGGATTTGCACAGAACGATTTATGGCACGAAGATCCAGAAGGAACGGATCACCCAAAATATACGAAGGGTTTAAACCGTGCTTTAAATTCTTATTTAAACAAAGAAGGGCTCGAAGAAGATTTAGAACAGTGGTTTGATTTCCCCATTACTCCAACAAGCCATCCTAAAGGTTTGATCGATAGTTTTTTGGCGTAGATTTTGTACTTCAAAACAATACTCACTTTTTTACAGCTGTGAATACTCCATTAGGCTGGTGTAATACTAAATTCAGTTTGCCATCCTTTTCCTGAAATACCGCTTTGTAACCCGATAATCCAGTAATTGAGAACTCATTTTCTTTTATAGGAATTAAAATGTATTCAGGTTGACCAGGTACAAGTAGGTTTAATTTTTCTTTTTTGATAGAAACTTTTAGCTCCATTCCAGAAAGCAAATAACTTCCAACAAATTTGTTTAAAACGTCTGTTGAAACAGCTATTTCTACAGGTGTTCTTTTAAAGACTATTGGTTCTAAAGTAGGTTCAAACTTTATTTTTACAGACTCTATGTCGCCTAATTCGTTAGTTTGAAAGTTTAAGTTAAATCCCAAATCATCCAAATCTAATGTGTTATCATCAATCAGGTAGAGTTTGAAAATATCATAATGGGTATGTTTCAGATACGCTTTTTCTCTTGGAAAATGTGCCCAAAGTGAATCGTTTTTAACTTCGATCTTAAACGTTCCGTAGGCTTTGTGTGTGTAATCTCCAGTATATTCAGTTAAACTATGTGTAGGTTTAGTATTGGGAATGATGCCATCTTCTTGTTCTTGTGTTTCCTCTTCGTCCTGTTTTTTAAGAGTAGTTATTTTCTCGTTGTAATAGGTTTTCCAGTCTGTTTTTTCTAGGCCTAAAATTTCATCAGAAATTGTATTTCTGACCAAAGTAGGTAACCCAGATCCATCTTGATTGACGAGAACCACAATGCCTATATCATCGGCAGGAAAAAAGGAGGCATTTGCCGAAAACCCATCAATGTTTCCACCATGTTCTAATCTGTAATGTCCTTTGTAGGAAGATATGAACCAAGCATAACCATAGCTGTTTAAGTGTTGGTCTGGGAATTGTTTATCTTCTATTCCATTACCAACTAGCATTAATGGGTTAATAGCTTTCTCAACATATTTAGCAGGTAATATCTGTTTGTTGTTGAATTTACCCTCGTTTAACCAAACCTTTAACCAGTTAGCCATTTCTTTCGCACTGCTGTTAATACTTCCTGCAGGACTCATTGCCGCAATATCGTAGTAAGGTGTTACATTGCTTGTCTCGAAATCTTCTAGCCAATAGCCTTTTGAGGTATTGGATTGTTCTTTTAGTTCTTCAATACTTAAGGTTGAAGTTGTCATATTCAAGGGCTTAAAAAAACGTTCTCTAATATTGTCTTCCCAACTTTTGCCCGTAAGTTTCTCGGTGATTAAGCCTTGAGCTAAATACATAAAATTGTTGTAATACCATTGCTCTCGGATACCAGTAAAAGGTTCCTGATATTCTACACGAGCTATCAACTCACTTTTGTCATCAGTAGGGAATAAATACCAAGACCAATCATGACGTGGTAAACCTGTACGATGACTAAGCATATCTAAAATGGTAATCGTGTTATTTAACTCGTCGTTGTAAAATTCAAGTTCGGGTAAGTATTTTTTTGGGCTATCATTAAAAGACAATCCATTTTCTTCCTCCATTATACCAAGTAAGGCAGTGGTAAATGCTTTTGTAGTTGAGCCAATAGCGAAAAGTGTATTCTCATCTACTTTTAATTTCTGTTCTAGATCTCTATAGCCAAATCCTTTAGCGTAGATAATCTCGTTTCCTTTAACTATTGCAACAGAAAATCCAATTGTTTTAGTAGTTTTCTGTAATTCTAAAAGCTTTTTATCAAGATTCTTTTCATTAAAATTTGTCTGTGCAAAAACTGAAGTGCTAATGAAGAGAAGAAGAAACGCAAAGTATTTTGTCATTTTATTGCTGATTAGTATAGTATCAAAACAATAGGTTAAAGAGATTGTTTCGAAGTTTAGGCATTAAAAAAATCAGAGAATAAGATGAAAAAAACAGATTCTATTTCAAAATGGAAGATCGAATTTAGAAGTGAGACGAAAGATATAAGACCTTAGATAGGAGTATTAATCAGGAATTAGGCTAAAGAACAACTAAATTTGTATAAATCTAATTCTCGATATTCAACTCTTGAACAAAGAACACCTTATCTAAAGGATTGATTAAGAAGTTAGGAGGCAATTCATTTTCCGCTATTCGTATAAACCCATTTTTTCCATAAAAAGATTGAGCTGCTTTAAATTGAATCATTGTTCCTAGATAAAGTTTAGGAATTCGATGTTCTTTACACCAATCAAAAACGGTTTCGAGTAATAGTTTAGATATACCAAATTCCTTGCCTCGAAATTCTTTTTTAACCATCATTTTTTTCAATATCCCAAAATCCTTTTCTACAACAATAATTCCGACCGTTCCTACAACTTCTCCGTTACTTAATGCAACCCAATATTTATCAGGTACAATAGGGGTCCCAGAAGTTGTCTTGTAAAATATTTGCTCATCAAATTCCAATGCAATTCCATTCATCATCTCATCAATCCCATTTTGATGAGAACTTTCATAAGCAAGAATTTGTGCCATTAGTCAGGATTTTGATTCAGAGATGATAATGTTAGCCTAAGCTTCATTCTATTCCTTTTCATACGTCAGAATTTGAAGATCATCGTCAAAAGATTCTGTATCAACTAACTTCCATTTTTGAGTCGATTTGGAATTTCCAAATAATCGAATGCCTTCCCCAAGAATAATGGGATTCAATTTCAATTTGAGTTGATCAATCAGTCCATTGTCTAAAAGCCATCCAGCAAAGTCACCGCCACCACACAAGTAAATGTCTGTAGTAGAGCTTTCTTTGATTTCGAGCACTCTTTGGATGGATTTTTTCTCAATATGAACAGTGTTTGCTAAATCCTTAATGTTCATTGAATCAGAAAAAATATAGTGTTCCATATGTGGGTAGGCGGGTTGACCTGGCTGAAGTCCATATTGGAAACCAAATTCATAAGTTCTTCTACCCATGATGACAGTTTCAAACGTTGAAAGATCTTGTTGATATTTCTCAACTCCTTTCCCTTGAAGTATGAATTGACTTATATCGTCATTCTTTCCTGCTATATATCCGTCAAGAGAACTTGCTACGTAGTAAATAATCTTTTTCATATAAATTTATTTTGTGTTCGGAATTTCAACTTAAAAAAGCAGGGCATAAGATGATTAAAACCAATTCTATTTCAAAATGGATGGTAGTAGTGCAACATTGATCTATACCAAAAAGTATTTTTTCATCTCATTCTGCTTGGATAAATAATCAGTTGTATAAAGTTAAACTCTAGGTTATCAAATGCCACATTAGAGTTGGGTTCTACTTCTAAGTATAAGTTAGGATACCAGCGAAGGTTAGTCCTCAATAGCCAGCTCTGTACCCGATTTGGTCTGATATCCCATCCAAAAGTAAACCCATAGCTCATTTTACTATCACTAATGTCTACTGTTCTGCCACCTTCAAAGGATTCTTTGAAAGCCAGATTTTCATAACTAATGGAAGGACCCGCAAAAGGTGCAAAACCATGATAGTCAAACATGTACTTTGTTACTTCAAATAAAAGAGATTTTCTGTTTAAAACCTGATTAGCTCCATAGCTATTTGTAGAACCATTGTATGCTCGATAACCAAAGGCTAGATTGATGTCAGGCTCATGTAAATAATACCCAATGGTGAAGTCGGGCATAATGGATGTACTATATTTCTCTATGTAAGGCCTTGTAGTAGTATTGTAGTTACTTTCTTTTAGCCAAAAGGCTGATGAAATTCCGGCCCCAACATAGAATCCGTTTAGTTTTCCTAGTTCGGCAAGTTTATCAGTTACAAGTTCCGTTCTTCCCGATTCCCAATCATTTTCAGCACTTAAAGTTGTTTCAAGTACAAATTTATAAGATAGGGTTACATAAGCAGGGGAGGTTTTTATAGTTTCTATTTGATCTCTCGAGATATAATAATCTCTTTCACTTTGATAGTCCCAAGTTAAACCAAGCTCAATTAAGTGTTGTTTTCTGTGGAAGGTTAATCCCATCAAAAGTGGAAAATTTGTTTGATTTTGTTCAGGACCACTTGAGTATTGATAATTGTTATTCCTTTGCTCGTGGTAGAATGGGGCAAAGGAAGTTCCTATATATGGTCGAATCTTGTTATTCTCAATTCTATATGGATAATATTTAAACCCGGTTTCAACACCCATTTGCGATGCTATTTCTTGATTATCTTTTTTTACTATTGGGGAGTAAAGTGGAACACCAATAAAAAAGTCTGCATGTCCCCAGAAATGTGTTCCTCCGATTATAAACCTTGGAACAACAGTGCCGGGGTAATTAACAGATTTGATATTTCCAGTGGCATCAATAAAGCTTGTACTGCCTCCCAAAGATGATTGAAGATCAAATCCTAAAGTCATCTGTGCAAATCTATGTCTGCTTTGCTTTTCAGTATAAACTTGAGCAAACAAAGATTGGACGATAAATGATAGAATTACTAATAAATATATTCGAATCATCTTAATGTGTTCATTTGCTGACTTTTGGCCACTTCTAGAGCGTTTTGTGTGCAATTATTTGTGTTAACATAAAATATATTTAAAGATGGATAAAAGAGAATGTTTATCAAAATAGAAGGTGAGTGTAGAGGTTAAGAAGCCGAAATTCAAGAATACATTACTCATTAACCTTTTCGCTTAACAAGCCATTTTCGGAGTTCTATAAGTTTATGAGGTATTCTGGTACGTTTCGAAAAGCAGTAGACATTCACATTGTTGCCAATAATGCAATTAGCACCAAAGATTCTAGTTATAAATATTCTGATATTAAAAATCAGGCTAAATATTTATTGAACTAACCCAACAGTTTCGACTTCACAATACGAGCATTCATCTCAGCAATATTAGTTATAGAAATTCCTTCGGGACATTCGACTTCACAAGCTCCAGTAAACGTACAGCTTCCAAAGCCTTCAATTTCCATTTGATGAATCATATCAGCCACACGATTATGTTCTTCTGCTTTACCTTGAGGTAAACTATTTAAATGATTTATTTTTGCGGAAGTAAATAGTGCTGCCGATGAATTTTTACAGGTTGCCACACAAGCTCCACATCCAATACATGCGGCAGCTTCCATCGCTCTATCAGCTATTTCTTTAGAGATTGGGATAGCATTGGCTTCAGGTGCTGTACCTGTTTTAGAGCTGATGTAGGCACCATGTTCTATAATTCTATCAAAGGCAGAACGGTCTACAATTAGATCTTTAATAACAGGGAAGGATGTGGCTCGCCAAGGTTCAACAACAATGGTATCGCCATCTTTGAAACTACGCATGTGTAATTGGCAGGTAGTCATGTTATCGTGAGGTCCATGGGCGCGACCATTTATAAACACACCGCATTGGCCACAAATCCCTTCACGGCAATCATGTTCGAAAGCTATTACGTTTTCATTTTTGAGGACCAATAATTCATTTAAATGATCTAAGGCTTCCAAAAATGACATTTCTTCTGTTAAGCCATCTACTTCATAGTCTTTTATGCAACCTTCATTATTTAGACCTTCTTGCCGCCATACTTTAAATGTAACTTTCATAATAATCTATTTATAGCTTCTAACAGTAGGTTTAACAAATTCGAACTCTAGTGTTTCCTTATGCAATTTAAAATCACCATTGTCATATTGCCAAGCAGATACATATGCGTATTCGTCATCTTTACGAACAGCTTCTCCTTCTTCAGATTGAAACTCCTCTCTGAAATGCGCTCCGCAAGATTCTTCACGTTCTAAAGCGTCAGTACACATCAAAATTCCAAGTTCGATGAAATCGGCAAGACGTAGTGCCTTTTCCAATTCGGTATTCAATTCAAACTGATGGCCTGTAACTTTTACATCACTCCAAAACTGTTCTCTGATGGTTTTAATCTGCTCGATAGCCTTTTGTAAACCAGTTTTGTTACGACTCATAGCACATTCTTGCCACATCACTTTTCCAAGTTCTCTATGAAAATGATCTACCGTTTTAGTTCCATTTATAGCTAGAATTCGTTCAATAAAATCCTTTGTTTCCTTTTCGGACTTTTCAAATTCTGGATGATCTGTAGATGGGCAATCTGTTTTAATTTCAGAAGCCAAATAGTTGTTTATGGTATTTGGTAAGATGAAATAACCATCTACACTTGCTTGAAGAAGGGAATTAGCACCCAATCTGTTAGCACCATGATCAGAGAAATTACATTCACCAATTGCATACAAGCCAGGGATAGTTGTCATTAATTCGTAATCGACCCAAAGTCCACCCATCGAAAAGTGCGCAGCTGGCGAAATTTGCATGGGCTCTTTATAAGCGTCTATTCCTGTAATCTTTTTATACATGGTGAATAGATTTCCATATCGATCTTTAATGGTTTCCAATCCATTTTTTGCAATGGCTGTCTTAAAATCTAAGTATACAGCGTTTTTTAATTTTCCCACGCCATAACCAGCATCAATGCGTTCTTTAGCAGCTCGTGAAGCAATATCACGAGGAGCTAAGTTTCCAAAACTAGGATAGCGTCGTTCTAAATAATAGTCGCGTTCTTCCTCAGGTATATCTTTTGCTTTTCGAGATTCATCTTTATTCTTTGGTACCCAAATACGGCCGTCATTACGTAGTGACTCCGACATCAATGTGAGCTTCGATTGCGCTTCGCTAGTTTGTGGAAGGGCAGTAGGGTGAATTTGAGTAAAGCTGGGTGCACCAAAAAACGCTCCTTTTTTATGTGCTTTCCAAATTGCGCTACCATTACAACCAATGGCTAAAGTTGATAATCTAAAAACTCGAGAATAACCACCAGTTGCTAAAACTACAGCATCAGCAGCAAACCGCTTTAACTTTCCAGTCACTAAATCTCTAACAATAATTCCTTTGGCTTTTCCATCAATAACTACTAAATCTACCATTTCGCTTCGAGTAAACATTTCTACTTTTTTAGCACGAACCATTTTAGATAATTGGGAATAAGCAGCTAAAAGTAATTGTTGTCCTGTTTGACCTCGAGCATAAAATGTGCGTTGTACCTGTACACCACCAAAACTTCGATTTTCTAAAGTGCCACCGTACTCTCTTGCAAAAGGCACCCCTTGTTGTGTAAAATGGTCAATTAGTGGCGCTGATAGTTCTGCTAATCGATATGTATTGGCTTCACGAGAACGGAAATCACCGCCTTTCAATGTGTCGTAAAACATTCGATAAACACTATCTCCATCATGCTGATAATTCTTGGCGGCATTGATTCCACCTTGGGCAGCAACAGAATGTGCACGTCGGGCAGAATCTTGATAACAAAAACATTTTACATCGTACCCTAATTCGGCTAGCGTTGAAGCTGCACCTGCACCAGCCAAGCCTGAACCAACTACTATAACATCTAGCTTTTTCTTATTAGCAGGATTTATTAACTGAGATTTAAGCTGGTAATTACGCCACTTTTCCTCAAGTTTCCCTTCTGGTATTTTTGAATCTAATTTCATACTCATGTTATTTGAAATAAACGATAAAAGGAATAATCCCAAAGCCGATAGCCATAATAACCGCAAATACTAAGGATACATTTGCAATAATTTTTGACCCTTTTAGGTGATAAAAGCCTAATGTTTTAAAAGCACTTTTTAAGCCGTGATGAATATGTAGTGCCAATGGAATAGAAATCACAGTATAAAAAATAACATAGTAGATGTTTTGGAATAAGGTGTAGGTTACTTCATAAACGTCTTTATTTCCAAGGCTATCTAAACGAACTTCTTCTCCCATACCTAACTTAATACGAGCCCAGAAATTTGCTAAATGCACAATGATGAACAATAGAATAACCGTGCCTATCAATCCCGTGTTTTGAGAAGCCCATGTGCTGTTTTCTTTGGAGTGATTTACTACATATTTTTGTGGTTTGGCCTTCCGGTTTTTAAGGGTTACCAAAAGTGCATAAAAAGCATGTAGAATAATTGATAGGTATAATAAATACGCGATTATTTTTATAAATATACTTTCACGTAAAGTTGTTGAGTAAGTGTTATATAAGTCTCTAGCTATAGATTCGGGTAGCAACAGAATGGAGTTAGCAGATAGGTGAACTAGCAAAAATGCACAAAGAAAAAGACCAGTAAGTGCAATAATCGTTTTTCTAAAAAAATGTGAATCCATTAAATCGAATTTTGAATGTTTCTAATTGATCTGCATTCGTAACAAGAAGGTGAAGAGAGACTTAAGTTTTGCTCATATATATTAAGCTATATGTTCTAGTATTTCAAAATTGTAAACAATGTATATGTATTTATGGTGAAGGAGGGAAGGTAATTCAAACCAGTTTTCGAGTAAGAGTTTTAATAGAGCATCAATAAAGAAGTAGGAGTTACGAAATGAGCAAATGAACTAGTTAGGGAGTTGGATAGTAATGCTAGAGTTAAAATGACTCTAACCTCTCAAATAATAGGATTAGTTGCCTATATTACGACTAACTATTTTCACAATACGATTATATTGAATATCAGCTAAGTTCCAATTGTATAATTTTGGGTCAGTGGTACTTGTAAACTGAACAATCACTATATCCATATCCTGATGGTATTTCGCTATACTTTGATAGCCTGGTACCCAACCTTTATGTTCATACTCGTAAATTTCAGAATAAATTTCCTGTTCATTATCATCGAATAGGGTTCCATCATTTAGAGCTCTTAAGAATATTCCTACATCTTCAGCTGTTGCCAGCATTCCAACATCATCGGCTTTTAAGTCAAAGGGATGTCCAACATGATAACCACTCATTACATCGTTTAAATTAACTTCATTAACTGAACTAAAAGTATGTTCCAATTGCAGTCTATCTAGAATTTCTTCTTGAATGAACTGAAAGTGATTGTAACCAAGCACCTTGTCCATGATTTCGGAAAGCAGTAAGTAATTCGTGTTACTATATTCGTAATCTTTATTTGGTTCAAAGTTAGAAGTCTTATTTAGAATTAATTCGAGATTTTCAGCATTGGTTGCTTTTGGCGCAGCCCAATAATTAAATGTGTCAGTATAATTGGGAATTCCGCTACGATGTTGAACCATCATTCGTAAAGTGATTTGATCAGCATTCTCAATACTGCCCACAAGTTCAGGTAAGTAATCAGCAAGTGTTTTGTCTAGCGATAAACGATTATCATTAACTAGTTTTGTTATGGCAACAGCGACATATAATTTGCTAATACTACCAATTTTAAACAAAGCTTTCGGATCTGCAGGAATCTCTTTTTCTTTGTTTTTCCAGCCTGCCGAATAAAACTCTGGTGATTTACCAGCTTCATCTACATATACGATAATACCATCAAATCCATGGCTAATTGCCTCATTTGTTTGTTCTTGAACGGTATTCGGAGTTGGTAATATCCAAGCCCAAACGAGTATCCATGGCACGAAGAATAAGGAAGCAATACTTGCTACAATTAATGTTATTCTTAGTATTAGTTTTGTTCGTTTCTTAGACATTTGGGCTCAAAAAGATACAGCTTGTTTTGAAATGTTAGAGGCTTGTATTCGCAACATTATTATGAAAGTTCCATATCGATTTTAATAATTACTTCTTTATCCCTACAAATCTTATCACAGAACCTTTTCCATTATGGTAAAGTCCCTCACTCAGTTCAACCTCTTTTTCTACTAGCTCAACAATAGTATAGTTATTGAAATCCGATTTTAGTTCATCGATAGAAAACAAAGATGCTAGATCCGGGGGACCACCGATTTCGGGGTTTTTAGATCTATACGCCAGATTATTTTTCCCAAAAGCTTCAATAATGATTCGGCCACCTTTCTTTACACACTTATCAAGTAGTTTGTGATAATCAGATCGGATTTCTGGTGGGAAATGAGCATAAATGAGTGCTATCACATCAAATTCGCCCCTCTTATAATTCAAATCAGGAAGTAGTCCAACTTGGTAATGGATAGAGGTGTTGTTTTTTTGAGCAAGGCTCAATGCCTTATTTTTACCTTCAATACTGATGTCGAATGCAGAAACTACCCAGCCCATTGTAGAAGCATAGACAGCATTTCGTCCTTCACCTTCGGCACCAAAAAGAATTTTCCCTTTGTCTAAGCTCTCTAATTGTTCTTTTAAATATTCATTGGGCTCAACTCCATAAGCATATTCTTTTTCACGATACCTGGCATCCCATCTTTGTAGCCATGTTTCTGTCATATTATATCACTCCAATTAACGTCAACGGTCTTGCATATACATTTTAATTATATACAAAATGAATCTAATCTACCTAGTGTTTACCAGAAAAGCTTAAAAAGCTAAGAATTCAAAATTTAAGATTTCTCAAACATGATTGATGTTTAGTGTGACAATCATCAAGTCAATAACTTCTGCAGTTTTTCAATATAAAAGATGAGGCTCAATAAGATTATGCCATTGGTCTTCACGAAGAACAGTCTGAATAGCTAAACCTTTTTTTATGGTTTCAAAAGAATTATAGACTCCAAGTAGTTTATCTAAATGTCCATCTCCAGTTGGATTGGCGTTTGTTGTGTACAGTCGCTCTTTACAGTTATTTGGATATTCTGTAATCAGTAGTTTTAATATTTCAAACCCTACAGAGACGGGTTGAATGGTTTGTACATTTGTAATATTTATGTTGAGTCCAAAGCAAGTTTCTCCTTGGTACAATCCCCATTCTGGTACAAATTGTGTTTTAGAAAATACTATTCCTGGTAAGTACAAACTATCGAGATGAGCTTTTAAGGAGTCTGCATGAATCCACGGAGCTCCTAAGACTTTAAATTCCTTTCCGGTGCCTCTACCTTCGTTTACATTGATTCCTTCCAACAAACCTAAACCTGGATAAAGGAGGGCAGTTTCAGAGTCTTTTATGGCAGGCGATGTTGGTTCAAAAGTCCAATTTTCGGAGTTAGGAAAATCATATCTATTCCAGTTCTGAATTTTTACAACCTGTAAATCTATATTGGTAACGTAGTTATTGGTGAAATATCTTGCTAATTCTCCTAGTGTACAGCTATGTCTGATTGGAATATTCCACCTACCAATAAAAGAAGAACAAGCGGAGTTTAATAATGGGCCCTCAGCTTTCGATAAATCTCCACTTATAGGATTGGGTCTATCCAACACGATGAATGTTTTCTTATGTTCAGCACAGGCTTCCATAATATGAGTCATAGTCCATAAATAGGTGTAGAACCTGCATCCTACATCAGGAATATCAAAGGCAATGGCATCTACATCTTGTAAATCCTCTGCACTAGGACGCAATTTATCCCCATATAAACTAACAACAGGTAAGTTGGTCAAGTCATCAGTCTTGTTTGGAACCCAGACACCATCAGCGGCATTGGCAGATAAGCCATGTTCAGGCGAAAACAGCTTTACGATTTGAAAACCAGCGTCAATTAAAGCGACTCTTGATTTAACTCCAAAAGCATTCCTTGCAACATCGTTGGTTACCAATCCAATGCGAGTTTTAGTATGTTGCTCGACAGTACCACAAAAATGATCTATACCAAATAGTACAGGTTTCATCACATATCATTCAAATTGTTGCAGCTAAATTCAATGGGAGAGAAGATGAGCAAAACTGATTTACTATCAAAGCTGTAGATGGACTCTAAATCTCAGGAATTTCACTAACAGTTATAATGAATGTGCTTTATTATCAATATGGCTTAAAGCAGCTACCATTCATCCAAAGCAGTTTATTCATCTGCAGTATAAGTGACACGCATAACACTAGATGGTGTTGGCTACAACTTTTAATGGTTCAAAAATTAAAACCAAAATGAAACCCAGGTTCACCGAAAAAGAATTTTGACCTCTTATCGTCTAGCTCTTTAAATGATTCAGGCATTTCGGTATGATAAGGGCGATGAGTAATTGCAATAGATGGTTCAATGAAAAAACGACCATTAAGAAATTCAATGTGATATCCAACTCGGTATGTATTGAAGATTTGAAACCCATTATCAATCTTTTTGTCGTCTTCGTCACTAAAAGTTTGCCAGGCACTCATCATGTGAACGCCAGTGTATAATCCCTTCCACCAAAAACGTTGATAAGCTAACGCAAAACCGTAGTCTTGTACCTTGCCTGGAAATTTCTCTTCAGGTGCTTCAAAAGAACTTCCATAAGGGATACCAAGTGACCACCTATACGTCCACGTTTTTAGTTCTAGAGATATGGCATCCTTAGGACTGATTCTATAGCCGAAGTTTAATTGATAAAAATTTGGAGGATTATCATCTGGAACTAAATTGTAAAGCACAAAAGCTGTGCTCCCAATAAAAAATTTGCTATCCGTAGTGTCTTTTTTTGAATATTGAGCTTTAGGTTGGCTGTTGTTTATGAATACAATGCCTAAAGCAATTAATAAGATCCAATTTCGCATTTCTATAGTCTTGAGTTAAATGATAATGCAAAATACGAGGAAGGGTAAAATAAAAGCGTTCACTTAAGTTAAGAAGTGAAGCTTAGCGTTTAAATTATATCAATATTTAGAGTCTCTAAAATAGATCATCAATCTTTTTGATTAACAATCCATTTTCGTAATTCTATAACCTTATGAGGTATTCTCCTACGTTTTGAGAAAGCGGTAGACATCCCCATTGCAGCTAGTAGAGCAATTAGTGCTAATGCTCCAAGCGCACCACCAAAACCTTCAAATAAGTTATTGTTGTTGATATAAACGATGCTGAACAAGCTCCCCGCCAAGGCTAATCGTTTATAGCTTTTCATAGCTTTAGGAGAAACCATACCGATAAACGAAGTTCCAATAAATACTATTTGAATGTTTATAGTTAGATAGGAGCTTAGAATGTTAGGAAAGAAATAAAAAAACATACCTACAATGAGCGAAAGTAAGGCAGATGCTCTAACTGGACCTTGTCTCAACTCTGTGCTAAGATAGAAGGTTAGTGTTGCTCCTAAAATTCCTGTTAATATGATAATGAAATGAGGAAGTAAACTAATCATTGGGAAAGAGTATTTATTAGGTAAACAATGGCTACTCCAACAAAAGCTATTGACCCGAGTTTTCCTCCTATTCCTAAAAATAAGTTTTTGGATAGCATAAGGATAACACTTGCTATAATTCCAGCTGCAATGACAAAACCAATTGAAGGTGAGATTTCAACGCTCGACATTCCAATAAATACCCCGCAATAGATCGATGCTGGTAATTGCTTTAAATAGTCGGATTCTTTATTAATATTAGGTATAAAAGAAGCTAAAGTACCTGTGATTCCTGCGGAGAAAACACTTCCAAGTCCACCATAAACACTCATTAAATAACAAATTACAGCCCCAATAGGAACCCACATTACTACTAAAATATTTTCGTACGAGTATTCTTCATGGTGTAAATCTAAATATAAATACCCAACTATCAAGGTTATCGCAATTAGAAGAATCAATGCAATTGCAGAAAATGCTTCAGTCTCGTATTTGTCTTTAATTATAATCGTTAAAAATGCAATTTGCATTAACACGAAAGTAGCTGCCATTACAAACCGTATGGCTTTGTGAGTTTTCATTTTGGAAAATATCTCTTGATTGAACAGTATCGTCTTGGGTAGTTTTATTAGAGTAGGCGAGAACAAGGAATCACATTACTCGTTGTCGAGTTTTCGTTTTATGGGCTAAATTTACCTTGAGATATTCTCTAATTGTAAACTAGTTGATAGATTATTTTCTACAAAAATATAGATTATAATGATAGATGGCAGAACTAATTTCCATTTATTTGAAATATTGAAGAAGTATTAAAAATAGTTCAACAGATCTAGTTTAAAACTCTTTCCGAAGTATACCTAAAGTAATCCCCTTTTCTTCTTAGCGTGATATATTCTGGGTCAGTTTATGAACCAAATGGAAAAAAGCCTGTTAATGTAGATGGTCAATACTAAGCAGGTACTAATGATACTCAAGTTTATGCTAGCTCTTGTACTCCATAGTCGCCTCGAGAAATTATGATTCAGGAGTTTAGCTATCAATACTGCTAATCCCATAAACAAAAACCAGATTGAAAAAAATATGGATATTTCTCCTCGTAGAAGAGTGGTAATAGTATCGTGTAGCATCCCACAGAAAATGAAGGTAATTAGCAATGAAATGGAAACTGGTAGGATTTTCTTTAATGGCTTAAAGATGAATTTTCCTAAATAATATCCAAAGATTGGATTCCAATAAGTCCAAAAGGTGGGGAAATTTTTAGAACCTAATGATCGGTATAGATTATTTCTTAACGCGTTAGGACTACCAACTGAAACACCATTTCGTTTTTTGATATAGTCCGAAAGAGTCATATAAAAATAAGGCGTTATGTTTGTAATGTGTGGAGGTAATACTTAATAGAGTTACTTCCAATAGAACCAAGAAAGTCAAAATAATCTGCACTGTAACGTACTTAACTAATAAGTAGGTGCAAAGTAAACTTCTAGTATGCGGATTTACGTCTATTGTGGAGTAAAGAAATAGCGAGAATACCAATGCCAATACCTAGAAAAGTACCACCAACTAGATCAGTCAAAGTTATGTAATAAGAAACTATTTGAGTGAGAACAAGGACACTCAAGCCAGCTACTAATAGAATTAGATCTTTACGAAATCGATTTTTCATTATTACCACCGTTTTTAAATTATAAAAGAATGCTTATTAAAGAGCACAAAGTTACCTACGAAAATAGCTGGGAAAAGTTATTCTCGTAGGTAGAAAAACTACTTATCCAATTTATTTCATGTTAGTGAATTGCAAAGGAACGCCCATATCTTTGCCTTTTAAATGAGCCATTATCGCCTGAAGATCATCAATCTTCTTACCAGTCACTCTAACTTGATCGTCTTGAATTTGAGGCTGAACTTTAAGCTTGGTGTCTTTAATCTCTTTAACAATCTTTTTAGCTGTTTCTCTATCGATACCTTCTTTAAGCTGAACATCCATTTTAAGATGACCTTGTGATGTACCTTCTTCATCGCCAAACTCAAGTACTTTAGAATCTATTCCTCGTTTCACAAAGTTTTTAATCAGCATTTCCTTTATAGCTTGCATTTTCATGCTTTCTGCTGCTACAAGGTGAATACGGTTTTCTTTGTCGTGATGAGTAACTTCAGAATGAAGGCCACGGAAGTCATAACGGGTAGTAATTTCTTTTGTGGTGTTGTTAACCGCGTTGTCTACTTCTTGTTTATCAATCTCGTTTACAATATCGAAAGATGCCATGAATACTTAATTCGTTTAATAATTACTAAATAGATTCCTAAAATAAGCAATTAACCACTAATGATTAATCACTTTCTTTCTCTAGTTTCCCAATAAGCTTTTTCTTGAGTATAGCTTCAATTTTCACTCTAACTTCCATTGGAATAACAGTATGATAGATTGTTAGTTCTTCATTATAGAGAAATTCAATTTCTAAGACATTTTCACCGTCCCACCTATAATTAATAAAATCTTTCCAGACGATATGACGGTCAATCAACACAATGCCTTTTCTTCGAAATTCCGGTGTTAGACGTAGCGTCAAACCCAAAAATCCCAAGCCGATTATAGAAAGACCAGACGCAAAACGAATCGGTGTAATTGCTAAATCATTCAATAAAGAGGTCCGTGCAATACCGGCTATAATTAAGGTTAAGGCAATTAGGTTGGGTAGTGTATCCGCCGCAAAACTTCGATTTACATATTCAATAGCACCAAGATTAGATTTACTATTGTATAGCCCATAAGCGTTGCCCATCAAGAAGCCTGCAACAAAAGCATACATACATGCCATAAAAGCTCCAGCAATGGCTTCTGGGAATAGTCCCGCATCGTGAAAGAGTCTTAGAATCAGAAATACTGCAAGAAATATGGTGCTAAAAAGCAGAAAAGATCTAGCTGTAATCTGATCTAGATGCAGAATTTTTTTGTGGCCTAACCACAATCCAACACAGAGTACAATAATGGCAGAGATAATAGTCCAAATCATTTCTTAATTTCAGTATAAAATTAGTTTAAGTAAACCGAATATATGGAAATTTATCCTACAGGAATTGAAGTAAGTAATGGAGACCAACAACTCGAAATATCTTGGTCAGACAATCAAAAATCAATCTATCCATTACGAGGGTTACGCCTTAACTGTCCTTGTGTAATATGTAGAGGTGGTCATGCCAATATGGGTGACTTTGACCCATCTGCTTTTTTTGAAGAAGATCCCGAACACATTCATATTCGTAATATCAACACGATTGGAAATCATGCTATTCAAATAGTTTGGTCAGATGGGCATGACAGTGGAATGTATAGATGGGAAACTTTAAGATTTCTAGACCCTGAAAACCATCGGGCAGAGTTTGAAAAGTAACCTAATTGAATTTAAAGGTCTTTAAATTCATTTTTGAGTACTGTTTGAGCTGCGTTAAAGCCAGCCATTCCATGAACGCCTCCACCTGGTGGGGTGGAAGATGAACAAATATAGATTCCATCATCACCTAACTTGTAAGGATTCCATTTCAGAAGAGGGCGCCCAAAAAGTTGCTTAACAAACTGAGCACCACCATTAATATCACCACCAATATAATTAGGGTTGTACTTTTCGAAGTCAATTGTATTCATTACGGCTTTAGAAATGATGGTATCTTTGAAACCAGGAGCAAAGCGTTCAATTTGGTTTTCAATTTCTGTAGTCATGTCTCGCGTACTGCCAGCTGGAACATGGCAATAAGCCCAAAGGGTATGTTTACCATTTGGTGCTCTTGTGGCATCAAAAAGACTAGGTTGAGAGATTAAAACGTAAGGACTTTCGTTGTGCTTTCCTTTCCAAATATCCTTTTCAGAACGAGATATTTCAGCGAAACTTCCACCCAGATGCAAAGTCCCAGCTTTTCTGCATTCAACGTCTGACCACGGAACTTCTTCAGAAAGAGCAAAATCTATTTTAAAAACTCCTGGACCATAAACATATTTTTTAAGTTTACTTTGTATTGCTGAAGGGATTCTGCTACCTGCAATAGTTGCAACTTGACGAGGGGTGAGGTCGAATAAAACGGGCTTATTTTCTGGAAGCAGATCAATAGATTCAATATGGCGATTTACTTCAATAGTACCTCCTAATGAAAGGAAGTGGGCTGCAAGAGCATCGGTAATACTTTTTGAGCCACCTTTAGCAACTGGCCAGCCAACAGAATGTGCAGTAATTCCCAACATTAAACCGAACGTTGAAGTAAAAGCATTTTCGAGAGGGAGTATGCTATGAGCCGCTAATCCCGCAAAGTAAGTTTTGAGGCGTTCAGATTTAAAAATTGAATTGGATAGATGTTTAGCAGAAAACATTCCATACCAACCAAATCGAGCTAGGGTAAGTGGATGTTTAGGAACTCTAAGCGTACCAAACACATCATTAACTAAATACGGCCAAGAATCAATTAACTCCTTAAATAAGGCATTATAGTTTTTTCCATCTTTACCTAAACGCTGGAGTGTGTCATCGAAAGATTGCTCAATAATTATTGGCTCTTCATTATCGAAGGGATGAGCAATGGGGAAATCAGGATGAATCCATTCAAGGCCGTAATCGGCTAAAGGTAATGTATTAAAAAAAGGAGATGCAGCTGCAGTAGGATGGACTGCAGAGCAAACGTCGTGAAGAAAACCAGGTTCTGTAAGTTCTTCAGTTCTCGTTCCACCACCAATGGAACTCTTCGCTTCGTAAATAATTACTTTCAGACCTTTTTGAGCCAATGAAATAGCCGCAGCTAATCCATTTGGCCCAGAGCCGATTACATAAGCATCGTAATTATTATCTGATGGTGACAATTATTTGGTTCCTGTGGCTTTAATTTGTGCAAGCTTTAACGCTTCAAAAGCATTTACAATTCCACCAGTAGCTGATAGTGAAGAGAAGTCAACAACTTCTTTGCTACCTGGTTTATACACGGGAGTGTTGGTGACTTTAGTTGCCGATTGAAGCAATATTTCCTTGACATCGCTTGCAGTAAATTCAGGGTAATAAGCCATTATGAGCGCTGCAACACCAGAAACTACCGGTCCCGCCATACTTGTACCACTATTAGCTTTATATCCATTATCAGGAACGGTTGAATACACATCAACACCTGGAGCGAAAATATCTACCGTTTGCCCATAGTTACTAAAAGAGGCGGCAAGTGTAGAATCCATCGCAGTTCCCCATGATGAAGCACCAACTGTAATGAAGTTTGATGACCAACCACCATCTGTATAAAGTTTATTAGGATAAGTGAATGTACTATCGATGTTATTGCCATCATTTCCGGCACTATGAATTACCAGAACTCCTTGCTCATCAGCAAACTTAAAGGCGCTATCAACGTATTCTTTTTGAGGTGAGTAACCTTTACCAAAACTCATATTAATTACATCAGCTCCGTTTTCTACGGCATAACGAACAGCATTAGCAACGTCTTTGTCTCGCTCATCGCCATCAGGAACGGTTCTAACAATCATAAGCGAAATATTATCTGCAATACCATCCATTCCGAGTTCATTATTTCTAACAGCACCGATAATTCCAGCTACGTGCGTTCCATGATCGCTTCGCGGACCGGTAACGTCGTTATTACCATAATATCTATCTGTAAGGTCTTCATAGTCGTCTCCAACAATATGGCGTGGATCGAAATCTATGTTATAAGCAAACTCTACTTGATCTTTGTAATGGTTATACTCGTTATCGATGTCCTTTTCAGTAATACTATTTTCGGTAAGAAAAGTGATGATTTCTTTTGCTTGTTTAAGCAAAGGAGAATCTGAACTATTTGGTTTTAATTTGTCTTTATCTACCGATTCTAAAGACGAAATATTAAGCTGTCCTTTAGCCCAATTGGAAGCATTCTGGATATTAGCAAGTTGCTCGTACGCTTCTAAAGCGATTTTTCGTTTATTTTGATATTCGTCTTTTACTTTAAGATAAAGGGTATATTCTTCGTTATCGGCCATTTCAGAAGAATCACTATTATCATATTTTTCGAACAATTTTAAGTATAGTCTGCTTACCTCATAACTGTCTTTGTCTACATTTTCGCCATTTTTATTACCAATAAAATTCCATCCATGGATATCATCAACATAACCATTGTTGTCATCGTCAATGCCATTATTGGGAATCTCATCTTCGTTCACCCATATATTATCAGCTAAATCTTCGTGTGCTATATCCGTTCCCGAATCAATAACAGCAACAATAACTTTTTTAGCTGGAGTTTTGTTAACTAATAACTCCGAGTAAGCTCTATCAGTTTCAGTTCCGTAATAGTCTGAGCTTGAAATAGAATTCAAATGCCAGTTATTGTCGGCTTTTGCAGGCTCTAGAATGGTCTCAATTTCACCAGCAGTATTTGAGCTAACTTCAATAGTAGATGAGGGGGTAGTTGTATTTTTTGTTGAAGAGCAAGCCATTGTAAGTACGGCTGCTAGAAACATTAAACGAAAAGTATTCATGTTATAAAATTTCTTAATTGATATAAGTATGAAGTGGCTAAACGAGAGTTACTTACTTTTATTGAAATGGTATAGTAGCGCGTCTAACCCAAATGTTATGGAAATTACTATAGCCAACAATACGAGGCTAGCTAATGGTTTCCAAATTACAAATCCACCAAAAGTACCTAGAACAGCACCTAAGAACTGGATGTATTGAAGCTGATCGTTACTAGCGTTTTTAATGAGTTTCTCTAATCGTTGTTCGTCGTACTGGCGCAAGTTATCTTCCACTAAAGCGTGTACATCCAGCTGATTAATCAATTTATAGAGCAATGAGGTAACTACGTTTTCTATTGTGTCGCTATTCTCGTTTATTTTATCAGGCAGATTATCGAGGAATCCATCTAACTTGTCCAATCCTTTTTCAACGCCATCAGGCAGCTTTGTGAGAGCTTCCTCAACTAAATGCTGCATCTGTTGGCCTTTTATAAAACTGTAAGCTTTAAGGGCTACTTTTTCGAAGGAATTATCTTCAAGGTTATTTTCTATTTGTTCGATAATAGACTTTGCAATCATTGCTCGAACTTCAGGCTGAGCTACCATTTCATCCACATAGTCTAACGCTAGAGTCTTAACTCCTGCTCTAAAGTCAGGGTCGTCTATTACATTACGGATGTACTGTGTAGCAATTTCTCTATATTTTGAAATTGCCTGAGATTCTTGAATTTTCTGTTTAATAATTTCTGGATTGATTAAATCTTCAGAAACTGCTGCAGCTAAACGATACGAAATACGTTCTTTTTGGGCTGGTACTAAACCCTGTCCGAAAATTGGACGGGGCTGAGTTGGTTTAAACAACATAGTAATCGCCAGCCAATTTGTAAGAAAACCAATTAGTCCGCTTATACTTAATATTCGTAGAAGTCCTTCAAACGAAACATAGTATTCGAAGAGGGTTGTTTCTAAGTCATCGAAATCCCAGAAGAAGGAGATAGCAAAGGTAATAGCAAGTAAATATGGAAAAAGGAAAAGCAGTTTTAGAAGAATGGGATGCTCTGAAGTTGACCTTTGAGGAGGTGTTCTTTCAATTTTAACATCTTCTACACTTTGTAACTGATCAACTCGACCTTGAACTAAATCCCAAAGCTGTTTTCCGTATTCTTTGGTGCGTTGATAAATGATACTCTTTTTTTCGTCTGACATGCGCGCTAAATATTTTTGTTCTAACTACGAAGATAGTGCATCAAAGTTTTGAAAAATTAGCGTAAAAGATTCTAGAGGGCTTTTTAAGATATTTTGCCTAAAAAGTGATCTTCCAAGCGAGTCATTTCTGCTTTTTCTTCAGGAGTTTGGTCGTCGTAACCAATTAAATGGAGTAACCCATGAACTAAAATCCGAAGAAACTCCTGTTTTTCAGTTTGGTTGAATTCTAGCGCTTGCTCTTTTATTCTAGGAGCACAGCAAATTAAAGAACCTTCAATATCAGAATTGGAATGGGTGTTCTGTTCATCGTTATCGTCATAACGGAATGAGATGATATCTGTGATGTAATCTCGGTTTAGAAACTCTTTATTTACACGAACGATTTCTTCTTCATCCACATAGACAAGTTCTACAAAAGAAAAGCTACACTGTTGCTCGGCTTGGATTAAAGTTATAAGCTTTTCCGCCTCGGCCTCATTAAAAGGAACTTCTAATTCCGTGTGGTTGAGTATTTGAAGCGGGGAGGAGTCTGGCACGATGCTAATATTAAAAGCTGAAATCGTCGTCCATACTTTCGGTAAGCGAAAGCGCAATACCACACATCATCATATCTTCTGGAAGTTGAGTGAAATCACCATTCAAGATAGACTCGTCTACGTTAGCATAAAGACTGCAACCAGCTGCTTTTTCGACAATCAGACCAGAGGTTTTGTCTCCAGACTTCCCAAAGAAAGTAACTTGTTGAAGCATATCACTTGCGATAAATGCTGTACAGTTATGCAATTGAAGAAAGGTGTTAAATGCATACACAGACACCATATTCATTTCTTCGCCATTAACGTCTAGGCCAAGATGAATTTCGAGGGCAAGTTTGCGGTTTTCTTCTTCGTTTTTTACTTCAATACGGAAAACATCATTTCCTAAAGGCTTTGGTTGTGCCCCAAGTACTTTTCCAATGGTTGAAATATTTTCGGATGTAAATTGATGAATCATAATAAAAAAAGTTAGCTGTGAGAATATACAATACCCACAGCTAACTATAAATAATTTGTTGTTATAAACCGTAAGCAGAAACGGTGGCTCTACTTTGATTTTCTGAGGATGGAATTTCAGGGAATGGAGTGTCTTTAAATAAAGCATTTACCTGCTCCCCAATTTCTAATCCTTTTACGGAATCTCCGGAAATAAAGTACACATACTGCGCTAAAACTATGGCTTGACGTGCACTCATAACGTCATTTCGCCCAATATCTTGACCAGTAGTGTAGACAGAGTTCATTTTTTGGCGAATCGTTCTTTGTGCTGCCATGTCTGCATTTCTTCGAGCTTCTTCGAACTTAGAGTTTAATTCTTGGAGCTCTGTTTGAGAAGCATTGAAGTCGTCCATAGCGCCAAATAGATTGTTTTCTAATTCTTCGATAGAAGAATTAACCAGTCTAAGTGCGTCTTCTTGGTTACCGATTTGAGCGTATCTGTTAGCATATAATATTTTGATGGTGCCTACTTCTTCGTCTTTTCTAAAAGGAATATTTTCTTCCCCTAGTTTTAACCAATAGGCTGCACTATCAGGTCGTCCTAACTGGATAAAGCGTTCAGATAATTGAAGGTAATTATAGCGATAGTTGCCAAGCATTCGACGAATATTTTCATCGAGATACACTTCAGAATCATTCCAATTGTTATACTCAAATTTTCTAAGTCTATCGGTGTGAATATCAGTATCGATATAACCTTGAGTACGGCTAGGTTGCTTTTTAGGTATAATTCGGTATGCTTTACCTTCAGTTCTAAAGTAGTCTTGAAGATTTAGCTGACTAGATTGCGACACAGTGTTTGCAAAGTAAATAGGGCGTAACCAATTATTACTCTTAATTAGCTCAAGAATCATTCTATCTTGAGTTTGTAGGTAATAAATATTCTCACCATTTGCATTGCTACCATAAAGACGACCATCATACTTCCAGGTCATTGCATCATCAAGAGAGTCTACTGGCATTTCAAAATCAGTTCCGGTTTGTAAAATCGGAATTTCATTATCAGGCTTCACTCCAATGGCTTCTTTATACTGAGAATCTTCAGAAAATGCTTTTTTGAGCATCTCTTTATCTACAGGAATTGAAAGCTGTGCTGGTTGCCATGCGGATAGCCCAGCAGTCATGTTATCAATTTCTTCATCACTTAAATTAATTGGAAGAGGGGCAGACTCATGAGACCATTGTTTTTTGAGCTGTTTTATATACCAATCAGTATTTAGTAAGCTCAAGCAAACAATGCGTACATCTGTTCTAACACCTTCAACTTCTTGGGCATACCATAGCGGGAATGTGTCGTTATCTCCATTAGTAAATAGGATAGCGTTAGGTGCTACTGAGTTCAGGAGGTTCTTAGCATAATCAGGAGCTACATAACGCTCGCTTCGGTCATGATCATCCCAATTTTGATACGCCATAAGAACAGGTGAACCAATAAGACATAATCCAACAATTGCATAAGCCATAGCTGGCTGTTCTTTTAGATACGACTTAAGAAGATCAATAAGTCCTGTTACACCGAGGCCAATCCAGATTGCAAACGCAAAATAGGACCCTACATAGGCGTAATCCCTCTCCCTAGGTTGATAGGGAGGTTGATTGAGGAATATGATAATTGCCAACCCCGTGACGACAAAGAGGATACTGACCGCAAAAGCGCGCTTTTTATCTGTGGAATAATGATATATAAGTCCAAAAACCCCAAGTAAGAAAGGAATATAATAGAAGGAGTTACTAGCTTTATTATTAGGATACCTAGGTTCTGAAAATCCAGATTGCCAACCAGCGTCTTGAATATCGGCTTCTCGCCCAATGAAGTTCCAATTAAAATATCGGATATACATATGATTTATCTGATAATTCCAGAAATAGGACCAATCGCTATCAAATCGAGAATAATATTTTAGATGGTTAGGATCTTGAGAGTAACGTCGAGGAAAGAATGTTTCAGAAGTTCTATCAATTTGTCCCGTAGCGTTATCAAAATTGTTGCCTTTCAGAATAGGGGTGGCACCGTATTGTTCTCGCTTTAGGTATTTCACAAAAGCTTCAACTGTTTCGGGGTCGTTCTCATCAATTGGTGGGTTAGCGATCGAACGAATCATGATTACAGAGTAAGACGAATAGCCGATCAGAATCATTAAGTAGCTAATTAAAGCAATATTAGCTAAACGGTATTTGCGTTTTTGGGTATAATAAATACCAAAAATAACACCAACAATAACCAAGAAAATAAATGTCATTGGCCCTATAAGACCATAAGTAGCGGCACCTATTTTAGATGCAATATCAGGGATAGTTTGAATGGTAAACGGATAAATCAAGAAGAATGAGAGAACCGCTAAAAACCCCATTATACCAAATGAAAAGAGCGTAAAATCCTTTCTTTTAAAGTAAATTATTAGCGCTACAAAGAATAAGGCGAGTAGGTTAAGTAGATGTACACCAATGGCTAATCCAAACATATAGGCAATCATTACTAGCCATCGTTCATTGTAAGGCTCGTCGTGTTGCTCTGACCATTTTAGAGCCAACCATACTACAATAGCTGTAAAGAAAATAGAAATTGCATAGACCTCAGCTTCAACGGCATTGAACCAGAAAGTATCGGTAAAAGCAAAAGTAAGCGAACCAACAATTGCACCACCATACATTCCGATTTTATCCATCGTGCTCATTAAAGAAACATCGCCTTTAAATTCTCTAACCAAGCGAACAATAATGAGGTATAAAAGCATTATTGTTAATGCCGATGAGAGCGCACTCATGAAGTTTATACTCAACGCTACATATTCTGTTGGTACAAACATGGAGAAAATTCGTCCAAGTATTGAATATAGTGGAGCTCCAGGAGGATGGTTTACTTGAAGGCCATGTGCTACAGCAATGAACTCTCCTGCATCCCAAAAGCTAGCAGTTGGGGCAAGGGTTAATGAGTAAACAACAAGAGATACTAAAAATATTAGTAGAGCTAGGTACTTATTGGTAGTTTTATGATTTGAAAACATTGACTATGATTTTCTGCTGAAAAAGTTTTTGGATAATCGTTTTTTACCTTTATATAGAACCGCAATTATAGGCATAGCCGGTTTCGAATCAAAACGGAACAAACATCTAAAAGTAAAAAACTTTAACGCAGTGAACGGCTTTGTTCCTCTAGTATTTTAAAAATAACGCTAAATTATTATATGAACTCTCAAAAAGAACGTTTTTCTTCAAAATTAGGACTCATTCTAAGTGTGCTTGGTATTGCAATAGGAACCGGAAATATTTGGCGGTTTCCTCGTATTGCAGCCCAAAATGGTGGCGAAGAGGGTGCAGGAGCTTTCCTTATAGCATGGTTGTTTTTTCTATTTCTTTGGTCGGTCCCGCTCATAATCGCTGAATACGCAATGGGCCGAAATGGTCGAAAAGGAGTTATTGGCTCATTTGCAGATTTAATTGGGGAGAAGAAAGGTTGGATGGGTGGCTTCATTGGTTTTGTTGCTACGGCCATCATGTTTTATTACAGCGTTGTTGCGGGTTGGTGTTTATACTATTTATTTGAATCTATAACAGGTTCACTTCCTACTACTTTTGAACAGTCAATGACTGTATGGAATGGCTTCCAAGGATCAAATTGGCCTGTATTTACTCATTTTATAACCATGCTATTTGGTGGGCTTATAGTTATTAAAGGCATTCAATCAATTGAAAAAGTAAACAAAATTATTATTCCTTCGCTTCTTGTTGTTTTGCTTGTGTCGTTGGTTAAATCATTAACGCTAGATGGAAGCTTTGAAGGGGTGAGGTATCTTTTTACTCCTGATTGGGAAGGCTTAAAGAATCCAAACCTATGGTTAGAAGCACTTACTCAAAACGCTTGGGATACAGGTGCAGCTTGGGGTTTGATATTAACATATGCAACGTATATGCGTAAAAAAGATGATATCACTATTACAGCTTTTCAAACAGGAATTGGTAATAATGTAGTGTCTTTGGTTGCAGCTGTAATTATTTTCTCCACTGTATTTGGGTCTTTAGGCTCTACAATGAGCGATAGTGAAGTGTTAGGGGTAATGAAAAGCTCAGGGCCAGCCTCAACTGGTTTAACGTTTATTTGGATGCCTCAACTGTTTGCTAGTATGGGCGGCGGTGGAATATTTTCGATTCTTTTCTTTCTCGGTTTAACATTTGCAGCTTTTAGTTCGCTTATTTCGATGATTGAGCTTGCCGTAAAAGTATTTGTAGACTCTGGTGCATCGCGTGTAAAAGCAACAATATTAATATGTATTACTGGGTTTTTACTAGGTATACCATCCGCAACGAACCTCACAATTTTCGCAAATCAAGATTTCGTTTGGGGAGTAGGGCTAATGGTTTCAGGAGCTTTTATTTCTTATGCAGTTATTAAGTTCGGAGTATCTAAGTTTAGAAGTGAACTTATCAATGTTGAAGAACGAAGTTCTACCCTAGGTCCATGGTGGGAAATTATAGTTAAGTATATAGTTCCGGTTGAAGTAGTTACACTATTAGGCTGGTGGATGTATCTAAGTGCTGCTGAATATGCTCCCGATACTTGGTATAATCCTTTAAGTGCATTTTCTGTAGCTACAGTATTGTTGCAATGGGCTTTGGCATTGCTACTAGTGTATTGGTACAATAGGAGATTAATTGCTAAGAAAAACGTATAAAGACTTTGATTAGTAATTAAATTGGAAAAGTAAGAGCTATGAACCGCTATTATTTTTTCAATTTTGTATCAATATTTTTAAGTGAATCTCTAATTTCCTTCAACACTGATAACAGGTTTTCTGAGCTTGAATCACCGTTATTATGATGGCTATTTTCAGTTACTTTATCTCTTTGATCGAGCACTTTATTTCTAAACTGAGATGCATTTACAATGCCAATAAGGGTTAAGTCTGCTGTTCCTTGTGCTGAACTTCCTGCAGTTTCAATTTTAAGAATACTCAAACCAAAAGCTTTTAATAGAGGTCCTTCCTTGAAGGTTAAATCCTGAATTTTATCCAAAGGAATAGTCTTTTCAGTTCTGAATATAAATCCCTTGTTGAAATTTAAAGAACGGGAGGTAAGTTGGCAGTGCAGACGACTGAAATATTTACCTATAAAATAAGGGGCGAAAATTAAACCTAGAGGTATAATTGGTATCGTAATAATGCAAATTAGTAGTAAGAAATTTATATACCAGTAGAGGTACGATTTTATTTTTGGGTTGAATTCTGCTATTTCTAAAACAGTAGCTTTTTGGGACATTTTCTCAGGTTTAATTAAAAAAGGCTTCCTTTTAAAGAGGAAGCCTGAATATAGAACTATTGATATAAACTTCTAATCATTTGAGGGGGTAGTGCTTTTAGCAATAAAATTTAATGCTGCTGAGTTCATGCAGTATCGAAGGCCCGTTGGTTCTGGGCCATCATCAAAAACATGACCAATATGGCTACCGCAATTAGAACAGACAATTTCAGTACGTTTCATAAACAGACTGTTATCTTCTTTTTCTTGGACATAAGCCTTGTCTAGAGGCTCCCAAAAACTAGGCCAGCCCGTTCCGCTTTTATATTTAGTTGCAGAACTATATAGTTTTTGGCCACAAGCGGCACATGCGTAAATGCCTTCTTCTTTGTTGTCGTAATATTCGTTTGTATATGGAAACTCTGTACCGCCTTTTCTCAAAACTCTATACTGGCTTGAGGTTAGAATTTCCTTCCACTCAGCTTCTGTTTTGGTGTAAGGATAGTTGCCTGGTTGCTGGGCTTCATGTTCTGAAGCATGGATAACAGTGGCATATTCGTCAGGCTCAATAACTTCAGAATCTGGCCAGAAAGTGAACGCGACTGCAATAAGGGCAACAGCAAAAGTAATTAGAAATTTCATTGGGGATGGTTTATTACAAATTATACAAGTAACTACCGAACCAATACTTTAGTATTACCATTCATTATCATAATCCCAATTGCTATTAAATGTTGGGAGTTGTTTTTGCTTAAACAAACGAACGCCTGCTGTAAATCCAACCCATAATCTATAAGTTCTACCATTCCATTCAGGCGACCATAGACTATACCAAGTGTAATCATTAGCTGTTGGTACTCGGGTAACTTGTAAGTTGTAAGAGGGACCACCATAGATGGATAACCCGTTACTTAGTCTTTTACCAATTAAATATTTGTACGAGAAGATTAGGTTAGTTTTACGACTCCACTTTTCTTCAAAATTGTGAACGACGCTAAATTCTTGATTCACGAATATAGATTCATTGTTAATTCTTGGAAACGAATCTTGGATATTTTTTTCAAGACCAACACCCATTCCTATTCTATAAACATTTCTATCTAGTAGGGTGTTATATCCAAAAATAGCCATGTTATAGACTCTGTGAGTTCCCGTTGTGAAAGTATACTCACTGAACCCTGCATCTGAAAATCGTAAATCTAAGTTCTTTCTTCCATTACCATAGAGGCTGATGAAGCCAATAGGTAACCCATGAAACTCATCCGCAAAATTGAATAATCCCATTTGAACACCATCAACAGTTTCTGCAATATTAAATAGGCCAGAAAACTGCACTCCACTCATATCACGAGCAACGTTACCAATCCCTGAAAACATTACTCCTTCAAGATTATCTGCAATATTAAACCCTCCGCTTGCAAATAAACCTGATGCGTTATCCTGAGCATAATTTAGCCCCCCAGAAATAACTAGTCCTTCCGTATTTTTTCTACTTATTGTACTAATGCCCGCAATTTGTAAACCGGACATATCACTTCCCGCATAACTCAAAACACCAGCAAATTGTAATCCTTCAACATCGCCTAAAGCAACATTTATACCTGTAGTAAATTGAATGCCGGATAGATCCTGTCTAGAGAAATTCAAAACGGAAGAAGCTTGAACACCTTCTAGATCGTCATTAGTTACGTTGGCTACGCCTGCAAATTGAATCCCGCTCATGTCACTATCAGAGGCGTTGACTATCCCTGAAAATTGGAGACCAGATATACTTTCTCTTGAAAAATTACCAAAACCAGCAAACTGTATTCCAGAAACGCCTTGCTTCGCAAAATTTGATATCCCCGCGAATTGGATTCCACTCATACTGCCTTCAGTAGCGTTCACCAAACTAGAAAATTGAACTCCGGCCATGGATCGTTTTGAATAATTTGCTAGACCAGCAATATTAAAACCAAGCATTTCTCCACCGGTTGCATTTACTAAGCCAGCTAATTGAAAGCCATGGGAATATTCTTTGTTAAAGTTGACAAGACCACCAATTTCAGCCCCGTCTAGGCCACCGTGAGAGCCAACCAAAAGGTTTAGAGAGTACTTTGCGGTGTATTTATTTGCAGCTACACCATTTGTGCCAACAGGAGGGATAAGAGTTGCTCTCCATTTTCGATATCTAAGATCGTTATAAGAACTATTATACTGAGCATTAACTTCAGAGGTAATTCCAATAATTCCAAATAGTAGAATAAGGGTAGATAAATAAATCTTTTTCATAACAAGTTTTTGTGCCAATATTGCATTTTTGGGTGGCTACGCAAAAACAATGAAAAAGTTTACTCTAAATCTTCATTGAAGTAGAAGATTTAGAGTAATGTAGTATATAAGTTATTACTTAACTAAGGTTTGGGAATTTCTCATTAAGAACTTCGTTCCACATTTCAACCTCTGGCACACTTTTAAGAAGAGCATCGTAATCGCCTACAATTTCAATAGACTCAATCATATCACCTTGAACAATTGCATTAACTACCGTTAAATCTTCTTCAGATTGAATCGATCCAAATACTGTATGCTTACCGTCTAACCAGTCTGTTGGTGTATGAGTAATAAAAAACTGACTTCCGTTTGTTTTAGGTCCAGCATTCGCCATCGAAAGTATGCCTGGAGCATCGTGTTTTAATTCAGAAGTAAACTCATCTTCAAACATGTAGCCAGGACCGCCTCGTCCGTCACCATTTGGGCAACCGCCTTGCACCATAAAGTTATTTATTACACGGTGGAAATTTAGATTATTGTAATATCCACGTGTAGCAAGGTTAACGAAATTCGCCACTGTTTTTGGTGTTTTGTCTTCGAACAACGAAATATTAATTGTTCCTTTAGAGGTATGAAATATAGCTTTTAGCATATCGTATTAATTAATGTGAATTGAAAAATAGAGAAAATTAGAATCTATACCTGGGTTTTGAGAACCCGTATTGGCATTTGATATATGATGAAATTTATAACCTAGAGCAAAGGATAAGTGGTCTGCTACTTTTGTTAAAATAGAGGTTGAAAGATCAAACATAAAGTTAAGTTTTCGACCTTTATCTGTTGGGAAATTACGCTCAACCAGGGCAAAACCTCCAGATGAACCACTTATAAAAGAAAATCTGTTAGTTAATTGATGTTCTAAGTGGACTCCAAATGGAGAAATACCAAACCCAATAATATCAGCTTTAAGTTCATTACGGTCACGCTGAGGATAGTTGTATTTTAAAAATGGAATAACATCAATGGTATAGTATAGATTGCTGTTAGGTGAATAAGACTTTAAGAGCTTTGATATTCCTAAACTATAGAATTGTGTGGTTGTATTAGCTGTTTTTCCAAGGAAAACAACTGACTGATAAGAATATCCAAACCAAGTTCTAACTTTGTAATTAGCAATGGTATCGGTATTTAAGCTTTGAGATAGAACTGTTTTTGGGATAGATATAAGTACTACTAAGCATATAGTTAGTATTATAGATTTCAATAAACGGTACGTTCCAAAAATCAAAAGCTATTTTACTTTGGTTTTTTTGTTGAACTGACAATAGAGAGTATCCACACTATGAACCAAGCTCCGCTTAAATAATTCTCTTGAACATAAGCGAGTATAGCTATGGAGCTAATATAGATTATGTGATAAAACCATTCAGGAGTGGCCGTTTTCTCAGATCTACGCTTTAACGAAGGCATATATAGAGAAAGTACTTTACCTACTAGTAACAATCCTGTATACACCCATAAAGCTATTATAATGGTGTTGCTTTCAAAAAATATAAGCGAAATAATAGTTAGTAAAACTAGTAGATCCAGTATCGTGTCTTTTATCCAACTCATAAATAAAATGTTTAAATAGTTGGAATAAAGATAGAATATAAAAGCTAAAAGTGCTTTTCTTTTATTTAACGTGGAATGATGTAACCCAAACTATTTCATTATGGGGATTCTTAGAATCATCTAACTCAGTAGATGTTTCCCATCTTAGCCCGTCTTTATCGATTACATTAACTAAAAAGCCTTCTATAGTTATTATATGTCCATCCCTAAGGCTATGGATGCGTTTTTTAATCTCAGGAGTAGAAGGGATTAGATGCCACAGTGCACTTTTTGATTTTATCTCTTCAATAGAGAGAGGTAATCTATTAAGTTTATGTTCCCAATCTCTGTTACTTAATCCAAAATGAAGAAATTCTAAATTTCTTTGATCAGACATTGAATCCCAGCCAACTAGTACGTCTGTAGAAGAGAAAGCAGACATACTATCAAAGAAATACCTTTTTCTTTCAAGAACTCTGACCTTTGCATTTACGGCTTTTATAGGTACTAAGTCGGCTTCTTTGTACACTATGTTATCAACATCTTCTATCTCTGAAAAGATTGGTATGTTTTCGGCAGTAACACCTGGACCTCTATCAACGGGGATTTCAGTCCATATAACATAGCCCATCATCATTAACACACAAATCACTAAATACTTTGTCATCTCTAATCTCCATGTCCTTCTTTTACTAAAGGAGAAAGGTTGTGTACAATTCGTTACAATCTGTTATAAAAGAATTAAGATACTAGGGTGTTATAAACCTCAATGAATGCTTTTAGGTCTTTAGTATTGAAATTTCTAATAACCATAGTCTCATGTTGATTGGTTATATCTTCGAAGCCAAAAGCCTTCTTTTTATGATATTCAAATTGAATTATTCCGTCACTTAAATACACACTTTTCAAATCTGTTAGTAAATATTCAACTTTTGTATCTTCTAAGTAAGCATAGTTAGTGGGAACAAAATAACCTTCTGAGTCTAGGAAATGATTAGCTTCTAGAGTGTTACGCTCATAGATTCCTTGATTCACATTATTAAGAATATGGTTGTCAAATTTTAAATAAATACTTGTCTCTGTAATTCCTAGACGAACTTCTTTATATTTGTCTGTAATCTCAATAAGAACTCCTTTTATAGGGTCTGTGTTTATGGAAGCAAAAAGAAGTGAGTTAAATGAGAATAAGAAGGAGCACGCAAAAATCGGAAGTAAATACTTAAAATATTTCATAAAAATACCGATAAGAATTTTTAAGTTAATACGAAAAATAACAGTATTTAACACGCCTTTGTTATAAATAAAGTTTCAATATTTATATAATAATAAAATTATCCCTACTAATTCTAAATTTAGATTTTGAAAAGCGAAGAAATAAATACACAAAACTACAAGGTTCTCATAGTTGATGACGCAGAGCCAAACGTAGTGTTGTTGTCGCATGTGCTAAAAAAAGAAGGTTACCGTATACTTGTTGCACGTAATGGAGAAGAAGCACTCGTTTTAGTGGAGAAGGAGAGTCCTGATTTAATTTTGCTGGATATAATGATGCCAGGGAAATCTGGCTATGATGTTATTAAGGAACTGAAAGAAGGTGATAAAAAAGATATTCCTGTAATTTTCTTGAGTGCATTATCCGACTCAGAGAATAAAATTGATGCATTCAAAGCTGGAGCTGTAGATTATATAAATAAGCCTTTTAATAGAGGTGAGATTTTAGAACGCATTAAAACACACCTGAAAATAAGAGTTTTAGAAATTGAGAGAAAAGAACGTATCAATATCTTAAAGAATAGAGAGATTGAGTTAAGCCTATTAAATAAGAATAAAGATGCACTTATTAGGATGGTAAGTCACGATATTAAAAACCCACTTACGGGCATTATGGGGCTTATATCTATTCTTATAAAAGACGATGATATTGATGAGCAAGAAAAGAAAGAGATTCTTAGTGTAATGCAGAATAGTAGCGAAAAATTGCTCGCTCTTGTTAAGAAAATTTTGGACGATGAAGCCAATAATACATATTCGAATACGCTAATACTGAGTGAAACTAATCTCGAAGATGTAGTAAAAAAAGTAGTTGAACTCAATAACGCTAAAGCACTTCAAAAAAATATTGATCTAGTTTACGAAATAAATGGACCTCCAATAGTCTGTATGCTTGATTCTAGAAAAATTGAAACAACTTTAATAAATTTAGTTTCGAATGCTTTAAAGTTTACACTTTCTAAAGGAAAGGTTACTATTAGTGTAAGTAAATTAGACAATGTTGTGTCGATTCAAGTTCAAGATACTGGTATAGGTATTCCCGCTTCGATGGTTAGAACCTTCTTTGAGATGGATAAACTTAGTTCAACAATTGGTACAGGTGGTGAAATAGGAACTGGTCTTGGAATTGATATCGTAAAGAATAACGTTGAACAGCACAACGGAAAAATTTGGGTAGAATCAAAAGAAGAGGTTGGTACAACTTTTTTTATTGAGTTACCAATAGATCTTAAATAGTTTTAAATGACTTATACGATACTAGTAATTGATGATGATGAGCCAATACACTTTATGGTCAAAAATTTATTGGCTAAAGAGTTTAAACTGTTACACGCGAGAGATGGGCAGCAGGCAATTAATATTCTTTCAGAGAATACAGTAAACTTAATACTTTCTGATATTCATATGCCTGGGCTTTCTGGGCTCGAGTTGCTCGAATCCATTAGAGACGATAAGGAAAAACATCAGATTCCAATTTTGATAATGACCAACCTTCCAACCATTGAGAAGGAGAAAAAGGCGTTTGACTTAGGAGCAGCCGATTTTATCAAAAAGGAACAGTTTAATACCGATAGAGAAGGTGTTCTCGAAATTATTCGGATGAAAATTGTGACTGATATTGCTATAAAAGGCCTTGACGAAGACCTATCTAAGAAAAAGGATAGGTTGGTAATGAAACTTATGGAGCAGGCAATATCGGGCTCTTTTGAAAGTAGTATAAATGTATTTTGCTCAGAGATAGAATCTATTATTGATTTGGACTTTTCAGGGTTTTGGGTTGTTAATAATAACAGTCCCCTTAATATGATTTTGAGAGGAGACAATCTCCCTGAAGAGGAGGATCTTTCAGACTTTAATTCGTCATTAACATTTCAACACCTACTCAATAATCGTACTTCTTATTTAAGTAACCACATTTATAATGAAGATTTAGGCTGTTTTCTATCTTTTTCAAAACAAAATAAATTACCATCCGAGATTGGAGTGCCATTATTCTCGGTAAATGAACGCGCTCTTTTGATGAATAATATGTCTGTACCAGAAGATGCAGCTCTTTTTGGGGTTTTAATACTTAAAAGGTCCATATTATTTTCATCAACAGAATTTGAACTCATTTCGAGATTGGCAACTCAAGCCGGAACAATTCTTTGGAGACTGTACAAACGAAGTCATTCTTAATATGGCTGAACATATATTACTTGTTATTGAAGGAACATATCCTTGGTATAGAGGAGGAGTAAGTGAGTGGACTTATCAATATTTGCAATCTTGTAAAGCCATAAACTTCAGTATTCTTCAAATTGCCACGGATGAGTTTCAAGGTTTAGATCCACATAAAGCTTTATATCCATTAACAAGTAATATCGTAAACTTTACTAGAATCAGTCCGCCAAGCATGGGTGATTCTTGGAAGGCAGATTCCGCCGAATGGTATAAATCTGTTTCGACTAAGGTAAATACTTTAGCAAATAATGTAGACTATATACATGTTACAAATACAGGGTTTGCAGGTTGGTTAGGTGCTGAAATTGCTGCAAAAGTCGATAAACCTCTTGTCCTTACTGAGCACGCTATATATTGGGAAGAAATTCAAAAAGGTGCTGTTGCATTAGAATGTGGATATAAAATTCCTGATAGCTTAAAAGCTAAAAATCATGTAGTGCAAACGTTTAGAGATATTGCAAAACAAGTTTACTTAGCTTCTGAGAAGGTAATATCAGTTTCAAGGTGTAATTTACAAAAGCAAAAACAGTTAGGGGCTGTCAAGCCTGATTATATTCCAAATGGAATTCCCTTAGATAGTATTATAGGTGAAAAAAGCCGAGCAAAAAGTCCAGTAATTGGCTGGGTTGGAAGATGCGCCGAGATGAAGAACCCAAAACTATTTTTTGATTTTGTGGCAGAATTCAATGCTCTTGATATTAACCCACAGTTTGTGATGATGCTTAGTGATGCCAATGAAAAAGAACTTGAAGGTGAGGTTCGTGAGCTTGCAAAGCAATTTACTGAAGTTGAAATGATTTGGAATCAATCAGCAATTGCTCATATGCACCGGTTAGATATGCTTTGCATTACTAGCCATAATGAGTCTCAACCATTGGTGTTATTTGAAGCACTTGCAAATAAAGCTTTGCCCATTGGATGGGAAGTTGGCGATGTTGATACCGAGTTCGCTTTTGTAGTTGCTAAAGATGTTTCCTCAGCGCAGTTTGCACAAGAGGTAGAAGGTCTTTGGAACGATAGACCATTGTTTAATAAAATGGTTGAAGAACGCCATAAAAAAGTAGTTGAAGAACATAATTGGACAACCATCTTCAATAAATACCAAGATATTTTCAAAAGTACTAAACTGATTAAGCTACAAGCTAATTCATGAGTAAAGATATTCCCATCGTACTTTTCTTAACAGAAGGCTCGTATCCATATAGTGGTGGTGGTGTAAGTACGTGGTCGCATATTTTATGCACCGAACTTGAAGGGAAAATCGATTTTTATATATATGCCATTACAGGGAATCCGTTCGTTGAAACTAGATATAAACTTCCTGATAATGTAAAAGAGATTATTCATATACCTTTATGGGGTGTTGAAGAACCCGTAGAGTATTTTGATAGGAAGACACCTTTTTCAAAGCACATTGCTAGAAAAGGCAGAACTACGCAAGCCGTTGTTAAAGATTACTTCATTCCCATTTTTAGAGATTTTATTAAGTGTCTACACGACCCTTTTTGTGATGTAAAATTTATAAGTGATGTGATTTATGGAATGTGGAAATACTTCCAGTATTACGATTATAAATTAACAATGCGTGAGCCTTTACTTTGGCATGAATTTAAAGAGTCATTAATTACAAAGTATACTGAGCTTGAAATTGACGAAATAGGTGATGAACCAAAAGTATTTGATACAGTTTTTGGGATGCGATGGTTGTATCACTTTTTAATGCCTTTAGCTGTTCCAATACCTGAAGAAGTTGATATCACTCATGCAACATTAGCAGGATTCCCCGCTATTGCCACTATTGTTGCAAAGTATGAGTATGGTATTCCTGGTATAGTAACAGATCATGGCGTTTACATGCGCGAACGATTAATTAACATTGGCCGCGCTGACATGCCTTTCTTTTCTAAGAAACTGTTAGTTGATTTATCTACACTAATAACACGTTCAGTTTATTATACAGCCGATCAAATTTCGCCCGTTACAACAGCTAATATGAAATGGGAACTTAAATTTGAAGCTCCGAAAGAACGGATTTTACCAATCTATAATGGAGTTGATACCGATTTATTTAAACCAACTCCAAAACCCCCACATACGGCAGACAGGCCTACTGTTATAGCTGTTGCTCAGGTGTTTCCTTTAAAGGACATCGAAACAATGATCAGAAGCTGTGCATTGGTTCGTAAGTCTATACCAAATGTGCAGTATATAGTTTACGGTAGCTTAGATGTTGATAAAGAGTATGTAGAAACGTGTAAGAGCTTAGTTGATGAACTAGAGTTAAACGATAATTTTAGATTTGGTGGATTTCACAACCAGCCAAATATGATTTTTAACGAAGGCGATATCTCTATACTAACTTCTATTTCAGAAGGGTTCCCGTATACCGTTATTGAGTCTATGAGCTGTCAAAGACCTGTAGTCGCAACTGACGTAGGCGGCATAAAAGATGCTTTAGAAGGTTGTGGTATAATGTGTAAACCGCGTGAGCCTCAAGAAATTGCTAACGGTGTAATAAAGCTTCTAGAAGACAACAATCTAAGAATTGAGTTGGGTATTAAAGCGAGGGAAAAGGTTCTTCTCAACTTTACTACCGATAAATCTGTAAACGCATATTATGAATGCTATAAAGATTTAGCTTCTAAGGAAAGAGATGCTTTAAAGAATAATGTAACTACTGAGTCTGTATTAGAATTACTAGAATATGTGAATAGGAGGGATTATGAGTACGCAAACTGATATTCTTCCTAATATTGAACAAACTCCAGAAGGACGATTTAAAGACATAGTTAATAAAGTTGAGGAACTAGTTGGTAATCCTATCAGTAGCTGGGCCGTTGCAGCCACCATTGAGTCAATTGGGATAAGAGATGTTGACGCAATTAGCGATTTTAATTATCCCTCGGTATTTGAACTAGCTGAGGATGTTTACACAGTCCTTAAAAAGCGATTCTCAAAACAAGATCAGGTCGATGAAAAAGAAAATATAAATCTAGGAAACTTTGGTGATAGCGTAGTAATGTTTCTGAAATATTATAGCGCAGGACTTCTTTTTTCATTGCCTATGATTTCGCAAATCGTAGCTATAATTATTTTCCAATACGCCTTATGGGCTTGGTTGTATTTTAACGAAGCTCAAGCTTCGGTTATAGCTTTTGGAACTATTGCAGCTTTTGTTTTAACAGGTGGATTTATCCAGGTATTGGGAAGGTTAGTTTCAAAATATAAAGGTGAAGAGAACTATTTTTTAGCTTTTAAAGCTATTAAAGGAGTGTTGAAACTTGCAGTACCTCTAGTTTTAGTTTCTGCTTTATTTCTGATAGCCCTTAATGTGGTTTTACCGTTCTATCCCTTAAAAATGGTTTTTCTCGCAATGGTTTATTTGATATTAATCTCGTTTATGATGCTTGCTGCTGCAGTATTATATGCAAGTGCTCAGCGGGCTATCATTTTAGTAAGCGTATTAGTTGGTACTGGTGTGGTAATTTTGGGAATGGAGGTGTTTTCCCTCGGGATTTATATCTCCCAATGGGTTGGAATTATTGCATCTACTATTGTACAAACAGTATATTTTATAGCTTATTATCAGTTCAAAATTCGTTCTTTAAGGCAACAATTATTTAAACAATCTTTGCCTAACACCGAAGTAAGTTACTATAACAATTATCGATATTTCCTGTATGGCTTTGCATACTTCAGCTTTCTTTTTGTAGATAGAATGCTGGCTTGGTCAACTGGAGAGATTATTCCTCCTTATATAATATGGTTTAACACTCCCTATGAATTAGGGATGGATTGGGCTTTAATTACACTTGTGTTAACTGTTGCAATGTTAGAGTTTAGTATTCAATTATTCTCGAAGAATATTATTCCCGTTCAAAAGAAAGCAAAACTCAGTGCTATAAAGTTCTTTAATAGATATTTTAAAAGGTTTTATGCCTCTCAAATACTTTTACTTTTAGTTATAAGTGTTATATCTATTTTGGCTACATATTATGGTGTACTTTCTCTTAGAGTATTTGAAAATCAAGTACCCGAGATAAAAGATTTTTTCGCTAATCCAATTACTTTTAAAGTATTTTGGATGGCAAGCTTTGGATACGTATTTCTTATTTATGGGCTTTTAAATTCGTTGTTCTTTTTTACGATGAATCGCCCCGAATTTGTAATCTATTCCATGATTCCATCACTAGGAGTTAATCTAGTAGTAGGCTTCGTTTGTAGCCGCGTATTCTCTTTTGAGTATGCAACTGTTGGTTTAATTTTTGGCTCAATTACGTTTGCTTTAATTTCAGGCTATTTAGCTAGGAAATTTTTTAAGCATCTGGATTATTTTTATTACTCTGCTTATTGAGGCGTTGTTATGATTAAAGATGTAAAGGATTATTTTAGTACCGTAAGCTCTCGCCTTAGTAAGGCGTTTGATATGGAACCGTTCAGCGTAGAAGATGAACTAGAGTTTTGGTCTCTTTCTGCCGAACATATGTCGCGTAAGGAGTTACCATCTTTCTCAGATATTGCGAGTTGGATTGATATTCTTTACAGAGCCCCACTTCATTTTGTGTATAGAAAAGAAGGCGAATTTTTGTTGTTAGCCAGAAGGCATATGTTTGTTCAAAATCTTCTTAAAAAACAGAAGAAAGAGTCAGATTCAGCTAAATATAGTTTACAAGAAAAGGAATCAATTCAAGATTTTGAAAATCAAATTCAGAATTTAGAAAAAAAGAGAAGTTGGGATGATTCGTTTAGAGGCCATGGAATTTCATCTCATACCATTGGAAACTGCGAGCATATTCCTATTTATGATAAGAAAGGTGAGATTTGGGGAGTGTATGTAGTAGGACCTTATACAAAAAGTCCTGATTGTGTCGAGCCTAAGCTTTCTATAGTTGGTAGAATACTTTCAGAATGGCTTATAAAATTAGATAAGAAAGAAAAGAAATCTCAAAAAGAATACGAAACTAAGATTTCAAGCTTAGTTGAGAATTTAGGTTCAGGAGCCCTCAACACACAAGCGCTAGCACGCTTAGTTTTGTTATATGTAATCAAGTCGCTTAAAGCGGAACAGGGAGCTATTGTTGAGTATGAAGGCACTAAGCCTGTTTTACTTACAGAAAGTAATCTTTCACAAGAGTTTAAAAACGGGCTGCTTTCTACGGATTCAGAAGCTTTCTATAGCTACGACAATGGCGAATATGAGTTAACTAAAAGTGGGACATTCTCTTTTAAGAATAAAACTACTATCCCTTTTATTTATCCTATAAATGGGGAGTATTCACATGGTTATTTGTGGTTGGTATTAAGTGAAGATGGAGACAGCGTTAAACGTGCTGATCAGATTATAAAGACAATTACTGATATGCTTGGTAGTTTGTTAACCTATCGTGAAGATAATCACACGTTCTCACTTGCTCTGATTGAAACTTACTATGCTATTTTGAGAGAAATAGAGTCTAAAAGACCTAAAACTCAATTTCATTCACCACGACTAATTGCTTTTGTTGAAAGATTCGGAATGCTATTTGGACTTGAAGAAGATGAAACTGAAACATTAAAGCTAACAGCAAAACTACATGATATCGGTTATGTAGGCGCAGCAGGTCTAAGTAGCAGTACAAGTATTGAATCAGAGCTTTCTCATCCAATATCGGGCGCTACAATGGTAGAGCAACTACCTATTCCTAAAGAAGTAATTGAAGGCATTAAAACTCATCACGAATGGGTAAATGGTAAGGGTAGCCCAAAAGGACTTGAAGCAGACAAAATACCTTGGACAGGTAAGATTATCTGTGTTTTTGAATATATCGTAGATTTCATTGAATCGAATAGCGACTCTCAAGATAAAACAGACGAGGAGTTCATTGAACTTCTCAGTAAAAATCTCATTGAAAGAGCAGACCGTCAGTTTGATATGGTATTAATACCAACTGCTATTCAGCTTATTCAAATGTTAGGTTGGCAAAATTGTTTAACCTTAGGTGTAGATGAGGGGAATTGATGATTTTAAAAAAGATATCCCTATTTATTTTCCTTGGATTTATTGTGCAGTGTAAATCAACAGAGCTTTCAAGAATAAAGAATAAGAGTATAGTCCCATTTGGTATTAGCTATGCGAGGGTAGCACCTTCACAAGTGTCTAATTATAATATGATTATTATCGAACCAGATTTCTATACCCCGGCCGATATTCACAAATTTAAACAGCAAGGCCCATCTGTTATAGCATATGTTACACTTGGTGAAGTAGACAAATATAGATGGTATTACCCAGATTTAGAAGAGATCGGTTTTTTAGGAATTAATGAAAATTGGGATAGTCCTTTTTTAGATTTAGAAGATCCTGAAACTCGGAAATTAATGATTGAGAAAGTAATACCTCGGATTATGAAAAAGGGGGTAGATGGACTGTTCTTGGATACGGTTGATGCAGTCTCACCGTATACCGAAAGAAAACACCTAGCACCATATATGCTAGAACTTATTAAGGAAATTAGAAAGGCGTATCCTAATACTATAATTATACAGAATGCAGGTTTATTTCTTTTAGAAGAGACTAAAGACGTTGTTGATGCAGTGGCGATTGAAGATATTGCTACTATGTATGATTTTGATACTAAAGAATATAGATTAGTTACGGATGAAGAATATAATGCAAGAATGGATCTTGTTAGAACACATTCAAAACAAAGCGGGTTGCCTTTTCTTATCATCGATTTTGCAGTTACTCCAGAAGCAATAACAACCGCATCAAATCGCTTACGCACAGAAGGATTTCCTTACTTCATTAGTAATATTTCTTTAGATACACTTCCAACTAATCCAGCAGTGATTACTAACCTGAAAGAAAAATAGAAGATGTCTTATTCGCTTCTAGTATTATTTTCAGTTTTTAGAGTGATTCTATGTTTCATAGTTTTATTTGGGTGGATTGGCCCTAAATTTCTTCCTCATGCAAGAACATTACGAGGTATAGACAAGCTTATCTATACCTTTGTGGCTGTTGGTGGCTTAATTATTATTGATGTAATGATTCTTGCTAACTTACATTTGTACGACTTTATAAGTCTTTTAGCTTGTCTACTTTTAATACCGATTATTGTTTATATCTACAAAGAGATTAAAAGCGGAGTAAAGTTTAGTTCAGTTGTTAGAGTTCTTGAGAATAGAATGCTTAAAACTCATGTCGAGCTTATTGAAGCTATAACAACAAAGAACAGGAAAACAATAAGGGAAAGAGTTATAGATATCCCTAAATTTTCCATATTAGATAATAAATACACTATTACTGCTGTGCTTATTGGTATTACAGCAGCCATCATCCGCCTTATACCTGAGTTTAAAAATTCAGCTCCTTATAGTAGAAGTTGGTATTTCGAACTTAATGCAATTAAGGATATCCCATTACAAAATTATTTCGGAGACATCCCTAATCCAAAAGGGATGCATTCTTTAGTTCAGGTGTTTAGTACGCTTACTCAGGTTAGTCCAGAAATGATTCTAAAGATTTTAGGGAGTCTAATTTCCTTTTTTCTGGCGATGCTAATATTTTGGATGATTAGAGATTTAACTCGTGGAAAAAATCCCATTGCAGCATTGTTTGGAATGAGTGTTTACGCTTTAATCCCAACGTTATTACTACCTGTATCGCTCGATATTGAAGGAGCAACAAGTTCTTTATCGTTAGCTATATGCTTTGCATTGCCTACAGCTGTTCTTTTTCTAAGAAATTTACGATCTATCGATAAAGCTCCTTGGTCTTATGTTACAATTGGAATTGTAGCAACGGGATTAGTGAACATCTTTGTTTTACTCATCATCCTTTATCCATTGCTGATAATCGGCTTATTATTTTTGCCAAAACGCCGATACTTTAACTCTCTACGAAAAGTAAGTTTCTACCTTTTTGTTGTACTTGTATGTACACTAGCTCCTTATATCATCTATCTTTTAATAAAAGGAATAGAGATTATACCATTTTTCGAATTACAGTTATATAGTACCTTGGTGTTTAGCTATTATCCAAACTTGATTGTTGATTTGGATATACTAAGTGTGATTTACCTCACTTTATCAGTAGCACTTATTATTGGGTTTTTAATTCAATATGTAGTTATGAAAAAGAAAAAAATTGGGGACGATATTATATTCTGTATCCTATTTGCGATAGTTTCTTTTATGTTTACCCCATATTTTCAAACCGATTTTCTTGTAATAGATCCAGATCAACTCACTATACTTTATAGCATCCTTATTTCTATAATGGCGGGGCTAGTATTTCATTCGGCAATACTCTTTATAGGCTTTTTATTAAGGCTTAAGAATAAGATGCATGAAGGTATTCAAATGGTTATCGTGGCCTCATTTTTCACCTCTTTTATTGCTTTTACTGGAGGGATAGATACGGTTAAGTCACTGCCTAAAACACTTCCTAACGGGTTCTTTGATGGTTATTATAAAATTATCAATGAAAGATTAGCATATTCTTATGCAACCGTTGGGCCAGAAATAGATAGAGCCTTGTCAAGAAATCGGCATTACTTTATGAATTACGATTATTTTCTCCATAATTACGGAGAAATTGATTCTCTTTATCAAAAATATTTAACCGTTCCAGTTGAATTGAGAGAGGCAGAAGCCGTTCCTCCTGCAAGTATTTTCTTATTTCTTGAAAAACCACCTTACGGCTCAATTCAGCAAGGTATTTTATATGACGCTCCAATTGTAATGAGAGATATGGAACAATGGATTACTTCATTTTCTGAATTAGAGAATAGGAAATTGAGTGTTTATTTTGAGTCGGAGGATGCAATTATTTACGAGATAACTAATCGTGAGAATGAATCTAAGCTTGGTGATGTTCTTTTAAATATCTACCCCAAAAAGGAGAGTCGTGCTTCATCGATATTTAAATAAATCTCTGTTACTCCTACTAATAATGGTCAGTTTTCTTTCTTGCCAAGAAGGGGATAGCTTTATTTCTAGCCTAGAGTTTGTTAAGTCTGATCCCATCGTTTTAGTTGTAAAGAATAGAAAAGATGACGTTGGTGAGGAAATTGCTTTACAAGCTACTAGAGCATTAGATTATACAAAAGTACCATATAAGACATTAGATTTAGGTTTAATTTCTGAAGGAATAGAAATTCCGAAAAGTGTTCGTGTAATTGTTAATACTTCATTTTTAATTAATGAAATATCAAATTCTGATACAGAAAAACTAATCCGATTTGTTTCCAATGGTGGAACCATAGTCTTTGCAGCACCAGTTAGCTACGATAATTTCTCTTTTTTGCAGGGTATTAAGCCTCAATCAAACTTTAATATTCAAAAAGAGACTAGAGGCTTTTATTTTAAAAAGGATGTCTTCACAAATTTCAAGGGACGTGATTACGGAACTAACTTTAGTATTAGTCATGATGGGTTTGCTCGGTCTGAGTTTAACGACAATGTAAATGTATACGTTACCGCCCAGACTGATACAACCTTCCCTGTAATTGTTGGGAATAAGATAGGATTGGGTGAAGTATTAACAATTAACAGTAATACTCCTGTACAGAAAGATTATAGAGGTCTTTTATTCACAACGATCTTGAAAGGGCTTAGTGGCATACCTTACAGTGTTGCCAATGTAGGTACTATATTTCTGGATGACTTCCCTTCACCACTTTATAATGAAGAATTGGAGCCTGTAGCAACTGAGTATGGAGTTGATCAAGCAACATTCGTTAGCAAAATTTGGTGGCCCGATACTAAAGCCTTTGCCGATACATTTAAAATCGATTACTCAGCGATGCTCGCATTCAACTATAACGCAAATATCACGCCTCCATTCGATTTCACAGAATGGAAGTCTGGTCGAATCTCTGTAAATAATGAAGATGTTGAAGCCAGTGTTTATTTAGCAAAAGATGTTGTTGAAAGTCGCCATGAATTGGCTTTTCATGGCTACAATCATTTTTCTCTTTGGTTGGAAGATTGGGATAATATGAATTTTATGGTTTCCTCCTTACAAGCATCTCGTAAAAGATGGAGAATTGATCGACTTGATAATTTACCGAGAACCTATGTTCCACCAACTAACTATATCGACTCTGTGGGAATACAGGCTATAACTAGAGGTCTTCCTTCAATAAAAGTTTACAGTTCTCTCTATTTAGGTATAAAAGAGGATGGAGGAGAGCGTGAATTCGGTCCTGAACCGTATAATGCTAAACTATTCGATTATCCTCGAATTACGAGTGGTTATTCAATGAAGAATAACTCGCTTTTTGATCAGCAAAGCTTACAATTACTCACAGGTATTTGGACTCACTTCATTCACCCTGATGATATTTTCCAAATAAATCAAAGAAAAGAGGATGCGTTTGAAAGTCGTAACTCATTGGGATTAGGATGGAAAACTAGCGAGGAACATGGATATGGTTTGTATCATGTTTTTAGGGAAAGAATGATATACACTAAAAACTCATTTCCATTCGTACGTATGATTACAGCTGAAAGAGGTGCAAAAGTTGCTGGAGATTGGCTTAAGAAACAAGCTTATTATAAAGATGAGGGTAACTCATATAGATTAGTGACAAGATATCCTTCAAACTACACTAAAAAGTCGAGGCTTAGTGACGAAAATCATTGGTTTATGTATGTGCCAAGTGATAAACGCTCAGAAGTGGAAGAGTTCATGAAAACGGAAGTAGATGGCTTTGCATTTACAAAAATATGGGATGGATATCTGTACCAGTTCTATACCTCTAAGGATACTTTAAACTTCCCAAACTTAGATAACAACCTATATTTCGATCCTCAGTTCAAAAAGGCATTGGAAAATAAAATACTAGCCGATTTCTCTGCATATAATTCAGACGCTGACGATGAGTTCAATTCTGATGGCGGAAATACTCCTGATAACAGGTTAAGAGATGCAATTTGGAGATACGAAAGAAGCCCAAATAGTTTAGTAGCTCAAGAACAATTAATTGCCCTAAGTGTTGAGTTTGAGCAAATACAAAGAGCTATTCAAATTCTAGAAACAAGGTTATACAGAAATCCAGTTTGGACTAGAAATGATATTAATAGACTTATTATGTTCTATGGATGGGAATCTGAAATTCAAAGAGCTGAACATTTCCTAGAAGATTTGTGGGCAAAATATCCAACTATACAAGTTATAGAATTGAAGAATCAGTTTGTTGTAGCTTTTGGACTTTATAGTGCGGCTTTTGATGCTAGGTGGTTAAAAAGAGAACTGGAATTAGAACCTAGTAACGCTAACCTTGCGATAAACTATTTATCAAGTATTGAAAATCAAGAAAATTGGCCGGTTCAGAAAAAAGGATTATTAGCGCTAATTAATTCAAACCCAAATTCTGATAGCCTTTATGCGTTTACTTTACAAAGATCGTTCTATTACGAAGGTGCTGACAGCACTTTAGCTCTTGTAGATGACTTCCCATCGAGTAGCCATCCTCAGTTGGTTCAATTTGCTACTGAACTTGCCAATTTATATGGTTTTGAACAACTAAATTACTCGAAAGCCTTATACTGGGCTAATTTGGCACCTGGATTTAGTCCATTAACAAAATTAGAGTGGATTGCACAAACTCGTAATTTTGATAAGTTCTACTCACAATCAAAGGTGAGTTTAAAAGACAATCCAAACTATGACAGTTTAAGAGTATTCGCTGGAAACACATTATTCTATGAAGGTAGGCAGGAGCAAGGGTATGAAATACTATATCCACTTTTTGAAAAAAATCGTGCTTATTTCACCCCTTCAGATACACTAATTAGTGAAGATCTTAAATTTGAAACCTTACCAGATCGAAAAAAATTATATGGAAAATACCCAGCATTTTTCTCTGCTAACGAAATAAATAGACTCTATTCTGATTATCGATGGATAGAAGGGCCGAAAGTTTCAGTTTTTGGAGATTATCAAACTGACAATTTCAATAACTCTTCAGGGCGTGGAGGAATTTCCGTAGAGTTAGGGAATAGGCGTGACATAACACATACTATTACTGCTGAAGATCTATTTACGGCGACAACAAATAATGATACTACTAGAAATTCAAATTTTTATGGGTTAGGGTATGTATTTGAGAATCGTTCATCAGATTATGTGTGGGGCTTCCAAACAGGTGCATCTACATTCTTTGGCAACTCCAAAATCATTGGAGAAATATTCACCTCTCTTTCATATAACATCGATTCAACCTTTACTATAGGGAAGTTGACACTTGCACCTGTACTAACTCAGAACTCATTAACCCAAAATATATATAAAGCTCAAGCTGAAGTTTATCGAGAAGATTTCTGGTTTGGTGATTTGGTTGTTACGTCAATTTCTGCTTCGGGTAAGTATTACACTAATAATGTATTTGAGTATGATGGTGTTGGAAGAGCTTACCTACAACCTTGGAACAATACATATAGAGGGAGATTAATTACAGAGCTTGGATTCTCAGACGCGTCTAAAAAATTCACTTCTGGGATACCATTTTATACTCCAGAAAACTTGTTTGTACAAGGTATTGGGTTAGACTTTAGATTTAGGAAACCAAATGATTTCGAATACAAGACTTTGGTAGACGTTGAAGTGATGGCAAAACACGAGCAAAAAGATGGATTTTTCTTTACTGGAAGAGCAAACCTTGAACACAAGTTCACAAATTATTGGCAACTTAAAGTTGGTACAGATTTTTCCACTAGCAAGCTATATAGGTCAAATAGTATATTTTTCACCATCTCACATTACTTAAGAAAGAAAAATTTTGTTAAGTAGAACATTATGAAATTAACTTCGTAAATATTTGTGTGAAAAAACTTAAGCCACATATAGAATGGATTGCTTTCTTGGTTGGATTAGTGCTTATGGCAACAATGAACCCCTATGAAACTGGTGAGACATTCTGCTTACTTGAACGAGCGGGGATAACATTTTGTCCAGGAAATGGCTTAGGCCACTCCATAGCTTTTCTTTTTAGAGGAGAGTTTAAACATTCCATTAATTCGAATCTTTTTGGGATATTAACCGTACTGGTTTTGAGTTTTCGAATTATTAGTATTTGGATAAATCTATTAAAAAATAAAACACCTAATAATAACTACGGAGAAAGTGATGTCAAAAATTATTGATTTAATACCAGAGGCAGAGGGAGACGAAGCGCTATACCTCGATAAGTTGTTAGCTGATCTTACTCCGGAACAAAGCGCTAAATTCGCTAATGTTTATAGAGCTAGAAGGAAAGACCCTCAAACAATTCTTCTTTTATGCTTACTTGGTTTTCTAGGCATAGCTGGTGTACATCGTTTCATTCTTAATCAAATTGGAATGGGTATTTTATACATTTTAACGGCTGGTCTTTGCTTTATAGGCGTAATAGTTGATTTAATAAACTACAAAGATTTAACGTTTCAATACAATCGACAGGTTGCACAAGAATTGAAATTGCTTGTATAAAGCACGATTAAATTAAAAGGGAGGATGCTCCCTTTTTTTATTTGTAAAGCAAGTCCCATAAATATGAGACTGATTCCTTCGTAGTAGTTTAGCTTATTTGGAATAGGAATAATCGATCCGTTACAAAGCAGTCAGGTAAAGAACAGTGAAAATATTCTCCGTTTTCATTCTCACCCACTTAACTGTAATAATAACTCATATTGTGATAATACCCATCTTTAGAAACTATCCTGAAAAATGAAGTTTACTCAGTCACTTGGCTCAGAGATATTAAAAACATGAACGGCTGGAGTATCAAACATTTCTAAGATGATACAACTATGAAAAAGAAACCCGAGCCGTTCAAAGCCCGGGTTTTTTCTTTAGGGCATTTGGTGCTTATGAAGCATCCAAAAGCTCAGATGAAATTCAGACCTTAACTACGTGACCTTATAAATAGAGTTTCATTTTTGTTTTATAAATCTTTTAAGGTCTTTTTTAATGGGTTTAAAGTTTACTGTGTGTATATTTATTTATGGACATACAACATCATATTGGCATATCTACGAGGGAAGCTATAACAGGAGCTTTGCTTATTTCTATTATTTTCATACTTGTTTTCGTTTCAAGATATTCTCGGCTCGAATCTTCAAAAGCTATAAGTTTTGATAAAGGAATACATGTATACCTTGAATCTAATACTGGGCTTGATGGTCTAATTGAGCATCTTAAAAATGAAGATACTAGCTTAGATGAAGACGCTTTCAGGTGGGCCAGTAGATTGCTTGGATGGCGTTCTTTTCAGCAGGGACATTATTATTTACAAGGGCCATATCCCTACGAGGCTTTATTTTCAAAGATTGCTTTAGGTATTCAAGATCCGGTTAATGTGACTATTTTACCTGGAATAAATGCAGAACGATTCGCCCAAAATTTATCAAATTCACTAAATTTGGATAGTGCTGCCGTGCTGACTCAGTTGGCAGACTCTACTTATCTACGGAAATTAAAACTAAGTAAAGAGCAACTCTTTGGTAGAATGCTTCCAGATACTTACAGCTTGTATTGGACCACATCTACAGAAAATGTGATTAATAAAATACTTGATGAGTTCGATGAGCGAATCTCCAAACCATATAGCCAAAGAGCAGCTGAGTTAGGTTATAGCATAGACGAGATTGTTGCAATGGCGTCTATAGTTGAATGGGAAGCAAATATAGATGATGAAAAGCCAATTATTAGTGGACTTTATTGGAATAGGATTAACAAGAGAATGTACCTTCAAGCAGACCCTACTGTAAATTTCGCTTTAGGCGAAAGAAGGCGTTTACTTTTTAAAGACTATTCATTCGAACATCCGTTTAATACCTATGTAAACTTAGGATTGCCTCCAGGGGCTATCACAAATCCAAGTTTAGTTACTATTGAAGCAACACTTTATCCAGATCAGCACAATTACATTTATATGGTCGCAAACCCTGAAGGTGGGCATGTTTTTACGCGAACTTTTAAGGAGCACCAAATAGAAAGTGAGAAGTGGCGAAAATGGCTACAAAGGCAATATCGGATTAAAAGACAACGAGAAGCTTCAGAGTCAAATTCAGCTAGTCAATAAGTTAAAAACTAGAACTGAGTGATTGAGTTAATTTCCACATTTTGATTGATATGATTCCCAGAAAAACTCACTTTGGTGCTTAATCCTTTATAGTAATGTAAATTTCTAAGTCCCTCTTTTAAATAGTCTGGATTTTCAACTTCGTCCAGAATTTTCAGAATCAGACTTGCAGCATCATAACCAATATAAGCAAATTGGTTCGCCTCAATTTGGAAACGCACTCTGAAAGCACTTTTAAAATCTTCAGCTTCTTTTGAAGTTGTTTCAGAAGTATTAAAACTTTGAGAGTAATAAATACTAGTTCCTGGTAATCTTCGTCCAGCAAGCTCCGTATCCTTCCATTCTTCGGACCCAAGGATAATGTAATCGCTTCTAGAAGCTTCCAAATCAGTTAAAAGAGATTGTATTAGAGATGTGGAAACAGCGCCCGTAAAAGGAGCATATATGGCTTTTAGGCCGGGGGATTGATTAAGAGTGTCAGTTTTCGAAAATATATGAGTGTATTCTAAAATGGAATAACCTTCCTTCTCAAAGTCTTCTACAAAGAAATGTTGTACAACTGCACCAAGGCGCTGAGCTTCATTTAAAAAACCATAAGCAGATGCCTCTCCTAGAGAGTTTTTCTCTGCAAGAACAGCTAAAGTATCTAGCTTTAAAACATTAACAGCATATTGGGCCATCTTTATACCACGTACTGCAAATGTGGGATTAAGCTGAAATAGGAAATTGTCATCAATATTTAATGAATCAGAATTAGCTAAGGGAGTTAGCACAGGAACTTCATATTCTTCAGAAAGTTTTGAGAATTTTTGAGCCACTTCTGAGAATAAAGGACCAATTATCACATCCACATCATCATCCCAAACAAGCTTGTTTAATGCTTCAGCTGGGCTATTTACATTTGTATTTGTATCTCTAAACTTTAAAAATACCTTTTTTCCGGTATTAGAAGCATTGTACTCTTCAATAGCTATTTGAATTCCAAAATATAAGTGTTGAGATATTTCGTACTCCTCTGAGTCAAACTCGAAATGGGGGAGAGCTACACCTATTTTGTAAAGTATTCCACTTGGTGCTGATGGGTATCTCTTGTCAGCGTATTTTTGCCGATATGTAACAGAATCACTTAAAGCAGATTCAATTTGGAATAAGCGATTCTCATTAAAATTAACAACGCTGTTTTTAAATTTCTCCAGTACAGTCTTAGCTGTTAAGTAGTCAAACCTTCCAATTGATGCTGATAATAAATCATAGCGGATATTGTCATTATTAGCTCTATTAAATATGTCATAAAGCTGTGAAATACTAACATAGCTGAGTATCTGATCGTAAAGTAACTCTGCCCTAGACATAAAAACGGAACCAGAATCACTTTGCTTTAAGAGATACAGATTTTGTAAGGATGAATAAAAATCATCAAGCTGAAAGTATACAAGTGCTAATGTGTATTGAGCTTCTTGTTTTACATTCGCTGAGCTAGCATTAATACTTGCTTGATTTAAATAATGCTTAGCTTTTAAAAGTTGCCCTAAAGAGAAATAGCTTTTTCCTGAATATAAATTTGCTTCAGGAGACTCCATTTGATCAAAAAATCTTGCAGCACGTTCATAATCTCCATTCTGATAAAGTGTTCGACCTGTCTCTAAATTTTGAGCGACAAGGCCGAGTGGAAATAACAAAAATAAAGAAAATACTAAAGCCGATATACGATTCATGATAAACTGGAATTTGGGTTCGGAAAGTTTAACTAAAAAGTGAGCTAAATGTTCTCGTAATTATTCCCACTCTATGGTAGCGGGTGGTTTAGAACTAATATCGTAAACCACTCTATTAATTCCTTTAACTTCGTTGATAATCCGGCCAGATACGTGAGCCAAGAAATCATAAGGGAGTTGAGCCCAATCCGCAGTCATTCCATCTACACTAGTAACTGCTCGAAGTGCTATTGTAAACTCATAAGTTCTTTCGTCACCCATTACACCTACACTTTGAACAGGTAAAAGAACGGCTAGAGCTTGCCACACTTCGTTGTATAAGTTTTGAGCTTTTAATTCTTCTATAAAGATTTCATCTGCATTTCTGAGCAAATCGAAGCGTTCTTTACTCAATTCACCAATAACTCGAATTCCTAACCCAGGACCAGGAAAAGGGTGCCGTGCAATAAAATGCTCTGGAATACCTAATGCTCTACCAACTCCTCTTACTTCATCCTTAAAAAGCTCCCTAACAGGCTCAATTAAAGATAATTTCATCTTTTCTGGCAAGCCCCCCACATTATGGTGAGACTTAATTGTAGCTGAAGGACCTTTAAAAGATACACTTTCAATTACATCAGGATAAAGAGTTCCTTGTGCTAAGAACTTGAAATCAGAATTATCACCAATCTCTTCTTCAAAAACATCAATAAAGGTATTACCGATTATTTTTCGTTTTTCTTCAGGATCAGACTTACCAGTTAGTCTAGATAAAAATAATTCAGAAGCATCTACACCACGTACGGGAAGGTTAAGATCTCGAGTATATAAATGGAGAACGTCTTCAAATTCATTTTTACGGAGTAACCCATTATCAACAAAGACACACTCTAGTTGGTCGCCAATGGCTTTGTGAATTAATGTAGCTACTACAGTAGAATCTACGCCACCAGATAAAGCACATAAAACCTTATCAGTTCCAACTTGAGCTCTAATTGCTTCAATTTGTTCATCAATAAATGAGGTAGCGGTCCAATCGCCAGCTAAACCACAAATATTGAATGCAAAGTTATGTAGAATCTGCTTGCCACATTCTGTATGAGCAACTTCAGGATGAAACTGAACCCCATAAATAGACTTACTAGTATGTTTAACAGCTGCAACATGTGCATTGTTGGTGTGTGCAATCACTTCGTAAGAAGGAGAGAGCTTTTGAATGTGATCTCCATGACTCATCCATACCGTAGAGTCGTTAGCCACATCTTTTAGCAAGTCATGGTTATTATCTACAATGAGATGAGCACGTCCGTATTCGCGCTTTTCGGCTTTTTCAACGCTACCGGGGATTTCTAGGTGTGCTAGGAGTTGAAGCCCATAGCATACACCTAAAATAGGCACATCCCATTCAAATATTTCTTTTTGGAAGTGAGGTGCATCAGTATCATTTACACTTTTGGGACTTCCCGCAAGTATAACTCCCATAGGTTTTGGGCTAGATACTAAATCCAGATCAACATTATAGGAATGAATTTCACAATAAATATTAAACTCACGTAAACGGCGAGCAATTAATTGAGTGAATTGTGAACCGTAGTCTAGGATTAAAATCCATTCGTTATGTCGACTCATTAAATTTTATAAAATGATTTAAGCTGTAATTTCTGAATATTCTTCGGCACTTAATAGTGCTTCAATTTGAGTGGCGTCGGATACTTTCATTTTAACCATCCAACCGTCACCATAAGGGGCTTGATTAACAAGCTCAGGATTGTCTTCAAGAGCTTCATTAATTTCAATAATTTCACCATCAATAGGTGCAAATAACTCGGAAACCGTTTTTACGGCTTCAACAGTACCAAAAATATCATCCGCAGAGAATTCGAAGCCTACATCTTCTAGTTCAACAAATACAATATCGCCCAATTCGCTTTGTGCAAACTCAGTGATACCAACTGTAACTGTACCATCTCCGTTATCTTTTATCCACTCATGCTCTTTAGTGTACTTAAGATCTGCTGGTGTGTTCATTTGTTTTCCTCCGATACAAACTTGAAACTGTTTTCTAGATATTTTGTGGTGAATTCGCCCTTAATAAAATTAGGGTCGTCCATTAATTGAATGTGATAAGGTATAGTAGTTTTAACGCCCTCAATAATGAATTCCTTAAGTGATCGCTTCATTTTACTAATCGCTGCTAATCTAGTAGGAGCTTTTACAATAAGTTTAGCAATCATCGAATCGTAATTTGAAGGGATTCTATAACCTGAATAAGCATGAGTATCTAAGCGAACCCCGTGGCCACCTGGAGGATGGAAAACTGTAATTACGCCTGCTGAAGGACGAAAATTGTGCGCTGGATCTTCTGCATTAATTCTACATTCAATGGAGTGCCCAGTTACTTCAGCATTTATATTGGAGATTACTTCGCCATTTGCGATACGAATCTGCTGTTCAATAAGGTCAAACCCAGTTACTTCTTCGGTTACTGGATGCTCTACCTGAATACGAGTATTCATTTCCATGAAGTAGAAATTCTTTTGATCATCGACCAAAAACTCTACAGTACCCGCACCTTCATAATTAACAGACTTTGCAGCGTTTACTGCTGCAGTTCCCATTCTGTCACGAAGTTCAGGTGTCATAAGTGGGGAAGGAGCTTCTTCTAAAACTTTCTGGTGTCTACGTTGAAGTGAGCAATCTCTTTCACCAAGGTGAACGGCATTTCCATGTTGATCTGCTAAAACTTGAATCTCGACATGATGAGGATCTTTAACAAAGCGTTCTATATAAACAGCTGCGTTATTAAAGGCAGTTTCGGCTTCACTTCTACACATTTCGTAATTCTTCTTTAGCTCTTCGCCATTAAGAACTACACGCATTCCTCGGCCACCACCGCCAGCAGAAGCTTTGATGATAACAGGAAAACCAATCTCATCACAAACTGTTTTTGCTTGATCATAACTTTCAACAACACCATCGCTACCAGGAACAACAGGAACTTTGTTGTTTATCATTGTCGCTTTAGCTACTGCCTTATCTCCCATGGAGTTAATAGCTTCAGGAGAAGGCCCAATAAACTTAATATCGTGCTCAGCGCATATTCTAGAAAACTCAGCATTCTCAGCTAAGAAACCATAACCAGGATGAATTGCTTCTGCGTTAGTTATTTCTGCAGCAGCAAGAATACTCGGTATTTTTAAATAACTTTCTTTGCTAGAAGGGGGCCCAATACAAACTGCTTCATCTGCAAACTTTACATGAAGGCTTTCTGCATCAGCAGTGGAATAAACAGCAACAGTACTAATTCCCATCTCTCTACAAGTACGGATAATTCGTAAGGCGATTTCACCACGATTTGCAATTAGAATCTTTTTGAACATAACTAAGTGTTAGTCTTTTTTGATGACAAATAATGGTTGGTCGTATTCTACTGCTTGGCCATCAGAGACTATAATATCAACTATAGTACCACCAAAGTCTGCTTCAATCTCGTTCATGATTTTCATAGCTTCAATAATACAGAGAGTTTGGCCTTTGCTTACTTTGTCACCAACTTGAATAAAAGGATCTGAGTCTGGAGACGGTGATTTATAATAAGTACCAACAATAGGGGACTTAATAGTATCACCTACAGGAGCTGCACTTGGCGCTTCTTCAGTAGTTGCTGCAGGAGCAACCGGTGCTTGAGGCGCAGCTGGTTGTGCAGGAAAATTACCCTGTTGTACAGGTTGAGCATAGGTAACCTGCTCAATAGTGCCAGTTTTTTTAACTTTAATTTTAAAGTCGCCTTCTTCAATAGAAACCTCATCAACTTCGCTTTCTGAGATGAGAGTAAGAATATTCTTTATGAGTTTTAAATCCATGATAAGTTATTTAGCTCGTTCTAGATAAGTACGTGTTCTGGTATCAACTTTAATTTTTTCACCAGGAGTTATAAAAAGAGGTACGTTTATTACCGCACCTGATTCTAAAGTAGCAGGTTTTGTTCCGCCCTGAGCGGTATCTCCTTTAAAACCTGGGTCTGTCTGACTTATAGTTAAAACTAGTTGATCTGGCGGCTGAGCGTATAATACTTTCTCATCATCAGCATTAAAGATAACCAAACAGTTTTGACCTTCGATTAAGAATTCTTCTCGCTCAACTTGAGCAGGCATGATGGGAATTTGTTCAAAGGTTTCATTATTCATGAAGTAGTACATATCAGCGTCATTATATAAATACTGATACTCGCGAGTTTCAACTCGAACAGACTCAGTGTTCTCACCAGAACGCCATGTCTTATCTATATTCTTGCCGTTTACAATACCTTTTAGTTTAGTGCGAACAAATGCAGGCCCTTTTCCAGGCTTTACATGTTGAAACTCAGTAATTGAGTACAATTCACCATCCATATTCAGAACTAGTCCGTTTCTGAAATCTGATGTAGAAACTTTTGACATATATTTTAATCTCTATTTTTTAAGTTAGCCAAAAATACCACCTGCCTCTTTCGATAACAAGCTTAATTAAAGAAAATTGGTAATGATGTTATACATAATTGCTAAAGGGCAAACTATATATATAAACATAGGCCAAACTTTAGAAAATAAGGTTTGACGAATTCCTGCGAATCCAAACTCCATTTCGGTAAGTGCTGAGTCCGTTTTCCAAACAAAAGCCACAAAAACACATGTAAGTAAGCCACCAATTGGTAAGCCTAAATTACTAAAGATGTAATCGAAAGTTCCAATAAGCTGCGTGTTGAAGGATACAACAACTGAAATAGCTAATACGCCAAGACCTACTCCCCAAGCTGCTTTTTTTCTTGGAATTTTATATTCATCGATTGCAAATGATACAGGAACTTCAAGAAGGGAAATGGTAGAAGTTAATGCTGCAATGCTTAGTAGGAGAAAGAATACGACTCCCAAAATAAGACCTACAGCACCACCAATAGAGTGAAATAATGCAGGAAGAATTTGAAATACGAGATCTGTACTTGAGGCTAATTGATCACCAACGAAGATATCAATTCCTGCATTTTTTGCTACAAACATAGCAGGTAGAATTAAAAGACCAGCTAAAAAGGCAATACCAACATCAGCTAAAGTTACAAAAGCAGCTGCTTGTGGGATATTCTCCTTTTTGTTTAGATAAGAGCCATAAGTGATTAAAGCGCCCATTCCTAAAGAAAGAGAAAAGAATGCTTGTCCCATTGCAGAGAATATCAATTTTGTATTGATCTTAGAAAAATCTGGTAATAAGTATTCTCTAACACCTTCTGATGCACCTGGTTGAGTTAGCACATAACCAATCATAATCACTATAATACCAATTAACAGCGGCATCATAAGCTTGGTAGCTCTTTCAATTCCACCACTGATACCACCAGTAATAATCTTAATGGTACCAAACATGAAAGCTGAAGCTACTATAGCATTTCGAAATCCATTGCCAGTATCTGTAAGCCAGTTAGCAGCATTATCCCATCCGAAATAAAAGAAGATTTCTTCGAATGCAAAACCAAATGCCCAGCCTGCAATAACAGTATAGAAGGAGAGTATCATTACTCCGCAAATTACACCCCACAAACCTACTAATGGAAAAAATTTGTTGCTTGAGAGAGCTTTGAAAGCACCAACAGGGTTCTTTCCAGATTTTCTACCGATAGCTAGTTCCGCAACCATAACCGGAAATCCTATCAAAAAAGTACAAATCAAATAAACTATGAGATAGGCACCGCCGCCTTCTGTTGCAACTTTAGTTGGAAATGCCCAAATATTACCTAATCCAACTGCTGATCCAGCAGCGGCTAATACAAAGCCTAGTTTCGAATTCCATGAACCACGATCGGTTGTTGATGTACCTGCCAAAAGATGTTCCTCCAATGGGATATTAAAATTTTATTGACGAATTAAAATATTTTAAGACTGCATTACTCGCAACCTTCTTAATACTACCCCCGAAATGGGTGGTAAAATGTAAGTTTTTTCAACACTTAAGTTGGTGTATTTAGATGCTTTTTCAGAATCTACAACCACTTCCCAGAAGCCATCTGGGAGAACGATTGCGTTTTTATTTTTTAGATTACCATTTAATGAGATAAAATACTCATAAGGTTCTTCAATTAATTCGCTCAAAATTGAAAAGGTGATATGTAATGGGTCTGTGTAAACTTTGAACTGAATTTCTTGAGGTTTCGCTTTTCTTAAACCTGGTGAATTTAATCTAAGCTGAATTAAACCTTTATAATAATTAAATAGTGATTTATTCTGTACCAGATTATCAAAGTTTAACCAATTAGTCTCATTATCCTTGTTATAACTATCATGATCTAACATTCCTTTCTTGGAGTCCAAGCCAGATTTGTCTGTTATAACTTTAGAGCGTGCCCATTCTTGCCCAGCATGAATCATTGTAATACCTTGACTTACAAATAGGGAAAGAGCCGCAAATTTTGCAATAGCTAGTTCTTGTTTATTTAATTTTACAGAATTGGCTTTAAAAGCATTAGTGTCCGTAGCCTTCTGAGGATTTAATCCAATTCGGATAAAATCTCCCAGTGTATATCCGTCATGACTTTCAATATAATTAACAGTGTGTTTCGAACTGTTAAATAATCCATGGTCACTTCCTTGAAGTGTTCCTCGTATAAAGTTTTCGAGGCCAAAACGCGTGGAGCCGTTACTCCAGCTCCCAAAAATAAAGCCTTTATCTATAATGGGGTCATATCCTTTAAACCCATTTCTAATTCTATCATTCCACGAAGCCCAACCTCGTTCAGAGAATCCAGTTGGTTTATAATCACCACCCCAAGGCTCTGCAATTAAAACAACGTTTGGGTTAATTTTCTGTGCTTCCTTTTTAATTAGTTCAATGGTTTCCCAGTCTATGATGCCCGCTAAATCAAATCTAAAGCCATCAATATGATACTCTTTTATCCAGTGGAGTATAGAATCTACAATAAGTTTGCGTGAATATTCAGCACTGGTGTTTATATCGTTCCCAGTCCAACTATCATTAATGAAATTCCCAATTTCATCAAGCTTGAAATAGTGGTCTTTTGCTAGAAATTTGAGTGGATTTAAATCGTAATGAGACGCATGATTATAAACAACGTCCATGATTACTGAAATACCTTCTTTATGAAGAGCTTTAACTAAGCTTTTAAGCTCTTTCTCTGCAGCGTCTGAAGCGCCAACTAGGGCTCCTTGTTCTAGACTTCCGTCGGAAGCATAAATCGTTTCTGGCGCTAAAAAGAAGGAGGTCATATACCCCCAATAATTTCGAGAATAGGGGTTCCAAGTATTCTTTACACCCTCAGGAGTTTCTTGATTGAAATGAGGTTCGAAATATCCAAATTTTTGCAAAGGTAAAAACTCAACTGCATTGACCCCCAGCCTTTTAAGATGACTAATCCCTCCAATTTTAGCTTCTCTAAAATCATTGTATACCCCGTTCACATAAGTTCGAGCGGAGGGATGAGCGACCATGTCTTTAATGTGAGCCTCATAAATAATCAGATCTCTAGGATCCTCTGGGGAAACAAAAGTGTCATCTTCCCAATCAAAGTCAGACTCACCAACAATCTTGGTTTTTGGAAGCTGAAGGTAGTTGTTAATAGACGTAACCTGTTTACTCCAAGGGTCTGCAATTAGAAAGGGAGTCTCCATAAAAAAATCTGAAGAATCAGCAGGAGGTCCTATTTTAAAAGCATATAGCTTGCCAACTAAATTTTCATTTATAGCACAAACCCAATTTCCATCCTCGTGCTTCTGAAGTTGTACGTTCTTGTAACAATCACTTTGATAGTCTGCGAAAATAAAAACCTCTATGGAAGTAGCTTTGGGTGAAAAAACCTTGAAATAAGTTGTATCTGTTTCAATCGATGAACCCATTGGTAGTTCATAAATATCCACAGAAGCTAGGGGATCTAAAATTTCAGAATCAGACATATTAAGTTATAGAGCTGCCCGGTTCTGCTTCCGTTGCGGTAAACATAAGGTTGCCTTCACTATCTTCAGCCATCAAAATCATTCCTTGGCTTTCAATACCCATTAACTTTTTAGGAGCTAAATTCGCGACAACACAAACTTTCTGTCCTTTAAGTTTGGTTATATCAACATGCTTTGCTATTCCGGAAACAATGGTTCTTTTTTCAATCCCTAAGTTTACTTGAAGTTTCAAAAGCTTGCTAGATTTCTCAACTTTTTCAGCGGTAAGAATTTCTCCTGCTCTTATATCCAACTTCATGAAGTCATCAAAACCGATATTCTCTTTGAGAGGAGGTACATTCAGTTTTGGAGAGTTTGCACTCGCTCTTTCTTCAAGCTTTTTCATTTGAGCATCTATTTCCTCATCCTCAACTTTAGTGAAGAGAACTTCACCAGGATTAATTGTAGTGCCTTTTGGAAGCATGTTGTTATTTATAGCGTCCCAACTAATTGCACCTGAATAACCAAGCTGAATACGAAGGTTTCGCATTGCTTCAGGTAAAATAGGTTCCATCAAGATGGAAAGGGCTGAGCAAATCTGTAAACTTACATATAAAGAGTTTGTGCAAGCCTGAGGGTTGTCGTTGCGAGTTTTCCAGGGTTCAGTTTCTGTAAAGTACTTGTTGCCTGCTCTGGCTAAATTAATACTTTCTTGAAGTGCTTCTTTAAACTTAAACGACTCATAGGCTTCTGTAACTTTCTGCTTTTGTATATTTATGGACTCTAAAGCATCTAAATCAGTTTGTGACGGATTAACTAATTCTGGGACTACAGAGTTAGCAAATTTAGAAGTAAAAGAGAGTGTTCTAAATACAAAATTTCCGAGAATGGCAGCGAGTTCATTGTTTACCCTGGCTTGAAAATCTTTCCAAGAAAAATCAGAATCTTTGCTTTCAGGAAGGGTAGCTCCTAAAGCGTAACGAAGTAAATCAGGTTTAAAATCTTCTAAATATTCATGCAACCAAACCGCCCAACCTCTTGAGGTAGAAAGTTTTCTGCCTTCTAGGTTTAAGAATTCATTTGCAGGTACGTTTTTTGGTAGTACATAACCACCATGTTCCATCAGAATAATTGGAAACATGATACAGTGAAAGACAATATTATCTTTACCTATAAAATGGTACAGTTCGGTGTTATCATTTTGCCAGTAATTTTTCCAGCTATCGGGCGTACCATTTTGCAATGCCCATTCTTTTGTAGCCGAGATATAACCAATAGGAGCATCAAACCAAACGTAAAGTACTTTGCCTTTTGCTTCTTCGAGAGGAACGGGAACACCCCAACTTAAATCTCGTGTTGCAGCGCGGTCCGCTAGTCCGTCATTCAACCAACTTTTAACCTGCCCCATAACATTAGGCTTCCAATTTTCACGGGTATCAAGCCATTTTTCAAGATTTGGCTGGGCATCACCTAAAGGCATGTACCAGTGCTCAGTTTCTTTTAACTCTGGTTTTTCTCCGGTCAAAGCACTTAATGGATTTATAAGTTCTGTAGGAGAGAGAGAAGTCCCGCAATTCTCACATTGATCACCATACGCTTCTTCAAAGCCACAATTCGGGCAAGTACCTTTTACATATCTATCAGGCAAAAACATGTCAGCTTTTGCATCATACAATTGCTTTTCGGTTTTCTTTTTGAAGAAACCTTTGTCATTCAGATTAGTGAAGAATTCTTGTGAAGTTTCATGATGAACTTTCGAACTAGTTCTACCATAATAATTGAAGGATATCCCGAATTCCTCAAACACCTTCTTGTTGCCTTCATGGTATCTATCTACAATCTCTTGAGGAGAAACACCTTCCTTTTCTGCTGCAATAGTAATGGGAACACCGTGTTCATCTGACCCACAGATAAAGGCTACATCAGCACCAGTAAGGCGTTTGTAGCGTACATAAAAATCGGCGGTTAAATAAGCTCCAGCTAGATGACCTAAGTGTAGAGGTCCGTTAGCGTAGGGGAGAGCAGAAGTAACTAAAATTCTTTTTTGTTCAGGCATAAAATAGGTCAATACGGTTTACAATCAACGAAGATAAAGAATGAATTACTGAATTGTATAGATGGATGTTAGATTTTTTATGGCAAATAATCCCTTAAGAAAGCTTCTCTAACATTGCATACAAAGTTACTGCCGCTGCTACAGATACGTTAAGCGAGTGTTTTCTACCAAATTGAGGGATGTTTACGAAACAATCTACATGTGGGAGAAAGTCCTCATCTATACCTGTAACTTCGTTCCCCATAACAAGACAGATTTTATCAAAAGATTCTAAGCCTAGTTTTGTTAAGGGAATACTGTTGTCTGTTTGTTCTAACCCAATAATAGTATAGCCTTCCTTTTTTAGAGAAGAGAGCAGTTTAGTAGTGTCATCCCAATACGACCATTTCACAAATTCCTCTGCACCGATAGCAGTTTTAGTAATTTCAGGGCGTGGTGGAGTTGGAGTGTAGCCAGAAATTAAAATCTCTGATATACCAAACGCATCTGACGAGCGAAAGACAGAGCCTACATTATGCAAGCTCCTTATATTATGTAGGACTACTTTTGCAGAACTTAGTTTATCAGGCGCTGTTTGAGCGAGATTTTCTTCGAGAATTTGTTGAGTTGTGAGCTTCTTAATCAAACCTATCATTTTTTAGTTACTCAATAATAGTAAATCATACTACAATTTATGAATTATAGCTTCATTCATAGATAGATTTATCCTATCATTGGCAATATTTTTTGATGATGGCTAGAAAACCCCGCAAAGCAGCACTTGCTTTTATTTTTATTACTGTACTTATCGATGTTATCGGACTTGGTATAATAATACCTGTTATTCCGGATCTCATTATGGAACTTACCGGCGAAGGAATAAGCTCTGCAGCTCTTTATGGGGGTTGGCTGATGTTTTCTTACGCATTTATTCAGTTCTTATTTGCTCCAATAATTGGCGGGCTAAGCGATCGGTTCGGTCGCCGTCCTGTGCTTTTACTTTCACTGTTAGGTTTTACTATCGATTATATAATTCTTGGTTTTGCTCCTAATATAGTTTGGCTTTTTGGTGCCCGAATTGTTGCAGGAATAACAGGCGCTAGCTTTACAACAGCAAGTGCATATATCGCAGATATTAGCGAACCTGAGAAAAGGTCGCAAAACTTTGGACTTATTGGCGCTGCATTTGGTTTGGGTTTTATAATAGGCCCAGTTTTAGGTGGTTTGTTAGGGCATTATGGCTCTCGAGTTCCATTTTTTGCCGCAGCTGGTCTTACTGCAATAAACTTTTTATACGGGTATTTTGTACTCCCCGAATCTCTTCCAAAAGAAAATAGACGTGAATTTGAATGGAAAAGAGCTAATCCGCTGGGTTCGCTAAAACAAATCAAGAAATTCCCAAGTATTATTGGCTTAGTAGGGGTCTTTTTCCTCTTATATATAGCAAATCATGCAACTCAAACAACTTGGACGTATTACACCATGGAAAAATTTACATGGGATACACGTATGGTTGGTATTTCATTAGGGGTGGTTGGTTTTTTTATAGCTATTGTTCAAGGTGGATTAACACGAATAGTTATTCCAAAAATTGGAGAGGTGAAATCAATTTATCTTGGATTGATTGCATATGTAATTGGGTTTTTAGGTTTTGCATTTTCACCTACGGGTTTAATTATGCTCATCGTAATTGTACCATATTCTATGGGAGGCTTTGCAGGTCCAGCCTTACAAGGCCTAATCTCTAACAAGGTTCCTTCAAATCAGCAAGGCGAACTACAAGGTGCACTTACTAGCTTGATAAGTTTTACGTCTATATTTGGACCTCCAATAATGGCGAATCTTTTTGGGTACTTTACCTCCGCTAACGCGCCTATTTACTTCCCGGGTGTTTCATTTTTTTCAGGCGCAGTATTAATTATGGCAGCATTGCTTGTAGCAGTACGTACTCTTAAAAATGAAATATCACCTAGTTTAAAAGCAAAAGAATCAGACTAATTCTCAATTAATTGAAGAACAGCTTACCTAAAAAGGGTTAGAGGAGTATTACTACCTCATTTCTTATTACTAGAATACATTAATTCCTGCATGATAAAGCCTCTTTCATGATATTAATTACTCAATAAAAGAAAATTGTAAGGTTTAATTAGACAAACAGTTTACTTAATCTTATGTTATAGGTTGTTATTAGAAACAAAAAAAGAAGGGCTGTCTCGCGATATGCTCTTCTTTTTATTTTTAGGAAATTGAATAAATAAGAATAGAATGAGTAATATCCATTATTTATCCCAAGAAGGCTACGATAAGCTTGATGCAGAGTTGAAAGATTTGAAGACTCGGGGTCGCAAAGATGTAGCTGCAGATATCGCCGAAGCTAGAGCAAAAGGTGATTTAAGTGAAAACGCAGAATATGATGCGGCCAAAGAGGCTCAGGGCCATATGGAAGATAGAATTACTAAATTAGAAGATATTCTAGCTAATTCTCGTGTTCTTGACGCAAAAGATTTAGATTTATCACAAGTTCGAGTGTTAACAAAAGTTACTATACTTAATAAAAAAGTTAACAAAGAGATGCAGTACACTCTGGTGTCTCCTAACGAAGCAGACTTTTCAAAAGGCAAAATATCTATTCAATCTCCAATAGGCCAAGGCTTAGTAGGAAAAAAAGTAGGTGATGTCGTAGAAGTAAAAGTTCCGGCTGGCACTTTAGAATTAGAAATAAAGAAAATAGAAATCTAACCAACTCTAGTTTAGCTTTTATGAAAAAGCTTATTGACGTATATATTTATCGAATTAAAGCAAAAGTCCCTGAATTTCTGCTTTTAAAACGAGCTACCAATAAAATTTACGCCAATCAATGGCGAATGGTTGGTGGTAAAGTTGAAGAAGGAGAGGCTTATTGGGAAGCAGCTCAAAGGGAATTGAAAGAAGAAACGGGATTTAGTCCCGTTTCTTTTTGGGTTATACCATCCGTTAACTCTTTTTATGAAGCAAAAACAGATCAGATACATCATATCCCTGCGTTTGCAGCTAAGGTTGACTTAGGCATTGACCCCGAGTTGGATGAAGAACACACTCAATTCAAGTGGATTTCAAGAGGTCAAGTTGACAAATTTCTAGTTTGGCCGGAACAAAAAAGACTAATTAGAACTGCAACTGATATAATTGTTAATAATCAAATCCTGCCTGAGTGGATTATCGAGTCAGAATAGTTGTAACTTTTTTTTTACTCCTTATACTTTCTTCGCTGAGCGAGTTAGTAGCCCAAGAGCAATCGGAATATAAGTTTACTTCAGCACCAGATATTTGGTACAATGATGTAGATGGAATAAGGCTTGGAGTAAGAGTATTGGGAGAAATGGAAGATTCCTTTAAAGATGGCCCTCATCGCTTAGATGCAGGATTTTGGGTACATACATGGCTCCCAAAAGCACCAGTTTCTTACTATCTCTCTTTTACAGAACCAATTGCTACTATTACATCATATGGAAATGAGGGTAGTATTCAGTTAATATCCTCTTACCGAACTGGTTTTACCCAACAAAAAATTGGCTTTAATAAACGTTGGCAGAAAGGGTTTGAAGAGCTTCGCTATACAGAATTTAGAGCATCTTTGTCTCAAGAGAAATTAGTAGACATCGAGTACCGTCCATTTCCTCAACTTTGGCAAAAAGAGTGGAAGTCACTCATTGAGGTTGGTTTAATGCATTCTAACATTAATTCATTAGGTCAATTTTTCGCAAATTCAGAATTGGTACAGAATGTAAATTCTAACTCTTCTATATTTACAGTACTTAAAGTAGAAGTATACCAGAAAATTAAATTGGGGTCGAGCTCTGCATTACGTTTTAGAGGTTTCTTTGGCCATGCTACCGAAAAAACGGCTCCCGAATATCTGTTTAGCCACAGTTTCAGGCAACCAATAGGATGGTTAAATAATGGAGTTTCTCGTGCTAAAGGCACTATTCCTATTAATTGGTTAGAATCTGGGTTGGTTCAATTTGCAGGTGGAGGGAACCTTAGAGGTTATTTAGAACAAGACTCTAAACTCTTAAAGGCTGGATTGAACCCTAGTTATAATACAATTTGGGCTGTGAATACGGAATTTGAATTTCCAAACCCGATAAATTCAGCCATTAATAACATTTCTATAGTTGGCGAATTAGTAGAGTTTAGAACCTATGGATTTTTTGATTTTGGGAAAGGAACAAAAGACTATCCTGCGGGAACTGTGGATCCTTTGGATAATGTATTTGCATTAGCCGACGCTGGATTTGGTAGTCAGTTTTCGATCAACATTCCAGATTATTTAGGAAAAGATAGAGGTATATTTATTCGATACGACGTACCTTTCTGGATATCAAAACCGGAAACAAATTCTAGTAATTTCTCTTACCGTCAGGTGATAGGAATAGGTGCAATATTTTCTTTTTAGGATACATTTTATGAAGATTTTAGTTCTTAATTGCGGAAGCTCATCCATAAAATACCAACTGATTAATACTGAATTGCAAGAATGCCTTTGCAAAGGTTTAATTGAGCGAATTGGTGCAGTCGCATCTATTATAAGGCAAGAATGGAAAGGCGAGAAGTTAGTTAAAAAGTCGATGGTTTTAGAAAACCACACTAGCGCTTTAAAAACAATAATGGATTTGCTTATTGAAGCAGACAACGATCATCTCCATAGTTTGTCTGAGATTGAAGCAGTAGGACACCGCGTAGTTCATGGTGGGGAGACATTTAAAGATTCCGTGCTTATTGATGAGGATGTAGAAGATGCTATTCAGCAAGCTTTTGATATTGCACCATTGCATAACCCACCAAACTTACAAGGTATTAAAGCCGCGAAAAAGCACCTTCCAAATGTTCCACATGTTGCTGTTTTTGATACTGCTTTTCATCATTCATTACCACAACATGCATATCTTTATGGAATACCAAATAGACTCTATCGTCGATATAAAATAAGACGATATGGTTTTCATGGCACATCCCATTATTATGTAAGTCGCCAGTATTACAAAATTTCAGGATGTGAAAAACAAGGTTCAAGAGTAATTACCTGCCACCTTGGAAATGGAGGTTCTATAACCGCTATTAAAGATGGTAAGTCTTACGATACGAGTATGGGATTTACTCCTTTAGAAGGCTTAGTTATGGGAACACGATCGGGCGATATTGACCCATCCATTCTCTTTTATTTAATTGAAAAAGAAGAACTGTCACTTGCAAATGTACATGCTTTATTGAATAAACATAGTGGATTGCTTGGACTGAGTGGGTACGCTGCTGATATGCGAGACCTTTTGGAAGAAGCTGAAAAAGGTGACCGACGGTGTAATGAGGCTATTGACGTATTTTGTTATCGTGCCAAGAAATACATAGGTTCTTATATAGCATCTTTAAACGGTGTAGATGCAATTGTATTTACTGGTGGAATTGGAGAGAACGCTCACCAAATTAGAGCCAAAATTCTTGCTGAAATGGAAGGTCTTGGTATCGAAATTGACGAGGAAGCAAACCTTAACATTCCAGAGGATTTAAAAATAAGCAGTAAACACTCTAAAGTAGATGTAAGAGTTATCCCTACAAACGAAGAACTTGTAATCGCTATTGATGCTGCAAAAATAGCATTGGCTTCTAAACAAACGCCATGGGCCTGAAGCTAAGAATTCATTGTTATTTCTTAACGCTATTATTCCTTTTTGTAGGATGTTCGAGTACTCGTTGGGTTGTTGAAAGCCAAGAGACAATAGATAGAAATGACTTTAAACTTTTAGACTCCAAATTATTTTTAGATAGAATTGATCGTATTAGACCAGAAGAGCCTATAGTTCGGTTTAAATTAAAGACTGCAAATACGATGGAATTTGCAGAAAGAATTCGAACAGACCGTTATATTCAAACATATAGACCAAGGTTAGGTTATGTATTATTTGGTCTAGCAAGCGCAGGAATTGCTGGCTATGCGGCTTTTTCTAATGATATAGTTAGCGAACATAACCAGTCTCAAAAAATTGCTTTAATTGGCGCTGGTACTGCACTTACAGGATTCTCTTTTTTAAATATGAAACCAGTAGGGAAACCTACAGCTACTGGAGAGAGTAAACTTCTTAGAAGAACAGGTAAAAGTATAGAAGTTGACACACTAGACACTAGCTTTGAACTTGCCGAAATCCCTGAGTATGAAATACTATTTAACAATCAGGTAATCATCCCTAGAACTAAACGCCCTTTTAGAGATAATACTCTTGAAATTAATCTGGCTGAAGAAATTGCACCTGAATCGCTACCTGAGAATAATGGTATAAATATTGGATTAAATGTCTTTTTTCAAGATAGCACCTATGGTTACTCGATTCCTGTAAATAATATTTTTGAGTCATTTGTAGTTGTTACTTCGGATGTTTCTGCATTAAGGAATAAGCCTGAGATCAATAGAAACAATGTTCTTACAGATTTAGCGAAGGGAAGTCAACTAAAGCTTGTGGAAAGACAAGGGGATTGGTACAAAGCATTATATGGTATTTCCGAAACCTGGGTTGCTGCAAGTGATGTTGTTACCATTTGGCGTCCTTCCGAGTTCTCGCAACAGCTTTCGGTTGTAGCTATTCCAAACGTCCCTTTCGGTAGCATCGATATTGAACGCAACTTCCCAAGTCTAGTGGCTGAGTCAAGTGATAGATGGGCGTATATGATAGCTAATGGTTCCTATTCTGGAAAATTAAGTGAGCGTAGTTATGCAAAAAGAGATTCTCGATTGATGAACGAATACTTCAATAAAACTCTCGGTGTCCCATCATCTAATATTTTGTCTTTTGAAGACCAGCATGGTTCTCAACCTATAAGAAACTCCTTTAATAGATTGGTTGCGGGGATTAATAACAAACCCACCGAACTTATTGTTTATCTATCTGGATATGCAAGGGTAGATGAGGTTTCTAAAGAAGTCCTATATCTTGGAACATTAAATGATTCGACCTCCCAGAGCGAAGTAAGTCTTAATTCATTATTTGATGGTATTGCTCAACTACCTCTAACAAAGCTTTCTATTATTGCAGACCTAGTCTTTATTAATCAGACTTCCGATAACGAAGCCTTAGAAGATTTAGCTAGCTTGATAACCTCAAACATAGAAAATTCAGCAGTTATTTTTGCTTCTGATACAGACCAAACATCTCTTAACTATTCAACTCCAAATGGAGTACAGAATAGGCATAGCATATTTACCTATTTTATAGCAGACGCTTTTAAAAATAGGTTTTCAAATTGGGGAGCAATTGTTAAACACTTACAGAGAAACGTTTCTTTTACCTCGAGAAGCCTATACAACCAGCCTCAAGACATTCAATTTTTTGGAAAGCTTTCGCTAGATTTGAATTATTAATTTAATCAATACGGGTAATTTTTATTATTTTCAGGGGAATGAGAGATTGGGCTGGATATCTATTCGTTAAATAGATATCACAATTACAAAAATCACTACAAGAATAATTGATAAAAGTTAATGATGGATATTATAGCGAACATTCAAGAGAAAGCAAAAAAAGAACCTAAAAGAATAGTTTTACCACGCACTTCTGATAAAAGAATAATAGAAGCTGCTACATATTTACATAATAACTCTTTATGTGAAGTCATTCTGCTAACCAATCCTGGTGTTACAGATTATCCAAAAGAAATAGAGCTCATAAATACTGCTACCGACAAAAAGCTAGATTCTTACGCGGAAGCATATTTTAACAAGAGAAAACATAAAGGTATTACAGAAGAAGAAGCCTACCAAATAGTTCAAGATCCACTTTATTTTGCAACATCAATGGTTGCAGAAGGGGATGCTGATGGATGTGTAGCAGGTTCAATCTCAACAACGGGAGATGTTCTCAGAGCCGCAATTCAGACAGTAGGACTAAAAAAAGGATCAAATGTAGTATCTAGTACTTTTTTGATGAGTTTTTCTGATGGAAGAGTATTTACCTATGGAGATTGTGCTGTTGTTCCATATCCTACTTCCGAACAATTAGCTACCATCGCTCAAGACTCTGCTGTTACGCATACAAAATTAGTTGGTGAAGAAGCACACGTGGCATTGCTTTCGTTTTCAACAAAGGGTAGTTCTAAATATGAAGGTATTGAGCTTATTAAGAAAGCTCTTGAGATTGCTAAAAGTAACAACATTCGTCTTTCTATAGACGGTGAACTACAATTTGATGCAGCTTTAATTCCTGCGATAGGCAAAACTAAAGCTCCTAACTCTACCGTTGCTGGACAAGCAAATGTTTTTATTTTTCCAAATTTAGATGCTGGAAACATTGCCTATAAAATCACGGAAAGACTAGCTGGCGCAACTGCTACTGGACCAATTATTCAAGGCCTTGCAAAACCAGTAATGGACCTTTCGCGAGGTTGTAGTTCAACTGATATTGTTAATACTGCATGTGTGTGTGCCTTAATGAGCGACAATAACTACTAATTCTATTTCAAAGCAATGCCGAACATAAATCTTTACCCCCTAAAGTTTACACCTATTTTAAAAGACAAAATATGGGGTGGTACTAAGCTTTCAGAAGTTCTAGATAAGCCAACTGGTGACAGTAAAATATGTGGCGAATCTTGGGAGATTTCCGGAGTTCCTAATAACATTTCTATTGTTAGCGAAGGCAGCTTTAAAGGAAAACTACTAACCGATCTGATAGATGAATTTAAAGGTGATTTGATTGGTGGGCACATATACCAGAAGTTTGGAAATAAATTCCCACTACTCATCAAATTTATTGATGCGAATGAAGACTTATCAATTCAAGTTCATCCCAACGATGAACTAGCCCACAAAAGACATAATTCATTCGGCAAAACAGAAATGTGGTATGTAGTAAATGCAGAGGAAGGCGCTACTCTTATCTCTGGATTTAATCGCAAAACTGATAAAGATGAGTACGTAAAGATATTTGAAGATGGTCGAATTAATGAAATTCTTAATAAAGAAGTAGCTAACAAAGATGACGTGTTTTTTCTACCAGCAGGGAGAGTTCATACTATCGGTAAAGGCTTATTAATTGCTGAGATTCAGCAAACTTCTGATATTACATATAGAATTTATGATTTTGATAGGGTAGATGCCGAAGGTAATAAACGAGAGTTACACGTTGAGGAAGCCCTCGATGCCATTGATTTCAATTATTATGATGAGTATAAAACTAATTATGACCCTTCAGTCACCATAAGCGAATTAGAAAGCTGCCAATATTTTACGACTAATCGTTTAGTTGTTGATGAAAAGATCACTCGAAACTACAATACGATCGATTCATGTGTAATTCTTATGTGCTTAGAGGGTAGAGGTGACTTGAAATTTAAAGGAGGGAGTATCAAATACAAACTAGGCGATAGCATACTCGTTCCAAATGTCATTTCTGAAATAGAGATAGCTACCTTGGCAAAAACAAAACTTCTTGAAGTTACAATTCCATAGCATATTACCTCTCAGAACACTTTTTCCATGAATTAATTTATTTGATGGATAGAGATTCTCAATAAGTTCTTATTTAGTTCTGAGAAGTAATTTTTGTATATTTGGACGAATTCTAAATAAGACACTAATCGTTGGTCTGAACTAGCTTAAGATGAGTTCAGAATGTAACCCAACGAATAATTTTAAGACTAAAATATCTGATGAGCGAGACAAAAGCGTTAGAGTCGATGATTGGTGAAGAGTATAAGTATGGCTTTACCACCGACGTTGAATACGAAGATTTTCCTAAAGGCATTAGTGAAGATATTGTAAGAGAACTTTCAGCTAGAAAGAACGAGCCTGAATGGATGACTGAATATCGATTGAAGGCATATCGTGCTTGGACTGAAATGACGGAACCAACTTGGTTTAATGCAACTTATAATAAGCCCGACTTTGTAAATCTTCTTTATTATTCTGCTCCAAAGAAAAAGCCACAATTGGATAGTATGGATGATGTTGATCCAAATATCCGAGAGACTTATGAGAAATTAGGAATACCGTTAAACGAACAAAAAGCACTTGCTGGTGTGGCCGTAGATGCCGTATTTGATAGTGTTTCTATATTCACTTCTTTTAAAGAAAAGTTAGCCGAAGCTGGTGTAATTTTCTGTTCAATCTCTGAAGCTATTCAAGAGCACCCAGAGCTCATTAAAAAGTATCTAGGCTCAGTAGTACCTGCTCGAGATAACTTCTATTCAGCATTAAATGCGGCTGTATTTTCAGACGGATCGTTTTGTTACATCCCGAAAAATACGAAATGCCCTATGGAGCTTTCTACCTATTTCCGTATTAACAATATGGAATCTGGACAGTTTGAGCGTACACTTATTGTAGCTGAAGAAGGCTCTAGCGTAAGTTATTTAGAGGGTTGCACAGCTCCTATGTACGATACCAACCAGCTTCATGCTGCTGTTGTAGAAATTGTTGCTCTAGATAATGCTGATGTAAAGTATTCTACTATTCAGAATTGGTACTCTGGCGATAAAGAAGGTAAAGGTGGTATTTACAACTTTGTGACTAAACGTGGCCTTTGCAAAGGTAGGAATTCTAAAATTTCATGGACTCAGTTAGAAACTGGTTCAGCTGTTACTTTAAAATACCCAAGCGTAATTCTTCAGGGTGATAATTCGGTTGGAGAGTTTTACTCTGTTGCTGTTACTACAAACAAACAGCAAGCTGATACTGGTACAAAAATGATTCACCTTGGTAAAAACACCAAGAGTACCATTATCTCTAAAGGTATTTCTGCCGGACAATCGAACAATAGCTACCGTGGTGAAGTTAGAATAGGTAAAAAAGCTACCGGAGCTCGCAATTACTCTGTTTGTGATTCGATGTTAATTGGCCAAGAATGTGGAGCGCACACTTTCCCATACATTTCATCGGAAAACTCAAACAGTAGTGTAGAACACGAGGCAACAACTTCAAGAGTAGGGGAAGAGCAAATCTTCTATCTGATGCAACGTGGAATTAGTGAACAAGATGCAATCTCGATGATTATAAACGGTTTCGTAAAAGAAGTGTTGAAAGAGTTGCCTCTGGAATTTGCTGTTGAAGCCAATAAACTCCTCGACATTAAGCTCGAAGGTAGTGTTGGATAAAAGAATTGCTTTATCAATTCAAAAGAAATTAAAAATCTAAATAGATAAATATTAGAAACGTGTTAGAAATCAAAAACCTACACGCCAAAGTTGAAGGCGAAGACATTGCAATTTTAAAAGGTGTAAACCTTAAAGTAAACGCGGGTGAAATCCACGCTATAATGGGACCTAACGGAAGTGGTAAAAGTACCCTTTCTAAAGTTGTAGCTGGACATCCAGAATATGAAGTTACCGAAGGTCAGATCCTTTTTAACGGCCAAGATATCACTGAACTTGATGCTGATGAAAGAGCACATTTAGGCTTGTTCTTAGCTTTTCAATATCCGGTTGAAGTTCCAGGGATCACTAATAAAACTCTTCTTCGAGAAGCTTACAATACAATTGCACGCGCAAACGGTAGAGATGAGCTCGACCCAATTGAGTTTGAAGACTACATCGTGAGCAAACTTGATGTAATTGAAATGAAGAACGAATTTCTTGAAAGAAGTATTAACACTGGCTTCTCTGGTGGAGAGAAAAAGAAAAACGAAATCTTCCAAATGGCTGTTTTGAATCCAGTTCTATCTTTCTTAGATGAAACTGATTCTGGACTAGATATTGATGCTTTAAAAGTTGTTTCTGATGGCGTAAACAAAATTGCAAATAGCGAAAATGCTATTGTGATGATTACCCATTACCAAAGATTGCTGAACTACATTAAACCAGGATTTGTTCACATAATGCTTGATGGTAAAATTATAAAGTCAGGCGATATTTCTCTTGCTGAAGAATTAGAGGCAGATGGTTACGAGAAATACGAAAAAGAATTAGCACTAAATGGCGAGGCTCAGTAATGAGTGAAGTATTACAGAAAGAAACTATGTTATCTTATCTTTCTGGTTCTGTTGAAAGCAGTAGTCAGAGTATCTCAATTCGCGCTATTAATGAGCGTGGTAGAGAAGAACTAAACAACACTGCTTTTCCTACCCGAAAAGATGAAGAGTGGAGATTTACCAATCTTAAGTCTATCACTAAGAACACATTCTCCCCAATTAATGAAGCTAACGCAAGTAGTATTGGCGACATTTCAGAGCATTACTACCCAGAAGCGCTTAATTCTCGGTTAGTGTTTGTGAATGGAGATTATGTTGAAGAATTATCAACTATTGAAGCTTTACCAAATGGCGTTGTTGTTGGCAACCTAGCTGATAACGCAAGCCATGATGCAGTAAAAACATTTTTGGGAACTATCACCAATTACGAAGATGACGTGTTCTCTGCATTAAACGACGCTGCTTTCTCTGATGGTGCTTTTATCTATCTACCAGAGGAAACGGTTGTTGAAAGTCCTATTCACATTCTAAATATTTTTACGGATGCTGAAAAAGCTTTTTATGCAACCCCACGTCTCCTTTTTGTTGGTGAAATGTATTCTAAAGCAACCATCATTGAAGAGCATATTGGCTTAGCAGACAATGTTTACTTGAATGTTCCTGTTACGGAATTTAAGTTGTTTACAGGCGCACATGTTCATCATGCAAGAATGCAAAGAGATAGCAAACAAGCTTCTCACATCTCACGCCCAGTTGCTACTCTAGAGAAGAATGCGGAATATCATTCGTATACAATATGCCTTGGGGCAAAATTATTTAGAAATGACCCTAGAGTTATTCAAAATGCAGAAGAAGTTGACTTCACGGTTGATGGACTTGTATTAATTGATGGCGAGCAAATTGCAGATACCCATTCTATAATGGATCACCGTTTTGCACATGGAAATAGCCACCAGTTACATAAAGTGGTAGTTAACGATGCTGCACACTCTATTTTCAACGGTAAGATTTTTGTAGCAAAAGACGCTCAGAAAATTGATTCTTTCCAAGAAAATAGAAACTTATTGCTTTCTGATGATGGTACTGTGCACACTAAACCTCAGTTAGAGATTTTCGCTGATGATGTTCGCTGTTCACACGGTGCAACTATTGGTCAATTACAAGACGAAGAGGTGTTTTACCTGCAAAGTCGCGGTCTAACTGAACAGAAATCTAGAGAATTACTTGTGTATGCTTTTGCGCTAGAAAGTGTTGAAAGCATGGCCGTAAAATCGGTAGAAGAATTACTTCTTAAAGAAGTAATTAAATACACAAATAGAGATAATAAATAACTATATAATTTGAAGTTGTATTTAGGCTTGAACCTGAATGCAACTTCGATATTTAGCATGAATACATCTCCAAACGACATATTAACTAAGATAGATTGGAACAAAGTCCGTTCTGATTTCCCCATTCTTTCTAGAACAATCAATGGAAAAAAATTGGTGTATCTAGATAATGGAGCTTCTAGTGAAATGCCGAAAGTTGTTAGCGATAGGATAGATGCTTATCACAAAAATGAGCATGCAAATGTTCATCGTGGTATACACAGCCTCAGTCAGAAAGCTACCGATGCTTATGAATCTACCAGAACTAAAGTTAAGAACTTAATAAATGCTGGTAGTTTAGAAGAAGTTATCTTTACTACTGGAACTACAGATTCCATAAATCTTGTAGCCCATAGTTATGGGAGAGCTAATTTTAAGGCTGGAGATGAGATTCTCGTTTCTGAAATGGAACATCACGCTAACATAGTGCCTTGGCAAATGATTGCTGAACAAACGGGCGCCGTTCTTAAAGTGATTCCAATGTCGGAAAGTGGAGAGTTGATTATGGACCAGTTTCATAGCCAATTATCAGACCGTACAAAGATGGTTGCGGTAACGCATGTGTCCAATGCTCTGGGAACTGTTAATCCAGTTAAAGAGATTATTGAAGCAGCCCACGAAAGGAATATTCCAGTTCTTATTGATGGGGCACAGGCAGTTCCTCATTCTGTGGTCGATGTTCAAGAGCTTGATGCTGATTTCTATGTGTTTTCCGCTCACAAAATGTGTGGACCAACAGGATTCGGTATATTATTTGGAAAGAAAGAGCTTCTGGAATCAATGCCACCATACCGTGGAGGCGGTGATATGATTGATAAAGTCACCTTCGAAAAAACAACGTGGAACGATCTTCCATTTAAATTTGAAGCTGGTACGCCACCGATTTCTGCTGGAATAGGATTTGCAGCTAGTATTGATTATCTCACGCAAATTGGAATGGATAATATTGCTACCAGAGAGCACGAGCTTCTGGAATACGCAACAAATAAATTAAATAATATTGATGGAGTTAGAATTATTGGTACTGCTCCAACTAAAGCTTCAGTGATTTCATTCTTAATTGGTGATATTCATCCTAGTGATGTAGGCACAATTTTAGATCAAGAAGGCATTGCGGTTAGAACTGGACATCATTGTGCGCAACCAATTATGCAACATTATACCATTCCAGGAACGGTTCGTGCTTCACTATCATTTTATAATAATGAAAGTGATATAGATGCTTTAGTAGAAGGAATTGAGTTAGTAAAAGAATTTTTTGGATAACAAGGAGAAAACATGGCTAAAATTAAAGAAATAGAAAGAACACCCAATCCAGATGCAATGCGCTTCGTACTAAACGAGCCGCTTACAAATGGTGTAACACGCTCTTTTGAGAATAGTGGTGACGCTGCAAACGATCCTTTAGCGTCTGCATTATTTGCAATAGATAACGTTATAAACGTTTATTACGTAGACAAATACATTACCGTTACTCAAGATGGAAAAGCTGTTTGGTCAGAACTTCTCAGAAAACTAGCTCCACCAATCCGTGAGGCTGAAGCTCAAGCTGATGTAGTTGAAGACGAAGAAGTTCATGTGAGTAAAGAAGCTCGTGATTCTGACGATCCGCGTCTTATTGAGATCAATAGAATGCTCGACGAACAAGTTCGCCCATATCTTTTAGCTGACGGCGGTGGACTAAAAGTGTTAGGATTGGAAGGAAATCGACTTAAAGTTCATTATCAAGGTGCGTGTGGCACTTGCCCAACAGCAAGTACAGGAACACTTTATGCTATTGAAAGTATGGTGCGAAGAATAGATCCTGAAATTCAAGTTCTCTCAGTTTAAAATGGAAATTAGCATTAGCGAACGTGCTTTGAAACGCCTCGAAACAATTCGACTTGAAAAAGGCGTTTCTAAAGAAGCGTACCTTAAAATTGGTGTTGTAAGTGGAGGCTGTTCTGGTCTCACTTACGACCTTGATTTTAAAACTGATGTTACACCTTCTGATTCAGACAAAATCTTTACACTTGCTGATTTTAAGGTACTCATTGATATGCGTAGCTTCCTCTATTTAGCAGGTACAGAACTTGATTACACAACAGGTTTGGAAGGGCAGGGATTTCATTTTCATAATCCAAATGCTGCTCGTACCTGTTCTTGTGGTGAAAGTTTCTCTGTTTAAGAGCAGCTTTCATCAACATCTTTTATCTAACCTATACCATGCAAGAACCGATTGTCAATAAGGTAAAAAGTAATACTAAACTAGTTACTCTAGATTTAGCCAAACTCTTTTACGACCCAACTCCAATTGCCACTTTAGACATTAAAGACTTCTTGCACATGGAGCTTTTGTTAAAAGAACAAGATTTCCGTGACAAATTGAAGCTCTTCGATTGGGCAGAATATTCAGGGAAATACCTTTCGGTGCATTGCTCCACAGATGCAATAATTGCACCTTGGGCTTGGATGCTTATCACTTCCCACGCAAGTTCTTTTTCTAAAGAAGTTTTCCATCTTTCTCCAGAAGAAATAACACACGAGTTGTACCGACGAAATATTGAAATGTATGATTGGAGTAGGTACCAAAATAAATTCGTTCTGCTAAAAGGTTGTGGAGATATTCATGTTCCAGACTCTATTTATCTACTGGCTACCAATAAGTTAATGCAATCAGCAAAAAAAGTAATGTACGGCGAAGCTTGTAGCTTTGTACCCGTTTGGAAAGGTTAATTTAGTCTTCATAAAATCAACGATATTTTACGCTTTAAAATATTCCTACTTATTATCTAGTTAATATGATTTTGTGTTTTGAAGATTAAATGGCAACTTTAAGAATGAGTAAAATACAGCAGAGAAAAAAAGATCATATTGAATTAACAATAAATGGGGCTACTCAGTATGAGAAAACCTCAGGCTTCAATAATTATGAGTTTAATCATAATGCCCTTCCAGAAGTCAACTTTGATGACGTCTCAACAGAAGCTACGTTCTTAGGTAGATCTTTCTCATTTCCGTTATTCATTTCATCTATGACAGGCGGTTATGCTGATGCAGAACCTATTAACGCTATTATTGCGGAGTTTTGTGAGACTCATAATATTCCTTTTGGAGTAGGTAGCCAGCGAGCAATGCTAGAAGATGAGTCATTAACGAAAACCTTCTCTATTGTCCGTAAGAAAGCTCCAACAGCATTTATTTGTTCTAATATCGGGGGGGCTCAATTAATTGGAGGCCTCTCTAACAAAAAGTTACAATTACTTGTCGATAGTATAGAAGCAAATGCTATAATTGTTCATTTAAATCCGCTTCAAGAGTTAATGCAGCCTGAAGGCGATCGTAATTTTAAGGGTATTGTTGAAGGCATACAATTTTTGGTTGAGAACTCGTCCATTCCGATTATAGTAAAGGAAACTGGCGCTGGAATCTCTAAATACACTGCAAAGAGACTGCTTAATGCTGGAGTTTCTGTACTTGATGTAGCAGGGGCAGGAGGCACCAGTTGGGCAAAGGTTGAAAACGCTAGAGATAATCATATAAAAGAAAATCAGTTGTTTAATGAGTGGGGTATTTCTACCACCGATTGCCTTCTCGATATTGGTTCATTACAGTGGGAGAGAAGCTTTGAGGTAATTGCTTCGGGTGGAATTCGCTCATCTCTCGATATCGCAAAAGCTATGTGCCTTGGTGCTACCTTTACTGCTACGGCCCAACCAATAATCGCAGCAATTAACAAGAGTGGTTACAAAGGCTTGGAAGGTTTATTTAATGAATGGCAAAACAGCTTAAAGATTGGGTTAACTCTGTTAGGATGCACTTCTCCCGTTCAACTTAATAAAAGTCATCTACGCATAAAATCAGCTCTTTAATGCATTGATAGAATCCGTATATTTCACAATTATCATTCATCAAATAAAGAATTGAGTTCTACCGCGCTACAAAAAGAATTACAACTGCTTATCACCAAAGCTTTGTCGGATCTTCCGATTCCGGAATCCCCGAACACTTTATATGAGCCTTATACTTACGCTCTTAATGTTGGAGGTAAAAGGATTCGCCCATTTTTGACCTTGCTCGCAAACGGACTTTGTGGTGGCAATGTTAAAGATGCACTCCCAGCTGCATTAGCAATCGAAATTCTCCACAATTTTACGCTAGTACACGACGATATTATGGATAGTGCAGAAACTAGGAGAGGAAAACCTAGTGTTTACAGTAAATGGAATGACACAGTAGCAATTTTGACAGGAGATGTTATGTTTGCAGATGCGATCAGACAGCTTTCTTTTTATGGAAGTTCAGATGCATTTTCAAAACAGGAATACGCCGCTATTAATGATGCTTTTATTAAAAGCACGATAACTGTTTGCGAAGGCCAAGCTCTAGATATGGAGTTTGTTGATAGAGAAACGGTGCTTTTATCAGATTATATACAAATGATTGAAGGTAAAACTTCGGCTTTAATTGTTGGTGCACTTCAAATGGGTGCAATTTCTGCCCATGCAGCGCCTGAGCAATGCAATAAATTAGCTCAAATAGGTTCTGAAATGGGGATTGCTTTCCAAATTCAAGATGACTTGTTAGACGCAATTGCAGATCCAATTAAGTTTGGTAAAAAGGCCGGTGGAGATATTTATGAAGGCAAGAAAACATATCTTACCTTGCTTGCGTTACAGCGTGCAAATACGGACCAACGGAATTCTATCTTAGCAACTTTAGATAAAGAAAATGCTACTGATATGGATGTTCAAGAGGTCTTAGGTTTATACACAACGTTAAACGTGATTGAAGATATTAAAATTGAGATACAGAACCATTACAACAATACGTATAGTTTGTTGAATGAATTTAAAGACTCTAAATTCAAACAAGAGCTAAAAAAACTTCTTATCTTCTTACAAAATCGTGATCACTAAATTAATTATCACACGTCTATATATATGAAAAATATTTTCATTCTGTTATTACCTCTTATTATTATTGGAACCGCTTGTAATAACAAGTCTTTAATCCGCCCAGGAGAGCCTATCAATGTTTCTTTTGGCAAAGCTATGTCACTATATGAAAAAGGTAAATATAGTGATGCAGCCGATGCTTTTGAAACCGTAACTAGAATAGGAAGAGGTACAAGTTACGCTCAAGAAGCTCAATTTTATTTAGCAGAAAGTTATTTTAAAAATGGTAGATATTTACTGGCTGCCGCTGAATACGAGCGCTACATAAGTTATTATCCAAGAGATGAAAAAAGGGAAGAGGTTGATTACAAAAGAGCGCTTAGCTTTTTTGAGCAAAGCCCACGCTATCGATTAGATCAAAGTCCTACAGGTAGAGCTATTGAATTATTTCAACTATTTATCAATAATTACCCTAACTCTGATCGTGTTCCTGAAGCGGCATCTAAAATTGATGATCTTAGAAATAAACTCGCTTTAAAGTATTTAAAATCAGCCGAATTTTATGCGCGTATTGATATGTTTAAAGCGGCAATTATCTATTATGATTTAACTATCGATCAATTTCCAGAGTCTAAATGGGCAGAGGAAGCTCTTGTTCATCAAATCGCTACCTATAATAGGTATGCATCTTTAAGTGTGGAAGGAAAAAAGGGTGAACGTTATCAGAGTGCAATTTCTAGTTATGAGAAATTTATTCAACTTTTCCCTTCTAGTGAGTTACGCGGTGAAGCTGAAAAACTAAGAGATGAAGCTGAGCTAGGTTTAAAAGACTCTACCTCAGTTTCTGAAGAGAATACATCTGCTACAAGCTAACAACTTTTGAAGAAAATAGGTCTATTCGGTGGTACTTTTGATCCTGTTCATAACGGACATGTTTCCATAGCCTATTCATTTTTGAACTCGGGTATAATAGACGAGCTTTGGATTTTATTAACGCCAAATCCTCCTCATAAAAAAGATGAGGAACAGGTTAATTACGCTACCCGGCTTTCTATGCTTGAGAAGGCATTTAAAGATGTTGGCGTTTCAATATTAACCATCGAGAATAACCTTCCTAAGCCTTCGTATACCTTTCAAACAATCCGCCATCTTAAAAAAGAACACCCAGGGCACTCTTTTTATTTTTGTATGGGCGAAGATAGCTTAGCTCAATTTGATACTTGGAAATTTTATAATGAAATTTTAGAGGAAGCAAACCTCTTAGTTGCAAAACGCCCAGGCAATAACCATAAAAAGGTATCGCCGGAAATATTGTTGCAAACAACCTTTGTAACCCATCAACCCATCCCAATCGCCTCATCAGAGATACGAACGGCACTTGCTAAGGGTGAGAATGTGAATGAACTTCTTCCACAAGAAGTACTCGAATTAATAGTAAAAGAACATTTATATCAATAATTACGGAGAATAAGATTATGGCCTATTCTAGAAAAAACTTTTTGAAACTTACAGGACTTAGTGCTTTTGCATTTATAGGTGGTACAGCCAAAACTTTGGCACACACCTCTAATTCGAGTAAAACACTTATTAAGCCAAATCGTATTTCGCGGTCTTCAACATTAGGTATGGTTGCTCCTGCGAGCCCAGTTTATAACAAAAGTGATTTTGATGAAATGCTGATTACGCTAAAGAATCAGGGCTATACTCTTAAGCTTGGGAAACACGTTAGAGATCGCCGTGGTTTTTTGGCTGGTACTGATGAGGATAGAGCAGCTGATTTAATGGCTATGTTTAAAGATACAAATGTAGATGCAATACTTTGTGTACGAGGAGGTTGGGGGTGTAACCGAATCTTAGATTATCTCGACTTTGACGTGATTAAAAATAACCCAAAACCACTTATTGGGTTTAGTGATATCACGTCTTTGCATATGTCTATCGCTGCAAAAACTGGTTTAATAAGTTATCATGGGCCAGTAGGTACTTCTAATTGGAATGAATTTACTCAGACCAGCTTTGACAATGTACTTATTAAAGGTGTTCCAGAAGAATATAAAATCCCAGAGGAAGACTTATACGATGCCTATACAATTCGATCAGGAAAAGCATCAGGCCCCATCTATGGCGGTAATTTAACCGTTCTTACGGCTATGATCGGCTCAGATTATTTACCTGATTTTAAAGGCTCTATCTTATTTTTAGAAGATGTTGGTGAAAGTGTTTATCGAATAGATAGAATGCTTACACAACTTAAACTAGCTGGTATTTTAGACAATATTAGTGGTTTTGTTTTTGGACGCTGTACCGACTGCAAAGGTGGAGAGAATAGTTTAACGCTTAACCAAATCTTTGATGATCATATCAAGCCACTTAACATACCTGCTTATTATGGAGCCATGATTAGTCATGAAGAAAAAAATGTGACAATTCCTGTGGGAATGAATGCGGAGATGAACGCTGATACTATGAGCTTTTCGATAGATCAATCCTCAGTTATTTGATTAAAGTTTAATGATGAATTGAAATAAATTCCGTTTATTGCGATTCGGAGTTATTTATCAATTAAATTTTAATTTTATGAGTTCATTTTACTACCGTAAAACAGGTGGGTACATTACTGTATTTCTAACTTTCCTGTTTTCAATAAATGCAGCTAGTGCATTTGCACTTCAGAATTATCAGAATCAGCAAACTAATTCTCAATCAAAAGAATTATTTGCTGATACCTCTAAAATCACAAAAAAAAGTAGCAAACTACCTTTAAATCCTGGTAGGCTTATTGATATTGAAAGTGCGGAAGGCACCTGGATGTCTTTAGATGTAAGCCCTGATGGGAAACATATTATATTCGATTTTCTTGGTGACATTTATCAACTGCCTATAGAAGGGGGAGAAGCCACACAGATTACAGATGGAATGGCTTTTGATACTCATCCTCGATACAGTCCAGATGGTAAACACATACTGTATACTTCCGATGCGGATGGAAATGACAACCTTTATTATATAAACCTAGAAGACACTTCTGATATTACTCAAGTCTCAAAAGGCGATAAAGATGAATTTCCGGGAGCTGATTGGACCCCCGATGGAAAATATATCGTTGCTTCTAAGGGAACTAGAACACCTAAACTATGGATATACCATAAAGATGGTGGTAGCGGGACGGCTTTAATCTCGAAACCAACAAGTTTAAAAACTATTGATCCTGCTGTAAGTCCCGATGGACGTTATGTTTATTTCTCAAGAAGAAATGGATCGTGGAATTACAACGCTCAACTTCCTCAGTATCAAATTGGTCGTTATGATAGAGAAACTGGTCAAGTTAGAACTATTACTTCTAGATATGGATCTGCATTTACTCCTGTGTTATCGGATGATGGGAAATGGTTAGTTTATGGCTCTAGATATGAAGATAAAACAGGCCTCGTTTTAAGAGAGCTTTCTACTGGTGAAGAGAATTGGCTTGCTTACCCTGTTCAACGGGATGATCAAGAATCTATAGCCTCAATGGGTGTATTACCTGCAATGGCATTTACCCCAGATAGCAAAATGCTCGTAGCTTCTTATGGCGGAAAGATTTATAAGATTCCTGTTTCAGGTGGTTCAGCAATAGAAATTCCATTTTCTGTTAAAACACAACTGGAAGTAGGGCCAGAAGTATTCTTTAAATACCCAATTACTGATGAAAAAGAAGTATTGGCTACACAAATTAGAGATGCAGCACCTTCACCTGATGGTAAGTCTTTAGTATATACAGTTCTAAACGATATTTATATTCAGAATATTCCTGATGGCAAACCTAAGAGACTTACTACAACTGAAGAAATCGAAGCAACTCCAGTTTGGTCACCAGATGGTAAATCAATTGCCTTTGTTAGCTGGAGTGATACTGACGGAGGAGCCATTTTCAAAGCAAATCCTTTTGCGAAACGTTTTAGCCCAACCAAACTAACTAAGGAGCCAGGAATTTATAGTTCTCCCGCTTGGTCTAATGATGGAGAAAAGGTAGTCGCTTTTAGAGGCTCATCAAGAAGCTATAAAGAAGCTACCGGACCATTTGCTTTTTCATCAACCGATGACATCATTTGGGTTTCATCAAAAGGGGGGAATAACAACTTAATAGATAAGTCTAATGGTCGTTCTAATCCTCATTTTGTGAATAATAATGATCGAATCTTTTTGAATAAGAGTGGAACTTTAGTTTCAATTAGATGGGATGGCACAGACGAAAAAGAGCATGTAAGTATTACAGGAATTACCCCGAGAGGCTCTTCAATTATAGAGTCTCATTCTAATGGTAGTGCCAGTTTACAAAACATCATGCATCCTGTAGATTATGCAAAAGAGAATAATCCGCCATCAAAGGCTGAGACTATTACTATGGCACCTAGTGGAGACCAAGCTTTAGCTCATATTAATAATGATATTTATGTAGTTACAGTTCCTGTTACAGGTGGTGATACTCCAAAGATATCTGTGGCTAAAGCAGAGAGTGCGAACTTCCCTTCAAGAAAATTAACTAAGATTGGAGGCCAGTTTCCTTACTGGAGTGCTGATGCGAAAAAAGTGCATTGGTCTATCGGAAACGGTCATTTCATTTACAATCTTGATGATGCTCAAGCATTTGATGACTCTGTTAAAATTGCAAAAAAATTAGAGGCTGAAAAGAAAAAATCTGAAGAGTCTAAAAAAGAAGAAGTTGAAGATAGTGACAACACTGAAGATTCTGATAAAGATTCTAAAGAAAAGAAAAACGACAAGAAAGAACCTCGATACGAGCCGCAAGAGCTAACTATAGAGGTATTCTATAATCGAGATATTCCAGAAAGCACCGTTCTTTTAAAGAATGCAAGAATCCTAACCATGAAAGGCATGGAAGTGATTGAAAAAGGAGATATCCTTATCAAGAATAACCGAATTGCTGAAGTAGGGACTAACCTTACTGCTCATAAAGGTGCAGAAACGATAGATTTGTCTGGCAAAACAGTTACTCCAGGCTTCGTAGATACACATGCTCATATGTGGCCAATTTGGGGAATCCACAAACAACGTGTATGGAATTATGCTACAAACCTAGCTTATGGTGTAACTACAACTCGTGATCCACAAACCGCAACTACCGACGTACTTACCTATTCGGATATGGTTGAAGCAGGTATGATGGAAGGGCCAAGAGTATATTCCACAGGACCTGGTTATGGTTTTTGGGCATATAACATCAAGAGCTTAGATGAAGCAAAAGACGTTATGACGCAATACAGCAAATACTATAAAACTAAATATATAAAAATGTATTTAGCAGGTAATAGAAAGCAGCGTCAATGGATATTAATGGCAGCTCGTGAGCAAGGTATTATGCCTACTACAGAAGGCGCACTTGATTGGAAGCTTAATCTAACACAGTTGATTGATGGTTATCCAGGTCATGAACATTCATTTCCGATTTACCCAATCTATAATGATGTAATCTCTGCTGTTTCTCAGATAAAAATGGCTGTAACCCCAACGCTTCTAGTTTCTTATGGAGGACCTTGGGCTGAGAACTACTATTATTCTCGAGAAAATCCATTTGATGATCCAAAGTTGAGCTTCTTTACACCGTATGAAGAGCTTGCTAGTAAATCAAGACGTAGACCAGGCTGGTTCCGTGATGATGAGCATGTGTTTAAGAAACATGCTGAGTTTATCAAAGACTTAGTTGATGCAGACGGTTTATCTGGCGTAGGGAGCCACGGTCAACTAGAAGGCTTAGGATATCATTGGGAGCTTTGGTCTATTGGCTCTGGCGGAATAACACCACATAATGCATTACGAGTAGCTACCATCATTGGTGCTGAATCTTTAGGCCTTGATGGTGATTTGGGCTCTATTGAAGTTGGAAAATTAGCAGACTTAGTTATTATGGATAAAAATCCATTAACAAACCTACGTAATTCCAATACCATCAAATACGTAATGAAAAATGGTAGACTATATGATGCTAATAATTTAGATCAGGTTTATCCAGAAAAGAAGAAAGCAAAACCTTTCCCTTGGCATTCACCAAACCCAGAAAAACTTACAATTCCTGGTGTAAATAAATAACGTTAAAAGGCTCCTACTTGGAGCCTTTTTTATTTTGGGCCAGAAGACATGTGATCAATTTTATGGTTGTCCAGATTTATATACCCACCCATTAAGTCTGCTGTAAGACACGAGTGTATTGGTATTATAGGCACTAAATCTCCGACGTTAACTGATTCGAAATAATCATCTGTACAAGTAAGAATTCCATGCTCTTGAGAGATTGATTTCACAAAGCAATTATCAATAACCTTACCCCAGCCATTTTCCTTTGTTTCAGCTACAACACCGAAATATGGAATTTTTGCATCATTCAATAAGAACTCTTTAGACAAATGAACTGCACCACCATGAATCAGTATCTCATTGCGTTCTTTGTATTTAGCTACTACAGGACAGTATAAAGCCATTGCTATATCTTCCACTTTGCAACTGCCAATCATAACCTGCATCCAGTCATAAAAAGCAAAATTTCCCGGGCTTATCTCACTTATAACTCCAAAATCTTCTAAAACAGAACAGGAGGGAGTATCACCAAAGCAAATAGGGGAACTGAAATGTTCTTTGATAATTAGAAGCTTATCCAAAACAGTATTAGAAACACGCTTTATTTCATTTGAGTTTTTGCATTTATAAGTATGGCCAGCATGTACGTAAAAACCCGAAAACTGTAGTACATCAGAAGCATCTATTCTTATTTTAAGTTGCTCCATCTGAGAAACATTATCTATGGATATTCCACTTCGTCCATAATTTGGGTCGAGTTCTATATAGGCATTAATTGGATTGATAAGATTCTTATTCAAACAATTAATTACGTTTTCATCTACAATGAGAACAGTGAGCCTGATCCGTGATGATAATTTATTTAACCGTTCGAGTTCAAGAATATTTACAGGAAACGCAATAGTAATATCCTTCCAACCATGATTTGAAAAATACTCAGCCATCTTAATAGATGATACGGTAATACTAGTAACTCCTTGTAGCCTAAAGAACTCTGCTATATAATTAGATTGATGAGTTTTGAAATGAGGCCTAAACTCTAGTCCAAACCTAGCTGCTTTGTCCTTCATTTTATTAATATTTGTGCGAACAATTTGCTCGTTGATTACTAAAGTAGGAGAGGTAATATTAAACACGCTGGATAGAAATAATTTATGATTTAATGTGAATATAGGAACTTCAAGTACATTTCACTTTTTTGGTAGAAATAAAAAGAATTTAATGGTAAGAAATGATGAACATGAACTTAATAAGCGTTATTTTTGCATATGAGCGATTCCCCAAAAAAAATTATTGGCAGATTAGAATACATTGATTTACCAAATTGGGGTATTCAGAATATAGAAGCAAAAATTGATACTGGTGCTTATTCTTCTAGTTTACACTGCCACAAAATTGAGCTTTTTGAAAAAGATGGCGTTGAAACTGTCCGTTTTCTATTATTAGATCCTGAGCATCCAGCATATAATGAAAAGCTTTTTGAGCTTCCAGTTCATGATGTTAGAGATGTTAAAAGCTCGAATGGACTCTCAGAAAAGAGAGTCTTTGTTAAAACTACCATTTTGATGTTTAATAAGATTTATAAAATTGAACTTTCTTTAGCGGATCGATCAGAAATGAAATATCCCTTGCTGATTGGTAGAAATTTCATCAGTAGAAAATTTCTTGTTGATGTCTCTAAAACTAACTTGTCGAACAAAAAATAATGAACAAAGAAGTAGAACCAATTAATATCGGCATCCTATCTAGAAATTCTGGTCTTTACTCCACAAAAAGACTTGTAGAGGCTATAGAAAGTCGTGGCCATAATGCTTTTGTAATAGATCATTTGAAATGTGATATCATAATTGAGCAGGATAGACCTGATATCTATTTTAACGGGGAAAGCTTGTCTTTTTTGGATGCTGTAATCCCTAGAATAGGTGCTTCCGTTACTTTTTATGGAACTGCTGTTGTTCGCCAATTTGAAATGATGGGTATTTTTACTGCCGTAGAGTCGCAATCGTTAGTTCGATCTAGAGATAAACTTAGAAGCTTACAAATACTTGCAAGTGCTGGTGTAGGCTTACCAAAAACAGTTTTTACAAACTACTCGAAAGAAGTAAATAGTTTAATCGACTCTGTTGGAGGAGCACCTCTAATCATTAAATTACTAGAAGGGACGCAAGGTTATGGAGTTGTTCTTGCCCCTACAAAAAAAGCGGCTCAATCAATTATTGAAGCGTTTCATAGCATGAAAGCTCGAGTTATTGTTCAAGAGTTCATACAAGAAAGTAAAGGCGCCGATATACGCGCTTTTGTTGTAGATGGTAAAGTTGCAGGTGCGATGAAACGGCAAGGGAAAGAGGGTGAGTTCCGCTCTAATTTGCACCAAGGCGGCTCTGGAAGTTTAATTAAGCTTACAAAAGCAGAACGCGAAGCAGCTCTTACTGCAGCGCAGGCAATGAGATTACCTATTGCTGGGGTTGATTTACTTCAATCTGACCGTGGACCTCTTATTTTAGAGGTTAATTCATCTCCAGGCTTAGAAGGCATTGAAAAAACTACAGAAAAAGATATTGCAGGAAGCGTTGTTAAATATGTGACAAATGCCGTTGAAGAAATTAGAAATCGACCTAAACGTAGGCGTAAAATCAAAAGCAATGCCTGATATAATTACTATTAATAAACAGAAGGTCGAGTTAGGCGAACATTCTACTGTTAATTTCAATATTGCACGGCTTCCTACATACACAAGTATTGATATTCCTGTTCATATTTACCGCTCCAAAATAGATGGACCTGTATTATTATTAACAGGTGGTTTGCATGGTGATGAAATTAACGGTGTTGAGATTATTCGAAGAATGATTGAAACAGATAAAATCATCCCTGAAAAAGGCACTGTTGTAGCAATACCAATTGTAAATATTTATGGATTTATCCAGAATGTAAGAGGTTTACCAGATGGAAAAGATATCAATCGAAGTTTTCCTGGGCTTAAAGATGGTTCTTTAGCAAAACTGATGGCTTACACTCTTATGAAAGATATCATTCCTCATATCGACTGTGGTGTTGATTTCCATACTGGTGGGGCTAGCAGATCTAATTATCCACAAATTAGAGTTTCCTTCAATAGTACTAGAGCTCATAAATTAGCACAAGCTTTCGCTCCTCCCGTAATATTAGATTCGCCTTTAATCTCAAAATCTTTTAGAAGTGCCTCACAAAAGAAAGGTAAGCCAATTCTTGTTTATGAGGCGGGAGAATCTCTTCGTTTTGATGAATTAGGTATTACAGAGGGAATAAATGGTACTTTGAGGTTAATGAAGCACCTTGGAATGAACTCATCTTCTCCAGATAAAAACCCTACTAATAGGCTAATAAGAACTTACAATAAGTCTACATGGCTTCGATCTAAAAATGCTGGCCTATTTCAACCTAAAGCTAAACTTGGCGATATTGTAGCTAAAAGAGGCTTATTAGGTTATATTAACGATCCTTATGGAGACTTACATACTAAAGTGTTAGCACCGAAAGATGGGCAAATTATTGGATTAAATTACAGTCCAGTTGTTCATAAAGGCGACGCACTCATTCATTTAGCATACAATAACTAAACTTTTCTGAATCATTGGATTACGATCTACTTTTTACCATAATTACAAAACGCTCTTGGAAAACTTTTACTAGTTCCGGAGAATACAGCCCAGAGACACTTATTTCCGAGGGCTTTATCAGATGTATTCCTGATAAAGAACTGGAGGCGTATGCAAATAGCCAATTTGAATCTACTGAAGACCTATTGCTTATTGTAATTGATCCTCTTAGAATTCAAGTTCCAATAAAGCATGAAAAAGTAGCTTCTGTTTCTTACCCACTCATATTTGGCAGCTTAAGCCTAGACGCCATAATTGAAAAAATACCATTACCAAGAGATAATAATGGGAATTTTATGATTTCAATTAAGCATTTTGATTAGATAACTTGGAAGCTTCTATCTGTTTTGTTATCAATGAGTTTTCTAACTCGTCACGAGCAGGTTCATTCATACGTGAATCTGAAACTACGATAAACAGAACATTTAAAAATTCCCGCTTTTTCTACATTACCCGCTTGAACGAGTTAGAAAGCATCATAGAGCAAGCTACTAACGCTTTTGATATTATTGTGGCTTGTGGCGGCGACGGAACCATTCAGTCTGTAGCAAAATATGTATATGGTGCCGGAAAAACATTAGGTGTAATACCTTTAGGTAGTGGTAATGATTTTGCCAAGAGTATAGGAATCCTTCCAGGAGAAAGTATTATCTATTACCTTGATATACTAAGACGTCATAAAACAAAGGAAATTGACGTTCCTTATGTTAATAATAATTTGTTTCTCAATACTGTAGGTATTGGTTTTGATGGTCTTACAAATAGATATGCTCAAAATATGCGGGGTGTAACGGGCGGGTTAAAATATACAATCGCTGGTATTAAAGCCTTTTTTAGAGCAAAACCATTTTCAGTATCTATCATTTCTCCCAACTTTCAAATAAATCAAAATATTTGGATGGTTGTTCTTGCTAATGGAGCAGTTGAAGGTGGTAAGTTCATAATTTCACCTAATTCAAATAACTCTGATGGAAGGGTAGAGCTGGTTATTTTCCCAGCATTCAATCGTTTAAAATTAGGGTTGGCATTTATTAAGCTTAGTTTTGGAATAAAACTTAATCATAACTACTACAGTAGTGTTTGTGTAAAAAGTGCAAAAATTACTTTTCTTAGCAATCCTCCGGCTCATAGTGATGGAGAAATACTAAATATTGGTAACCAAGTGGAATTAACCTTAGGTAAGGGTGGTTTAAAAGCCATTATTGGTGTATAAAGTATTCATATAATCTTCATTATTAATGGATATCGTGTTGTATCAATAAATAATGATGGAGGTTAAAATGAGAAAGCCAGTAAAAATTATAGATCGCCCAAACGATAATCATAAAGATTACCTTATCCGCCTTGAACTTGGTGTAATTGCATCACTTCTAATCTTTCTTGTTGTATTCAAATTAGAAATTACATCCACAGAAACTAAGGACGTATATACAGTAACAACCCAAGAAGTTGTGGCAATTGAGGAAGTTGTTCAAACAAAACAAGAGATAAAAGCTCCACCACCACCAAGACCTGTGGTTCCAGTTGAAGTACCTAATGATGAAGTCATTGAAGATGAAATCATTAATATTGATGCTGAATTAAACATGTCTGATTTGGTAGAGTTACCACCACCACCACCTCAATTTGAAGAAGAAGAAGCTATTGAGGAAGAAATATTTGTTGTAGTAGAGCAACCTCCTGTATTAATTGGTGGTATTCAAGGTGTACAAAAGAAAATTGTATATCCAGAACTAGCTCTAAAAGCAGGAATTGAAGGTAGAGTTGTCATTCAATTCGTAATTGACAAAGAAGGTGCTATTAAAAACCCAGTAATTGTAAGAGGTATTGGTGGGGGATGTGATGAAGAAGCCATAAGAGCTCTACAATCATCCAAATTCAGACCTGGATATCAAAGAGGAGTTCCTGTATCAGTTAGATATACAGTGCCAATATCATTCAAAATTAATAAAAATAATAGCTAAAGAATCATTTAAGCATAGCCATTAAAGTAAAGCAAGCTATTTATAATAGCTTGCTTTATGCGTTTACTTTGTCAATAGAGGATTTGAGTTCCTCAAAATTAATTGGCTTAATTAAATAATCAACATAATTAGTAGATTCAGCTCTAGTCTTATTATAACTATCAGAGTTTCCAGTAATAAAAATAACCGGTGTATTATTATTAAGTTTGCGAAGCTCTAGAACTGCTTCAACACCATCAATATTATCTTCCAACATAATATCCATAAGAATAAGATCTGGCTTTAATTCTTTAGCCAAAGCTATAGCAGTTTCACCTTTAGTAGCGGTGCCCACAACTTTCTGAGATAGTCTTTCAACCATTTTAGATAATAATAAGGATAATACTTTGTCGTCTTCGACAATTAGGATGTTCATAGACTTTGTCTTTTTCTTTAAACCTAAGATAGTAATTATTATAAGTGCTTACACATTTAATATAAACTAATATCTAAACTATTGTTTTAATAATGTAGATTATGAATGTCGTATAATATATATTATGTAAAGCTATATTAATTCAACTCCACTATTCTATCCTGAAGTTTAACAAAATTAGGCAAATCACTTGCGTTCTCTAAGACCTCTGAGTACTGTATTTCTCCTTCCTTGTCTATTAAAAAAGTAGATCTTTTGGCAACTCCTTTCATTCCAAAAAATTCTTCGTATAAAATTCCATAGTCTTCTGAGACAGTTTTATTAAAGTCACTTAATAATTGAAAGTTTAAATTCTGAGCATGCTTGAACTCTTTAAGAACAAAGAATGAATCGATACTAATACCTAGTATTTCGACATTTAAGCTCTCGTAAAGCTTAAGATTATCTCTTACACTGCAAAGTTCTTTAGTGCACGTGCCTGTAAAGGCTAAAGGAAAAAATAGGAGTAAAACACTCTTTTCACCTTTATAGTCTTCTAAAGAGACATCTTCACCTAATGTATTCTTTAGAGTAAAGTTTGGGGCTTTTTTATGTAGTTCTTTTACCATCTAGTGATTAATTAATATTATTTTTATGTGTTATACCAATACTAGCAGCGATAATTGAAACACCTAATATTAGTATCGAAATAGAATTATAACCCTCTATGAACCAATATGTCAAAAAAGAGCTTACGAATAGCGTCAATCCTAACAGTAATACTAAGCGGGACTTATATTTAATTTGGTGTAAAGTTGATATTAGCAACCCCACAATTATTGCACCGCCTTGATACGTAGCTATAACCAGGTTTTCTATAACCTGCGAATGCATTATGATTGGGTAAAAAAAGAAACTAATTAGAGGAAGAAAACTGAAATAAATGGGAAAACGAGCAAAAACAGGCTTGGAGTCTCTTATATAGGCAAATAAGCCACAAAGTACGAATATAATTGAACTAAGATTAGCCCACTCGCTCCCTTTGAAGCTTAAAATAGAAATCACAGAGCTTACTAATAACGAAAAAATAGAGACCGAAAATAAACTTAACATTAGAGACTTAAGCTTTAAAGCCGCCGGTATTAATATATACAGACTATAAAGTGTAACTATTGTTAAGTATAAACCAATCCACTGTTCAATTAGCATTATTGTAATTTAAACCCTGTTTTAGTTGCCTTCTTTTTCGAATTTTTTATTCTGAAATGAAAGAATAAGATCTGCAATCTCTTTAAGAATAACTCGTTCCTTTCTAACCATTGACTGTACAAAAGAGAACAAAGTAATGGAGTCTCTACCCTTTGCTATGGTTCTCTCCCAATCTACAATTGGGCGATTTTCAATCATCATTATAATAGCTGCACGATGTTTGGCAATTTTATGGAGAACTTTTTGTACGTCCTTGGCCTTTTCATTATCCATTTCAAATGTTTCTAGAGGCTCTAAATACGCATTTATATTAATTGGTCGGTGACTAAATAAGGTGCTTTCTATAACTTTACGGTAGTATTCTTGCTGAGCATGATCCAAAAAGAATAACGTCTCGACTATTGAGCTACTATCCTTAGCAGGTTTTTCCATGTAAGGAACTGTATCAATAACATACTTTAGAGCTTCGGCTTCGTGCTCAAGGTATGCAACATCATTTACTAGGCTTGAAATCTGCTCGTTTGTAATCACTTTAATACTTTTAATGCTTAAAATTTGAATTATTAGCGCAAATGCATTTTGATTTACGCGTAGTAACTGGAATTGAAATTAAGTTATGCTGTACTTTCAAAAAAGTAATTTAAAAACTTATTTCTGCCTAAAAACCATCGTTATTGGAATTCCAATAAAACCGTAATGCTCTCTAATTTTGTTTTCAATATAGCGTCGGTAGTTTGCTGGTAAGTCTTCAGGACTATTCATGAAGAACTTAAATACTGGTGGATTACTTTTCACCTGTGTTGCGTATTGTATTTTGAGCTGTCTACCACGCTTCATTGGCAAAGGTCTAGCACTAAGCATTCGCTCCAAGAAGTTATTAAAATCAGATGTTGAGATTTCCTTTTTACGTTCTTGAATTACCTGTTCAGCTAAGTCCATAACTTTATTAACCCTCTGCTTGTTAAGCGCAGAAATTGTTAATATTGGAACATAATCAAGCATAGGTACAGCTTCATGGATATATTCCTCGAACTGCTTAACTGTATTAGTTTCTTTCTCGGTTACTAAATCCCATTTATTTAATAAAATTATAAGTGCTTTATTAAATTTTTCAGCTTCCCTTAGCACACGTTTATCCTGATCTTCAAACCCACGCATTGCGTCCAACATTAGCACTGCAACATCGCACTCTTGAATGGCTCTAGCAGTTCTAACTGTACTATAAAACTCTATATTTTCTTTAACCTTAGCTCTTTTTCTAAGCCCAGCGGTATCTACAAGAGTATAGTCTTTACCATTGTAGTTAAACTTACTGTTAATTGCGTCTCTAGTTGTACCAGCAATCTCGGTAACAATAGATCTTTCATCGTTTAAAAGAGCGTTTACCAGACTACTTTTACCTACATTTGGCCTTCCAATAAATGCAATTTTAGGAAATCCATCTTCTTCCGTCTCAGGTTTAGACTCGGGAAATAGTTCAACTACCCTATCTAATAATTCTCCAGTCCCAGTGCCACTAATTCCTGAAATTGGGTAAATCTCATCAAAGCCGAGCTCATAAAACTCATTTGCATCAAGCCTTCTCATTTCATTATCAGCTTTGTTAGCTACAAGTAAAACGGGCTTTTTCTGCTCACGTAAAAGCTTGGCTACTGATTTATCTAATGTATTAATACCCAGCTCTGTATCTACAACAAACAAAACTACATCAGACTCTTCCAAAGCGATATGAACTTGTTCTCTAATACCAACAACCATAACATCCATATCATCAGGAAGATAGCCTCCTGTGTCAATTACATTAAAATCTACTCCATTCCAATAAGATTGGCCATAATGACGATCTCTTGTTACTCCATATTCATCATGAACAATGGCTTTTCTTTTGCCGATAAGGCGATTAAATATTGTGGATTTACCTACATTAGGCCTACCAACTATGGAAACTACCGGAAGCATTTTATAAATTGTATTCTTAGATTTCTATAAGAAAGTAAAATACGGAATTATTATCACTTATTATCAGCTATGCTTCAAAGCTTTTATTTAAATATGGGGTTCGTAGGCGCCCTACTTTTTTCACTAGTTATCTTTCTTCTTTTTATATGCTGGATAGCTGGCATTGCTGGAATAACACTTCCTGTAGATGGTGGAAAACCAAGAGGTTCCACATGGCAAATCGTGCTTTCCATGGTCTTTCCTCCCTACCCGATTGGCTGGATGATTTTTGTTATGAATGAGCAACGTAAGTTTTTAAAGAACAGTAAAAATAACTTACGCACCTAGTTCATTGTCTAAATTTTGCTCCGGAAGCGCTAATGTGCGTTCCTCTTCGAGCATCCATTCTTCTAAGATATTGTTTTCAATTTCTGAAATAAATCGACTTGGCTGAGTAAAATAATCGCCATATGTAGATTGAGCTATAGTTGGATAGCAGTAATACAACATGTTTTTAGCTCTAGTTGTGGCTACATAGAAAAGCCTTAACTCTTCATCTAGTTTTTCTGGATCTTCAATCGAGTACACTGAAGGAATGATTCCGTCAAGGCATTGCATAACAAACACATGATCCCATTCTAACCCTTTAGCGGAATGAATGGTGCTTAATATTAAGGGAGCTTCGTCTTTAACCTTTGCCTCAGTATCAACAACTGTTGCTGTGATTGGGTCAAGAGCGAGTTCTTCTAGCATTTTTTCTAAAGCCGAAAAGCTCTCTGAAATATTAACAAATACTTCTAAGTCTTTGAGACGCTTTGGATAATCATCATACCTTTTTTGGCAATAACTACTATAGTAATCTACAATTTTTGAAACAATTTCAGACACAGAAGCTGCCTGATTATTCAAGTTCATTAACAGCTTGCTTAACGCTTTCATTTGCACCATATAAGAATCACTAACTACATCAGCTAGGTCAACTTGATAAGGTGTTTTAGAAATTCTAATCCATTCAAACATATCTTGAGCTGTTTTGGGTCCAACACCTTCAATTAGCATTAAAACTCTGCTCCAAGCTATGGTATCCATAGGGTTAACAAGTATTCTGATGTGTGCTAATACATCTTTGACATGAGCAGCTTCCGTAAATTTTTGACCACCATATTTTACGAATGGAATATTTTTTCTTTTGAGTTCAATTTCTAAATCAAATGAATCTCTACCACTTCTAAATAACACAGCCATATTATTTAAATCTAAACCTTCTTCCCGCAAACTAAGCACAACCTGTGAAATGAATCTACTTTGATGATGCTCACTTTGAGCTTGAACTAATGCAGGGAGCTCCCCATCCTCTCTATTCGAATAAAGCTTTTTGTTAAATTTAAAATTGGCTTGCTTTAGAATTCCATTTGCTGCATCAAGTACTTGTGGTGTGGAGCGATAGTTTTCCTCAAGTTTTACCACAACCGCTTTTTCGAACCTACTTGGGAAGTCCATTATATTTTGATGATCAGCTCCTCTAAAAGAATAAATACTCTGCGCATCATCTCCAACAGCCATAACGTTTCCATGAACACTCGAAAAAAGCTTAGTTAATTCAGCTTGTAACTTATTGGTATCTTGATATTCATCAACCATTACAAACCTATGATTATTTGATACTATCTTTCTTATATCCTCATGCTGTTCAAGAAGTTGCTTAGTTTTAATAAGCAAGTCATCAAAGTCCATAACATAGTTTTTCACTTTGTACTCATTATATAAATCAGCAACTTTAACAATCGTATCTATAGTCTCAATAAACTGAGGGTAATGCTCCATTACTACCACTCTAAGAGCTAAATTCTTATTAATAGAACTGCTAATTATTGACAGAAGCGTATTCTTATTGGGAAACCTGACTTTCTTGCTAAGCTTTAAGCTTGCCCTTACAAACTGAATAATTTCTAATGAATCTGCAGTATCAATGATGGTGAAGTTATTTGGAAACCCAATGTGTTCTGCATATCGATGTAATATTTGGCTACAATAAAAGTGAAACGTTCCCCCTTTTACTTTTTTACATCTATCATCGAGAACATTACTTGCTCTATCTAACATTTCTGAAGCAGCACGACGTGTAAATGTTAAAAGTAGAATTTGAGAAGGATCTACACCACCTTCTATCAATCTAGCAACTCTATATACGAGCGTTCTCGTTTTGCCAGTTCCAGCTCCTGCTATTACCAACGCTGGTCCATTATCATGAAACACAGCCTTACATTGTTGAGGATTTAATAATTCCTGATAAGGAATGCTGTAATCTTCAGGTCTAATTAATACTGGCTCTTTGGCTAGAGTAAATTTTTTCATGTAGTAAGTTAACAAACATAATGTATATGTAAAAATTATGTGTATATAATTTTGTAATATGTAAATACTGATTAGTATTTAATACCTTCATGTCGTATAAAAAAGCCAGTTAATATAAAATCAACTGGCTGATAAATTAGTTTTGAAATCAAAAAGTGGGGTTTAATCTAACCCAAACAGAAGTGTAACCTGGAGAATTAGCAATCGGTGTTGCTAGCTCAAAACGAAGAATTCCTAATCCAATACCAGCGCCCAAGTTGTGTGATAAGCTATTTAATTTGAATGACTCAAACCCTGAAAAAGGATCCTTATTGTTTGAGGCGAAGTTGGTTGTCCAGCCTGAATCTAGAAAAACAGAAAGATGGATTCCTTCAGCTTCAATATTTTCTATATTTAAATGTCCAAGATTACCAAAAATCAACTCAGTATTATTCATAATCATTTTGTTACCTGTGTAGAACTTATAACCACTGGCTCGCATAGTACCAATTCCTCCTAAAGCAAAGTCCTTAAAATCAGGTGCGTTACCAGTTATAGAGCCCATCATGGTTCTATTCTTAAGAACGGTACTTCTATCTAATTTAAGATAGTTGATAGTTGTGATTTGATATTTATTATAGGGGAATTTATTCTTTAACGTGCCCACATCAGCCAATTCAGTGTTAATTTCAAGTTTAGAGGAAAATATTTTTTTATAAGATGGATTCTTGTTAACAGAAAGACTAACACCATAATTATCTTGATAAAACCTATTCGTAGATTGATCAATAGCTGGGTTAGAACGTGCAATATTTCCTCCTTTAAATAAAGAATAATCCTGAATACTAGTTAGAGAACTAAATGATGTCGCATTATAACTTCCTGAAAGCTGAACGTGTTTACCAAGACTGATCTCCGTAATTAACTGTAGCCCTTCAGCTTTATAATAGTCATGATAATCATATCCTGAAATTAAAGAAGTAACAGAGTTTTCAACCTGATTGGTTCTCCAGATATCATCAGTAGTTGATACATTAATAATTTGAGCTCCTACTTTTAAAGCCTTACCTAATTGCTTGAAAGCCCCTGCTCTATATTGCCATTGCTTAAGATTGGTTGAGTAGCCAAACTGACCAGTAATGGATAACCCCTCTACATGAATTGGCCCAAAATCATCATCTGTAATATCTGAACCTATTCCTATGAACAAGCCATCAACTCTATTGTATCTTAGTGAGTTTGAAAATGGGACAAATTCATTTGCTCTACTTTCTTTATGGATAAATGGACTACCAGAAAAACCATCATGAGTGTGGTTAGAGTAATCAGTAGCAGTGTTAACATTTTGTGCTGCTATAGGCGCTACTGAAAACAAACATATACTGAAAATTAATACAGTTAAATTCTTCATAGTATTACCTCTAATAATTAAGATTCAATCGAATTAAATAATTAAATGGTTTTTTTCAAAACACTAATTATCATGGCTTAGAGGGTAAAGAGTAATTAGATAGTGTCTTAACTAAACCAACACTATATAGAAGTAATAAATTAACTGCTAAATACACTTATTAAAAATTGAATGTGATTATTTAAGTCGGTTTTAATGAGCTCAGCACCTCTTTTGATATCTTCTCTAGGAACACTTTCAGCGAACTTAGTCGTTTTAAGTTTTTTTGTAACCGATTTTACACTCATTCCTTTATAGCCTTCAGGTCGCATCAATGAAACAGCATGAATAAATCCAGAAAGCTCATCACACGCAAATAAATAACAATCTAACTCAGAGCTTGGTTCTTTACCTGTTCGCTCAGGTGCGTGTGCTGCAATGGCTTGTAGTAATTCATCGGGAAAGTTATACTCAGGTAAAATTTCAGTAATTGCTTTGTCTGGATGCTCTTCAGGATATTTTTCCCAATCGAGGTCATGCAACAATCCTGCAGCCCACCATATATCGATAGTTCCCGCGTCTTTACCTAGTTTGATAGCATAAGCTTCCGTGGCTTTTGCAACCATCATAGAATGGTTTAATAAGCTATCATTATGTATATATGTGTTAAGTAGTGATAGTGACTCAGCTCTTGTAATCATTATATAAGTTTCTTAATTATTTGCTGTAAATTCAGAGATATGATGTAAAGTGTTTTATATACATTACATCACTCAAGAGAAATCTATTTAAGAACCTCGGGTTTTCAAAAATAAATCATAGAAATCAATCTTCTTCTTTCCTTTTGTCCTTTTGCCCCAATATATTCCCCGTTATGATAATGGTTAACCTTTCTAAGAAAATGTGTCGATGATGAATGAACCCTCTTTCGCTCCCAGAGAATTTGGTTGGATTGAAGTTGTATGTGGAGGAATGTTCAGTGGGAAAACTGAAGAATTAATTCGAAGAGCGAAACGTGCCCATATTGCAGGTCAAAACGTTGTTATTGTAAAACCTGCAATAGATAAAAGGTATAGTGACACAGAAGTTGTATCGCACAATGAAAACTCATTGCCAAGTATTTTGCTAGATACTGCAGACCAAATTGTTCTTTTAACTGGTAATGCAAAAGTTGTTTGTATAGATGAGGCTCAATTTTTTGACGCTCGAATAGTTGATGTAGCAAATACTCTAGCAAATAGTGGGAAGCGCGTTATTATAGCTGGCTTAGATATGGATTTTGAGGGTAAGCCTTTTGGGCCAATGCCTTATTTATTAGCCATTGCAGAATATGTTACTAAATTACATGCCGTTTGTTCTGAAAGCGGAACAATGGCAAATTTTTCACAGCGAGTTATAGAAGACACCAATAAAGTCCTTGTAGGTGAATATGATGCGTATGAACCTCGTGCGAGGCACTGCTACCGCCCTTCTGTTGATAAAAGACGAGGGAAACCGATCAGACCCTTTAAAAAGCCCGAGCAGCAACAAACGCTTGCGGAAAATCCAAACATAGAACACACTTAATGGAAAATATAGTTCGTGGTATAATAGGTGTAATTGCCCTTTTAGGGATTGCATTCTTATTTAGTAATAATAAAAAAAGAATTAACTGGCGCTTAGTAGGTACCGGTTTAGGAATTCAATTTATACTAGCAATTTTCATTCTAAAATCAGAAGAATTAGCTAGCCTTTTTAGCCCTTTAGGTTGGCCCAAAAAATTGTTCGAATACATGGCTGGATTCTTTGTTGTTGTATTAAAGTATACAAGTGAGGGCGCTAATTTCCTTTTTGGTTTTTTAGGGCACGGACCAGAGTATCCAGATAGTGTCGGCGTAATTTTCGCTTTTCAAGTCCTTCCTACTATCATTTTCTTTGCCTCACTAACAGCTATTTTATATCACTATGGTGTATTACAGTTTATTGTAAAGATTCTCTCTAAAGGAATGCAGAAATTATTAGGTACTTCTGGTGCAGAAACTCTCTCTGTTATTTCTAATATTTTTGTTGGCCAAACAGAAGCTCCATTAGTTATTAAGCCTTTTATAGACAAAATGACTAAATCTGAACTCCTAACTGTAATGACTGGTGGCATGGCTACCATTGCTGGTGGTGTTATGGCTGCTTATGTAGCTATGTTAGGAACCTCATTTGCAGCGGCAAACGGATTAGAAATTGAAGTAGCACAACAACTTTTTGCAGAAAGATTACTCGGAGCTAGTTTAATGGCGGCTCCTGCAGCATTGGTAATTGCAAAAATTTTATATCCTGAAACAGAAGAATCTGTTACCGCTGGATCACTAAATATGGTAGTAGAGAAAACAGACGCAAACGGTATTGATGCAGCTGCTTCTGGTGCAAGTGTAGGTCTACATTTAGCATTAAACGTAGGTGCTATGTTATTGGCGTTCATAGCATTACTAGCAATGGCTAATGGTTTGTTTGGTTGGGTTAGTGATCTGACAGGTTTAACTGCGTTGCTGGGTGAATCTCTTAGCATTGAAATGATTTTAGGCTGGACCCTTGCTCCTCTTGCATGGGTTGTTGGCGTACCTTGGGCTGATGCAACAGCTATGGGTTCATTGCTAGGCACTAAAATTGTTCTTAATGAGTTTGTAGCGTATCTAAAACTAGCAGGAGAAGTTCAAGCGGCTTCTATTTCACCTAAAACAATAGCTATGGCAACATTCGCACTTTGTGGATTTGCAAATTTTTCTTCTATTGCCATTCAAATTGGCGGTATTGGTGGCCTTGCACCAGATCGTAAAGCAGACTTGGCTAAATTTGGTATCAAAGCTGTTTTTGCAGGTACTATGGCTACTTTAATGACAGCAACTATTGCTGGCATGCTTTTTACTAATTAAATAACCTAAATATTCACGTTAATTTCGTTCATCTATAATGAGAAAATTATCTATTGCGTTAAGACTTTTATTAATAACGCTTGTATTCAGTTCAACTCAATTATTTTCACAATCAAAAAACGATAAAATAAAAGTAGGTAAGGTTGGTAAAGAAACTATTACCTATGGAGAGTTAAAAAATAACTATACCAGAGGGTCAGACGAGACTCCTACCTTATCACAACTAGAAGAGTTTCTGCCTATTTATTTAAACTATAAGGCAAAAATTCAAAATGCGAAAGACCTCGGTTATTTTGAAGATCCAGAATTACTGAGTGAATATGAACTATATGCAAAGCAAGCAGCTTATTCTTATTGGCTTGAGAATAGAATAAAACCAACTGAGTTTGAAGAGTACTACAAAAAAGCAGGCAGTGAAGTTAAAAGCCAACACGTTTTAATCTCTGTTAGCGAAGGTGCGAGTCCACAAGACACTTTAAAGGCATATAACTCTTTAATCGAAGCTAGAAATAAGTTTCTAGCCGGTGAAGCTACTATGGAAGAGTTAAATCAACAGTATTCATCAACCCGACAAGGTCAGTTAATGGGTGGTGATTTACCTTGGTTTGGCGTTGGTACTACTGTAGGGCCTTTTGAAGACGCTATTTATAGTCTAGATGTCGATGAGATTTCTATGCCAGTAAGAACACAATTTGGATATCATTTAATTCACTTAACGGATAAAAGAGCCTCTGTTCCTGCGCGAAATGTATCTCATATTTTTCTACGAGCAGAGCCTAAAGAAAACTTAGATCAAATTAATACTATCTATAATGACCTTGAAAAAGGTTTGCCTTGGGTTGTTGCTGCAGCCGACTATTCTCACGATAAACTCTCTTCTGAAAAAGAGGGTAATATTGGCTGGGTAAAATACGGAAGAAACTTCAATTCAGACTTTGTTGATGTAATCATGAAGGTTGACCCATCCCTCCCATATAGTAAACCTATAAAAACCGTTTATGGCTACCATATTTTCAAAATAGACTCTGTTGAAACTTTCAAAAATGAAGAGGAAAGGAAAGATTCATTTATGAAAGAGTTTCTAACTTCTTCGAATTTTAAAAAGAGTAACACCTATGTATTAGGCTGGATGAAGGATAATTATAGAGTTAAACCCAATGAAACTGCTTTAAATAATTATATAGTATTTATTTCTGGCCAAGACACTACAAAGTTAAAAGCAGTTTCAAGTCCAAATAATAGCTCTGAAAAATTGTTCTCTTTCCAGAATACATCTAAAACTATAGGTGATTTCCATAAATTTTTAGTTGAAAACTATGGTAGCGCAAAAGCTATTGAGTACAGAGAAGAGTGGCTTACTGCTTTTATCGATAAAGTAATTGATGAGCAACTAATACCAATAGTTATTAAAGAATTTCCAGAGTTTGAGAAACAACTGTATAACTATAAAGTTGGGCTCTCAGTTTATAAAATAAACGATGATAATATCTGGGGAAGTGCTAATGTTGATAGTTCAGCTCTTTGGAACATTTACAATGCAAACCCTGATGAGTATAGCTTTAAAGAAAGAAGCTTTTATTATCTACTAAGCTCTAACGATTCTACTCTTATTGATGCTGTAGACTTTGTTAAATCAGGAAATGAACCAGATAGTATACGAGCATATTACCCTAAAGTAGCTGTGCTTAGAGACTCATCAGGTATCCAAAATGAAGAGTATCATGACACGCTAGTTAAATTGAAGCCGGGAGCATTCTCGGAAGAATTCGAATACAAAAAAAGAAAGTCATATATCTATTTAAGTGATGTACTACCAGCTCGTAAGATGACTTTCGATGAATCTTTTAACCGTTTACTAGCTACTTATCAGCCAGAAAGAGAAAAAATATGGAATGATAAGCTCCAGAAAAAATACAAGATAAAAGCTGACTTGAAAAACCTCCGAAAGGCTTATAAAAAAGAGTACTCTAACTAATAATGAAACTAGCCTCCATCCTACTCATTAATTGCGCTCTTTTTATAGGGTGTGAAAAACCAACAAGCACAACAGATGTTGTGCTTGCACGGGTGGGAAATAGTGAGCTCACTCTTACGGAAGCTAAGAGCCAGATTTCAAATAATTCTTTTTTAGATGACAGTGTAAGTGCCTTAAAATTATATCGTGACCAGTGGATTCAGCGTCAGCTAATATTACAGGAAGCAAATCGAATTAACATTTTGAGCTCTCCAGATGTTAAAGACCGAATTAAAGCTATGCGAGAAGAAGTTATTATTAATAGCTTCCAGCAAGTAGTAATGAACAGCGAAGAAAATAGCGATGAAGTATCTAAGGAAGAAGCGCGCAGATATTATCAAGAAAATAAAGATAAATTTGTTCTTGATGAGCGATATGTCCGTTTTAGGCATTTAATTGCCCGTTCTTTAAATGATGCTGAAAGCGCTAAAAGAAATTTAATGGCTGGTATTTCTTGGGATAAAGTTGCAGAACAATACTGCATGTATCCTGAGTTAAAAATAAGAGAATCCGAACAGTTTTTCCCTGAAAGTACTACTTTAAAAGACTTTAACGTTCTAAATAGGTATATAAAACTTATTGGAATTTCCGAAATATCACGTATTGAAAAAATTGGAACACAATATCACTTCGTCCAACTCATTGAAGAAAGAGTTGCTGGTGAACATCCAGATTTAGAATGGCTCGTAGATCAAATTCAAAACTGGTTAACTCTTGAAAAAAAGAGAAGATCATACAACTCCTACCTTAAGAATCTTTATCTTGCAGGTCAGGCAAATAATGAAATAGTAACTTTCGACGTTCTACCTGAACCGACACCTATGCCGGTTAAAAATGATACATTGAACTTAAATTAGAAAATGAAGAATTATATCCTGTTAAGTCTACTTCTGTTACTTGTGGCTGGTAATGTTACCGCACAAACAACTCCTCAAGCTGCAGATCAAATTGTAGCAATTGTTAATAATCACGCCATCTTAAAGTCAGATGTGGACCAAGGCGTAGCCGATTATCTCCGTCAAGCTCAATTTAGCCAACAAGAAATACCGTTTACGAAAGAACTTTGGTATACTTTCTTGGAATCAGAAATTGACAATTATGTATTATTAGAGAAAGCGAAACTTGACTCTATTACCATTCCTGATGATAAAGTTAATCGCCAGATGGATCTTCGTGTTCAACAGCTAATTCAAAGAGCTGGTAGTGAGCAAGCGTTAGAACAAGCTTTTGGGAAGTCTATTATTCAGTTAAAAGCAGATTTTAGAGAAGACTTCCGAAATCAATTAATTGCTGAAATGGTACCTCAGCAAAAGCTATCCACTATAAAGGTAACTCGTCCTGAAGTTTTAGAATTCTTTAATTCTATCCCGACAGACTCTTTACCTACTATTCCAGAACAAGTAGCACTTTCACATATTGTGGTCCTTCCTCCACCAAAAGCTGATGCAACTGATGGTGCTTACAAGCTTGCCGAAACGCTTCGAGATTCTATTATAAACCATGGCGTTAGCATTGAAGAAATTGCGAAAAGACACAGTACTGACGGTACTGCTACAAATGGTGGCTTACTTCCAATGATGTCTTTAAATGACTTAGTTTCTGAGTTTTCTGCAGCTGCATCGGCATTAAAGCCTGGTGATATTTCAGAAGTAGTAAAAACTGAATTCGGCTACCATATTATTCGTTTAAATAAAAGAGTTGGCGATCAAATTGAAACCAATCATGTACTTATTAAAGTAGATGTTAACCAATTAGATGATCAGTATGCAATAAACAAATTAAACGCCATTCGAGATAGTTTATTAAGTAAGCCAGACGCTAAATTTTCTGAATTTGCAAAAAGAAATAGTGAAGATCCTTCAACTGCTCAATCTGGAGGGAAAATTGTTGACCCACAATCAGGTGAGCGCTTAATCCCTCTAACAAGACTCGACCCTACATTGTATAGAGTTGTTCTTTTAATGGACGAGGTTGGTCAAATTTCAGAGCCTAAGCAGTTCAACCCTAACAATGCGAACTCCGGGAAAGGCTTCAGAATTATCAGGCTGGATAATCAAATTCCCGAGCACGTAGCAAGCTTTGACTTAGACTATGAGCGTTTAAAAAAGATTACAATGCAGCAAAAACAAGCTAAAGTGTACAAAGATTGGCTTAATGAGCTTAGGAATGAATTTTATATAGAATACCGAATTCCAAAACTCACAAACGCTAAGTCTTAAATTATGTCAAATACGGTTGATACAGTAGCTTTAGCAAAAGAGTTTAAGTCATCTTTTGAATCAATAAAAGCTGAAATTCATAAAGTTGTAATAGGTCAAGAAGATATTATTGACCTATTACTTATAAGTTTATTTTCAAAAGGACATTGTGTATTAGTAGGTGTTCCTGGTTTAGCCAAAACACTACTCATCAAAACCTTAGCTGAAACTTTAGGGCTTACTTTCAATCGAATCCAGTTTACTCCCGATCTTATGCCAGGCGATATAACGGGCACCGAGATTATTGAAGAGAATAAAGAAACTGGCCAAAAAGGTTTTAAATTTATAAAAGGTCCTATTTTTGCGAATATTGTTTTAGCGGACGAGATTAATAGAACTCCCCCAAAAACACAAGCAGCACTGCTCGAAGGTATGCAAGAGTATCATGTTACTACCGCTGGTGAAACTTATGACCTAGACACTCCTTTCTTTGTTTTAGCAACTCAAAACCCAATTGAGCAAGAAGGTACTTACCCTTTGCCTGAAGCACAGTTAGATCGTTTCATGTTTAATGTGTGGGTAGACTACCCTTCTTTTAATGAAGAGAAAGAGATTGTAAGTAAAACAACCTCAACTTCTAAAGTTACGCTCACTTCACAAATTGACAAGGCTAAGATTGAACAATTTCAAGAGTTAGTTAGAGAAGTACCAGTTCCAGAAACTGTACTCGATTATACCATAAAATTGGTTTCATCAACTCGACCTAATTCTGAATTTACTCCAGAATTTTCAAAAAAATATTTAAGCTGGGGCGCAGGTCCTCGTGCATCTCAGTATCTAATCCTTGGTGGTAAAGCGCGTGCACTTTCACAAGGCAGGTTCAATGTATCTATTGATGATATTAACGCACTTGCTATTCCTGTTTTACGACACAGAATAGTTAACAATTACGCTGCAGAAGCTGAAGGTTATACTACTGTGAAGTTAATCGAGATGATTATAGAAAATTTAAATTGAAGTGGACTTCCAGGGCTTTCAGAATAACCTTCCTGTACTTATTACAAGTATTGTAATAGTATTCTTTCTTCTATTGTCTTGGCTATCTTACCGTAGCTATGATACCATTTCGGGTATATCTAAGTTCTTTCTTTCTAGCCTACGTGCCTCTGCTCTACTCATTCTATATTTTTTATTTCTAAATCCTTTTTTTAAAACTGAGAGAAAAATAGAGCTGTCCCCTAAAATTGCTTTTTTCTTAGATGATTCAGAAAGTACTTCTATAACAAAAGGTAATTATGATGGATCAAAAAGTTATTTAGAGCTTCTAAGTACTATTGAGAACCAGATGCCTAATGGAGTATCTCTTGATTATTTTGAGTTCTCTAATAACATAACACCTACAAAAAGAGACTCTTTATCTCTCAATAAGCCAGCTACAAACCTTTCTGAAGTTGTTAGCTTTATTAATTCTTTAGATGGATATAAAAGCGCAGTTATTATTTCAGATGGAATTATTACTTATGGGAAAAATCCTATAATTGAAGCTGGAAACTCTTCAGTTCCTATTTTCACTATAGGCATTGGTGACACCACTAAAGTCAGAGATCTCGCAATACTAAATGTAACAACAAATTCTACAGGCTTTTCTAATACTAATCATATTGTCACAGTTGATGTATCGCAATATGGTTTTGATGGAAAATCGATTTCAGTTTCATTATTAAAGGATGATGATGAGCTTCAATCAAAAGAAGTACTTTTAAGTTCAAAAGAAGTTGAGTCTTTCTCATTTGAATTAAGCCTTGATGAACCTGGTTTAAACCAATATCGAGTTATTATCAAACCTATTGAGGGAGAGTGGATTACATCAAACAACGCAACTAATTTTTCGATTGATGTTTTGGATAGTAAAACGCGCATTTTACATATCGCCAATTCTGTCCATCCTGACATAAAAACCTTCCGGTCTATACTAGCTGAAGATGAAAATATTGAACTCTCTAATTACGATTTGTTAGGAAAAGCAGTTTCCAAGTACAATAATGCTAATAATTACGACTTAGTTATTATTCATGGAATTCCTTCGCCAAACATCTTTGCAAATTTAGGCTTAGATATTGATAACCTCCCAACACTGTTTATTCCCCTACCCAAGTCAGTTCAAACTAATGTTACGCCCTCTTTCGTACTCATTGAAGATTTATCCAAGCAGCTAATAAATGCTAACCTATATTTTAATGATGAAAACGATAATCACCCAATTTTAGACAATCTTAGTGAGGTTGACTTTTCACGGTTAACTCCCATATTTACACAAACACGTTCGCAATTGGCAAAACCAGATGCTACTACTTTGATTACTGCTCAGTTTCAAGGAGTGAATACGAACTCTCCTCTCCTCTCTATAATTGAGCGTGGTAATATTAGAAGAAGTGAGTTGCATGCTTTTGGTTGGTATAAGATGCATCTGAGTAACAATTCAAATGAGCGTCAATTTGTAACTGACTTAATCACAAATATTGTTAGTTGGACTGCCACAGATCCTGATAATAGGCTCCTTAAAGTTGGAACATCCAAAAATTCGTATACTGTAGTTGAAAATCCAATAGTTAACGCTAGTTTAATTAATGAAAATGGGATGGTTGAATCTAAGGCCACTATACATCTAACTTTAGAGTCTGAAAAAGCAGGTCCTAAATCTTATACTCTTAATAATATTGGTCAAGGTTTGTACAAACTTAATTTACCCGTTTTACCTAGCGGGAAGTATACGTATGAAGCTACTGCTAAAAAAGACTCAAGAACTATTGAATCGCAACAAGGAGCCTTTGTTGTGTCTGAATCAAGCTCTGAGCTGGCTAATACAACTAGGAATGATGATATCCTTCGAGGAATTTCTGAAAGATCGAATGGTTTATTTCAATCATATGACTCTAAGATTTCTATTTGGGACGATTTACAAAATCAGAACTTATTAGAAACCACAACTAATGTTGAAGAGTCATATTTCTTCCCAGTAAAGAATGTATTCTGGTTTATTCTAGTTCTTATTCTTTTAGCAACCGAGTGGTTGTACAGAAAAAGATTCTCGCTTCCTTAAACGTCAATTTGTGTCGTAAGACCTTACATCCACAGTTGCTTCGCCAATTTTAGTAGCTTTGAGAATATATAATTGGTTGTAAACACTTTCATCAAGATTAGGATACCTCTCCTCTCCTAGCACTACATTTACTAACGTTGGTGTTGTATTAGAATGACCTACAATAAGAACTGTTTCACCTGAGTATTTCTCAATAATTGAGATTAATAAAGCTTTTGGATCTTTTAAACCATACTCTTCCACTTCAACATTATAATGCTCTGCAGTGGGTTTTGCTGTGGATTGAGTCCTTTTATAAGGCGTGCTAAAAATAGCGGCTATCTCGTCGAATTCAGATGATAGAATATTTTTAAGAAGTATTGCTCTGTCTTCGCCTTGGGTAGAAAGTGCGGGATCACGTGTTCCATCATCTACTTTTTCAGCATGTCGCACAAATATTAAAGTGGTAGAATTTATATCATCTGCTTGAGCAAATACATCAAAAGTGAACGTAAGTGCTAGTAATACTAGAAGTAAGGTTTTTTTCATGAGAAAATTGATTTGTTCTATTTAAAGAATATAAAAAAAGGCTGACCATTTACGTCAACCTTTTTTAATCAGATCAACTACACCTCAACGCTTTACTTGGGCTACAATAAAGCCGATTAGTGCTATTAAACCAACTCCAAAGAGTACAAAGTATCCAAATGAAAGAGGTCTAGATTTTTCTCCCCACTCATCAACTTTTGAACCGATACTAGCCATTTGTACTGTGGTGAGTACATCAGCCTCTACTAAATACTTATTCCAATCATTCATAATTTTCTTAGACCAGAGCATTTTAAATGCTTTGAAATCGTGATAACTATCTTGTTTTAAGATATTACCATCACTAGTAGTAGTTGCTTTAGTTACGAAACTATCTAATGCTGCAAAGAAGCTTTGATTGTTATCAAACGCGTCTAAATTAATATCCTGATAATCCAAATAATTATCTAATGAGCCCCACATAGCGTAAGATGCACTAGCTTTCCATTCTTCAATATCTGAGCTAATTTCTTGCTGCCACTCATTCTTATTGTTATCACCATAAATAACTACAAGTTCATCACCTATCTGTTTCCAAACATTATCGACTCTTCTTTGTAAAGCATACATTCGAAGATAATCTTCAGTTGATAAAGACTTGTCGTTTACATTGAGTGTTTCAATATTTTGATCGACAATTGAATTTATCATTGTAAGAGGATTGTCTGCGTCAGATAGACTACCAATATTATTTTGTCGAGCTAGTTCTCTTACTGCATTAGGGCTTAACTCTTTGTATGTAATAAATAAAGAGTCTATGATATCAAAGATGAACTCATCCCTTTGCTCTACACTTTTTCTATAATTCCGAACTAATTCAGACAGTTTACGTTCACTTTCCTGAGAACTAGCAATCGCAAGCCGCAATGAATCGCTTCTCTTTACAAGATTTGATATTTCTTGTTTATAGCTGCCTAACTCTTCAGAAAGCATGGTTAGACGCTCAGTCTGATTTTCTATAATTAGCAACTTGTACTCAGCAATTCTTGCGTCACTTTTTAATTTTGAGATTGCAGAGCTATATGATTCAGGGTAAAGCGCATAATTTAGAAGTTCTTGATGTTCAATATTATCCAAAGCTAAATCATCTATGGCTAAGAGTATACTATCAATTTTGTGTACGCTATTTGCGTTATCGATGATTGTTTCTAACGATGTGTATCTAGCTTCAAACGCTTTTTTTACTTCATAATCCGATTGTTGTGCGGAAACTGCGTATGTAGATATAATTGAAATTAACGTAAGTAGTAGTGTATTAGTTAACCTTTTCATGACTTTTCCTCCTTATTTTGAATACCTTTTTCATTTAAGCTGAATGATTGTAATGTCTCTTTCTCTATTAGTTGCACAAATGGCGACCTTAAATTGAAAGCCGGAGAGATTAGCCCTTGTTCAGTTACTTGAATCTTCTTCTTCAGTTTCAAACCATTTTTTATTGGCTCCATTACATATACATTTGAAAAACCATCTGCAGTAATAAAATAAAAGCCTTCGGCATTTCGGATAAGTCGTACTTCTTCTACAGAAACAGATGAAGAGTCTTTTGTTTCTTGAAATTGAAATGGAAGAATATTGAATGATAGTGAGTATCTACTATCGTGAACTTCACCTTTTGAATTTGGCGTAAGCACACTTTCTATTTGCTGAGAATAGTTGACATCTTTAACAACAAATGTTTTACACGCAGATGCCACAAAAAAGATTGTGGTGAAAGTAAGTAGAAGCCGGAAGTGTGATATTTTTAGCATGATTATCTCCTGATATGATTGGTGAGCGTTTCAACAATTATATCAGGAGGTGAATGCTTTGTTCCTTCTAAAGAACGATAATACTATCAATAAATGAATCCTTTAGATTTTCTCTACCATTTAAGAATCCAAGCTCAATAATAAATGAATAGCCCACTACTTCGCCGCCGAGTCGTTCAATAAGCCGAGTAGCTGCTGCTGCCGTTCCTCCTGTGGCAATTAAATCATCATGAATTAGAACACGATCACCTTTTTTTATAGCATCTACATGCATTTCTACACTATCCGTTCCATACTCAAGAGCATAACTTTCGGAAATAACTTCTGCTGGAAGTTTTCCTGGCTTTCTAACTGGTACAAAAGAAGCCTCTAAAAGCTCTGCTATATTTGTTCCGAAAAGAAACCCGCGAGACTCTAAACCAACAACAACATCAACTTTCTTATCTATAAAGGGGTTTGTAAGTCTTTGAGTAGTTAACTTTAAAGCCTCTTTGTCGGCAAGTAATGTAGTTATATCTTTAAACTGAATTCCTGGTTTTGGGAAGTCTGGAATAGTTCGGATTTTACTCAATAAAAATTCAGAAATGTTGTCTTTTTCGATCGGCATTTTCAATAGATTTAACTTTAAAAAAAGAAGATAAACAAACCAAACACATGGAAAAAACCAAACCTGCATTATGGCAACCACATCAACAATTTATGCAGAAAGCAATGCTCTTAGCAGAAGAAGCAAAGCGTAAAGGTGAAGTGCCTATAGGCGCTGTTGTAGTTAAAGACCAACAAATTATTGGGAAAGGCTATAATCAGGTTGAAACGTTAAAAGACCCAACCGCTCACGCGGAAATGATTGCAATATCTGCTGCATGTGAAACTTTAGGGCAGAAATATTTAACGGGTTGTACGCTCTATGTTACGTTAGAACCTTGCCCAATGTGCTCTGGTGCTTTAGTATGGAGTAAAATAGATACAATTGTATTTGGTGCAACTGATCCGAAGTCTGGGGGGTGTGGTTCTCTATTCAATATTTCAACTAATAAAGAGCTTAATCATCAGGTAAGTGTTATTCAAGGAATACTAGAACTTGATTGTGAATTTTTACTCAAAGATTTTTTCCAATCCAAAAGACGCTAGTTACGCTTAATTAGTCTTTTGATTAAGCTCAATACACCTATTGGCTTAATACCCTTATCTGCATTTAATGAACCTATTTTATAGGCTATGGTCCATTGTTTGTATAGATTTTTGACTGCAAAACTAAAGCTATACTTAGGATCAAAGACGCTTGATGATGTAGACAGAACACCGTCCAATCCAATAATCGTTATTTCTTTTCCGAACTTTAATAGTTCCGTACTTGGAACTATTACATCAAATTGCCCAAAATAAAACCCTGGAACGCTTTTACTTATAGAGTCAATAGTTGCTGTAAGCTCCGGTGTCTGATACACTTCTCCATCCAAATATAGAGCTCCTTTAGAGTGCGAAGCTAACTCAACCAATGGAACAGTCTCTCCTTTTTCAGGAACATCATACAACTCATGTACGAATTTCTCTAAATGTAAATCTGCCAAACAGATTGCTCTCTCATCTTTTAGTATAAGCTCCTCAACTGTTTGTTCGCCATCCCCAATTAGATAAAACAATTCTTTCTTAGCAATGGAAAATATTTGACCAGATTCTTCATTTGGATAACGATAATAAAAAATGTCGTATTCTCGCCCTTCTATAAATTTCTGTAATATGTGATTCACAGATAATGAATTGAGTTCTTGGGCTAATGAATCTCTATTCTTTATGATTTTAACATCTTTACCTTGTTTATCAGAATCCGGTTTTAAAACCAATGGATAATCAATTGACTGAGCCTCGAAAAAAGAATCACACAGAGAAAGATTTTCTTGCATAGAGTAATTTGGAGTTAATAGAGTAAATGGTGCCACCGCTGATTTCTCACCAATTTGTTCTAAAGTACTAGACTTAAATTCCCCTAAGAGCCCACCTTCTTCAACGCTTGAGTTTGCAGATGTAAACAAAGAGATACTTCGATACCTAAACCAGAGTTTGCTAAGGCCTAGTACTACCGGGGTATAAATTACATACGTTGACCAATATTGCCATTTCAAATTCCGGAGAAATTTCCCCTTGAGTATTCTTCTACCTCGATAGGTAAACAATGGTACAACGAGCTTGACAATTAAATAGGCAGAAAATATTAATCCAACTAACGCCCAAAGCGCATATTCTTGGAATAACATAAAGTAATCCATCATTTGTTGGCCCAAAGCTACAGAAAGACCTACAATCAAAGGTGTCCATATAATAGATGATAATCCAAAATACGAAAAGAACATTAAGAAACTCGATCCAATTACACCCGCACTAAAGTATGTTGGAAACCGAGTACCTGGTATAAACCTACAAGCTAAAATTATGATAGGGCCTTTTGATTCAAACCAGTGGTAAGAACGTTCTAAATCTTGTTCATTAATAAACCAGCTAATCGGTTTTCTTGAAACAGCAGACTTACCTAACCACTTGCCTGCCAAATAAATAAAAGTATCACCAATTAGTATACCAAATAGTCCGGCTAGCATTGCAGGCCAAAAACCCATCAGTCCTCGAGCTACCATTAAACCAGCTCCAATACACGCTAAATCTTCGGAGAAAAAAGTAGAAAACACAATTAAAGCCATCAAACCAATTAGCATCCATCCTTCCGCTTCAATTACATTTTTATATTCAAATGGTAGTTTCGATGAAGCAATTCTTTCAGCCGAAGGCTCTTCAATTTCTCCAAGTTCTACAGACTCAATAAATGATTTAATAGCTTTTTGAGACTCTTCATATCCTTCTTCCGAAATGTCATATTCTTTAAATATACTTTGAGGAATAAGGCGTTCGATTTCTTTTGATATTCCATAAGTTTCGAATTTTCTATTCACTTTTTGTTCAACAAAAGTTGGGATATCAACCTTATTCATTATCCCTCTTAGCTCTCTTCTATCTGTCTCGTAATTAGCTCGATTAAAATGATAGTTTGAATGAGCTGAATTTAATAAGCCAAAATGTGGTATGAGATACTCTATCCCCCACCAAAATCCTGTTTGAGCTCCATAAACTGCTCTATTCATAGTATGACCTCCCAAAAGCTCAAACTCCTGTAAACCAGAAGAATTGATAAATGTAATGGAAGAAAAGGTATCTGGACTAAGTGAAATCGCTCGAGCTGCAATTATAGCCCCAAAACCTTGTGCTACAATATGAACATCACGCGTGTTCATTTCTTCTAACTTCAGAATTAGTTGCTGAGCATTATCAACTGCTTTAAATCGATCGTCATTAGCCTCATTTTTATAGAGCTCAGTATAGTCTAAAACAAATAAATTAAAGTTGGAACTTAGAAAAGTATCTAAACTTCTTAAGTCAGAACTATTTTGTTTGTCTGGAATAAACAAAACTATTGGTAGTTGAGTATTTTCTGAATTTAATTTTGTGATAAACTCTTTTGAGTTCTTAACCTCTGTAAATGAGTTATAAAAATAGGAACAAGCGAGAAGAGAAAAATAACATACAACTAAGTATTTCCAGCTAATTAAGGAGTATAAACTTTTAATTATCGTCACCGAGATCTATAAAACTGTTAGTAATAAATAAAAGTTGATTGATGAAGACATCAAGAGATACACTCTTAATATGAAATTTAAAAAAGAGATTTCTAGATTTAATCACTTGGGTGTTTTTTTGCATACTCCGAAAACTCTATTACTGGCTGAAAAGTGTTATTAATTTTTCTATATAATGTTGAGGCTAATTCTTTTCTATCTGTATTTAACTCTGGCTTATCACAAAACGTAATAGTACATGAAGAGTTTCTTAAAGAAAGAAAATTAATAAAGTGATTGAAAAATGTTTGATCTCCCCACCATGATATAGCCATATATGCGTCTTGTTCATCCTCAGGCGTAGTATAAGTAATAGACGCATAATGCACGGGAATAGACTTAGCGGCAGGGTAAGCAAGCAGTGAGGTTTTAAAGGGAAGGATTTCGTGACCGGGGCTAGTAGTAGCCTCTGGGAATATTGTTACACCATAATTCCTGGAAAGCCTATCTGAAATTTCATCATTAACACGAGTTACGTCAGATCTCTTCTCTCTATCTACAAAAATCATTCCTATCGTTCTGGCAATAATACCAAAGACAGGCCAACTTTTAACTTCGTTCTTAGCAACAAATAAGCTTTGTGTTGTTTTACACAAAACCATCACATCAATATAGCTTAAATGATTACTAACAAAGAAAAACGGAGGTTTAGGAGCTTTACCATTAACGTGCACTTTTAATCTAACTATGGAGCAAATAATTCGTCCCCATACACCTAAAAAGTAGTTACTTGTTGGTTGCCCATTAAGCCCTATAGCAGACATACAAACTCCTACCATTATAAATAAGTAGCAGATCAATGTAGCTAATAAAAAAAATGGTAGCCGTACAATAATTCTCAAAAATCTCATGCAGAGAATCTAGTGAACTATTACAAAAAAAGTGCTCTTGATTCTTTTGAAAAGGAATCTAAATTCAAAAGAATTAGAAAATCTATAGTTTTAAACTCACGATCTATTGCAGGTTTACTACACACTTTACAGCCCAATTCTAAATATAGTCTAAAAAGTTGTGGCAATTCTATTTTCAGATCTTCATTAGACTCAACTGTCGTAGTGAAACATTCATATGTAGGCATTACTTTCGCAAAATAATCAGGACTAAGGAAGCCTTCTTTTTCTAGCATTTTATATACAGCATTACCTTCAGATGGATTCTGGCTAGTTAGGGAACAGCATCCAAATAGATATTTTTTATTCAACAATACCATTAACTTAGCGATTCCTTTCCAAAGCATATATAGAACTCGCCCATTTCTATGCCTTAGATCTATGCAAGCTCTACCTAGCTCAAAGGCATTTGTTATAATCTTATCTGGGAAAGATGATAGATCAAATTCATTTTCAGTATAGAATCCAAACCCCTCAGTAGCCCCATCACTATCTTGGATTCTATAGGTTCCAACAACTTCTTGTGTAGTGTTTTCTATAATAATTAAATGATGACAGAACTCGTCGTAGCGGTCTTCATCCATTTTATTGACATATGACTCTACAAAGCCTTCCCCTAGTTCAATATTAAAAACATCAAATCGGAGTGTTAAAGCCTTTTCTACTTCTTCACGGTTTTTAGCCAACCTAACAGTATATTTTTTACTGGTAATTTCAAAAGTGTTAATTGTTTGGAAATTATAATCGCTGGAGACTTTAATCATACTACCTTATCTATTAGTTTATAGATAATATCCCTATCATGTTAATCCAGAATTAAGAAATATTTAGTAAGATGTTATTGCAATGTAAAACTAATATTTTAAGCTCTGTATTAGTTGAATAGTTAGGAAGAATGCTCTACTACAAAGAATATATTAAGTCGCCATCAGCAAATTGGGTCGTGTTTATTCACGGGGCTGGGGGAAGTTCGTCTATATGGTTTAATCAAATTAAGCCATATAAAAGTAAGTTTAACGTTCTTCTTATTGACTTAAGAGGTCATGGTAAATCTAAAGATTTGCTTCAGAAATATTACGAAGAGAATTATTCTTTTGAAAATATAAGCCAAGATATTATTGATGTGCTAGACCATCTTGAGATCCAGAAGGCTCATTTTGTTGGAGTCTCGCTTGGCACTATCATAATTAGAACTTTAGGAGAAATCGCTCCCGAACGAATTCAATCAGCCATACTTTGTGGCGCTATAACAAGGCTTAATGTACGGTCTAGAATACTCGTATTTATTGGGAATATCTTCAAACGGGTTATTCCATATATGCTCTTATATAGATTTTTTGCTTGGATAATAATGCCTCGAAAACGACATGAAGAATCGCGTAATTTATTTATAAGAGAGGCTAAAAAATTATACCAAAAAGAATTCTTGAAATGGTTTAAGCTAACGAATGAAATTAATCCGTTATTACGCTATTTCAAGGAGAAAGAGATATCCACACCAATGCTGTACATAATGGGTGAAGAAGATTATATGTTCCTCCCTCCTGTTAAGCAAATAGTAGAGAAACACACATCCTCTTATTTAGAAGTCGTAAAAGACTGTGGTCATGTGTGTAACGTAGAACGACCTGAAGAGTTCAACAAACTCTCCATTAATTTTATCGAACGATACGCTGTTACTTAATTCTGATTCTTATACTCAGTTTGGCCTTCCATCTTAAATAGCCAAGCTTCAGGATTTAAAGACTCTCGAATTTTAAGTGTTTGCGCTACTGCTTCTTCGTAATTACTAAAGCCGTAATAGGCTACATAATTAAACTTAGAACTTGGGTTATACAGAATCCTCGATGTAAATCCTTCAGCGTCCAGAATTTTTTCAAAACGATAAGCATTATTCGGAACTATAAATGAGCCACCAATAACAAAATATGTTAGGGATTTATCTTCTTCAGCAATTTCTAATTCGCCATTTTCTTGTTTTACAAGATAGTCGTCTAAATCGAATGCCTTAGGAACAACAAGCATTAATTCAGGGTTTTTAACTGGCATAGTTAACTCTGAAAGCTGTTGTTCTTCATCTATTTCAACAGAAACGGTATCAATTGGCTCTTCTACCAGCTCAACCTTGGTATTAGTCTCAGGTAGAACTGGTTCAACAACCTTTTCGGGTAATGGTACTTCTATAACTTCTGGGGTTATATCTAAGGGAATTTCTGCACTATTTGCAGCTTGTTCTAAAATATATTCCATTCCATTTCTAAAACGTTCTCTCTCATTCTGAAGAAGCTCCTGTTTAGAAATTAACGCATCATTCATACGCTCTGGTAGTGATTTTTCAAGTTCAGCTTGCACAAGAATTACAAGCTCATTCTCTAGCTTATCATCAGAGTTATATCCAAAAATGTATCGCAGACCAAAAAACCATGGTGGTAAATCCTTCAATATTGGAACGCCTCTTCTTACAGAGGTGTGGTCGGTACGATAAAGACCAGCAATAGATGTCGCTTCTCCATTAAGTAACAGAGTCTGTGTTTTTGCGGTCTGTTTATTTACTATTGTACTAACAGCATCAGGTAATGCCGTGGAGCGTTCAAGGTCTAAATTTAAATGAATAAACGTAGTATCATTGTACTCAATAACCGTTGGAGTAACAGTTAATATTGTACCAGTGCTATAAAAAGCATCGCTAACATTACCCGCAAAATCTTTTTGTTTGATGGAAAAATCTTGACCTACTTGGATCTTTCCTTCTTGTCCATCAATTACTTTAATAGATGGCGTTGCTAATATGTTACCTAAGTTACTTGATTCGAAAGCACTAAATAGGGCTTGAACATTAACTGGACCAACCTCTCCAAAGTTTACCAACGCATTAAATACATTTTGAGAAACCTGATTTGCATTAGTAGCATTTATTGATACAAACTGGTCATTAAAAGTTGTTTGGGGAATGGACTCAACACCTTCAGCATCCACAAAATCTTGGATATTTGTAGGAACATTTTTAGTTAATGTAGACCAATCTACACCAATTTCTTGTAGAGCTCTTCTATTACCTTCAAAAAAGGTAGCATTTATGCGAACTTCTCGAGTAGATGTTGTTGCTTTCTGTACTTTCTGAGGGAGTGCAGAGGCTGTAGCAGCAGTGTTTTGTTGTTGATTAGTACCACTTTTTACCGTTTTAATATTAATTTCGTAATACTGTGGGGTAGTAATTAGTTCTAAACTTCTGAATTGAAGAATATAAGTTAAAGCATCCTTCCAGTGCATGGCGGGTAAACTAACACCTATTTCACCTGAATAGCCTGATTTATCAACAATAAATTTATTATCGTATTCTTGAGCAAATTGGTTAATTATTTCAACGGCTTCAATAAAAGAAGTAGCTCTGTCAAAAGTTACTATTTCATCTGGATTTGTATACTCTCTAAAAGGTAAAGTTTGTGCTATAACCTCTCCTGAAAGAATAAATAACAATCCTAACAGAAATAGGCTCTGTAGGCTTTTTAATTTGTTATATGTACTCATTAATTTCATCGTTCTACCTTTAGAGTAAATAATTCTTTAATTCCACCTTTGTCAAGATCAAAAACAACTTCTCTTGTACTAGTATTTATTGATTTTAAATACCCTAGAAAAACTTTATCTCCAATCTTAAGTGTTCTAGTATTACCAAACTGATCAATCAAAAATACCCTACTTCCTGAAATTCCTAGTAATCTAGATTGTTCAATTTCTATCTGATTGTCTTCATTATTTGGAATACTAGAAAGTATAATTGGCTTAAATGGATTATACACAGAAATGTTGGGATTTTGCTGAAGAGAATCATTCATATTTATTCCATTTTCGAAACTTACTCTTTGATAGTAACTTTTGAGCCTAAAGTTGAACGAAATGTATTCTTTATCGTCGGCATTATTGAGGGGCGATATGGACAAGTTTTCTACTTTATTTAATAACGTACTATTTTCTAATGTATTAATGAAAGTTACAATATCGCTATAAACGCCAGATCCTTGTATATCGGAGTTGATAATTCCGTATTGATCCGATTTTACTGAATCGACAAGTATAAAATCATAAAATAACTCTAACCTATCTTCAGATATTTGACTTAAATAATTGAATACGTCATCTGGATTATTTGCAGGATATAAAGTTTTATCATAGCCTAGTACAATATCTTTAGCTAAAAGATACTTATCTAATAGAGCAGGATAGTCATTTTTAATTTTCTCTTTCTCGGCATAATCAGTCTCTTTTGCTTTTAACTGAGCAGTCAAATCGACGATTTTACCAGATTGGAAAAATTTTACATACCCAACTGCTGCTCCAACAAAAAGGAACAATGTAATTAGTAGGATAATGGTATTTCGTAGGGCGTATGACATATTAAATTTCTAATTTCCCAAAATGTTATCTAAGCCTTTCGCACTAGCAGGAGTGTACATGTTTTGATTTGCTACGATTCTATTAACTAAATATCGGAACGAATAAACTCCTTCTTCCCTAATTGTCGCCCTACTTACGTCAATTAGTACGGCATTATCAAAGATATCAGCAATCATTGGTATTCTATTTTTATAGAGTGAATAGCCCTGCACTTCTATAGTTTTAGAGTTTGGAGAAGAACTTAAAGAAGTGAACCAAATTGAATCGATATTATCAGCGCCGCGATTTATGATATCAAAATTAACAGACCAGGTAAGAGTACCTCTACTTAATTCATCCAACAACTCAAGACGAGATTGAATAGCTGCCAAATCCTTACTCGTTTGGTTATAATTATTTACTGTAGCTTGTAGTAAGGTAATATTTTGATCGACGGCGGTTACGCGCTCTTGAAGAGACTCTATTTCAACGGAGTTTTTTAGATAGTAGTAATTAAAAATAAACGGGGTTATAAAGATTAAAAATAGCATTAGATAACCATGCCATTGAAGCTTGAAAATCTTTTGTCTGTCTTTTACAGAGTTGGGTAGAAAACTTAGTTTTGGAAACTTGTCTTTGTTAAACCCTGCTGTAGCCCAAGCCATACCAATAGCAGTCGTAAAAGAACCAACAGCTCCGGAATCAAATTTATCAGTATCAAATACTTCTTCATCAAAGCTAAATCCAGAAACATCTATATCTGGAAATCTTTCTTGGAAGAACTCTATTGCTTCATCACCTAAAATATTATTACATAGCAGTATGCGATCTAGGTTAGGAACTTCTCCTGTATCAAGTTGAAATAATATTTTACTGAAAACAGTATTTAAAAATTTCCTAGAGTTTGTGCCTTCAGTAATAATAGGTGAAACTATCCACAGCTCCTTACCTTTCATGAATAATACTCTACAGTAAGACTCTCCATATTGTATTACTGCAGTAATGCTACTAGGATCCAACTCATAATTACCACGAATAAGTCCGATTAAGAGCACTTCATCAGGAAGAATTTCCTCTATAAAGAGTTTACCTCTATATAAATTTGATGACCTATCAAGTAATTGTAATGTTTGTGGCTCATCATCAATAGATGCTAATAGAAGAGCTCCGTCTTCGCGTACCGTGTACGAGTAAAAATCTTCTGCTTTAGGTGTTCCATACAAAGCCTCTAATCTATCATCAACGATGATTCTAAGGTCTTTCTTTTTTGTTGATGAAAAATCAACATCCTTAAGGATTTGAAATATACTACCACCCGCATGAATATTTAGGCCAATATGGACTTTTTTATGGCTAAAATTACTTAGTAAATTGTATAGTAATAATTCGTTACTAGCAGGTGCAGCTTCATTATTTTCGTCGGCCATGTCTACATCAACCAACTCTTCGCCACTATCTAGATTATCTAAGTCTAAATCAATATCAAACTCATCAGGATCTTCATCTAAATCACTCCCCAAACCAGAATTATCAGACTCAATTCCAAAAATACTATCGTCTTCTAATTCGTCTTCGAAAGCATCGAAAACAACGGGAGCTTCCTCGCCAACAGAAGTTGGTATTTTCTCTAAATTTTCAACTAGTTTTATTTTATCAAGGTAAACTAATGTAGCTTTTTTACCAGCAACACTAATTCTGGCGATTTTTAAATAATCATCCTCAAGAACAATACCAGTATAAATCTTTTTACTTGCCATCAATTAATAATTAACCTCACTAAAAAGCTGCATCATCTTTGGTTTATTATTCGCGTAATTTAATGCACTTTCTTTTGAAATTTTTCCTTCATGAAAAAGACGTTTTAAATCTTGCTCTAAAGTATTCATCCCTTTTTCGCTTCCTTCCATCATCATTTGGTAAATCTCGCCGACATTATTATTACGAATGGCAGCTTTAACTGAAAAGGTTCCTAATAGAACTTCTTTAGCGAGTACTCTTTTCCCATCAATACTTGGCACTAGTTTCTGGCTAATCACACAGGTTAATACGTCGGCTAATCTTGATCTAACTCTGTTTTGCTCAGCAGTTGGAACTTCGCCTAAAATACGATCAATACTATCCATTGCTGAAGAAGTATGCAAGGTAGAAAAAGTTTTATGCCCCGAATCGGTTATTTCTAAAGCGGTCAATATAGTCTGAGGATCCCTAAGCTCACCAATAACGATTATATCAGGATCCTGTCGTAATGCTTGAATTGCTCCATCTTTAAAGGAGTCAACGTCTCTACCAACTTCTCTGTGCCTAACAACTGAACGTAATGGCTTATGAATTAACTCAACTGGAGAAGAAATCACTACTATATGTGAGTCTACCGTACGGTTATTTGCATCTATTATAGTATCTAGCGTAGAAGACTTACCTGAGCCTGTAATACCAGTGATTAAAGTTAGACCATATTTGTAATACTTAAGACTTAACGCTTTTGCTATTTCTGGATGAAAATTTAGTGACTTGAATGGGCGTATCGTGTTATCAATTTTCCTCATGTTCATGGCAAAGTGTTCCATGTCTAAATAGAGATCTACCCTAAAGCGCTGCGTTTTACCGTCACCGAGGTCTATGGAATAAGAAAAATCGAGGTTCTTATCACGAAATAATCGTTCTCTTTGGCTATTAACAAGAATGTTTAATAATAGAAAATCCGTTTCTAGTAAAGAAAACTTATCGGACTTTTTAAAAGGCTTTTTGTCTCCAAAAATACGGTACCATACTTTTCCATCACACCCCATGCCGCCCATATCTATATCAGAGGCCTGATTTTTTAACATGTGTAGCAAATACTGCTCAAGAATTTTTTTAAGTGCGAAGCGTGTTTCCACAGGTTGTTCATCAAGAATTTTACTCAAAACAGCATACAGCTCTGTACCATGTGCAGTAAATGGTATTAGCTTAATTAGAGGCGCAGTAATACTGCTAAGTGTCTGTTCTGTTGATCCCGATGACATATTATTTCATTCCATTTAGAACGATGAACCTAATAGATAGATTAGTTTGGCAATTGTTACGATTTTTGTGTGTTTTATTATAAGCATAAAAGCAGATGGGTTGCTTACCAACTAGAGTCGTTTAATAGTCTCTTTTTAAGATTCAATAACTGCACATTCATATTGCTAATTTTACGTTGTTGAATTTCAATAATGTTTTTAGTGAAGATATTAAATAGTTTTTCGGGCTTTTTACGAAAGAAATTAAGGGCATCATAACGTTCGTAACGTAATAGTACACAGTCACCTTCAGCGGTTACTTTAGCCATTCTACTATTTTTACTAAATAAGAATGCCTCTCCCAAAAAATTACCTTCAGACAGCGTGGCCAATTGTATATTATCTTTCCAAATTACAACCTTACCTTCTGCTACCAAAAAAGCAGAGTTTACATACTCAGACTCATTCAATATTATATCGTCTGGAATAAAGCGTTCAGCTACTCCTAACTGCAAAAATTCTAAGACATCTTCGTAATGAAAATTTCGTAGTAATAACGGAGGTTCTTTAAGGAACTTTTTAATATAGTCCGGTACTGCTTCACCAGTTGTGTCTTTCATTTCTGTACTCATACAAGCCCCCAATTAAAGTTATCCATAGCCATTGGTAGTTTAATATTTAACAAGTTCATCACTAATTCAAATTAATCTTCAATTGTTCCAGCAATAACTTCTTCTATAGTCGTTATTCCTTCTTTTATCCGTTCACGCCCAGACCCTCTTAATGTAAGCATCCCTTCCTTAATTGCTAGTTCTTTAATGGAATTTTCGTCAATATCACCACCAGATTCTAGAATTAATTTCTTTATCTCTTTTGAGAAATATAGTGCTTCATGGATAGCTGACCTGCCTTTAAATCCTGTTGATCCACATTTCTCACACCCTACTGATTTATAAAATGTAGTTTCCTTAATTTCGTCATCGGTAAAGCCAATACCTCTAGGTAACTCTGGATGTGGAGTAAACTCTTCTTTACAGTTTTCACACAACCTTCGTATAAGCCGTTGAGCCATTACTAGGTTTACTGCATTTGCAATAAGGAAAGGTTCTACACCCATTTTAAAAAGCCTAGAAACAGCACTAGGTGCATCGTTCGTGTGTAAAGTAGAGAAGGTTAAGTGACCAGTATTTGCTAGTTTAATTGCAATTTCAGCGGTCTTTAAATCCCTCATCTCACCCACTAAAACGATATCTGGATCATGACGTAATATCCCTCGAATGGATTGATCGAAAGACATATGGTTACTTATCTTAAGCTGACGAGCTCCTTCAATGATATACTCAACAGGCTCTTCTACCGTCAATACATTTTTTGTGGGATCAATAACCGAGTAAAGTGCTGCAACTAATGTAGTTGACTTACCACTACCTGTTGGCCCTGTGATAATAACAATACCAGATGGTTTAGAGATAGACTTCTGAAAATTAGTCTTGGCAATAGGTTGTAAACCTAACTTATCTAAATCTCTGATTACTTTTCTATCATCTAATACACGAATTACAATAGATTCAAACTTACGATCGTATTGATTTCCCACAATGGGCATAATCGAAACACGATATCGAATACCAACTCCGTCTATTTGACGTTGAATAAACCCATCCTGAGAAGCGTCTCTTTCAAAGCGATCTACATTTCGAGTTTTATCCTTAATAACTGCAGAAATTGCTTCAGGCTTAACGTTCTTTTGTTGGTACCAAAGGTTAAGCTTCCCATCTACTCTGAATCGAATATCTGTAGAATTTTGCCCACTAGGTACAATATGCATATCACTCACACCTTGCCTAACAGCCTCCACCAACATACCCTCTATAAGGGAATTAAGCATGCTCTGGTTAATCTCAGCATCAATCTCATCTTCATTGATGGATTCATCCTCAGCTTCAATAGGAGACTCTTCGTAATCAATTTCTTCTAGTAAATCTAGAAACTCATTCTTCTGCTCGTAAACATTAGATAGAATCAACTCTATTAACTCATATTTACAGTATACAAGCTCTATCTTCTTAAAGTTAAGATTTTGAATAATCCCTTGAATATTTGGATCCGAGGGATCAGCGGCGGCTATGGTTATCGAGCTAGGCGTTTTATGAAAAGGTATTGCTTTATGAACAACTAGTTCGTTGATGATATCTTGGTTTAAGTTCTCAACATTTTCTTTAATATGGTCAAGAATCTCATCCGGAACAGAGTCTGCGTTGTCTAATACTTCACGGAAAGCATAAATAGTAGCGATTTCTCGCATTATGGTATGCCGATTTAACCCTAAATCCTGAGAAAGAATCTGACCTAACCGCCTTTCGCTATTATCTGGCTCTTGTTCAAGTATAACGAGGGCGTTCTGTAGCTGATCACTAGTTATAACACCCTTTTTTACAAGAATATCACCAATATGTCTTCGAATATTTATTTTACCCATTAGGCTTTATAACAGCTGATTCAGATGAAACTATAGTAATACCAACTAAGGCAATCATGATAAACAAATTAACAAAAAGACTGATAGTATCAATCACTGATTGCATTTTATATGTAGTTTGAACTTCATAATACTCAGCGAGCTGGCGAGCATTTTCTCGAAGAGAGCCAGATTCAGCACCAAGTCTAAATCTACTGATGGCTGTTCTAGTAAAAACACCGGTTTCTTCCATCGATTCTATTAAACCAGCTCCATCTTTCAACATTCGTTTAATGGCAATTTCTTTAATCTGTTTCTCCATATAGGAATTTCTGCAGGCTTCACTCGCCACCTTAATAACTTCGATGTTCTGCCCAGAACCACTATAAAGGGTATAAAATACTCTGGCAAAAATCTCAATGCTTGTTTTATGTAAAAGATCTCCAATTACAGGAATTTTTATTATCAAACGATCAATAACAAGTTTGCCTTTCTTTGTTCTCGAAAAATAAATAAGTCCAAAAACAGGCATCAAAAAGCTCATTAAGAGCATAATCCAATTATCTGATAGCCAATAACTTAGGGACAGAGTTGTAGCTGTCATTGGCGGTAATGTAATTCCCATATCAACAAAGAGTTCAGCTGTTGCAGGAAAAATATAACCTACATAAAATAGTACAACACCAGTAACTGCAATAACTGTAACGGCCGGCATCATTAAAGACCGTTTCATATTCTTTTTAAACTCAGCATCACGCTCTAAAAACTTTGCTGTACTTTCAAATACTAAGGCCATGTTACCTGACGTAGAAGCGACACTTAACATGTAGGCTGCAAATTTCCCAAACACACCTTCATGCTTCCCGTAAACTTCTCCACCTTCCTTACCATCCTTTAAGTCCTTCTGGATAGTTCGAATAACATCCTTCATTCTCTTATTACCAGTATCCTCAAACAGTAAGTTGAGAATTTCATCGTATGTAAGACCTTGCTTTAATAAATCTGCAGAAAGGCTAATAAAGGTTACGACCTCAGTGTGAGGAACCCCTCCCTTCATTTCGAAGAGGTTCTTGTTAATACTTACAACTTTATAACCTAGCTTTATTAATGCTTTTTCAACTTCTTCTTTGTTGTAAGCCTCTTGTTCTCCCGTTAACGCTGGTTTCCCTTGCTTTTTTACTTTATAGCTAAAAACTGCTTTTTTTTCTAACGATTGAACGTTGAGCCCATTCGTTTTTGATAAGCGGTCTACTTTTTCTTGCGCGTCTTTTTTATTTTCAGCTTCAAACTCTTTTTGAATTACTCGTCCGGTATTGGAGACTGCTTTTAATCTAAACTGTGGCATTAATGCGTATAATTAGAAGTTAATTCCAAGATAAACCATTTTTTGTAACTGTAGCTGAGATAGTATCAAGCCTATCCCTTGTAATTGCAGACATTGTAAAGGATGTTACATTAGCATCTAATATAAAGTAGTATCCGTTGTAACCCAAGGTGTCTATACCAATATCTTTATAGCCAATATTTGTGAATTCGCCGCCGCCGCCGCCCATAGCTGTAGATCTGAAATAATAAGATTGAGCGTTTGATGCCCCATAAAGCATCTCCTGCCTGATGGCATCTTTATTAGATTCATTATTCATTTCTCTAAATACTGTAATTGCAACAACTACTGATATTCCGACAATAATAGAAACTAAAATAACTAAGAGTAATTCTTTATTTGCCATAAAACATTAGGTAAAAAAAAAGCCCCATAATGGGGCTTTTTATGATATATCTAAAACTAAATTAGTTATTAGCTGTCCAAGTTATTCCATTAGGAGTAATTGAAGCTACTAATGCAACTTCTCCGTCAGCTAAATCAGAAGTAAGTGACATTGGACCGTCTGCTCTAGAAGAAGGAATTGCAGTAACAGTGATTGTAGTATCTGTTCCAGCTATTGTGTAGTGACCATTGCTGTTGAAAGCGGTTAAGCCGTCAGCAGGATCGATACCGTCTGTTGGAAATGCAACTTGATTGAAAGTAATACCATTAAAACTATTACCACCACCACCAAGCATAGCTGGTTTCATGTAATAACCTTGTGCTGATGCTGCTAAAGAAACAACGTCGTTACGAACCATGTCTACGTTAGAAGAATCAGATGCACTTGAGAAAGTGTTGATTGCTACTACGGTTGCGATTCCTACGATGATTGTTACTAGAATTACGAGAAGTAATTGTTGTTGACCCATGATGAGCTCCTATTAATTGTTATTTATTTGTTTTTTGATTTATAGACCTAAATTCTTAAAAGTATAGCTAAAATAAAATTAGAATTACTTTAACTTCAAAGCACTTTCGATTGATAAGAGTAACCTACTTTTAAATAATTACACAATATTTTTTTAAATGTATGAAAGTATGCTTGTAATAGTTGGTTAATACTTTAATTATTATCGGCTGAATTGTTTATTTCTAAAGCGAAGTTTGTAATTTAATTTTGGTTATTGTTTAATCTACTATGCAAAAAAATAAATCCGAATCTTTCTTTGTCATTTTCTCTTTATGGTTACTTGTGTTCTCAGCGAGTTGCCAAATTATGATAATAGCCCCTATTCTACCAGAAATTGGTAAAACTCTTGACACCCCAACACAGCTTTTAGGTTCACTGATTACTATTTATGCCGTTATGGTTGGAGTCTTCGCCTTAATTATGGGCCCTTTATCTGACAAAATTGGGCGTCGTAAGGTGCTTATTATTGGTAGTGGATCAATGGCTTTTTTTCTTTTTTGCCATGGTTTTGTTTTCGATTTTTATAGTTTCTTAACCGTAAGAGCATTGGCTGGTATTGCAGGTGGAGTATTAAGTGGGGCTGCAGTTGCTTATGTTGGTGATTATTTTCCTTATGAGAAGAGAGGTTGGGCAAACGGTTGGGTTATGAGTGGCATAGCTGTTGGTCAAATCCTTGGAATACCAATTGGCACTTTTTTAACCGAAGCTTTTCATTTTAAAACCCCTTTTCTAGTTTTTGGAGTTATTATGTCGATTACTTTTATAGTAATCCTTTTAAAAGTTCCACAGCCAAATGTCACTCTACACTCAAATAAACTTACTATTCTCTCATCATTAGCGAAGTATATAGAGTTACTTAAAAGACCTGATGTGGCTTATGTCGCTTTTTCATACTTACTTATGTTTTTAAGTTTATCTGTATTCATCATCTACCTTCCTACTTGGTTGCAAGATTCGTTCAACACATCCTTAACTACTATTGGATATATTTTCGCGGCTGGAGGTGCGGCAAATGTAATTGCTGGCCCCCTTTCTGGCTGGCTATCTGACAAAGTTGGCAGGAAGAATATGATTGTAACTTCTTGCTTAGGATTATCTCTTTTGATGTACTTTACAACACTTTTTGTAACGAGCATTGAATTTGCGTTTTTACTTTTTCCAATGGCTATGGTTTTAATAGCAATGCGAATCAGCCCTTTTCAAGCGCTATCTTCTGAGTTAGTGAAGTCTAATAATAGAGGAACACTTATGAGTTTACTGGTGGCCATTGGTCAAGTTGGTTATGGAGTTGGCGGTAGTATTGCAGGCCCCTTGTACTCTGCATTTGGCTATAGAAGTAATACCTATTTTGGAGCCTTAGCTATTTTATTAATGGCATTTATTGTTTGGAAGTTTGTTCCCGAGCCAAAGTTAGTAAAAAAACCTATTCTAGCTAAAACGCCTTAATTGCCTTTAGGTAGCTATATTCTATCCGATAATGAAAATAATTCTACTGTACATAAATTAAATCTGTAACTTAGTATTCGATTTCATATCTCTTTAAAGAAAAAAACATGAAAAGAATTTATCAGCCATTATTACTCCTCTTCGTAACGGTATTTGCACTTTCCTCTTGCAAAAGCTCTAATTCAGACACAGATGTTTCAATTTCTGGAACCGTAATTAACGAATCAACTGGCAAAGCCTTATATCAAGCCGTTGTTGAGATTATATCTCCTAACGAACTAAATGCAACTGCAATAACTGATTCTTCAGGAGCTTTCAGTTTTAGCGGTATCGAAATTGAGCAAACCACAGATATTGTAATAGAAGCCAAGAAAACAGGCTTTGATAGAGTGTTAATAACGGTGGTTGCTTCTAAAGGTCTGGAAGTTAAACTCGACAACCCACTAATTCTTATACCAGAAGATGACGATCCTGATGACGGTATTGATGGTGGAGAAGGTGTTCAAGGTTCGCCAACCGGACCCGCTGCTATTATTCTTACAAATATACCTAAACAGTCAATTAATATTGCTGAAACCGGTGATGAAATTAGTAGTGCTTTTACATTTCAAGTTCAAGATTCCGCAGGCCGCTCGTTGACAAATTTAAATGCTGTTACTGTTAACTTTCAAATTATTTCTGGACCAGGAGGTGGAGAAGCAGTAACCCCGGCTACAATAGAAACTAATGCAGATGGAAAAGTAACAACATCACTTTTTAGTGGTAATAAAGCAGGTCCTGTAAAAATACAAGCGAGTATTACAAGAGCTGACATTGGTTTAACCATAAAATCTACCCCAGTTTTAATTGCTATACATGGAGGGTTTCCTGATCAAGATCATTTTAGTCTAACCCTAGATAAACGAAATATTGAAGGCTATAACTTCAATAATGTAAGAAATCAGGTAACTGTAATTGTTGGTGACGAGTTTAGTAACCCAGTTAAACCAGGTACTGTTGTTTACTTTAATACTACAGGTGGAACTATTCAAGGTTCAAAAGAGACCGATGCAGATGGCGTTGCAACTGTACAATTAATTACCGCTAAGCCTAGACCTACTGAAAGTATTGTTGGAAGTGGTGGGCGCCCAGGATATGGTTATGTAATTGCACGTACAATTGGCAAATCTAATCAACCCGTATTAGATAGCACAGTTGTCTTATTCTCAGGTTTACCTCAAACACCAAGCGTAACACCATCTACTTTTGATATTGCACCAAACGGTGGTGTTTCATTTAATTACGAAGTTACAGATCAATTTGGTAATCCCTTAGCTGCAGGAACAAAATTCAAAGTTGAAGTTGGCGAAGGTCTCGCTGCTTCAGGTGATGTCGATTTCACACTTGGTGATTATCTTTTCCCAGGTGTTGGTTCTACTCAATTCTCTTTTTCAGTATCTGATATAGATGCCGAGAATGATGATCCTGGAGAAACAACAATAAAAATCTCTGCTACCACTCCTAAAAACCAAACCTCTTCAATTACATTAAGTGGTACTAGAGCCAAAGTAAAATAGTTACTTCTCATACTGACTAAATTCTTTTTTTGATTTTATACAGCCTTTACTGATTATAATTAGTAAAGGCTGTATTTTGTTTAGAGGAATCATCAGCTTTAAACATAGATGAATATTCTGCACAACATCCCTTCTTACGATCTTATTTAATCTATGGAATCCCAAAACTTAGAACCTTCTACAGCTACCAAAATTTGGCAGGATATAAAGGCTGGTCTTTCTGGTACTGAAAAGGATTTTACTACAGGCAGTATCAAACGAGCCATTCTAGTACTTTCCATCCCCTTAGTTATTGAAATGTTTATGGAATCAATCTTTGCTGTGATTGATATCTTCTTTGTTTCAAAACTAGGCGCTGAAGCTGTAGCAACCGTTGGAATTACCGAATCTTTACTCACCCTGATCTATTCTATTGCAATCGGGTTTGCAATGGCTACAACTGCTTTAGTTGCTCGTAGAACTGGTGAAAAGAAGTTTGATAAAGCCTCTGTAACTGCCGTTCAGGCAATAGCTGTATCAATGCTTGCGTCAGTACCCATCGCTATCTTAGGAGGGCTTTACGGCTCAGAACTTTTAAGTTTAATGGGCGCCTCGGGAGACATCGTTTCCAAGTACTCGATTTATACCACAATTATGTTTAGTACCAATGTGGTAATTATGCTCCTTTTTGTTATTAATGCTGTGTTTCGTGGAACTGGTGATGCTGCTCTTTCTATGAAAACACTTCTAATTGCCAATGGCTTGAATATCATCTTAGACCCGCTTTTGATTTTCGGGATTTGGATTTTTCCTGAAATGGGTATTGCAGGTGCAGCTGTTGCAACCTCAATTGGTCGAGGAGTTGGTGTTTGTTACCAATTCTACAAACTCTCGGGTAACGATACTAGAATTAAGATTACAAAAAAACACTTAAAGGCACGATGGGACATCATGTGGAAATTAGTCCGAGTCTCGCTAGGAGGCATTGGTCAGTTTATTATTTCCACTGGAAGTTGGATTGGATTGGTTCGAATTATTGCTGAATTTGGAAGCATTGCTTTAGCTGCATATACCATCGCAATCAGGATTCTTATCTTCACCATCTTGCCTTCTTGGGGAATGAGTAATGCAGCAGCAACCTTAGTAGGCCAAAATCTAGGAGCTGGATTACCAGAACGAGCTGAAAAATCTACATGGATTTCAGCGGGCATAAATATGGTTTTTCTAGGGTTTGTGGGAGTCTTAAATATTCTTTTTAGCGAAAGCCTGATTGGCTTTTTTACAACCGATTTGGAAATTATAGCTATTGGCGCAAAGTGTCTACGCATTATGAGCTATGGTTATATCGCCTATGCTTTTGGGATGGTAATTATTCAAGCTTTTAATGGCGCGGGTGACACCTTCACTCCTACCATGATTAATCTATTTATTTTTTGGATTCTAGAAATTCCACTTGCATATTTCTTGGCCTTTAAAATGGGCATGAATGAAGAAGGTGTGTTCTACTCCATCGTTATTTCAGAAACTATGCTGGGAGTGGTTGGTTATATATTATTCAGAAAAGGGAATTGGAAAAAAACGATCGTATAAGAAATGAAATTATCTATCACTGTTGATAAATCAGGCCGTAGAGGCAAACAAGTTACCGTTATTAAAAACATACAGCACAATCCTCAGGTTATTGAGAATCTAGCCAAAAAGTTAAAGCAGCAACTGGGAACTGGCGGAACGGTAAAAGGAAAGAGTATTGAAATTCAAGGGGATCATCTTAATAAAATAAAAGCCCTCCTTGAAAAAGAGGGCTTTACATTCTAACACTAAGAAAGTAATACTTTTAAAGTGACACTTTACTTTCTTGGCGTGGGTCTAAATCGTATAACGACGAAGCCGTAGCTTGTACCGTTTTATACCATTCGTTACCGTATTTATCATTGATAGTGTAGTAATCAGAAAAGTCAGGACGCTTCAAGTTCATTTTCCATTCCTGAGTTTTAGACTTGAAAGAAGGATCAATGTGTAACAGCTCGTGATAAATAACCATCTCTTTGGTATCATTATCAAGCATGTCCCAAAGTTCGCCAGACACTTCTATCAAATAATCGTTTCCAGAGTAGTATTTAACTTCTCTAGTTGCTTTCATACACTTGGCCGCTTTCTGTTTCGATATATGCGGATATACTAAAAAGTATCCAATTTCAGCAGGACCGAATTCAAGCTTATTTCTTTCTATTACTTTTTTTGCAATGGTCTCAATTTCAGGAGATTCCATTAGCTGCTTCTCTGAAGAAGTTACTTCTGATGGTACCAGAATATCATTTTCATTCATGTAAAATATGTTCTTTTATTTTTTTGGGATTACTACTGATGTTGCTACAATAGAATATTCCTTTTGTTCTCCAACAATATCATCAGGATTTTGGCCTGCGTCCTCAGCATAATGTTTAGCTTTCTCTTCTGTTAAAGTGGTTTCATTAAAAACCCCTACAATGGTAACATCTTTACCTTGAGAATCGGTTGGAACAAAGAAACTATAATCAACAAATGTAACTCTTGCCGTTTTATCGCCACTATTCGCTACAAAAAAGCAACCTTTTTTAGAACATACTTCAGTTACATTAGCTGTTACCATTACTTCTTTATCCTGATGATCAGCACTTTTTGCGATAATATCAGCAAGTGGTTTTGCAGTATCTTTAGATAGAATTTTAGATCCAAATACTTCATACTGATCTGTAACTTCTACCGGTTCTGAAAGACGTAATACTTCTATATTCTCACTTTCTTGAGCTACGGTTAACGTAGATATAAATAATATGATTAATAGTGTAAGTGTATACTTCATATCAAATGGATTAGGTTTTATATAAAAATTCAAGCTTTCTGAAAATACAAAGAACTACCACAATTATTCATTTAATTATTAATTTCTTTTCATTTATTGCTCTAGTTAAAGTTGTTTTAACAGGATTAAGTGATTACCATCAAAGCAACTTAATTATGTTTATGAAGAGTATCGGTGCTGTATTATTAGGATTCATTCTTAGTCTTTTTGTGGAAGGATTTTCAAGAATAATCATTTCTTTCTTTTTTACTATAGAATTTTCATTCTTTGGACTTTCTTCTGTGCCAAGTACATCTTGGGTTATAGTAGTTTATGTTGTTTCTATAATTTCATCTTGGCTGGGTTGCATGATGACCATGACTGTTGCAGGTTTCGCTCCCCGATATCACCTTCTAGCCTTTCTAACTCTAACTTTGCTCTGGAGTGTATTTGAAATTACCTCATCAATAACGATGATACCATATTGGTATTTATTCACCTTTCCATTTACATCCATTGCTGGCATTTTACTAGCTGACTATACCTACAAATTAAATCAAAATGCGATACTTAACACTTAGCCTCATCTTAATTGTATTAGGCTGCTCAAAGCCTGAAACCTTTACATTTCACGAAATAGACTCCCCAAGTAAGTCTAATGCTTCGTTACCAAACCTTTTTACTGACAATACCGGCATAGTGTTTATGAGTTGGGTTGAATCAAAAGACGATAGTTCTACCCTATTTTATTCGACTTTAAAAGAAACGGAATGGAGTGATGGAACTACAATTCAAAGTTCAAACTCATGGTTTGTTAATTGGGCTGATTTCCCTTCTATAATTGCTCAAAACGGGAAAGCAATGGCTGCTCATTGGTTAAATAAAAAACCAGGGAGCTCCTATTCCTATGATGTGAGTATTTCAACTGCTGCCGAACACTGGAATAAAGTACTTACGCCCCATAATGATAACACTCCTAGTGAGCATGGTTTCGTAAGTATGACCCCAGTTAGTGACTCGACTTTTATGGCTGTTTGGTTAGATGGAAGAAACACAGTTGGACAGTCACACGGAACATCATCAGATTTAAATTCTGCAATGACTTTACGATCAGCATTAATTTCTGATAAATTAGAGCTACTATCAGAATATGAAATAGATTCTAGTGTTTGTGATTGCTGTGGAACATCTTCTGTTCTAACAAATGATGGACTCATAACCGCTTTTAGAAACCGTACCGAAGATGAAGTTCGGGACATCTATATATCCAAATTTAAAAATGGAGAATGGTCTACTCCTAAAACTGTACACAACGATAATTGGATAATAGCAGCTTGCCCCGTTAATGGTCCATCAATAGCTGCAAATGGAAACACTGTTGCGGTTTCTTGGTTTACTGCAGCTAATGACTCTGCTAAAGTGAATTTGAGCTTTTCTAATGATTACGCGGAGAGTTTTAACCCTGCATTCCAAATAGATGATGTAAATGCTCTAGGTCGAGTAGATGTGGCTCTCTTAGACGATATGACAGCTGTTGTTACCTGGGTAGAGCGTTCTCCCGATAATGCATCGAAAGCTCTTTACAAGCTAAAACAAGTCGATCAGAATGGAAATGTACTTCAAGACCAGATAATCGCAGAAATATCTTCGTCTAGAACAAGCGGGTTTCCCCAACTAACAAAAATGGGAAGTCAATTAATTACTGCTTGGACCCAAATTAATGAAGATGGATCCAAACAGATTAAAACGGCAATTATTCGATAATTGGGAAAGTAGTAATACCCATCAACTCAGCAATTTTTCTACCTACATCAGTATTTTCTTGCCATCCTGAGAATTTCACAGCATGTGGACCGTAAGCCATTGTTGCAATTGGTACACCGGTATGATGAGTAGTAGTCCAATAAATTTCCATCTCTTTAGAGTCAGACTTAGAGTTTTGTAAAGTCATCCCTCCTGTTTCATGATCTGCAGTTATAACCACTAAAGTTTCACCATCTTTTTCGGCAAAATCCAATGCACTTTTAACAGCGGCGTCAAAGTCTCTCATTTCTCTTATAACATACTCACTATCATTTTCATGTCCGCCCCAATCAATTTGGCTTCCTTCCACCATTAAGAAGAATCCTTTTTCATTGGTGCTTAAATTAGACAATGCTTTATCAGTCATTTGAGCTAAAGTTGGGGTTCTATTCTTGCCCATTGAAGAAAATAAACCTAATATTTTTTCACTTTTGTTATCAGCCATATCTTCAGCATTATCTACAAAGTCGTAGCCGATAGCAGTAAATTCATCGATCAAATTGCGATCATCTTTTCTTGAACTTCCCTCGGTAGTTTGAGGTATAAAATACTCGTATCCGCCACCTAAAAGTACCTCAACGTCAGCATCAAGGTATTGAGCGGCAATAACATCTTGCATGCTTCTAGACTTAACATGTGCTGCAAAGCTAGCCGGTGTAGCATGAGTTATTGTTGAAGTTGCAACAAGCCCAGTACTAAGGCCCATTTCTTCGGCAAATTCCAACAGAGTTTTGCAGCTTCTACCGTCTGGCATATAAGCGATCATCCCATTATCAGTTTTTTCACCACAAGAATAGGCGGTTGCCCCTGCTGCAGAATCGGTAACTAAACTATTCGCTGATTTAGTTCTTGTTATACCAGTTATTGGCAGCCTCTGAATATTCAAATATCCATCAGAACCTACAATTGCGTATTGCCCAGAAGTAATTTGTGCAATACCAGTGCCATCAGCAATAAGCAAAATCACGTTTTTAATTTTCTTATCAGCAACTAGTGGCAACTTATTTTGCAAAGTAGATTCAGTAGTAACCACATTAAATATATCTGTATTAACTTTTTCCACTACTTTTTGGCAGTTAGATCCAATTAAAATAGTGAGTAGAAGTAGACTTATCTTTTTCATTTTAGAATTAATTTAAGTTCCTTAAAAATGCTGCGTTTAGATTAAGTTAAAATTAACTAGTCTTTACCAAATCGAGGAATAAAGCTCTTAATAATTCCCCAAATACCTTTTGCTGGTTTGCGGATATTCTTATTTCTCTTAGTTGCTTTTTCAATTCTGTCTGGTTTAACAGCAGGTACTTTTTTCTTAATTTCTATTTTATTCTTCTTCTTAACCTGAATTTCTTTTTTCTTAGGTTCTTTTTTAGTAACCACAGGTTTAGAAGCTTTTTTAGGCTTTACTACAACTTCCTTTTTCTCTTTAACTTCAGCAACAGGCTCAGGCTTATTTTTAAGCTTAATTACTACTCTGCCTTCAGCGTTAGTTGAAATCGAAACATCCTCTTTCTCAACATTGATAGGAGTTAATGTTTTTGGGTCTCTTTTTTCAGCTTTTGGTTTCGGCTCTTCCACTGCTTTATTTGTAGAAACTTCATCCTCCTGCTCCAAAATTACTAAGTCTTTACCGACTTTATTTTTAATTGGGTCGAAGTATTTTTGATCTGCTTTACTTACCAAAGTTATTGCAATACCGTCTTTATCGTAACGACCAGTTCTACCAACTCTGTGAATATAATCTTCAACAGCTTTAGGAACGTCATAGTTAATAATGAGAGATACGTTATCGATGTCTATACCACGAGCAAGCACATCGGTAGCAACAATTACGGGAACAGTGCCATTCTTAAAATCACGAAGAGATTTAGTTCTCTCATCTTGACTTCTATCACCATGGATACTACCTGCCTTAATTCCTTTTTTATTTAAAAGGCGTTCAAGCTCGTTAGTCCCTTTTTTAGTAGCCGAAAATACAATACAAGAACTCCATTCTATTTCATCAAGCAGTTGTTGAACCAACTCCATTTTTTTACGAGGAGGAACAAAGTACGCACGTTGATCTACTCTTTTAGAAGTGGTAGATACCTCAATCTGTACTTTTAGCGGATCTTTCATCACGCTGTTCATAAGCTTCTGCAACTCTTTAGGCATCGTAGCAGAAAACAACATTGTTTGGCGCTCTTTAGGCAGCTTATCGATGATTTTATTTACATCAGGTAAGAAACCCATGTCCAACATTCTATCAGCTTCATCTAAAACCAAAAATTTGATGTTGCTAAAATCTACGTCTAAAACTTTAATTTGATCGATAAGACGTCCTGGCGTAGCTACAATAATGTCTACACCTGCTCTAATAGCATTCGCTTGGCGGGTAAAGTCTTCTCCCCCAATTACAATTGCAGATGAAATTCCAGTATGGTAACCTAACGCAAATATCTGTTCGTCTATCTGTTGTGCTAATTCTCGAGTAGGCGATAAAATTAACGCTTTTGTTCCTTTTGATGGATTTCTGAGAATCTTTTCTAGTATCGGGATTACAAATGCTCCCGTTTTTCCGGTGCCCGTTTGTGCAGCACCCAATATATCTTTTCCTTCTAGTGCAAACGGAATACTCTGCTCTTGAATCGGTGTAGGCTCAGTATAACCAACATCATTCAATCCTAATCTTAGCGACTCATTGAGTTCAATATCATTAAATGTCAAAGTGCTTTTATCCTTTTCTTTATAAATTAGATGTAAATATACATAGAATGCATGAATTTATATTCCACTTTGGTAGTATTTACCCTATTTTTAGAAAGTTTTGAATAAAAAATCTCTAATTAATCTTATGAAATTGAAAAATTATTCTCTTTTTGCAGCTCTATTCTTAGTTTCGGCTACAATAGCTTGCAACAACCAAACATCAGACTTTTCAACCGCTCCTGCAGTTAAACTTGAAAATAGCATTGACAGTGTTAGTTTTTCTTTAGGTTATCAAAATGCACAGTTCTTAGTTAATGAAGGCGCAACCGATTTTAACTACGAGCAATATCTTTCTGGTTTTATTAACGGAATGAACAGTAATGAAACTCTCACTGAATCTGAAAGAAACGAAAGTATCAATGCTTACAGAACTGAATTAGCAACAATGTTAATGGACAAAAACATTAAAGAAGGTGTTGACTTCTTAGCTGCAAATAAAGCTAAAGATGGAGTTATTGAAACAGCTTCTGGTTTACAGTACAAAATTCTTGAAGAAGGAACAGGTAAGTCACCAAAAGCCGAAGACGAAGTTGAAGTAAATTACGAAGGCTCATTAATTGATGGTCGTGTTTTTGATAGCTCTTACGAGCGTGGAGAGTCTATCTCATTCCCTTTAAATCGTGTTATTAGAGGATGGACTGAAGGCGTACAGTTGATGAAAGAAGGCGCAACTTACGAATTCTACATTCCTGCTGAATTAGCTTACGGACCAAATGCACCAAGAGGTAGCATTATTGGGCCAAACTCTACACTAATCTTTAAAGTTGAACTTATCAAAGTTAAGTAAGCTTAAAGTGTCAGAATTTAAGCCCTATAATTTATAGGGCTTTTTTTTTGGATATGCGTTATTTCAGCAACGTCATTTTTATGGTCTGTGTTTCGTTACCTGCTTGTAATCGAGCATAATAAACACCACTTGAAAGACCGACTGCATTCCAAATTACTTGCTTCTCTCCTGCTGACTCACTAGCATTTACCAAGACTGCAACTTCTTGACCTGTAATTGAATAAATAGATAGGCGTACGCTATTGGTAGATTTTAAACTGTAGCTAATGGTTGTTGTGGGATTAAAAGGGTTTGGATAATTTTGCGCCAAATTAAAGTGTTCAGGAAGCTCTTCTTCAGAACCTATACTACTAGCAATCTTATTTGAATCTATAATAAGTCTAAACCTTACTTGTTCTTGATTCACTGTTTTTAACTTGGCCCTACTAAGCTCTAAAGTTGGTATAGACAAACTCGCCTTTCGAGAAACCGATTCATTCAAAAATTGATACTCATTTTTTTCAAGAAGTGAAATTACTTCGTTTGTTACATTATCTATCAATGAAATAGTCCAACCATTTGGGATGTTTTCTGAAATGCTCCAACTTAACTCTAATGCATCATTAACATTCACAGATTCTAAATAAAGGGGAATTTCTAACTTTCCTTCTAGGCTAGTTGAATAAGAGCTAACCGATTTAACTTTACTGTCTTCAATACAACCAAGAATTGCATACTGATTTATTGACGGTAATAATTTAGAAGCATCAAATCTATCCCATCCCAATTTCGCATTCGGTTTAAATGATACAATGCACCCTTTATCCAATGATTTATCAGATTTTAGATTCAATTGAATTTCAAACTCCTGCGCAATTCCTTTCGCGAATGAACTTACAGTCGCAGAAGCTTGAGTTTTGCCTGTTAATGGAAATGTGAGCTGTGAAGATGCAGTAGAGAGATCGGATTCTACCCAGAAAGCTTGCCAAGGTAACAGCGTTGTGGTTGATATGGGTTGTGTGTAATACAATCCATTATCTAAGACGTGAATATTCTCTTGAAGTGTATTATTTACAGTTATTGTACTAGCGTCGAAATTACTTTGATACGGATTTCCAATGAGTGTAAAATAGCTTATTCCATTATCAGTAGTCGTATTAAGAGGTACAACTACATCTGTTGTCGCGTCAAGTTCGTCATCTAGATCAATTACAATTGGCAACTCTTCACTTCCGTTAGAAGCATTATCAAAGAAGTAAACCAACATTCCCAAACCATTTTCTAAAGTAGTATTTAAACTTGATGGGGTTTCGTAAATCCCTGAACTGTTAAATGTGTATACATTTGCTGTTGATGTATTTCCAATTCCCTGAATAGCAATATCATCAGAAATCATATCCAAGTTTGCATTATTTGCGGGAATGGTAAGAAGTCTCCAGCCTGCACTTCCCGTAATCAAAGCTTCTGTTTTTAAAGAAGACTCTAAACCTTTACTATAGCCAGGTGTAGCAACATATTTCGCATTTGAATTAGCCGATGATACATTAAAAACTACCCAATTTCCTGAGGCTACAGTGTCTCCATTGCTAGAAACTGATTGTTGGCCAAAACTTCCATTATTTGGGAGAGCACTATATAAACGGTAGGCAACTTGATTCTTCGAAAGATCACTAGAGTTCCCAATATTATCAATTCCAAATGTGTCAACAGTATCAACTACACCTGAGACTGTTCGTACGAGTAGATATTTTTCATTACCATTATGATTTATTACACTAGAACTCTGATTAACTACACCTTCATCAAATACTGTTTGAACTCCGTTAACTGAGTTATCATCACCTATTACGAAAAAGCCTTTTGAAGGAATACTACCTGCAAGCGAAACTGATGTAAATGTAGAATAAGCGTTTGTATATCGTCGTAGCTCCCAACTGTCGGTAGTAAAATCGATGCTAGATTCGGTAGTATTAAACAACTCCAAGTATTTTGCAGCACCACCATTTGGCTCATAAACCTCTGAAATATAAACATCTGGAAGTTCCTCGTTTAATTCTCCATCGTAGAAGAATGCTCTTCGCACCAACGAAGTATCATGTATAAATGGATTTCTATTTCCTTGGAACGTCTCAATAGCTAGACTTCGAGATAATTCTGAAGCATCAACAGGATCTTGTTTATGCCATTGATACAGTGTTTCCTTCATTCCATCGAAAAAAGCCTGATTATCATACTCGTCGTTAACAATATTGGTATTCGTTTGATACAAAGCCCAAAAATAAAACATCGACCGAGCAGCATTTCCTTTGTGCGATTCGCGAGGTTCAAAAGAACTGTTATAATACTCACTGTATTCATCTATATCAGCAGTTGGTACAGAAGTTTCTTTTTTACCATTCTTCCAATACCACCAAGAGGTAGTTAAATTATCATCAATTTCGGCGAATGGATTGTTATTGCGAGAAGAATTTGTTGAACTCCAAACCGGATATAAATGATGAATATCCCCTCTCATTGGCTCATTATTGTTATAAAAACTCTGTGGCCATGAATGTTCAGTATTTAAACTTAGAGCTCCGTTACTTGGCGTTCTTGTACCATCAGCTTTAACACGCAAACCGGTATATACTCCAGTAAGACTATCTGTAGCATCCACGTCTAAAGTTTGGTACATATAATCCCTAGCAGGATCATAATTTTTAGGATTTGAGGGATAATAATTAGACCTCAAGTATTCTATTAATAAAGAGTCATGCAATTGCGGTGCAATTGAGTCAGTCTGAGCCCAAGCATTCCCCGTAATTAAACAGAGAAATAAAAGAGCAAGTAATTTTTTTGCCATACAAGTTTGCCTGTAGAAAATTCCAACGTCCTTCTTTTAATAAAAATACAAGCTATGCAGTAATGAATTTCGTTAAGATTAATAGAATTATTAAAGCTAACGTTAAAAATAACTTAAAAATTAACGGGTAAAATCTCTTTAGTTTAATATTTTTAAAACTATAGTTTCAATCAGATACTATTAACAAGTTACTTTTTAATTGTTACTAGCAACGAGTTAGCTCTGAGCGTAACACTTGGATCTAACTCTTACTCTCAATGTCTCATCTTTAAGTTTAAAATTGTTTATTTAGAAAAACGCTTCCATCAGAGCATAAAGGTTAGCATATCAATTACATACTAAGGCTTTGAAAAAAAAGTACATTTTGGGGTTTACTTTATTTGCGAAAAGGAATAGAATAGGACTGATGAAAGTAGACCAAAAATATATCGCCCCTTCTTATATAAATACTCCGATTACGAGTATTACAGGGATTATTATTACAATTACCACTATTACCCCTTAGGGGGTATTTATGAACATATCACCATGTGGGATTATCCCAATATTAGGTTTACATCAACTTACAAACTCACTCTATTTATAAATGATTGTTCTTAAATTCGGGGGCACATCGGTTGCCACTGCTGAAAGTCTAAAAAAAGTTCGCGACATACTTTTCGAAAAATCTGAATCTTCTCAACTATTTGTAGTTGTTTCAGCATTAGGTGGCGTAACAAATAAACTCATTGAATGTGCTAAAACTGCAGAAGCAGGTAATGCCAATTATGAATCTATTTTTGCTGAAATTGAACAGCGACACCTTGCTCTTTGCAATGCCTTATTACCGGTTGCAAAGAGAAACGATACTTTAACCAAGGTTAAGATTCTACTCAACGATTTAGAAGATATATTTAGAGGTGTTTTTCTTATTAAAGAACTCTCTCTTCGCTCTTCTGACCATATTTTGAGTTATGGAGAAATTCTTTCTTCAACCATCATTCACAACTATCTAAAAAGTGAAGGATTAGATGTCTCATACTTTGATACACGTTCTCTAATTAAAACAGACGACCAATTTGGGAATGCAACCGTAGATAGAAAGTTGACCTGTTCTAATATTATTGAAGCAGCTAAAAGCTCTGCTCGTGTATCTGTTTCGGCAGGATTTGTGGCGTCATCAAAAAAAGGTGATTATACTACTACTTTGGGTAGAGGCGGTTCTGACTTCACCGCCGCTTTAATTGCATCCGCACTTGAGGTCGATGGCTTAGAAATTTGGACAGACGTAAGTGGTATGATGACTGCTAATCCTCGTTTAGTACCTTTAGCTCAGCCAATTGAGACTATTACTTACGAAGAAGCTATGGAGCTCTCGCATTTCGGTGCAAAGGTTATTTACCCCCCAACCATTCAACCTGCGTTGGATAAGGATATTCCGATTTATGTGAAAAACACTTTTGCTCCAGCCGATGTGGGAACTACCATTTCTAATAAGGAAATCGATTCTTCAGTTATCGTGAAAGGTATCTCAAGCATTGATGAAGTAGCTCTTTGTACACTTTCTGGAAGTGGTATGATTGCTGTTCCAAACTTCTCATATCGCTTGTTTAGAGCGTTAAGTCAGAATGATGTAAACGTAATTATGATTACTCAAGCATCTTCAGAGCACACCATTACTGTTGCTATTTCGCTAATTGATGCTGAAAGAGCAAAACAAGCTATAGAAGAAGAGTTTTCATATGAAATTGAGAACCGTAAAGTAAATCCACTTCATGTAGAAACTAATCTTTCTATTGTAGCACTTGTCGGCTCTAGAATGAAACGCCAAGTTGGAATTAGCGCAAAACTATTTGAGACGCTTAGTTACAATGGTGTCAATGTTCGTGCTATCGCACAGGGTTCTACTGAATTGAATATTTCAGTAGTAATCGACAAAAAGAATCTTAAAAAAGGTCTTAATAGTGTTCACGAAAGCTTTTTCTTGTCAGATTTAAAAAAGATAAACCTTTTTATGGTTGGTTCTGGAAATGTTGGGCAAGTGTTTCTCAATCAAGTAAAAGCACAACAAGAGTACTTAGCAAAACACCATCATTTAGACTTAATTGTAGCAGGCCTTTCGAATTCTCGTAAAATGCTTTTTAATGAAGATGGTATTCAGCTCGATACTTGGAAAGACGAACTCAATAAATCTGACCTAGCGATGACCCTGGAAGGTTTTATTGAGCAAATGAAAGAGCTTAACCTACGAAATACCGTTTTTATCGATTGTACTGCGAGCGATGCCATCCCTCCTTTCTATGAGCAGATATTGACGGAAAGTATTTCTATTGTAACTCCAAATAAAATTGCGTGTTCATCCTCTCAAGCCAATTACGAGAACTTAATTCAAAAAGCTAAGCGCTATAAATCGCGTTTTCTTTTCGAAACCAATGTTGGTGCAGGACTTCCTGTAATCAATACGTTGAATGATTTAATTAAAAGCGGTGATAGAGTTCATAAAATCCAGGCAGTTTTATCCGGAACTTTGAATTTCATCTTTAATAACTACGATGGTACTCAAAAATTCAGTGAGGTTGTAAGAGCAGCTCAAGCGGCTGGATTTACTGAGCCCGATCCAAGAATTGATTTAAGCGGCGTTGATGTAATGCGTAAAATTCTAATTCTTGCACGCGAAAGTGGCTATAAGATGGAACTTTCTGACATCGACGGTACTCCATTTGTCCCTAAAGAATGTATGGAAGCAGAGAGCGTTGACGCTTTTTTAGCAAAACTAGATGAATTCGACGAAGTGTTCCAGAAAATGTATAGTGAAGCAGCATCGCAAAACAAACGCATTAAATATGTTGCTACTTTCGACCAAGGCAAAGCAAAAGCCGGTTTAGAATCCTTTAGTTTTGAACATCCATTCTACGAACTTCAAGGCAAAGACAATATCGTTCTGTATTTTACGGATCGATATCCTGAACAACCTTTAGTAGTAAAAGGCGCAGGCGCAGGCGCTGATGTAACAGCTTCAGGAATATTTGCAGACGTAATGAGAATAGCTTCAGCATAAAATTAATTATGGAAAAAATAAAAGTATTTGCCCCTGCCACTGTTTCTAATGTGGCTTGTGGCTTTGATGTTATGGGCTTTGCCCTCAATGAAATTGGTGATGAAGTTATTGCTACTAAAAACGATAGTGGTAAGCTTACAATCTCGGCTATTCACGGTGCTGAAGGTTTACCGATGGAAGCTGATAAAAACGTTGCTACTATCGCAGCTCAAGCACTTTTAGATGCTTTAGATGATAAGCCTTCGTTTGGATTTGATTTCGAACTTACCAAAAAAGTTAAACCAGGAAGTGGACTTGGTTCAAGTGGATCAAGTTCTGTTGCAGCTGCATTTGCAGTAAACGAACTGCTTGGAAAACCTTTTACAAAGCACGAGCTCATTCCATTCGCAATGCAAGGTGAAGCGGCAATATCAGGTCAAGCACATGCTGATAATGTAGCTCCATGTTTATTGGGCGGGTTTGTTCTAGTGAGAGATTATCATCCATTAGATGTAATTCAACTCGATTATCCTGAAGAAATGTACTGCACTGTGGTTCATCCTCAGATTGAAGTTAAAACTTCTGATTCGCGTAAAATGTTGAAACGACAGATTAGCCTCAAAGATGCCATCACCCAATGGGGAAATGTTGGGGGACTCGTTAGCGGGTTAGCAAAAGGAGATTATTCTCTCATTAGCCGTTCGCTTAAAGATGTGGTTGCAGAGCCTGTTCGATCAATGCTCATTCCTTTCTTTGATGATGCTAAAGCTCAAGCACTCAATCTTGGTGCTTTAGGTTGCAGTATTTCAGGCTCAGGTCCATCTATTTTTGCATTAAGCGAAAACCAAGAAACTGCTCAAAACATCAGCAATGCATTCAAGAAATTATATTCTGATGAAGGAATTGAAGCCTTAGTTTATGTTTCAAAGATTAATCCAAAAGGAACTGAGGTTATTGGATGAAATATTATAGCACCAAAGGCGAAGTAACACCTGTATCCTTTAAGGAAGCCATTTTTAAAGGACTTCCTGATGATAACGGTCTCTTTATGCCGGAATCTATCCCAAAGCTTTCTGAGAGCTTTTTTGAGCGTATTTCTGAAATGACTTTACCAGAGATTGGGCTAGAAGTAATTCAGCAATATACCGAAGGTGAAATCCCAACTGAAGACTTGAAGAAGATAATCGAGGACACTCTTGCGTTTGAAATTCCATTGAAGGAAATCAAAAAAGACGTGTACTCATTGGAATTATTCCACGGTCCAACACTTGCTTTCAAAGATGTTGGAGCTCGATTCCTTGCAAGATCACTAAGTTATTTCTCAGCTTCTGATGATAAAAAATTAACCGTTCTTGTGGCTACTTCTGGTGATACAGGAAGTGCCGTTGCTAATGGATTTTACAACGTCCCAAATATCGATGTTGTAATCCTCTACCCTTCAGGCAAAATTAGCGACTTCCAAGAGCAACAAATGACTACTCTTGGTGGCAACATCACCGCTTTGGAAATTGATGGTACTTTTGATGATTGTCAGAAACTGGTAAAACTAGCTTTTCTGGATAAGAAATTATCTAAAGAGAAAAATCTGACTTCAGCGAATTCCATCAACATGGCAAGATTGTTGCCTCAGAGCATCTACTACTTTTATGCCTTTGCTCAACTCAGTGAAGAGCAAAAGAAAAAAGCTGTTTTTGCCGTTCCAAGTGGTAACTATGGGAATATTTCTGCAGGATTACTAGCTCAGAAAATGGGCTTACCCATTGCACATTTCTTGGCGTGTTCAAACGCAAACGATACCGTTCCTAAGTACCTAGAAACAAGTCAATATCTTGCAAAACCAAGTGTACCAACTATTTCTAACGCAATGGACGTTGGTGATCCCAGTAATTTTGTTCGAATGCTAGACCTTTTTGGAAATAGTCATGATCAAATGAAAGAAGCTATTACTGGCTATTCTTTTTCAGATGATGAAACTCGTGCAACCATCACTCGTGTTTTTGAAGAAACCAATTACGTTCTCGACCCTCATGGCGCAGTTGCATACTTAGGACTTGAAGACTATTTGAAAACGAACTCTGGAACGGGTGTGATTCTAGAGACGGCTCATCCTGTTAAATTTGCCGACACTGTAGAAGCCCAAGTTCCTCAAAAGATGCAGATTCCTACACACATTGAGTTGACTAATTTGGAGAAGAAAAGTATTGCGATGAGCAAAGACTTTGAATCTTTCAAAACTTTTCTAGAAGAGAAAAAATAATAGCTAATTAGATAGCGTGGTTAATAATAATTAGCAACGCTATCTAATGAACTAGGAGGGCCCTTACGTTTTAATCTGGTTCTATACTCACAAATCGTTCAATATTTCGCGACATTTCAATACGTGTGAGTAAAGATTTAATAATACGTTCGTAGATTTTTTTACCCAATACTTCATCTTCAATGCCAGCATCAATATTTGGGTTATCGTTTACTTCAATAACGTAAACCTTGTCGCCAATCATTTTTAAATCTACACCATAAAGCCCATCCCCCATCAAAGCAGCTGCTTTTAGCGCAGTATCCATCACTTTAGTTGGAACTTGGTCTATGGCTAAAGTCGATGAATCTCCAGATTGATTCGCTAGCTTTCCTTTCCAGTTGTAGATTTGCCAATGATCCTTAGCCATAAAATATTTGCAAGCAAACAGCGGCTGATTGTCTAGCACGCCAATCCGCCAATCGTATTCTGATGGTAGAAATTCTTGAGCAATCACTAAGTCTGACTTTTTGAAAAGCTCTTTCAATGACGTTTTCATTTCATCTAAGTTATTCACCTTTATAACACCAATTGAGAATGCGCTATCGGGTTGCTTCAAAATCATTGGGTATTTTAAAGAATCCAGTAATCCTTCTTTCTCACTAGCTTTGCTAAGCACCAGCGTTTGTGGGGTGTTGATTGCATTATTCCGAAGACGTTCATTCAGAAATATCTTATTTGAACATCTTAAAATCGACCATGGATCATCTATAACTACCAACCCTTCAGCATAGGCTTTCCTCGAAAATTGATAGGTATAGTTATTTACATCGGTGGTTTCGCGAATAAATAACGCATCATATTCGTACAGTTTATTATAATCTTCTCTTGTGATGAACTCTGGGTAAATATCTAGTGCTTCTGCCGCTTGTTTGAAACGTTTTAATGCCAATTTATTTGAAGGTGGATTTTTCTCATCCGGATTTACGAGAATGGCCAAATAATAATTATAGTTCTTAAACTTACTCTTTTGAAAACGTTTTGTCTCAAAGTATGTTTTTGCAAAGCTCTTAATCATCCCAAAATCTTCTGGCACGATCTTGTCTAAAGATAGAGGCTGAATCTTTTTGATCTGCCATTTATTGGTTTTCACAAAATATGCACGAAACAATGGCGTTTCGAACATTTGATAAATCTTTTGTGCCAACTGGCGATATTTCACATCCTTGGTCTGTCCAAAAAACACATTCAACTCTAGCGTATCATCAGCACATTTAGCAAGAGTTTTTTGAATCATTTCATCGAAATCATCCGCAATTGAACGAATGACATTAATGTCTTTTAAATCACGGATGGTTGTAACGTTTGGTATTGCTCTTTGATCGCGTGCAGAAGCCAATAGTGATACATAATATCCAAAGCTCTGATACCGATACGAATTACATAAATTAAAAACGCGTACTTTTTTGCTAGCAATATTGTCTTTATTTGCAGTGTAATCTTCAGACGACATCACCACCACATTATCTATATCAAGCTTCCATTGTTTTGGATGATCAACCACAATCAAGTTTGTGAGCTTGTTGTTGTCTAATGCTGTTGGAAGTTCGTACACCAATCGAAGAGCGTCTTGGCCTTCACTATAATAATCCGTAATCATTTCAGTAGAATGATATCCGGCTTTTAAATACCATTGTACCAGATCTCTATTATTGGCATCCACTTCAAGTGAAATACGCTCAAAACCTTTAGACAGAGCTATGACTTCAGCTTGTTTTAACAACCTAAAACCAATTCCCAAACCCTGATATTCGGGTAAAATAGCGATTGAGAAAATACGGAGAGTCTTTTTATGAGTATGGAGCACCAAGCATCCAGCCGTTCTTAAAACACCATGTTCTTTAACCTCAGCAAACCACACTTCTTGAAAGCTACTTTTTAAGCTCAAATTTAAAGTTCTTCGGCTACTTTGTTGAAAAAATGGGAAGGAAGCTTTTTCAATTGATTCCAAAAGATTTAGATCGCCTAAAACAGATCTTCGGATGGAAATATTCATGCAATTAATACATTAGATTTTGAAATTCAAAAGTACTCATAATTCTAACCGTTTTATAGAGTTTACTACTGCAATTAATAAATATTTATTACGGAGTTATTAGTTAGTATTTCTTTTAATAATTGTGAATTTAACTACTCATATTCTATACTTTTTTGTATCTATGCAGCACATTAAAAGAAGTAATATTGTGATTAAAAGAAATTTCAAATATCTGATTATCGTCATGGCCTTAAGTTCATCACTCAATTGCGCCGCCAAGTTAGAGCGAGTTTCATATACCAGCGAAATAAACCAAGAAGAAAGAGATTTCTATCTTTATTTACCAAAAGGGTACGATACCCATCCCGATAAAAAATGGCCCGTTCTTATGTTTTTACACGGAAATGGCGAACGTGGAAATGGAAAGGATGAATTGGATTACGTGATGATTCATGGTCCACTTTCTGAAGCTTGGGTTCAAAAACGTGAATTCCCTTTTATATTGATTGTTCCCCAATTACACATGTTTGGCCAAGACACACTCGACGCTCCTAGTTTTGAAAACCGAACGTTAGATATGGTCCCAAAACGTTTAGAAGATGACGTACCGCCTCGAAGTGTAGCTTCACGACCTGATTTCGAAATGCTTGGTGCCATTCCAACAACAGAAATGCCAGCTGAGCCTGCTCTTTTTGAATATGGTTGGAATCGCGTTGAAAACGATTTAATTGGAATGTTAGATACCGTTCTTGAAAGTTATAATGCAGACTCGAATAGAGTTTATCTTTCTGGATTGAGTTACGGTGGATTTGGAACTTGGTATTTAGCAAGTAAACATCCAGAACGCTTTGCCGCAATAAATCCAGTGGTTGGCTGGGGACATCCAAGTTTAATGGAACCTTTAGCAAAGGCAAACATGCCAATTTGGGCTTTTGCTGGTGGTCGTGATAAAGTGATTGAAGCCCAATACTTTTTTGAGGGGATGAATTTGTTAGAAGAACTTGGTAATACCAATCTCCGCTTCACCATTCATGAAGATATGGGCCACGACACTTGGAAACGTGTTTATGGCGGTGATGACATTTATAATTGGCTCTTAGAACATTCTCTAGATGATGATAAGGATTAACAGCGATTTTGGAACCTAATCACTTTACTATGAGTTTGAATATCATTAAAACACCCAGAATTTCACAAACTTGTCCATAATTTTGAACTTAGAAACAGATTTTAGTTACCAAACCATTGACTTACCCGACGATTACGAAGGGAAAGTTACAGCCACTTTAATTGCTGCAAATGCAAATATTGGGAATCGAAAAAGTGTTTTGTATGTGCATGGCTTTATAGATTATTTCTTCCAAACACATATGGCAGCTAAGTTTTTAGATGAAGGTTATGACTTTTATGCTTTAGAACTTCGTAAATATGGGAACTCGCTCCTACCGCATCAGCACCCAAACTATTGTCGTGATATCACTGAATATTTTCCTGAAATTTCAATTTCTTTAAAACAGATTTTTGAACATAGCAATCACAAAATTACCCTCATGGGGCATTCAACGGGTGGGTTGACAACTAGTTTATATATGAATGAAGGAGAAGAACGAGCATTAGTAAACGCTCTTATATTAAACTCCCCATTTCTAGAGTTTAATATCTCTAAACAAAAACGATTTGTATTACCCTTAATTTCAAAATTGTCTATTACATTTAACAAATACGCTAAGCTTAACGAAGCCTTAAGTAGAGTGTATTCGCAAAGCATTCATAAAGATGATTTCGGAGAATGGGATTTTAGCCAATATTGGAAACCGATAAAAGGTTTCCCTGCCTACTATGCTTGGACAAATGCCGTTCTTAAAGCACAGAACACACTAAAATCTCAATCTGATATCCAAGTTCCAGTATTGGTAATGCATTCAAATAAATCATTGATTACCAAAAAATATACTGAAGAAGCGTCTAATACTGATACCGTTCTAAATGTCGAACATATCAAAAAGTATGGAGCTACATTAGGCTCAAAGGTAACTTTGGTAGAAATTCAAAATGGAATGCACGACTTAGTACTTTCTAGAAAAGAAGTAAGGGAAATTGTTTTCCTAGAAATGTTCTCGTGGCTTAAGAATTTAGATTAAGCTTTCAATACTCTTTAAAACTCGTGTAACTGTATGAATTATTGCAAACTTGGCAACTCCCCTATCAAAGTAAGTGAAATTGGTTTTGGTTGTATGTCGTTACAGCCGGAAAAGCACACCGAAAATGAGACTTTAATAAGAACTGCTTTTGATGCTGGCATTACTTTATTTGATACCGCCGATTTATATGATAAAGGTGCAAATGAAACCACTGTTGGCAAAGCACTCACCCCCATTCGAGATCAAGTTGTAATTGCTACTAAAGTAGGAAATCAATGGAATGAAGATGGTAAAGGCTGGACTTGGAATCCTAGCAAAAATCACATTCTAAACGCCGTTGAAGAAAGTCTTAAACGCTTACAAACTGATTACATAGATTTGTACCAGCTTCACGGAGGGACTTTAGATGATGATATCCCTGAAATTATTGATGCATTTGAACTACTTAAACAACAAGGCAAAATTCGCGCTTACGGTATTTCTTCAATCCGACCTAACGTAATTAGAGAATGGGTTAGAAACTCGAACCTTGATAGCGTTATGATGCAATACAGTTTATTAGATCGCAGACCAGAAGAAGAATGTTTAGATTACTTACATCGCTCTGGTGTATCTGTATTAACACGTGGAAGCTTAGCTAAAGGTGTTTTAGTAAATAAACCGGCTAAATCTGCACTTGGTTATAGTGAAGCTGAAATTAACCTGCTAAAAGCTGCCACTGTAAATACCCAAAATGCTATTTCAAGTGCGTTGCAATATGTATTACAACATCCTGCTGTTGCGTCGGCGATATCGGGAGTAAGAACGTTACCTCAGCTCAGCGAGATTATAGAATCTACCAGCGTAGAAATTCCATCAAATCAATTAGCTGAATTAGGAACTATCCTTCCTCCAAACAAATACGAACAACATCGATGAGGTTTGGCGATTTGTTGACGATGCATAAAATATAACAACGTGAAGAGTCATTTTGAGGATACTTCCGAAGAATCTTCAAATGGCATTGAAATGAAATTGTTACATCTGTAACTGGTAACTAAACATGGCATTCCGCATCAGAGCTACGGAACGAGAATAAATTAGGCTCCCACAGAGCCTTTCTAATACATATATCATTCAATAGTCGGAACAAAAATATTCTCGCGCCAATTTTGAAAAGCCCCTCCTTTTGCGGACTTTATCACTTCAACCTACCCAATAGAACTAATTCGGATGAAACATCTAGGCTTTAACGGCCCCATTACTTCTCTCATCTCTCCTGAAGATTACGAAGGCTATGAACTTGCTCGTGTAATTATTGAACACAAAGAGCGCTATACCATCCAAACAATAACTGGAGTTTATAGCGCAGAGATAACAGGAAATTTACGCTACGCGGCGCAAAGCAGGTTGGAGTTCCCAGCCGTGGGCGATTGGGTTAAAGTTACCATGATGGATGAAAAGACCGCCATCATTCTTTCCGTATTTCCTAGGACAACCATCTTAGAGCGACAAGCCGTCGGCAAACATGCTGAAACTCAAGTTATTGCTACCAATATTGATTACGCTTTCATTGTGCAAGCAGCGGGACAAGATTTCAACTTAAAGCGACTTGAACGTTATTTGGCAATCTGTTATACCGCAAACATCAAACCCATTCTGCTTCTCTCTAAAACTGATTTGGTTAGTGATGAAGAGAAATCTGCATTGATAGTTCAAATCAATGAGCGAATTAAAGATGTTCCTGTCATTCCGCTAAGTATCCATAATAGTGATAGTTTTGAGGCGGTTTCTGAAATTATGGAAGCACATAAAACTTATTGCTTTATTGGCTCATCAGGCGTAGGAAAATCTACCATTGTAAACCAACTTAAAGACGAAGAAACTCTTAAAACCAGCGAAATAAGTTCAAGCAATAATAAAGGTCGGCATACTACAACCCATCGTGAATTATTGGTGCTATCCAACCAAAGCATTGTGATTGATACACCGGGAATGCGTGAAATTGGAATGACTGATAACTCGAGGGGAATCGAGCTAACCTACGATGAGATTCAAGAGATTTCGAATGAATGTAAGTTCAATGATTGTAGTCATATTCATGAGGTAGGCTGTGCAGTGCTCCAAGCTGTTGAAGAAGGTAGAATTTCTAAAAGTGCGTACGATAACTATCACAAAATGAAAAGAGAACAGCTTCACTTCTCAAGTTCTGTTCATGAGAAAAGACAACGCTCCAAAAGCCAGGTTAAAATGTATCGCGAAGTACAAACAGAACGGCGTAAAAGAAAGTATTAGGCAATCTATCTACATGACATTCATGTAATTCTAATTTTAAGTATATTGGGCTAAAATAGTTCCACAGTTATTCGAACTCTTACTAACAGAAATTAATTACCGCTTACAACACTTTTGTTCATACGATCTATTGAACTACTTCTTGATACTCGCCTCCTTTTATTTACTCTCTGTTGTAAGCAATCCGTATAAATACGCTAAATGAGATTTGAATGTTCAGACATCAAGGTAAACGCAGAACATTAAAACACAACGTACAGATAGCCTCCGTTCTATCTTTTGTAGCAGGAACTGTGAATGCTGCGGGCTTCTTGGCTATAAAGCAATTAACCACCAACGTAACTGGGCATTTTGCTTTATTCATAAACGACCTTGCCGATTTCCAATTCTGGAAAGGAACCATTTACTTTCTCTACATCTTTTCATTTTTATTTGGTTCCTTTGCTTCAAGTTTCTTTATCGAAACTTTCAGAAAGAGTAAGAAGCTAAATGTATTTGTGATTCCTACTGTTATAGAGGCCTTTGTGCTAATTTTCATTGCTCTTATCAGCGACTTCTCTGTGGTATCAAATGCCAATGTTATTGCGTGCTTTCTGCTATTTGCTATGGGGATACAGAACTCTTTTGTTACCAAAATATCTGACGCTATTGTACGAACTACGCATTTAACAGGTCTATTTACTGATTTAGGAATCGATCTTTCTCACCTTTTCTTTCCGAAAATGTATCCTAATAGAAAACACATCAAGGAAAATATTCAACTTCGTATTTACATCATCTGCTTTTTCTTTTTTGGGGGATTAGTAGGCGGATTTATGTACTCTAGAATGGGTTTAGGTCTCGATACACTCATTATAAGTGCACTAATACTTCTTGCCAGTTTGTTCTATGACGATTTCCGTGTTCGGGTAGTACTTTCTTCGAAACGTTCTTTGCATAAAAAGAAACTCTTCTCTAAATAGTTTTAACGACTTTTGGAAACTGAATGTCTACTCTTGTATTGTCTTTAGAGATACCTCATATTTCAACCTAATATCATACCCAAACAAGATTACATTGAAGCTAGTCGCCAACCCACAAGTAGAAGAAGTTTTTAAGAACTATCCCGAGTCCGTATGCTCACAAATGGCTTCATTAAGAGCCTTGGTATTAGAAACAGCTGCTGAAATTGATGGACTTGAAACTCTTGAAGAAACGTTGAAATGGGGCGAACCAAGTTATCTAACTAAACACGGTAGCACGGTGAGAATGGATTGGAAAGCTAAAACTCCAAATCAATATGCCGTATATTTTAAATGCACTTCCAGCTTGGTGCCTACATTTAGAAAATTGTATTCAGAGGTATTCAACTTTGAAACAAACAGAGCTATTGTTTTTGATTTGAATGAGACCATTCCAACTTCAGAATTAAAACACTGCATCACACTGGCGTTAACGTACCACAAAGTAAAGCATTTGCATTTGTTAGGAGCATAAGCCTTACGTTCATCATTTTTGTTTAAAATTATTCTTCCATTTATGAAAAAATTCCTGCTATACAGTTCATTCATATTAGCGACTCTATATATCCTTCTAACACTAATTGCACCAAATATTGTAGAAAAAGGTCAGAATAAAATCACTCAGCAACCGCCTTATACTGCTTCAGAAAGTGCCCAAGCTTTATACGATTCCCTGTCCTTTATCGGAGATTTACATAGCGATGCATTACTCTGGAACAGGAACTTAACCCGACAATCAGATATTGGACATGTAGACTTCCCGCGCTTGCAACAATCATCCGTAACACTTCAAGCCTTTACTATTGTTAGTAAATCCCCTGCTGGGCAGAATTTTGAATCGAACAGTGCTGATGCATTTGATAACATTACATTGTTAAATATTGTACAAGGTCGTCCAGTTTCTAATTGGTTCAGTTTAGTAAAAAGAACTTTGTATCAAACTGAAAAGTTGCACCGTTTCGCACAAAGTTATGGTGACGAGTTTGTGTTGGTTGAGAACAAATCTGATTTAGAAAAACTCATTCAACTTAAACAAGAAAACCCAGGAGTAATCGGTGGTTTCATTGGGATTGAAGGTGCTCATGCCATTGAAGGAAGTTTGGAAAATTTAGACCGAGTTTTCGAGGCCGGCGTACGTATGATGGGACCAACTCATTTCTTCGATAATAAACTGGGAGGTTCAGCACACGGAATCTCTGGTGAAGGCCTCACTCCTTTTGGCGAACAAGTTATAGATAGAATGAATGAATTGGGAATGTTAGTAGACTTATCGCACATTTCCCCAAATATGATTGATGACATACTTTCCCGAACCACTAAACCTGTTATCGTCTCTCACACTGGTGTAAGAGCTATTTATAATTCACAACGCAATCTTTCGGATGTTCATATAGAAGCCATTGCTGAGAATAAAGGTTTAATTGGAATCGCATTTTTCCCTGGAGCAATTGGTGATGGTGGAATTCCTGCAATCGTAGCTTCCATGAAGCACGTTAGAGATTTGGTTGGAATTGAGTTTGTAGCGCTTGGCTCCGACTTTGATGGCAGCGTAACCACACCTTTCGATGTAACGGGTTTACCTCTGCTAGTGGATGAACTGCTAAAGCAAGGTTTTACAAGAGATGAAATAAAAGCCATCATGGGGGAAAATATGCGTGACTTCTTACTCAAGAACCTTCCTTAATCCGGAATTAGTCAGGCATTCTTAAGAACGTTGTAAAGCTTGTCTTGATCTATAGGCTTTAGAAGAAAACCATCAAAACAATATTTAAACTCGGTATTATCTAGCGCTAACTTTTCAGCAGTAATATCTGCTGTTAAAGCAATAACTGGGGTATATTTATTAACATTCTCAGTCTTTTTTATCAGAGAAGTTGCTTCAAAACCATCCATTATTGGCATATGAATGTCCATCAAAATGCAGTCGTATTTATTCACCTTAGACATTTCAACTACTTCTTTACCATTTTGAGCATGCTCATAGGCAACTCCCCATCTCGATAGAAGTTTGCCAACTACCATGGCGTTTATCTTATTATCCTCAGCCAACAAGATAGATTTTCCTGTTAGTGGTTCAGGAAGAACTCGAGATTTTTCATGTACCGATTTAACTCGTTTAAAATCTATATCAAATTCAAATTTTGAGCCTAATCCCAATTCACTTTCATAACGAATTGAACTATTGTGCAAAGCTAGTAATTTTTTAACGATAGCAAGCCCAAGTCCAGAGCCTTCATGTTTTCTGCTTTTTGTCATCTTAGGCTGATAAAAACTCTCGAGTATCAAACTAAGATGCTTTTTAGAAATACCAATGCCTGTATCAATAACAGTGAAATTGAGCTGATCAATATTCCCAAGAGTTTGCTTTTTCTCAACAATTAGATCTACAGAGCCAGTATCAGTAAACTTAATTGCATTACTAATAAGATTACCTAAAATCTGTGATAGTTTTGTTTCGTCAAATGAATATGAATCATTAACTCCTTCCTTGATTACAAGATTGAGTCTTATCCCTTTTTCGTTAGCTAGAGCTAGATAAATATTTCGAAGGTTATCTAACAAACTAAACAGATTACAAGCTCTAGCTTCAACCTTTACTTTATTGGCATCTAACTTCGTGTAATCTAGAATATCGTTAATAATATAAAGCAGATTTTTAGCTGAAAAGTTAAGCGCGTCTACGAGTTGCTGTTCATCATTTACATTGCGGTCGTTGAGCAATGATGAAATCGTTATCACAGCATTTAAAGGAGTCCTAATTTCATGGCTCATAGTAGAAAGAAAGTCCTGCTTCACTTTAGCCTCTTGAACTGCAAGATTTTTTTTCTTTATGATATCTGCGGTTTCACGCTGCATTTGAGCTTCTTTTTCCAAGTTCTCAACCCTAAGAATCATCTCGTAATTCTCAATGATTTTAAGGGACTGCATGTTTATTACAGATTCCTTTTCAGTGATATAGCATTCTAGATATTTAAGAGCTTCCGAAGTGTTCTTCTCACTTGAATAGATCTTATAGAGCAAGTAATTACACTTATATTTTATGAGCGCAATATCATTGTTGTTAGCAAATTCTACCGCGGCACTAAGACCATTTTTTGCTTTCTCAATGTCTTTTTTGACGTAATAAAGATATCCCAACTTATGAAGAGCCATACAAAAGCCTAGCTTTTCACCCATTTCTTTGTGAATCCTTATGGCTTCATCAAAATCTTGCTCTGCTTTTTCAAACTCCTTTGTTTCGGTATAAACTTTAGCTCTTCCATAGTATGCGAAAGCTAAACCTCTTATATCACCCGTTTTTTGCTTCATCTCCATCGACTTTTCGATGATCTTTAACGCCTTTTCTATTTTACCTTGGTTTAGGTAAACTCCAGAAAGCGGATTCAAGGCATTCGATTCTAAATTCGAATCGCCAACTTTACGCGCAATTTCTATTACTTCTATATAAGAATTAACCGCCCGCCTCTCGTCACCAAAATACTCATAAATAGTTCCAAGAGACTTCAATGTTCTACCAAGTTGGTGGTAGTTATTATGTTTGCGGTAAATTACTTGGCAATCAATTAGGTTCATCAAACCTGAGTGCAGGTTATTCGTCTTATAATAGACACCTGCTACATTATACTTAGCTTCAGCAATTCCAAGGTCATCGTTTAGTTCTTCGAAAATAACCAGCGCTTTGTTGGCTAGTTTTATTGATAAGTCATAATTACCAATAATCATATTAAAAAGAGAAAGGTGGTTTAAACTTTTACCTAAAAGTGGTTTTATAGCATTTTTTTTGCTTAATTTTTGAGCTTTTTGTGCGAGTTTTATGCTCTTGTCTAAATCACTAACACGGACTTTATAGGCCTCTTTCAACAAGCCTAAAATCTCATTTTGCATTATGCTACCCAAATTTACCAGTCCAACATTGAATTTATTTCAATATAGTTTTCTAGAACCGAAAAAATAATTTGAATTCATTAAGATTTAATGAATGCTTTTACGGGTGGTTATAAAAATGGGTTTCTTAATCACCCTCTATTGAATTTCCCGTTCCCATTCTACCATAATACAGCGATTTCTGATATAAGGAACGTTGTTCTTCTCGGCAATTACTTCCGCTTCAGGAGATGAAACATCTAGCTGTGTCCAAACAGTTGGATTTTGTCCAGAAGTCTTGTTCCATTCCAAAACCTCTTCCATAACTCCAGCCGTATGTGCTGAATCTCTGAAAATATTAACCACATCAATCTGAGTTTGTGCGGGAATCTCGCTTAAGCTTCGATAGCATTTAAGACCCAATATTTCATCATGACCGGGATTAACGGGAATGATCGCATAGTCTCTTTCCATCAAAAATTTTGCGATATAATTACTTGTTCGATATGGATTTGGTGAGCAACCAATGATGGCAATAGTCTTAGCCGATTGAAGTACTTCTTTAACGTCTGCGTTCATCACAAATGGGATCTCGGATTTGGGGTAATATTTAAGTGCTAATTTCAGTAACTTAAAGCTTCTTAATCAATTTATAATTCCTAAAAGAAGGAAACATTTTGTCAGTAGTAAAAAACGGCGACACCGTAAAAGTTCATTACACAGGTCAACTTGAAGACGGATCTGTATTCGACTCATCAGTTCAACGCGAACCTCTTGAGTTTACTCTCGGCCAAGGGCAACTTATCCCAGGCTTTGAAAAAGCTGTTGTAGGCTTAAAAGTGGGCGATAGCACCACTGCTAACATCCCAAGCGCAGAAGCGTACGGCGATCCAAACCCACAAATGATTATCGAAGTTGAGAAAAGTCAACTTCCTGCTGATTTAGAACCAGAAGTTGGTGTTCAACTTCAATTAAACCAGCCAGACGGACAAGTAATTCCTGTTCAAATTACCAAAGTGGAAGGCGAAAATGTAACTATCGACGCTAATCACCCACTTGCTGGTAAAGATCTTACGTTCAACATCGAGTTAGTTGAAATCGCGTAATTGTATTATCACAACTTCAGATTGCTTGCTTTTTAGCACAATCTGAAGTTTTTTATTTCCCTCCTTCCCATTATTCACTCCACAAACAATTTTATGGCCGATTTTTCACAATCATCCACTATTTCTATCACCTGTCCAAAAGGGATGGCTCCATATCTTAAGCTAGAACTTGAAGAGCTTGGTTTCCCTATTATTAAAGAGCGACTTGCTGGTGTGGAAACTAAAGGCACTCTCCACGATTGTATGAAATTGAATTTAATGTTGCGATCTGCGCATCGTGTACATTATTTGCTTAAAACTTTTCTTTGTAGAAATGCGGATGAAGTTCATCGCGAAATAGTGAAAATGCCTTGGGAAGATTACATAGACAAACACGGCTATGTTAGCATTACCTCTTTCATCAAAAACAGCACCATCACCAATACACAATTTGCAAACCTAACGGTTAAAGATGCTATTGTTGATAGAATCCGACAAGAAACAGGAACTCGACCTGATTCTGGTTCCGATTTAGGCAAAACGGTTGTTTTTCTTTTTTGGAAAGGAATTGAAGCCTCAGTGTATTTAGATACTTCTGGAGAATCCATTTCACGTCGTGGTTACAAAGTGGATAACCACACAGCTGCAATGCAAGAAACCTTGGCAGCAACTATCATCAAAGCAAGTAAATGGGAACCAGGACAACATTTTATTAACCCAATGTGTGGAAGTGGAACTTTAGCCATTGAAGCCGCATTGATGGCAACCAAAAGAGCTCCAGGTTTATTACGTCCAAACTTTGGCATAAAACACATCCTCGGCTTTGATGTTGGCGAATGGAACTCGTTACGTACCGATATTAAAGACGATTCAGTTAAAGAATTTGAAGGTAAAATCATTGCTACAGATTTAGATCCTCGAGCAATAAAAGCCGCTCAAAAAAATGCGCAAACTGCTGGTGTAGATCATCTAATTGAATTTAAATGCTGTGATTTCCGCGATACCGAAATGCCTGAAGGAAACGGAGTTGTGGTATTTAACCCACCTTATGGCGAACGTTTAGGCGATAGCGAAGACCTCGAAGACCTCTACAAAACCATTGGCGATTACTTTAAACATCGTTGCAGTGGTAAATGGGGCTATGTATTTACCGGAAACTTCGACCTAGTAAAGAGAATAGGTTTACGAACAAGTAAAAGAATCGAGCTCTACAACTCAACCATTGAGTGTAGATTACTGGAATATGAATTGTACTAGAGGATTATGACTCTAGTACAAGTTCATTCAGTCTAATACTTGCAGCTAATTCGTTAACACATTTAATAAATTAAACAACGCTCACCGTCATCCTGAGAATACCTTCGAAGGACCTACAAAGCCATTAAGAAGCAATGTTTTTTGATCAAATCCATCTTTCTGAAACAGGATTTTCAGGATTTGCAAGATTTTTAGGATTGAGTTATTGCTTTAGAATAAACGTGAGGCGACACATAATCCTGCACATCCAGTAAAAGAAACAATTTAGGATTCTAGGCGAAGTTCATTCATTCTCATAATTGCAGCTAATTCGTTAACAGAAGTGATTTATTGATAGCTCACAAAGTACCTAGATAATTTAAAACCCAGAGTGTCAATACGCCCACAAAACCATATCGACCTTTAGAGTTATTGGCGAAGAAAGAACGCAATGGAATCTACGTCTCCGAAAGGAGCAATCATTCCACACAGGCTCGAGTTGGAATGTGGTAAAAGGTGAACGAAGACCATTGGAATGATTGAGTGGATGCAATGTAGTTCGCGCCAATAATTCTTGTCGAGAGTTTTTGGTACTTTTGTCGGCACAAAAGTACAACCATCAATGAGATGAATGCATTAGCGATACGGAAATAATTTGAGGTTAAAGTCGGGTATCATCTGATGCTCTTTTAAGTCTTTAACGGAACGGTGACTTAAAAGAAAACGTAATCAAGAAGTCTGTGACTTCTTACCTCTTTGAAAAGAACACCAGCTGTATTCAGGGCTGGTTTGATGCTTTAAGATGGTAAATAAGCTTTTCGACTCACAAGCCTTTGCGTAAGATCCCGAAATAAATTCAGGATCTTTGTAAAGACTAGCGTTTTAAGCAGTCACCTAGATTATGAACAAAGCCCACAAAACTCTCCCATTCAGGGGAAATAATCATCCAAATTGTTCTTTTGCATGCTTTGATAGGTGTTTGTCGTAACGAGGTAAAATCAATTCTCCTTCCCTTTTCCTCACCAGCCCCAACCCTCGTGCACGCGTCTCGCTTGTACACTTTCTACCTCGTTCAATCTGCCAACCTAATGGAAGCAGGAGCTTCCACACGGCATTACGCAGCAGAGCTACGTAACGAGACTAATTGTACTAGGGTTCTAGTACAATTCTTCATTCTTAATAACAGCTTGGTAATTCGCTGGCGTTTTAACATAAAACAACGTTCACAGTCATTCCGAGGATACTTCCGATGAATCTTCAAAACTGTTTAAAAACGACTACCATTTCTCCATTCCACAACATTACTATGATTTGATGTATTTGGAGCAGAGCTCCAAGGTAGCGTTACGCAACAGAGTTACGTAACGAAAATGAACTCATTTCATCTACATGTATAAAGAATGTGCAAATATGGTATATCACTCTCAATTTTAAACAGATTAAGAGAATAAATACTTGATATTGCCACGTAAATAAGGAAAGGAAAGCAAGTCTTCTTAGTAACAAACACTGTTTAGATAGTCTTAAAGCTATGTGATACCCTACCCTAACTTATATAATGTTGTTTTATTTAATAAATGCTTTACTGGAGTTTGATCCTTTACTACTTTTAAATAGACAAAAAGAAAAGCCCAAGCTGGGTTGCATCCAGTTAGGCTTCATATTTTTGTTAATTAATAAAAACCTTAACAAAAACTATATAAATGAGAACAACTCATATTGAGATAACTATATCACAAGATAAAACTGAAACCTTTGACAAAGACAAATTTGTTTTTGTCTGTGGCACTAAGCGAATAAGACGTCGTACGGTGCGTTTCAAAGATTAACAATTAAATAGGAGTTGACTACTACCTTCAATAGTAGTCAACTCCTATTTTATAATAATGAATTTTTACAATTCCATTTGTAAAAGTTTATGGGTAATAGTTTATAACAATCCCAGCCACATCCCCCAAACCTCGTTCAAGCGTCTCGCTTGTACGCTTGCCAGCTCGTTCCATTTGCTTTATAGAATAGAAGCTGGAGCTTCAAGACTGCATTACGAACGAAGACGTTCGTAACGAGTCAAGCAGAATCCCAATATACTTATCCAGATTTTTCGAAATTATTATTCATAAATCCCTTCCCCTATTATATATTCTGTGGTTACTCAAAAGCTAACTCCAGAACTATGAAATTCTATACACCTCTTTTACTCATCGTATTAATCATTTCTTTGGCTTGTAAAGTGGTTGACAAATCCGACCAATACACACAGCTCGGTTTAGAAGAAATCACCATTTCAGAACTGCAGGAGAATTACAATAATGGCACTTATTCTGCCAAAGATGTTGTTGAAGCGTATCTGGAACGCATTGAAAACTACGACAAAAACGGACCCCGCATCAATTCCATCATCACACTTAATCCTGATGCTATTGCCATTGCTGAAGCACTAGATAAAGAGTTGTCAGAAGGAAACTTCCGAGGTCCTTTACATGGAGTTCCCGTTGTTCTAAAAGATAATATTGACACCAAAGACAACATGCCGAATACTGCTGGATCAGTGGTGATGAAAGGCTCTATGCCTCTTCAAGACAGCTTCATTGTTCAGAAGTTAAGAGAAAGTGGAGCTATTATTTTAGGGAAAGCAAATTTGAGCGAATGGGCAAACTTCCACAGTAATAATTCTTCTAGTGGATGGAGTGGTTTGGGCGGACAAACTCGAAATCCTTATGATATCACCAGAAATCCATGCGGATCTAGTGCTGGCTCTGGAGCTGCTGTATCAGCGAATTTTACGATGCTAGCTATTGGTACCGAAACAAATGGTTCTATCGTTTGTCCCGCGTCAGCAAATGGAGTTGTAGGAATAAAACCTACTGTTGGGTTGTTAAGTCGTTCTGGAATCATTCCAATTTCAGAAACACAAGATACACCTGGCCCAATGGCAAGAACGGTAACTGATGCCGCTATTATGCTTGGTGCTATGGTTGGAATTGATGAACGTGATGAAATAACCAATTTAAGCGAGGGAAATTCGTTTACGGATTACACTCAATTTTTAAAAGAAGGGAGTTTAAAAGGGAAACGACTAGGCTTCTTCACTCCTTCGCTTGGTAGCGATCATAAAACTGATACTTTGATGAATCAAACTCTGAAATTCTTAGAGAGCCAAGGCGCTACCATTATCGAAATTGACAAAATTGGCGAGCAAAACGTAGGACGAGATTCTTACAATGTGTTGCTGTATGAATTTAAAGATGGAGTTAATAAATACCTTACTTCACTTGGTGCAAATGCCACTGTTAAAAACCTCGATGAAATAATCGAAAAGACTTTGGCTGACCCGACCGAAATGAAATTCGATCACGACATTCTACTTCAAGCCCAAAAGAAAGGTGATTTGACCTCCAAAGAATACACTGATGCACTCACTAGAATGCTCAAAGAGTCTAGAGAAAACGGTATCGATAAAGTAATGAAACAGCATAATCTAGATGCTTTTATAGGAATTACTGGTGGGCCAGCTTGGAAAATAGATCATACCAATGGCGACAACTTTGGAACGTCATCTAGTTCTCCAGCAGCCCGGGCGGGATACCCTAATATTACAGTACCTATGGGCTATATTGATGGTTTACCAGTAGGACTTTCTTTTTTTGGAAAAGCATGGGATGAACCACAATTAATTGAGCTCACTTACTCGTTTGAACAAGCCACAAAAAAGCGTGTAGCACCAACTTTCTTGAGTTCTGAATTTTGATACTTTCATAATTCGATATTTCGTATTTTTGAGAGTCATAAATCATTCTAAAATGATAAACAATATTTAAGGTTTACTCCCTTTTATAGTGTATCACAATCACCCAGAATTTCATTAAATAGTTGTCAATCGTGCCCAATTGCTGTTTTTTCAGTAGTAAAAGAATTAATAATACACATTTAGTTTCCAGTTATAATTACCGTCGACCTCAGGCTATTATTATTTTTCTTTTTATACTACTTCTTCCATTAGCTAGTAACTCTCAATCCAAAAGCGGCTCCACTTCTTATGTAAAGAAAGGACTTAGTATCCCCATTAGTTTTGGAGTTGGAGCGCCCATTCATAAAAGCACAATTGGCGGCGATGATGGTATTTCTGTAAGCTCTGGTGGCGGTCTTTTAATTGGATCAGGTTTATTCTACAACACCTCTAATAATTTCAAACTTGGAGGAACTCTCCGTTATCACGCAACCGAGGTAAAACAAGTAGAGCAGCTTGGAAGCTCATCATTCAGCCGATTTGTCGTTTCCCCTGTTGTTAAAATGCCTGTAAAATTGAATGATAATTCTTTTATAAATATTGGTGGTGGCTACGGTTTTTTTCTTAACGGAAAAATGAAATTAGATGCTGCAGGTCCAACTAAAGTTTCTGGGAAAGCTAACTATGAAGACGAATCAGGTTTGCATTTACTAACCGAATACGAAGAAAATTTTCAGAGTGGATATATTTCTATTGGTATCAAGTACTATAATGTAAAATATAAATACAGAGATGGAGATTACTTTATCCCCGACATGAACGGCTCTGGGTTAGACTTCTATATCAACTACTCGTTTAGAATCTAACAAAGCATTTACTTAGCTTTGTTAGCATTGAACTGTGCGAAACGCTTACCAAAAAAATATCTATTAATTCTTCAATATCGTCATGAAGGTTCACATTGGCTTTTCTATATTGCATTGAATGAAAACAAGCGAATTTATGAGTAGTAAAGAAGAGATTGTTCAGGCTATTAATGAGCTGGACATGAAGAGTGTAAAATTTGGAGTAACAGATATTGACGGAGTTCTTCGTGGCAAAGTCATAAGTACTGAGAAATTCCTTTCTGCACTAGAAAATGGCATGGGCTTTTGTAATGTTATTTTCGGTTGGGATGTAAACGACGCCTGTTACGACAATTCCGTTGTAAGTGGCTGGCATACGGGCTATCCAGATTCTATCTCTACCATCGACCCAAACTCTATGCGCCTTATTCCTTGGGAAGATAGTCGCCCATTTTTTATTGGTGATTTTAGTGATGCTCCGGATTTACAAAAAGTATGTCCACGTACCTTACTAAAGAATATTATAAGTGAGTTGACAGAAGAAGGGTTTACCCCCAAAATTGGTGCCGAATTTGAGTGGTATAATTTCGACGAGTCACCACAATCGTTACACTACAAAGAATTTCAAAATTTGAATCCGCTTACGCCAGGAATGTTTGGGTACTCAATATTCCGAGCTTCACTAAACAGCACATACATAAACGATTTATTCGAGCTTCTTTTAGAATTTGGCATTCCTCTAGAAGGAATCCATACCGAAACTGGTGACGGTGTTTACGAAGCGTGCATTGCTTATAGCGACGCACTTGAATCTGCAGACCGTGCTTCTCTTTTTAAAACAGCAGTTAAAGAAATTGCCGCCAAACATGAGCTTGTTACAAGCTTCATGGCAAAGTGGAATGCAGACTTACCAGGATGTGGTGGCCATTTACATCAAAGTTTATGGAATGCAGATTCATCTAAAAATCTATTTTATGACGAAACTCACCCTCATAAATTAAGTCCACTTTTTGAAAGCTATATCGCAGGGCAGTTACATTGTTTACCTCATATTTTGCCATTTTATGCTCCAACGGTAAACAGTTATAAACGCTTTGTTGAAGGAACTTGGGCAGCAACAACGGTGAGTTGGGGAATTGATAATAGAACAACTGCTTTAAGAGTTATTAACCAAAAAGAGCAGTCTATGCGGCTTGAAAATCGTGTTCCTGGTGCAGATGCGAATCCATATTTAAGTATTGCAGCAAGCCTAGCTTCGGGCTTATACGGCATCAAAAATAATCTTAAGCTCGAAACACCTTTAACAACTGGTAACGAGTACACGAATAAAAACTCTATTCCTCTCCCATCAAATTTGCATAAAGCGACTCAAGCGATGAAGCAGTCAGAAATTCCTGCTAAACTATTTGGTAAGGATTTTGTAGATCATTTTGCTAGAACTCGAGAATGGGAATGGCGCCAATACAATCCTCAAGAATCTGATTGGGAATTAAAACGATACTTCGAAATTATTTAATATGTCCTTTATAGACTTTGATACCATCATCCGCGAAAGCTGGAACGCTTACGACCCATCCCGTGAAATTGTACGCGTTGTAGATATAAGCGCCAAAGTTTCAACCAATCACGTTTATCGAATCACATTAAAGGATAAAAATTTTGTGGTAGCTAAGCTTACTTATTTTGGTAAGTATGAGCACTTTGTGGAAGATCACAGCATCATAAACACACTTTCCAATAATCTACCCGCTCCTTTTGAGAACTTTTTGGCACGTTCGTTGATGAAGGGAAACACCTTATATGTTCATCCATACAAAAGCGAAATCATTGATGCTTGGGTAGTTTTCTATCGCCCTATTCACATCAAGAACAAGCTACCGAAACGACTAAACGGCGACCAAATTGACAAACTAGCTGTTCAAATCGCACAGTTTCACAAAGCCTGTGATACCGTAAAAAATACATTACCTATATCATCTAAAACGATGAAAACGGATATTTACGATATCTTGAATTTACTAGATAGCGAAGAAGGTAAATATGAATATCCATTGTATAGAGAATTGATTCGTAGCCAATGTGAGCTATTTCTGGCCAATTATGATAAACTGAATGGTGCTGAACTCGAAAACATGCCTGTTTTTGTAGATTGGAACATCGGGAACTTCTCAGTAACTCCTTCATTCAAATTATTTTCTCGCTGGGATTATGATTGGTTTAGAATGAGTTCTAGAATGCTCGACTTCTATTTCTTAAGCCGTGTAGTGTCTGATGTTGGCGACAAAACGGTATTCAGTTACAATATTGAAGTGATGATGCAACCACGCTTTCTACAATTCCTCAAAAAATATCATCAAGTAAACCCATTGTCGGAACGTGAAATTCTATTCTTGAAAGAATCGTATCGCTTTTTCATCCTAACTTATGTAGTTAAATACGGCCGCTTTTTCTTCCACGAAATCTTTGCCAATAAATTACAGAAAGAAGCTTTCGAAATTCACTTACCTTCTATCGACACTAAATTTGACCCTCAACCGCTTTTCAACGCAATTAAATAATCTCTCTCACTAATGATCTACCCTTCTTTCTTCGAAATTGCTCAACAATATAAAGTCATTATGCTAGACTCTTATGGAGTCCTAAAAAACCATAAGGGACTTATTGATGGCGTACAGAAAACCCTAGAATTTATTCGAGATGAGAAGAAAACATTTCGTGTGTTAACAAATGATGCTTCAAGAAGTCCTCAAGAACAAGTTGATAAATATACTGAACTAGGCTTACCCGGAATAGAACTTCACGAGATGATTACTTCCGGAATGATGGCAAAACAGTTTCTAGAACAAAAAATTACAGACGGAAAAATTGCCTATTTAGGCACCGAAAGTTCTGCCGATTACATCCTTCAAAGTGGACTTGAACACATTGCAGTTAGTGATGTTGACTTAGATGATATCGAAGATATTTCCGCTTTTGTATTCTTAGACGACGAAGGCTTCGACTGGAATAAAGATATTAATAAAACAGTTAATCTATTGCGTCGCAAGAATATGCCCGTAATACTTGCAAACTCAGATAGGTTCTATCCTGTTTCAAAGTATGATGTGGCCGTAGCAACTGGCGGAATTGCAAAACTAGTTGAAAGCATGCTCGGAAAGAAGTTTCTGCATTTCGGAAAGCCTGATTCTCAAATGTTCATGTATGCTTACGAGCAATTGGTGGAACAAGGACCAGTGAATAAAGAAGATATATTGATGGTTGGTGATACCTTACAAACTGATATCTTGGGTGGAAATAAATTTGGCGTAAAAACTATGCTTGTTCTCTCAGGTAATACCCGCGAAGAAAATGCCGAGTCGCTAATAAAATCCACTGGAATTATTCCAGATTACATTTGTAAATCAATATTAGAATGAAATTTACCTACAACGAGAAAGAACTCGAAATAAAACGCTACCCTGCCACTACCAATCGTTCGCTACAGCCTTGGGCTGCTGCAGACGAGCTAATGCTTACATTACTGGCAGAAATGTCTCCAGAGGGCAAATCCGTTGCTTTAGTAAACGATCGCTTTGGGTTCTTAGCTACTACATTGGCAGAACGTAAACCACTAAGCATTGTAGGCTACAAGAGTCAAGAGAAGTCACTAAAAATGAACCTCTCTAAAAATGACTACGAAATTGACCCTAAAACTCGGTTCACTCCTCTAGAAAAACTACCTGCCGTTGATATTGGATTGATTAAAATCCCAAAATCTGTAGAATTATTTCGTCTGAATCTTCATCAAATTCATAATTCACTTTCCAAAGACGGCGTGGTTTTATGTGGATTCATGACTCGATACTTTACACCTCAGCTGTTAGAAATTGCTGGCGAATACTTTGACGTGGTAGAGCAAAGTAAAGCATGGAAGAAAGCTCGAGTTTTAACACTTAAAGATAAAAAAGAAACTCCAGAAACTGAGTTTACAAATACTCTTTCCTTTAAAGAAATTGATTTTAAGCAATATTTTGGAGTGTTTTCATCTAACAATATTGATTTTGCAACGCAGTATTTTATCGATCACATTCAGGTAAAGGACAATGAAAAAGTAGCACTAGACCTAGCCTGTGGTAATGGCGTGATTGCTAAATCGGTTCTTACAAATAATACGGATATTGAGATTCACTTGTTGGATGACTCTGTACTGGCAATTGAATCGGCTAAATTAAACTTGAGCCAGCCAAACGTTCATTTTCATCTGCAAGATACGTTGGAATATTTCGAGGATGAGTCTGTAGATTTAGCACTATCAAATCCACCCTTTCACTTCGATCATGAAACCAATATTGAGATTGCTCTCGATCTTTTTAAGGAAACCCACCGCTGCCTAACAGCCGACGGTAGATTCTTGATGGTGGCAAGTAAGCATTTAAACTTTAAAACTCATCTCGATAAAATTTTCACAGTTTGCAAAATCATTGCAGAAAACGAGAAGTTTGTTGTTTATGAGTGCTTGAAGTAGGTATTCTTCACATCAATAAGCGGAATGGAATCGAATTTTGAAATAAAGGATAAGACAAAACCTACTGAAGGAATTAAGGTTGCCTCGTTCAGAAAACACATTCGAAAAACCTCTCCACATAAGCATAACAGCTACTTTGAAATCATTTACCTTTGCAAAGGTTCTGGATCTCACACCATTGATACGCACATTTACGAGATTAAACCTCCCATAGTTTTCACCATCCGTAAAGAGCAACTTCATTGTTGGGATATTAAATCCGAACCTGACGGTTTTGTGCTTATCATCAAAAAACATTTTATCGATCAGTGCTTAGATAATGAAATTCGTCAACTCATTGCCAAACTGAGCACTTTTACTTGCCTTTACCCATCGTCTAGTTCCATTGACGAACTCTTTAGATTATTAACTTCCGAGTGTTCTTCAGACTCTATACCAAACCGAACAGTCATTGATGGTTTGCTAAAAGCATTGCTCGCTAAATTGTTAGAATCTGCCCAAACTGGCGTTCAAAAAATGAGCCCTCCAACTAACCTTTTTTATCAATTTAAAGAGCTACTTATTCAAGACAAGAGCCTAACAAATAGTGTTGCTCATTACGCTAAGTTATTGCACACCAGTCCACAAAACCTAAATGCTATTTGCAGAAAAGAGACTAATCAAACAGCGGCTCAAGTTTTAGCAGAACACATATTGAGTGAGGCAAAACGCTATTTACTCTACACTGAACTTTCGATAAGTGAGGTCTGCAATTCTTTAGGATTCAAAGATAATTCTCATTTCACAAAATACTTTAAGCGTCATTTGGGAATCACTCCTACTGCTTTCAGAAAAGGAAAGTAGTAAACACCAAAGCTTTTTCATTTAGACCATTATCTAACCACTGTGTTGTATATTTTTCTGTTGAGGTAAAAACTTCATCTATCAATCGCTTCAGAAAATATATTTATACAACACCAACATAACGATGAGTAAAGAATTAAAAGAAGTAGCTAAAGTTTTTTTCAAACTGGGAAGTATTGCTTTTGGTGGTCCTGCGGCTCACATTGCCATGATGGAAGACGAAGTAGTTAAAAAGAGAAAGTGGATGACTCATCAACATTTCTTGGATTTAATTGGTGCTACAAACCTAATTCCTGGGCCAAATTCTACAGAAATGACTATGCATTGCGGCCATGAACGTGCAGGTTGGAAGGGCTTATTTGTTGCTGGAATCTCTTTTGTTTTCCCTGCGGTTGTAATCACTATGGTTTTAGCTTGGTTATATCAAGAATATGGACAGTTGCCAGAAATCGAACCTTTTATCTATGGAATTAAACCTGCTGTTATTGCCATAATTCTAGGAGCTGTATATAGACTCGGTAAGAAAGCTCTTAAAAGTGTAGAGCTTGGTGTATTAGGTTTTCTAACTCTTTCAGCGGCACTTTTAGGCATCCACGAAATTATAGCGTTGTTTGCATGTGGCTTTCTTGGTCTTGCTTTACACTTTGTCAAATCATCTAGAAACTCACTAAATAGCCTCTCTCCTCTACTTTTATTTCAAGTTGGAGTATCTCTTAGCTCATTAAAAATACTTTGGACCTTCTTTAAAGTAGGCGCATTGCTTTACGGAAGTGGATATGTACTCTTCGCTTACTTGGATGCAGAACTCGTAACCACAGGGCTCCTTTCTAGGCAAGAACTCATTGACGCTGTTGCTGTGGGACAATTCACACCTGGGCCAGTTCTATCAACTGCTACCTTCATTGGTTGGCAATTAGGTGGATTCTGGGGAGCCATTGCGGCGACTGTAGGAATTTTTCTTCCTTCTTTCATTTTTGTTGGAATCCTAAATCCACTTGTCCCAAAAATGCGAGATTCAAAAGTCATCTCTGCCTTTCTGGATGCTGTAAACATTGCGGCGGTTGCCGTTATAATCGCTGTTTGTTTTGAAATGGGTAAAGACACGCTTACAGGTTGGAGAACCATTGTAATTGCACTGTTAAGCTTAGCTTCTGTATTTACCTTTAAGAAAGTGAATAGTGCCTTTATTGTAGTTGGTGGCGCGTTATTAGGCTATTTGCTTTATCTGGTTTAAACAATTCTCCTCACAGTCATATCGCGGCGTATGCTCGAGATCTAGATTGTTAGTGAAGGCTGGGGTTTAATGTAAACTCCATATTCCTGTCTTCGCAGGAATGACGGCTCTGTTTTAGTTTGATTATATATTAAATAACATACCCTCTCACCACTTAAAGCCCACAATCCCGAAAGTTATCTACATTTTTTTAAAATAATTATTTGTTCTAAAAAATATTCATCGTAATATTACAATGAATCAAATGAAACAGAATGGGCTCAGCTAAAACAGAAATATTTACCGACAAACAAAACCAGATTGCACTTTTAGCAAAAGCATTTGGTCACCCTGCTAGGGTTGCAATTATTCAACATTTGTTTAATAAAAACGCATGTGTTTGTGGCGACTTAGTGGAAGAAATTGGCCTAGCTCAAGCAACAATTTCACAACACTTAAAAGAGCTAAAAAAAATGGGCTTAATTAAGGGAAATGTGGAAGGAACTAGCGTTTGTTATTGTATTGATGAGAGAAATTGGGAAGGAATGAAAGCATTATTACTTGAATTTATAGACCAAGACATCAACACCAAAAATAGCTGTTGCTAAAAAAATTTAATTACATCAATCGTATAATTACAATCAAAGGATCGAAATGAGATTATCAGAAGTAAAAAACGCGTTAGGACAATTAGAAACCATCGCTTTTAAATTACCGAACGGAGAATTAGTACCTAGCCATTTTCATGTAACTGAAGTAGGAAAAGTTACGAAGCATTTTATTGATTGTGGCGGAACGGTAAGAAACGAAGAAGTTGTAAACTTTCAGTTGTGGAATGCTGACGATTATAACCACAGACTACATCCAGAAAAGCTAATTGATATTATTGAGCTATCTGAGAGAATACTTGGCATTACAGATTCAGAAATTGAAGTGGAGTATCAAGGTGAGACAATCGGTAAATTTGGCTTAGATTTCGATGGTGTTAATTTTGTTCTAACCACAAAACAAACCGATTGCTTAGCAAAAGAAAATTGTGGAATTCCTCAACCAAAACCAGCTTTGGAAATGTCTGCAACTAGCCAGTCTAACACTTGCACCCCAAACAGCGGATGCTGCTAAACATAGTACCTATGAATGTATCTCCTGATTTAGAAAAGGTAATCTTAGCACTAGATCTAAGCTCGATAACTGATGCCAGAAAAACACAATTAAGCACAGTTACCGAGTTTATTCAAACTAAGATTTCAAGCAATCAACCAATTCGAATGAACTTCATCTGTACACACAATTCCAGAAGAAGTCATTTATCCCAAATTTGGGCTCAAGCCTTAGCATCCTATTTTAATATCAACAATGTGTTTTGTTACTCTGGAGGGACAGAAGCAACTGCCCTTTATCCCAAAGTTGCCGAAACATTAAGTAATCATGGCTTTAAAGTTAGTAAGCTTTCTGAAGGCTCTAACCCTGTTTATAGCATTAAATTTGCTTCAAACGAACCTTCGATAATCGGATTTTCAAAAGTGTTAGATAATTCCTTCAATCCTAGTTCTGGGTTTCTAGCAATTATGACCTGTTCTGAAGCAGACAAAGGTTGTCCCTTTATCCCAAGTGCAGAGAAAAGAATATCACTTCCTTTCGAAGATCCTAAAGCATTCGATGCTACCTCTCAACAAACTGAAAAGTATCATGAGCGAAGCTTACAGATTGCTACCGAATTATTCTATGTATTTTCAAATCTCAATAAATAACGATGTCTCAAAACAAACAACTTAGTTTCTTAGATCGCTTCCTTACACTATGGATTTTTATCGCCATGGCTGTGGGAGTTGGAATCGGTTATTTCATTCCATCATTTGCAGATAACATCAATGCGTTAAGCAGTGGAACCACAAATATCCCTATCGCTATCGGCTTAATCTTGATGATGTACCCTCCTTTGGCAAAAGTGAATTATGCGCTATTGCCTAAAGTGTTCCGCAATACCAAAATCTTGTCCATTTCACTAATCTTGAACTGGGTTGTCGGACCTATTCTGATGTTCTTTTTAGCTATTACCTTTCTGCGAGATTATCCAGAATACATGGTTGGCTTAATTTTGATTGGATTAGCTCGATGCATTGCAATGGTTCTAGTTTGGAATGATCTTGCTGAAGGAAATAGTGAATATGGAGCTGGCTTAGTTGCTCTAAACAGTATTTTCCAAGTATTTGCGTACAGCTTTTATGCTTGGATATTCATCACCGTTCTACCTCCATTTTTTGGTTTTGATGGTGCTATTGTAGACATCTCTGTAGCCACGATTGCCGAAAGTGTAGCCATCTATTTAGGTATTCCGTTCTTGATGGGAATAATGAGTCGATTCATTCTAGTTCGGCTCAAAGGCGAAGATTGGTACACCAATGTGTTTATTCCAAAGATATCTCCAATGACCTTAATCGCACTTCTATTCACCATCGTGGTAATGTTCTCATTAAAAGGAGAACTCATCGTTGAAATACCTATGGATGTTGTAATCATCGCTATTCCAATGCTCATTTATTTCAGTTTGATGTTCGCAATTGGATTCTTCGTTACCAAAGCAATGGGTGCCGAATACGATAAAACAACAGCGGTAGCTTTTACAGCCGCTGGGAATAACTTTGAGCTCGCTATTGCAGTAGCCATTGCAGTTTTTGGAATCAACTCAGGTCAAGCTTTTACAGGAGTAATCGGGCCACTAGTTGAAGTACCCGCTTTAATTCTGCTAGTTAGAGTTTCATTCTGGTTACGTAAAAAATACTTCACCGGTAATAAATTGGAGAATACTACGGCACAATAGCTGTGAAAACACGCTTAGACTGTAATAGTTTTAAGCTGTATTATTTTGTCTAAGTAAAGGCTAGAACTCACATTCTAGCCTTTAATGTTTTCATCTCTCAGCGTATGCCCGAGATCTAGATTGTTAGTGAGGGTTCATTCTCGTTACGAACGTCCTTGTTCGTAACGCATTCCGGAAGCTCTGGCTTCCAATACTGCTTAACTTGACCCCGCTATTTTCACCAACACCCCCAAATTTCTTTTAAGTCTTGAGCGGAGCGGTGACTTGAAAGTGTATGTAAACAAGAAGTCTCTAACTTCCTTCAACATGGATTGACTATGTGTTTTTGGCTGATATGAATCTGATAACGAGTACGGAAATAAGTAATTGAGTGGAAGGTTATATTTAAAGATTCATCGTCCCGAGGCTTCAGGATCTGAATGACTTTCTCTATACTTTGAACTTGGTGTTTATTTGTAGATTTTACCAACTTAATCAACTCCTACAAATACATCTCGTAGATTTATGCCCTCGGATAAAGAAAACATGCTTGCCGGTAAGCCCTTCAAAGCTTTTGATAAAGAATTAACCCAAGAGCGTACTTTTGCAAAGGAAATCCTTTTCGATTACAATACCCTTCGTCCTACCGAATATGCAAAGCGAAATGAACTCCTAAAACAGTTGATAGGCCTCAAACCGAAGTCGTGTTACATTGAGCCTCCCTTCTATTGTGATTATGGATACAACATCGAGATTGGAAATAAATTCTACGCGAATACGAACCTTACCATTCTAGACGCAGCCAAAGTAACCATCGGTAAGAATGTGTTTATAGGACCAAATGTTGGCATTTATTCCGTTTCTCATCCCATACATCACGAACCAAGAAATCAATATTTAGAATTTGGCAGTCCAATTAGTATCGGCGATAATGTTTGGATTGGAGGCTCGGTAGTTATAAATCCTGGAGTAACGATAGGCGCTAACACAGTGATTGGCTCAGGAAGTGTGGTTACCAAGAATATCCCTGAAAATGTAATCGCAGCAGGAAATCCATGCAAAGTGATTCGAGAAATTACCGAAGAAGACCGAATACGACATCAATCGTAGCTATTTAGCTTATAACTAAATCCTTCTTATAACTCGTTCAAAAAAAGTGAATTATTTTTATGTAGACACTCCCAAATAAGACAATATCCTCGTACATTTTTAGTCTATATTAGACTAAAATTGATATTAAAGATCAGGATTTGACATGGGAAGAATTTTTGAAGTTAGAAAGGCTGCAAAATTTGCAAGATGGGATCGTTTAGCAAAAACATTTTCGCGTATTGGTAAAGAAATTGTAATTGCTGCAAAAGCGGGCGGTCCTGATCCCGATACAAATCCTATGCTTCGCCGAGCAATTCAAAACGGCAAGGGCGCTAACATGCCCAAAGACCTCATCGAACGTGCTATTAAGCGTTCTCAGTCTAAAGATGTTGAAGATTATGCCGAGGTTTTATTTGAAGGCTACGCCCCACATGGTGTAGCTGTTCTCATTGAAACGGCTACCAATAATAACACACGAACCGTTGGTAACGTCCGCCCTATTTTCACCAAATACGGTGGTAATTTAGGAAACACGGGCAGTGTAGCTTTTCAGTTTAACCAAGTTGGCTCATTTAAAATTGAACCTGCAGATCACGATGAAGAAGAACTAGAGCTTCATTTGATCGATTACGGTTTGACAGAAATGGGTGAATCCGAAACCGACGAAGGCGAACGAATTTTAGTAATCCGATGTGAATTTGTTGAGTTTGGAAATATGCAGCATGCTCTTGAAGATATGGGCATCACTCCACTTAGCGCAGAAACAGATTGGATACCACTCACTACCGTTTCCTTAGACGAAGAACAGTCTGAAGAAGTACTAAAACTCATCGACAAGCTTGAGCAAGACGATGACGTACAACGCGTATTCCATAACTTAGTATAGAGTATCAATATTCTAAATGGTAGAAATTCGATAACGGATTTTTGTAGGACTTTAAGCCTCTGTCATCACTGTAAATGTTAGACAATTCGTTAACAGTTTTAATAAATCAAACAACGCTCACCGTCATCCTGAAGATACCTCTGAAGGATCTTCATAGCCATTAAAATGCTCTCTATCTCATTACCAATCTCTTACTTGGTAATACACTGAAACTCCACCTTCCCATCTAAGCATCATCCATTTTGAAATAGATTCGGTTTTATTCATCTTAGCCATTGTTAACTATATCATTCCCACCAAGACGGACATGATAAAATTGAGACCATTAAACCTGAATGAAAATAATCTTAACGCTTATACTTTTCTCTGCAGTCTTTTTGAGTTGTACCGATGAAATTATGAAAATCAAAAAGAGCTATTTAGTGACCGAAATCCCAAAAGACCTCCCCCTAGACTTCAAATCGGACTTGATCCCTGCTAACAAACTCATTCATAAAGGAACCTTTTCACCAGATCTGGAAGAATATTACTATACTATTTCCGACAAAGATTTTGAACAGTTCAGTGTGTTTGTAATCACTAAGCGAGACGGAAAATGGTCTGAGCCTAAACGCGCTTTTTTTGATAGTGAGTATAGTGAACACGGCATGAGTTTTTCTCCTGATGGTAATTCCATCTTTTTCAGTTCAACACGTCCAGTTAATATTGAAGGAATTTCTTCCACTTGGCATATCTGGAAAACAGAAAAGGTGAACGGAATATGGGCAGAACCAATGTTTGTTGATATCCCTAACTTGAGGAATAAATTAGTCTCCCATCCTACTATTACTAATTCGGGTAAAATGTATTTCCACTCGAGTAACTTAGATTATAGTGAAATGGCTGTCTATCATTCCCAACTAAAAGATGGTTTGTATCAAGACGCAAGGAAAACGATTATTTCATCTACATCAGAAATAGGTACCTGCACTCCTTATGTTTCACCCGAAGAAGATTATTTGATATTTGCTTCCATTGGCAATCAACTAGACCTTATGATTAGCTTTAGTGATGGAAATGGAGGCTGGATAAACACCAAAAAGCTAAACATTAAGATCAATAATTTAGGGCAAGGAAATCCTTACGTAACACCTGATAACAGATTTCTCTTTTTTACGACTGGTGATCATTCAAGAAAAGATTGGAAAGTGAATTGGGTTGATATACAGTCTGAACTGGAATATGATTTGTAGAACTTCACTTATTCCGTTAGTAAGTAACTATTAGTTGAACTATGAAAGTATTGTTAAATAACATCGAGGTAACTGCAGACTGCTTTATAGTAAATGACGGTTTAAACTACGGCCGTTTTTTTGATAGGAACACCAAAGAATATGAATTCCAACTAATAAGACGTGAACTTATTGAGCTAATTGAAAGTGAGTATAATGAAGTACGAGATGAAATAAAGCTCGATGATCAACTAGAAAATGATACTTCCGAGTTCACAAATACGAACTACTGTTCGTTACCTAAACTACTAAATCATAATTCTAATTTTGAAGCGGTAATGAAGACTTATTTGCATATCACGCTCTTCAAAAAACTATTCCCAGAGTTACCGAAAAATCAATATGTGATCAATAGTACAGACTCTATTACCATCAAAGATGATATGATCACGTTTAAAGGCAAAGTATTCGAACTCCCATAGTTATAAGTGAGTATTTGTTTACAAAATACCCAGATATTTTAAGACTCCGATTGTCAATATGCCCACTAAACCACATCGACGTTTAGAATTATTGGCGAAGAAAGAACGCAATGAAATCGACGTCTCCGACAGGAGAAATCATTCCACACAGGCTCGGGTTTGAATATGGTAAAAGAAGAACGAAGACCATTGGAATGATTGAGTCGATGCCATGAAGTTCGCGCCAATTATTCTTGTCGAGAGTTTTTGGTACCTTTGTCGGCACAAAAGTACAGCCATTAATGAGGTGAATGCTTTAGCGAGTATGGAAATAATGTGAAGTTATGATCAGTTATCACACCATTCCAAAACCAATCTCTTCACATTTTATGCGATTGATTCGAAAAGATTATCTATCTTCAAGTCTGTTTTACTACATCTGACATATTATCTGCGCCTTCCCTACAAAGGCGAACTCTCTAAAGCGAGTACTCAACTCATTGAATTCTTCTGATTTCAAAATGAGCAGATAATACCATCCACTTATTCGCAAAATTTTAAATCCAACAATTGGCCATAAATCAATTGCACTACCACATTGCTGTGTATTCGATATATGGCTCTATGATAGCTACATCATGAATTAATAATGAATAGTAAACAACTTATAAGCCCAAAAATCGAGCAATTCTATAATAAAGCCTCAGAAGAAACTCGGCTAAACAGTGGTTTGGGAGTCTTTGAATTTGAAAGAATCAAATCGCTTATAGACAAATACCTAACCTCTCCTTCTTCAACTATTATTGACGTTGGCGGAGGGACAGGCAAGTACTCAGAATGGCTTGCCAAAAAAGGACATCAGGTTCATTTAGTAGATCCAGTACATAAACATCTAAAATTTGCACAGAAAAGAGCTCGTGCATTACAGAATACATTTTATGTCCATTACGGGGAAGCTAAAAAACTAGACTTTCCAGATGATTTTGCAGATATCGTAATACTACACGGCCCTCTTTATCACCTCCAATCAGAAAGAGATAGATATTTAGCCATTAAAGAAGCTAAACGTGTGGTTAAAAATGATGGCGTTATTTTAGGCTTTGCCATTAACTACTCCGCATCTACGCTAGTGGGACTTTTAAATGGTCTAGTTCATAATCAATCATTCTTTGAAATGTGTAAAGAAGAACTAACAAGTGGAAAACACAATCCGCCCAATGATTTACCTGGGTTGCTAGCTGAAGCATTTTATCACAAACCTGAACAGTTAAAAGATGAGTTTATAAAACACGAACTTATTCACCTTAACACATATGCTGTTGAGGGAATGGCATGGCTGGACAAAGACTTCTTTGTCAATATTAAAAATGAAGAAACTCGAAAAACACTCATCCAACTTATTAAAATAACAGAAAACGACAGCCATCTTTTGCCATTAAGTCCGCATATGATGATCGCTGTAAAGAAAGAAAACTCATGAATAGTAAAGAAACATATTACAGTGCTTTTGTAAACAGTAATGGTCGATTAAATGAAATCGACCTAGGTGAAGAAATTGGACTAACCGAAGATGAAACAAGGAAAATTCTTTCGCAGCTGATGTCTGAACATAAGATTGAATATGCTGAAAATGAACCTTGTAATTATATCCTTAAAAAGACCGGTAAACGAAATCGTAGGTAGTCTTGGTGCAATCCCAAGCTAAATGTCCCCACAGTCCTCACCCTGTGCCAAAACAAGTTTTAACCCTGTCCCTCCCAAAGGAGGGACACTCTGGTTTTAGCTTTTTGCAAATATGTAATTCAACGCAAAGTGCCAAGATAATTTCAAACATCAGATTGTGAATGTGTCCACCAAACCACATCGACGTTTAGAATTATTGGCGAAGAAAGAACGCAATGAAATCGACGTCTCCGATAGGAGCAATTATTCCACACAGGCTCGGGTTTGAATGTGGCAAAAGGCGATGTAGACCTTTGGAATAATTGAGTCGATGTAATGAAGTTCGCGCCAATAATTCTTGTCGAGAGCTTTTGGTACTTTTGACGGCCCAAAAGTACAACCATTAATAAGATGATTGTATTAGCGAGTACGAAAATAATATGAAGGTATGCTCAGCTATTGCCTATAAACAAAATAATGGTTTAGAAGAAGAGGAATGACTCTTTATGACTTACAAGTACAACTAGCCGAGAATAGACCACAGAAGCTTTGCAAACCAATCACAAAAAATAGTTAAAAACTCCCATACAAAAATAAAGGTGTACTATTATCACTACTAATCGTATATTTGCGATTAGAGATATGAAAAGAAATTTAGAACATATTGAATACGAAAAAGATACAGAGGCTTTAGCTAAATTCGCTAAAGCTTTAGGTCATCCTACGCGTATTGCAATCTTAAAGCATCTTGAGAAACAGTCTTGTTGTTTCACTGGCGACTTAGTTAATGTGTTCCCATTGGCTCAATCAACTGTTTCCCAGCATCTTAAAGAATTAAAGAACGCAGGTCTCATTCAAGGAGAATTGAAACCGCCCAAAATCAAATACTGTATCGATCAGGAAAACTGGAAAATCGCTAAAGACTTATTCCAGCAATTCTTCGATTGATATTTTTTTATTAAACAAATCGCCTATTGGCGATATACTAAACACTACCATGGCAAAAGTAATAAAAGTATTAGGCTCTGGATGCCCTAAATGTCAAACTATGACGGGCGTCGTTAAAGAAGTAATCACTGAAAATAACATTGACGCTACCATCGATAAGGTTGAGGATGTCATCGAAATAATGAAATATGATGTCATGATCACACCTGCATTGGTTGTGGATGGTGTAGTTACCATTAAAGGCAGAATTCCCTCAAAAGATGAAGTCTTACAGCTTCTAAACTAAACCAACCCTTCTAGTATTTACTAAGAGTTCAGGTTATTAATGAGGAACAGAAATGTTTGATTGGATTCAACGATTAGCCGATTGGCTTGTGTACGAAGTCTTGAGTTTTGGAAAAGGACAGCATTTATCCGAAGCTCTTAATTTCTTTATTTATGACACTACAAAAATTCTAATTCTACTTTTTGTAATAATTTTTCTGATGGGAATTATTAACAGCTACTTTCCTATCGAAAAAGTAAAGAACTTCCTCTCCAGAAATAAACTTTACGGCCTAGAATACCTGATGGCAAGCCTCTTTGGAGTTGTAACTCCCTTCTGTTCCTGTTCATCAGTTCCATTATTTATTGGATTTGTTAAAGGCGGAATTCCGCTAGGTGTAACATTCGCTTTTTTGATTACCTCCCCTCTAGTCAATGAAGTGGCTATCGGACTTTTTCTTGGATTATTCGGTCTTAAAACAACCATCATCTATGTTATAAGCGGTATTTTATTAGGTACTGTCTCTGGAATAATCCTCCAAAAAATGAAGTTAGAAGCCTATCTAACACCTTGGGTGAAAGAAGTTTTAGAAAACTCACAGAGAGAACAAGAACTTTTTATTGCTGAGAAACAAAGCTTTAGCCAACGACTGCCTGTTATTTGGGATGAAGTTCAGAAGATATTAAAAGGAATTACTCCCTATGTATTAATTGGAATCGCCATTGGTGGCTTAATGCATGGTTATATTCCCGAAGGATTTTTTGAGAAATACATGGACAAAGACAATCTCTTTGCAGTGCCCATAGCTACCATTTTCGCAGTGCCCATGTACTCTAACGCCTCCGGGATATTACCAGTGGTTCAAGTGTTAGTTGCGAAAGGAATCCCACTAGGAACGGCTATAGCATTTATGATGGGAGTTGTTGGACTTTCCTTACCAGAAGCTATGCTCCTAAAAAAAGTAATGACCTTAAAACTCATCGCTATCTTTTTTAGCGTAGTTACATTCTGCATCATCATTTCAGGATATATATTTAATGTGCTTCTGTAAGTATTAATAACAACTTAAATCTCTGATAGGATCACAGCATCCATCCTTGAGGAGGGACTGCTAGGTGTACTTGTGTATCTAGCTTGGTGAGGATTGTGTTGGCTTTGTAGTTGAATTTCCTATCAACTCGTCTTTCATCCTACATCTTAAATTTCACCTCTTCTCTCCCGTTTCTGCAAACATATTTAATCTACAGATATCACTAACTCCCATTTTGAAACTAAATTGGTTTTACTCATCTTATCCCTTGAAATTTAAAGAGTAAACTGAATAAAACTTAAACATGAAATAGGGATAAAGTGAATAGAGTTCACTTTACTCTATTGTTGGGCTTAATTAAAAAAAAACTTGAATAATCTCGTCTTAAATCGTGACAACGGAACTTCATATGTGGTAAATCCCCACACTTTGTTGATTTTCCTTGACGAAACTGGTGAAGAGTCTTTTAATGACCCTAAAGCTCCATTTTTTGGCTTTGGTGGAATAGTCATTCCATGTAGAGATTATTTTACTCAAGTAGAGATTCCCTGGCACAAGCTAAAAACAGTGAATTTTGAAGGTCCTGACAATCCGCTTCACGCCAGCGACCTTGGACACCCCAGCAAAGAGGTAGTAGATGCTTTCAATGAATTTTTCGACAACTATGAGTTTGGAAGGATAGCCGTCACAAGCTCAGATAGAACGATTATTGAAATTCAAGAAAGTATAGAAGCAATAATTGCAGCTCTGCTTTGGGACAGAGTAAAAGAAGTACAATCAAAAATGGGCTGGAATAATATAAGCGACATTCTGGTCTTGATAGAAGAAAACCAGAGACTACTGCCAGCATTACGGCAAGAGTTTATTTCCAAGAAACTCTACAACCAAAACCAAGAAGAGATTAAAGTTGAGTACAATACGATTTTGAAAGATCCATATTTCGCTGGACTAGAAGTTGCTGACTTTGTTATTCACACGGCTGGAAGGCAAGCTCGTATAATGAGAAATCACCTGTTTGATGAAAATGTATCGGAATCAAAACCTGATTTTAGACAAATGTTTGAGGGCAAGAGTGGGAAAAGAAGTTCGTACTTAAGCTTATCAAGAATCAGAAAAGGAAATAATAACTAAGCCCAACAAAACCTATACGCAATGCCCTACGGGACACTGCGCATAGCTAAACCGTTGTGCGCAAGCTGAAAAAAATGACGTTAATCGAATTAGCAGATAAAGAAATTGATTTATATTCCAACGTGATTAACATTTACGATGGCAAAATTAGTTCGAATAATCAAGGCTTGACTTTAGAAGAAATTCAAGAGGAATACAAAAATGTGCATAACGAATATTCTAAATTGTCGGAAAAAAATATTGAGGCTCTAAAGAGAGGTTTGTTCATTCAATGGTATTCCATTACCGAACCAAATTATGTGACTGGAATAAATAAACTTGACGAAAAATCTGAACGGAAAATTATCACGGATTTAAAAACTCGTATTGACCAAAATGAAGCGGATAAAGAATTGATTTGGATGTTGAATTATTACCTGAATTGGGATTATGTTTTTGACAGATTTAAAGACATAATCGCATTTGACAAAATAATCCAAGAGAAAGACGCTGATAAGCCCAATATAAAAACTGATGAACGCGGACAAATGGGAATTTATTGGAAATCAATTACAACCGAATAAAGCCTGCGCACAACACAGTATATAAGCTATGGCTTGGTCTGTGCCGAGACACGCCACAGCTCATACACAAGTCCGTTGTCAAAAATATTAATATGACAAATTCTATTGAGAATATAATAAAGGAATTAAGGTTAGAACCACATCCAGAAGGTGGTTATTTTAAAGAGACTTATCGAAGTCTTGGAGAAATAACTGAGGAGAATCTAGAAATAGATTATGAAGGTAACAGAAATTATTCTACTTGTATTTATTTCCTTTTAACCTCAGATAACTTTTCAGCCTTTCATAGAATAAAACAAGATGAAATTTGGCATTTTTATGATGGTTCTCCTATACGCTTACATATGATTTCTGAATTAGGTATTCACTCGCAGCATACTATTGGACGTGATTTAAAAAAAGGGCAAGTTCCACAGTTTATTGTTCCAGGTGGTTACTGGTTTGCAGCAGAAGTAATAAATAAAGACGATTATTCTTTAGTTGGTTGTACAGTATCTCCTGGGTTTAACTTTAAAGATTTTGAGCTTAAATCCAGAAATGATCTTATTTCATTGTTCCCTGATAAAGAAAAAATAATTTCAAAATTAACACATCATTGAAATACTATAGCCAACAACGTGTATAAGTAATTGCTGATTTAGGATTTTGGATTATTCGCAACCCGAATCTTACATCCTACATCTTTCATCTTAAATCCTATATCTTAATTCTTACATCTTTTTCAAAACTCTTTATACAAAAACAATGGAATCATCTGACCTACTAACTATTATTCAAGGCATTCCCAAAGCAGAACTTCACTTGCACCTCGAAGGAAGTTTTGAGCCCGAACTCATGTTCGAAATCGCCCATAGAAATAATATAACCTTGGAATATGATTCTATAGAGTCGTTAAAGAAAGCCTACAAGTTTAATAACCTTCAAGAGTTTTTAGATATCTACTACACTGGTGCGCAAGTATTGATTCATGAGCAAGATTTTTATGATTTAACCTGGGCTTACCTAACCAAAGTACATAGCCAGAATGTGGTTCACGTTGAGGTCTTCTTTGATCCACAAACGCATACCGACCGTGGAATTGAATTTGATGTTGTTATCAAAGGCATCCGCAAAGCGCTTGAAAAAGCTAAAGAGGAATTAAACATTTCCTACAAGCTCATTATGTCTTATTTGCGACATCTAAGCGAAGAAGAAGCATTCAAAACATTGGAGTCGTCTCTCCCCTACAAACATTGGATTGACGGCGTTGGGCTAGATTCCTCTGAGATGGGAAATCCTCCGAGTAAATTTGTGAATGTGTTTGAAGCATCTGCAAAGCACGGCTACAAATTGGTAGCTCATGCGGGAGAAGAAGGTCCGTCTGATTACATTTGGGAAGCACTCGATCTTTTGAACATAGAGAGAATTGACCATGGGAATCGATGTTTAGACGACGCTGACCTCGTTCAAAGATTACTCGACAATAACATCGGTTTAACCTTGTGCCCATTAAGTAATCTGGAACTCAAAGTTATACAGAAAATGGAAGACCACCCAGTTCTAGACATGCTAAATAAAGGAATTTTGGCAACCATTCACTCCGACGATCCCGCTTATTTTGGTGGATATATGAATGAGAACTATTACGAGACCGCAAAAGCCTTAAACTTAAATAAAGACCATTTGATGCAATTGGCCATCAATGCATTTGAAGCAAGTTGGTTGAGTGATGAAGCCAAAGAAAAGCATATTTCTGATGTTAGAAGCTATTTCGATTCTTTGAGCTAGGTGTGGGATTTTGTTATTTGAGGATGGGCTGATTGAATAATTCACAGGTTTAGAACCCAGACAGAAACATCATAGCAACGTTTTATAATGTGACGGAAATCGCTATCCGCATCCTGTTTAAACGCTATGCCTATCCCGATCAATCGCGATGCGCATCCCGTTTCATCGCTGTGCCTATCGCGTTCAATCGCTGTGCGCATGTCGTTTTTAGGTCTACCTCTGGAGGTTTAATTCTAGGTGCGAAATGCTTTGATATAGGGAATTGGAGATACAATGATCTCCTCCTCACCTTACATCCTATATCATAAATCTTAACTCTACCCTTCCCTTTCTGTAAAAACATATTACATAGATAGATATGAGTATCTACTGTTTTGAATATGAGTCTGTTTTGTACATCTTAACGTCTGGATTTTAAAGAATAAACTGAATAACCAACTCACAGTATAGAACCAATTATGATAACTTCAGTTGATATAAAAAATGTAGCGACATATGATATTCAAGGAGTAAAATTGGACGACTTGAAAAAGATTAATTTTATATATGGGTCAAACGGTTGTGGAAAAACTACGATTTCTAATTTTATTTATGACAATAGAGACGCAAAATTTGATTCTTGCTCAATTGCTTGGAAAAATGGTCTACCATTAAATGTTTTAGTTTACAACAAAGGATTTAGAGAAAGAAATTTTGGAAACGGAAAACTAAACGGAGTATTTACTCTTGGGGAAGCTACAGCAGAGCAGATAAAAGCAATCGATGAAAAGAAAGAAGAACTGAAAACAATCAGGGCGGACGGTATACAGAAAAAAGAAACTCTTGATTCTCTACGACTAGAAAAGGAAAGATTAGAAACCGAATTTAAAGAAAATACCTGGACAAGAGTTTACAAAAAGTATGAACCCGATTTTAAGGAAGCTTTTACTGGGACATTGCAAAAGGAATCTTTTAAAAATAAGATTCTTCAAGAATCAAAGGGTAACGAATCTAAATTAGAAGCTTTCGAAAGTTTAAAACATAAAGCTACCACGGTATTCGGTGAACAACCTCAAAGTATTGAACTAATAAGTACAGTTTCATTTGAAAGAGTTTTGGAAATTGAAACAGAAGAAATTTGGAAGAAAATCATAGTCGGGAAAGCAGATGTTGATATAGCAAAATTGATTCAAAAATTAAATATGAATGATTGGGTAAATCAAGGGCAAGACTTTATTCAAGACAATATTTGTCCCTTCTGTCAAGAAAAAACAATAACAGATGAATTCAAGAAACAATTGGAAAATTACTTTGATGAAACTTATTTGAATGATATTAATTCACTCCGTTTGCTTAAAGAAGAGTACATCCTTTTGACACAAAATATCATAAACCAGTTAAACACTATTGAATCAAATCAAAAAGGATTAAGTAACACAAAACTCGATGTTGATAAATTTTCCGCCTTCTTAAAAACCTTGATTAGTCAAAACGCTACAAATAATGAGTATATAAATACTAAGGTTAAAGAGCCTAGCAGAAGTATAGAATTAATCTCTTTAACAGAGCAATCTAAATTGATTATAGAATTAGTCAGACAAGCAAATGTTGAAATTATAAACCATAACGACATTGTAGTCAACTATACCAATGAACGAAACAATCTTTTAAAAGCAATTTGGAGATACTTAATTGAAGAATACAAATCAGAAATAATAACTTTCAAGAATAAAAAAGATGGTTTAGAGAAAGGTATCGCAAATTTAGAAACTAAACTCGTATCAAAACAAGACGAATACAGAACATTAGATACCCAAATCAAAAATTTAAGCAGGAATGTTACGAGTATACAACCAACAATTGATGAAATTAATAGGCTCTTAAAATCTTACGGATTTTTAAATTTTGAAATTGTTCCTGCGAAAGAACAAGGGTTTTACCAAATTCAACGTGAAGACGGCTCAATTGCGGAATCTACATTAAGTGAGGGTGAAATTACTTTTATCACTTTTCTATATTATTTGCAATTGGCTAAAGGCGGAATAACAGAAGATGACGTAAATAATGAAAGGGTTTTGATAGTTGATGATCCCATTTCTAGCTTAGACAGTAACGTTTTATTTATAATAAGTACTCTTTTAAAAGAAATAATCAAATCTGTAAAAACAGATACGGGTAATATTAAACAACTGATTTTATTAACACACAATGTTTATTTTCATAAAGAAGTTTCATTCATTAATGGTAGATCAAAACACTCCAATAAGACAAATTTTTGGATTTTAAGAAAAAACGATAAAGTTACAAGTCTGCAAAATTTCAGAATGGAGAATCCAATCCAATCATCTTATGAGCTTCTATGGCAAGAATTGAAAAGCGATCAGGTAAAGTCTAGTCTAACCATTCAAAATATAATGCGCAGAATAATTGAAAATTACTTTAAACTACTTGGCAAATACGGAGATGATGACTTAGTATTAAAATTCCAGACCAAAGAAGACCAAGAAATATGTCGCTCTCTTATTTCCTGGATTAATGACGGTTCACATAGTATTAATGATGACTTATATATTGAACTTCAGGATAGAACAATTGAAGCTTACAAAAAAGTATTCAAGGATATTTTCATTTTGACTGACCATAAAGGACATTACGATATGATGATGAATGTAACTAAGGAGGTTAACTAGAATGGGCTATAACCAATCTAGCGCAAGTGTCTCGCTTACCCTCGTTCCGTAGCTCTGCTGCGGAATGCCCACGGGAAGCTCTGCTTCCATTACACCACGCCTACTCCAAGCGTCTCGCTTGTGCTTTCTAGCAAACAAGCTATTTAACGCCCTCTCCTATCCGTAAGATCCCGAAATATATTCGGGATGACCGAGCCCCTTCTCCACTCATCATAAATCTAAGCCTCTACGAACTCCCATTTTGAAAATGAATCTGTTTTGTTCATTTTACTCTAACTTATTTAAAAATAAAGTGAACAAAACTTAAACATGAAATAGGGATACAGTGAATAGAGTTCACTTTACTCTGTTGTTGTGGTGCATTATTACCAACCAAATTCTAAAACAGTTGTAAACTTACAATAGATAAATTCGTCCCAATTCATCAAACCTATAAACCAATTCTCGTGAAAAATATATTTAAAATAATTGGAGTCATTGTCATTATCGTTTTAGGAGTTTTAATTTTTAATACATTAAAATTAAGCTCAAAACAGGTAGCATCAGATACTTTGGAACCCGTTAACCTACCAGATGATATATTCCAAAATCTATCAAAAGCCATACAATTTCCAACCATTTCTTATAGTGAGGAGGCTCTTCCTGATTCCACGGCATTTTTTGGCTTCCATAGGTTCCTTGAAGAAACCTTTCCGTTAACCCATTCAAAACTAACGCTCGAAAAAATCAACGATTACAGCTTACTTTACACGTGGAAAGGATCAGCCCCATCAAAAAAACCAATTATTCTAATGTCACATCAAGATGTGGTGCCGGTGGACGAACCTACACTTGGTGATTGGGAAGCGGGTCCTTTTGAAGGCAAAATAACTACAACTGATATTCTTGGACGAGGTACTTTAGACGATAAAGGAACATTAATTGGGCTTTTGGAAGCTGTAGAAATATTGCTTGAAGAATCGTACCAACCAACACGCACCATTTACCTTGCGTCAGGCCATGACGAAGAAGTAGGTGGAGCTAATGGAGCATCTGCCATTGCTGCACATTTAAAAGCAAAAGGTATTCACGCAGCAATGACACTTGATGAAGGAGGTTATATTGCAGAAAATTTGGTCCCAGGAGTTGACGCCCCTGTAGCGATGGTCAATCTATCAGAAAAAGGCTTTGCTTCTTTCCGACTCATTGTTGAGACTAATGGAGGTCATAGTTCGGCTCCACCTCGCGAAAACACAATTGGAATGCTAGCTCAAGCCATTGTGGATCTTGAAAATAATCAACAACCATACAAACTAGTTAAACCTGTTGATTACCAAATTGAATATATCGGAGCAGAACTTCCTTTTTTTAAAAGAATAGCTTTTGCCAATCCTTGGCTATTTAAACAACCCATTCTTGAAGCATTAAATGCACATACTACAACCGCTCCAACCATAATTCATGGTGGAATAAAAAATAATGTAATCCCAACTGTTGCTGAAGCAACAATAAACTTTAGAATTCTACCTGGAGAAACGATAGAGTCTGTAAAGCAACATATTATAAATACTATTTCAAACAAAGTGAAGGTGGAGACTGTAGGCTTTTTAACCAATCCATCTCCTGTTTCTAGTATTGATTCTGAAAGTTTCAAAATTTTGGAAAAGACCATTCGTAATATGTTTCCAAATAGTATTGTGGTTCCCGGATTAATTGGTGGTGGTACTGATGCTCGTTATTTTTATGAACTATCAGATGATGTGTATCGTTTTTATCCAATTCGAATAAGCCCTGAGAGCAGGACACGTTTCCATGGTATTGACGAAAAAATAAGTAAAGATAATTACACGGAAATTATTGAGTTTTCTTACCATTTAATTAAAGAATTTAATTAGGCACTAATAACTACTCTTTTTCCCCTCGTTCCGTAGCTCTGTTGCGGAACGAGGGAAAGAGTAAGCAACTACAATCCTGAGAATCTCGGAAACCCTGAAAATCCTGTTTCAAAAAAGAAAGATTGGATAATACTTTCTATAGCGTTGTTAACATTCTAGATTCCTGCCTTCGCAGGAATGACGTTGATGGTGGCTTTGGGTATGTTATAGAGTGAAGTATCCTCAAATGATGCCTTTTCTTACCCTCGTTACGAACGTCTTCGTTCGTAATGCAGTCTAGAAGCTCCTGCTTCCATTACTAGTCATCTTATTAAACCATTGCTTTTTAATGGCTGTGAAAATCCTTCAGAGGTATCTTCAGGATGACGGTGAGCGTTGTTTTATTTATTGAAACTGTCAACTAACAATCTAACATCAATAAGTACGACCGAGTAAAAGCGTATTTGGAGCAGAGCTCCACAGTAGCATTCCGCAGCGGAGCTACGGAACGAGAGAAATACTCAATCCTGAGAATCTCGGAAATCCTGAAAATCCTGTTTCAAAAAAGAAGGATTGGATAATGCTTTCTATAGCGTTGGTAGCATTCCAGATTCCTGCCTCCGCAGGAATGACGTTGATGGTGGCTTTGGGTATGTTATAGAGTGAAGTATCCTCAGGATGACGCCTTTCCTTCTATCGTTCTCAGGATGATTAAATACCTCCAAAACAAAATCGACGTTTAGAATTATTGGCGAAGAAAGAACGCAATGGAATCGACGTCTCCGCAAGGAGCAATCATTCCACACAGGCTCGGGTTTGAATGTAACAAAAGAAGAACGAAGACCATTGGAATGATTCAGTCGATGGAATGGAGTTCGCGCCAATTATTCTTGTCGAGAGCTTTTGGTACTTTTGGCGGAACAAAAGTACAGCCATTAATGAGATGAATGCTTTAGCGAGCACGGAAATAACATAAAGGTAAGATCAGCTATCACCTGCGAACAAAACCATTGCTTTTTAATGGCTGTGAAGATCCTTCGGAAGTATCCTCAGGATGACAGTGAGCGTTGTTTTATTTATTAAAACTGTCAACAAACAATCTAACATCAATAAGTACGACCGAGTAAAAGCGTATTTGGAGCAGAGCTCCAGGGTAGCATTCCACAGCAGAGCTACGGAACGAGATTTTAGGCTCACATCTCACATCTCACATCTCAAAAACTCACACTAACTCCCCAATCTTCTCATAAATACCTTCTAGCTCGGGTTTGGTGAGGCAGTACGGCGGCATGAGGTAAAGCACATTACCAAGTGGTCGCAATAGTAAGCCTTGGTCTACACATTCTTCTTTAATACGTTTAGCAACGGAGTTAAAATATCCTGTTTCTTCCTCGTTTTTGAGATCAAAAGCTGCTATCGTGCCTTTAACTCTAAACTTTTCGAGACGTGGATGTCCCTCTAGTTTGGCAAATTGCTCCAAATGCCATGCTTCCATCCCTTTAAATGTAGCTTCGTTTTCTTTCAACAATTTCCAGGATGCAATTCCTGCTGCACAACCTAATGGATTGGCAGTGTAACTGTGGCCATGCCAAAACGTTTTAATGGGATCCGACGAGTTAAAGCTCTCGTAAATCTCATCACTACAAACCGTAACCGATAAAGGCATGAAACCGCCCGTAATTCCTTTACTCAAGCAAATGATGTCTGGTTCTACTTGGGCGCGCTTACAGGCAAAATAGTCACCCGTACGACCAAAGCCCGTCATTACTTCGTCAAAAAGCAGCAGCGTATCAAATTGTCGGTTCGACCAATGCACTTTCTGCAAAAACTCTTCCGAACACATTCGCATCCCTCCTGCACCTTGCACCAAGGGCTCCATCAAAATACCTGCGTACTTTTCGGGATGTTCATCCAACAACAATTCTAGCTGATCAATAACGGCATCTTCCTTTTTCGCCCGTTCAGTGTCTCCTATCCACGTTTCTGGATATGGAATCACTTCTACATCAAACAACCAGTCCTTAAATACTTCGGTAAAGGTTGACCGATCTCCGACCGACATCGCGCCAAGCGTATCGCCGTGATAAGCGCCTTCAAAACAAATAAAGGTTTTACGATCCTGACCAAGGTTTTTCCAATATTGGTACGCCACTTTCATTCCCACTTCAACGGCGGTTGACCCATTATCAGAAAAGAACACACGGTTTAGTTTCTTAGGAAGCTCATCGGTAATCAATTCGGCTAGCTGTTCTGCCGGGTCGTGCGTAAATCCCGCAAAAATTACGTGTTCTAACTGCTGAGCTTGTTCATAAATAGCCTTTGCAATATCAGGATGAGCATGTCCGTGCAAATTCACCCACCAACTAGAAATACAATCCAGCACTTGTCGACCATCTTCTAGCGTCAAATAAGCGCCCTTTCCACTTTTAACTTTAAGCGGTTCTGCTGCGTCTTTGATGATGGTAAATGGGTGCCAAATATTCTTATGCATGATATTACCTATTGCTTTGAAACGAAGTGTTCGAAAGCTTGAGTGAGTGCTGTTTTAGTAAGCGCAGATTGATGTTGGAGTTCTATTACTGGGATATTGCCGAAATGCTCTATGGTTTCTTTGTTGCTGGGATGAAGCTCGCCATTGAGCAACACCGCAAATACTGAAATACCACGGTTCCGTAATGCCTCTAAGGAAAGAAGCGTATGATTCAGCGTTCCTAAGCCACTTCTTGCCACTAATAGTACAGGAATATCCAACTGCTGAATCACATCGAGCACGGTTTCTTTTTGGTTGATGGGAACTAGCAGTCCACCCGCTCCTTCAACAATTAGATGTTCGGTAGTAAAACTGGGTAATTCAAAATCGTTTAAAGAGATGGAAACGCCATCAATATCTGCAGCAGCATGTGGACTCATTGGCGTCACTAAACGATAGCGTTCTGCTATGATATTTTCTGGCTTCACTTCGGAAGCTCTTTGCACAAATTCCGTGTCTGTTTCTTCTTCCAATCCTGCTTGAATTGGTTTCCAATAAGTGGCGTCTAATGCCGACATCAACATCGCAGAAACTACAGTCTTTCCTATGTCGGTGTCGGTGCCCGTAACAAATATTTTTGGGGGGAATTTCAATACATCATTCCTTTTTCGCGGCGATGTATACGATATGCCACTTAACCTTTTTAGCGCCTTCAACTTTGCTATCCCAATAATTGGTTAATAAGCGTAACTGCTTGGTGCTTAACGCTTTTTTTGTTTTAGAAGAATGAACCCCTATCTCTTTTAGATGCTTAAAAAAGTCTAGGGAAGATTTGAAATCTTGGTATAAATCGTTCTCGTAATAGTCTACCTGAACTTTCGCCATCGAGAGCTTAATCACTACTTCTTCAACGTCTGGCAATGGGTTTGCAGTGAAGGGCAAACCAAGCTCTAAACAGTATTCGTACCATTCCTTAAATGAATGATTTCCAGGAAATGAGCTTAACAATAAACCGCCGTACACGATGTTTTCTGAAAGTCGCTCTAAACCAATTGCGGTATCTTTAAACCACTGTGCTGCAAAGTTGCTAATCACCATGGCGTAGCTGTCAGGAACAACTTCCATTTCGTTCACATCAAGTAATTCAAAAGAGATGTTATCAGAAAGAAGTCCGGCTTCTTCTAAGTTCCGTTTACACACATCCAACATTCCTTGCGAGATGTCCGAAAGAATGATTTTCCGTGTTGGGAACTCTTTAATCAGCAATTCTGAAAGAAAGCCTGTTCCACATCCTACTTCTAGAAAAGGTCCTGGAGGTAAAATCTCTTTCCAAGGGATAAGCGAGGATATAAGTCCGTTTGCCACCTTCTTCTGAATGGTCGCTTTGGCGTGATATTGTTCGGCAGCTTTAGAAAAAGATTCTGCAATTTGCGCCGTCGTTAATGTGTAATCAAGAGTTGTTTTCATAGCGTCTAAAAATAGGAATCACAGAACACAGATACGACCAGCAATCGTTCGGATTTGTAAACGGTAAAGCGTGCCCTGCCTCTTCAAAAACAGTATGGAAAGTTCGTCCAATATGGCTCTTTAACATCGCCTTTCCTCGGGGTTCATGGAGTATTTTGTCCTTCCCAGAATCTACGGTTATGATGGTTGATCCGAAGTCTAAATCTAGAATAGGAAACTGTAGAGACTGCATTGCATGTAAATCTTCTAAACCTTTCTCTACGTTGAGATTATCAGAAACTTTTGTTGGATTTTCTTGGGGTGAAAAGCAATGTCCACGAAAGACTTCTAGCACATTTTTAGGAGATTTTCCGAACTGCTCAATCGTTAATTCTAAGCCTTTTTGCGAGTAGCCTCTCTGCTTAGAGTTTGTTGGATGGAAGTCTCCAAAACCATTGAATATTACAAGGAAATCTGCTTTACTAAGCACGGCCGTATTGCACCAATGTAATCCAAATGAGTGCGTGAAAACGATACGGATTTTGGAATCTTTCTCGAACTGAGGAAATAATGGTTTGCCAAAATAACCACGATTGGCAGCTTTAAAAATAATCTCTTTCGGCAATACCTCTTTAAGCGGATTCCAAAACGAATCATCTCCTCCCCAACCATGATACGCATGAATTTCTACTTGTTTTTCCATGCTGCAAAGGCTTCTAAAAGTTGATTGATATCTTCTTGTGAATGCTTTAGCGTAATCGTGATACGAATTCTTGAAGTCCCAGCCTCTACGGTGGGCGGACGAATAGCCGAAGCCCAGACTCCCCATTTCTCCAAGAATTTAGCCAATTCAAGGGTTTCTTCCTCGCTCCCAATTATAACCGGAATTATTTGACTGGCTGAATTTCCGGTATCGTAACCAAGCTGTTGAAGTTGCTCTTTCACCCTTCTGAGATTATCAAACAACAACGCTCTTTCGTCTTCCATTTTTGGAATTAAATCAACGGCGGCATCCACAGCCCCAATTACAGATGGCGGCAAAGAAGTTGAATACACAAAGCCCGAACAGAAGTTAATTAGATACTCTTTCATCTCTTTGGAACATCCCACAAAAGCACCAAATGATCCAAAGGCTTTTCCAAAAGTTCCGATTCCTAAATCGATTTCAGTATGCCCATAATTCAATCCTTTTCCCTTTTCGCCTAAAACACCAAGTGCATGGGCATCATCAATATACAGTAATGAGTTGTATTGTTTTGACAGATGAATTAGCTCATTCAAATTACTTCTATCTCCATCCATACTGAAGACCGTTTCGGAAACAATCCACGTTCGGTTGTAGCCTTTGGTTGCCGATTCTTCGAGTAGTTTTTCGAGATGTTTGGTGTCGCTATGATTGAAGCGTTTGAGTGTAGCTCGGCTCAAAATCGCGCCTTGAATCAAACTATTATGAGCTTTTTTATCAATCAGAACTAGGGAGTTTCTATCCGCCACAGCGGGCAACACACTGGTGTTTGCTTGAAAACCAGAATTGAGTAACAAAGCAGATTCATATCCAAAAGTCTGAGCAAGATTCTCTTCCAATTGCTCATGAATCGAAAGTGTTCCAGAAACTAAACGAGAAGCCCCTGAACCAGTTCCGTATTTGTTTAGATAATCTGTAGAACGAAGAATGACATCGGGATGAGCACTAAGGCCTAAATAATCGTTAGAGCAGAAATTAAGAAGCTCTCTCCCATCTAAAATAACGCTAGCGCTTTCTAAATTGGACTCAAACGAACGCAAACTTCGCAACCTATCACTTACCCGTCGTTCTTGTAGAGCAGCGGTTACAAAGCTTAATTTATCGCTTGAGTCATTCAAGGCTTCTTAGTTCGTCCAGGTTGAGTCGCTTTCAAAAGTACGGCCCATCGCTCTAAATTGACGAACAAAATGGATTTTCCTTCTCACCTTTGGTGCAAACTGAGAATATTCAACCATAAAAAGTCTTTCCGTCATTGGATCGTAATAAGTGAAATTCACAAAAGGTCCGCCCATAGCTCCATTTTCAAGACGCCATGTACCCAATGTTTCATACCCAATCAATCTGTCTTTTTGGAAAGTCGTGGTCTCAACAGGTCTACGGTACTCAGTTGTTACGTATTTATCTTCAGAGTTTCCTTTCACATACAATTGAGTTAGAGAATCACGTGTAGCGTTAATCCAATCATCATCCAAGAAATTGATGTCTTTCACATCATCTTTATACCAAACCCAAAACCAGCGGTCATTATTGACGTCATATCGGCGGAAAGAAAGAAAATTGGTAGTATCAACACTTTGGATGTAATCATGCTGAATGCGCACTTTAAAGCCATAATCAGCCCACAATGAATCAGATAACTGCGTTTGCTCTTTTTTATCGTACACCTCGTATTTCCAACGCTCAAGTTCACGTTCTTGGATATCGCTTAACAACGCTCTTTCAGAATTGATAATTTTTTCGGCGAGTGCAGAATCCGAAGTTGAAGTCAAGATAAGTGCGTATTGGTCTCTGTACCATTGATCTTTGATGGGAAATGCAAAGCTCTCTCCATTTCGAACTCTGTCTTCCACTCCACTTTCCAAAAATGAACGAATTTGTGCTGCCACATTGGACGAATCATCAAGCGGAGCGACAAAAATAACGTTCTTCATCGATTTTATGAGATCCAACTGAGCTTGAGAACGAATATCTGTAAATTTCAGGTTATAGAATTCTTCCGGATTTGGAAGAGTGAATACTAATTTCCCAAATGTGTTACGAATGGCATCAGCGGTTTTGCTTTCCCACTGGGTAGAGTCCATGACCACCGTTACATCGCTAATACTGCCTTTTGCCTTTTGTCTAAAATCGCTTTCGCAGGCAACTACAATAAAGGTGAGTAATGCTGCGACTAATACAACTATGTTTTTTATACGCATGGTGTAGTAATTATTTTCCAAATTTTAATGAATGTACGAACGAAAACAGTTCCTCTTTCCAACCTTCATTAGGATACGATTTTCTTATGACATCAATTAAGGCACTCCCAACAATAAAACCATCGGCATTTGATGCTATATGTTGTGCATTTTCGTAAGATTTGATACCAAAACCAACCATCACAGGATTTTTGGTTACATTCTCTCGAACTCTTAAGATGAATTTGTCTACCGAGTCAGATACTTCTTTACCATCTCTTGCGCCTGTAACACCCGTTACTGACACACAATATACAAAACCACCCGACTTAGCATCAGCAAGCTTCATACGCTCTTCGGTGGTATTTGGAGCTACTAAATAAATGATTGGTAAATCATTCGCCTGTGCATGGTTTTCGATGATTGAACTTTCTTCAACGGGGATGTCTGGGAGTATCAAACCATCAACGCCACTAAGTTTTGCTTTTTCACAGAACTTTTGAACACCGTAACGAAGTACTGGATTCATGTATCCCATCAAAACGATCGGAATTTCTGATTGTTTGCGAAGCTCAACAACCATTTCAAAAATCTTGTCGATGCTAATCCCCTTTGAGATAGCAATATCGCTGGAATATTGAATGGTTGGACCATCAGCGAGTGGATCGCTAAACGGAATACCTAGCTCAATCATTTCGGCACCGTTTTTCTCAAAACCTAAAATAAGATCTACGGTAGATTCCAAATCTGGATAGCCTGCAGTGATAAACAAACTCATTAGTTTGTCGTTACCCGCTTTTTCTTGAAATTTCTTTGTAATTCTATTCATAATTGCTGGCCTTAAATAGGCTCTTCGTTATTTAAAAGGCAGATTTTGCCAAATATGATTATAAATTTTCTGAGATCGTTCCCATGTCTTTATCGCCGCGACCAGAGAGGTTGATGATTACAATCTCGTCTTCTGTGGTTTCTGGCATCAACTTTTCGAGTTGAGCAAATGCGTGAGCCGATTCTAAGGCTGGGATAATCCCTTCTGTTTTCGACAAAAGTTTAACCGCATCCATTGCTTCTTTATCTGTAATTGGGAAGTACTGAACGCGACCTGTATCATGCAAGTGAGCATGTTCTGGCCCTACGCCAGGATAATCCAATCCTGCGCTGATGGAATGAGCAAGTTCAATCTGTCCGTTAGCATCATGTAATAAATAGCTCAATGAACCGTGTAAAATACCCGGCGTACCGATTGTTAACGTTGCTGCAGTTTTGCCTGAATTAACGCCATAACCTGATGCTTCAACACCGATTATTATAACACTTTCGTCATTTATAAAAGGATAAAACAAACCAATAGCGTTTGAACCTCCGCCTACACAAGCCACTAAATAATCTGGAAGCCTGCCTTCTGCTTTAAGAATTTGTGCTTTTGCTTCCTTTCCAATCACTTGGTGGAAATTGCGAACCATCATTGGATACGGATGTGGCCCAACTACAGAGCCAATTATATAAAAAGTGTTTTCTACATTTGTTACCCAGTCGCGAATAGCTTCATTGGTTGCGTCTTTAAGTGTTTTAGATCCACTTTCAACACAACGAACTTCAGCACCAAGTAAGGTCATTCTATCCACATTGAGCTTCTGACGAACCATATCTTCAGCGCCCATATACACGATACATTCCAAACCGAACTTAGCACAAGCCGTAGCCGTTGCTACACCATGCTGCCCCGCTCCTGTTTCTGCAATGATTCTAGTTTTACCCATTCTTCGCGCTAACAAAATCTGCCCAATGGCATTGTTGATTTTATGAGCTCCAGTATGGCACAAGTCTTCTCTTTTCAGATAAATCTTAGCTTTACCGTAGTGTTCAGTAAGCTTATTGGCGAAAGTAAGCTTTGTCGGGCGCCCAACATACTCATCCAAAAGTTTTTCAAATTCAGCATTAAACTCAGGATCGTTTTTGGCTTTTAGATATTCTTCTTCGAGGGCTTTAACCGCAGGAATTAGAATTTCGGGAACGAATTTCCCACCGTAATCGCCAAAATATCCGCGGGCGTCAGGTTGTTGGTACATTGTTTTAGTCTCTGTCATAATCTTATTCTGAAATTTTACTCGTGTTGAGTGCATTTACTACTGTTTATCCCAAACGCCTTCCATAACTTCCATCAAGGCATCTATTTTATCAAAATCTTTTGTTCCAGGCTCTTCTTCCACACTACTCGATACATCCACTGCAAATGGAGATGTGGTTTCAATAGCTTTTGCTATGTTTTCTGAATTTAGTCCACCAGCAAGGAAAAACGGAACGTCGTTTGTTAGCTCAGCCAAAATTGTCCAATCAAAAGCCTGACCTGAACCTCCCCATAGTTCTTTTATTTTAGTATCGAAAAGTAAGAACTCAGCAACTTCAGCATAGGCTTCAATCTTTGTTTTAAGTTCTTCTGTAGTACTTTCTGGCGTAATATGAATTACTTTTATGATGGGTTTATCTATGAGCTGGCAATAATCTACATTTTCATCGCCATGAAGCTGAACGTAATCGAGACCACTTTCTTTGGCAATCCGATTAACCTCATCAAGTGGCTGGTTTACAAAAACGCCTACTTTTTCAGGTCCTTCAATCCAATTAATGATGGCTCCAGCCATTGCAGGGTCAATGTAGCGCGGACTTTTATCATAAAAGATGAATCCCAAATAATCCACAAACATACCTGAAGCGTATCGAGCATCAGCAAGGTTCGTAATTCCACAAATCTTAATCTTTGGTTGATGCTCACTCATTTCGATAACTCCGTTCAAATTCCTCTTCGGCTTGCTCTAATAACTCTGAAACTGCTTTACCAGGATGTTGCTGTCGCATAAAAGATTCACCAATCAATGCAGAATGAATGCCCTCACTTCTCAACAAGGCTAAGTCTTTACCACTGCTTAATCCACTTTCAGAAACGAGAACTGTTCCTTCAGGAGCTTGCTGCAAAATGGAAATTCCACGATGTACATCTACCTCAAAGTTCTTTAAATCACGATTATTCACGCCCAGAATATCCACTTGGCTGAAATCAACACGATCGAAATCTGCTTGATCGTAACATTCTACCAAAGCATCTAAACCAAATTCCTTAGCCGCAGCGAGTAACTCATTAAGTTGACCGCCATCCGTTATATCTACAATTATGAGTACTGCATCCGCACCAAAAGCCCGAGCTTCTTTGATTTGAAATGGATCTATGATAAAGTCTTTACGTAGCAATGGAAGCTGAACTCGCTTAGAAATTGCTTCTAAATAGCTCAAATTTCCCATAAAAAAGGGTTCATCCGTTAATACTGAAATGGCAGAAGTTCCACCATCTTCATATTGAAGGGCAATATCAACGGGTTCAAAATCCTCACGTATGATTCCCTTCGAAGGCGAACCTTTTTTTACTTCCGAAATGATGCTTACTGCATCTTTTTTTGATAGAGCCGCTTTGAAATCGATTCTTTGTTTTTCGAATTGCTCAAAAGAGTCGAAATCGGCAAATGCTACCTTCTTCTTTCTTTGATAAAGGTCTTCGGTTGTTTTAGCAACTATTTTATCTAGAACGGTACTCATCAGTATTTGAAAACTCCCATGGCATCATTGGTTGCATCTACAAAATCGTTAAACATTTTTCGAGCTTTTCCAGAAGCCAAACTGTCGATTGCCAACTCTTTCGCTTCTGCTAATTCGTTCACTTTTCCAGAGGCTTGAATGGCGAATGTGGAATTCAAAAGAATGATATCTCGTTGGGCATCGGTTGCCTTATTTGCAAAGATATTTGTTAAAATTTGAGCATTCTCTTTAGCATCTCCACCCATCAAATCATCAAGGCTATACTTTTGGAAGCCAAGCGATTGTGGTGAGAATGTAAATGCAGTGGAAACTAATTTATCTCGTAATTCAAACACTTCGCTCTGTCCACTTATACTCATTTCATCTAAGCCGTCATGAGCGTTAAATGTGTATGCAAAGTCGGTATCTAAGTTGGCCAAGATATGCGCCATTTTTTCGGCAACTTCTTTATTGTAAGCTCCAATCACATACCTCTTAACACCGGCAGGATTTGCCATCGGCCCAAGAATATTAAAGAAGGTTCTAAAGCCAAGAGATCGTCGTGTTGGCATTACATATTTCATCGCAGGATGAAACATTGGCGCGAACATAAACGCCATTCCAACCTCTTTAAAAACTTGTTCAACGCCTTGAGGTCCAAGCTCTATAGCAGCTCCTAAATGTTCTAGAACATCTGCGCTTCCGCACTTGCTCGAAGCACTTCTATTACCATGCTTTATTACCGGTACACCTGCTGCAGCCGTTACAAAAGCTGAGGCGGTAGAAATATTGAAAGTACCTGACTTATCGCCACCGGTTCCTACTAAATCTATAGCGTTTGAGGTGTCTACATTTACTTTAATAGACTTTTCACGCATCACCTTTACAAAACCTGTGAGTTCGTGAATAGTCTCCCCTTTTAGGCGTAATGCGGTTAAAAATGCTGCTATTTGATCTGATTCAACTTCACCTTCCATTATCAACTGAAGTGCCGCTTCGGCTTCAATCTGTGTTAAATCTTCTGAAAATGAAAGTTTGTTTAGTACTTCTTTAAAATTCATGCTTGTTCTAACCAGTTATTAATCATTTTAGGTCCTTCGATAGTTAGAATACTTTCTGGATGAAATTGTATTCCTTCAATCGGAAATTCCTTGTGTCTAACACCCATAATAACATCTCCAACTTTGGCAGTAATTGTCAGTGTATCAGGAATGGTTGCTGGATCTAGTACCAAAGAATGGTAACGTGTTGCGGTAAAATCCTTCTCAACACCTTTAAAAATAGATAAGCCATCGTGTTCTACTTGCGAAATTTTTCCATGCATTAAACTTGGGGCGTATACAACATCGGCTCCAAAAACTTCGCCAATCGCTTGATGTCCTAAACAAACACCTAATATGGGTGTTGTTTTGCCCATTTCTCGAATTACGTCTTCGGTAACACCAGCATCAACAGGTCGACCTGGACCTGGTGATATTAATATCTTTGAAGGATTTAACGCTTTAATCTCGTCCACCGTTAAAGCATCGTTTCGAATAACTTTATAATTGTCGGTTTTTACCGCAATAAGGTGTACTAAGTTGTACGTAAAGGAGTCGTAGTTGTCAATTATAAGAATCACTTAAGTAGTATTAGCGTGATAGTTTCGTTATTTGCTAAAGTGTGCAGCATGTTAAAAGTGTCGAACTATTCCAGTTACTTCACGGATAGGTTCCATCACTGATTCGGCACGCTCTCTGGCTTTTTTACCACCTTCAGTAAGCACGTCGGTTACATAGTCTAAGTCTTTAGCTAGTTCTTTTCTGCGTTCTCTAGCTTCGCCAAAATATTGGTTCAGTAAATCTAAGAGTTCAAGTTTTGCATGTCCGTATCCATAACCGCCTGCTCTATATTTCTCAGCTACTTCTTCTTGCTTCTCTGGAGATGCAAATAACTTAATGAGTGCAAAAACATTATCGTTTTCGGGATCTTTAGGGTCTTCAAGTGCTAGAGAGTCTGTTTGTATAGACATTACTTTCTTTTTAAGAGCTTTTCCTTCTTCAAAAATCTGAATGGTATTATCGTAGCTCTTGCTCATTTTTCGACCATCTGTGCCCGGAACAACTTCAACCGATTTCATAATCAAATCTTCAGGGATTACAAGATAATCTCCGTTGTACACATGGTTGAATTTTCCTGCTAAATCACGAGCAATTTCGATATTCTGCTTCTGATCTTTTCCAACAGGAACGATATCTGAATGATAAATAAGAATATCAGCTGCTTGAAGGATTGGATACGTAAACAAGCCGATATTAGGACTTAACCCAGCCGCCGTTTTGTCTTTGTAAGCCACTCCTTTTTCCATCAAACTAACCGGACAAAGCGTTCCTAACATCCAAGCCAATTCAGGAACCTGAGGAACATCAGATTGTGCAAAAAAAGTAGATTTCTTTGGATCTAAGCCAAGAGCTAGATAATCTAAAGTTACGTCAATAGTGTTCTGACGAAGTTGTTTGCCATCATTCAAAGAAGTTAGAGAATGATAGTTGGCGATGAAGTAAAAAGCATCGCCTTGATCTTGCATGGCAACATGTTGGCGAATTGCACCAAAATAGTTCCCAATATGAAGTTTTCCTGAAGGCTGAATACCTGAAAGAATAGTTTTTGTTTTGCTCATTGTATATCAAGGGCTACGCTTAACGCCTGAACAAGTGCGCCAGCTTTGTTTTGAGTTTCTACAAATTCGTTGTGAGGATTACTATCGGCTACAATGCCAGCTCCTGCTTGGATGTATACTTTTTCGTCGGCAACTACCATCGTTCTAATGGCAATACAAGTATCCATATTTCCAGAGAAATCGAAATACCCAACGGCACCAGCATAAATACCACGCTTTGTGGATTCAAGTTCATCAATTATCTGCATGGCGCGGATTTTAGGAGCACCACTTACTGTGCCTGCTGGAAAACATTGCATAAGAGCATCAACCGCCGTTCTATCAGCGCTTAATTTCCCGACTACATCACTTACAATATGCATTACATGCGAATATCGTTCTATCACTTGGTTGCGTTCCATCTTAACTGTACCCGCATCACAAACGCGCGATAAATCGTTTCTACCTAAATCAACGAGCATGATGTGCTCTGCCACTTCTTTAGGGTCTTGTTTTAAATCAGCTTCGTATTGCAAGTCCTCTTCGTGAGTTTTTCCACGAGGACGAGTACCTGCAATAGGTAACACTCTAACATCTTTATCCTGAACGCGTACAAGAACTTCAGGAGATGACCCTACCAAACTGAAAGCGCCAAAATCAAGATAAAAAAGATACGGAGATGGATTCACCATCCGTAAAGCGCGGTACAACATAAATGGATCTCCGCTCATATTTGCTTCGAATCGTTGTGACAGCACCACCTGAAAAATATCACCTTCGTAGATGTATTTTTTTCCTGCATTAACCATTTCTTCAAAACGAGATTCCTCAATATTACTCGTTAAAGAATCGGGTTCAATGCTAAACGTTCGAGATTCATAATTTGAAGTAAGGGCCGCTTTTTCCATCGCGTCAAGAGCGGATTGCGCATCTGCATACGCCTGCTCTAAATCGTCTACTTCTTCAGTGAATACAGTTTTAATGAGAACCACTTGGTGTTTTACATGATCGAAAGCATAAATCTCATCATAAAAAGACCAAATCGCTTCTGGCAAATTCAAATCATCCTTTGGCACATTGGGAAGGTGTTCCACCAAACGAAACGTATCGTACGCAGAAAAGCCAACAGCGCCTCCAGTTAAACGAGGCAACTCAGGAATTATAGGTTCTGTGTATGCTGTTGTGAGCTTCTCTAACTCCTCAAAATACGGGATATCGACGTTTTCTGTCTTTCCGTTTTTTGTGAGCGTTGTTGATGAGCCATCAAACTCCAGCTTTTGATACGGATTTCGTCCTAAAAACGAATAGCGCGCAAGTTGTTCCCCACCTTCTACCGATTCTAATAAGAACGGACGTTCGGCTCCTTCTCTGATATTCATAAACAGAGAAACGGGCGTTAATACATCTGCTAATAAGCGTTTAAACACCGGTATAGCTGTGTATTTAGTTGATAAATCTAAAAAAGTTTTAATATCCATTAGGCAAAAAAAAACCCACTCTTCCAGAGGAATAGTGGGTATGTAATACATTCTTATTTGTTTTATTTACGCAACGTACCCACTGCTTTTGTAAGCATTAGGCCACCACCACTTAGTTGTATGTAAAGATGCGTTTTTCATAACGCTTCGAATATAGCTGTGGCATAATTTAATAGCAACGCTAAAATTGTTATTTGTAAATTGCTAAGCACTTTTTATCTTGGACGAACTAAGTGAATAGCTTTTCAAACCAAACAAAACATCGCCTATATCTCACCGTTACAGAACTAAGACCAAACACCAATCAGAGATACTTTTGTTTAAGCGATTTTTCCCCTCATTATTATTAATAAGTGTTGTTTGTATAGCCTATTTAAGCTGTGACTCTCCACCTGGTTTAAACAGTGTTGATAACGATTTACCCTATGTCCAAAACTTATCTGTTACGCCAACTAATATTCAATTCAACCCCGCTCTAGACGGACAAAAAGATACTACCATTACGTTGAATGTAACCGTAGATGGTTTTGATTTTGGAGTAGAATCAGTGCCCTACTACTATATCTTTATAGATGACAATGAATCACCAGCACTTGAAGGGAAATTCCTTGGCAACTTAACTCAGCAAACCTCTTTTCAGGCAAACGTCGGTATCCCAACTAATACTATTGATTTTAAGACCTACACGGTTTTAGTTACACCATCGCTCAACAGCCCTAATCAAAATTATGCACAAGCTAGAGTAACACAGACTGGTGTCCCAACTATAGCACCAGAGATTCTAGCAGTATCCAACCCAGATACAGTTTTTAGACCATCTTCGGGTGAGAATATAGCTTTATTTACAGTTAAAGCAACGGATGTAGATGGGCAAGACAATATTGAAAAAGTGCAGATAAGAATTATTGATCAAGAAGTTGGAGAAGCTCAAGGCTCACCTTTTGAAATGTTTGATGATGGCTCTACATATAGCGATGTAGCTGCTAATGATTCCGTCTACACCTTCTCTCTTCCGGTAACTCCTACAACAAACAGACCCAATAGAGACTTTAACATTGAGTATTTTGCGTTAGATAAAAGTGGTTTATCCAGCGATACGGTAAAGGTAATTTTTAGGATTAGAGAGTAAATGAAGAATTATATCTTTTTAGTAATTGCATTGCTTTATTCTGGTAGCGTGTTCTCACAAACTGTTTATTCAGTAGACTCCCCATATAACTCAATCAGACAAAATGGAGTGTCAAATGTTGCTGCCTATGGTGATACCGTTTGGATTAGCCCTTCACTTAACCGCAACATTGGCAATCAAGCTGATTGGTACTTACCTACCAATGCTGAAAAAGTGGTTGACGATATTGGAAGAGTGTTCTCTCTTTCGCTTTCAAAAGACACTGTTGTTGCAGGGCTAGGTTATTCCTCTGAAATTCTCGACGGTACGGTACCAGCTTCCTTTGGCTATTACTTTAGTGAAGACGGCGGTGGGAATTGGAGATATTCCGACTTTTTGTTGGACCCAAAAGCATCCGATAACTGTAAGACTTCCCCAGCGGGATGCGATACAACCTTCGTTTATGGTGGCGAAACTTATGACAGAATCCGAATCACAGTACCTGAGCAGTCTCCACCTTATGATATAGATTTCAAAGGAAATGTCGTTTTCTCAACTAACTGGGCTTCAGGTTTACTAAGAAGTTCAGACTTTGGCATTACCTGGGAGCGCATAATTTTACCACCTGTAAGTGTTACAAACCTAACTCCTGATGGAAATAACTATTATTGGGTTAGCTGTACCGAAGGAGAGCCTCAAAGTGGCTGTATTGAAGCTGTAAACCTCTACAACTCTGTAGATGACAACAATTTAAAAGGCTTTAGTGTAAAAGTAGATTCTCAGAATAGAGTATGGTACGGATCCGCTAATGGAATAAATGTTTCCAATGACGCACTAACCGCGTCTACCGATAGTATTTCTTGGAAGCACGTAAATTACGACAATAGTGATTTTGGTTTACTTAGCAACTGGATTATTGAAATTGAAGAAGATCCAGCCACCAACAAAATTTGGATGACTAACTGGATAAGTAATGCCGAAGCAGGAGAACAATTCGGTATCGTTTCAACCGCTGATAATGGAGATACCTTTGAGCAACATTTAGTTGGGGAAAAAATTAATAGCATTGGCTTTAAAGATGGGACTGTGTTTGCTGCGGGAGTTAATGGACTTTTCATATCAACCAATGATGGACAAAGCTGGACTAAGCTTCCTCAAATCAAGAGCGCTAACACTTTTATAAAGCAAGGCACAGAGTTTTTATCTGTTGCTTCCACAACTAGCCGAGTTTGGATTGGAACAGATGATGGGCTTGCTTCTACCAACGATCTTGGTAAAACCTGGGAAATCACTCGTGTTAACTTTCCTTTAAAAGGTGGGAATATCCATGATCCTGAGGCTAAATCGGTGAACTCTTATGCTTATCCGAATCCCTTCTCTCCTGTTACACATGAATTTGTTCGCATTAAATATGAATTAAAGAAGCAAGGTAACGTACGTATTCGAATTTTTGATTTTGGGATGAACCTAGTCCGAGAAATTGAAAACAATAGTTTTCCAATTGGAACTTATGAAGCCATTTGGGATGGTGTTGATGGTAACGGGCGACAAGTTGCCAATGGCCCTTACATTTACACAGTCGAAATGCCTGAAGAAACTGCTAATGGTAAAATCTTACTAGTAGAATGATGAATACATTAAGATTATCAAGTATTTTAGTAGTTCTGCTATTTGGATTGCAAACGCTACAAGCACAAAATGGTGGTTTTGCTGGAGCAAGTAACAGAATTGGCTTTGGTCCTAAAGCAATGGGAATGGGGAATGCTATGACGGCAACCACTTCTCAAGGAGCATATGCACATTATAATCCAGCGTTAGCTGCTCTCAACCAAGATTATACTCAACTATTAGTAGGTATCTCTTCTTTACAATTCGATAGAGTTCATCAAACTATTGGCATGAACTTTCAGCTTCCTCCAAAAGCTGGGTTCTCTTTTAATTTAATTAGAAGCGGCGTAAATAATATAGATGGGCGGACAGTAAGTGGTTATCCAACGGGCGATTTTAGTACTTCAGAGTACCAGCTATTAGGTGCTTTTGGTATTAGGATGACCGAAAAGCTTAACGCAGGAATTGGGTTTAAACTAAACTATGCTGATTTACACGATGACTTAGATGCGTCAACAAGTGTTGGGATAGACATTGGTTTACTGTACCACTTTTCTAATGAGTTAAAATTAGGCTTCGCTATCCAAGACATGTTTGCTGAGTATTCTTTTAATTCTTCAGAACTTTACGGACTTGCTCAAGCTCGCAATGTTATCAATAAATTTCCTACTCGCTTTAAATGGGGATTAGCATATCAAAAAGAAAACTTTACAATCTCTGCTGATTACGAAATTCAAGCCTTAACTTCTGAAGTTAGAACCATTGATGCTTTTATTAGCAATGGAAGCCCTCAGCTTATCGAAACTATTACTGAGGTTACAACCAATGCTAAACAATTCCGCTTAGGTGGAGTTTGGAATGCTCACGAGAGATTTTCGCTAAGAGCTGGATATAATCTTCCAGACTTATCTCAAGTTTCTTCTTGGGGATTGAGTAGTGGATTCTCGATATTACTCCCCTTCGACAAATTCAGTCCATCAATCGATTATGCATTTGTAATGGAACCTAACCAGGTAGCAAACATCCATGTTTTCGCGCTAAGTTTACATCTATGAAATTACTTTTATCTCTTTTATCAATCCTTACTTTAGGTTCTGCAACCATTGTGGCGCAAAGCTCTGCTGGCGTTGATGTATTAAATTTTGCCCCTAACCCTGAGGCACTTTCCATTTCTGAAGCCACTACTGCTGTGCCTCAAGGTGCAAGTTCTATCTTTGTCAATCCTGCACTACTCTCGTTAATGCCAAGTTCTACACTTAACTTGGGCTATTCTCGAATGGTTGGAGACGCCAATAATATTTTTGGTGGGGTTAATTTCAAGCAAGGAAATAGAGCAATTGCCATTTCTGTTTATAGGTCTGGTGATGACGGTTTTGAACAACGCAATAGCCCTGGTTCGTCAAATGGCAACTTTTCTGTTGATTACCTTAGCGTTGGTTCGGCATTGTCTTACAACTTCAAACACTTTGCTATAGGTGCTTCTGCACATTATATCTATCAAGAGATTTATTTAGACAAAGCCACTGGCTATTCTTTTAACGCTGGTATTGCACGCGAACTATTGGATACAAAGCTAACTATCGGTGCTTCTGTTGTAAATATTGGCAAGATGAACAAGCTAGTAACCGTTGAGCCGAAACTTCCGGCTGCATTCAGACTCGGACTCTCATTCGACCTCCTTGAGTTTACACCTCCGAAAAATGCGAACTTGCCTATTCTGCTAAGTATTTCATCCGACTTTGTTCATCCACTTACCGATACTCCAAAAAATACTGAAGTAGGTTATTTTAACGACAAAGATTACTTCAATTTTGGATTCATTTTGAACGTAGCTGAAGTTGTAGAACTTAATGGCGGTTACAAAACTGGTGATACTGCTCGTCCAATCTCATTTGGCGCAGGTTTTATTACCGATTTAATTACTTTCAACTATGCTATTATTCCTTTTAATACAGGCTTTGGAACTGTACATTCCATTGGGATTCAATATAAATTTTAGAAAGTAACAGCTATGGAGGAAATTTCGCTTGGCGATCTTATTAAAGCGCTTGGTACCGATTCCTCTACGGTTTATGTAGCTCCACTCATAAATCACCAGCATCCTGACTCAGATTACCTCTATAATCTTTATAGGCCCATTTTAACTTCAAACTCGCAAACAAAAGTTGAAAGTGTATCAGTTTTCACGCACTTCAAACCTTTTTTTGCTGCTCTTTTTTCTAGAAAAGTAGTTTTTCATTATCACTGGTTAGAATTTCAAGATGCAAAATCTCTTTTGGGTATGCCGTGGAAACTTCTTTGGATTCTCATGTTCAAACTTGTGGGTGGTAAATTGATTTGGACCATTCATAATGAAGAACCTCACGACCAGAAGTTCCTAAAAATGCATTTGTTCTTGCACAGGAAGATGGCTCAATTGGCTAATGCAATCCATGTCCATTGCGCCACAGCTGGCAATATTATGAGCACTAAACTTGGCGTATCGCTTACCAAGTTTCATCTAATCCCACATCCTTCTTTTCCTGCACACACTATTCCTAAGAGTGAATCTATCAAAGCCCTTAATACAAGCTTTTCATTAGGTTTAACGCCTTCTAAACCTCTAGCTCTTATCTTTGGTCAAATTAGCCATTATAAACATATTGAGGAGATTTTAGTGGACTTTCTACAGGATGATTCCATTCAGTTTCTCATAGTTGGAACCATTAAGAAAGGGAATGAAGAATTGGGAGATAGACTTAAGAGCCTAGTTTCAAAACATTCCCATATTCATCTTATTGATACTTTTATAAACGATTCAGAACTGCCGTATCTTTTTAATGCCTCTGATGTCTGTTTATTTAATTACAAACAGCTGTTAACTTCTGGAGGCGTACATATGGCTTTGAGTTACAATATCGATATCATTGCTCCAAAACTAGGATGTATTTCCGAATTAGAATCAAATCCATCGGTGTTTTTATTTGAAACAAACAAAGAACGAGTAGCGCTGATAAGGAATAACATCTCACATGAGTAAATTGAAGCAAAAAGCATTCTGGATTGCACTTGGTGATTTCTCAGGAAGAGGGTTTTCATTCATAACCTCTATTTATCTTGCAAGAACACTTGGCTCAGAGTTTTATGGACTTATCGTAATCGCAATCTCCATACTTGGCTACTGCACTTGGTTTGCGGATCTAGGATTGGTAAATGTTGCTGTTAGAGAAGTTGCTAAAGAACCTGAAAAACGTCTTTTTAGAGCACGCGAAATTTTCAATATGAAGGTGTTTCTAGGTATTACAGTACTTATTGCTTCGTTACTTATCGTATCTAACCTTGAGATGGAACCACAAAAGAGAAGTGTTCTTCTTGGCTACCTCTACTCTTTGCTTCCTTATGCTATTTTGATGGAATGGTATTACAACGGCCGCCAACAGTTTGGGAAAGCAGCCGCGTCTAAAGCTCTTAATGGATTTGTATATCTCATTTTGGTTCTTCTGCTTGTACATAAACCCGACGATGTCACTCTTGTTCCCTACATATATATTGCTGGTATATCAGCAGCTGCCCTTTTGCTAGGATTCTTCTCTCTATTCGAAAAACCTTTTCCACTACCATCACGAGGATTAAATATTTATTCTGATTTACTCAAAACAAGTTCAATCTTGGGTGTAGGTTGGTTTTTCACTCAACTGATTCAACTTTTACCTCCAATCTTGATTGGGGTATTTTTAAGTTTAAATGACGCTGGCGTTTACGGTGCTGCTTATCGAATTTTGTTAATTGTAATGTTACTGGATAGAGTTTTTATAAATCTGCTATTGCCGAATTTGTCAGCTGTTTGGGCAACCAATAAAGCCCTTGCCAAACAACAAATTAACTTGGTCTTGAGATTTATCATTGTGGGAGGAAGTCTAATTACTGCCTTAATATTCTTCAACTCAGAGGAAGTAATTGCTCTTTTATTTGGTCCAAAATTTATTCAAAGTGGAATCATTCTTAAGTTTCTATCACCTTTTATACTTTTCACTTTTCTAAACTCACTTTTTTCTTTTGGCCTTATCGCTATTGGGAAAGACAAAGACTATTTATTCGCTAATGTTTTGGGTGGCTCCATCTCTGCCCTTCTTATTCTTATTTTTACAAGTATAGGCACTCCTGTTAGTGTGGCAATTGCAGTATCCCTTTCTGAATTAGTTATTTTGTCCTGTTCCTATTATTGGTTCAGAAAGAATCTAGATCTTAATTTCCTCTCTCCCTTTCTTCGAATAATTATCCCAAGCCTTTGTTGTATAGCATTGATTACGTATTTCCAGCTTCAATTTGTATTGGCATCGGTTGTATTTACTTTATTCCTTGTTATAACGAGTTGGGCAACAAGAACTATCCGTATTGAAGAAATCCAATGGATTAAAAGAAATTGGGCACGATGAAACAACGGCTTTGTATTGGCACATATCGTCCTTCTTTTGCTTTAAAAGCTGTTTTAGATGCTATTGGAGTTTTCTATCAAGATTGTGATGAAACCATTTTATCTAAAGAGGCATTTAGTGTAATCATACTAGAGCAGCACATTAAATTACCACCTACATTTCAAACCAATCTAGATTCATTTGTTAAAGAAGGTGGCGCCGTATTAGAGATTTCAACTAAACCATTGTTCTTTCCCTCAGAAAAACTTTCCTCCCAGAAAGTGAACTTTTTGGTAAACACCACTCCTCACGTTGGGTTTGATCGTATTTCTCATATCGATATTTTCTCACATTGTTTACTCTCCAAGAGTAAGTCTGCTTATTTTAGCGGACTTGTTGAAATTAAACCCCAAGAAAATGGAATACTTGGACTCATTGGGTTGAATTTATCACAGCTTTGGAAGCCAAAGCCTCATAAAAGAAAACGATTTCATGGCTTTGGAATTGGTAACGCCCCTGATGAAATTGTTTCGCCAGTTTCGAGATCTGAAATCATCCGACTAATTGAAACCACACTAGTTGAGATTCACAACCGAATTAAACTACCACTGATTTCTAAATGGAATTCGCCTACTGAAAAGCCCGTCTTTGCTTTCAGGATTGATTCTGATTACGGCACCGAATCATCCTTGACCAATATTTTGGATTTAGCTTCTGCACGCAATCTTTCACTTACATGGTTTTTGCATGTTCAGGCTCATGAAAAGTGGTTAGACGTATTCCATCGTTTTACAAATCAGGAACTCGCACTGCATTGTTACCAGCACGGCACATCTACTTCTGAGCAAAAATTTAATCAAGACTTTGACTTTGCCTTAAAACTTCTAAAAGCATCCGGTATCGAAACTAAAGGTTTTGCAGCTCCATATGGCATATGGAATACTAGTTTAGAAAAGGTCATTGCACAGCACAACTTCAGCTACGCTTCCGAATTTACAACAGGCTACGATGGTGTGCCTTTTGCACTAAAGCTAAACGATACAGAGCAAATCCTTCAGATTCCAATTCACCCTATTTGCACTGGTAGTTTAAGTAGACGACGGTTCACTATTGATGAAATGAAGAGTTATTTCGAACAGGTAATTCAAGCAAAAGTTGGAATCCATGAGCCCGTTATCTTGTATCATCATCCTCTCCAACCTGGTTTAGAAGTTGTCGAATTTATTTTTGATAAAGCGGTCGAACTTGGACTTCAGAACTTAACGTTTTTAGAATTTTCTGAATTTTGGAAGAAGAGAAGTTCCATAAATTTTGAAGCTTATATCACAAATGATGAAGTCGAAATCAATTCAGATGCCCCAATTGATTGTCTTTTCAAAATCACAACCTCACAAACTGCTTTTGATTTAATTACATCTTCCCAACCAGGATTTAATATTTCAGCACTTCCAGCTTTTAAATACCAATCACCTTCTCTACCTTCACCTGAAGAGATTAAAGCGTTACACGACGATACATTAAGGTTATTTAAAACATCCATCTTAGACTGGAAACACCGAAAAACATTATGAGTGAAGGACTAAAAGTAGGATTTATTGCCCCTCTTAGCATTGCAGCTGTTAATGGTGGTGTTAGAAACCAAGCATTCAGAACGGCTGAAGGTCTACAGAAACTGGGTGTTGAAATCACTTTTATATCGCCTTGGGAGCAAATACATTTTGAAGATTTTGATTTGGTTCATTTGTTTTCTGCTGGACCAGAAACTTCTGGAATGGCAAGTCTTGTACAAAAAAGTGGTACGAAATTAGTCGTTTCTCCTGTGTTCTTTTCAAATCGTAGTGCCTCCATCATACGAAAGGCAATACAAGCTGAAAAGCTCACCAAATACTTAGGTTCTGGTATACGATCAGACTTTAGTATTAAAGCAGATATTTGTCGACTTGCAGAAAAAGTCCTCCCTAATACAACCGAAGAGTTACAGCTCGTTCAAGATGGTTTCAATATTTCCTCTGAGAAATTGTACGTAATTCCTAATGGCGTTGAAGCTCGCTTTAGTGAAGCTACCCCTGATTTATTCATTAAAGAATACGGATATTCAGATTTTGTACTTTTTGTTGGGCAAGCCTCAGCTTCCCGTAAAAATGTTTTGAGCTTGCTTAAAGCCGCTCCAGAAATTAATTCTAAAGTAATAATTATTGGAAGTATCAATAATACTGATAGCTATGGTCGACAGTGTCTTGAGTTGATTGAAAAATATCCTAATGTTGTTCACATTCCTACGCAGCCACACGACTCCAATATCTTAACCTCAGCGTATTCGGCTTGCCATACATTTGTACTCCCGTCTATGTACGAAACTCCTGGTATAGCGGCTTTGGAAGCTAGTTTAGCTGGTGCCAATATTGCCATAACAGAACGAGGTGGAACTAAAGACTATTTCTCTGACTATGCTGAATATCTAAATCCAAATTCAGTGGAAAGTATATCAGATGCTATTAATGCTTCACTTTCAAAAACAAAAAATGAGTTACTGAAAAAACATATCCTAACGAATTTTACTTGGGATAAAGTAGCAGAACAGACATTAATTGAATACAAAAAGGTTTTGAAGTGAAAAAGATTCTAGTTGCTTTCGGTACCCGACCAGAAATTATTAAACTTGCTCCTGTAATTCATTCTTTGAACGCCTCTGGGTTTCAAGTTGTAACCGTCCATACGGGACAACACGATGAATTAGCTACAGAAATGCTTCAGCTTTTTAATATTGAGCCTACTTATAATTTACGGGCGATGCGGCCAAACCAAGATTTATTTGAACTTACATCGTTTTTACTTCCTCAATTAAAAGAAACCTATTTAGCCGAAAAGCCCGATGCAGTAATAGTTCAAGGCGACACCTCTTCATCTTATTTAAGTGCTTTAGCTGCTTTCTATTTAAAAATTCCAGTTTACCACGTTGAAGCTGGCCTTAGATCGCATAACATGCTGAACCCCTTCCCTGAAGAAATGAACCGCAAACAAATAAGTACTATTGCAGATTTACACTTTGCGCCTACAGAGCTTGCGAAAGACAATCTTATTAGTGAAGGGTACACCCCAGAATCCATTTGGGTGACCGGTAACACTGTAGTTGATGCATTACATAGTATTCTTAACTCAGAAGCTTACAAGGCTCACAAGCCCCTATCTTTTGACACCGATAAAGTGATTTTAGTTACCTCCCACCGCAGAGAGAATCGTGGGGAACCTCTAGCTAATATTATGAATGCTTTAGTTGAGATTCTAAATGCTAAAGAAAACCTCACTATTGTTTTTCCAGCTCACCCGAGTCCAGCTGTTCAAGAAATTGTTAATTCAGAAGAATATCGCCATTCTCGTTTACAAATTTTGAAGCCATTAGGATATATCGACTTTCTAAGCTTGATGAATTCCGTTGATTTAATCTTAACCGACTCTGGAGGAATCCAAGAAGAAGCTGCAGCTTTGGGAAGAAAAATAATTGTTTTGCGAGAAACCACAGAACGTCAAGAACTGGTTAACTCAGGATTTACTAAGCTTGTCGGATCTAACACATCTTTAATCGTTTCAGAAACGATTAAGCTTTTAGATTCTACTCAAAAATATGGCTCTAATAATGTGTATGGAAATGGAACTTCCGCTAAACAAATAACTGCTATTCTAAATAATCAGCTATAATCCTGAAAAGTATCTTCTGAGTCATATTCGTAATCATCTTTAAAGAAATGAACGGCGCCAGTGATAAGTGCTTTTAAAATAAAGATGGATATTACAGCCATTAGACCGTGCTCTTTAAATACCAATATCAGAACCAGATAAGTAATAAAGAGAACAAATTTTCCCTTTTTCTCTTTTATTGACTTTCGATCAAATCGCGGAATTTTATCGAATGGAATAGTACTCACCATTAAAAAGGAAATTACAACTACAACCGGAATGATAACTGCATTGATACCTTGTTCAAATGAACTGAATAGATCTACATCATTCTTGAAAGTTAAATAGAATGAAGCAAGAATAATTGCTTGCGCAGGAATTGGTAGACCGATAAAGAAGTCGTTGGTTGGAGCTAATCTAGCATTTACATTAAATCGAGCTAGTCTTACTGCACCACACAATGGAGGTAAAGCACTAATCAGAATTCCCAAAGTATTAAGTTCATACAAGCTAAACTGATATATAAGAAAACCTGGAGCGACTCCAAAAGAAACCATATCACTTAGCGAATCCAACTCTATTCCAAAATCACTTGTAGCATTTGCTAATCTAGCCATCAAACCATCGAGCACATCAAAAAGACCTGCTACTGCTATGAGCTGGGCACCAAGTACAAAGTCACCTTTTGCAACGGATATAATGGAAAGAAATCCACTGAGTAAATTCATCAATGTGAAGAAACTAGGAACTGCAATTCGTTTATTTACAGGAGGCCTTTGACTCTTAATATTTCTTCGTTTTTCTCTGAATGAGGAATATTTTCGCTGGATAGGATACTTCATTACAGAATCTCGCCAATAATTGACTCTCCAGCAACTGTTCGATCTCCTTTTTTGACGTCAATACGTACATTGCTTGGAACTATGATATCCATTCTTGAACCAAACTTCATCATTCCAAAGCGCTCCCCTGCTTTTAAATCGTCACCTTCTTTAATATGATAAACAATTCGACGAGCGAGGAAACCTGTAATTTGCTTAAAAAATAATTTCGTTCCAGAGGCATGTAACACCCCGAAGTCTGCACGTTCATTTAAATCCGAAGCATGCTCATTCCAAGCCATTAAGTACTTACCAGGGTGGTATTTAAGGTACTCTAACTTTCCAGAAATTGGATTTCTATTTACATGAACATCCAGTGGGGATAGAAATATACTAACTTGAGTAGCTTTTTCTTTTAGATAAATATCTTCGTCATACTCTTTAATCAGAACAACTACACCGTCTGCTGGTGAAATAATGAGATTGTCTCCCGCTGGAGTAACACGATCTGGATCTCTAAAAAAGTAAATAACGATACCACAACAAATCCCGATTGCAACATAAACTACGTATGCGAACCAGTGGTTGAGGTACAAATAAGTGAGCGTAAATATTATAGCCGTAAACAAAACGGCTATAAACATAGAGAGATATCCTTCGCGTGCGAACATATATTTTTAAAAAAGTTTTATAACGTCATTAAATACTACAAAAATCATAAGAGCCACAAGTAAAAAGAAACCAATATTCTGAGCTACAATTCTAACTTTTTCTGTAGGCTCTTTTCGAGTAACTCCTTCATAAATCAAGAACATTAAATGGCCACCATCTAGAGCTGGAATTGGCAAAATATTCATGATGGCTAAAGTAATACTTAATAAAGCAGTAATTGTCCAAAACCCAATCCATCCGTTCGATTCTGTAGCTTGCTTAGTCATATTTGCAATAGCTATTGGGCCACCCAAATTTTCTTTTACAGAGATATCACCAGAAAATAGACGTGCAAACCCTTGAATGATTCCAACAGTTTGATCACTCGTCTCAGTTAAACCTTCTTCTATAGATCCAATAAAACCATAATCTATTCTCTCCCCACCTGCTAAAGCTAGTGTTGGTGGGTAAATTCCAATGGTATTATCTGATGAAGGCTTAAGATTAAAAGACAAAATTTCATTTCCTCTCTTTACTTCTATCACTAAAGAGTCATTCGATGCTTTTATCATCGTATTTAGCTGAATCCAGTATCCGATTTCTTCTCCATTGATAGAAACAATTTGATCTTCAGCTTTTAAACCTGCCTTATCTGCAGGACTTCCTTTAACAATTCCTGAAGTTATACTTGGCAGAATTAACTCAATATCAAGAAAGCCCCTCGTTTTAATGCTATCTAAATAAGAAGAAGACATAGAAACAACTTCACGTTTACCATTTCTAATAACCGTGTAATTCAGGTTATTTGAAGTGAGAGCAACCCCTGAAACTAAATCATTAAAATATTCAACATCTTCCCCATTAACCCCTACAATTTTATCATTATTTTGGAAACCAATTTCTTTCAAAATGGAATCATCTGTAACGTAGATGCCTTCAATATTCTCAATAGGAAGAACAACTTTGCCGTAATTTAAAGTCAGCCCTGTATAAATAAAGAAAGCTAAAATCATATTGAATACTACTCCTGCAACAATAACCACAATGCGTTGCCAAACAGGTTTGCTTCTGTACTCCCAAGGTTGTGGCTCTTGTTCTAAGAACTCATTATCCATGCTTTCGTCAACCATTCCGGCAATTTTAACATATCCACCAAGCGGTGTAGCACCAATACAGTAATCGGTGTCACCTCTTTGAAAACCCCAAATTCTTGGAGGAAATCCTACCGAGAAACGTTCAACTTTCATTTTAAACAGCTTTGCTGCTAGAAAATGGCCTAACTCATGAATAAAAACTAAAATCATTAAGGCACCAATGAAAATGCCTATGGTACTCAGTATATCAAGAAAACTTTCCATATAAATTATATTCGTGATGCGTACTCGCGCGTCTCTTTATTTATTTCGATTAATGTGTCAATAGTAACTTTTTGTCCAGATTCTACCCTATCAAGGCAGTTCCTTACAATTTTTGGAATGTCAATATAACCAATTTCCTTATTCAAAAATCGCTGTACTGCTATCTCATTTGCGGCATTAAGCACCGCTGGGGCGAATCCCCCATTTGTAATAGCATCTATTGCGAGTTTAACACATGGAAACCGTTCAAAATCAACAGGGGTAAAACTAAGTTCTTGTGATGCCGTCCAATCCATTCTTGGAGTTTCCAAGGCTAGTCGCTCAGGAAAAGTAAGCGCGTAAATGATAGGAACTTTCATGTCTGGAGGGCCTAACTGAGCTTTCGTAGAACCATCAATAAAAGTAATCATCGAATGAATGATACTTTGAGGATGTATTACTGGCTCAATTTTTTCAATGGGAATATCAAACAACCATTTTGCCTCAATAATCTCAAGCCCTTTATTCATCATAGTAGCAGAATCGATGGTAATCTTAGAGCCCATTTCCCAGTTTGGATGCTTTAAAGCTTGCTCTACTGTAATCGATTGCATCTCTTCAGCAGTAAACTCTCTAAATGGCCCTCCACTCGCGGTGATGATAATCTTTTCGATCGATTCTTTTTTCTCACCAACTAAACACTGAAACATGGCACTGTGTTCGGAATCGACAGGTAAAATTGATGATGATGAAGTTTTAAGGGCTTCATAAATTACTTCACCACCCACTACTAACGACTCTTTATTAGCTAACGCTACTTTTTTATTACTTTTGATAGCTTCTAGCGTTGGCACAAATCCAGCAAAGCCAACCAAACTATTAAGAACTGTATCTACTTCGTCTAATTGTACAACTTCAGCTATAGCATCATAACCAGATAATAATTGTGTTTCTGCACTAATCTGCTCTTTTACTTTTTGGTAATATTCATCTGAACAAATAACCGCATATTTTGGCTTAAATTCGTTTATCTGACTTACTAACTGTTCCCAGCTTTTATTTGCCGTAAGGGCAACAATATGGTACGTATTAGGGTGCTGCCGAACCACTTCTAACACTTGTTTGCCGATAGAGCCCGTAGAACCTAAAATAGCTATTCGTTGTTTTTTCAAATCTTATACTATCTTTAATTTCAGATACAGAATATAGAGTTAGAACCGCTTAATTAGAAACTTAATTACAAATGATTTATCAAACTTTCTATAGTATTTAATTCTTGTAATCTCCAGGCTTTTACCCTTTTTATTATGCACCCTTAACTTAATCCGCTTAGCTATTTAGCTTTATGATTGCCATCATACGTCCACTTTTTTCTCCCTCACGGCGATAAGAGTAAAATTGGCTTTCATCTGTAAATGTACACGCTTCGTTATTTTCAATATTTTGTTCAAGAATACCATTTTCAGTTAATTGCCAATAAATGAATACTCCTAAGTCTACATGCGGTTTGCCAAAGCTCTTACTGTCTACAACAAAATCTGGAAATTTCTTAGCAACCTCCTCGCCCACTTCAAATTTATTTAACGAGATACACGGGCTTATAAATACCTTAATATTGCCAGGATTACTTCCTTTTTTTAGCATTAAATCTATAGCTTTCGGAACAATACCTTCCACTGCTCCACGCCATCCAGCATGAACCGCAGCTATTACTTTTTGATCTGCATCACAAAGTAAAACTGCTGCACAATCGGCGATTTGAATGGCTAATGCTACGCCAACTTCTGTTGTGATAAGACCATCGTAATCTCCAGCAAATTCGCCAGAAGAAACCTCTTTAATCCCTATTCCATGAATTTGTTTAGCATAAGCTATATCATCTAGAGGAGTATTAATCTCTTTTGCGAGGAAGGCTCTATTTTCAGATACTTCTTCAATAGAAGCCTTAGTATTAAAGCCTAGATTAAACCCTGGAAGATCACTTTTGTTGTTAAAAGTGTCTGTATTTTTTAGTGTAAACCAGGAACTTACTACATCGTTATTAAGTAAGCTTGGCTTAACAAACTTAAGCTGGGAAGACATCTTCTAACCTCATCCTAACCAAGCCCACAGGGAAATCTTTTCCAGTCCAGAGTTTAAATGATTTTGCTCCTTGATAAATAAGCATGTCAAGGCCTCCTATAGGTACTCCTCCTGCTTTTTCTGCCTGTTTTAAAAACTGTGTTTCTCTAGGGTTGTAAACGATGTCATAACAGATTTTACCTTGTAATACCTCCGTTTCGTTATCCCTAATTGGTGATGCATCAATGTTTGGATACATACCTAGTGGAGTTGCATTAATAATTATAGAAGCGTCTTCAGCGTAGGCAGTCCAATTGTCATAGTTGCAACGTATAATTGAGTCGGCCTCGTTATCGGTGTAATTATCAGGACGTCTACTTACAAGAACAATTTCTGCAACATTCCAAGATTTGAGAGCATAGATAATAGCTTTTGTTGCCCCGCCTGTTCCAAAAATAACAGCTCTTTCACCTTCTAAATCTTCCTCAAACTCTTCGATAGGTGCTAAAAAGCCATATCCATCTGTATTATGCCCTACAAGCTTATTTTCTGACTTAACTAGTGTATTGATCGCACCGATTTCCATTGCTTCTTCACTTAAACTATCTACAACATCGAATAGAGTTTCTTTATGCGGAATTGTGATATTAGCACCCAAAAACGCTGATTTATTGCAATGCGCGATAAGTGTTGATATTTCACTTCCTGAAACCGACACAGCAATGTATTCACCAGGTAAGTTATGATGTTGTAACGCTGCATTATGCATAATTGGAGAAATACTATGTCCAATAGGATTGCCAATGAGCAAATAATGAGGTTGTGTACTTTTAGGAGACTCTAGAAAATCGTTAAACTTCACTGCGTTGTATTAATTCATGAACAAAAAAAATGCGCATCTAAAAGATGCGCATTGAAAATAGTAAATATTTGAAGAGCAATTAAGCAGTAACTTCTTCAGAAGCCTCTAATTGAGTTTCTTTAAAAGTTCCAGACTCAGCAAGTTTCTTGAATGTTTCAAGGTCCTTTACTAATTGTGCTGGTGACTCTTCAATAAATTTTGCTAGTTCTTCGCTTGGATCTCCAAAAAATGTGCGATAATCTAGAGAAAATTCAACACGTGTACGCACTCCGTTATCCAAAGGAGTAAAACGAATAGTGCCAGTTTGATTGAGATTACCATTAATTGTTATCCATGCAAAACGTGTATTACGAAGATTGTCAATTAAGTTAGTTGTCCAATGAAACTCTTCATTTCCGACTTTAGTTTTATACTCGTAAGTTTGTGAGTTTATTCTCGTTACAGTATCAATTCTTTCTAAAAACTTAGGGAATTCAACAGGATTACTTAATAACTCGTACACTTTGGCAAGTGGTAAATCAATCTCGATTCTTTCGTGCGCCATAATAGATTACTTGGTAGTTGTGTTCGTTTGGATTTAAAATCTTTTTGATGAACCGAATTTCACGGATACAGGTAGGATTTCACCATATTGGTTTAAAAATACGGATAAATTGATTAAGCCTCAATGACGTATGCATATAAAATGTCACAATAATTTTTATTTACTACTTTTCCAACTTCTTTCTAAATCGTTAACAATTAGAAAACCAACCTGAGACACTATAATGTAGCTCTTTCTATATATGAAAGAGAAACGAGCTAATTCCAGATTTTAAGAGATAGTGTAGAATTAAATACTTAGGCGCTCTTCTAAAACTGTGTAAATATCAGTATGTACTTCTTCTGGCGACTGATTTGCATCAATAGCTTTAAAACGAGATTCCGTTTTCATGAGTTCTTCGAAGCCATTATATACCTTTTTGAAAAAAGAATCGCCTGATTGCTCCATTCTATCTTTCTCAAACTGTGCAGTTCTGAGCGCGGACTCTTCCAAGCTAAGTCTTAAGTAAAAAGTGATATCGGGCGCTAAACTGTGAGAAGCAATTTTATTAAGCTGGTGAATTTCATCAAGTGGCAAACTTTTCCGCCCATATCCTTGATATGCTGTAGTAGAATCATAAAATCGATCTAATATAACCACCTTACCTTCTGCTAAGTGTGGCTTTACTTTTTCAGCAATTAGCTGAGAGCGCGCGGACGAAAATAATAAAAGCTCTGTAATAGGATCTATTTCTAGCTCTGGCTTAAGGAGCATTCCTCTAATCATCTCTGAGATATCCGTTCCGCCTGGTTCACGAAAAACAGATACCTTAAACCCTTTATCAGTTAGTTTATCTCTAAGTAGCGCAATCTGTGTAGACTTTCCGCTTCCGTCAATTCCCTCAAATGTAATTAGCACGTAGTTGAATTAAGTTAAAAATCGAAATCGTCCATAAGTTCGATAGGTTCTTTAGGCATTGCAATAGCTAATCCTAAATAAATCAAAATACTTGTACCATACATGAAAAATGAAACCACAAATATCAATCGGACTACTGTAGAACTAATTCCGAAGTATCGTGCTAATCCACCACAAACACCGGCCAATTTCTTATTCGTTCTCGACTTCATCAATCGTTTCGCATGTCTATAACCGAAACTGTCGGTAGCGTAGTTAGTCGATTGAGAACTTGATGAGTTACTGAATGTCGAATCTAAATCGTTCTTTAATTTACTAGCTGTTGCCTTCTCAGCACCAGGAATATCTGCGGAATAGTTATTCATAGTTTGTTTCTTTGCTCTTTTTTCTTTGCGACGAGCTTTTCTTTCTCTACGCTTATCTCCTACCAAATATCCAAAACCAATAAGTGTTACTAAAACTCCTCCAATTATTGGTAATCCTGTAATTGCATCCGCAGAAAAATTAGCTAATCCAGCGCCAATAGGTAGGCCTACTAGCTGCAATAAATAGGTAAGTGCGAGGAACAACATTCCAAGCCCCGCAAACGTGGAAATATTCCATATTCCCTTACCCTCATCCTTGGGTTCTTCTTTTAAAAATTCCTGCATCGTTGATTGAAGTTCAAATTCATCGAACTCTAATGTTCCGGTACCAGTTTGTGATTTAGTTTTTGTTTTCAATCTATCTGACATGTTTTTTCCTCCGTTCCTTGAGCACCTACGGAGGTTAATTTTGATTGTTTCGTGTATATACTTCTTTTTCGGACACTAAAATATCTAATTTCTCATCAAAGCGTTCAACTGGTATTTTATTTAAGATGTATTCTTGAAATACTAGTCCAATTTTCAATGCAGAACTCTCTGCTAAAAAACGATCATAAAAGCCTTTACCGTATCCTAGACGGTTAAACTCATTATCAGCTGCTAATAATGGAACCAAAACTACATCGGGTTTTTCATCTGTTAAAACCATTTCATTTGGTTCAAGAACACCCCATTTGTTCGATTCTAGTAATTCAAAATTTGAAAGTGCTGAATGATTGAGAGTTCCTGTTGAAAAGTCTGTAACTGGCACAATTACTTTTTTCCCACTATTGATGAGTTCTTTAATAAGTAAGTGTGTATTTACTTCATTCCTTTCATTCATCGAAACAAAAACGTGAACACATGTTGCTTCATGAAATTGTGAAATCTCTTTAAGATTCTTTATTACTGCATTTGAAAGAGCATTCCATCTTTCTTTAGGAATGGCTTTTCTTTTATTCAAAAGAGTCTTCCGCAAAACAGATTTTTCTTCTGAAATTGTCATTACAGCTTTATGATGTAATGATGAGATAAATCTAGATTATCGTCCGCAAATTGTTCAAGAATTTCATCCCAAACGTTAATACCGTATTTATTCATAAAGTACATAAAGGAAACCATTCGTTCTTGGAGTCCCCCTCCTGGATACAGCTGAGCTTTTATTTTCCTGATACGTTGGAGTTGCGTATGCTCTTGTTGCTTTACCGATCGATAAACTTTGCCTTTCAAATTGTCTAGCGCTGTATCAAACCCGGAAATCGTTTTACCAACCGTTCCATTAAGAGAGGCCTCAATATCCTTAATTATTCCAGATGGGTTTTCTGAAATGGATTTTATCTCATGTTTCCAGTTATTAAATAAAGCCTCAATATCATTACTTTCTGAAAGTGCCACGTATTTAGAGTCTAAATCTTCGATTCGTTCACTATATATATTTAGTTCAAAAGGAAGCTTCTCCATTATTCGCTCTATTCCAGACTCTAACAAAGTTCCGCTAAGCCTTGGGAAGATTACGGGCATTTCTAAACCAAAAATAGGATATAGTGTTTTCATTTGCCCATAATAGGCCGTTTCGCCTGGACCTGCTACATAACCTAACGTTGGTAATAGTTGGTCTTGAATAATGGGACGCAAAAAAACATTGGGTGAAAATCTTTCTGGACTTGAATTGATTTCGGCAATAATACCTTCCTCACTCCACGCTTTTTTACCAGCTTTCCATAGTTCCCCAGAGCCTTCAATTTTAACCCTTCTACGCTCTTCATCTAGATAGAATAGGTTTGTGTCTCCAATAACAACTTGCCTGTGATATCCGGAAGATAACTTATCTGACTGGTCGCTTAAAGCATCATGAATTTGATTCTGCTTTGTAATAGAGTCTGCAAATGTTTGCGCTAAAATTGATTTTATCTCTTTTGAATTGCTACCTGCAATTAGAAGGCCATGTTTGGCAAACATGTGGTCCATCATTTTAGCAAATGCAGAAGCGAAAGTAGCGCCTTCTGTAAAACACTCGTCGAATAAACTCCACAAACTAGTTGAAAAGTCGGTATCAATGAACAGTTCTTTAATTTCAGCCTTAAAAGAGTGAATCGAGTCTGAAATGCTATATTCTGAAACTAACGCTCCGGTTGAAACTTCATCATAAATTACTTTTTTGAACTCCTCATTTCCAGAAACTCCGAACCAAGCTACTTCATTAAAATCATGATCTTCATCGGCTAGCCAAAATACGGGTACAACAGGAACTCCTAGCTTCTTTTCCCATTGTTTGGCTAATAAAATAGTTGTAATCGTTTTGTAGATGGTAAAAACTGGCCCACCATATATTCCCAACTGTTGGCCTGTAACAATTGCTAAAGAACCTTCCTCTCCAAGCTTAAGAAGTTGTTTATCTTGCTTTATACCTAATTCTTGATGGTAAGAAGTTAGTGCTTTTACATAGTCATTATGCGTTGCACCTTTAGAAGTTTTCGATGCTTTTGTTGCTACAGAGCTTTCATCAAAAGGATTATAAGGGTAAAACTCTTGAAGTTTAGAGAAATCTTTAGTGTAGGTTTTAAACAGTTTCGAGAATGGTAGTTTCTCGAAAGAATAAGAGTCTTTAGTCAAAGTTATCCTTTCATTTTTTGAATTGAATCTCGGATCTTAGCAGCTTTTTCATAGTTCTCGGTTTCTATCGCAGTTTTGAGATCCTTTTCAAGCTGCTCCATTTTTGAGAGCTCTTTCATTCCTGGCTCACGATCTAAAGCGGGAGAACCTTTTTTTATTACCTCGGGTTCCGGCTCTGTGCTAATTCCAGCCTCAATCAAAACTTCTTCTGTTACATAAATCGGAGTTCCAAATCTTACCGAAAGTGCTATAGCATCGCTAGGTCGTGCATCAAGTTCTACTAATTGTCCGTCTCTTTCATATATAATTTGTGCGTAAAAAGTGCCTTCAGCTAAATCGTTAATGAGAATGTGCTTTACACTAGTGTCGAAACTTAACAAAAGATTTTTAAGAAGATCATGAGTCATTGGTCTAGGCGGTTTAATATTCTCCAACTCTAATGCTATGGCTTGAGCTTCGTACGAACCTATAATAATAGGTAACCTTCGGCTTCCTTCAGCCTCAGAAAGAATTAGTGCATAAGCACCCCCGCTACTTGGACTTGTAGAAAGCCCCAATATTTCCATCAAAATTTTATCCAAAGCAGTCCTAATCTTTTCAAAATTTACATTAATTATAATGTAGTGATTTTTCCTTAAGCGATAAACACGACAGTTAGTAGAATCACTTTCGGGATAAAATAATTTGCTTTCAAGATATTCTGGAGTGTTCACTTTGCCTTTAGATTTAAATCTATATCACATTAACTGCCTAGCCTAAACATGTGATATAAACTTGCTAATTGCACACCTATATTTACATCAGTTAAATTCGAGTACAACAATCAAACGGAGATATTATGAAGTCCTTTACATCAAAAATAGTAGCCATTGTACTTTTAGTAGCTAACTCAGCATGCACCATAAACTCTACAGGCCCACGTGGCCCAGAAGGAATTCCAGGAGCTGATGGCGTTCAAATATACTCAAGCACAGCACCTATTAATGCTTCTGACTTTAATGCTATAGATGAGTTCATTTCTATAAACGAATTTGAATGGGATATTCTTGACGAATCTACCGTAGATGAAGGGTTAGTTTTGGGTTATATACGTTTTGACGGTGAAACTTCCTGGAATGCTCTTCCATTCGGAGTTCCATTTGAAAACGATTACGTAAATCTACGTTTCGTTTTTGACATCGACACTTTTGATTTGGTTCTTGAAGGTGAAGTTGCCGACAATAACAACGCCAATGAAGCGTTATTTGATGGTGATGATCTTAGAGTGGTAGCCATCCCTCCTTCCTCAATAGTAAGAGCAAAAGGACTTAATTATAAAAATTATGAAGAAGTAGCCCGAGTTTACAACCTTAACGAATAGTGGTAATCTCAATACTCAGATTAAAGGCCGTGCAATCCACGGCCTTTTTTTTTATCCTACTCCTAATAATTAACTCAATTGGTATACATGAACGTTGCAAACCTCTTAGAAAAATTTGAATTATTCAGTGATCAGTGGTCTCCAAAAATTATTGCTGAAACAAACGGGCAATTGGTCAAGCTTGCCAAAATAGAGGGAGAATTTATTTGGCATAATCATGCTGATGAAGATGAGCTTTTCTATATCGTAAAGGGAGAGTTAACCTTGAGATTCAGAGACAGAGAAGTCCATTTGAAAGAAGGTGATTTATATGTAGTTCCTAAAGGTGAAGATCACTTACCCATTGCCCCAAAAGAATGCTGGGTACTTTTAGTTGAACCAAAAGGAACCAAACATACTGGGGATATTGAATTTGAAAGAACCGTTGCTGAGGATGAGCAACATTGGATTTAGAAAACTTCTTTTGCTACCTCGTATACTGAAGTGGACTTTCCCATTGAGTAATAGTGTAAACTAGGCACACCAAATGCCATCAATTCTTTAGATTGAGTTATGGCCCATTCGGTTCCTACTTCTCTAGCTTGAGCGTTATCTGTACACTTTTCTAGCTCTTTGGTTAAAGCCTCTGGTAAATCGATATTAAACAGTTGTGGCAACAATGTAATTTGCCGCTTAGTAGTAACAGGTTTGATACCCGGAATAATTGGTACGTTAATATCATTATCACGGCATATTTTAACGAAATCGAAGTATTTCTGATTATCGTAAAACATTTGAGTTACAATGTAATCGGCTCCAGCATCCACCTTTCTTTTTAAATAACGAATATCCGATTCCATATTTGGAGCCGTCTCATGCTTTTCAGGATAACCGGCTACGCCAATACAAAAATCAGAATGCATTGCATTATCAATTTCATCATCTAGGTAAATGCCATTATTTAAATTTACCACTTGATCTAATAGCTCTGACGCATAGGCATGCCCGTCTGGCTCAGGTTCAAATTGTCGATCTGGCTTTCTAACATCACCTTGCAAAACAAGTACGTTATCAATCCCGAGGAAATTTAAATCGATAAGCGCATTCTCGGTTTCTTCTTTGGTAAAACCACCACAAATAATATGAGGAACAGCATCAACCTGATAGTGATTTTTGATAGCGGCACACATTCCAACCGTTCCTGGCCGTTTACGAACTGTTTTGCGTTCCAAAAGCCCATTTTCTCTTTTTTTGTAGATGTACTCCTCACGATGGTAGGTAACATCAATAAATGGAGGATTGAATTCCATTAAAGGATTAATATGGTCGAATAAGGTTTGAATGTTCTGCCCTTTCAGAGGTGGTAACACCTCAAAAGTAAAGAGAGTTTTACCATTCGCTTTTTCTATGTATTCCGTTACTTTCATTTTCACTCAGGATTGTATGCGAGGTTTGGACCTAGCCATTTTTCAATTTCTTCGACGGATTCGCCTTTTCTTTTAGCGTAATCTACTATTTGATCTTTTTGCAACTTACCCACCCCAAAATATCTAGACTGTGGATGGGAGAAATAAAAACCACTTACCGATGAAGCTGGGTACATTGCGCAAGATTCAGTAAGCTTGATTCCTGCATTATTCTCAGCATCTAACAATTTAAAAAGTATTCGTTTTTCGGTATGCTCAGGACAAGCTGGATAACCCGGAGCAGGTCTTATTCCTTGGTATTTCTCGGCTATTAACTCTTCATTATCTAGTTCTTCTTCTTTAGCAAATCCCCAGAAATCTGTACGAACTTTAAAATGCATATACTCTGCAAAAGCTTCCGCTAGCCGATCAGCTAATGCCTTTACCATAATGGAATTATAGTCATCTTGATTTACCTCATATTTAGCGAGTAAATCTTCAATGCCAATGCCCGAAGTAACAGCAAAAAAACCAATGTAATCATCTACATCACTTCCTTTGGGAGCGATGTAATCTACTAAACTAGAATTTGGCTGATTTGCTCTTTTTTGGGCTTGTTGGCGTAAAAAATGAAATTTGGTTAGCTCAGTTTTCCTACTTTCATCTTCGTAAACAATAACATCTTCACCTATAGCTGAAGCTGGATATAAACCTATAACACCTTTAGCAGTAAGACTTCTATTTGAAATTATTTCGTCTAGTAATCTATTGGCATCATCAAACAGCTCTTTTGCGTGAGCACCAACAATCTCATCTTCCAGAATTGCAGGATATTTCCCAGTTAGCATCCAAGTTTTAAAGAAAGGAGTCCAGTCTATAAAGTCACGGAGCGTGGTTAGATCTACTTCTAACGATTTATTGCCAACAAACTGTGGTTTAATTACGGAAGTTTTACTCCAATCTATGGCTGTGCGATTTGCTTTCGCATCTTCATAGCTTAGAAAGTTCTTCTTTTGATTACGATTAGCGTGCCCCTCTCTAAGCTTTTCATACTCAACCTTAATACTATCTACCAACTTACCTTTAGATGCATTAAGGAGCTCCGTACAGATAGAAACAGAACGTGATGCATCTAGAATGTGAATTACTGGTGCATCGTAGTTAGGATCTATTTTGACTGCCGTATGAATTCTAGACGTTGTGGCACCACCAATTATAAGCGGTGTAGAAATTCCACGTTTTTGCATTTCTCTAGCTACACCAACCATTTCATCTAGAGAGGGAGTTATGAGCCCACTAAGGCCAATTACATCTACCTTGTGTTTAACAGCCTCATCAAGAATTTTTTCAGTGGGAACCATCACCCCAAGGTCAATCACATCAAAATTATTACACGCTAGTACTACACCAACAATATTCTTCCCAATATCATGAACATCACCTTTAACAGTTGCTAGTAGCACTTTTGAACGTGCTTTAGTATTGGCATTCCTTTTCTTTTCTTCTTCCAAATACGGAGTTAAATAAGCTACTGATTGCTTCATCACCCGGGCACTTTTAACCACCTGAGGAAGAAACATTTTACCCGAACCAAACAGATCTCCCACAATATTCATCCCATCCATCAAAGGACCTTCAATAACCGTTAGCGGACTTTGATATTTAACTCGGGCTTCTTCGGTATCCGCTTCAATAAATTCGGTAATACCTTTAACCAACGAATGAGAAAGTCTTTTCTCGATAGTATAACTTCTCCACTCTTGGGTCTCTTTTTCTCTTACAGTATTATCATCCTTGTACTTTTCCGCGATATCCAAAAGACGTTCAGTGGCATCATCTCTACGATTAAGAAGCACATCTTCTACACAGTCGAGTAGTTCCTTTGGAATGTCATCATATACTTCAAGTTGAGTAGGATTTACAATCCCCATATCCATACCGTGTTGAATACCGTGGTACAGAAATGCACTATGCATAGCTTCTCGAACTTTATTATTTCCTCTAAAGGAAAAGGATGCGTTACTTACCCCTCCAATAATATGAGCTCCTGGAAGATTTTCACGGATCCATTTTGCCGCTCTGAAATAATCTAACGCATTATTTTTATGTTCATCCATCCCTGTTGCAACGGGGAAAATATTTGGGTCGAGGATGATATCAGAGGCAGGAAATCCAACTTCATTCACTAATAGGTCATAAGAACGCTTACAAATTTCAATTCGGCGATCGTAACTATCGGCCTGACCGTCTTCATCAAAGGCCATAGAAACAACTGCAGCACCAAAGCGACGTACAATACGCGCTCGACGTAGGAATTCGTCCTCTCCGTCTTTTAAACTGATGGAATTTACAACACCTTTGCCTTGTAGTGTTTTCAAACCAGCTAGAATAACCGACCATTTCGAAGAATCCACCATTATCGGGATTTTTGAAATATCTGGTTCAGAAGCAATTAAATTAAGGAATGTGGTCATCTCCTCTTCGCTATCTAACATACCTTCATCCAAGTTAACATCGAGGATTTGGGCGCCACCTTGTACTTGGTCTAGTGCAACTTCAAGGGCTTTGGCATAATCTTTGGCTTTGATGAGATTTAGAAATCGTTTTGAGCCAGTTACGTTAGTTCTTTCGCCAACGTTTATAAAATTGGAATCGGAGGTAACAATTAGTGGTTCTAAGCCACTTAATTCTAGAGGAAGGGATTTCATTATTTTACCTCCGTTGTTTCAATAATTCTCGGCTTATAGTTTTCCGCTAACCTCGCCATCTCTTTGATATGAGCAGGCGTTGTACCACAACAACCACCCAATATATTTACTAGTCCATCTTCAAGATAAGATTTTACTTCATTGGCCATTTCAACGGGACCTTGGTCATATTCACCAAATTCATTCGGAAGTCCTGCGTTTGGATATGCACTAATAAAGTACGGAGCGTGTTTTGCAAGTGTATTGATGTATGTGCGTAGCTGGCTAGCTCCTAGTGCACAATTCAAGCCGATACTCAATAAAGGTACATGAGACATCGAAATTAAAAATGCTTCGACAGTTTGTCCAGAAAGTGTTCTTCCACTAGCATCTGTAATGGTTCCAGATATCATTATCGGGATTTCTTTTCCGATTTCTTCAAAGAGTTCTAAAATTCCAAATAGAGCCGCTTTTGCATTCAGAGTATCAAATATAGTTTCGATAAGAAGAACATCTACCCCACCATCAATAAGTCCCTTAGCTTGTAACTTGTATGCCTCCGAGAGTTGATCGAAAGTAACCGCACGATAACCAGGATCTGAAACATCTGGAGAAAGGGATGCCGTTCTGTTGGTTGGCCCCATGGCACCGGCTACATAACGCGGCTTGTTAGGATTTTGCTTGGTGAAAAAGTCAGCTGCTTCTTTAGCAATTTCAGCAGAGGCTTTATTCAAATCATATATAATATGCTCTAAATGGTAATCTGCTTGAGCAATGGAAGTACCACTAAATGTATTCGTCTCAACAATATCGGCGCCTGCTTCTAAATATTGTTTATGTACTTCTAAAATAATATCTGGGCGAGTTAGCGACAGTAAATCGTTATTACCCTGTAAGTCGACTTTCGAGTCTTTGAATAGCTCTCCTCGAAAATCTTCTTCTTTTAATTTATAACGCTGAATCATTGTGCCCATGGCACCATCTAGAATTAAAACGCGCTGCTGTAATTGTTCTTTTATATTCACTCAATCAATGATTAGCCGACTAAGAAAGAGCGAAAGAAACAGCTCACTTATTTTCCTAAACAGACTACAAAATGTTTTCTATTTAGTGGGATTTGGCACCTTTTCTATCACTAAAAGTGATTGGACGGTTGCCAAGACTTCATCGGGCCCATTCCCTCTGTCTTTCTTAATAAGCATTAAAAAATGTGGATAGAAGTTAATAATATTACATACCACAGCAAAGCTGATACCCAAGATTTATTTTTGGGTACTTTCTAAGGGATTAAAGTCCTTAAAATGAGTTCTATTTCGCAGGAAATATAGTGCCGAACGTCCTTATTCGTAACATCTGAGATTCAGGGTCGGCACAAAAGTACACGCATATAGTAATTACTGTTAAGGTCCTTCAGAGCTATCATCAGGATGATTGTGAGCTTTATTTAATTCTATTAAAAACTAAAGCGAGGTTGTAATTCCAAAATGCACTTTACCATTTGCCACGCTTTCTTGAGGTGAGATGGCATATGAGAATGTGAGTCGCCCAATCCGGGTTTTGTATGAAATACCGAAACCCGTTGAGTATAAAAAATCATTTTGCTTGAATTGTGCATTAGTTTCATTAATCAAGCTTGGTCGATGATAGTTACCAGCCGAACCAAAGCCGAATAAATAGGAACTAGTATTCACAAGAAACCTATACTCTAAATTTGCCCAAATAAGTTGGCTCGCAAGAAATTGTTCTTCGGCATAGCCACGAAATGAATTCGCACCACCAAATCGAATCAAATCACTTTCAGTAAACTTGCTCCCTTTAACATAATATCCATTTATAGAACTCATCAATACACTTTTTGAAGAAAGTGAATAATAGCTTTCTAGCTCAGCTTGGATAGTTTGTTGTTTGAATGCTAATGCCGAATCCCCGTCTATATCTTTGTTTGCAATGTTTAAATCGACACTTAGCTGGTACCCTGAAGTAGGAAGCTCATAACTATTCAATGTTGAATAATTAAAGCCCAAACTTACACTTTGTTTTTTTCCATCTGGTTCAGACTCAAGCCCTGTGTCAATAGTTGAATTTGAAACGAAATAGTTTAATCCCCCATTTATTCTAAAGCCAGGCGCTAACCAATAAAAGCCTTGGAGTTCAACATTCCGAGTTTGATAGGTTGTATCGTTTTGATAAATACTGAAGTCAACTCCAACACCAATAGGAATGTCATTAATCCAGCTTTGGGAAACTCCTATATTAAGCCGACTTGTTTCAGGACGTAATCGTTGATAAGTAAAATCAAGAGCATTACCATCCGTAAAAACACTCCAAAGTGATGCGTCAATGCTACCAACTATTTGTCCATCTCCCGACGCATCAGGTGCATAACCGAGTATTCCATCGAATCTGTTAAGCGTTCTTTCTTGAACTGCATAAACAATAATCGGCTGATCTTCTTCATAGAAAAGCTCTGCCTCACTCACATTATCGAATAATTGAGAACCAATAAGCTCAGTTCTGATTCTCTTTAAATTGCATTGTGAAACCAAGGTAGAATCTCGATAACGTGAAACCCTAGTTAAATAATTTTGAGAACTCTGTGATGCTCCTGAAAAGAATATTCCAGCAGAATAAGCTTGTTTGCCTTTATTTATAAGTATATGAATTGAAACAGAGCAATCTTCATAATTTGGTTCAAAATGGATGATTTCAGCGAAGGTATCAACATAGCCATCATCCACATAAGCAGCTCGTAGTGCTTCAATTTCATTCTCTATAGTAACTTTAGTATAGTAGTCAGGCTTATTATTAATTGGGAGTATTTGCTCTAAACTAGCCGACTGAGAATAAGTAAACGAATCAACTCTAAATTTGCAGCCTTTTGAAACCCAAAAACTATTTTGTGCTGAAGAATCTATTTGAGCTGAGATATATCCTTGAGAGGAATAATACTGAAGAAGCTTAACTGATGTGGTTACTTCTTGATTTGACGTGGGTAAAGAAATCTGTACCTCTTTCCCATCTTCAACTACCCTAACCTGAGAAAATGCGGTTCCCCAAGAAATAGAAAAAATGAAAGAAAGAAGTACAAACTTATAGAGCATAGTCGCTAAACGATTTGTTTAACGAATAATTTCGGCTACGAAATTGGGTAAAGCAAATGAACCGCTATGAACGTCTTTGTTGTAGTAGTTTAGATTGGTTCCCAAAGCAGGTAAACCATTCTCTATTCTAGCTAATACTTCAGCATCTAAAGCTTTAATTCCTTTTGAAGCGTATGCAAAACTCCACATCCCCGCTGGATATAACGGTATGTAAGCTAAATACATAGAAGACTCAGCGAAAACTTCAGTAAGAGCATCAAATACTTTTTTCATACTTGGGTGATATTCAGGAACCCAAGGTGATTCCGTCTGTGCTGTTAACACTCCACCTTCTTTTAAAGCAGAAAAACAAAGTTCGAAAAATCCTTTTTCGAATAAGCCTTCTGCTGGTCCCACCGGATCAGAGCCGTCAATTATTACAACATCGTATTCAGCTTTAGCTTGTTTTACGAATGCAATCCCATCTTCAAAAAGAACATGTAAACGAGGGTCATCCCACGCACCAACATCTTTTAAATATAGCTTAGAAGCACGGACTACAGCCTCGTCAATTTCCACCATGTCAACGTGTTTTACGGATGGATGTCGTAGAACTTCACGAGCCGTTCCACCGTCACCACCACCGATAATGAGTACTTTCTCTGGATTAGGATGTGCAAACATTCCGGTATGGGCCAACATTTCGTGGTACACAAATTCATCTTTTTCGGAAAGCATCACCATTCCGTCAATCGTCATTAAATTACCCCATGTATCGGTCTCGTAAACTTCAACTAGTTGGTAAGGAGTTTGTTCAGAAAATAATAGTTTTTTAACACCCACAGTTAAACCTGTGCTCTCGTTATAAAACTCATTGTATTGAAGAGGCATGATTAATTAAATAAAAGTGATTATTAAATCATAGAGCATCAATAAAATGATGCTCTATGTCAAAAAAGGTGGGTTATTTATACCAAAGAACTGCAGCGGCAAAGGTAGATCCGCATTTTTCAACTTGGTGTTCAACGCCTACAAATTTAATTTCTTTAAGCGCGCGTTTGCGGTATTCAAACGCATCTACTACCATTTGTTTAACAATAGTTTCAACGTATTCTAAACGCGTGTGATCTTCAAATTCCATAATCACACCTGGTTGTGTTGGATCTTCAGGAATACCAATTGCGATGGCCGAAGCAATCCACATTTGAGGTGTTTGAGAATCGATATGTGCGTAAGCTAAAGGAATTAAGCCACCGCCAGGTAACGTAATTTCATCACGATTAACTTGTTGTGCATTAGGTGGGCAGATACTGCTCATGCGCATTAAGTTAGTATCACCAACACCCGCTTCTAGTAAAGCATTATCAAATGCATTAAGACGAGTATTACCTTCAGCAGCCCCAGAAACGAGGCAATAAATATTTGGGGTTTTAACCATTTGAAGGTCTAAACCATTAGTTTTTTGAGATATATCCATGAGTCAGTCAGGTATTTACTAAGTTTGTGGCTGGTTTAAATAATAATTTTTGGCCTTGAGGTACTTTGAACATACCTCTTTTCATTTCCATGCTAGAAATGTTTTTGGATTCAAAGGCTTCCTTTAAGAACTCCTGAATGATCCAAGGGTCAATAGTATCACCACAAGTGAAAATATCCACTGCTGCGTAATTATACTCTGGCCAAGTATGTATGGCTACGTGCGATTCTGCTATAACAACTACACCACTAACGCCATAAGGACTAAATTTGTGAAAGTTGTGAGAAATGATTGTAGCGTGAGCTTCTTTAGTTCCATCAAGCATGGCTTGTTCGATGAATTCTACATCGTTTATTTTAGAACTATCACAATCATAATATTCTACTAAAATTTGTCTACCTAGTGCTTCCAATCCTTCTTTAAGTAAAATGTTAAAAGTTAAGTTTATTTTCTTTTGTAATACTGATTGAAAACGTATACTTGGCTTGTGGTTGGGCCTCAGCTACATCTCTTTATCAAGCAATTAAATTTACGCTTTTTTTTAGATAATCAATGACTCTTACAGATAAAAAAATTAACGCCAAAAAGGCGTCAGAAATTTATAAAGCTCTACTCCTTCCTCGCCGTATTGAGGAGCGAATGCTCAAACTACTCAGACAGAATAAAATCAGCAAATGGTTTTCAGGAATTGGCCAAGAAGCCATTTCTGTTGGACTTACACTTTCAGCCAAACCCGCTGATTATATTCTACCAATGCACCGTAATTTGGGGGTATTTACAACACGAAATGTTCCTTTTTATCCGCTTTTTTGCCAATTATTTGGCAAAGCTGATGGATTTACTCAAGGTCGTGAGCGCTCTTTCCACTTTGGGATACCTGAGCACAACATTGTTGGAATGATCTCTCATTTAGCAGCAATGATGCCTGTTGCTGATGGCCTAGCACTTGCAAAAAAACTCAAAAATGAAGACGCGGTTGCTTTCTCTTTTTGTGGAGATGGCGCGTCAAGCGAGGGTGATTTTCATGAAGCGTTAAATTTAGCAGCTGTTTGGAAACTCCCCGTTGTGTTTGTAATTGAGAATAACGGATACGGTTTGAGCACGCCGAGTACCGAACAGTATGCTTGCGAAAGATTAGTAGATCGTGCCAAAGGTTATGGAATGCATGGCATGCACATTGATGGAAATAATGTTCTTGAAGTGATGGATGCTGTTGAAAAAGCTCGAGAACTTGCTCTTAAAGGTGAACCTGTACTTATTGAAGCAAAAACTTTTAGAATGCGCGGGCATGAAGAGGCTTCTGGTACAAATTATGTTCCCGAAACACTGTTTGAAGAATGGGCAAAAAAGGATCCTATTGCTCGCTTTGAGAACTATTTAACTTCAGAGCATAACAAGACTAGCGATGAGTTTACCGCTATTCGTAAAGAAATTGACGCGTCTTTTAAAAAGGATATAGAGAAAGCACTAAAAGCTGACGAACCTGTATTTGATAAAGAGAAAGAATTAGCTGCTGTATTCTCATCCGAAGAACCAATTATACCGCCCCATACAAATGGGACAGAATCAGAAAAAAGATTTGTCGATGTTATTCATGGTACGCTTAAGCAAGCCTTTGATGAAGATGATTCTTTCTTAATAATGGGACAAGATGTTGCTGAGTATGGTGGCGTCTTTAAAATTACTGATGGCTTTGTAGAACGTTTTGGTAAAGACCGGATTCGAAATACTCCGATTATTGAATCTGGTGCTTTGGGTGCAGCGATGGGACTTGCACTTGAAGGTTATAAGCCCGTTGTAGAAATGCAATTTTCTGATTTTGTAAGTTGTGGAATGAATCAAATCATTCAAAATATTGCAAAATCACATTATCGCTGGTCACCTGCTTTAAATATTACCATCCGCCTTCCTCATGGTGGCGGTGTTGGTGCTGGTCCTTTTCATTCGCAATCTCCTGAGGGTTGGTTCATGCCTCATTCTGGAGTTAAGATTGTGGTTCCTGGAACTGTTGAAGATGCACAGAATTTACTTTATAGTTCACTCTTAGATCCAAACCCGGTTCTCTATTTTGAGCATAAAAAGCTCTATAGAAGCTTAAAAGCTACTACTCCAGACAAAGCCACCTATGAGCCTTTAGGATCTGCAAAAATTCAACGTGAAGGAACTGACGCAACCATCATAACTTATGGCATGGGCGTGCAATGGGGTTTTGAAGTCTGTGATAAATATGCCCAGAAAGGAATTTCAATAGAGTTATTAGATTTACGCTGCTTAGCGCCTTTGGATCTGGAATCTATTAAAAAATCTGTGCAGAAAACTGGAAGAGTTTTACTGCTACAAGAACCATCGTTAACAATGGGACCTATGAGTGAAGTTTCGTCACTTATAAACGAACATTGCTTTGAATGGCTTGATGCCCCAGTAATGAGAGTTGCGGCTCTTGATATGCCCATTCCTTTTAGTAAGAAATTGGAAGAAGGAACCATGGCAAATTACAATTTAGAAGCGGAACTATCGAGATTGCTTGATTACTAGATTGGAAATTCTAGAAAACAAGATTAAGAAAGCTAATTAATAAAAGTAGGTGTTCTATTTGATGTTTATTCGTTATAATTAACAAGTCTTCAACTAAAGTCTAAGTTATGAAAGAGATTATTTTAAAAGTTCCCGATCAAAAACTAGATCTTGTTATGCAACTTATTGATCAGTTGGGACTAGATGTTTCCTTTGGCGATTTCGATATACCTGAAGAGCATAAATCTATTGTTCGAGAACGTATAAATAGTGCAAAAACAGAAGACATAATTCCATGGCGAGAGGCTCGAGCAAAACTCCAGTTTAAATCTAACGCATAATATGGCTTTTACTGCTTTTGTAGACCGAAGAGCAATTCAAGATATCCAACAAGCCATTGATTATTATGAGGAACAACAACCAGGTCTTGGAGAAAGATTTGAAGCTCATCTAAACGAATATCTCGCTAAACTAGAACAAAACCCATTCTTTCAGATTCGTTACGATGATGTGCATTGTCTTACATTGAAGAAGTACCCATATATGATTCATTTTACCATTGACGAAGATCAAAAGCTCATCACCGTTGTTGCAGTGTTTAACACATCCAGAAATCCTAGTATTTGGAAGGAAAGAGGGTAATTCAGATCTTTTTATAATCTTATTAAGAATCTGACAAACTTCCAGCGTTATAACACTTAAATCATAGATTTATGTGATTAAAGATATTTCTAGTTTAGAATAAAAAGGCTAAGAAGAACATCTGTTTTTTTAGCCTTTTTTATGAATACAATGCAGAGAATAATTCCCTATTTACCTTGATATGGTTCCCCTGAAATAATCCATTCTGGCTCTCCCACTCCTTTTAAGTAATAATCGAAATATTCTTTCATTCGAATAGCATAATCCAATTTATTGGAGAATTTCTGCAAATGATGAGGCTCCCCGTGATATTGTAAGAAGATCACGTCTTTGTTGTATCTGCGCATTGCTAAGTACATTTCAATACTTTGATACCAAGGCACCGCGCCATCTGCATCACCATGTTGGATAAGCATAGGTGTGGTAATCTTATCTGCAAAAAAGACGGGCGAATTTTCGATATACTTTTCGGGAGCTTCAATTAAACTCGCGCCAATTCTGCTTTGTGTCTTTTCGTACTGGAATTGTCGAGCTAACCCAGAATCCCATCGAATTCCACTATACGCACTTGTCATGTTACTTACCGGTGCACCCGACACTGCTGCATCAAAAATATTGGTTTGAGTAACGATAAATGCTGTTTGATAACCACTCCACGAGTGACCATGTAAACCTAATTTATCATCATCAGCAATACCAAGCTCTACAAGTTTCTGAATGCCCGGAACTAGACTTTTTGTAGCAGCAAAACCTGGTCGACCAATTTCAAAACGAATATCTGGTAAAAATACTACGTAATCATCACTTACATATTGAGCAAAAACCGGACGATGATTTGTTTGCGGAACATCGAAATCATACAATCTATTGGTAAAGAATCTATAGTAATACGTCATAATTGGATAGCGCTTGTTTGGGTCGTAATTATCTGGTTTAATTACGATTCCTTGCATGTACGTGCCATCTAAACTCAACCAATCTACAAGTTCAGCCTTACCCCAATTCCATTTTTCCTTTAGGTCATGATGTAAGTTACTAACTTGTTTTGTCTTCGTGAATGAAGCTGACTCAGCTACCCAAAGGTTTGGATATTCATCATAAGCTTCACGAGTAAACAGAACTTTATCACTTTCATCCGCTTTTGCTAATACGGTGAATTTTCTATCCTCCTCAAGCAAAGGTTTAACATTTGGCTTGCTAATGTTGGTTGTATAGAATCCGAAATTCTTTTTCAAATCGTGATATGAATTAAGAAGAAGCGCTTCATTCTTAGCAAAGGATTGTTGATCCTCGAGTTTTTCAATCCTAAAAATTCGATTCTCTTTACGTCCCTCACCTTCTGTTATGTTTGTATGACTGTTATTTTTGGTAGAATATTTCCAGATATCAAACTTGTCGTAAATCAGAATTGCTTCATCATTAGTTACCCAACCAGCAATGCCATAACCAGGAACATCCGATGGATAGTCATGATCTTCGTTGTAAAAAGGAACTTCTGAGTTCTGTGTAAGATTTCGAGTTTCCTTCTTTTTCAAATCATAGAGAAACCAATTCTTGTCGTTGTAATAGGACGCGAATTTTCCTGCTGGAGATAATTGAACTCTACCTCCCAAATGACTTAAAAACTGTTCTTTTTTACCCGACTTCAAATCAATAACGAACCAATCATTATAAGAACCATCCCAAGTTTGTTCTTTTTTGTAGGGAACATCACTGCTTCCTAAAATCACAGCTGGCGTATGACTTACTCTCACATCAGGAACTTGAAAATCAGCGAGCTGAACCCAATTCTTCTTATCCAAATGGTATACAGAGGTAAACAAGTGATTCTTACGACGATTCCAGGTCTTTATTTCGTGGGTTTTGATTTGAGGATCATCGCCATGCCATAAATCCATTCCTCTGTCATTCACAATACTTTCGATATCGTAGATGTCAATTTCTGAATCTTTTTCTGCGCTCGATGATTCAGTTTTCTTATCAACATCAATCATCGCTTGTGCCATCAATCCAAAGAATAAGCGCTTTCCATCGTGGGTAAATGTTAGCGAGTTATTGGAACGAAGAGCCCATTCAGCACCAGTATCGCTTGATTTAACGAGTGTTTGTAATTTGTTATTTGAAGCACTCCAAAGCTTGAGTGAGGCATCGCCATCAGTAAAAGAAGTATCATATACTGCGGCGGTAAATGCTAATTTTTGTCGCTTTGGGTCCCACGTTAGATTAGAATAAAGTCCGTTTGTTTGCTTCTCAATTTGTTCAGAAGATTTCTTTTTCAAATCAAACACATAAATACCATTTTCGGCATCGCTAGTGTCTACAATGGAATATGCTAAATATCCCGAAAGGCTATCGAACGCCATTGACTGAACAAAAGGAATAGAATGCTCTTTCTGAGTAGTTAAATCAATAAGAGTAAGTTTCGTGCCTAATTTCTTATTCTTTGATTTTAGATCTTCAATCTCCTTGCTTTGATAATGACTTATAGCCAACCAATTTCCATCATTCGAGAATTGAAACTTAGACACATCATTAAAATCGGATATATTTCCGTCTTCTAGAGAAAGTAGACTTAAGCCTTGTTTTGGGGCTTTCTTTTTGTCTTTTAGCTGAACAGATAACGGAGTTTTTTTGTAAGCAGCTACCCATTTCTCATTACCTGAAATTGCTGGGTTACTACCGAGATCTAGTTTATGCTCAGTTACATTGGCTGTATGTTGAACCAAAACATAACCGTCTCCTCTATCAGGCCAAACACCATATGCCAACCAGTTTCCGTAGGTCGATATTTTTGGAGTTTTTATATCCTCAAATTTCATTACATCCTCGAAGGTGAGTACACCTTGCGCTGGTAATATTTGAGATAAAACAGTGACGTAAATAAACACTAAAGCAATTCTACAAACTTGCTTAATCATAGTATCCTAGTTAGTTAATAAATCTTGATTTGAAATAACTTAAAATAGGAATCTAATCAAAGCGATGTAATGTAAATATTGGCAATGTTTTCGGGGTGGGTTTAGTTGCTCAATCGATCAGAAGTAATGCCGGCAACTAACTGCTAAGTTCTGAATACCTAACAATTTTAAATTATGGATTTTGAGTTTTGAATGAGGGGGGAAATTGAGAATTAATAATTCAAAATTAAGAATTAGGTCAAGATATAGCGCAAACCCCAAATCGTTATCAAGTATGGCTCTCAAGTTCTTGCTGAAACTAGAATAGTAGCAGGTTCGTTATTTTGAAGGTTCTTCGTCCCGAGACATCGGGATCAGAATTGTAGATACTAAGTAATTCGTTGACAGAAATAATTTTTTGATTCCCCTCAGAGTGTCAATACGCCCACCAAACCAGATCGACCTT